>CAWEBF010000009.1:0-718549 GCA_963807235.1 uncultured Acidobacteriota bacterium
CCACACGGTGGGGCGAGCAGGAGGGAGTCGACTGCAGCGCAAGCTTGAGGTTTCCATTTCCGGTGCACTACTTCGGGTCGCCGACTACGACACGCAATGAGACCTCATTGCCTAAGATTCGGCGAGACTTGCAGGCGGCCCCCTGGGACGCCCACACACAACGCGGGCCTCGAAGGACTTGGGCGTTACCTGCACCTCCTCCAGGACCTGACCTCGCCCGGACACGCAAGGAACGATGCCCACCCACACTGGCCGGGTCGACGCTGGGGCGACCCGAGTTTGGTAGAACTCGTCAACGAGAATCGTGACGAAAACGACTTTCCGTATCCGTTTGGGCGTGGCTTCATCGACTTCGCGTCAACCACGGAGGCATTTGAGAGGCTTCAGCTCTGGACGGTCACGCGTTTCCGAAGCGAGAAGGATATTCATGCGCTCAGCGGTCCAGGGCCCGATGTGTTCGATGAGGACGGGGATTATGTTCGCGACTTCGAACACGACTGATCGCGCGGGAAGGCGGTCTGGGAAGACGACTTCGGGGACGAACACGTGTATACATGATCGATGACCTCGTCGCCCGAGTGCAATTCAACGAACTTGCGGCGGAGGCCATCGTCTACACCGCGTCCACGCTCAGATACCTAATGCAGCAGGGCGTCGTGCTATGCCCGCCGGCCGGTGAGGTCGTTCTGAGCTTCGAAGGTGTGGGTTCCGGTACGGTTCTGTCTCGATGCACCGACGGTGGAACGCTGCCCAATTGCTGAGTCCGCTTGGTGTGGACAACGTTCATCAGGGCTTAACGTTCTATTCGACGCCGGCCGGTCCTCGCCTTACAGGCGGTGGCGAGGTCGCCGTCTTCCGGCTCCCAGATATTCCCGTTGGAGTATCGGCAACTGGATTGCAAGGCTCAAACGGGATATGCGCTAAGGCCGCGACGCCATCGGGCGTTGATTGCAAAATCAATATCTTCGTCAAATTCGCGCCAGGTGTGACAAGTTTCGCCTACCGAGTAGTGGGCGGCTATTCGCTCCGCGGGTTCGCGTTTGACGACTTCAACGGGCTCATCTACTACGGACCTTCGGGGCTGCAACTCAACCAGAGCTTTGGGAGCATGTGGCGTATTTGGGACCTGCTGATAGATCGTCGGAACGTGAACCTTTCGAACATCACAGGATTTGAGTTCTTTACGACGAACAGCCACGTGGATACCCAGGGGCTCAACGGAATGGGCGGTCTGGCGATAGACGAACTCAGGTTTACTCGATAACGCTCGGCTCACCCCAGAAGGTCGGCAGGTCCACCAGGATCTCGCCGACCACGCGGCCCGAATCTTGCGCCTCGTGCGCGTCGGCGGCTTTCGACAACAGGAACCGCGCAACCAGGGTAGGTGGGTACGCTCCCACGTCAATGGACAGGCAGACGGACGCGCCAATGACCAGGATCATCAGGAGCCTCCTGCTGCTGGCCGGCGTGCTGTCGGCGACTGTCTATGTCACGGCCGACATCCTGTGCGGATTGCGCTATCCGGGCTACAGCTTCGCGGATCAAGTGATCAGTGAGTTGTCAGCCATCGGTGCGCCCACGACCGCCCTCCGGGTGAAGCTCCTTCAGATACTTGCAGTCCTCTTCGCAGAGAAAGCAACGGCAACCGGCGTCTCCGCCTCACGGGTTGGCTCCTGGTCGCATTCGTTCTCTTAGGTCCGCTGAGGTTCTTTCCTATGCACCAGCGCCCCGACGTCTTCACGTGGACCGACGCCGGGCACATCGCGCTCGGCGGCGTCTTCATGCTCCTCGCCTGTGCGGTCATCGCGATGGGCGCGGGCGCATTCGGTCGCGGGTTCCGAGTGTTCTCGCAGCTCCTCCTCACGGTTGCCTTCATCTCCGGTGCTGGGACGTTTGGCCTACGTGCCGAGCATGATCGACCAATTGCCGACGCCGTTGGTCGGCACGATGGAACGGATCCACCTTTACGCCTTCTATCTCTGGGTCAGCGCGCTTACCGTCGCGCTTCTTCGACGGCATGGTTGAAACGCCGCCAACTGCAAATGATGTCGGGATCAATCCGACGGTTAGAGTGCAGTGCGGCCAGGGCCGACGCGCTTCCGTAGGAAGTGTGTGCGCCGCTCGGGGGGCAGGCGGTGCCACCGAGCGACCAGCTCTCGATCGGCTCGCTCAGCTTCGCGCGCGAGAGCGGCGAGCTTGTCTTTTCGCCGGGGCTTCTTTGGCGCCACGGGCAGCCTCCAGGGTTGCAAGCACGGCAAGGTCACGCGGCCGCTTGGCCGCGCGTTTGCTCTTGATGATGTCGTCGAGTGATGCGACGAGAAGAGGGGCTCCTCCAATATCCAGCCGAGTCGCGCGGTCTCGCACGCCCGCGAATGAACGCACGCCGTGAATCGTGGCCATCAGGTCGACTTGGAGCGAGTCGCTGTCGCGCACGATGCGATAGAGGTCCGATGCCGGATAGTGGGGTCGAAGAATCGTCGCGCCCAGGGCGCGCGCCAACGCCTTCATCTTGGTCATGTTGCGCGGAGTCTTTCGAAACAGAAAGTCGAAGCCGATGGTCGTGATCGGTGCGCCCTGTATAGCGACCCGCTTCCGCTAAGCCTGGATATCGACCAGGATCTTGCCGACGACTTGGCCTGAATCCTGCGCCTCGTGCGCGTCGGCGGCCTGGGCCAGGGGAAAGCGTACACCCACGTGCGTGCGGTACGCGCCGGCCTCGAGGCACGCCGTCACGTCCCGAATCGCCACGTCGTGCGCGTGGTCGCCCATCGTGTAGACCAGCACGAAGTGGACGGTGTGCGAGTTCCGCATCAGCGTGAAGAACGGTATCGGCGGCGTCGGCACGGGGCCGGCGGAGTAGGTGGCGATGGCGCCGCCCACGGCCAGCATGTCCGCATCGGCCTGGATGTTTTCGTCGAAGGCCACCTCCACGATGCGGTCCACGCCGCGGCCGCTCGTGGCATTGCGGACTTCCTCGACCACGCGCTGCGTCTTGCGGTTCACCACCACGTGCGCACCGGCCGCCAGCGCGGCGGCCTGCTGGGCGTCGCGGCTCACGGTGGCGATGACGCGCGCGCCGGCCCAGCGCGCGAGCTGGATGGCCGCGTGCCCGACGCCGCCTCCGCCTCCCTGCACGAGCACGGTGCGCCCGTGAATGGGGCCGTCGATGAAGAGGCACCGGTGCGCGGTCAGTGCCGGGACGCCGAGGCCAGCGCCCGTGTCGTCGTCGATGCCGTCGGGCAGACGGACGGCGTTGCGAGCGGGCACCACGACGAACCCGGCCAGCGTGCCGAACGCGCGTCCCAGGTACGCCTCGTACACCCAGACGCGTTCACCTTCGCGCGTCGCCGACACGCCAGGGCCCACGCGGTCGATCACGCCGGCGCCGTCCTGGCCGGTGATCATCCGGGGAAACGGCATCGCGATCATGCCCAGCCAGCCCCCACGCGTCTTCGTGTCGGTGGGGTTGACGCCCGACACGCGCAGGCGCACACGCACCTCGCCGGGGCCCGGCTCCGGGTCGGGCATCTCCCCGTGCACCAGCACCTCGCGTGCGGGACCTTTCCGTTCGAACCAGACAGCTTTCATCGAATCACCTCCGGGCTTCAGGCTCTGGGCTCCTGGCTCTCGGAAAATCCTAGAGTCTAGAGCTCTGAGAATTCTGAACCTCGACCTGCTACGTCTCTTATCCAGGCAGGTCGCTCATCACGGGCTCGTGGCCCTTCGCGCGCAACCAGTCGCGCAGCGCCCAGCCCGTGCCGGCCCGCCACGCGCCGCAGTGTGCCGGCTCCACCAGCTTGTAGTCCACCAGCTCGTCGCCAAGCCGCACGTCGCCCGTCGTGGCGACGTGGTACGCCAGGATCACCTGATTCATGCGGGTGAAAGGGTAGACGCCGATGAGTCGCGGCGGGCCGCCCTCGAGCCCCACTTCTTCCTTGACCTCGCGTAGCACGGCGTCTTCGGGCGTCTCGTCGCGTTCCAGGAATCCGGCCACCAGCGCGTACCAGGTGACTGGCCACGCCTTGTTCCTCGCGAGCAGCACCTTGCCCTCGTGCTCGACAACGGCTGCCACCACCGGGGTCGGGTTGTCGTAGTGAACGAAGCCGCATCGCTGCGAGCAGAACGGCCGGCGCGCGTGGCCGGCGTCCTCGCCGGGGTGGGCCGTCGCGAGCGGCGCGCCGCACCGCGGGCAGAAGCTGAACTTCGACATGGAATGCGCGCCAGGGCGGCGTCGGTCATACTACATCGTCCACCTTCGCGCCTTCGGCGCTTCGGTGGACAAGCTGGAGGCATGTGACCAGATCAGGGAGCGGGTGGCCGGTGACGGTGCTCGTTGCTTTCTGCGTGCTCACGAGCAGTGCTGCCGCGCAGCGCGCGGGTGGCTCGCCGCGCACGATGGGCATCGCGTGGGCCACGATACCGGCTGGCACGTTTCAGATGGGATGCGTGCCAGGCGACCCTCGGTGCAGCTCGGATGAGCAGCCGCGGCATGCCGTCACGTTGTCGCGGCCGTTCGAACTGATGACCACGGAGGTCACGGTCGGGATGTTCAAGCGGCAGGGCCTGCACATGGACGAGCAGCCCATCTGGAGCCGCTCCGACAACCATCCGGTGGTGGTCGTGACGTGGACCGAGGCCCACGACTTCTGCGCCAAGATCGGCGCGCGTCTGCCCACCGAGGCCGAATGGGAGCGCGCCGCGCGCGGCGGGCAGGAGGGCGTCCTCTATCCGTGGGGCGACAAGGCGCCAACCGACGCTGCCGGGGCAACCAACGGCGCGGCATTCGAGGGCGACGCGGCCCAGCCAGTCGGGCAGTACGCAGCCAATGCCTACGGCGTCTACGACCTTGCCGGCAACGTCTGGGAATGGGTGGCCGACTGGGCGGGCACCTACACGGCCGAGGCCGTGACCGATCCAAAGGGCAGCCCCTCCGGCCGCGTGCGGCTCGTGCGGGGTGGCAGCTACGGCGACGACCCGAGCAACTTGCGGGTGTCGAACCGCACGCCCAATCAGCCCGACCGCGTGAATCTGAACGTGGGGTTCCGCTGCGCGCGGGACGTGCGCTGACCGATGGAACCAGGCGAAGCGCCGCCGCGCGCGCGGCTCTTCGTGGCGTTCCGCCTGCCGGACGCGATCGTCCAGCGCGTGACCGCGTGGCAGCAGCAGACGCTGGCCGGGCTGGACGGCGTGCGGCCCACGCCCGCTGACTCGCTGCACGTCACGATGGTGTTCCTGGGCAGCCAACCGGCAGCCGGAGTAGGCGATATCGCGGACACTGTTCGCCGGCGCGCGCAGGCGGCCCGCCGGCCGAGCTTTCACGTCTGGCGCTTTCGCGAGACCCCGCGTGTCGCCATGTTGGGCCTGCAGGAGAATGCGCTTCCGGGAGACGCCTGGGCCGGCCGCGCCAACGAGCTGACCGGACAGTTGATGCTGGATTTCGAGGCCGCCGGCATTTACGAGCGCGAGAATCGAGATTGGCGGCCCCACATCACGGTCGCGCGCTTTCGCACACCACCGCGGCTCAAGCCCACGGTTCCTGAGTTGGGGTCCTTCAGCCCGCTCGACGTCGCGCTCTACGAATCGAAACTGAGTCCGGCTGGTTCTGTCTACACTGTGCGGCAGTCAGCGCCGTTCGCGTCGTAACAAGTCCGGAGCGGCACCGAGCACTTCGCCCAATCCACCCTCTCCACGCTTCCACGCGTGAAACGTCGTAAGGAATCGCTCCTGACCCGCGGTCACGGTGCCCCGCCGCCAGACGCCCGCAGCGTACTTGTTGGCCTCGGCGAACGTCGGGTAGATGTGAATGGTGCTCAGCACCTTGCCGAGCCCCAGCCGATGCGTCATGGCCAGGACGAACTCCGCGATCATCTCGGCCGCATGGGCTCCGACACACGTTGCGCCCAGAATGACGTCCGTGCCCGGGCGCGTCAGCACTTTCACGAACCCGTGGGCCTCACCGTCCGCGATCGCGCGATCGAGATCCCCGAGATCATAGGTGGACACTGAATACGGCGTGCCTGCCGCGCGGGCGTCCGTCTCGTTGAGGCCGACACGGGCCACCTGCGGATCGGTGAACGTGGCCGACGGCACGGCACGATAGTCGGCCTTGAACCGCCGGAGCGATCCGAAGAGGGCGTTCACCGCCGCGTACCACGCCTGATGGGCCGCGACGTGGGTGAACTGATACGGGCCGGCCACGTCGCCGCAGGCGTAAATGTTCGGATACCTGGTCTGGAGGAACGCGTTGGTCTCGACTGTGCTTGCCGGTGTAGTGGCGATGCCCAGCGTCTCCAGCCCGTAGCCTTCCGTGTTGGCCGCGCGACCCAGCGCCACCAGCAGCGTGTCGAAGGGAAGCGCGGCTTCGACCCCGTCCTGCCTCACGTGCAGCCCGCGTCCGCCGGGCGTAGCGGAGGCGCGCAGCGCCTCGCACCCGGTCCGGACGTCGATCCCTTCCGCGACGAACCGCTCGTGAAGCAGCGCCGAAACCTCCTCATCCTCCCGGGCCAGCAGGCGCGGTGACTTCTCGATAAGCGTGACCTTGCTGCCCAGGCGCGCGAATGCCTGGGCCAGTTCGCAACCGACCGGACCACCTCCGAGCACGACGAGCCGCCGCGGCTGCTCCCGCAGGTCCCACACGGTGTCGGATGTCACGTACCCCGCGTCGTGGAGCCCCGGCAGCGGCGGTACGACGGGTCGTGAGCCCGCGGCGACGACGATGTTCCTGGTGGTGAGTGTCTGTGTGCCGCTGGCGTCGCGGACCTCCACCGTCCAGGGAGACGTGATGATGGCAGTGCCGTGGTGCACGTCCACGCCCAACCCCTGATAACGCTCGGCCGAATCGTGCGGCTCGATGGCCGTGATCACGCGGCTCACGCGCTCCATCACGTCGGAGAAGTCGAACGAGGCCCTGGCGTCGGCTATACCCCAGTCGCGCGCGCGAGCGATCTGCGCCAGCAGCTTCGACGATCGGATCAGTGCCTTGCTGGGCACGCAGCCGGTGTTCAAGCACTCGCCGCCCATGCGATGCTTCTCGACCAGCGCCACCTTGGCCTTGGTCGCGGCCGCGATGTAGGACGCCACCAGGCCGGCCGACCCCGCGCCTATCACCACGACGTTGTAGTTGTAGTGCTGGGGCCGGTGTCGCTTCCACGGCCTGTACACGCGCCACGCGGCCACTCCGTCCATGAGCCGCCCGACCACCAATGTGAAGCCGCCCAGCAGCGCCAGCGCGATCAGCAGCCCCGGCCCCACGCGAAACTGCGTCAGTTGCGTGCCGGCGTACACGTAGATGAGCGTGGCGGGCAGCATGCCGACCTGGCTGGCCCAGTAGAACGTCCAGGTGGGGATCGGTGTCAGGCCCAGCACCAGGTTGACCACCCAGAATGGGAACACCGGCACCAGCCGGATGGTGATCAGGTAGCGCGCGCCGTCGCGGCGGATGCCGTCGTTCAGCGCGGCGAGGCGGTGGCCCAGCCGGGCCTGTACCCAGTCACGGAAGATGAAGCGCGCTGACAGGAACGACAGCGTGGCGCCAATCGCCGACGCGAACGACACCAGCACGGTGCCCAGCGCCATCCCGAAAACGGCGCCGCCTGCCACGGTCCACAGCGCCGCGCCAGGGATGGATACGCCGGCCATGGCGACATAGGCGAGAAAGAACACGATCGCGGCCAGCACCGGATGAGCCGCGCGGTACGCCTGCACGGCGTCGCGGCGAGCCGCCAACCCTTCGACCGTGACGAAACGATCGAGATCCAGGCCAAAGAAAAGGACGAGAGCCGAAACGATCAGCGCGAGCAGCAGCGCCCGGGCAGAGTTGGATGACATCGTCACGAACTGATGACGGAGCAGTGTACCTGCGGACTGAACTAGAATCTGCGCCATGAAACGACGAGAGTTCCTCGGAGCAGTGGCGGCCACCGGCCTCGTGGCATCGGCGCCGCTTCAGGCCCAGACTCCCATCCGCCGCAAGAACCGGATCAAACAGGCGCTCTGGCGCATCGCCTTCGGCGACGACACGAAGCTGTCGTTCGACGACCAGTGCCGCGAGGCGGCCCGGCTTGGAGCCCACGGCTTCGACCTGATCGGCACCGAGGACTGGCCCACGATGCGCAAGCACGGGCTCAGGCCCACGCTGGCGCCCACGGGCGGCGTGGACTTTCCGAACGGCATCATCCACCCCGAAGTGCACGACAAGATCGAAGCCTCGCTTCGGCAGCACATCGACCTCTGCGCCAAGAACGACGTGCGCAACATCATCACGGTTGGCGGCCAGCGGCGCGGCATGGCGTTCGAGCAGGCGGCCGAGAACGCCGCCCGGTTCCTGAACCGCATCAAAGGCCAGCTCGAGGAGCGCAACGTCACCCTGGCCATCGAGAACATGAACAACCGGCGCGCGGATCCGCGCTATGGCCGCGAGGACCAGGTGTTCGGGCACTGGGACTGGGGCATCGCGTTGTGCGAGCGGGTGAATTCACCCAACGTGAAAATCGTGTGCGATATCTACCACCTGCAGATCATGGACGGCGACATCGTGGAGCGGCTCAAGGCGCACCACAAGTGGATCGCGCACATCCACGTAGCCGGCGTGCCGAGCCGGAACCAGATCGACACGACCCAGGAACTGAATTACCGCTACATCGCGGAGACGATCGCGAACCTGCCGGGCTGGAATGGGTACGTCGCCCATGAATGGCGCCCGTCGCCCGGCAGCGACCCGATCAAGACGATTGAAGCGGCGATGGAGCTGATGGACGTTTAGATAGGCCACTCCAGGCTCAGGCTCCAGGCCCAGAACTACTTCGGTTGCCAGCGCGCGCGGATCGCCGCGCGATCCACCATCGCGCCGCGCAGATACACCGCCGTGATCTTGCGCGTGTTCGTGATGTCCTCGAGCGGGTTCGCGTCGAGCACCACGAAGTCGGCGCTCTTGCCCGCCTCGATCGTCCCCGCGTCGGTTAGCCGCATGAACTCGGCGGCATTGCTGCGTGGAGGCCACGATGACCTGCGCGGGCGTCATCCCGGCGGCCACCATGTCGGCCATCTCCAGGTGGTGCGCCCACAGCACGCGCGCCGTCGGTGCCGAGCGCGACGCGCACGCCGGCTGCGTTCATCTTCTCGAGGTTGCGGGCCTGGATGCCGAACGCCCGCTGCGCCGCCGGGTTGTCGCGATCGGCCGCCGCCTGCAGCTTCGCCAGCTCCGCGGCGGGCACGCTGTCCTTCAGCCAGCTCAGGTCGGTCTTCACGCCCCGGTCGGGCAGGTTCGGCACGAGCACCAGGTTGCGGCGCTGCTTGGCCATGCCCAGGAACTCCTCGTCGATGTCCATGTCGCGGACGCCGTGCGCGAAGGCGTCGAGCCCGGCCTTCAGCAGCCCCTTGGCGTCGGACAGGTTGAAGATGTGGGCCGTGACGCGGAGGTTCTGCTTGTGCGCCTCGTCGATGATGGGGCCGTAGATCTCGGGCGGCATCTTCTTGTACTTGCCGTCCCGGTCGTCCACCCAGATCTTCACGATGTCCACTTTGTTGGCGGCCAGTTCCTGCACGGCCTTGCGAGCCTCGGCCTCGGTGCTGACCCAGTAGGGCACGTCGGAGCGGCCGGGCTCCGGCATGGTGATGCCGCGTCCGGCCGTGCGGAAGAGCGCGGCGCCAGGGATGGGGTTCGCGCGAACCTCCAGGCCCACCTGGCCCACATCCTGGCCGAGGCTCATCGCCGCGACACGCCGTAGTAGGCCTTGCCCCGCAGCTGATCCTCGAGCGCCGGGCGCTCGCTGGACAGGTGCGTGTGGGTGTCGACGATCGCCGGAATCACCGTCTTGCCCGGCCAGGCTGACCCGCATGGCGCCGGCGGGCGCCTTGAGCTGGCCGGCGCGTCCCACCTGCGTGATCCGCGCGCCCTCCACGAGGAAGGCCGAGTTCTCGACGGCCGGGCCACCGGTCCCGTTGATGAGCCGCGCGCCTTCGAACACCGTGGCGCTGGCCTGGCCCACGACAGGCGCGGACGTGCCACCCGCGTAGGCGGCGAAGGCGAGAGCGAGAAACAGCAGGACGCGAGGACGCAGGGTTGTCGATCATGGACATCAGGGACCTCCAGGGCGTATGGCGCGGATTCTAGTGCATAGACGCCAGTCTCCGGTGCCCGGTCTGCCAAGTCTCCAGTCTCCAGTCTGGTCCGGGGTAAAATCCCGCCATGCCGGATCGACATGGAGGAAGGTGGGCCTTGGCCCTTGCAACGGTGGTGGCCGTCTGGTCGTGGGCCGGACCGCCCTCGGACGTGGCCACGGCGCAGGGGCGGGGCGGCGGCGGCGGTGGCCGCGGCCGCGGCGCCGCGCAGCCGGTGAGCCTGACGCCACCGGCGGGCGTCACGCCGCTGCCGGTGGACCTCTTCACCAGCAAGAACTTCTACCTGGACGAGAAGTACTGGCTCGACAAGCGCTACACGCGCTGCAACACGCCGCGCGCGCTGACCGACATGGTCCGCGACCAGCGGTTCGGCGCCTGGGGCGACTGCAACCTGGACCGCGACGTGGCCAAGATCGTCAGCCCGCTCCCGTACAAGACCGCGCAGGAGCACTACGACGCGCTGCTGGCGGAGGCCAAGAAGGCCGGCGGGCCGACGGTGCACACCCGCCAGACGATGCCGGACTGGGACGGCTGGTACCGCCGGCTGGCCCGCGAAGAGCAGTGGGTCTGGGGCCGCAACCTCCAGACGGCCACGATGCTGTCGCTGCTGACGCCGGAGTACCGCCGGCGCATGGTGCAGCAGAACTACCACGAGGTGGTGAACAACTCGCCGCAGTGGATGGCGTCGTTCTGCTACCCCGAAGGCTTCATGCGCTGGTATGCCGAAGCCTCGCTGGGCGGCGACATCGAGCTGATGGTGACGCCGCACCAGGTGCAGTTCCTGTCGGGCATCGCCGACAACCTGCTGCGCCGGGTGCTGATCGGCAAGAAGCACGTGCAGCAGGTGCCGCAGTGGTTCGGCGAGACCGTCGGGTTCTGGAACGGCAACACGCTGGTCGCGTGGACCGCCAACGTCCAGGGCTGGACGCTGTCGCACTCGATGTTCGAGTTCAGCAGCAAGATGCAGGTCGTGGAGACGTTCACGCCCGAGCGCCGACGGCAAGACGATTACCGTCGAGACCACGTTCTACGACCCGGAGGCGTTCACGCGGCCGCTGCAGATGGTGACCCCCTGGGAGAAGCGGCGCGGGCTGGACGATCCCGAGGCCCGGTTCATGTTCGTCGAGTGCCGCGTGCAGAGCACGATCGTGAACGGTCCCGACGGCAAGCCCACGCAGCTCATTCCTGGCGACCCCGGCTACATCGACTATTTCGGCCGGCCCTGGGCGGAGAATTGGGAGCAGCACTTCGAGAAGGGGTGGGAGAAGCCCACGACAGGAGGAAACCCGTGAGGAACGCGAGGCGACGCGTGCTGACGATGGGCGTTGCGGCAGGCGCGCTGATGGCGCTTTCGGCCGCCGTGGGGGCGCACCACTCCTTCGCGATGTACGACCAGACCACCACCAAGACGATGACCGGGAAGCTGACCCGCTACATTCCCGGGCGCCAACCACGCGCAGCTGATCTTCCATCTGCTCGACGAGGCCGGGAAGCCCGTGATGAAGGAAGGCAAGCCCGTCACGTGGGGCGTCGAAACCGGCTCGGCCACGGCCATGGGCCGGCAGGGCATCACGCCCGACACGTTCCCGGAGGGCACGATCCTCACCGTGCGGCTGTATCCCTTGCGGGACGGCCGCAACTTCGGCGCGCTGGCCGGCATGCTGGTCAACTGCGGGACCGCGCTGCCCAAGGGCGGTTGCACGCCGCAAACCGGCAAGCGCGTGATCGGCGACGAGTTCGACGCTCGGTAGACCGGCGTGCCCGTGCATGCGCGTCTCCGCGCGGGCGACCGTGCCACGCCTCGTCACCGTCGACGCTGGGCTGGTCCTGGCCCGCCATAGCCGCCGTCGCCGGTGCCGGTGCGCTGCAAGCCAAGTGACCCGCGCGGATCTGCCGCCGTCCTCCTGCTGAGCGCCAGCCTCTCAGCGCAGGCTCCGGCGGCGCCGTCGCCGGATGCCTCGACGCCGGCGAGCTGGTCGTCGAGCCGCCGACGCTCATCAACCTCGGCTTCGAATGGTTCCTCGACGGCGACGCCAACCGCAATGCGTCCGTGGACGTGGCGTTCCGGAAGTCGGGAGAGTCCGCCTGGCGGCCCGCGCTTCCGCTCCTGCGGATGGGCGGCGAGCGGATCTACGCGGAGTCGCGCGTGGACGTCGTCGTGCCCAACATGTTCGCGGGCAGCGTGCTGGACCTCGAGCCGGACACCGCGTATGACGTGCGGCTGACGCTGGCCGATCCCGACGGCGTCTCTGGGGAGACGACGCGGACGCTGGCGGTTCGCACGCGGCCCGAGCCGAAGCCGTATGCCGGCGGGCGCGTGTTTCACGTCTACCCGCACGGCTTCAAGGGGACCAAGGTCGAGCCCGCCTTCGAAGGGCTGATGTGCGCCTACAACTTCTGGTGCGCGGGCACGGACTGGGCCACGTCGGGCCGTCCGCGCGTGCGCCCGGGCGACACGATCCTGGTGCACGCCGGCGTCTACAAGTACAACCGCTACGAGTACACCAACAACGCCGCCGTGAACCGCACCACGCCGCTCGACGGCACCTACTACTTGACGGCCGACGGCACGGCGGAGATGCCGATTGCCATCAAGGCCGCTGGCGACGGCGAAGTCGTGTTCGACGGCGACGGGGCCTTCGCGCTCTTCGACGTGCGCGCCGCCGACTACACCTACTTCGAGGGCCTCACGTTCCGGAACGCCGAGATGGCCATCCAGGCGGGCACGCAGTTCATCGCGGGCGCCAAGGGCCTCACGGTCAAGCGCAGCCGGTTCGAGAACGTGGGCGCGGGCGTCTTCACCAACTACGCCGGCTCGAGCCAGTTCTACATCGCCGACAACACGTTCCAGGGCCGCAACGATCCCAAGCACCTGATCGGGTGGGCAGGCGACATGTGGACGAAGTTCCACGGCGTCGACGGGCAGGTCTTCCCGCCCAAGATGGCGTCCTACGTGGCCGTGAAGCTGTACGGGCCCGGGCCACGTCGTGGCCTACAACTACATCGCCGACTTCCACGACGGCATCAACATCGAGACCTACGGCAACCCCGACGGCAGCGTGGCGAGCGGCCCCGGCATCATCGAGGGCCCGCACTATCCGACCGCGCGAGTACTGGGACCGCCGGCCCGTGGCGATCGACTTCTACAACAACTACATCACCAGCTCGCACGACAACCCGATCGAGACCGACGGCGGGATGCACAACATCCGCGTGCTGCGGAACATGTTCATCAACCACGCGTCGCATGCGTTCTGCAATCAGCCGTCGCTCGGCGGGCCGGTGTACTGGATCCGCAACATCGCCTATCACCTGCCGGCCGGCTCGACGCGGCTCACGAACGGATCGGCGGGCGTGCTGTTCTACAACAACACCATCCTGGCGGAGACGCAGGCGGCCGCCGCCTCGAACGTGCACTGGCGGAACAACCTGATGCTGGGGGAGAACGCGGCGCCCGCCATCCTGAACGTGACCACGATGACCAGCTACACGTCGTCGGACTACAACGCGTTCCGCCCGAACCCCGGCGCGAAGGCGGCCTTCCAGTGGAGCGCGCCGCCGCCCGGCGTGCGTGCCGACTTCACCGGCCCCGGCCACACCGCGGCTCTGCAAGCGCGCAGCTTCGAGTCGCTGGCTGAGTACAGCGCGGCGACCGGCCAGGACAAGAACAGCCTGACCGTGGACTACGACATCTTCGTGAACGTGCCGCGCCTGGACGCGCAGGACGCCGCCACCGTGCAGAAGATCTACAAGGCGGATCAGTTCGACTTCCGGCTGAAGCCGAACGCGGCGCCGGTCGATCGGGGTGTCGTGCTCCCGAACGTCACCGACGGGTTCTCAGGCCGCGCGCCCGACATGGGCGCACTCGAAGTGGGCAAGTCCTCGCCACACTACGGCCCGCGGCCGTAGTGGTCGATTGACTGGCCCAAAAAAGAAGGGGCGGGTCGCTCACGTGAGTGACCCGCCCCTTCCTGCGATTACTTCAGCTCCGGTGGCCGACGCCACATCCACACGGTGTTGGCGAGCATGCCGACGATGAACGCAAGATTCAGAATCCGCCATCCTGGCGAGGCGCTCGAGTCCATCACTTCGGGGCCTGAGCTAGCCGCCATCACGATCGTCACGGCAACCAGCAACCAACGCACACGCGTTCCACGCGGCATTCAGCACCCCAGGTACCAAATGCACCATTCGAGCCCCAGGATCGTCGCAGCGGCGGTGGTACAGATCGCCGGACCCGCAGGCTCGGCCACCGCCGGTGTAAGGCAGAGGAAGAACGCCATCGTCTTGGCGTAGATCAGGGCGGCTTGGGCGCTCGCACACTCCGGACTCTGACGCGCGGCAATGGGCGCAACCGCTCCGAAACGACGATCGAGGGTCGGCGCGGCGGCTTCCCAGACGCCCGCGAGTCGTCCAAGGCCTCCGCTGACCCCGCTGCGGAGCATCTCATCGAGCACCTGCGACCGGGCGGCGCGGGGCACGCCAGAGGTATTGGGGGGCATCTTGAACCCCCGCAACTTCGCCTCCGCGTTGAAGTCGAACTCTCGCGCGAGAACGGCATCCCGTCCCTCCCGTGCAATCGCCACCCGCAACCCGGAGCGGACGGAATTGTCGAATTGATTGGCGAGCGCCCACGCCGCCCACATCCGTGTGGCGGCAGCGAGCTGGCGCGCGGTCTCGCCTCGAGGATCCGACTGCATCTGCTTCGCTGCGCGCTCCAGTTGGTGGCCGATCTCGTCCAGCACCGGATCGTCCTGGACGGCGGAAGGTTGAATGGAGCGGCGTTGCGCAAACACCGGAATCGCCAAGGAGGCGGCGGCAGCGCCGGTAGCGGCGGACAAGAGATATCTTCGCGTCATGAGGAGCCTCGTGTTGCGTTCTACGTGCACCAGCACCCGTCTTGCCACACAGTGTCGGCTGAGGCGCTGCACGTCCGGGGCCCAATGGGCGACGCACTTCGTGTGCGTATGACGCTTAGTGATTTCGACCCCGTGCGTCCGGGCTCTCCCCTGAGCGTTGAAGAATGCTCAACAGGTGGAGAGCCGGATGGTTGGAAAAGCTGCGATACCGACGCAGGCCTGGAGCCTGGAGCCCGGGGCCTGGAGCCCTCTAGGGCAACGCCCAGGCAGTCAGCGTCGTTCCGGCAGGCACGAGAACGTGTTGCCTGCCATCGACCATATAAGTGATGGGCGAAGTCCCGTGCATCGTCGCGCCCATCTGGTAGCGCCACAGCAGTTTCCCGTTGCGTGAGTCGAGCGCCAGCAGGTTCCCGTCGCCGTCGCTCGAAAAGATCAGCCCCGAGGCCGTTGTGAGCAAGCCGGCCGTGGAGAGGTTCAGATACTTGAACTCCCACTTCCGAATGCCAGTGGCCGGATCCAGCGCTCGCAGGGCGCCGTAGACCGGCATGTCCGGGGTGCGCACGCGCTGCCCGGCGCCGCCCGTGAACCGCTCACCCGGCTTGTAATCAGGCTTCCACGCGTAGAAGGTCATGCACGCCTCACGGGCGTTCACGAAGAACGTGCGAGTGGATGGGTCATAGGCCCCTGGCCAGAAGTTCGTGCCGCCGGCGATGTCGGGGCACGTGACCTCGCCCTTCTCGTTCGGCGTGTGGCCAGGCTGCAGTACGGGCCGTCCGTCGGGGCCGATCTCGGTGGCCCACGTGGTCTTCACGAAGGGCTTGGCCACGATGATCTTTCCGGTGATGCGATCCAGCGTGTAGTAGAAGCCGTTGCGGTTGGCGAACATCACGACCTTGCGCGTCTCGCCGCCGATCGGCAGGTCCGCGAGGATCGGCACCTCGGTGGCGTCCCAGTCGTGCACGTCGTGCGGGGTGAACTGGTAGTGCCACCGCAGCTTGCCGGTGTCCGCGTCGAGCGCCACCAGCGAGTCGCTGTACAGGTTGTCGCCCAGGCGGCTCTCGCTGTGATAGTCGGGCCCGGGGTTGCCGATGCCGTAGAACAGCGTGTTCTGCTCGGCATCGTAGGCGCCGGTCACCCAGACGCTGGCCCCGCCGGTCTTCCAGGAGTCTCCTGCCCACGTGTCGTGGCCCGGCTCGCCCGGCCCGGGGATCGTGTAGAAGCGCCAGGCGCGCTTCCCCGTGGTGGCGTCGTAGGCATCGATGAAGCCGCGGATGCCGAACTCGCCGCCGGCCACGCCCACGATCACTTTGTCCTTGGCGATGATGGGCGCGATGGTGGCGGCGTACCCGTTGGTGTATTGCTCCAGCGTCGCGTCCCAGGCCACGGCACCGGTCCGCATGTCCAGCGCCAGCAGGTGCGCGTCCAGCGTGGTCATGTACAGCTTGTCGCCCAGCATCGCGAACCCGCGGTTGACGAGCCCGCAGCACGCGGTGAGGTTCTCGGGCAGCTCGCGGCGATAGCGCCAGATCTGACGACCCGTGCGGGCGTCGATGGCCCAGGCCACGTTCAGCGGACCGGTCACGTACAGCACGTTGTCGCGCAGAAGCGAGGTGGTCTCGAAGTTGCCGATGACGCCGGTCTGGAACGTCCACTTCGGCACCAGCCGGTTGACGTTGGCCGGCGTGATTTGCGTGAGCGGGCTGTGGCGGTGGTTGGCGTAGTTGCCGCCAAAGGTCAGCCACCGCGATCCATCCGCCGGCAAGCCATCCAGGATCTCCTGCGACGACACCAGCGGCGGCGGCGCTTGTTGCGCCAGGAGCGCCGTGGTCGCGAGGGCCAGGGCTCCGAGTAGCAGGGCAGCGCGGCAGGGCGTGGGACGCATGAGATCTCCTACTGACGAACGGCGGGGTCGAAGCCGCGAAGCGATTGCAGGTAACGCAGCAGATCGTCGAGCTCGGGATCGCTGAGGCGGGAGTGCGGGAAGGCGGGCATGGCGGATCGGATGCCGTTCTGCACGCTGGAGAGGGCGCTCTTCTCGAACCCCTGAATCCGCTCGCCGGCATCCATGATCTGCACGGAGAACAGATCCTCGTTTTTCTTGACGCCAACCACGGGCTTGCCGCCCACCGGCGTCAGCGTCACGGGCTCGAAGCCCTGCGCGAACCCTTCGATGCCGCCGCGGATGCGCAGCGCCATCACCTCGCGGGAGCGCGCCGCGCCCACGCGCGACAGATCGGGGCCCAGCCGCCCGCCGGTGCCGTCGACGCGGTGGCAGCTGGCGCACATCGCGCCGAAGATCTTCCGGCCGTTGTCGGCATTCCCCCTGGGCGCGGCGGGCGTGGTGGAGGCCGCCAGCGTGCGCAGGTGCGCCATGATCTGCCAGATTTCGTTGTCGGTCAGGCGCGGGTTGGCCGGCATCTCCGTGCCGGGCACGCCGCCCCTGATGGTCTTGAAGAGCCCCTCGTCGGAGCGGCCGTTGGCCCACACCTGCGTGATGTCGGGACCGCGCACGCCGGTCGCGTCGATGCCGTGGCAGTCGCCGCAGCGGCCGCGGAACAGTCCCATCCCAGCCTGGATAGCGTCGGCCTGGCCCTCCAACGGGTTCCTGGCCGGCGCCGTTTGCGCCGAGAACGCCGTGGCGCCCAGCGTCGTCAGGGCCGCGGCCGCCAGCAGGAATCGAAACCGCGTCATCGCGTCGTTCCCTCGCGTTTCGCGTCGCGCAGCATGCGGGCACCGTCCAGTACGCCACGCATCAGGTGGTAGTTCCCTTCGTGGCAGGCGAATTCGTACAGCATTTCCTGGCGCCGCTGCAGCGGCAGCATCGCCGACCACGGTTCCGTCCAGGTGGCCGGATCGTTGATGGTGATCTCGTAGTGGATGGTGTCCGGACCCGTGCGCGTGAAGCGCTCGCTCAGTGTCAGCTGCTCGGCGGCGCCCATGAAGAAGCTCTTGGGGGAGAAGTTGCGGGTCTCGACGACCAGCGTGGCGCCGTCCCACCGGCCCCGTGAGTCGCCGTTCCACTGAGTCAGACCGGCGCCGACGTGCGGCCGCCGATCGAGCGGAATGATTCGCGCCTCGTGCCCGGCCTCCGCGAAGAGCACTACATGATCGGGCCCCTGGACGATCTGGTAGTAGCTCAGATCGCCCGAGCCATACCGCCCACCCAGCCTCGGCGTACCCCAGGTGAGACAGCGGAGAGGCCCTCCGGTGTCGGCTGGAACGAACGGGTCCTGAAATGCCGCGGCCGCCGCCTGCTGCCGCTTGCGGCCCTCGGTCGTCGCGGCGGGCAGGCGCCCATCAGGGCGGTTGACCACGAGCGACGTGCGGTTGTCGAACGCCAGATCGATCATGCCGTCCGATCCATGGGTCGCGTTGGGGTTGGTGTAACGTTCCGGGTTGGCGAGCAGCGCCAGAAAGATCCCGTCGCCGGCGGCGAAGTCGCTGTCGCCGTCCTCGCGGAAGAGTCGCGCCGCACGTCGCTTGAACTCGGCCACCTCGGCGTCGGTCAGCCGGTCGCGGCCTTCGAGAGCCTTGGGGCGCTCGAGCGGTGTGATGGTGTTGCTCAGCCACACGCCCTCGAGATCGGGCTGGCCAAACGCGTTCCTCGGCGCGGTCCACGACTGGCCGGCGGCGGGCGACCCGGTCAGCAGGCCTGCCAGCAGGCACGCACCGCAAACGACACGACCCGGTGGTTCATTGCGCCTCCGGGGGTAATGTTAATGCACAATTCACAGGTCACAATAAGTCACAGGTCGCCAACTGCGGGACTGGAGACCGAAGACTGGAGACCGGAGACTGTGAGTAAAGGAGCAGTGATGAACGTCTGCCGCCTGGTCATGCTGTTCACGGCGCTCGCCGGCGTCACGGTGTCGGCGCAGCGGCCGACGGATTCCGCGTTGCTGGCCCCGCAGGATGCGCCGCCGCTCGACTACATCGTCGCTCCGAGCGCGTTTACCCTGCCCGCGGGCGTGACGATGAACGCCACGGCGTCGGTGGCCTTCGACAGCGCGGGTCACATGATCGTGCTGACGCGCAGCATGGAGGCGTTCTACGAGTTCGATCCCAATGGCGTGTTCGTGCGGTCGTTCGGCGGCAACATGTTCACGCGCGCGCACGGCGTCAAGGTGGATGCCCAGGGGAACATCTGGGCGACCGACGTCGGGGCGCACCTGGTGCATAAGGTGGACCGCACGGGCCGCGTGCTGTTGACGCTGGGCACGAAGGGCGAGGCCGGGGAGTGGAACGAGGCCGCGGGGTCGCGCAAGCTCAACCAGCCCACCGACGTCGCGATTGCCGCCAACGGCGACGTGTTCGTGTCGCAGGGCCACACGCCGGGCCCCAACGGCGACGCGCGCGTACTGAAGTTCGACAAGGACGGCAAGTTCCTGGCCCAGTGGGGTGGGAAGGGGAGCGAGCCCGGGAAGTTCCAGGTGGCGCACGGGCTGGGACTCGATCCCCAGGGCAACCTGTGGGTCGCCGATCGCGAGAACCAGCGCATCCAGGTGTTCACGCCCGCCGGGGCGTTCGTGCGCGAGATGAAGTTCGCCGGGCTGCCGTGCAGCTTCGCCATCGGCCCCCAGCACGCGTTCATGGTCAACGGCTTCGCGGGTCAGATCGTCCAGATGGACCTGACTGGCAAAGTGCTGGCGGTCATGGGCAAGCCCGGCAAGGGACCAGGGGAATTCGGCGAGGCGCACGTGATGGCCGTGAGCCCGAAGGGCGAGATCTTCGTAGCCGACTCCGTGAACGCGACGTTGCAGAGGTTTGTGAAGAAGTAGGTCTCCAGTCTACGGTCTACGGTCCACAGTCCCGCAGTTTCTGACTTGTGAATTGTGAATTGTGAATTTGCTCTACGACCCCCTCCGCTTCTTCTTCAACTCCTCCCATCCATCGAGGCGGCGTTTGATCTCTTTTTCGAAGCCGCGCTCGGTGGGTTTGTAGTACTTCGTCCCCGCCAGTGACGGCGGCAGGCAATCCATCGCCGTCGTGCCCGCCGCGTCGTCGTGGGCGTACTCGTAGCCCTTGCCGTAGTCGAGCGTCTTCATCAACTTCGTCGGGGCGTTGCGGAGGTGGAGTGGCACGGGTTCGGCCACCTCGGTCTGGGCGTCGGCGGCCGCCGCGGTATAGGCCGCGTACACCGCGTTGCTCTTGGGCGCCGTGGCCAGGTAGATGGCGGCTTGTGCCAGCGCCGTGTTGCCCTCGGGCATGCCGATGAAGTGCGCGGCCTCCTTGGCCGCGACCGCCACGACCAGCGCCTGCGGGTCCGCGTTGCCGATGTCTTCGGAGGCGAACCGCACCAGCCGCCGCGCCACGTACAACGGATCCTCGCCGGCCTCGAGCATCCGCGACACCCAGTACACCGCGGCATCGGGATCGCTGTTGCGCATCGACTTGTGGAGCGCCGAGATCAGGTTGTAGTGCTCCTCGCCGCTCTTGTCGTAGAGCAGCGCGCGCCGTTGGATCGACCGCTCCAGGTGCGGCAGGTCGAGATGACGGACGCACGTCGTCGGGTCCATCGGCGCCGTGGCGGCGGCGAACTCCAGGAAGTTCAAGGCCGCCCGCGCGTCGCCGCTCGCGAATCGGGCGATGGCCGGCAGCACCTCGTCGTCCACGGTGATCTCGAAGCCCAGGCCTCGCGTGCGGTCGTCGATCGCCCGCCGCAGGATGCCGGCCACGGCCTCCGGTTGCAGTGGCTGCAACACGAAGACCTTGGACCGCGAGAGCAGCGCCGCGTTGATCTCGAACGACGGGTTCTCGGTGGTCGCGCCGATCAGCACGATGTCGCCGGCCTCGACTCGCGGCAGGAACGCATCCTGCTGCGCCTTGTTGAAGCGGTGGATCTCGTCCACGAAGACGATGGTGCGGCGGCCCGTTCGCCGGCGCCGGTCCTGGGCGGCCGCCATCACCTCACGGATCTCCTTGATACCCGACAGCACCGCGCTGAACGGCACGAACGTCGCGTGCGTCAGATGGGCGATGAGACGCGCAAGCGTCGTCTTGCCTGTGCCCGGAGGACCCCAGAGGATCGAGCGACTGCAGGACGTCGTTCTCGATCGCGAGTCGAAGCGGCGCGCCTGGCGCGAGGATGGCTTCCTGACCCACGATGTCGTCCAGTGCCCTGGGACGCATGCGCTCGGCCAGCGGCGTGCCGGCCTGGACGCCCCCGTCGTCCCCGTGGCCATGGCGACGGGCGTCGTCCCGCGCACTGCCCGTAGACGCCGGGCCGTCGGGTTCGTCGTCGAAGAGCCCGGCGTCGCTCATGAGCGATGGCGCCGGGCCGCGTAGACCAGCACGCCTGCGGCGACGGCCGCATTCAAGGACTCGACGGCGTCGGCCATCGGAATCGTGACGCGGCGCGGGCATCGCCGCACGATCTGTGTGGGGAGGCCCTGGCCCTCGGCCCCGATCCACACGGCCACGCGCCCGCTCCAGTCCAGTGCATCGGGATCGACGCCGCTGCGAGGCACGGCGGCCACGGCCTCGACGCCGCGTGCGTCCAGCGCGGCCATCGCCGCCTCGAGGTCCAGCCCGATGACCACCGGCAGCCGCAGGGCGCTGCCCATGCTGCCGCGAAGCGCCTTCCACGAAAACGGGTTGGCCGATCCTGTGGTCACCACGACGCCATCGGCTCCGCCGGCCTCGGCGGCGCGGATCAGCCCGCCGACATTGCCGGGATCCTGTACCTCTGCGGCAACGAGAATCAGCGCCGTGTCCGAGCGCACGAGATCGTCGGGCGTAGCCGGTGAGCGCCGGGCAATGGCCGCGATGCCCGACGGTTGCCGCGTGGGGCTCACGGCGCCGAACGCACGCTCGTCCGCCGATGCCACGTCAACGCCCTGCGACGCCAGCGCCTCCGCGAGGTGGGCTTCTTCAGTGCGTCCGGTCAGCCGGCTCATCGCCACGACGGCGGCTTCGAACCGAAGGCCAGCCGCCATCGCATCGCGCACCAGGTGCGCGCCATCCAGCAGCACGCGCTCGCCTGCGGGATCGGGGTGCGCGGCGAGCTCGCGAAAGTCGGCGACCACCGGATTCTGTCGACTGGCGATTGCGCGCATGGACCGCAAAGGCAGCATAACAGACTGTGGTACAGTCCCCGATTGACGATGAAAGAGCGGATTCTCAAGCGCTTCAACGATGAACTTGCGGTGCTCGAGCGCGAGTTGAAAGTCGAGCTGCCCAAGGAGATTCAACGCGCGCGCGAGCTGGGCGACCTGCGCGAGAACGCGGAATACAAGGCCGCGAAGGAGCGCCAGGAAATCGTCAACGCCCGGATCGCGATGCTCAAGCGGCGCGCCGGGGAGGTCTCGCTGATCAACCTCGACCGCGTGCCGCATGGCAAGGCGGGCTTCGGGTCCACCGTGCACCTGAAGCCCACCACCGGCGACGTGATCGTGTATCAGCTGGTGATGTCGGAAGAGGCCGACGCCGAGAAGGGGCTCATCTCCACGTCGTCACCGATCGGTCGCGCGATCCTCAACAAGGAAGAAGGCGACGAGGTCAAGGTCGTGACCCCCAGCGGCAGCAAGACGTTCGAGCTGATCAAGCTCGTCACCATCCACGACGAGGTATGAGTTCCAACGCGTAGGAACACGATGCCGGCGTACTCTCCTGAGCGCCGCACCGCCGTCGTGCTATCTGGCACGGGCATCCACGGCGCCTACCATGCGGGTGTCCTGAAGGCGCTCCAGGAAGCGGGCGTCAAGGTCGATTTGCTGGCAGGCCACGGCGCGGGCGCCGCGAATGCGGCTCTGGCCGCGATCGACGGCCAGGCGCGCACGTGGGAGGTGGGCGGCTTGTGGCTGGCTCCAGCCACTGCCCGTCACTACTCGTGGACTCCGCCGGTGCGGACGTTGGGCCGGCTGGTGGTTCTGCTGGCCGTGCTGCTCCTCCTGCCGCTGCTTCTCGTTGTCGTGACGGCGCTCGTCGTCTATCCACTGGGGTTCGTGCTCGACACCTTTGCCCCCGGCACGGGGACGGCACTGTACAGCGGCTACCAGAGCGTGCTGGGGCGGGCCTTTGCGCCCGGCATGGTGCCCGCCATCGTGCCGCGGCTTGGCGTCATCGTGATTGTGGCAGCGGCCGGCGCGCTGCTGACGGTGGCCGCGCGCGCTCGCTGGCGCAACCGCCCGCGGACCAGCTCGGGAGCGCCCTGGTGGAGCGTGCTGGGTGCGCCGGTCGACGCCTCGACGATTCACGAGTCGCTGACGCGCGTGCTCTGGCAGCTGCTGAAGGGCGTGGGTGCAGCCGGCGATCCCAACCCCGACGCGCTCGGGTACTCGATACGCCGAAGTGCTGGCCGAGAGCCTGGGGCAGCCGGGGTTTCGGGAGCTCATCGTGGCCGCGACAGACCTGGATGGGCGCCGCGACGTGATCGGCGCGCTGCTGCGTGAACCCTACGCCAGCGATTTCCTGGCGGCGCGGGCAGCCCGGGATCGTGCCGCGGACGTGCTGGATCTGTCCGTGCAGGCACGCAGCCATATCGTCGATCTGGTGGCCGCCGGCCTCACGCCACCCGTACTCGTCGAGCCGCACGCCGTCGAGTTCGCGGCCGATGGCCACTGGCGCGGTGAGACGCATCGTCTATGCGACCGGCCGGGGCTGATTCATCGCCTGCTCGAGGAAGTGGCCGCGGCGGGCGTTACCCAGGTGGTCGTGGTCAGCGCCTGCGCGACGTCGGCGAACCCGCACCAGCTGCGTTTGACGCCGCTCGACATCAGGCACCGCCTGGGGGAGTTCATCGCGGCCGCCGAGGCCTCCGCGCTTCGCGATGCGGCCGAAACCGCCCGCTTGCGCTTCGACGCGGTCTACGTGATCCGGCCCGCGCACAATGCGCTCGGCCCCTTCGATTGTGCCGGCGCCTACGACCGCACGTCGGAACGCCGCGTGAGCGTGGCCGAGTTGGCCAGGCAGGGCTACGACGACGCCTCGCGCCAGTTCATCGAACCGGTGGTGGGCGCCAGTGGCGAGCGTCTGGCACGCCCGGTCGGACCGGATCTGCTGCCGGGATCGACCCTGGAGCTGGCCCTCGAACCCAACGGATCCCATCCCGCCATCGCGACCCTGGATCCCGTGGCGCGGCGTCGCGCGCAGGTGGAGCGTCTCGTCGGCGATGAATGATCGGGCGAGGCTCCGCTGCGGACCGACGCATGCAGCTTCGCCTCGCTAGGGCCAGTGTCTTTTGGCCCCGCTTCGCGGGGCGGTTCGCGACCGCCGTCAGGGCGGTTGTCGTAGCAGTCGCGGCCCTGGCCTCCGCGACGTGCCGTCCCACTCCCGATGGCCCCCCGGCGCCCGCGGCGCCGGCGCAGCAGAGTGCGGTTGCGGACGCCTGGTTCGAGGATGCCACGGCCGAATCCGGCCTGGCGTTTCAACATGTGAACGGTATGTCGGGTCAGCTGTACCTGGCCGAGATCATGGGGCCCGGCGTGGCGCTGCTCGACTACGACAACGACGGCGACCTGGACGTGTACGCGCTGCAGGGAGGCCCACTGAAACCTGGCCCGCCAGGCGCACCATTCACGACTGGCGCGCCTGGCGGCGATCGCCTGTTTCGCAACGATCTGGATGTCTCGGCCGCGCCGCCGCGCATGCGTTTCTCCGATGTCACAGCGACGAGCGGCCTGACGGGCGGTGGCTACGGCATGGGCGTCGCGACTGGTGACGTGGACAACGACGGTTGGACGGACCTGTTGATCCTGCGGCTGGGATCGCTGGCGCTGCTTCGCAACACGGGCGACGGCCGATTCGCCGACGTCACCGCTGCCAGCGGTCTCCGCGCGCCGTCGTGGGGCGTGTCGGCGTCATTCGTGGACTACGACCGCGACGGCTGGCTGGATCTCTACCTGGCCAACTACCTCGTCTACTCCGTATCCGCGGACACCGACTGTTTCGCGGCCAGCGGGGCAGCGGCCTATTGCTCTCCGCGCTCGTATCGGCCGGAGCCCGATCGGTTGTACCGCAACCGCGGCAACGGCCGCTTCGAGGACGTGACCGCCGCCGCCCGCGTGACCGGGGAGAACGGCCCGGGGCTGGGTGTGGTGGCGTTCGACGCCAACGGCGATGACTGGTCCGATCTCTACGTCGCGAACGACGGTACCGCCAACACGCTGTGGATCAACCAGAAGGACGGCACCTTCACGGACACCGGGCTGGTGTCGGGCAGCGCCTTGAGCGGCGACGGCCGCCCCGAGGGCAGCATGGGCGTGGACGCCGCCGATTTCGACAACGACGGCGACGAGGACCTGGTGATGACGCACATCGCCGGTGAAGGGCACAACGTCTATCGCAACGCGGGAGGTGGGACGTTCGTGGATGCCAGCACGGAGGTCGGCATCGGCAACGCGTCGTTGCCCTTCACCGGGTTCGGCGCCGCCTGGGCGGACGTGGACAACGACGGCTGGCTGGATCTGTTGACGGTAAACGGCGCGATCCAGCGGATCGAGGCGCTGGCGCGCGAAGACGACGCCTTCCCGCTGCGGCAGCCGAACCAGGCGTTCCGCAACCGTGAGGGGACCTTGAGCGACGCAACTGCGGAGGCCGGCCAGGCATTTCGATCGGCCGGCGTCAGCAGGGGGTTGGCCATCGGCGACATCGACAACGACGGCGATATCGACGCGCTGGTGTCGGCCAACAATGGCCCGTTGCGTCTGCTGCTGAATACGGTGGGCAATCGGCAACACTGGATCGGCCTCCGCGTGGTCTCGAGAGCCGGCGGCCGCGACATGCTGGGGGCTCGCGTCGAAGTGCGTACCGGCAGCCGCGTGCTGGCGCGGCGCGTGAGAACCGACGGCAGCTACGGCTCGGCACGCGATCCGCGCCTGTTGGTCGGGCTGGGCAATGAGGCGGGTCCGGCTTCGGTACGCGTCACGTGGCCGAGCGGTCGGGCCGGGCGCTGGGTGCAGGTCTCCACGGATCGCTGGCATGTGCTGACGGAGACGGAGCAATGACGTCCCGGTGTGCTCGGACTGCCGCTGGTGTGGCGTGGCTCGCCGCACTCGCTGTCGCGTGCGGATCGCCTTCACCGGATTCTGCCCCCGCCGTTCCAGTTGCCGAGGCGCCGAAGCGGCCGCCGCCAGTGCCGATATCGCTGCCGGACCTGTCGAAAGTCGAGCCACAACTCCGGGAGCGGCTCGAAGGACAGCGGGTGGCTATTGATGCACTCCAGCGCCTCGACGCGCCGAAGGCCGATGATCTGGCGCCGGCGTTCGGGGAGCTGGGACGCCTGTGCCTGGCTGCCGACTTTCCCGCGGCGGGGGTGACCTACCTTGGCCATGCCTGGCGGCTGGCGCCCGCCGAGTTCCGCTGGGCCTACTACCTGTCGCACGCCTACCGGCTGGCGAACGATGCGATGCGCGCGCGCGAGACCATGCAGGCCGCTGTGTCGTTGCAGCCTGGCGACGCACCGGCACGCAGGTGGCTAGGGCGCCTGCTTGTCGACGATGGGCGGCCCGCCGAGGCGCTGCCGCATCTCGAGGCGGCCCTGCGCGCCGACGATCAAGATGCGGCGGCCCATTTCGAGCTGGGCCGCGCTGTGCTCGCTCAGCAGAAGTTCGCCGACGCCGCAGCACACTTCGAACGGGTGCTGGCCCTGCAGCCGGCCGCGGCCGCGGTCCACTACCCGTTGGCGGCGGCGTATCGGGGCCTCAAGGACGAAGCGCGCGCCGCCGAGCACGCGAAGTTGTGGCGCCAGGGCGACGTGGCGCAGACCGACCCACTGATGGACGAGCTGGGGCAGCTGCTGCGCACGTCGCTCGACTATGCCGTCCGCGGCACACAGGCCTTCGACGCCCGCGATTGGCCTCGCGCCGTCACGCTCTTTCGGGAGGGCCTCCGGACAGCGCCGAACGACGCCATCTTGCACCTCAACCTCGGCAACGCGCTCTACATGTCAGGCCTGCCGGTCGAGGCGCTGGCCGAGTTCGAGACGGCCGCGCGGCTGTCGCCCGGCAACGCACGGGCGCACTACGACACCGGAGTGGTGCTGGAGGAGTCGGGCCGCGAGGCTGAAGCCCTGGGGCGATTCGCCGCGGCGGTGGCGCTGGATCCGACACACGTGGACGCGCGCTTCAGTCTCGCCGAGGCACAACGGCGGGCCGGCCGCGTGGAATCGGCACTGGAGCATTACCGCCTCCTCATCGACGTCGATCCCAGTGCCAGCCAGGCGCGATTCGGCCTGGCGATGGGGTTGGTCCGTCTCGGCCGCTATGCCGAGGCTCGTGCCGTACTGGACGAAGGCGTGAAGGCTCATCCGGATCAAGTGGGCTTTTTGCACGCGCTGGCCCGGGTGCTGGCGGCGGCACCCGACGCCGCGGTGCGCGATGGATCGCGGGCGGTCACGCTCGTGACGGGGTTGCGCCGGTCTTTTCAGAGCCCGGCGCTCACCGAAACGGCGGCGATGGCGGCCGCCGCCGTCGGCAACTTCGGGGAGGCCGTCGCGCTTCAGCAGGGCGCGATCGCGGAGACCCGCCGTGCGGGAGCGACTGAGCGTCTGGCGAATCTCGAGCAGAATCTCCGGCGCTACGAGCAGCGCCAGTTGCCACGCCAGCCCTGGGCCGACGACGATCCGGTGCACCGTCCTCGCCGGGCGCCGGCGCTCGCCGCCCCGCGCTAGACGTTCACCCGATCTTTTGCTAAAAAAAAATCTTCTCGTCGGTAAGTAGGGGAGGGGCGTCAGGCTCTTTCGATGGTCTCGCCGAGCTCAAGAGCTTCGCCGGGAACCTCGGATTTTCGCCGGGCTTGCCGACGGGCCGCCCGGCGTAATCAACAGATTCGAGGCTTCGAATCCACGCTCGTCACCGCCAGCCACACATCGTCGGCGGCCGGATCGACGATGAGCTTCGGGTTGCGCGGTGCATCCCGCGATCAGGGGAATGGTGAGCGTCAGTGCTCGAAGGCGGTGCATCATCTATAGACCTGCTGTCCGAAGATACAGAAGGCCCGTACACCGGTCACCTGAAGTTTTCGTCAGGGAATCGTCACTCTTTTTCGCTCGTCTTGCCTTCGATCAGCCGGGGCAACGCCGAGTCGCGGCCCGGCGTCAGCAGTCCGGACTGCGTGTAGTTGAGCAATTTTTCGCGCGTGTCGGCGATGTCCAGGTTCCGCATCGTCAACTGGCCGATGCGGTCCTGCGGCGTGAACGCCGAAGCGCCCTTTTCCATCGTCAGCCGCTCGGGCTTGTACGTCAGGTTCGGGCTGCGCGTGTCGAGCAGGGAATAGTCGTTGCCTCGGCGCAGCCGCACGACTACGTCGCCGGTGATGCTGCTGGCGACCCAGCGCTGGGCCATCTCTCGCAGCATCAGCGACTGGGGGTCGAACCAGCGGCCCTGGTAGAGAAGCCGCCCCAGGCGACGGCCCATGTCGCGGTACTGCTCGATCGTGTCCTCGTTGTGGATACCGGTGACCAGACGCTCGTAGCCGATGAAGAGAAGCGCCATCCCCGGGGCCTCGTAGATCCCCCGGCTCTTTGCTTCGATGATGCGGTTCTCGATCTGGTCGCTCATCCCCAGCCCGTGCCGGCCGCCGATGCGATTCGCCTCGAGGATCAGTTCAACCGCGTCGGAGTACTCCCGCCCGTTCAGGGCCACGGGGTGGCCTTCATGGAAGGTCAGCGTGACGTCCTCGGCTGCGACCGCCACGTCGTCGCGCCACGAGGCGACGCCCATGATCGGCTCCACGATCACGATGCCCTTGTCCAGGTGCTCGAGGTCCTTGGCCTCGTGGGTGGCGCCCAGGATGTTCGAGTCGGTGGAGTAGGCCTTCTCGGTGCTCATCTTGTAGGTGAGCCCGGCCCGTTCCATGTACTCCGACATCTCCTTGCGGCCGCCCAGCTCGTCGATGAACGCCTGATCGAGCCACGGCTTGTAGATGCGCAGTGACGGGTTGGCCAGCAGGCCGTAGCGGTAGAACCGCTCGATGTCGTTGCCCTTGAACGTGCTGCCGTCGCCCCAGATGTGCACCTCGTCCTGGCGCATCGCCTGGACCAGCATGGTGCCCGTCACGGCGCGCCCGATGGGCGTGGTGTTGAAGTAGGGCACGCCGGCCGTGGAGATGTGAAAGGCGCCGCACTGGAGCGCCGCCAAACCCTCGGCTACCAGTTGCGGGCGGCAGTCCACCAGGCGCGCCTTCTCGGCGCCGTAGGCGAGGGCTTTCCGGGGAATCTCGTCGTAATCCGGTTCGTCGGGCTGGCCAAGGTTCGCGGTGTAGGCGTAGGGCCGCGCGCCCTTCGCGCGCATCCAGTGGAGCGCCGCGCTCGTATCGAGCCCGCCGGAAAAGGCGATGCCGACGCGTTCGCCCTTGGGGACGTGCTGGAGGATGGTGGACATGAGCCTTACATGATAGTTGGTGCGGACTGTCGATGCAGGTAGGTGCGGCCTCGTGTGTCTGGCTGCAAGTGAGCCTGAGTCTCGCTTTCAAGCTTGGCGTCCGATCGCATTCGCCCGTAGCCTTCGAAGGTGGTGCGATTCACTCTTACGATCGCGGCAACGGCGTGCGTGTGGGCCGTTCTGTGCGGTTCAGCGGCCGCGCAGTTGGCTGGCGCAACACCCGTGCCGGCGATTCGTCCAGAAGCGACCGGCGAAGAGATTCGTATCGGGCGGCGCGCGCCACCTGTCACGCCACCGACGGTAGCATTGGTAGCGTGGTGTTTTGCCGTCTTATCGGGTATCGCTTGAGGCCCTGGCTCGACCCGACAGCCCTCACGGGCGGTCGACGCGCATGCGCCCGAGCCCCGCCGGTTCGTGGGCTATTACGAGGCAACGGCACCCGGCTCGCCGGTGCTGGTTGCCCGCGTCGAGGCCCGGATTGGAACGGATCGGCCGGCTCCAGCCGTTGGGGTCGTTGCCAGCTCGACGGCCTCGCCAGTCCGGAACTGGCGACGGTAGAGGCCGGCGTACACCCCGTCGCGCGCCAGGAGTTCGGCATGTGTTCCGCGCTCGGCGATGCGGCCCTGATCGAGGACGAAGATCACATCGGCCCTCTGGACGGTGGCCAGGCGATGGGCGATCGTGATGGATGTCCGGCCCTGCATCAACTGCGTCAGCCCCCTGAAGATCAGCTCCTCTGATTCGGCGTCGAGCGCGGCGGAGGGTTCGTCCAGGAGAAGAATCGGGGCATCCCGGATGATGGCTCTGGCAATCGCGATCCCTTGGCGCTGGCCGCCGGACAGCGTGTTGCCCCGTTCGCCGATCACGGTGTCGTAACACTGGGGCATCCGGCGATGAACTCGTCGGCATGAGCCAGGCGCGCCGCCCGCACGATCTCCTCACGTGTCGCGCCTGGCCTCCCGTAGGAAATGTTCTGCGCGACAGTCGTGTGGAACAGCACGGCCTCCTGCAGGACGAAGCTCACCTGGCGGCGGAGCGAATCCAGTGTGTAGCTGCGGATATCGGAGCCATCCACCAGGACGCGGCCCTCATTGACCTGGTACATCCGGGCGATAAGCGCGATGAGCGTGGATTTGCCGCTACCCGTCACGCCAACGAGGGCTGCGCGTTGGCCAGGTTCGACAACGAGACTCAGACCGTCGAGGACGGGACTGGTCCGGAACATAGCCGAAGCGCACGCCAGCGAACTCGATGCGTCCTTTGAGCGTTGGCGCCGGAGCGAGCCCCGGGCAGATCGCCGTACCTGGCTCTCGATGCTCAGGATCTCGGCGATGCGCTCAAAGCCGATGACGGCCTTTGACCAGGTATCCGCCATCTTCGAGAGATCCTTCATCGGCTTGTACATCTTGCCGATATAGACGACGAAGACGAGCAGTGCGCCCGCACTGAGGGAGCCGCTGAGCACCAGCCGGACTCCGAGCCACAGCGCGAGACAGGTGCCAATGGCCGCGAGGATGTCGACGAACGGAGGCAGCCTCGCCTTGATGCTGCGGGCCTGCAGGCTGAGCCTCCACGCTGGCCTGGCTTTCCCGTGCAAGCCGCGCTTCCTCGAAATCCTCTCGTCGCGAACGCCTTGACCACACGAACCGACGAGATGGATTCCTGAACGACCGACGCCAGCTCGCTCTCCTTTTGCCTGACCGCACGCGTCGCGTTCTTGATGCGACGTGTCAACCGGTAGACCACCACGAACATGATTGGCGCCACGGAGAGCGCGACCAGACTGAAGCGCCAGTCGAGGTAGAACATCACGCCGGCCATGCCGGCCAGCGTCAGGACGTTGAGCAGGACGCCCAGGACGGCCGAGGAGATGAAGTCTTCGGCCGAGTTGATGTCGCTCGTGAGGCGCACGACCATGTCGCCGGTCTGGCGCTGCTCGTAAAAGGACAATGAGAGACGTTGCACGTGGTGATAGAGCGTGCGCCTGAGGTCATGGCCGACACGCTTGGCGACAGTCGTGGAGAGGTACTTTTCCATGAACGTCGTCGCCGCTCCGATCACCGCGATGACGACCACCGCTACACACGCGAAGATCAAGAAGCAGTGAGGGGGTTCTGCTCGGGTTCGATCCATGGGGGAAACCACGGCGGAGGGCGCCTGGAGCCCAGCACGTAGTCGAAGATCACCTTCAGGGGCCACGGCTCGGCGAGCTCGGTCGCCGCCGCCGCCAGCATGGCGAGAAACGCCACTCCAAGGTACGCGCCAGTACGGGCGAAGAAGCCGTACGAAGCTCAGGCTGCGCCGGGCCACAGGCGTTCGACGGAAGTGGGCATTCTGCTGCCGGGCTGCTGCACGGACCACAGCCGCGCGATCTGATCGCTCTCGGTGGAATCGTCATAGAGCCAGTCGCCGAGATGCACAGCACGATGCCGCCGGACTTCAGCAGCAAATGGTTCACCCGCGCGCAGTCTATAGGCCACGGACATCCATTGTGTGTTTAGCTCGGGTGCTGAATCGGCCGACGCCCGATTGCCACGCCACGAGAAACGTGGTCGGCAGTGCCACGACGCTCAGCAGCACTCCGTATTTGACCTGCTCCAGGATGCCGCCTGGCGACAGCAGCACCCATACGGCGACAAGCCCTGCGACAAGGAGCAGTCGGCGAATCACCGCTTCCCCTTCTGTGCGCCGGTCGCCGCGCGACGCCCCTCGGCGAGGCGGCCGCGAATCGCCGCGATGTACCGCGCGGCGACGCATTCGAATAGCCGCCGGCACGGAAGGCGTCGGCCCACTGCTTGTCGCTCAGGCGACCCAGGAGATCGCACGCCCAGAGCAAGTCACCTGTGGTGATACGGCGGCGCACGAGCTTCTGGTGCCGGCCGTGGAAGTCGAACTTGACGAAGCCGTCCTCGAGGCTATCGACGAACGGGGATTGTTAGAAGAGCGCGATGTTGTTGCGGCGCGGCTCCGTGTGGCCGGTTCTCCCAGTGCGGCGCCGAGGTCTGGCGTGACGTACCGCAACTCGCGCCGGCCCGCCGGAGGCCGGTACCTCGTAGAGCGTGTTGTTGGAATCCTTGAGGTCCGTTCCGTTGAAGATCATCAGGATCGCAAGCAGCCGGTGCAGGGGTTGCGTGCCGGCGAACGGGTTTTCGGTCCACGACCAGGAGCCCCTGGCTTTCATGTGGTCGTCGTCCAGGCGGAACCGGCCGCCGGGCTCAGTGCGCCTGCCGCTGGCATCAACCATGGTGAAAGACGGCAGGTAATAGACCGCCGGCTGGCGGTATCAACCGCCGAGAGTACGCGAGACAACGTCACCTCGACAGGACCTTCGTCGCCCCGCATGCTTCCAATCGGCTGCTTGACGTGCCATTCCCGGCCGTCTGCATCCATGACGACGACGCCGGGGTTGGTGCCGCCTGTCTTGGGGCGCACGAATGCGTAGACCCCCTTGGGGTCGGGCGCTTGCGCCGCCCCCCACGGCCCCAGATAGGTATCTCGCGTGGCGAGGTCAACCGGGTCATCCCAGAGCGTGTGACGCGCATCCGGCGGTGGCGACCACTTCGATTGGGCGGGTGCCGACGTCGTCAACGCGACCGTCGCCATCACCGCGACCATCACGCCCGAGTGTCTACGCATGATTCGCCTCAACATCACCCCCCCGCACGAGGTCCCTGTCCATTCCGTTGTTCGACAACGGACGCAGACAAACTCAGCAAGGCGTGTGCCGCGAGCCAAGTCGTGCGATTTGGCCGTACCGACTATTCAGGCGAGGACACGCGTGGGGAATCGTTCCCAACCGCTGCGTGCAATTCCCCGGACGCGCCGCGCCGAAGGGCGGAATACCTCGAATTCCGCTGGATTGTCGGGATGAGACATGGCGGCGCGATTGCTGGCATGTAGTAGCGAGCCGGCACGTTCGCGGCAGTCGTCAAGCAGTCTGAAAGGGGGCCATCATGGCCAGCGTGATTGGAAGGTTCGTGGCGCGTGGGGTTGTGACCGTGTTGAGCATCGCTGTCGTCACGGCGACACCGCAGGACAGCGGCTATGCGAGTAGTTCCACGCTGGCAACGTTCGACGAACGCATCGCGGAGTATGCCGGGCTTCATCGTCGACTCGGAGCGCGGTTCCACCCCCGGAGCGTCGGCGGATCCGGAGCGATTCATGACGTATCGAGGAAAGCTGGCCGCCGCAATCAAGACCGCGCGACCGAGAGCGGGTCTGGGCGATTTCTTCGATCCTTCCGTCGCACCCGTGTTTCGACGCCTGATCGCAAAGGCTCTATACGGGCTCGATGTCGAGGAGCTCTTGAGAGACCTGTTCGAAGAGCACCCGAAGACCTGGGGATACAGAGTGAGCGTGTACGACTCCTACCCGAGCTGGGCGACGCACGAGGTGCCTGCACTGTTACTGCAACAGCTGCCCGTCCTTCCCGGCGAGCTCGAATATCGAGTCGTCGACCACGACCTCGCGATTCTGGATGTCGACGCCAACCTGGTTCTTGACGTGCTCCCGGCCGCGATCGCGCGCCGGTAGCTGAGTGCGATATCCGGCGCAACGCGAGCACTAGTCACGGGTGTGCTCGCGTTCTCGCAGTTCTATACTCCCGCTCCTATCGACCCTTCGCCGCCTTGATGATGCGAAACACACCGAATGGACCAAGCAGGCGAGCCGTGGTGGTACGCCGCCCATACCCGGGATAGTGTCGATCGACGAAGGCCACGAGCCCGTCCGCTACACGGCGTTTCAGCGCCTCGTAGTCCTCGCCACGATTGCGCCACGGCTCGTCCCGCCAGCCTTCAACCGACGCGTAGTCAAGGAACGCAATACTCTGGGCGGTGTGCACGGTGGCGGTCGGATCCTTGAGTGACTGGCACGAGAGGTAGCACGCCACCGGGCGTCCGTCCAGGACCGTGTTTCGCTGCCCGAACATGGCATCGTGATCGTAGCCGTCATAGATCCAGTGATTCTCGCCCCTGAAGCCGAGCGTTGCCGGGCTGTCACTGAAAGCGAGATACACCGTGACGAAGCCGTGGCCTGCTGACAGGCGCGCAAGCTCACCCCTGAAGGGGATGAGCGTGCTCTCGGGGACGAGGTGGCAGAAGGTGGTGTAGGCCCCGGCATCCGATACGACGACGGGCGCCTCGGTAGATCGTTCCAGCGGCCGCTGCCTTGCCACCCTCCGCCATCCTGACGCCGACGGCTTTGCCGCCTGATATGACGATCTCCGCCGCCTCGTGATTGACCAGACACTCGCCGCCACTGGCCGTGACGATCTCGGCCACGCTCTTGGCTATGGTCCCGGCACCGCCGACCGGATAAGACGCACCGTTCAGATAGCTCGACGTGACCAAGGCGTGGATGGCGAACGCGCTCTGAGACGGCGGCAGTCCATAATCTCCCCACTGTGATGCGAGGAGCGCCCTCAGCCTCGGATCGCGGAAATGCCGATCGAGATAGCCCGCCGTTGTCGACAAGGCCAGCGATTGGTTGCGACGGCTCGCGAGACGAATAGCGCCGGCGATGGGCGCAGGGAGCGTCTGAGAGGACATCTGCGTCGTCAACCAGCCGGCGGCGGCGTGCAGCGCTTTGAAGAACCGTGTGATGCTGACTCGTTCATCCGGGTATCGAGCGATCAGCGCCTCGCGGTACCTGCCTTTCATTGTCGGGAACGTCGAACGTGAAGTCCGGGTATACGAACTTCTCGAACGGCGACGGCATCGGCTGCCGCTGCACCGCGCCAGCGGTGATCAAGTCGAAGATCCGCGGGTCATCTCGCCGGTGCATGCCACCCACGTAGTGCAGGCCTACGTCCCAAGCGCGATGACCGGGTCGCGTGAAGCTGTGGGTGAATCCTCCCAGCCGAAAGTGGCGCTCGAGCACCAGGACGCGCCAGCTCTTCAATTGCGCCATCAGGCTGGCGACGGTGAGGCCGCCCCTGCCGGAACCGATGACGATGAGGTCAAAGGGCTTCACGGACTGGAATCCCGCAGGCTCAGGGGATTTTCACGCACCCAGGCGCACGGCCTCACTCAATTGCGGCGTGTTCACGGGCGATCCAGCTGGAGTTCGAATCGCTCACTGGCTGGCACTGCGCATGCTCTGAGGGCACGCATGCTCGTTGACGAATGCCTGCCGGTCTATGATGTCTCAGAGAGCGTGGCCACAGTCGTGCACGCCAACGTCGCGAAGACATGGGACGCGTTGATGCGGGTCGACCTGATCGAGGTCGGCCGAGCGCCGTACCCTGGTCGCTGCACTTGGCGCTCTGCGCGCACTGCCCGAAATCGTCAGCGATGTGTTGCACGGTGAGCCCAGGCGCGGATGCCGACCAGCTTCGATTGCGCGACACCACGCAGCTTCCATTGGGCGAAGGCGGGTGGGTGCTGCTTGGCGAACGGCCGGGCGACGAGATTGCGCTTGGGCTGGTCGGCAAGTTCTGGCGCCCGGTGATCCCCTTCGCCAAGGTTACGAGCCGATGGCTTTCGCGACTTCGCGGAACCTGGCTTCGCGAAGACGGTGTATGCACTGTCCGTGCGAGCGCTCGACGAGCAACCGGACACTGTTGTCTGGTGTGATGCGAACCGCCACCACCGATGAAGACGCGCGCCGCTGGTTCCGCCGGTACTGGACGCTCGGCGTCGGCTCTGGAGCGCACCTGCTGGTCAACGGCGTGATCGATCTCACGCGGGAGATCGCGGAGCGCTGATGTAAGCCGAACCGCGACGCGTGTGTGGTGCGCTCATGAGATGCAGGAGTATGGCCGCGGCGCAGGAGCCGGTGATTCTGCTGGTGCGGGCGTGGCCGCGTAGCCCGATACACCGGGAAGCCACTGCCGAGGAACATGCCCGGGACGTACACGGTGGCTTCCCAGGTGTGGCACTGGACGCAGGTCAACTCCCACCGAAACCCCATCGTTGAAGTACAGCGCACGCGGGTTGGTCGGGCTGATGCGTCGAGCCTGGAAGCTGGTCTTCGAGAACACCAGGAGTTGCGAGTTCTCCGGAACCTGCAGGGCTTTGAGAACTGACCGGAGATACCCCGACACCGGATCGAATTGAAGCTCAACCTCGCCGCGGCGGAGTCGATCGTTCAACGTCGCAACGGCGTCGGCCGGAGGCGAGTCCTGGTAGCGTTTTAGTGCTCAGGGCGCGCTGTGATGTGTGTGGACGGCGGGGTCGCCGGGGCCGACGTGAACGGTGCCCATCAGGCCGCCATCGGCGTGGTCCAGGATGTGGCAATGGAACATCCACGTGCCCGGCCGCTCGTCGAACGTCACCAGCAGCCGCACCGCGCTTTTCATCGGCACGTTGACCGTGTCCTTCCATGCCAGCGGGCGCAGCGGCTGGTTCCGGTCGTCGAGCGGCATGAAGAAGAAGCCGTGCAGGTGGAAGGGGTGGTCCCACTGCGTGTCGTTTTTCACCACCCAGAGCTGCGTCTCGCCCAGCGACGCGCGATAGGGCTTTGCTTTCCAGAACGGCGCGCCGTTGACGCGAAACTCGGAGTGGCCCTTGTGGTCCACCGGCGGGAGCGTCAGCACCATGTCGACCGGGGTGGCGCCGGCGGCGGCGGGTGGCACAATCGTGCGACTGATGGCCGGGAGGCGACGAGGCGCCAGCGCAGGCTCTGCGCTGAACGCAATCGTCATCAGCGTTTCGACGCTGCGGTACTCCACGCTGCCATAACCGCGGTTGTAGAGCATCGATTTCACCGCCAGCTCGGAGCTCGGCTCGCCGGTGGGTGACACGATCACGTCCACTCGCTCGCCGGGGGTTACAAGTAGCACCGGCGTTCGGACCGGATGCTCCTGCAGGCCGCCGTCGGTGCCGATGACGGTGAAGTCCTGTCCTTCGAGGTCCAACTGGAAGAACCGGCTCTTCGCGGCGTTGACGATGCGCCAGCGCTGCGGCGCGCCGGAGCGCGCCATCAGCCGGGGGTTGCGCCTGCCATTCACCAGCACATAGGCGCCCTCGCGCCCGAAGACGGTGCCGGCTGAGCCGCCGGAGTCGGCCGGTTCGAGCACGCCCTTGGCGTCGAAGCCGATATCGCTCAGGACGATGGTCAGCTGGTCTTCGATGCCGACGCCATCGGCCGGATCCTCGACGAGCAGCGCACCGTAGAGTCCGTTGCCCACTGCGGCTGCCGACATCACGTGCGGGTGATACCAATAGAGGCCGGCGTCCTTGACCACGAAATCGTAGGTAAACGTCTGGCCCTGCGTGACCGGAGGCTGCGAGATCCCGGGCACGCCGTCCATCTCGATCGGCACGCGCACGCCGTGCCAGTGGACCGTCGTCGCATCGGATAGCTCGTTCTTGAAGTGGACGATCAGGCGATCGCCGACCTTGGTGCGAATGAGCGGTCCCGGCACGCTGCCGTTGTAGGTCCATGCCTTCACCGTGGCACCGGCGATGCGCACGTCGGCCAGCGTGGCGGTGAGTTCGATCTCGACAACGCTCGGATCCGGATTCGAATCCGTGAGTTCGTTCAGCTTGACGCCAGCGTCCCATCCCGGTGGCGCGAGCGTCTGTGCTGGAGCCACGGTTCCGGCAAGAGCAAGGAGGACGAAAGCGAGGGCAACTGGGCTACGGGATCGCTGCATGGAATCCTGTCACCTGACATTTTCCTCTGGGCAGACAGGAAGGCAAGAAGCGTTCCGCCTCGTCCCGCGCTCTGAGACGGAGTTCGCAGGGGCCGCCGAGCTGAAGGAGTCGAAGTGGCGTGGAATAACCGCGTCCGGTGCGTGTTATTCCGCACGCACCGTTTCCCCTTCGACAAAGGACCCAGGAAAAGGCCACGGCCCGGTTCTTGCCCTTGAGCCTGGCCGGTAGGCTCAAGGGCGTCAAATCTCGTTTCTACGTCGGTACAGCTCGCGACGCGCGCGGTCATGGCCCAGTGGCGCCGGCTCTCAAGACCGCTCCGCCCGACCTGACCCTCTACACGACGCGGAACGGTGGCGTGTTCCCAGGCGAGCGCGTGGCGCGCATCATCGACGGTCGCGACGTGCCGTCGCATCGGGATCGTGAGATGCCGGTGTGGGGCGACGCCTTCCGCGCGTCGCCCGCCGGCCTCTCGCCGGAGGACGTGAAGGCGCGGATCGCGGCGATAGCGGCGTTCCTGGAAGCGATTCAGCGCCGGAATTCGTAGACAGGCCGGCCCGCGGCGAGGTGCCGTAGACGCCACGGGCGCCTACCGCTGTGGCCAGTGCACTACAAGAGCCACGGCGGTTGCCCCCGCCATCGCCGTAAGAGCAAGGGCGGTAGCGAGGCGGAATCGGCCGCGCCCGACCGCCAGCGCTGTACCGAGCTTCAGGATGGTGTTCGAAAGGACGCCAACTGTGAGCGCAGCCGCAGCGTCCGGCACCATCGCCTCCACGTCGGTGCTTCTCGCCAAAGAGAGCGTCAGTGCGTCCAGGTCGGTCAGGCCGACAAATGCCGCCGTGCCCGCAAGCGCCTGCGAGCCCCATCGCGACTGCACCGCCAGAATCAGAAAGAGCACCACCTGAAACAGCGCCGTCATCTGAAGCGCTGTTCGGAGTTGCAGTGGCGAGCCGACCATCGTTTCCCCTTCTGGACCCTCAGCATTCGTGCGCCACAGGGCCAGCAGGGTAACGAGGCCGATGACGAAGGTAGGCCAGATATAGCGCGTGAGTGCTACGGCGAGTGCAGGATTCAACACGGCACACGCGACGGCCACGCGAACCAGCATCACCGTGCAGGCGCCCACCGCGCCGCCTGCCAGCCCCAGGCCTGGTGCTCCTGCTATTCTGGAGTCGCGCGCGAAGCGAAGTGTGACCGAGGTCGACGAGACGATGCCACCGAGCAGGCCAGAGAGGATCATGCCGGCGTGTGGACCCGCCAGCCGCCGCGCGATCCAGCCCGCAAAGCTCAAGCCCGAAAAGAAGAGCACCAGCGCCCACAGCTCGCGCGGGCGGACGGCGCCGTAGGGTCCGTACGGGCCGGTCGGCAAGAGCGGCAGGACAATGCAGGCCAGCGCCGCAAAGCGAGCGCTGGCGCGTAACGACACGTCGTCGATGCGTGCGACCAGCGCGTGGAGGCGTGTCTTCTCGAGCAGGAGCAGCGCAGTGCCGGCGATCACGCCGCTCGCGAGTGCCAGTCGGCCGCTGCCGGCCAACGTTCCAGCGGTCAGTACCACCAGCGCCGCGACCTCGGTGGTGCCGTCGATGTCCGACCGAGCCGACACTGCGTAGCCGATTGCCACCAGCGCGACTGCTCCGGCCAGGAGCACCCCGGCCAGGAGCCGCTGGTCGTTGACCGACAGCCACCCGGCCAGGCCAGCGATGCCTCCGAGCATCGTAAACGTGCGAATGCCGCCGAACCGGGCGTGTGGACCGCTCGCGTGGCCCGACCACTGCCGCTCCAGGCCAATTGCGGCGCCACCGAGCGTGGCGACGAGAAGGCCAGTAAGGGACGCCAGGCTCACGGCTGCCCGGATCTCAAGCCTTCCGGACGATCAGAACCGGACACCGCGCCTCACGAATGACGTGATGTGTCGTCGAGCCGAACACGATCAGGTCCAGCGCTCCACGGCCATGTACCCCCATCACGATGAGGTCTGCATTGACATCCGTGGCCTTCCGCAGCACTTCGCGATCGGCCTTTCCCTCTTCGACTACCGTGGTCACCGCCCCGGGAATCTGTGACGGGTGTGGAACAAGGTCGCGCAGCCGCCGCAGCGCCTCGGCTTCCGCCGCCGCGCGAATGCGATCGACGTCGAAGTCGGCAGCCATGGCATTCTCACGCAATTCCGGGGGCATTTCGATGACGTGCAGCAGCGTGAGCTGAGCGGCGGTCTGTCGGACCAGGCAAAGCGCCTGTGCGAGAGCCAGTAACGAACAATCCGAAAAATCCACGGCACAGACGATGTGCCGGAACTGTACCGGCTTGGTGGGGGGGATGTCGCCGGCGCGGGGCGGCACGACCAGCGTGGGGCACGAAGCCTTTCGAATGACCTTCTCGGCGACCGAACCGAGGAAAAGGTGCTGGAACCCCAATCGCCCATGGGTGCCGAGCACGAGGAGATCGGGTCGGTTCTCGCCGACCTGCTCGAGAATTCCCTGGTGCGAGGACTCGGCCTCCCGAACCAGGAACTCGGGCGCCACCGGTGCCGGCACGCCTGCGGCCGTCTTCCGCATGGCTGTGACCAGCCGATCGCGTTCCGTCTCGTCGAGCGCGGGCGGCGGGACGTCCATCGCAGGCGCGTTGACCACCACATGGAGGAGCGTCAGCTGCGCGCCGTACCACCGTGCCATCGCCGAGGCGTGATCGACCACGTGGCCGGAGATGTCGGACAGGTCTATCGGGCAGAGGATGCGGGTCATGCCGGTCCCGAGCGCACGGGCTGTGCCAGACCTCCGGCAGCCCAAATCCGGCGGATCCTGGCCCAGCGCTCGCAGGCGGCGGCGTGGAGGAGCGAACTAATTCGCGGCCGTGGGGATTTCGCAGGTCGATCGGCCTGCGATTCAACCCGGGTAGCGCGTCGAGTGCGCGTTTTGTTCTTGGTACACGGATTGCCTTCTGGCTGGTCATGCGCGATCCCATTCAAGTGACTTTTTACCGGGAGGCGATTAACGCCCTCACCGATGCCTTCGACATCGCCCGCCGGCGGCTGAAGGACGCGGCGCGTAAGCGCCGCGGCGATTGACCCCATGGCACACAAGCGAGTGCTGTTCCGCTCCGAGGCCCGGCAGAAGGTTCTGCGTGGTGCCACCGCGATTGCCGACGCCGTTCGCGTGACGCTGGGACCGAGGTCGCGCTCGGTGCTGATCGAGAAACGCTGGGGGCGGCCCATCGTCTGTAACGATGGCGTGACCATCGCCAAGGAATTCTCGCTCGAGGATCCGGAGGAGGATCTTGGTGCGCAGATGCTCCGGGACGCCGCCGAGCGCACGGGCGATGCAGTTGGTGACGGGACCACGACGTCCACCATTCTGGCGCACGCGATTGTCGCCGAAGGGATGCGAAACATAGCCGCCGGCGCCAGCGCCATCGACTTGAAGCGTGGGCTCGACCGCGGCGTCAAGGCCGCTGTGTCCGCGCTGCGCGCGCTTTCGCGCGATGTGGCCAGCCCGAAAGAGAGGGAGCAGGTGGCCACGGTGTCGGCCCACAACGATCCGACGATCGGCGAGTTGGTGGCGCGCGCCATCGACAAGGTCGGTTCCGAGGGAGCGGTCACGGTCGAAGAAGCGAAAGGCACCGAAACCACGCTCGACGTGGTGGAGGGGCTCCAGTTCGATCGCGGCTACCTGTCTCCGTACTTCGTGACGGACGCGGAGAAGCTCGAAACCGTGCTCGATCGCCCGTTCATCCTGCTCCACGAAGAGAAGATCTCGGCGGTGAAGGACCTCCTGCCAGTGCTGGAGCTGGTGGCCAAGCAGGGTGCGGTCCCTCCTGATCGTGGCCGAAGACGTTGACGGGGAGGCACTGGCGACGCTGGTCGTCAACAAGCTGCGCGGTGTGTTCGCCAACGTGGCGGTGAAGTCCCCGGGTTTCGGCGACCGCCGCAAGGCGATGTTGGACGACGTCGCCACTCTGACCGGCGGCCGTGTCGTGGCGCCCGAACTGGGCGTCCGGCTCGCGAACGTGACGCTGGAAGCGCTGGGCAGGGCAGAGCGGGTCGTGGTCGACCGCGAGCACACCACCATCATTGGCGGCAGCGGCGACCGCAAGGCCATCGAGGGCCGCTGTCAGGAGATCCGCACCCAGATCGCGGCGTCCACGTCCGACTACGACAAGGAAAAACTGGAGGAACGCCTGGCGAAGCTGTCAGGTGGTGTGGCCGTCATACGGGTCGGCGCGCCATCAGAGGCAGAAATGAAGAGTCGCCACGAAGCGTTCGACGATGCCATCCACGCCACACGCGCAGCCATCGCCGAGGGGATCGTGCCCGGCGCCGGCCTGGCGCTGTTGAGGGCGATTCCGGCTGTTGAGGCCGAAGCCGAGAAGGCACAGGGCGACGAACGGTCCGGGCTGATGATGCTTCTCCGGGCGCTCGAAGCGCCGGCTCGGCAGATTGCCGAGAACTCCGGGGCCGACGACGGCGTGGTGGTCGATCGGATGCGAACCGGGACGGGCAATACGGGCTTTGACGCGGCGACCGGACGTTACGTCGACCTGATGGAGGCGGGCATCATCGATCCGACGAAAGTGGTACGTCTGGCGCTCGAAAACGCGGCTTCCGTGGCCGGTATTCTGCTGCTCACCGAAGCGACGATGACGGAGCTACCCGAGCCAAAGGCCGAAGGCGCTCCGGCGATGGGGGGCGCCTGATGTCGACCTACGTTCGCCGCCTGGTGGGCGCGCTGGCGCTGTACCCGGCAGCCTATGAGGACGTGGAGGCCGACACCGGCGCGACGCTCGCGGCCGGGCTGACCGTGCTGCTCTCCTGTCTCGCCACCGGCGTCGGGGCCCAGGGGTTTGGCCGGGATTTCTCAGGCGTCCTGCTATTCACCGGTGTGACGCTGGTCGGATGGGCGGCATGGGCCCTGCTGACCTTCGAAGTGGGCACGCGCGTGTTGCCTGGGGCCCGCACCCACGCCGACGTTGGCGAGCTGCTGCGAACGCTCGGCTTCGGCGCCGCGCCGGGGATGCTCTTGGCACTTGGCGCGCTGCCCGGCCTGACTGTGCCGATTTTTGTCGCCGTGCCGCTGTGGATGCTGGCGACGATGGTGATGGCCGTGCGCCAGGCCCTGGACTACACCAGCACGGCCCGCGCTGTTGCCGTGTGCCTGCTCGGCTGGTTGCTGGCGGTGGTCATCGTCCTGAGCACCGGCTTCCTTTTCGGCACCCCGGTGCGGTAGCGGGAGCTATCCCGAGTCGCGGGGGACTTTCAGGTTGTTGGAGGGACCGCGAGCACCAGGGCATGCGTGAGGCAGAGCACCCGGTAGGTGACCGAACCCATGCGCCGGCCCAGCCGCCCAGAAGAGTGCAGGCCCATCACGATGAGTCCAGCCCGCCGCGCCTCTGCCACACTCGCGATTTCCTCTGAGGCATCACCAGCCAGGACGAGCATCTCGACTGACGAACGCGATCCGCAGGCTTCCGACAGTTCACGCAATTGTCGCTCGGCTTCGGCGCGACGGTCATGGTCCAAGCCCGGTATTGCCAGCCTCACGCGTGGCGGCACGTAGATCGGTTCCAGCACGTGCGCCAGCAACAACGGAACGCCTAAGGCATCGGCTATTCCTGTCGCTATTCTGGTCTGCTGCAGTGATGCTTCGGTGAGATCGACTGGTGCAACGAGGCGCTGCACATGTCGACTGATGTCCGTCACGGCGGCGACGCGCGGGGCAGTCGCGGGCGTGACCAGTACCGGGATCGAGGTCTCGCGCAGCACTCGCTCTGTCGTCGAACCGAAGAACTTCTTGGTGATACCGCTTCGCCCATGCGAGCCCATCACGATCAGATCGCTGGCTGAATCCTGGGCAACGCGAAGAATCTCGGCGGCCGGCTTTCCGGCGGCCACGACGAACTCGATGGTCGCAGCATGAGCGGCTGCGGGCTGCACCGCGGAATCCACAAAGCGTTTGAGTCCTTCCTCGGTCTGTTGCGAGAGGGCTTGGAGGCCGGCGTTTTCCGCGGCGACTGCCAGGAGAGGATCGTCTATGGTCACCACCAGAAGACGCGCCCCAAAGTGGTTGGCTACCGTTGCCGCATAGTTGAGGGCCGTAGATGATGGTTCTGAGAAGTCGACCGGGCACACGATGGAAGGACGATTCGACATTTGCACCTCTAGGCGCTAGTCAAGGGAGACGCAACTGACGTGCCAGCTCACACACACAAGAGGGGAGAACGCGCATGACCACCGGCGCACGATATCGTGTCGAGGATGGACGAACATGCATCGAAATAAAGGTTGCGCACGCCGGCCAACTGTTCGATGGCCGAGACCCCGCGCCATTTCGCGAGCGAGATCTCGACGACGATGCCGTCGAGTATCTCTTGGCGGCAGCCGAAGAAATTCCCCGGACGCAATCGTTGGCGATTGCGGTGGCAATCTCCGATGAACCTGAGTCCGCCTTACCCTCTGATTCGATCCGTGTGGCCGTGCGCAGCCACTTCAGCTACGAGCTCGAGCAGACACAGCGCCGGTTACGTGACCACATACGCCGAGGTCAGATGAGCCTCGCCGTCGGGCTGACGATGCTTGTCGTCTTCCTCGCGCTTGCGGAGCTGACCCTCGCGCTCCAGCCAGGACCACTGCGGGAGATTCTTCGCGAGGGTTTCGTCATCACGGGGTGGGTCGCGATGTGGCGGCCCCTCGACGTTCTTCTCTACGATTGGTGGCCGATAGTCGCTGAACGCCGGCAGATCCGCCGGATCCTCGATGCGCCGGTGTCGGTTCGCTATGGGATCGCGTGACCAGCCCCCGAAACTCCCCGGAGATCGGGAAATTTCCCGGACGCCATAGGCCATCAGACACTCCTACGCTGCACGATCCCCGTGCCTGTCGAGGATATCCGCGGTGGCACACCGCTTGCCCTTCACCAGGACGTGCCGGTAAAACGCCACGGGATGGTCGTGACCGCGGTAGTCCTCGCGAGCCTGGCGGGTGTGCCGCCCGGTCTCGCGCAGGACGCCGGCCAGGTTCGGCTTGTCGGGGAGGTGAGAAGCCACCTGGTGAGCCGGGGTGACACGCTCACGGCCCTGAGCGCCCGCCTGGGCGTCGACAAGCGCACGCTCGCCGCCGACAACGGCCTCGACATGGCGGACGTCCTCGTGGCGGGGCGCGCGCTTCAGATCGACAATCGCCACATCGTTCCCGAGACGATGGCCGCCGCGCCCGTCGTAGTGAACATTCCGCAGCGCATGGTCTTTCATCGGAACGCGACCGTCACAGGGATGCCGGTCGCCGTCGGACGCCCGCAGTGGGCGACGCCTACCGGATCCTTCACGATCGTGACGCGCGAGGAGAGTCCGACCTGGGATGTCCCGCGCTCCATCCTCGACGAGGCGCGCCGCCGCGGCCGCAGCCACCCTGCTCGCGTTCCGCCCGGGCCCGCCAACCCGCTGGGTGCGTTTTGGCTCGGCCTGAGCCACGGCAGCATCGGGCTCCACGGCACCAACGCTCCCACCAGCATGTACGGTTTCGTCTCGCATGGCTGCATGCGGCTCCATCCGGACGACATCGCCTGGCTCTTTTCACGCGTCACGATCGGTGATCGCGTGGAGGTGATCTACGAGCCGGTCTTGCTGACCGCCGTCGGGCCGCGCGTGTTCCTGGAAGTGCACAGCGATCCGTACCGGCTCGCCGCTCCTACGCTGGAACGGGTTCGTGGTCTGGCCGCCGCGCTCGGCCTCACGGAACGCGTGGACTGGGCGGCAGCACGACGAGTGACCCAGCTGCGCCACGGCGTGGCTCGCGACGTGACCGCGCCGGATTCGACTCCCGGCGGAGAGGGGCTGCCATGAAACCGCTGCCCCATGGTTATGAAGTGCGTCTGCACGGCGGCCCGTGCGGCGAGTCGCAGATCGTCCCAGGCTTGATGCAAGGAGAAGGTGATGATCGAAATTCGTAGAATCCTGTGCCCGGTGGACTTCTCGGAGTGCTCGCGACGCGCCGTCGACCACGCCATGGCGATCGCGCGCTGGTACGGCTCCTCGGTGACGGTCATGCACGCATTCCCCCTGCCGCCGGTCGCTGCCGCGCCGAGCGGGCCGATCCTCCTGGAGCCGGTGCTGTTGACTGCGGCGCTGCGCGACCAGCTGGTGGCCGACATGAAGCGCCTGGTCGACGTGGAGCGCGCACCAGGGATTGTCACCGACGTCGTGCTGCGGGAGGGCATCGCCGCCTCGCAAATTCTCGAGCAGGCCGACACCATGAAGGCCGACCTGGTGGTGATGGGCACGCACGGCCGGTCCGGCGTGGACCGTCTGTTGCTCGGCTCGGTGACCGAAAAGGTGCTGCGAAAGGTCCGTTGCCCCGTCCTCACCGTCCCGCAGGGGCTGGCCGACGCGGTGCCGGCGGCGCCCGTGCTGTTCAAGCGAATCGTCTGTCCGGTGGACTTCTCGGATTCGTCGATGCGAGCGCTGGACTACGCGAAATCGCTCGCGCGCGAGGCCGACGCGCAGTTGACCGTCCTGCACGTGGTATCGCCGGAGTCCGAGATCCCGTTCGACTACCCGGTCGGGGACACCAGCCTGACGCTCGCCGAATTTCAAAAGCGGCGGGAGGAAGACGCGCAGCGGCGGTTGGAGACGGCGACACAATACGAGGCCGCCTACACGCAGGAGCCGCTGTTGACGCGAGGTAAACCCTGGAAGGAGATTCTTCGCGTGAGCGAGGAACGGCAGGCGGACCTGATCGTCATGGGCGTCCAGGGGCGTGGCGCAGCCGACCTGATGTTCTTCGGATCGACCACCCAGCATGTGGTGCGCGCAGCCACCTGTCCCGTGCTGACCTTGCGTGGACGTTGAGACCGGCGAGTTGCGTATTGCGCTGAAGAAATAGCGCAATCAGCGTCGGGCTCGTCGCCCGATGACGACACCGGTAAGCAGCACGCCCGCGCCCAGCAGGGCGTAGTCCGCCGGTACGTTCAGCAGCAGCGCCGCGGATCCACCGATGAAGGCCCATGCTATCGGGACAATCTCGAGCCGCATCGCAACGTCGCGGGCAGTCAGGAACAGGCCGAGGGTCAGGATCACTGTCGGGCACGGCACGCCGAACGTGGGCGTGGCCGGGTACTGGTGGCCCGAAGCAATCGTCACAATCGGGTAGGCGAACGCATAGACTGTCAGCAACGCGCCGACCCAACGCGTCCGTCCTTCGGCGGAGAACGCCGGCACTCCTCCGCGAGCGGCTGTTCGAGCCAGCAGTCCCGCTTCGGCGGCGAACAGCGCCGCGAACAGCCACGCGGCAGGATTGATGTTTGTGAACAGCCAGGCGTGGTAGGCCAACGCATTCCATGCCCACAACGCGGCCAGGACGTAGGTCAGCGGGCGGCGGTGCCGGGCGGGATTCCGCCACGCGGCGATCACGAAGCCGATGCTCGCGAGCCACCAGGCGATTACCGCCGGCCACAGCGCCCGGTTGTAGACGGCAAAGACATCGAAGAATTCCTGCGGCGTGAAGGGAAGGCCTGCGGCCATCACTTCACGCGGGTTGCGCCGTAGCCGGCACGTGGCGTTCGGCATCCGCCTTGATCTGCCGGAGCATCACCTGCCGGATCAGCACGATGCCGGGAGAGAATCGCGCCCAATACCAGCGAAAGCGCGCTCTCGCGGTGGGATCGGTTGCGACTGCGCGCGTCTCGGTACGAAAGAGGGTTTCCGCAGGGCTTAGCGCCTCGACGCGCAGTGTCCACACGATCTTCACGTAGTTCGGTTCGTGAAAAGACTTGAATTCGTCCGGTGCTAGCCCGCGGAAGATGACGTTCGCTTCCCACGGCTGCGTCACGGCTCCGACCACGATCGCGCGTCCAGGTTCCTCGTGCAGCACGCGCCAGCCGAGCGCCAGCGTCTGGGCCAGCAGCCCCAGCGGTTGTGCCGCCGCGGCCGCGTCGGCCCCGAGCGCCAGCTCGCGCGCCCTGAAGATCGCGCTGACGACAGCCGAGTCCTGGAGGTTCACCTCGGCGGCCGCTCGCAGCGTGATGCCCGCCGGCGCCAGCACCCGCACCTGATGCCGCTCGGCCACCTCGTAGGAGGGCATGAACGCATCCAGCACCGGATCCGCCTCGTCGGGTCCTGGTGGCGGCGGATTGCCGTAACGGTAGTACGTGGCAGCCACCACGGCGCCGTAGGTCGCAGCTGCCACGCCGATACCCAGCGCCGCCCAGCGCGTCGCGCGCCCCACGAAGCCTGCCGTCACGGCTGAACGCTCACTATGCGTGCGCGCGCTATGTAGCGATGGCACGACACGCAGCTCGTCGAAAGCGCAACGAACCCGAGAGAAGCGCCTTCGAGGTCCCGGAGCCTGGCCGCCTGGGCGAGGTCGTCCGTCGCGCGCACGAAGGCCGCGGTGTGTCGCACGTACTCCGGGAACTGCAGCACCGACCACGCCGGATCTCGGGTGACCCGTGCCAGCGCCTTGGTCTCGGCGTCCAGCAGCTGCCAGTTGCTGGTCACGACCGCTTCGAGAATCTTCTGCGAGTGCTCCAGCTTGCTGCGCATGACCTGATTGAGGCGGACCGTCTGCGACGATGCGGCCCCGGCGCTGACGGCCAGGAGGAAAATTGCGGCGCACGACTTGAGAGTGATGTTCATCGGGGATCTCCAACCTGATGCGTATCTGCGGTCATGGCGAGTCGATCGTTCCGCGTCGCGAACCGTCCCGCGATACGAACTGGTAAGGGATCGCCGCCTAATGGCGCGGCCTCGGTCCCGGGACGCTGTACGTGGAGATGCAGATGCGGCTCGCCGGTGTTGCCGCTGTTACCGACCTGGCCGATCCGTTGTCCGACCTCGACGCGGTGGCCGACGTGCGCGTCAACGGTGCCGCGCTGGAAGTGGCCCAGCACCACCCACGCACCGTCGCAGTCCAGAATCACGTGATTGCCGGCCATGTGCGCACGGTCCACCTGCGGGGGCGTCATATCGGCAAATCCGTCCACGGCGGCGACGACGTTGCCGGCACACGGGGCCAGCACCGGTTCGCCGAAGATCCGATAGGCCGTCAGGTCCGTGGGCAGCAGCCCGGCTGCGCGCATCCCCAGTGAATCGATGCGGACGAGATCGACGCCGTAGCTTTGTCCACGATACGGCGCGAAACGCTCGCCTTCCAGTGTATTGACGTGAGCGTTCACCAGCACGTGGCTACCACCGTTCACGACCAGATAGACGCCGCCAGCGAATGGAAATGCCAGGTCCACTGCATGTTCGGGCGCCCGCCGGGCGCTGACGGCCACACCAGCCAATGCGGCCAGCGAGAACGTCGCGACGAAGGCGGCGATCGTCACCACCTGCGTCGCACGCGAGGTGGGCCACAGCGGCGCCGCGATGAATCGCCGTCGGGCCGTCATGATCACCACGATCAGCGCCGCGCCAGTAGACCATCGGGGTGTACCAGGGCACCACCACCCACAGGCCTGCCAGGTGAATGGCTACCAAATAGCCGGCGGTCAGCACGGCGGCAGCGACGAAGTGGCCTGGCTGCCGGGTGGGCTGAGCGCCAGTCCGGTCAGCAGGCACACGGGGATGACCACCTGCAGGAAGAGCGGCAGCCAGACCGAGAACCACGTCATCCGGCCTCCTTGTCGCGGGGCGGGCCCTAGCGGCCCAACGCGTGGTCGAGCACGTCGATCACCTGATGGGTGCGGCGATCGACGAGCAGGAGAGCGTTGCCATGGAGGCGATACTCAACGTCACCCGGAAGCTGCGGCAACGCGCTGAGAATCGACGGGCCTGGGCGGGGCTGGCTGTGGGCCCGCAGCGCTCGGTCGTCCATCGTTTCCAGGGCGTTGTATCGATACAGCCAATGGGTGAAGCGGAGCCGGAATCGCAGGATCTCCGCGACTTCTGGCGTGAAGATCGGTCCTGTTCGGCCGATCGCTGCGTAGTCATAGACGGCCTCGACGAATCGAGCCACGGTCCGACCGTCGGCTGAATGCGCGTGCGACAGCGCCGTTGGCTCGGCGTGGCGGGCTGCCGTGCCGAGCAGAGCCGGAATCAATAACGCGAGGGCGACGGCGTGCTTCCTTGAGGTGAACATGGCGCCTCCTGCGGCCTTGTTCAGGGCACCTGCGGATCCGGTTCCCAGAACGGGCATCGTTCACAACCCATTTCGGCGACCTCGGTGCGCACGCCGGTGCGCACGCACACAAACGGCGGTTCGGGCTGATCCCGATCGGGCACACCAGACAACCGGTAGCCAGGACGGCTCCACTTGCAGTTCACGATGGTTTGCAGCGTCGCAATGGCGACATGAGTCATGGCCAACTCCTTTTCTCGTCCTTCTCGAGGGCGAGATTCGTGCCACCTCTGCGTCGCGCCGATTTGGCCGGTACCTTTCAGCCAGGACGGGCCCCGGGCAGGCGGCCGGTGGGGATAAACTCGCGGGCCGTGGAAAAACCAGCGGCGCGCCGCGCCGTCGGCAGCCCGCGTGTCGGTTTTACGCCGGATCAGTGAGGCTGCTATAGCTTGTACTGGCTGGAGGCTTCACGCGGCGTCGAGAGGCAGGCTGACCGTAACGGTCGTTCCGCCCGCGGCAGGGCAGTCGATGGCGACCGCTCCGTCGTGTGCCTCGATCAGCCGCTTCGTCGTCGGGAGGCCCAGCCCGGATCCGCGGGATTTGGTCGTGAAGAAGGGCGTGAAGATCTTGTCCCGGATCTCCTCGGGAATGCCGGGACCGCCGTCGATGAAGGCGATCTGGCAGGTCGCATCGACGGTGTCGACGGCGACGCGAATCCTGCCCTTGCCCTTCATCGCGTGGGCGCCGTTGATCATCAGGTTCTGGAATACGATCCTGAGCATGTCCGGATCCGCCGACAGCGGCGGCGCAGACCCGCCGACCTCGATCTGCAGCTCGCGCATGACGGGATCCTGGCTGAGGAGGCCGGCGGTCATCTCGACCAGCGGCATCACTTCCGTGCGCACACGACGCGGCTTCGGCGGCCGCGCGAACAGCAGCAGGTCCTTCATCATCTGATCGAGCGCGTCGATGCGGCCGATGATCTCCTTCAGGATCTGCGGCGGCACACCTCCGGGGTCGTCCGGCCGGCCAGAACCTGAATGGCGCCGCGGATGCCCGCAAGCGGATTCTTCACCTCGTGCGCAATCACCGCCGCCATCTCCCCCAGCTTGGCCAAGGTGGCCTGCTCGCGCACCTTCTCCTCGAGGCGAACGCGGCCGCTGAGGTCGTGCAGGATGCCGGTGAACTTCCGCTCGCCCTTAATGGTGATTTGCCCGACCGACAGGTGTAGGGGAAAGGTCGAGCCGTCCTTGCGCCGGCCCTGGACCTCACGTCCGACGCCGATGATCTTGGCGCGCCCGGTAGCCAGATAGCGCGACAGGTAGGAGTCGTGCTCCTCGCGATAGGGCGACGGCATCAGCATGTCGACGTTCCGCCCCAGCACTTCGTCGGCAGCGTAGCCGAACAGGCGCTCGGCGGCGGGATTGAACGCCTCCACTCGGCCATGCGCGTCGATGACGATGATGCCATCCACAGCGGAATCCACCACCGCGCGCCACCGGGCCTCGCTGGCTCCCAATTCCCCTTCGAGGCTGACGCGCCTGGTGAGATCGCGCAACAGGCCGGTGAACTTGCGCTCCCCGCCGATCCGCATCTCGCCTACCGACAGATGGACGGGGAACACCCCGCCGTCCCGCCGCCGTCCTGTGACCTCGCGCCCGAGGCCGATGATTCTGGCCTCGCCGGTGGTCAGGTAGCGCTCCAAGTACTGGTCGTGCGCCTCGTGATCAGGGGAGGGCATGAGCATGCTGACGTTGCGGCCAAGGACCTCCGATTCCGGATAGCCGAACAGTTGTTGCGCGCCAGGGTTGAAGGCTTCAATCTTCCCCTTGGCATCGATGACGATGATGCCGTCGGCCGGTCATGTTCAGAATGGCGTCGAGGCGTTCGGCGCGTGTCGTCGCCATGGCGGCGACATCATGCGCCCGCTGTCGCGTCCGGTGCAGGAGGTGGGTGAGCCAGCTGATGGCAAGCCCGGTGCCCGCGAAAACAGCCAGCGACAGCAGGTCCGCCGCGCCGGTCACAGCGAGCCCTGCCGGTGGCAGAAACCAGTACATCGCGACAAGTGCGCTGGCAGCGGTCAGAAGAATCCCCGGGCCCAGCCCCCCGTACCAGGCTCCCACGATGATTGCCGGATAGAACTGGAGGTACGGAACCGTGACGCCGAGCGTGCCCCGCAGCGCATAGCGGAACAGAAGTGCGATGGCGAAGGCCGACACCGCGACGAGATACCGCCCCGGCGCGCTCGAGGGCCTTAGCCAGACGATCGGGCCAGACACTACAGCCGGGGTAGGTACTACCTCCGGAGGCCGCCCCGCAAGTGAAATCGGTTCAGCTCTTGGCGCAGCCGCGCAGCGGGGGGACTATTCACGACCGCCATGGGAAATTCCCCGCTCAGCCGTCGCCCGATCAGGCGCCCCTGGCGCGAAGGGAGAGGAAAGCCTCGATCCGGGCTGTATCTCCTGCCCGGCATGTCGCTTGCCGTTGCTACAGGGTAGACGAACCACAGACCTGGAGGAACGACATGACGACTGCCAATCTGACCGATGCCGATCGTGCGGCTCAAGAACGCGGTGACCAGACAATTGGAGTGGGATCCCGAAGTGGATGCCAGCGCCGTCGGAGTGACGGTCAGAGGCGCGGCGGTCACGCTGACCGGCTTCATCGACACCTACGCGGCCAAGCTCGCCGCGGAGCGGGCTGCCAAGCGGATCCACGGCGTGCGTGCGGTCGCCAATGACATCGAGGTGCGTCTGCGCCTGGGCCGGACCGACGCCGACATCGCGCAGGATGCGGCGCGCGTCCTGGAAGTCCAGAGCACGGTACCCGAGGGCGTCCAGGCCGCGGTGCACAACGGCACCGTGTCGCTGACCGGGCAGCGTCTATTGGCTGTTCCAGAAGGAGGCCGCCGAGAGAGGTCGTACGGCACGTCCGCGGCGTGCGCCAAATCTTCAACCACATCACCGTGGCGCCGCAGGCTGCGGTCGGTGACGTCCAGCGGCACATCGCGACGGCGCTGCACCGCAACGCCGACCTCGATGCCAATCGCATCACGGTGACGGTATCCGGCACCACTGCCGTCCTCAGCGGGCACCGTCGGCACGTTTCTCCAGCGCGAAGTCGGCCGAAGCGGCGGCCGCCCACGCGCCCGGCATCAGCCATGTGGAGAACTGCCTCACGGTCGAGCCGGCGGTCGAACGCGCCGCCCGACGACCTGGACGAGATGTGTTGAGCCGCGCTCCGGCCGATAAGGGATATAGAGTTACCGGACACGTGACTGACCTCCCAGCCGCCAGCCGATGACACCGGCTTCGGGTGCTGGTCGTCGAAGACGAGACGTTGATTCGCTGGGCCGTGGCCGAGGCGCTGACGGCGGCGGGACACACCGTGCTCGAGGCGCCGGACGCCGCGACGGCGCTCCGGCTCGTGGCCGAGGCCCCCAGCCGATGGACGCTGTGGTGCTCGACCTCCGCCTGCCGGATTCGAGCGACCTCTCCCTCCTGGCCGCCATTCGACGCAACACGCCGTCCAGCGCCGTCGTGATGATGACGGCGCATGGCACGCCCGAGGATGCCGCCGGCGCCGGGCGCTCGGAGCGTTCGAGGTCGTCGAAAAACCGTTCGACGTCCAGCGGATGGAGCGGCTGGTGATGGCCGCCTGCCGTGCGCGTCGCTAACCGCCGACGCGTCAGACGCAGGCCGGCTGGCGCTCGAGGGCGGGCGCGGCGACTCGGAGCCTGGCGTCGACGACAATGCGCCCGTCCGGGTCACGACACGGGGTTGAGGTCGAGCTCGCGAATCGCCGGGAGCGGCCTCGACCAACGCGGAGACGCGCAGGATCACGTGGCGAAAGGCCGGTTCGTCCAGAACCGCGCCGCCGCGAAACCCCCGGAGGAGCCGTGTCGAGCGTATCTGGTCGAGCATGGCGCGCACGCTGGTAGCGGAGAGGGGCGCGAGCCGATGTGCGGTGTCTCGCAGAAGTTCGACGGTGGTGCCACCCCCGCCGCAGACGATCAGATGCCCGAAGGCGGCATCCCAGGTCGCCCCCACGAACATCTCGACGCCGCCGTCGATCATCGGCTGGATCACGACCTGCTCGACGTCTGCACGGCCCGGCCAGCGCCTGAAACGCCCGGAGCCATCGACCGTTCGTCGGCCAGGCGGGTGATGACGGCGTGCGACTCCGTCTTGTGCAGCAGCCGCGGTCCCGTTCCTTTCAGCACGACTGGATACCCGAGTCGCGCCGCGGCCGTCGCGTGCTGCGTCTTCGATGCTGTCGACGATCTTCGGTTGGGATCGCGGCGATGCCGGCCGCCGCCAGCAGCGCCGGAATCGCGTCAGGCGGTCAGCCAGCCGCCTCCGGCGGCGCTGGCGGCTTCGACCAGACGCCTGGACCTCGACCCCATCGATATCGTCGAACACCGGAGCGGGCTCGACCGGCGCGGATAGCCAGCTCGCGTACGGCGGCGACCCGGCCGAGCGCCCGAATCGGCGACTCGGGAAACGCGTAGCAGGGTATCGGCGCCAGCAGGTCGGCGGCATCCGGCGCGCCGAAGAAGGTCGCAAGCACCGGTTTCGGCGAACGTCCGGCTGGTCTCGGCGATTGCCCGGGCGACCTCGGCGGTGCTGGTGACGCTCAGCGGAATGAACATGGCGACCACGGCGTCGACGCCAGGGTCCGCCAGCAGCGCTCGGAATCGCCCTCCGGTAGTCGCTCGGGCGAGGCGGTCGCGATCATGTCCACCGGATCGGTCAGGCCGCCGTGGCTGGCAGGAAGCTCGGAGAGTGTGCGTGGTGCCGGGCGAGAGCGCCGCGATCGTCGAGGCCCGCCGGCATCGCATGCGTCGGCCGCCAGGATGCCCGGCCCGCCGGCGTTGGTCAGGATCGCCACGCGGCGTCCCGCTCGGCAGCGGCTGGCGCGCCAGCAGGGCGCCGACCTCGAACATCTCCTCGAGGGTCGCCGCGCGAATGACGCCGGCCTCGAGCAGCAGCGCATCGACCAGCGCGTCTCCCGCCGCCAGCGCGCCGGTGTGCGAAGAGGCGGCCCGCGCGCCCGATGTCGATCGTCCGGCCTTGACCGCCACGATGGGTTTGCGTCGCGCCACCCGTCGCGCCACCTCCAGGAACCGCCGCGGCTCGGCAATCGCCTCGAGATAGAGCAGGATCACGCGCGTCCGCTCGTCGGTGTCCCACAGCTCCAGCAGGTCGCTGGCGGTCACGTCGGCACTGTTTCCAATCGAGGCGAAGTTCGAGATGCCGAGATTCAACTGGCGGGCGGCCTCCAGCATCGCCAAGTCCCAGCGCGCCGCTTTGGCTGGCGAACGCCACCGGGCCTTCCGGCGGAAACGCCGCGGCGAAGCTGGCGTTCAGCCGGACCGCGGGGTCGGTATTGACGTGCCCAGACAATTGGGGCCGATCATGCGGATGCCCGCGGCGCGGACCCTGTCGCGTAGCGCGGCTTCCTGAAGCCGGCCGGTGTCGCCGGTTTCCCCGAATCCGGCCGTGATCATCAGGATCGACGGCACGCCTTTCGGATGCAGTCGTCCACGGCCTGCTCGACCTGTGCGGCGGGCACGGCGATGACGGCAAGGTCCACCGGTTGGGGAATCTCGGTCGCGGCTGCATAGCAATGGTGCGACCCGATCGTGCGGGCTCGGGGGTTCACGGGAAAGACGGGACCGGTGAAGCCGGCGACCAGATTGCGGAAGATCGCGGCGCCGACGCCCTGGGTCCGTCCGACGCCGATCACGGCGACGGCCGCGGGCTGAAGAACGTCCGAAGCGAAGTGGACATCGGAGCCTTCAGGGGCCGGTCGCGCCACCGACCAGGGCCGCCACGAGCGCGCCCGCAGCGTAGGCCGCAGCCGAAACCAGGCTGCCAAGCATCAGCGACTCGAGGCCGGCCTTCCACCACGTTTCTTCGGTCGCAAACCCCCGCGCCGCGCCCAGTCCGAACATGGTGCAGAGGGTCAGGCCCACGGACCAGACCACGACGTCGGCGGAGGCCGCGTCGACCAGGTAGGGCAGCAGGGGCACGCTGCCGGCGGTGACAAAGGCCGCAAACGTGGCCAATCCGTGCTTCGAGGGATAGGCCTCTTCTTCGGGCAGACTGTCCGCGGCGCGGGCGCGCTCGTTCGCGCGGATGGCCAGGAAGTTGCCGACCCCCATCGAGAGGCCGTCGGCGGCAAGATTGGCGGCTCCGACGATCAGGACGGCGGCCGGGCTCAACGAGCCGCCGGCGACGCCACTGACCACCGCAAAGGTGGTGACGATGCCGTCGCTGGCCCCATACACCAGGTCCCGGATGTAGTGCCGCGCTGTGGCCAGCGGTCCGCGCGGTTCGACGTGGTTCGACGGGCGTGACATCACGCTGGCCCGGGCGGCAGAATCAGCGACGCGATGGTGCCGCCTTCCGGCGGGCAGGTCAAGTTGAGCGAGCCGCCGTGGCGCTCGGCGGTGCGCTTGGCGATTGCCAGGCCCAGGCCGCCACCCCGCGACTTGGTGGTGAAGAACGGCTCGAACACCCGGTCGCGGATGTCCGCCGGAATGCCCGGGCCCGTGTCGCGCACCTCGATTCCTGCCTCAGTTGCCGTGCGCAGGAGTGCGATTGTGATGCGACCGCGCCCCGACATCGCCTGGGCCGCGTTCAGGAGCAGGTTCAGCACCGCGGCGCGCATTAGCCCGCCGTCCGCCAGCAGCGACGAGTCATCGCCCTCCACGGTGATTTCCACTGCCTGCAAGGCCAGGTCGCGCCGAAGAAAGGCCGTCGCCTCGTCTATGAGCGTACGCAGGTTCACCGGACCAAGCTGCAGCGGCCGCGGCCGTGCGTACAGCATCAAGTCGTTGATGAGCTCGCCGAGCGCGTCGATCCGGGCGGTGATGTCCTGCATCACCTGCACCTCGGGGTCGCCGGGCGCTCTGCGTGGACTGGAGTATCTGGACGGCACCCTTGATGCCCGCCAGCGGGTTGCGCACCTCGTGCGCGACCATCGCCGCAATCTGCCCGACGCGTGCCAGCGCCGCTTGATCCGCCAGCTGTTGCTCGGCGGCCTTGCGCGCGGTGATGTCGGCGCGGATCGCGATGTACTGGTAGGGTTTGCCGTCGGCGTTGAGAAACGGCACGATGGTGGTGTCCACCCAATAGAAACGCCCGTCCTTGGCGCGGTTCCGCAGCTCTCCGTGCCACACGCGCCCGCTCGCGATCGTCACCCACAGGTCGCGGATGAACGGCTTCGGATGGTGTCCCGAGTTGACGATCCGGTGATCCTGCCCGATCAATTCCTCGCGCGAGTATCCGGAGATCTCGCAGAACTTGTCGTTGGCATAGGTGATGCGGCCCGCGACGTCGGTCGTCGCCACGATGGCGGCGTGATCGAGCGCACACTTGAAGTCGGCGAGCGTTGCCGTGTCCGGAACGATTGACGGCATGACTCAGCTCGCGCGCCGCTTGGAGGACCTGCGACGTCGTCCGTGGATGCGGCCGAGCGCTCGGGGTCGCCCCAGAGCGGCGCGCAGCGCCGGGGCCTCGGCCCGATAACCGGCGGCGTCTCCGTATTCGGGGAACAACGGGTAATGCGCATGCGGCGCACGGTACTCGGCCGCCATGCTTGATGGGACACCAGTACTGCTCGGTCCGCGCCGCGATCTCCCGGATATAGGCGATCGTCCCGTTGGCATAGCTGCAGTAGGTGCAATTGACTTTTTCAATCGCATTCAAATATGCGAGCTTGTGACGGTCGAGGACGAAATAGTCGCGACGTGGCACGCGTGCGATGCCATACAGGGGGAAACAGATCCACTGGTACAGGGTGATCCAGGCGTCGGCCAGCACGAACGGAACCGCGACCGAATAGATCAGCGGAGCCGTCAGCGCGTTGATCAGCGACGACTCGCGCAGGAAGGCGGCAATGCTCTGCCGGAAGCGCCGGTGTGCGGCTCGGGCCTCGCGGTCGAACATGATGCGCCGGCGCTCGATTCGATAGCGCCAGCGGGCGCGCTGTCGGCGCGCGTCGCGTGCGAAGGCGGCCTCGGTGGCCCGGAGACGTACGAGCAGGTCGTCGGCCGACGGAACGAGAGGCATGCAGGTCAGAGTGCAGGGCCCGGGCCAGCCCGGTTTCCAGCAAAACCTTCGTGAATGTGGACCACTGCCCCGCGCGAGCGAGCCACGTATGGGGATAAATCAGCGGCCCACGCGAAATCCTCCCCACGATCGCTGACCGCCCCTGATTTCGGCGTGCGGTACCGCCTTCATATGCCGGCACTCCATTTGCTCAGTAGCCGTGCATGACTCGAATACTGGTTCTCTACGGCACCACGGAAGGTCAGACGGGCAAGATTGCCGAGTCTCTCGCCGCCGCCATGCGCGCTCGCGGCGCCGACGTGGACGTGGTCGATGCCGCGGCGCACAGTCCCGACGCGGATGCCTATACGGCAGTCGTGGTGGCGGCATCCGTCCACGCCGGCTGTTATCAGCCGGCGGTTCGACGCTGGGTGCAGGCCAACGCGGAAGCATTGCGAAGCCGTCCGACGGCCTTTCTGTCGGTCTGCCTCGGCGTGCTGCAGCACCGACCCTGAGGTCGACCACGAGTTGAAGACCATCCTCGGCCTTTTCCTGGCGGCGACTGGCTGGCGGCCGGACGTGACGAAGATGGTCGCCGGCGCGTTGCCGTACACGAAATACAACTGGTTCAAGCGCTGGCTCATGAAACGGATCGTTCACAAGGCCGGTGGCGATATCGACACCAGCCGCGACTACGAGTACACGGACTGGCACGACCTGCGCCGATTCGGGGGCGAGTTCGTCGCGATGGTCGAGCACCAGGGCGTGGCGCGACAGGCAAGCTGAGCGGCGCGTCGCGTCAGTTGGCGCGACGGGGCACGACGCGGGTCTCGTCGGTCAGGGTATCGGGAGGGTGAAGGACCACCGATTCGCTGGCAGACAGGCCGCCCACGACTTCCACTTCGTCGTTGTTGCGATGTCCGACGGCGATGGTCCGCAGCGTTGCCCGCTCGTTGGCCACGACAAACACCGCCCAGTCGCTCCCGCGGCGAAACAGGCTGCCGACCGGTACCTTCAACACATCGTCCTGGCGCCAGACCACGATCCGCACTTCGACGCGGTAGCCGTCGCCGAGCGCTCGAGCGGCGGCGGCCGGATCGGCCAGTTCGATGACCACGTTGACGCGGCGCTCCTCGACGCCGAGCGCAGACACCTTGACGAACCCGGACGGCTCGATGCGCCGGACCCTGGCGGCGATCGGGTGACTGCCACCCCACTGCTCGATCCGGACGGGGCTGCCCGGCTTCACCTGCACGGCATCTGTCGACAGCAGATCGGCGACGACTTCGAGCTGATTCGGATCGCCCAACTCCACCAATCCCTCGCCGGCGGGCACCACCGTTTCGCTTTCCCGCAGGCGCCTCAGAACGATGCCGTTTACCGGGGCAACCACATCCACGAGGCGACCCGATGCGGACGGCGTTTGCAGCCTCGCCCGCGCGAGCCGGGCTTCCTGGTCGGCCCGTGTTACCCCCATCGTGGCGGCCCGCAACGCCTCTTCACCTGTTTTCACCGCGGTTTGCGCGGATTCGAGATCGTCGCGAGAGACGGCTCCCGCTTCGGTGAGCACCTGCTGGCGGCGCAGGGCCGCACGGGCGCGTTCCAATACCGCCGCGGCGCGGTCGCGTTCGGCTCTCGCCTGATCGGCACCGGCGCTGGCGGCAGCGGCCCCAGCGTCGAGCTCGACACGCACACGAGGATCGAGGAGCGGGGGTTCGGCGGCCGCCAGGCGTGCCACCACTGTGCGGCCTTTCACGACTGCGTCGCCCGGCTCCAGCTCGATACGCTGCAGCCGCCCCGCCACGGGGGCCGACACCACGAAACGCTCCCGGACGCGCGTGTCGCCGTCTTCGTCGAGGGTCACCTCCATCGGCCCGCGTACCGCCTGGGCGAGGTCCACAGCCAGCGGCTCGGGCCACAGCGCCGCCGCGACAATCGCCGCCATTGCCAGCACCGCGCCGGCCAGCCGTAACTGCCTCCACCGCGGCCACGTCATTCGCGCACCTTGAGCACGGCCACGAGGTCGAGCGTGTCAAGCCGCCGTCGTACCAGCAGCCCGGAGGCCATGGCGGCGCAGAGAATGCCGAGAAACGCCCACGCCACCGCCTGGCGGGACACGAAGACCGGCAACCGATACAGCTCGCTCGCGGCGGACTGCACGATGGCGGTGATCAGCGAATAGCCGAGGAATGCGCCTACCGGCAGCGCCGCCACGGTCAGCGTGGCCAGTTCGCCCATCAGGACGAGCGAGATCTCCGCGCGCGTGAAGCCCAGCACGCGCAGGCTGGCCAGCTCGTGGCTTCGCTCTGACAGGGACACGCGGGCGGTGTTATAGACCACGCCGAAGGCGATGACGCTTGCAAACAGGACGTTGATGAAAATGGTCAGGTTCATGTTCGACGCCATGGTTTCCTGGAAGCTTTCGACGATGGCCTTCTTGAATCCGGCGCCGGCCACGCCGGGCAGACCTTTCAGGGCCTTGGACAGCGCCGCCTCCTGATTGCCGTCGATGAGCAGCAGCGCGCCGGTGGTCACATTGCCCTCGCGCATGATGGCGTGGAGGGCGTCGAGATCCATGTAGATGGCGACGCCGAAGACGTCGTCCACCAGGCCGGCGACCGGCACGGTCCGCACGGGCCGGGTGCCCTCGAGCACCTCCAGCACCAGGGGACTGCCCACCGACACGCCGAGGGCGTCGGCCAGTGCCCGCGACAGCACGAGGCCCGACGGCGGCATCGGCATCACACGGTTCTCTGCGTCCACGATGCGCTTCAGCTGCGGGTTCGGCGGCACACCGGTCACGGCCAGGTTGCGCTGACGGTGGCCCGCCTGCACGCGTACGGTCACGGTGCGCTGCGGCTCCACCGCCAGCACACCGGGGAGACGTGCCAGGGTGTGCTGCACCTCCGAGCCGCGGGGCTCGGTGAAGGTGACCGTGACGTCCTGCCGTTCCGCCACCCCGAACTGTGTGGCGATCAGACGGTCCATGATCTCGGTGAACACCAGGCCGATCATCAACACCGCGACGGCGAGGCCGATGCCGAAGATGGAGGCCACCGCCCGGAACGGGTGGCGCACCATGTTGCGCATCACCATGCGCCCGGCGGTGCCAATCAGCGCGCCGAACCATCGCTCAATCACGGCGCGGCGGTAGCGCACCGGCGCTTCGGGCCGCATCGCCTCTGCCGGCGGCACCCGGACGGCGCGTCGCACGGCGGTCAACGCACCGGCCCCGGCGACACCCAGCGTGAGCAGGGTGGCGCCCACCACCACCCCCGGGGGGACCGAGAACAGCAACGCCGGAAACCGGAAGAACTGGTTGTACAGGCCACCGATGGCGCTGCCCAGCCACGCGCCGATAGCGAGCCCGAGGGCCACGCCTGCCACGCCGATCGCGAGCGCCCATTTCACGTAGTGCCAGCCGATGGCCGAGTTCGCGTAGCCCAGCGCCTTGAGCGCCGCAATCTGCGGCCGCTGCCGCGTCAGCACGCGGGTCAAGGCGACGTTCAGCGTGAAGGCGGCGACGAGCAGGAAGATCAGCGGCAACAGGAAGCCAAAGCTCTGCAGCTGCAACAGTTCGCTTTCGAGCATCCAGTGCGAGATCTGCAGTGCGCGGGGCATCGCCCCGAAGCCGCCATACGGCTCCAGCAGGCGATCCAGCCGCAGCACGGCGTCGTCGGGCGCCAGGCCGGGCGTGAGCTTCATCGCGACATCGTTGAATCCGCCCACCATGTCGAGCGCCGCCGCCAGGCCCTGCTCGTCCATCCAGAAGATGCCGTAGCGCTTGTCGTCCGGGACCAGCTCGCCGGGGGGGATGCTGTAGACGTACTCGGGCGACAGCGCGACCCCCACCACGCGCAAGTCCTGCCTCCGGCCGTTGATGATGGCGGGCACCGCGTCGCCGAGCTGCAGGCCGTGCGCCGTCACGAAGCCCTCGCTGGCGAGCACTTCGTCGGGCCGGCCGGGCGATACCCAGCGTCCACGCCGCAGGAAGAGATCGTTGACGGCAGGCCGCCGGTCGGCCGGGATGGACACCAGCCGTCCGCTCGCCGGCTGATCGAGCCCGGGCAGGTCAAGCGTGACGCCGGCGACTACGCGGGTCTCAACGGCGGACACTCCGGGAATTCGCGCGATTTCGGCGCCGAGGGCAAGCGGCGCGCGCTTCAAGGACACGAACACGTCGCCGAACCGGGAGCGCTCGTAGTAGGCGCGTTGGGTTTCGCGCAGCGACTCGAAATTCGAGAGATACATCACGTAGATCGCGACGCCCGACGCGACCACCAGCGTGATGGCCAGGGCCTGGCCCTTCATGGCGGCCAGGTCTCGCAGCAGCTTGCGGTTGAGCGACGAGATCACAGACGTGTCACCACGACAGATCCTTCGGGGCCAGCTTGGTCCCGTGCCGTTCCTCGATCGAGGCCACGGACCCGTCGGCGAGCCGGATGACCCGGTCGGCCATGGCGGAGATGGCAGCGTTGTGGGTGATGACCACCGTGGTCGTGCCCAGCTCCGCGTTCACGCGCGCGATCGCCTCGAGGACGACGATGCCCGTGGAAATGTCCAGCGCGCCGGTGGGCTCGTCGCACAGCAGCACGCTGGGTCGTTTGGCGATGGCGCGGGCGATGGCCACGCGCTGCTGTTCGCCGCCGGAAAGCTGCGAGGGAAAGTGATGGCGCCGGGGGCCGAGATCGACCAGATCCAGCGCCTCTTCGGCCGACATCGGCGCGCTGGAGATGTCGGTCACCAGCCTGACGTTCTCGAGCGCCGTCAGGCTGGGGATGAGGTTGTAGAACTGGAACACGAATCCCACGTGCTCGCGACGATAGGCGGTCAGCTCCGCCTCGTCGGCCTTCGTCAATTCGGTCTGCCGGTAGAACACCTGCCCGGCTGTGGGGACGTCCAGGCCGCCGAGGATGTTGAGGAGCGTGGATTTGCCGGACCCGGAGGGACCCAGCAACACGACGAGTTCACCTTCTGGCAGCGTCAGAGACACCTCACGCAGCGCCCAGACGTCGACGTCGCCCATGCGGTAGGTCTTCGTCAGCCGCCGAACGTCAAAGACTACCGGTGCACGGCCATTCGCGCCGGTGGGGGTCGCGGAGGCGCCCGTCATCAAAGGTGTAGGGGTCACGTGCGGTTCTCGTTGTGCATGCAACGGGCCATGAAAGCTTGGCTGCAAGCCCCGATCAACGCGCCAGGCCGGAGTCGCCGGCCGCTCGAATTCTCGCATTGCTGGGGAATTTCCGGCCGCCTCGGTCTGTAGTCCCCCGCCTCGGCCGCCCAGCTGGGCGATTGAATATACTGATGCTTTTGCCGGCCCAACGATGAAGCACGCCAATATTCTGATCGTCGACGACGAGTCCCTGGTGCGGTGGTCGCTGAAGGAGCGGCTGGAGGGGCACGGCTACGACGTCACCGAGGCGGAGACGTCCGCCGCCGCATTGCAGCAAGCGGTAACCGACATCGACCTGGTGCTGCTGGATTTCAAGCTGCCCGACGGTGACGGTCTGGAGGTCCTGCGTCAGATCAAGGAGCGGTCGCCCGAGACGCTGGTGATCATGATGACCGGCTATTCGACCGTCGAGAACGCGGTCGAAGCGATGAAGCGCGGCGCGTATCACTACGTCAACAAGCCGTTCAACCTCGACGAAGTGGTGCTGCTGGTGGAAAAGGCGCTCGAGACCAGCCAGCTCCGGCGCGAGGTGCGGGCCCTCCGCTCGAGCCAGGGCAAGGAGTTCGGGTTCGACTCGATCATCGGCGACTCGGCGGCGATGAAGACGGCCAAGGCGCTGATGGCGCGGGTGGCCGCCAGTCCCGCCTCCACGGTGCTGCTGACCGGAGAGACCGGGACCGGCAAGGATCTCGCGGCCAAGGCGATCCACTACAACAGCGGCCGGGTCGGGCGGCAGTTCGTCAACATCACCTGTTCGGCCCTTCCAGAGCAGCTCCTCGAAAGCGAGCTCTTCGGCCACGAGCGCGGCGCCTTCACGGACGCACGCCAGCAGAAACGCGGCCTGTTCGAGACCGCCGACGGCGGCACGCTGTTCCTGGACGAGATCGGCGAGATGACGCTGGCGCTGCAGTCCAAGCTGCTGCGGTTTCTCGAGGAGAAGGCGTTCAAGCGCGTCGGTGGCCTGACCGACGTCCGCGTGGACGTGCGGGTGATTGCGGCGACCAATCGCGACCTGGAAGAAGAGGTCAAGGCCGGGAAGTTCAGGGAGGACCTGTTCTACCGGCTGCAGGTGATGCCGATCATGCTGCCGCCGCTGCGCGCTCGCCACGGCGACGTGCCGCTGCTGGCGGCGTTCTTCGTGGACCGCTTCAACACCGAGTTCAAAAAGAAGATCCGGGGTTTATCGCCGGCGGCGACGCAGATGCTCGAGCAGTACGGCTGGCCCGGCAACGTCCGCGAGCTGCGTAACGCCATCGAGCGCGCGATGCTGCTGGCCGACGGCGACCGCCTGGAAGCCTCTGATCTCACGACGCTGACCCGTACGGTGTCGCCGGTGCAGTTCAAGCTGCCGGCTGAAGGTGTGAACATCGAGGACGTGGAGCGCCAGCTCCTCGTGCAGGCTTTGGAGCGCTCCAAGGGCAACCAGACGCAGGCGGCCCAGTTGCTCGGCATCAACCGCGACCAGGTCCGCTACCGGATCGAGAAGTTCGGCCTGCCCAAGGCCTGACGCCTCCGCGCTCCGCAGGAGCGGTCCGGCTCTTGCTTCGCCTTCACAGGCGGGCGTCCATGGTTATTGAAGACCAATCCGAAGTCGTCGCGTTCCTGGAGTCACCGGCGGCTCACGGCGGTGCGCCGGTGGAGCGCGTGGATACTCATGCGTCCATCGTCTTCTTGTCGGGGGATCGCGCGCTCAAGCTGAAGCGCGCCGTGCGGTACGACTACCTGGATTTTTCTACGTCGGCAAAGCGCAAGGCGATGTGCGAGGCCGAGTTACGCATCAACCGTCGTACCGCCCCGGCGATCTACCGCCGGGTGATGCCCGTGACCCGTGAGAGCAACGGGAGCTTGGCGCTTGGCGGCGCCGGGGAGCCTGTGGACTGGGTGCTCGCGATGGCGCGGTTCGATCAGACCGACGCTGCTCGACCAGCTTGCCGAACGCGGCCAGCTGCCGCTTTCAACGATGGCGGCGCTGGCCCAGACCATTGCCACCTTCCACAGCGCGGCCGACAGACGGCCAGACTTCGGCGGGGCGGGCGCAATGCGTCTTGTCGTCGAGGGGAATGCGGCCGGATTCCAGGGAGAGGGCCGCGGCATCCTGGACGCAGACTTGTGCCGCGGGGTCACTGAGATCTCGCTACAGGCAATCGAACGTCATCGTGCCCTCTTGGACAGCCGCCGTGAGGGCGGATTCGTCCGGCAGTGCCACGGTGATCTGCACCTGCGCAACATCGTGCTGCTGGACGGCGCCCCGACGCTCTTCGATGGGATCGAGTTCAACGACGACATCGCCTGCGTGGACGTGTTCTACGACCTGGCGTTTCTGTTGATGGATTTGTGGCATCGCGAACTACCCCGTCACGCCAACGCGGTCTGTAACGGCTACCTGGCCCAAACCGACGACCTGGCTGGGCTGCCGCTCCTGCCGCTCTTCCTGTCGTGCCGCGCCGCGATTCGCGCCAAAACCAGCGTGACCCAGGCGGCTCTGGCGGGCAACGCCGAAGGGCGGGCGAGGCTGGTCGAAATCGCGCGGCAGTATCTCGGACTGGCCGGCGAGCTGTCGCGGCCAGTCCCCCCACGGCTGGTCGCTGTCGGTGGTCTGTCGGGTTCCGGCAAGTCAACCGTGGCGCACGCGTTGGCACCCCGCATTTCACCTGCCCCCGGCGCCGTCGTGCTTCGAAGCGACGAAATCAGAAAGAGACTCTGTGGCGTACAGGCGCTCACGCGCCTTGGCACGGCCGGCTACACCCCGGAGATGTCGCGGCGGGTTTATGATGCGCTCGCCGATCGCGCGGCACGGATCCTCCGACAAGGCCATTCGGTCGTGATCGATGCCGTCTTCCTGGATCTCTCGGATCGACACGCAATCGAAGGGCTGGCGCGGGCGACGGGGGTTCCGTTCGCAGGCATCTGGTTGGAGGCGCCCGCCGAGGTGCTGGTGAGGCGCGTCGCGAACCGACAGGGCGATCCGTCAGATGCGGATGCGGATGTGGTTCGCGGCCAGCTGCAACGCGATTCCGGTCCAATTGCGATGGGCCCGAGTGCCGGCCGCGGGCGAGACGGACGCCGTGGTGGCCGCCGCCGCCGGACTGCTGCCCAAGACTGCCGGTCGCGGTTAGCCGCTCCCCGCCTGGCGGGATTTTCAAGCGCGGTGGGGAAACTCCCGCGGTCCTCTCCACCAACAACCCAGCCTGCAACGACTTAGCGCCCGAAAACGGCCGGCACGGACTGTGCCTCAGAGAGCGGCATGACCCGAGAAGGACCGTCGCTGCGGATGCTGGTCGTAGACGACGAGGCGCTGATCAGGTGGGCGGTGGCCGAGACCTTGATGGAGGCCGGCCACCAAGTGGTGGAGGCCTGCGACGGAGGGTCGGCACTGCGCGCGCTGAGGGATGCCGAGCACGTCGACGTGGTGCTGCTGGACTTACGGTTGCCCGACTGCGCCGATCTGACCCTCCTGTCGAAAATCCGTCATCAGTCGCCGGACAGCGCCGTGGTGATGATGACGGCCCATGCCACCCCGGAGCTCATCGCCGAGGCGCGTGCGCTCGGCGTCTACGACGTTTTGGCGAAGCCGTTCGACGTGAACGGCTGTGAACGCATCCTGAGGCAGGCGCACGGCGCAACCACCCGGCACTGAGCCAGCATTCAACGCTTCGAGGATACCTGTGATGCAACGACCACTGATGGGCATGATGATGGCGGCGGCCGTGCTGGCCGCGGCAGGATGCGCCACGATGGGCGCAAGCTCTCACGTCGACAGCGGATTCGATTTCGCCCGCCTTCGCACATTCGACTGGGGTTCACCCGACGCGTTTCCGGTCGGCGACCCGCGGCTCGACAAGAATCCAATTTTTCTCGATCACCTGCACGGTGCGGTCGAGAAGCAGCTGGCTGCCCGGGGCTACGAGCGCGTGGTGACCGGGCACCCGCAGTTGTTGATTCACTTCCACGCCAACATCGATCGGCGGCTGAACGTCAACGCAGCCGACGCCAAATATGGCTACTGCCTGGACGATGCCTGCCGGGACGGCGTTCGCGAGTACGAGGCCGGCACGCTGATTGTCGACGTCATCGACGTTCGCACCAATCGTCTGGTCTGGCGCGGATGGGCCCAGGACAGCGTCGAAGGCGTGCTCGAGGACCGCGATCGGCTGGTGCGCATGGTGGACACCGGCGTCGCACGAATGTTTGCCACCTTTCCGGCCGGAGCGCTGAAAGGACTGCAATGAGACGACTGCTGAGATACACGTCAGCCGCGCTGACGATCGCCACGTGCCTCGCCAGCTGCGCGCCGGTGCGCGTGAACTCGTACGCGGCGCCGACCACCGATCTACGTTCCTATCGCACCTATGTCTGGGACGGCGCCGAATTGGGGCAGACCGGCGACCCCCGGCTGGATAACAACGGCTTTTTCAAGGAACGCGTGCAGAAGGCCGCCGATGCGCAGATGGCCTTCCGAGGCTACGAGAAGATCTCGCGTGGCACGCCGGACCTGGTCCTGCACGTCCATGCCCGGGTCGGACAGCGGATCGATTCAGCGGAACTCGACGCGATCAGCGGCGTGTGCACGCGGGACGAGTGCCGTTCCTACGTCTACGACGAGGGCACGATTCTCATCGACATCGTCGATGGCCGGACCAAAGCCCTGATCTGGCGTGGCTGGGCCGAGCGAAGCCTGGAAGGCATCGTCGACGACCAGAATCTGATGGACCAGACCATCGATCGTGCCGTGAGCCAGATCTGCGCACGGCTGCCGGTACGCCATCTGTCGGGCGGGCGGCCATTTCAAGCGCAGGACCAGTGAAGCCATGGCGATCGCGTTCGCCGTCTTCCTGGTCGGTCACGGTCTGCTGCATCTGATCGGTGTCGCGAAGGCATTCCGCCTGGTATCCCTTCCGCAACTGACGCAGCCGATTACACCCGGCGTCGGGATCGTGTGGCTGGTCGCAGCCACGCTGTTTATCGTGTCCGCCGGCGGCCTTCTCGTTTGGCCGCGGTGGTGGTGGATCATCGCCGCGGCGGGAGCGGTCGTCTCTACGGCCGCGATCGTGCCTTCATGGACCGACGCCAGGTTTGGCGCAGTGGCGAACCTGCTCGTGGGTGCGGGGGCCCTCTTCGGGTTCCTGGCTCAGGGGCCTGGCAGCCTGCGTGCATCGGTACGAGGCCGATATCGCACGCGCGGTCGTGTCGGGCCCACACGGGGGACCGCTGGCGGAGTCCGATCTCGCCACGCTGCCGGGGCCGGTGCAGCGATACCTTCGTGTCACGGGCGCACTGGGGCAGCCTCGTGTCGTCAGCTTTCAGGCGCGGTCGCACGGGCGCATTCGAAGCGATCGAGACGCAGCGGTGGATTCCTCTGACCGTCGACCAGTACAACGTGGTGGCCGGCGAACGGGCCCGATTCTTCTACTTCAGCGGCTCGATGATGGCTATTCCGGTGCAGGGCTTCCACCGCTACGCTGGAGCGTCGGCCACGATGCGGGTGAAGGCGGCGGCACTGGTGAACGTGGCCGACGCGTCAGGCCCGGAAATGGACCAGAGCGAGACGGTCACGCTCTTCAACGACATGTGCCTGTTTGCTCCGGCCAGCCTGGTCGATCCGGCGATCGCGTGGGAAGGGGCCGACCGCACCACGGCACGGGCCGCGTTCACGAACGCCGGACACACGATTCGCGCGGAGCTGTCCTTCAACGACGCCGGCGAGCTGATCGACTTCCGGTCCAACGACCGGTATCAAGCTTCGCCAGATGGCAAGACCTTCAGGAAGCTGCCGTGGTCCACGCCGCTGCGCGACTACCGCCAGTTTGGCCAAGTCCGACTCGCCTCGACGGGCGAGGCGAGGTGGCACGACCCCGAAGGAACCTACGCGTACGTAGAGCTGATAACCGACGAGGTGCGCTACAACGTGCGATTTCAGGAGTAACCATGCTAGCGGTCGCATCACATCTAGTAGAGGGACACGTCAGTCGCGGCTTCGAGGCAGTGCGCGAGGCGTTCGCTGAGAACTTTGCCCGACGGGGTGAAGTTGGTGGCGCCTGCTGTGTCTATCACCACGGCAAGAAGATCGTCGACCTCTGGGGCGGTACCCGGAACAAGCAGACGGGCGAGCCGTGGGAGCGGGACACGATGGTGCTCGTCTACTCCGCCACGAAGGGCCTCGCCGCGATGACGCTCGCGATCGCCCACTCCCGCGGCTGGCTCGACTACGAAGAACGAGTCGCCAGGTACTGGCCCGAGTTTGCGCAGCACGGCAAGGAGCGGATCACCGTCCGCCAGCTCCTCGCGCACCAGGCGGGCCTGTTCGCCTTTGATGAGCCTGTTGATCGCAGCCTGGTCGGCGATCTGGATCGGTTGGCGCTTGTGCTCGCCCGTCAGAGACCGGCGTGGGAGCCAGGCACGCGCCAGGCCTATCACGCCATCACGCTGGGCTTCTACGAAAGTGAACTGCTGCGCCGGGTGGATCCGCAGCACCGAAGCCTTGGACGATTCTTTCAAGACGAGATCGCGACGCCGTCTGGGAGAGGACGTCTACATTCGGCTGCCCGAGGAGATCCCGAACTCTCGTCTCGCCACGCTGGCAACTCCCAGCCCGATCGCGATGCTGATCGGCTTTCGCCCTTTCCGACTGATGGTCGAGGGGATGAATCGCCGTTCGAACATTTATCGGGCGCTCGTGACGAATCCGGGCTTCGCGATTTCCCACGATGCGCACCGGGTGTACTCGCGCAACCTGGAGGTCCCCTCCGGCGGCGGGGTTGGAACGGCCCGTGCGATCGCCCACGCCTACGGCGTCTTCGCCGCAGGGGGAAAGGAACTGGGACTTCGCCAGGAGACGCTGGACTTGCTTGCCGCACCGGCAATTCCCCCGACGTGCGGGTTTCACGACGAGTGCCTGAAGGGCGAGGTGCAGTTCTCGCTCGGCTTCATGAAGCCGAGCCCCGGGTGGCGCTTTGGCGGCGCGCGCTCGTTCGGCTCTCCTGGATCCGGAGGTTCTCTCGGATTCGCGGATCCAGTTACCGGCATTGGATACGGCGTATGTGACCAGCCAGATGGGCACGATACTCACCGGCGACCCCCGCGATGTGGCGCTCAGAGAGGCGCTCTACGCGGCGCTGTAGCGTCGAGGGTTCACGAGGGAGTCATCATGACCAGCATCCAAGCCTTGGTCACGAGGCATCCCGTCGTGACCTATTTCGTCCTCACGTTCGCCATTTCGTGGGGTGGCGTACTGCTGGTCATCGGCGGGCCCTCCGGAATGGCGGGCATAAAAGCCCAGGACAATCCGCTGTTCCCGTTCGCGGTCCTGGCGATGCTGGCCGGCCCCAGCGTGACAGGCCTCCTGTTGACCGCCCTGATCGATGGAAGGCCAGGACTTCGCGAGTTTCGCTCCCGGCTGCTCACGTGGCGCGTGGGCGTCCGCTGGTATGCCGTCGCACTCCTGGCCGCGCCGTTTCTGGCGACGGCTATAACCCTGACACTCTCGCTTGCTTCCTATGAGTTCCTTCCCGGCATAGTCGTCACCAACGACAGGGCCGCCGTTTTGCTGCTCGGCCTGGTGGTTGGATTGACGGCTGGCTTCTTCGAGGAACTCGGCTGGACTGGGTTCGCGATCCCCCGTCTCAAAGAACGTTACGGCGTCCTTGCTACCGGACTGATCGTGGGAGTGTTGTGGAGTGCGTGGCACGCCCTTGTGGTGATCTGGGGAATCGGCGATCGCGCCGGCACGATCCCGACCGCCTCTTTCATGATTCTGGACGGTCTCGGCGCCTTACCGGCCTTCAGAGTGCTGATGGTGTGGGTCTATGACCGAACCGAGAGCCTCTTCGTTGGAATCCTGATGCACGTCAGCATCACGGCCTGCGCTCTTGTCCTGACGCCTCAGACAACAGGAGTGCTCCTCCTGGCCTATGGTCTCGCATTCGCGGCTGCGATGTGGGCCATCATCGCAGCCGTCGGCGTAGGGAACCGCCACCACTCTCGGACGACGCACTCTGCAGGCGCTGAATCGTGGCAGGTCGCTTTGCACGAAATGAGGAGGACCAGGCCGTGAAGCTATCTGTTATCGCGCTGGACTACGACGGGACCGTCTCTCGTGGAGACGTCTTGGACGCGTCTGTGCGCGACGCCGTCGCCTTCGCCCGCACGCAGGGGATAGTGGTGTTGCTGGTCACCGGGAGGATCCTGGACGAGCTGCGCCGGGTGGCGGGAGACCTCCACTTTGTGGACGGCGTGATTGCCGAGAACGGTGCCGTGCTCCACTTTCCTGCCAGCGGCCGGACCTCGGCCCTCGCGCCCCCAGTGCCGCCACCTTTCCTCGCTGAACTGCGGCGTCGAGGGATCCCCTTCACGGCGGGACAGTGCCTGGTCGACGGAGACGCGAACGATGGACCGCGTCTTCTGGAGGTGATCCGGGCGCTCGAATTGCCGCTGGTGCTGATCTTCAACCGCGGGCGCGTCATGACGTCACCGCAGGGCATCAGCAAGGCCACCGGGCTTCGCGTGGCACTCGAAACGCTGCGGCTGTCGGCCCGCAACACCGTCGCGATTGGGGATGCCGAGAACGATCACGAGCTCCTGCGGCTCGCCGAAGTGGGCGTGGCCGTCGAATGGGGCAGCAAGGCACTGCAGGCGAATGCCGACGTGATCCTGAGTGGCGCCGGCCCGCCAGCCGTTGCCGACTACGTTCGCAAGCTCGCGGCCGCCAAAACGCTGCCCGTTCCGGCGCGAGGGCGGCGCCGTCTCGTGCTGGGACATCTCGATGACGGACGCGAGTTCTCGCTGGCCGTACGCGGGCGCAACGTGCTCGTCACGGGCGACGCCCGGTCGGGCAAATCCTGGGTCGCCGGTCTGCTCTGCGAGCAGCTGATCCTGCACGGCTACTGCGTCTGCGTGATCGATCCAGAGGGTGACTACAGCTCGCTCGAGGCGCTGCCGGGAGTGACCGTGCTGGGCCGCGACGAACCTCCCCCGACGCCTCGCGAACTGCTTCGCGCACTGCGGTATCCGGACCGCAGCGTCGTGATCGACCTGTCGCATCTGGACGCATGACGAGAAGATTCGATACATTCGCGCCGTCCTGCCGGCGTTGAACGTACTCAGGCGCCGAACCGGCCTCCCTCACCGCATGCTGCTGGACGAAGCGCACTATTACCTGCACGACGGCGATGAGGAACAGTTGCTCGACTTCGACCGCAACGGCTATACGGTGGTCACGTACTGCGCGGCGCAGCTGCCAAAGGCCCTTCTGGCGGCCACCGAAGTCATGATCGTGACCTGCGAGTCGAATCCCGCCGAGGTTGAAGCGCTGTGCCGCTGCTGTGCGAAATGCAAGCAGGTCGAAGGCGGACGGTGGTCGATGCTGGGTCGCCTCAAGGTCGGCCAGGCGGTGGCGCTGCCGATTACGGACGAGGCCGGAGGCGAACTGAGGCTGTTTACGATCGCTCCGCGAATCACTCCGCATGTCCGCCACCGGGAAAAGTACGTCGACGTGCCGGTGAGCGCACACCGGGCGTTCGTCTTCAACGGCCAGGGTTCCCAGGTGCATGCGGTTCGCACGCTGCGGCAGTTCGTGTCCGAGTTGGAGAACACGCCCAGCGCGTCGCTGGAGGGGTACATCGTCCGGGGCGACTTCTCGCGCTGGATCGGCGATGTCTTCGGCGATCGAGCGCTGGCCGATGACCTGCGAGCGCTCGAAGACCGGTATCGTGCTGAAGCGGGCGACGAGGCGGTGCGGGAAATGGCGGGCGCCGTCAGGGCCAGGTACGACCTGTCGAAGGACGACACCGAGTTCGTCCTTCAGTGACGTGTGGCGAACCCGGCTGGCACCCGGCTTGCTGATGACCTGACTGCAGGCTCGCGCCAAGCGGCCTGCTGTTCACAGGAGTCAGCCATGCCCGCTTCCTTTGACCACGCGGCGAGCGCGAACCATGTCGTCTCATACCGTGACGATCGTGAGCTGTGCACCCGTGTACGGGCGGAGTTCGTGGAGATGCCCGGCCTTCGACTGACCCTGTCCCAGGCGGTGCGCCTCTTCAGCATCGAACCGCACCAGTGCGAGCGTGTTCTCGGCACTCTGGTCCTTGCCGGGCATCTGGCCACCGATGGGAAGGCGTTCGCCAGCTCGAAGATCGGTCGCCGTTCGGTCTGACGCACCGGACGCCACCCCGCAGTATCGAAAAATCCCCACCTCCATGAGCTTTTTCCCGATGACGACGACCGGGCGTTCGGATGAGCCTTTCCGGTTCGAGGACCGGCACCATGCCGGCACCGTGCTCGCTGGTCGGCTTCGACATCTGGCTGGACGAAACGACGTGGTCGTGTTGGCCCTGCCTAGGGGGGGCGTCCCAGTCGCTTTCGAGATCGCGACGGCGCTCGGAGCGCCGATGGACGTGTTCGTGGTGCGTAAGCTCGGACTGCCGGACCCATCCCGAGCTGGCCATGGGCGCAATCGCCAGCGGCGGCGTGCGCGTCATGAACGAAGACGTCGTCATCCGGTACCGGCCGACGGCGGCATCCATCGAGGCCGTGACGCGCGCAGAGCGGATTGAGCTGGAGCGCCGTGAGCGTGCCTATCGCAACGGCCGCCCCGCCGTGTCCTCCGAGGGACGCACCGTCGTGCTCATCGACGACGGGCTGGCCACCGGCGCGACCATGCGTGTCGCCGTTCGCGGGGTTCGTTTGCTGGGGCCAGCGCGAATCGTGGTGGCGGTCCCGGTTGGCTCCCGAGAGGCGTGCGAGGCGCTCCGCGAGGTGGCCGATGAAGTGGTCTGTGCGCTGACTCCCGAGCCATTCTCGGCTGTCGGGCTCTGGTACGAGGACTTCTCTCAGACCACTGACGACGAAGGACGTGAGCTGCTGAGCACACACGGAACCGAGGGCCGCACGCGGAGCGCATGAATGCGGGACGCCGCCATCCTCGAGGTCGTCCGGCAACACGCCGTCCCCGTGGACCTCGACAGCGCCGCCGAGCGCCTGCTCGAAGCCATCGATCCGACGGCCTCGGTGGTGCTGGTGGGCGAGGGACGCACGGCACGCAGGAGTTCTATCGGATCCGCGCCGACGTCACGCGCGCGCTGATCGAGCAGCGCGGCTTCAACCTGGTTGCCGTGGAGGCCGACTGGCCCGACGCCTACCGGGCCAACCAGTGGGTCCAGCTGCATGGAGACGACAACACAGCCGAGGACGCGCTCGGGGACTTCACCCGCTTTCCGCGCTGGATGTGGCGCAACCGGGAAGTGGTGCGGTTCCTCCGCTGGCTGCGCACCGAGAACGCCGAGCGCCCCGTCAACGCCCGCGTCGGATTCTACGGACTGGACCTCTACAGCCTGCATCGCTCGATCGATCGCGTCATCCAGTACCTCGACAAGGTCGATCCCGCCGCCGCGCAGCGGGCCCGCCAGGGCTACGCGTGTTTTGACGCTTTTGGCGAGGACGTTCAGCGGTACGGCCGGGCGGCCAGCCTCAACATCGACCGGTCGTGCGAGGACGAGGTGGTCGAGCAGCTCATCGAGCTGCGACGGCGCGCGGCGGATTACGCCAGGCGCGATGGCCGCATCGCCGCCGACGAGTATTTTGTCGCGGAACAGAACGCCCGCGTGGTCCGCAACGCGGAGACCTACTACCGTGCGATGTTCCAGGGCGGCGCCGAATCCTGGAACGTGCGCGACCAGCACATGATGACGACCCTCGAAGCACTGCTCGAGCACGCCGGGCGTCGCGGCGCCGCCACGCGCGTGGTGTGGGCGCATAACTCTCATCTTGGCGATGCCCGCGCGACCGAGCATGGCCGACCCCGGTGAGCTGAACCTCGGGCAACTGGCCCGCGACCGCTTCGACAGCGCGTGCTGCGCGATCGGCATGACCACCCACGAGGGCGAGGTCACCGCCGCACACCAATGGGAAGAACCGGCCGCGTTACGCACCGTGCGCCCATCGCTGCCCGGCAGCTACGAGCGACTGTTTCAGACCTGGGTCTGCCGGCCTTCGTTCTACCGCTGCGGCGGCCGGCCGTGGCCGCCGCGCTCGCCGGCCCTCGCTCCGAGCGTGCCATCGGCGTGATTTATCGCCCCGAGACGGAGCGGGCGAGCCACTACTTCGCCGCGCGGCTGCCGCAACAGTTCGATCTCGTCGTCCACGTCGATCGAACGCGCGCGGTCGAGCCACTCGAGCGGTGGGGCCGTCACGAGATCGACCTGCCGGAAACCTACCCCACGGGCGTGTGAGGACCGAATGACCCAAGCGACGGCGGAACGGATTCAGGCTGGGCGTGTACTATAGAAGGCGACCTGACGCTTCCGGCAAGAACCGTGGGACTCGTGGTGTTCGCCCACGGCAGCGGCAGCAGCCGATTCAGCCGGCGAAACCGCTCGGTCGCGCAGGCGCTGCAGGGTGGCGGCTACGCGACGCTGCTGCTCGACCTACTGACGCAGGAAGAGGAAGTCATTGACGAGCGGACCCGCGAATATCGCTTCGATGTCGATCGGCTGGGCCACCGCGTCGTCGCCGCAATCGACTGGGTTGCCAGCCATCCGCAGGCGGCGCGCCTGCCCGTGGCGTGTTTCGGCGCCAGCACCGGCGCCGCCGCCGCGTTGATCGCGGCCGCGGAGCGGCCCGAAGCGGTTGGCGCGGTGATTGCGCGGTGGCCGGCCAGATTTGGCGGGCGATGCGCTCCCGAACGTTCAGGCTCCCACCCTGCTGATCGTCGGCGGCGACGACTTGCCGGTGATCGAACTCAATCGCAGCGCGATGCGGCGCATGCACGGCCACGTCGAGCTGGAGATCGTGCCCGGCGCCACGCATCTGTTCGAAGAGCCCGGCGCACTCGAGTTGGTGTCACAGCTTGCGCTGCAGTGGTGTGTCCGTTTCCTTGGAGCGCGGTCCTGAATCGACGGCCTGTTCGGCCTCGACGATCGCGAGCATCGTCTTGAGCAGGGAATCGGGATTGAGCGAGATGCTGTCGATCCCTGTGCCACGAGGAACTGGCGAACTCCGGATAGTCGCTGGGCGCCTGGCCGCAGATGCCGATCTTCCGGCCGGCGGCATGCGCGGCGCGGATCACCTGAGCGATGGTCCGCTTGACGGCGTCGTTGCGCTCGTCGAACAGATGCGCGACGAGCTCCGAATCGCGATCGACGCCCAGGACGAGCTGCGTCAGATCGTTGCTGCCAATCGAGAAGCCATCGAACACCTCGGCGAATTCCGCGGCCAGCGTCACATTGCTCGGAATCTCGCACATCACGTAGACTTCGAGGCCGCGCTCACCCTGCACCAGTCCGTGGCCGGCCATCTCCGCGATGACCCGCCGGCCCTCCTCGACCGTTCGGCAGAACGGCACCATCAACTTCACGTTCTCGAGTCCCATCACCTCGCGCACTTTCCGCATGGCGCGGCATTCGAGCGCGAAACCCGTCGCGATACCGCTCGTCGTAGTAGCGCGAGGCGCCCCGGAAGCCCAGCATCGGGTTCTCTTCTTTCGGCTCGAAGGCGGCACCGCCCAGCAGCCCGGCGTACTCGTTCGTCTTGAAGTCGGAGAGCCGGACGATCACGTCCTTCGGCCAGAATGCGGCGGCGATCATCGCTACGCCTTCGGCCAGGCGATCGACGAAGTACTGGCCCTTGTCCGCGTAGCCGCGGTGAGCCGCTCGATCTCCTGGCGCTGCTTCGGGTCGGCAATCTGTCCGGGGCGCAGCAGCGCCATGGGGTGCGTGCGCACGTGGGTCCCGATGATGAACTCCAGGCGCGCCAGGCCGACGCCGTCGTTGGGCAGGAACGACAACGAAAATGCCTCGGCGGGGTTCGCGACGTTCATCATCATGTGCGTGCGTGGGCGCGGCAGGTCCGCGAGGTTCGTGCGCTCGACGCGGACCGGCAGCCGGCCGCGATAGACGAAGCCCTCTTCGCCTTCGGCGCACGACACGGTGACATCGTCGCCCGTCTTGATCGACGAGGTGCCGGTTCCGGTACCGACGATCGCAGGAATGCCCAGCTCGCGACTGACGATCGCGGCGTGGCAGGTGCGGCCGCCGCGGTCGGTGACGACCGCCGCCGCGCGTTTCATCACCGGCTCCCAATCGGGGTCGGTCATCTCGGTGACGAGGACCTCGCCCGGTTGCAGTTGCTCCAGATCCGCCGATGAACGAATCACGCGGGCGGACCCTGGCCGATCTTCTCGCCGACACTTCGGCCCTTGGCCAGCACCTCGCCGCGCGACTCGAGGTGGAACCGCTCCAGGACCAGCGGGTTCTCGCTGTGCATGGACCGTCTCCGGTCGCGCCTGCACCAGAAACAGCTCGCCGCTGCGGCCGTCCTTCGCCCATTCGATATCCATCGGCGTCGGCGTGCCGCGCAGCTGCGAATAGTGCTCCTCGACCAGCACCGCCCAGCGCGCCAGCGTCAGCATGTCATCGTCGGTGAGCACGAAGCGTTCGCGGTCGTCGGCCGACAACCGGAACGCTGCGCGTCTGCCGCGTGCCTCCTTCTTCGTAGACCAGCTTGAACTCCTTCGTCCCGAGCTTCTTCTGCAGAATCGGGCGGAAGCCCTTTCGCAGCGTCGGCTTGAAGACGTAGAACTCGTCCGGATTGACGGTGCCCTGCACGACGCTCTCGCCAAGACCGTAGGCGCCGGTGATCAGGACGGCGTTGGCAAAGCCGGTTTCGGTATCGATCGAGAACATCACGCCCGCGCTGGCGAGGTCGGACCGGACCATCTTCTGCACGCCGACCGACAGCGCCACCTGCGTGTGATCGAAGCCGTGATGCGCCCGGTAGACGATGGCGCGATCGGTGAACAGCGAGGCGTAGCAGCGCCTGACCGCGTCGAGGAGCATCGGCTCGCCATGGACGTTGAGAAAGGTCTCCTGCTGTCCAGCGAAGCTGGCCTCGGGGAGATCCTCGGCCGTCGCGCTGCTGCGCACGGCCACGTCGCAGTGGGGCCCGTACTGCTGTTCCAGCCGTCGATAGCCCTGTCGGACGTCCTGGATGAGGTCGTCTGGCAGGGGCGCGGCCAGAATGGCGGACCGAACGCGCGCGCCGGCCGCCTGCAGCGCATCGATGTCGCTGATGTCGATACGCGCCGAGCGCGTCTCCGATCACGCGCTCGAGACCGGCGGCGCGCATGAATGCGCGGTAGGCGTCGGCGGTGGTGGCGAAGCCGTCGGGGGTCCGGATGCCGAGCGGGTCAGCGCCCGTCGCATCTCGCCGAGCGATGCGTTCTTGCCGCCGACGGTGGCGACGTCATCCATGCCGACGTCGTCGAACCAGCGGATCAGCGGTCATGCCCCCACACCAGCAAGCGAGGTGCCGAACTGTCTCACGAATGGCGTGGCTCGGCGGGCGAGACAGCCGTGGAATATTCCCGATCCGGGGGGAATTCCAGGGGCCGCAGATGGGGACCGGTGGACCGATTTTCGCTCCCCGATGGGGCCAGGTCCCGCCGATCGCGCCGGTTCGCTCGGATTTCGGCGCTCCGCGGCCCTGGCGTGACGGCACGGTGGCGCCGGGCATCGGTTTCGCAATTCCCACCTACGACGGGGTGCCTGCCGTCGGACTTCCTGCGGTGGCGACAGGAGTGAATGTGAAGGAATCCTCTCCGATATGCGATGAGACGACAGTCAGCAGTCTGTGTCTTCCTGGCTCTCCTCGGGCTTGTCACGCCAGCGGCCGCCCAGGCGCCCCTGACCCTCGCGGAAGCCATCGCCCGTGCCCGCGCGCGCAACCCCGACGCTGGCAGCAGCGCCGCCGCGGAGCGCGAGGCGGCCGAGCGCGTCGCCCAGGCCCGGGCTGGCTATTGGCCCAGAGTGGACGTTGCCGAGTCGTGGCAGCGGGGAAATCAGCCGGTGTTCGTCTTCGGAGTGCTCCTGGCCCAGGGCCGGTTCGAGGCGCAGAACTTTGCCCTGGCCGCGCTGAACCATCCGGACGCCGTCGACAATTTCCGCTCCGCGGTGTCGGTGGAGCAGACGCTGTTCGACGGCACCACTCGAGCGCAGGTCACCGCGGCCGGCATCGGTCACGAGATGGCCGCGGCCAGCAGGCTGCTGGTTGACCACGATCTGGCGATGGCCGTGACCGAGGCATACGGACGCGTGCTGGTGGCGTCGAGCGCCCGCCGCTCCGCCGATGCGGCCGCAGAGACGGCGCGCGCCGACCGCGAGCTGGCCGCCAACCGACGGGACGCGGAAGTCGTCACGGACGCCGACGTGCTGCAGCTGGACGTCCACGTGTCGCGCACCCGCGAGCAGCAGATTCGCGCGATGTCCGACGAGCGTGTGGCCAGAGGCCGGCTCAATCAAGTCATGGGCGAGCCACTCGGCGAAATATCTCTCCTCGAGAGCGCCGCGGCGGCGGCAGTAATCGACATCTCTGATCTGGCAGCGCTCGAAGCAGAAGCGATCGGCAAGCGGCCGGACATCGCGATCGCCGCGCTCCAGGAGCGGCTCGCCCAGGCGAACAGACGGCGGCTCGGGCGGCGTTCCTCCCGCAGGTGTCGGCGCAGGGTGGCTGGGAATTCAACGGCGGCATCTGGAACAGCCGCGCAATCCAGCTGGGGTGTCGGGCGCCGTCGCGCGGATCAACGTGTTCCACGGATTCGGCGACAAGGCGCGTCTTGGCGAAGCCGCGAACAGGTCGACGCGGCGCGCCCTCGAACGCGAAAAGGCGGTCACCGCCGTGCGGCTCGACGTGTACGTGGCCGTCGCGAAGCTGGAGCGGCGCGCGCGAGCGCCGCGGTCGGCCCGGCGCCGTGGCGCAGGCGCGCGAGAGCCAACGGATCATCCGCGATCGGTATGAGGCGGGCCTGGCCGACGTCGTGTCGTTGTTGCGGGCGGCGGAGGCGGTGGTGCAAGCCGAGACGCAGCAGCCCACCGCGCAGGTGGCGGTCCTGACCGAGACCGCCGCGCTCGAACACGCGCTGGAAGGCGATGACCGAGATGACGCTGAGAAGACATCGGCGAATCGCCGGCACGGCTCTGGCCATCGCTCTCGCCGTGCCAGCCTGTTCGCGCGGCGCGAACGGAATACCGGCGGCCGCGCAGGACCCGGTGCCGGTCACCGTCGCCACGGTGACCATGGACGACGTCGCCGACAGGTTCGAGGCCGGCGGCGTCGTGCAGGCCGGGACGACGGCCACGCTCACCGCGCGCATCCTCGCGCCGGTCCGCGAGGTTCGCGCGACGCCCGGCGACCGCGTCCGCGCCGGCCAGGTGCTGATCGTGCTCGATGGCCGCGACCTCGAGGCGCGGGCGCGCAGCGCGCGGGCGCAGGCCGCGTCCGCGGAGCCGAGCGGGTCACCGCGGCCGAGGCGGAGCGACAGGCGGCCGAGGCCGCTCTCGCCCTGGCGCGCGCGACGCACGGCGCATCGCCGGCTGCACGCCAAACGGTCGGCGACGGCGCAGGAGCTCGACGCCGCCACCGGCGCGCTGCGCGCGGCGGAAGCGCGAGTCGCGGGTGCGGCAGCGCACGCCGAGGCGGCCGCTCCGGTGTCGAAAGCGCACGGGCCGCCAGCGACGCGGCCGACACCACCGAGTCGTTCCGCGCATCGCCGCCCCGTTCGACGGCGTGGTCACGGAGAAGCTGGTCGAGCCCGGCAACATGGCGGCGCCCGGGACGCCGCTGATGCGCCTCGAGGACACCGCGAGTTCCGGCTCGACGTCCGCGTGGACGAATCGCGGATCGGCCAGGTGTCGCCGCGGCGTCACTGTGGCGGTCTCGCTCGACGCTGCGGCGGATGGCGCACCGCGGGTGGTCAACGGCACGGTGACCGAGGTCGGCCGCGCGGTGGAGCGGGCGCCCGCACATTCCTCGTCAAGATCGCGGCTGCCCGCCGACACCGGGCTGCGCTCGGGGATGTTCGGCCGGGCGCGCTTCCGCACCCCGCCGCGGCGCGCCCTGACGGTCCCGGCCGGCGCCTCGTGCGCCGCGGCCAGATGACGTCCGTGTTCGTCGTCGAGCAGGACGTCGCCCGCCTGCGGCTGGTCAACGTCAGCGGCACCGAGGTCCTGGCGGGACTGGCCGAAGGCGACGTCGTGGTCGTCGCGCCGCCGCCGGCGCTGGTCGACGGCCGCCGCGTCCGGTGGCAGGCCGCTGATGGCCGACCCTACGGCGCGGCGGGACGCTGGCGGCGCGTTTATCCACTCGAAGCTGACGCCGCTCTTCATCGGTGCCTCGCTGGCGCTCGGCGCGCTGGCCATTGTGGCGCTGCCGCGCGAAGAGGAGCCGCAGATCATCGTCCCGATGGTCGACGTGTTCGTGGAGATGCCGGGCGCGTCGCCGGCCGAGGTCGAACAGCGGGTGACGCGGCCGATGGAGCAGCTCCTCTGGGAGATCCCCGGCGTCGAGTACCTCTATTCCACCTCATCCGCCGGCCAGTCGATGGTGGTCGTGCGCTTCAAGGTCGGCGAGGCCGAGGAAGCGGCCCTCGTCCGCCTCAATCAGAAGCTCGCCGCCAACACCGACCGCATTCCGCCCGGCGTCGTCGGGCCGATCGTCAAGCCGCGCTCGATCGACGACGTGCCGATCCTGGCGGTGACGCTCTGGTCCGAACGCTACGGGGACGATCAGCTGCGCGCGCTGGCCGCGCAGCTGCGCGACGCCGTCGCCGAAGTCGACCGACGTCTCCGAGGTGACGCTCATCGGCGGACGGCCGCGCCAGCTGCGCGTGGACGTCGATCCGGCGCGGCTGGCCGCCTACGAGCTCGATCCGCTCGCGGTCCAGCGCGCGATTGCCGCGACGAAGTCGCAGCGGGCTGCGACCGGGCCGGTCGCGGCGGCACAGATCACGGCGCTCGAGGCCGGCAGCCGACTGAACACCGCCGACGAGTTGGCGCGTGGTCGTCAGCGTTCGAGCGGCCGTCCCGTGTCTCGTCGGCGACCTGGCCGATGGTCATCGACGGCGACGCCGAGCCACGCCTACGTCACCTATCAGTCGCGCGAGTCCGGCGCGCATCCGGCGGTCACGATCGCCGTCGCCAAGCGCAAGGGCACCAACGCCATCGACGTCGCGCACCGGGTCGCGCAGAAGCTCGACACGCTAAGGGCACGCTGGTGCCCGCCGACGTGCACCTGACCGTCACGCGCGACTACGGCGAGACCGCCGCGGAGAAGAGCAACGAGCTGCTGTGGCACATGCTGCTGGCGGTGCTGTCGGTGTCGGCGCTCATCTGGCTCGTGCTCGGCCGGCGCGAGGCGGCGGTCGTGCTGATCGCGATTCCGGTCACGCTGGCGCTGACGCTGTTCATGTTCTATCCTCTACGGCTACACGCTCAACCGCATCACGCTGTTCGCGCTGATCTTCTCGATCGGCATCCTGGTGGACGACGCGATCGTGGTGGTGGAGAACATCGTGCGGCACGCGCGGCTGCGCACCGGCGAGCCGGACGGGCTTGACGGCGGTGGCGCTGCGCGCGGTGGACGAAGTGGGCAACCCGACGATCCTGGCCACGCTGGCCGTGGTGGCGGCCATCCTGCCGATGGCGTTCGTCGGCGGCCTGATGGGGCCCTACATGCGGCCGATCCCGATCGGCGCGTCGGCGGCGATGGTCTTCTCGCTGGTGGTCGCCTTCGTGGTGACGCCGTGGGCGGCGGTGCGGCTGCTGAAGCCGGCGGGCCACCGCGAGCACGGCGAAGAGGATCTGGTTCACGCGGCTGTATCGCCGCGTGATGGGCCGCTGGTCTCGAGCGGCCGGATGCGCGCGCTGTTTCTGGCCGGCGTGGCCGTGCTGCTGCTGGCGGCGATGGCCCTCGTGCCGCTGGGCTGGTCACCGTGAAGATGCTGCCGTTCGACAACAAGAGCGAGTTCCAGGTGATGGTCGACATGCCCGAGGGCACGGCGCTCGAAACCACGGCGCGCGTCGCGTCGGCGCTGGCCGCGGCCGCGCTGAGGACGAGGCGGTGGTGGACGTGCAGCAGTACGTCGGCACGTCCGCGCCGTACAACTTCAACGGGCTGGTGCGTCACTACTTCCTGCGGCGGGCGCCGCACCTGGCCGACCTGCAGGTGAACCTGGTGCGAAGGGCGAGCGCTCGCTGCAGAGCCACGACGTGGCGCGGCGGGTGCGCGACCGGCTGCTGCCGATCGCGCGCTCGTTCGGCGCCACGATCCAGGTCGCGGAGGTGCCGCCCGGTCCGCCGGTGCTCCAGACGCTGGTCGCCGAGGTCTACGGACCCGATGCCGGCCGGCGGATGGAGGTGGCCGCGCAGGTCAAGGCGATCTTCGAGCAGACCCCGGGCGTCGTGGATACCGACTGGTATGTGGAGGCGCCGCAGCCGAAGGTCACGCTGGCGGTGGACGGCGAGAAGGCCGCCGCCGCCGGGCTGTCGTCGGCCGCCGTCGCGTCGCTGGTCCGGATGGCCGGATCGGGCGAGGTGGTCGGGCTGCTGCACGACCGCGGGCGCGCGAGGACGTGCCGATCGTCCTGCGGCTGCCGCGGCCGACCGCAGCCTCGAGGCGCTGCGAGTCGCTGCGGCTGACGGCAGCGGCCCGGTTGCGGTCGGCGAGCTGACGCGGGCCGTGCGCATCGCAGGAGGACCCGAGCCTCTACCACAAGAACCTGCAGGCCGGTGACCTACGTCACGGGCGATCTGGCCGGCCAGAACGAGAGCCCGGTCTACGCCATCCTCGCGATGAACCGAGGCCATCGCGCGGCTGACGCTGCCCGAGGGCTACGCGCTCGAGGTCTTCAACGCGACGCAGCCGTTCGACACGTCGAGGTACGCGATGAAGTGGGACGGCGAGTGGCACATCACGATCGAGGTGTTCCGCGACCTCGGGCTGGCCTTCGCCGCCGTGCTCGTCCTGATCTACGTGCTCGTGGTCGGCTGGTTCCAGTCGTTCAGGACGCCGCTCCTCATCATGGCGGCGATCCCGTTCTCGCTCGTCGGCATCCTGCCGGCGCACGCGGCGATGGGCGCGTTCTTCACGGCGACGTCGATGATCGGCTTCATCGCCGGCGCCGGCATCGTGGTCCGCAACTCGATCATCCTGGTGGATTTCATCGAGCTGCGGCTGCGCGAGGGCCTGCCGCTCGAGCAGGCGGTGGTCGATGCCGGAGCCGTGCGCTTCCGGCCGATGGCGCTGACCGCCGCCGCCGTCATCGTCGGCGCCGGCGTGATCCTGTTCGATCCGATCTTCCAGGGGCTGGCCATCTCGCTGATGGCGGGCGAGGTCGCGTCGCTGCTGCTGTCGCGCATGGCGGTGCCGGTCCTCTACTACATGGCGACGCGCCACGAAGCGTGTGGCGGCCCGAGACCGTGGCGGCGCCGTCGAGGTCGCGCCGTGAGCATGCGAAAAGGAGAGCGTCATGAGCTGTTGAACGTTGGCTGCGGCTGATTGGCGGTGGCTTCGTGGCGGCGAGTGTCCTGCTGGGGATCTACGTCAACCCCAACTTCCTGTGGTTCACCCTGTTCGTCGGACTGAACCTGTTCCAGTCCGCGTTCACCCAGTGGTGCCCGATGATGGCGATTCTTCGCAAGGCCGGGCGTTCGCGGCTGAGCCCCCAGCTCCGATCATGAGATAGGCCTGCGACCCAGCCGCGCCGCGTCATGCTGATTCACCAGCTACCGCTGGACGTGGCCTTCGCCACGCTCCGCAGCACGCCCGCGGGCCTGGCGTCCGCCGAGGCGTCGGCGCGCCACGTCGAGTTCGGGCCCAATCGCATCGAGCGGTTGCCGACGGCGCCCGTCGCCGCACGTTTCGTGGCCCAGTTCACGCACTTCTTCGCGGCGCTGTTGTGGGTGGCGGCGTGTCTTGCCTTGGTGGCGGACTGGCAGATGCCCGGCCAGGGGATGTCGACGCTTGCGATGGCCATCGTCGGGGTGATTCTCGTCAACGGTGTCTTTTCGTTCTGGCAGGAATACCGCGCCGAGCAGACGATGGCGGCCCTGCAACGGCTGCTGCCGCATCAGGTCCGGGTGTACCGTGACGGCGCCGTGGCCGTGGCACCGTCCGAGGACGTCGTGCCCGGAGACGTGGTCCTGTTGAGTGCCGGAGACAACGTGCCAGCCGATTGCCGGCTGCTCGAGGCCTTCGGCGTGCGGGTGAACAACGCGACGCTGACCGGAGAATCGCGGGCGGTGCCGCGGATCGCCGGCGACTGCGCCGACGGGGATCTGCAGCGAAGCCGCAACGTGCTCCTGGCCGGCACCGCGATCACCACCGGCGAGGCCACGGCGCTGGTGTTCGCGACCGGAATGAACACCGTCTTCGGCGGCATCGCCCGGCTCACGCAGAGCACCCCTGACCTGCCGTCGCCGCTTCAGAAGGAGATTGGCGCTCTCAGCCGGGTCATCGCCCTTCTGGCGGCGGCGATCGGCATCGCCGTGTTCACCGTCGGTGCCTTCATCGGCCTGCCGACACGCGCCAGTCTGATTTCTCGATCGGCATCATCGTGGCGAACGTCCCCGAGGGACTGCTCCCCACCGTCACGCTCGCGATGGCCATGGCGGCGCGGCGGATGGCCCGCCGCCAGACTCTCGTGCGCCATCTCCCCAGCGTCGAGACGCTCGGATCGGCGACGGTGATCTGCACCGACAAGACCGGCACGCTGACACAGAACCGTATGGAGATCCGGACGATCTACGTGCCCGACCGGTTCGTGACCCCGGCGGCGGTGGCCGAGCCGGCCTTCGTAGCGGCTCACCGACGATTCCTCGACTGCGCCAGTCAGTGTCACGACCTGAAGCGGGTCGGCAACGGCGCCGGCGGGCCATGGATGGGCGACCCCATGGAGATTGCGCTAATGAAGGTCGCGGAAGCCTCAGGCGCCGTTCACGCGCTTCAGCGGGTGGACGAACTCCCGTTCGACCCCGAACGCAAGCGCCTCGCCACGCTGCACCGCGAGGAAGACGGGGTCGTGCTGTTCGTGAAGGGCGCGCCCGAGGAGCTGCTGCCGAGGGCACGCTGGATCGAGTCCGACGGGCAACGAGAGCTGCTGACTGATGATGCGCGGGCTTCGATCGGCCGGGTGGCAGCGGAAATCGCCGACGGCGGGCTGCGGGTGCTGGCCTTTGCGCACAGGTCACTTCCCCAGGAGTACGTCCTGGCGGAGGCGGAGCAGGAGCTGGTTCTGACGGCGCTGGTCGGCTTCGAGGATCCACCCCGGCCCGAAGTTCCCGCGGCCGTTCGGCGCTGCCGGGACGCGGGCATCAGGGTGGTCATGGTCACCGGCGATCACCCGCATACCGCGCTTGCCCTGGCCCGTGAGATCGGTCTGGTCAACGGGTCTGACCCGTGCCTGCTGTCCGGAGACGATCTCGCCCGGATGTCGGACACGGAGCTCCAGTTGGCGCTCGACGCTGTCGAGATCGTCTGTGCGCGGGTGACGGCGGATCAGAAGCTGCGCGTGGTCAGAGCGTTGCAACGGAAGCGGGAGATCGTCGCCGTCACCGGGGACGGCGTCAACGACGCTCCGGCGTTGCGGGCGGCTGACGTGGGTATCGCGATGGGCATCTCCGGGACGGATGTGGCCCGGGAGGCGTCCGACGTGGTGCTGCTGGACGACAATTTCGCCAGCATCGTCAACGGCATCGAGGAGGGCCGCGCCGTTTTCGAGAACATCCGCAAGTTCCTGACCTACATCCTGACGTCGAACATCCCGGAACTGGTGCCTTATCTTGCCTTTGCGTTTGCGCGAGTGCCACTGGCCCTGACTATCATCCAGATCCTCGCAGTGGACCTCGGCACCGACATGGTTCCGGCTCTCGGCCTGGGCGCGGAGCCTCCGGACAGCGGAGTGATGGCGCGCCCGCCGCGCCGCCGCGATGATCGGCTGCTGACCGCCGGCCTCTTGATCAGGGCCTACCTGTTTCTCGGATCCTGCCAGGCCATCGCCGGCATGGCTGCATTCTGGTTCGTGCTGACCGGAGCAGGCTGGCAGTGGGGAGAGACCTGACCCCGAACAGCGAGGTCTATCGTCAGGCCACCACCGCGTGCTTGACCGCCATCGTGCTCATGCAGGTGGTCAACGTGTTCGTGTGTCGAAGCCCGACCGCCTCCGTGTTCTCGCAGTCTCCCTTCGGGAACCGGCTGATCATGGCCGGCATCGCCGTGGAAGTCGCGATGATCCTGCTGATCGACTACACGCCGGCCGGCCACGCGCTGTTCGGTACCGCGTCGATCCCGTGGAGGGCGTGGCTGGTCGTCCTGCCGTTTGCCATCGCCATGCTGGCGCTGGAGGAAGCCCGAAAGGCGTACGTGCGGTTTCGGAGGAGTTGAGGTCGTCCGATGTCTGACGAATGTCAGCTGTCGATTCTGAAGTGCTCCTTCACCTTGGCGACGACCTGCGCATCGGTGAGTTTGTCAGCCGCCTCGACAGCCACGGAAAGCGCAGCCAACGTCTTCGATCGGCTGAGACGCCCCTTCAGTTCCAGCTTGGCCTCGCCCGGCCCGACTATCAGAAGGGCGTCCGGCACCCCCATCTGATCGATCACGTCGTCGTAGTACCGGTCGAGGTGCGCGCGGTGACGCTCCTCGTACTTCTTCTCGCCTCCACCATCCTGCTGGCCCCCGTAATGCGGATGCCCTGAGACGTCAGACTTCACAGTCCTGGTTGTGACCCGACCCGATGACGACGACACGATGACCGCGCGGCTGTGATCGATCCAGACGCCTACTTGCTGGCTCATGAGACCTCCTTGAAGATCAATCCTAGGCGAATCGTCGGAAAAACCATCCTTTGACCATCTCGCTCGCCACCAGGTAGCCTGCGGTAATTCCGAACAGCAGCAGGACGAACAGCGGGGGCAGTGGCACGAACCCGAACAGTGCCCCAAGCGGGGTGTAAGGCAGAAAGATCGTCGTGCCCGCCACAATCAGAGTGGCGGCGAGCAGCAGGTAGCCCGGCCGGCTGCGGAAGAACGGCCTGTGGGTCCGGATCACGAACACGATGAACAGCTCCGTCATCAGCGATTCGACGAACCAGCCGGTCTGGAATTCCTGCTCCGTCGCTCGCAGCCAGTAGAGCAGCGCGCCGAACGTCAGGTAGTCGAACAGCGAGCTGACCAGCCCGAACACCAGCATGAAGTTCCGGACGAACCGGATGTCCCAGCGCCGCGGGCGATCCAGTTGCTCTGGGTCTACGGTGTCGGTGGCGATCGTCATCGAGGGGACGTCGGACAGGAAGTTGTTGAGCAGGATCTGCTTCGGCAGGAGTGGCAGGAAGGGCAGGAAGAGCGATGCGCCCGCCATGCTGACCATATTGCCGAAGTTCGCGCTGGTTGTGATGAACACGTACTTCAGCGTGTTGGCAAACGTGCGCCGGCCCAGCCGCACACCCTGCGCAAGGACACCGAGGTCGCGTTCCAGGAGAACGATGTCGGCGGCTTCCTTGGCGACGTCCACTGCGCTCTCAACCGAGATTCCGACGTCCGCGGTGTGGAGCGCACTGGCGTCGTTGATCCCGTCGCCCAGATAACCCACCACGTTGCCCGCCTTGCGGAGCGCCGCCAGGATGCGTTCCTTCTGATTCGGTTCGATTTCCGCGAAGACGTCCACCTGGCCGACGCGCTGAAGGAGGGCGGTGTCGCTCAACCGGTGGAGATCCTCACCGGCGATACAGTCGGTCGCTCTACCCCCGCGAGTCGGCCGATTCTTGCGGCCATGAGACGGTTGTCACCGGTGATGATTTTGAGCGTCACGCCGAGCTGGCGCAGCTCCGCAATGGCGTCGAGCGCGCCTGCCTTCGGCGGATCCTCGAACAGCAGGAACCCGATGAAGGTCATCTGCTGTTCGTCGTCCTTGTCGATGATCGGATCATCGGTCATGTCCCGGACTGCAACCCCAAGCACCCGGTAGCCTTGTTCGCTATACGCCTCGAAGCGCTGCTCCAGGAGGGCGCGCGCCACTGCGATCGGAGTGGTGACGATCTGTTGATCGGCCCGCGTCGTCCGCGCATCGGCGCAGACGTCGAGCACGTTTCGCAGCGCGCCCTTGGTGATCATCGTGTGGCGGCCCGAATCGGCTGACGCCGTCTCACGCTGCACGACCACGCTGAGTCGCTTGCGAATGAAGTCGTACGGGACCTCGTCCACCTTGACGTGCGCCGCCAGGTCCCGGCACGGCAGCCGGCGGAGCGCGTCGTCGATCGGATTCGGAAACCCCGATTCGAAGGCGGCGTTGAGCTGGGCGCAGCGCAGGATCTCGTCGCTCGCGTGGCCATCGGCATCAAGCGCCGCGTGCAGCCTTACCACCCCGTCGGTGAGCGTGCCGGTCTTGTCGGAACAGAGCACGTTCATGCTGCCGAAGTCCTGGATCGAGTTGAGACGTCGAACGATCACGCGCGAGGCGGCCATCTGCTGCGCGCCCCGGGCGAGCGTGATGCTGACGATGGCGGGGAGCAGCTCCGGGGTGAGGCCAACGGCAAGTGCGAGCGCGAAGAGGAACGAGTCGATGACCGGACGCTGCAGGTAGACGTTGATGCCGAACATCGCGATGACAAGCAGCATCGTGATCTGGATCAGCAGGCCCCCGAAGCGCCGGAGCCCGCGCTCGAACTCTGTCTCGGGCGAGCGGAGCCGAAGCCGCTCGGCGATCTCGCCAAACAGGGTGTTCGCGCCGGTCTGCACGACCACCGCACGGCCCGTACCGCTCACGACGTGCGATCCGTGGAACAGCACGTTCGTTCGACTGGCGAGCGGAGTATCACCAGCGAGGTCGCCCGCACTCTTCTCGGCCGGGAAGCTTTCTCCCGTCAGCGTGGATTCGTCGACGAAGAGGTCGATCGAACCGAGGATCCGGCAGTCTGCCGGAACGGCCGCGCCCGCCGCCAGCACGATCACATCCCCTGGCACGAGCACATCCTGCGGCAGTTCGACCTCACGGCCGTCGCGCAGTACCGTCACCCTCGTCTCGATGACCGCGAGGAGCCTGGCCACCGCATTGCCCGCCCGGTGCTCCTGAAGAAAGCCAAGCAGTACGCTGCCGAGCACGATCGCCAGGACGATTACTCCATCCGTCGTCTCGCCAAGGAACAGCGAGAGCGTCATCGCGAACAGCAGGAGGATACGAGGGGGCTCCGCAGCTGGTTTAGTAGCAGTCCGAGCGGACGGATTGTCCGGGTCTCAGAGCTGCGATTGGGACCGAACCGTTGGAGCCGGTGGTTGGCCTCTGTCTGAGTCAGGCCATCGGGGCGCGCGGCGACCTCCGCGAGGACCGCCTCGATTGGAACGGACCAGAACGGTCCGAGCGCGTCACTTTGGTAGAGGCGCATGCCAGGGCCAGATAACGACCTGATCAACTGCCGCTGGCTGGTGCGGGCTGTTGTCCGCTACGCGCTCGCCGGCCCCCGCCACGTCAGCACCGGGCATGTCGCGGTCCGTACCACCCTCTCAGCGACGCTGCCGAGCAGCAGGTGACCGAGGCCGGTGCGGCCGTGCGTGCCCATCACGATGAGATCCGCGTGTGTTTCCCGCGCATGCTCGACGATGCGTTTCGCCGGCGCCCCCATCAACATTACCGTCGAGCTGCCCGGCAGGGTGTTCGTGTGGAGGGCGTGGCGCTCCGCGAGCTGCTCGCGCGCCAAGTCCTCCAGCGACTCTCGGAGCTCGAGCGGCATCATCACGGTGCCATCCCCGACGAAGGCCCCGGACGTGAACGGGTCGTCGAACACGTGAACCAGGTCGATCGAGGCTTTCAAGTCACTGGCGATAGCGCGCGCGTACTCGAGCGCCGCGTCTGACGTTGGGCTGAAATCGGTTGGAACCACGATACGTGCGATGCGGATCATCCTGCCTCCCCACCGGCTACCTCAGCATTCGTCGTGCCAGCCGCAATTGCGGTGCGCTCTGACGACGTGGGCTCCCCAGCGCGGATTATTTCGCAGTGCACTGAACTAGTTCCGCAGCTCATCCCTGGTTGCGCTGGAAACACCGCGGATCAAGCCGGAAACCGGCCGGCACGAGAGTTGAAACTGCCCAGATCGTGGATATCTCGACTTCCTATCTCGGACTTAAGCTCGCGCATCCGTTTGTGGCCGGCGCGTCACCCTTTGGCAAACACCTGGATGGCGTAAGACGCCTCGAGGACGCCGGTTGCGCGGCGGTCGTATTGCACTCGATCTTCGAGGAGCAGATCTCGGAGGGGAGCACCGGCCGCGTCAGGCACATGAGCGCCGACGACGAGCAGTTCGCAGAGACGCTGTCGCACTTTCCGGCGGCAGGCGACTACGCCATGGGCCCTGACGAGTACGCGACCCACGTGACCCGTGTCAAGAAAGCCGTGAGCGTTCCGGTGATCGCATCCATGAATGGGTCCTCGGCGGAGTCGTGGCTGCGTTTCGCGAAGGTGCTGGAACAGGCTGGCGCCGACGCACTCGAGCTGAACCTGTATGAGGTGGTGACAGATCTCACCACCCCGAGCATCGCCGTCGAACAACAGCTGACCAGCATCGTCAAGGACGTGAAGCGACTGGTGAAGATTCCGGTGGCCGTCAAGTTGTCGCCGTTCTTTTCGGCCTTCGGCAACATGGCGCGACAGCTCGACGAGGCCGGCGCGGACGGCCTGGTGCTCTTCAACCGCTTTTACCAGCCCGACATCGACATCACGACAAGCACGGTGGTCTCCCGAGCCGACCTGTCGACCAGCGCAGAGCTGCTGCTGCGTCTGCGGTGGATCGCGATCCTCTTCGGCCGCGTGCGGCCGTCGCTGGCGCTGACCGGCGGCGTCGAGACGCCGGCCGACGGCATCAAAGCGCTTCTTGCCGGTGCGGACGTGGTCCAGATGATGTCAGCGCTTCTTCGTCATGGACCCGCATACGTCATGACGATGCGTCGCGAGCTCGAACATTGGATGGAGTTGAACGATGTCTCGAGACTGAACGAGATGCGCGGAAGACTGAGCCTGCAGACCACCGGTGATCGGTCGGCGTTCGAGCGCGCTCATTACATCAAGGCGCTGCACACCTGGGCTCGCTAGGAGGTAGGAAAGCTAAGCTTTCACAAGCTTTCGTTCAGGCTGGTGTTCATGGAGGAACTCGAGTGCAAGAGCAAGCACCTTCTCCATGATCTCCTCGTCCTGCAGGTGGCCGAACTTTGTCCGGAAGGCGCGCAGCGGCACGACGGCCTTGGCCATCGACCGGTGGCCGCCCGCGCTGCCGATGGCGTTGAAGTACTTGCGGACGAACTCGCCGGCGTTGCGGGAGTAGCCCAGGTTTCGGACGGAGATGATCAGCGAATCGTGGACGACGCCGGCCACGATCGTCCACTCCATGTCCTCGAGCTGCAGGTAGAAGTCCGCGACGTACGGGATGAAGTCCTCGCGCGGCAGGTCGCCCAGGAAGGTGCAGAACACTCTCTCCTGGATGCGACCCTTCTGCCGGGCCAGCAGCACGTAGTCCAAGCGCTCCACCGTGATATCGGCGCCCTCCATCTTGCGGATCATCGCCGCGTCGGCCAGCGGGTAGAGATAGGAGAACGCCTCGATGTCCACGCGGTTGGCGTGGCGATTGAAAAACAGCGTATCGGACTTGATCGCGTAGAGCATCGCGGTGGCGATGCGCTCCGAGATGTTGGCGTCCACGGCCCGCAGGTGCTCGGTCAGGATGGTCGAGGTGGAGCCGTAGTCGGCGCGGATGTCCTTGTAGACCGCCGTATAGCCCGTCTGCTCGGGGTGGTGGTCGATGACCAGATCCACGCGATTGATCGCGCCCGAGAAGTAGTGCGGCTGCACGTCCACCATCGCCACACGGTCGAACTGCGCCAGGTCGGCGGCCGAGATGATCTCGATCTGGATGTCCAGCAGGCTCATCATCCGGAGGTTCTCCGGACGCGTCACGCCCTCCAGCGCCGCGATCACCGCCGTCTGTCGCGTGCGGCGCAGCACGGTGCGCAGCGCCAGCCCGCTCGCCATGGCATCGGGGTCGGGGTCGTTGTGGAGGAGGATGACGACTTTGTCTGCGTCGCTGAAGAAGCGCTGGTACTGCTGCACCCGCAGTCGGGTCAGCGAGCGGCTGAACTCGGTGAGGAGCGGTCCGCCGAAGAGCTCCGCCAGCGACAGGTAGTTCAGCTCGGGGAACTGTGCCTTCAGCTCCTCCTCGCGCTTCCGGGTGTGGGGCGCGCCGACGCCGAGCACGTAGACCAGCGTCGCACCGGCGTCCCAGATGGCCTCGAGGATCCGCTTGAGGCTGTGGCGGCCGTCGTCTTCCACGACCACGCACGTGCCGGGCGTCAAGTCGGCCTTGATGTAGGTGTCGGTGCGGCGCGGATCGCCCGCCGAGACGTTCAGCCCGCTGTCGTGGAGCCGCTTGGCCAGCGGCTTGCCCTCGACCAGGAATTGAATTTCGAAATTTGGCAGCAGGACCTCGTCGAGCATCCTGATGGCCAATTCGGTCTGGCAGACCGCCAGGCACCTCATGCTACGCCGTCTTCATACCCCGTAGGTCCTCCATTATACGCCCGCGGATCGGGCGGGCCCCGATGTAGCATCGGCCATGGGCCGGTGGTGTGTGACGTTCGTGGCTGTGTGCGCCGCTGCGACGGCCGTGTCACACCCGGGCTTGCTCTGGGCGCGGCGATGCCGCCGCCCGCCCAGCAGCCGGTGTTTCGTGCCGTGACCGACCTCGTGACACTGGGTGTCACAGTGAGCACACGCGGCAACCCGGTCAGCCCGCGTCTCGGCCGTGAGGAGTTCGAGGTGCGCGAGGACGGCGTGCCGCAGTCGGTGTCCTACTTCGCCGCCGGCGACGACACCGCGACCGCGCCACCGCTGCATCTGGGCCTGCTGTTCGACACGAGCGGCAGCATGGGGGAGGACATCCAGCTCGCGCGCACGGCGGCCATCAAGTTCCTCAACACGCTGCCCGAGGCGGTGGACGTCACGCTGGTGGACTTCGACACCGAGGTCCGTGCGGCGCGCTTCACGCAGCAGGATTTCCCGCGGCTCGTCGAACGGATCCGCTCGCGCAAGCCTCAAGGCTTTACGGCCATGTACGACGCGCTCGGCGTGTACCTGGACGGTTCGGCGGCCGACGATGGCCGCACCATCCTGGTCGTGTTCAGCGACGGCGGAGACACACGCAGCTCGCTGCGGTTCTCCGAGGCGCTCACCCTGCTGCGTGCCTCGGACGTCACGGTCTACATAATCGGCCTGATCCAACAGCAATCCGCCAGCGCTCAGGCGGCACAGCGCGCGCTGCTGACACAGCTGGCCGCGGAATCGGGCGGTGCGGCCTTCTTCCCCCGGTCGATGCGCGACGTCGAGAGCGCCTACGTGTCGATCGAGGCGCAAATCCGCGGTCAGTACCTCACTGGGATACCTGTCCACCAACACCGCGCGCGACGGGCGCTGGCGGCGCGTCGAAGTGCGCGTCCGCCGTGAGGGCCTGAAGGGCGTGGAGGTTCGGACGCGCCGGGGCTACTTCGCCCCTTACCAGGCTAGCGAGGCTGCGCCTCGCTAGTCACAGTGTCTGTTTTGCCCCGCTTCGCGGGGCGGTCTAATCCCCTGTGGTACGATCATGCGTTGGCCGGATCGGCACCGGCCGCCCCTACAGCCATGCCAGCAGGTGAGAACGCGTTCAAGCTCGTCAGCGACTTCGAAGTGCGGGGCGACCAGGTGCACGCGGTCCCCGAGCTCGTCGACGGACTGAATCGCGGCGACGCGTTCCAGGTGCTCCTCGGCGTGACCGGATCGGGCAAGACCTTCACGATGGCGCAGGTAGTGGCGCAGGTGAACCGGCCCACGCTGGTCATGGCCCACAACAAGACGCTGGCGGCGCAGCTCTATCAGGAGTTCCGCCGGTTCTTTCCCGAGAACGCGGTCGAGTACTTCGTCAGCTACTACGACTACTACCAGCCGGAAGCCTACGTGCCCGCCACCGACTCGTACATCGAGAAGGAAGCGACGATCAACGACGAGATCGACCGGATGCGGCTGTCGGCCACGCGGTCCCTCTTCGAGCGCCGCGACGTCATCATCGTGGCCAGCGTGTCGTGCATCTACGGCCTGGGGTCGCCCGAGGCGTACTACGGGATGCTGCTCCCGCTCGAGGTCGGCCAGCGCATCGATCGCGACCAGATTCTGCGGAAGCTGGTGGAGATCCAATACGAGCGCAACGACGTGGAGTTCGGGCGCGGCACGTTCCGCGTGCGGGGCGACATCGTCGAAGTGGTGCCGTCCTACGAAGAGCACGCGCTGCGGATCGGGCTCTTCGGCGACGAGGTGGACGAACTGGCGTGGTTCGATCCGCTCACCGGCAAGGTCATTCGCAAGGTGACCCACGTGTCGGTGTTCCCGAAGTCCCACTTCGTGACCTCGCGCGAGCGCACAAAGCAGGCGGCCGAGTCGATCAAGCTGGAGCTGGACGAATACCGGGGCTGGCTGGAGAAGGAAGGGAAGCTGCTCGAGGCGCAGCGGCTGCACCAGCGCACGATGTTCGATCTCGAGATGATGCGCGAGATCGGCTACTGCCACGGGATCGAGAACTACGCCCGCCACCTGACGGGCCGCGCGCCGGGCGAACCGCCGCCGACGCTGCTCGACTACCTGCCGTCGGACGCGCTCATCATCGTGGACGAAAGCCACCAGTCGGTGCCCCAGGTGCGCGGCATGTACCACGGCGACCGCTCGCGCAAGGAGGTGCTGGTCACCTACGGCTTCCGGCTGCCATCGGCGCTCGACAACCGGCCACTGTCCTTCGAGGAATGGGAGAAGCGGCTCCGGCAGGTGGTGTTCGTCTCGGCGACCCCGGGACCCTACGAGCTGACCAGGGCGGGCGGAGTGGTGGTGGAGCAGGTGATCCGGCCCACCGGGCTGATGGACCCGCCCATCGAGGTGCGGCCGGTGCGTGGCCAGGTGGACGACCTGCTGCAGGAGATCCGCACCCGGGCCGCGCAGCGCGAACGCGTGCTGGTGACCACGCTGACCAAGCGCATGGCCGAGGACCTGACGTCCTATTACCAGGAGCTCGGCGTCAAGGTCCGTTACTTGCATTCGGATATCGACACCTTGGAGCGCGTGGAGATCCTGAGGGATTTGCGGCGGGGCACGTTCGACGTCCTGGTGGGCATCAACCTCTTGCGGGAGGGCCTGGACCTGCCGGAGGTGTCGCTCGTGGCGATCCTGGACGCCGACAAGGAAGGGTTCCTCCGCTCGGCGGGCTCGCTCATCCAGACGTCGGGACGCGCGGCGCGCAACGTGAACGGGCGCGTGATCATGTATGCCGACAACATGACGGCGTCGATGAAGTCGGCGATCGCCGAAACCGAACGGCGGCGGGCGCTCCAGGACGCGTACAACACCGAGCACGGCATCACGCCGGAATCGGTGATCCGCGCGATCGACGACGTGATGTCGAGCGTCTACGAGCGCGACTATTCCTCAGTGCCCCCGGAGCCGCGCGAGGGCCGGCTGACGTTCCGCAACGCCGCAGAGCGGCAGGCCGAGATCGCCAGGGTCCAGGAGGAGATGCGCGCCGCCGCGGCGAACCTCGACTTCGAGCGCGCGGCCAGCCTGCGGGATCGCCTGAAGCTGCTGCGAACGGGAGAACTGGGCCTGGACGTCTCGAACGATCTGAGTCTTTCCAAATGAGTAAGAGACGTCCACGCCCGCGCGGAGCGCGGGCAATCAGACACTGCTCCAGCGAGGCGGAGCCTGAATGCTCGTCGGTCCGAGGCGGAGCCTCGCTGGATCTGCCGGCGACCGGATAATCGTGTTCTCGCTGATCAACAACGTGTTCAAGGCGGGCGTCCTCGAGGTCCAGGACTACGTCCGCCTGCAGGTCGCTACCGTCCGGGCGATTTTCAGCCGTCCGTTCTACTGGCACGACGTGGTCGAGCAGTTCGAACAGATAGGCATCGGGTCGCTGACCGTGGTGGTGCTGGCCGGGTTCTTCACCGGCGCCGTGCTGGCACTGCAGACCGGCATCACGCTGGACCAGTTCGGCGCTCGGCCGTTCGTCGGCCGGCTGATCAGCGCGTCGATGGTCAAGGAACTGGGGCCGGTCCTGACCGGGCTGATGCTGGCCGGCCGCGTCGGGTCGGGGATCGCCGCGGAGCTGGGTTCGATGGTCGTGACCGACCAGATCAACGCGCTGCGCGCGCTCGGCACCGACCCGGTCCGGAAGCTGGTGGTGCCGCGGGTGCTGGCCGGCGTCATCATGGCGCCGATCCTGACCGTGATCGCCGACACCGTCGGCATCCTCGGTGGGTGGTTGATCGCCGTGTTCCAGCTACGCGTCGCGTCCAGCGTCTACTGGACGTCGATCATCGACGGCCTGTATCTGGAAGATGCGTGGATGGGGCTGATCAAGCCGTTCGTGCTCGGGTTCGCGATCGTGACGATCGGCTGCCACGTCGGACTGCGGACCACCGGAGGCACGCAAGGCGTTGGCCGCGCCACGACCAACGCGGTGGTGGCGGCGTCTGTAGCTGTGATCGCCGTGGACTTCTTCGTGACGCGGCTCCTTATCACGGTGATGTACTGACGGCGGAATCCGATGAGCCCAGGCCCCAGCCCCCTCGCTTCCGCGTCCCACGGCGCGACCGCCGTGGCCGAGGCACCGGTCGTGCGCCTGGATCACGTGTCGCTGGCCTTCGATGAAAAGGTCGTGCTGAAGGACGTCAGTTTCGACCTGCTGCCCGGGCACACGAAGCTGATTCTGGGGGCGAGCGGATCGGGTAAGTCCACGATCCTCAAGCTGATTCTGGGGCTGCTGAAACCCGATGCCGGAGCCGTGTGGGTGAATGGGGAGCGCGTGGACCAGCTGCCTGAGGCGGAACTGCTGCGCGTGCGCGCGGACCTGGGGATGGTGTTCCAGGAGGGCGCCCTCTTCGACTCGCTGACCGTGGCCGAGAACGTCGGCTTCAAGCTGTACGAAGAGACCGACATGCCGCTGGACGAAGTGCGTGCGCGCGTCGAAGAGGTGCTGGGCTTCGTGGGCCTGCGCGACTACATCGACCGCACGCCGTCCGCGTTGTCCGGAGGGCAGCGGCGGCGCGTGGCGATCGCGCGTGCGATGGCCTCCAAGCCGGGAATCCTCCTCTACGACGAAGCGACGACCGGTCTCGATCCGATCACGGCGACGACGGTGGACGAGGAGATCGTCAAGCTGCGCGACCTCGAAGGCGTCAGCTCGATCGTCGTCACGCACCAGCTCCGCGACGCGTTCTACGTGGCGACCCACGAGGCGCGGCGCCAGGGCGCCGACATCGAGCTGCACCCGGCGGACGATCGCAAGGCCGACGAGGCCGAATTCATCATGCTGAAGGACGGGCTGGTGGCGTTCGAGGGCAACGCCACGGAGCTGCGCTCGTCCACGGACCCGTACATCCAGTCTTTCTTGTCCTAGAGGGTTCCACGTATGCCGCGCACCCGATCGCTTGCCTGGGCCGAACTGAAGGTCGGCCTCGTGTCGGTGTTCGCCATCGTCATGGCCACCGTGTTCATCTTCCTCTTGAGCGGCGAGGGCGGATTCTGGTGGCAGCGCTATCCGATCAAGACGATCTTCCCCAACGTGGCCGGACTGAAACCGGGTGCGCCCGTCCGTGTGGCGGGTGTGGAGGTCGGCTCGGTGTCAGACGTGACCTTCATCGGTGACCGCGTCGAGGTGCTGATGGAGGTGAGCAAGGACCACGCCCCGCGCATCACCAGCACCTCGGTGGCGGCGCTGGGATCGGTGTCGCTCCTCGGTGAGTCGGCGGTGGACATCACGGCGTCCTCCGGCGGCACACCGGTGCCCGAGTACGGCTACGTGAAATCGGGTGCATCGGCGGGATCGCTGACCGACGTGGCCACGCAGGCGTCCGCCGGCATCGACCAGCTGACCGGGCTCATCACCGACCTCCGGGCCGGCAGGGGCACCGCGGGCAAGCTGATGACCGACGACGTCCTGTATCAGGAGATGACGGCGCTCGTGGGCGCGATGGAGCAGGTGGCCAGCAACATCAACCGTGGCCGGGGCAGCCTGGGGCGGTTGGCTACTGATCCCACGTTGGTGCGGTCGCTGGAGGGCTCGCTGGCGAACCTGGAGATGGTGACCGCCAGGATCCGGGCCGGCGAGGGAAGCCTCGGCCGACTGCTGAACGACGACGCCATGGCGAAGTCGCTCACGAACACCACCGCCAGCATGGAGGCGATCACCGCGCGCCTGAACCGGGGCGAGGGCACCGCCGGCAAGCTGATGACCGATCAGGAGCTGTACAACAAGATGAACTCGATGACCGATCGCCTGGACAAGGTGATGGCGTCGCTGCAGCAAGGGCAGGGCACAATGGGGCTCCTGCTGAACGACAAGCAGCTGTACGAAAAGTTGAACAAGACCGTGGACGAAGTGGGGAGCCTTGTCGCCGCCATCAAGGCCGACCCGCGCCGGTACCTCAACGTGCGAGTGAGCATCTTCTGACATGACTGATACCTGGCTGGTCGTGATAGCAGTGGCCGTCGTCGTGATGGCCATTACGCACCTGGCGGTGGCTGTCGTCGCGGTTCGGGCCGCCCTGGAGACGCTGGCGCTCGTCAAGCGCCTCGAGGCGGAGCTTCGACCGGCGCTGGTGGACGTGCGGAGCCTGTCGGCCGATGCGGCGCGCAGCGCGGCGCTTCTTGCGTCCCAGGCCGAGCGGGTCGACCAGTTGGCGAGCCGTGTCACGCACCGTTTCGACGAGTTTGCGGCGTCGCCGCTCCGCGACGGGTTGGCGCTTCTGCGCACGATTGTCGAGGCTTTCGCCGGAAACCGGGAGCCGCGTGCAGGTGTTCCTCGGGAAGGCCGCCGCGCGCCGGCGCCTGGGGACGACGAACCCGTTTGACCGGTGGCCGACGCCGGTGGTAAAAGTGCGACCAGTTCGACGGGGGCAGGAAGGGCAATCATGAACCAGGTGGTGTTTCTGTTGGTGTGTATGGCGGTGGCCGTCTCCGTTCCGGCGATGGCGCAGCAGCCGCCGTCCACTTCGGCCAGCGCCACGTCGGAACTGGTGAAGCTCCTGAACGAACGCAAACTGGATGCGGCCGCGGGGCGGCTGGGCAAAGACGAGTTCGTGGGTGCCATGTACTTCCCGGGCAGCCAGATCGTTGTGCTGAGCAGCAAGACCAGCGTCCCCGATCGGATGACCTACCTGCTGTTGCAGAAGTCTGTACAAGGACCTCTACATCGAATTGAACGGCTCGGTGGATCGGCAGTCGCGGATGTTCGTGTTCGACCTGGGCGCCAACGGCCTCAAGTTCCGGCGCGAGAAGAACGAGCCGCCGGACACGGTGGAGAGCGGCGGCGCCACCATCACTCTCGATGGCGAGTGGCGCAAGGCCAAGATCTCCGAGGCCGAGTACACCAAGCAGTTCCAGGCGCACGACGAGCGCTACCGCCGCATGGTGGAAGCGATGATCGTGGCGCTGAAGGAGCCCTGACCAGCCATGAAATTCGCCGCCGGGTGCGGGAAATTCCCCGCCTCACGACGGCATCGGCTGTAAAAACCGCCCAGATCGCGCGGGCGCGGTTCTTGCCCTTGAGCCCTGCCGGAGGCTCAGGTGGCGCAGACGCTCAAACCCTATTTGGCTGGTTCGTCGGTTGTTCTTCTCTTCGCGGCCGTGCTCAGCGGCGCGGAGGCGCAACGAGGCGCAACCGATCTCCCGCGGCAGCAGGCCCCGCGAATCCTCACCGATTCTCTGGCCGGCCGCGACTCTTTCGAGCTGTATTGCGCACCGTGCCATGGCACCGACGCACGCGGCAACGGGCCGGTGGCGCCGGCGCTCAAGACGGCCCCTCCGGATCTGACCCAGCTGGGCCGCCGGAACGGCGGCTCGTTTCCGGCCGATCGCGTGCGTGCCTACGTGACGGGCACGGGGCGCACGCTGCCATCGCACGGTCCCGCGGAGATGCCGGTCTGGGGGCCGACATTTCGGGCGTTCGAGGCCGATGTACGCGTGCAGGAACGCATCAAGAACCTGGTGCAGTATCTCGCCTCGGTGCAGCGGCCTTCGTCGGCGCCCGAAGGCGACGGCGCGAGGCTCTTTTCCGAGCACTGTGCCTCGTGTCACGGTGCCACCGGGACCGGAAACGGACCGCTGGCCGATCGGTTTCGCCAGCCGCCGCCCGATTTGACGCTCTACACGTCGCGCAACGGCGGCGTATTCCCTGCAGAGCAGGTGCGCCGCATCGTGGACGGCCGCGAGGTGTCATCGCATCGTGACCGCGAGATGCCGGTGTGGGGCAACGCGTTCCGCTCGTCAGCCGGGGGCCTGTCGCCGGAACAGGTCAAGGCGCGCATCGCGGCGATCGTCGCCTTTCTCGAGGCGATTCAGCGCCGGAATTCCTGAACGCCGGCACAAGGTGCTCTCATGACGCACAGCAGCGCCGCCCCAGGATCCCCCGCGTTCGACGACATCGCTCAGGGTGCCCAATTCCGCGACCGAATCGCGGTCGCCGTCACAGCACCGCCGGCAGCGATCTTCGAAGCCCTGCAGCAGGTGTCGCTGCGCGACATGAAGCTGGCGTGGGCACTGGGAGAACTCCGATATCTCCCCTCGCGGCTGTTCGGGCAGATGCCGGCGGTCGATTCGACGCGGCCTTTCCTGTCAGTGCTCATTGCGGGCGGCACGCTCGTCCTCCGCGATGACTCGCCTCACGAACTCATCACGGGTTCGGCGGCGCAATTGCATCGGGTCAACCAGGCGCCGCGACGATTCGCCTCGCGCGAGGCGTTCGACGCGTTCTCCGATCCGGCACACGAAAAGCTGTTCATGAGCATCCGAGTGGCGCCGACCGGCCGGCCGCACGAGCAGTGGCTGGTCCTCGAGCATGCCACCCTGGCGCTGTCGCCACTCGCGGAGCGCAAGTTTGCGCGGTATTGGCGGGTGATCAGGCCGTTGGGAGGCTTTGTCACCTGGCAGTTGTTGCGGGCGGTTCGCCGGCGCGCCGAACGCGCGGCAGCCGGGCCTGTCCCTTCTCGACGCCTCTGGCGATCGGTCCGCGCCAGCCGGAGGAGCGCGCACGAGTGCTGCCCGGAGACGAGCGCATTCCGCAGCCCATCGACACCTTGACCCACGGTGTGACGATTCGACGCGCGCCGCGAGACGTATGGCCGTGGCTGATCCAGATGGGGGCTGGCAGCCGCGGCGGCTGGTACAGCTACGACCGGCTGGACAATGGCCGCCAGCCCAGCGCCACGCGCATCGTGCCGGAGCTCCAGCATCCGGCCGTTGGCACCGATCTTTCCCGCGCTGCCAGGCAAGGAGGACGGATTCTCCGTGCTGGCATCGAGCCCGAGCGGGCGCTGACGCTTGGCTGGATGACACCGGACGGCACGCTCCAGGTGACGTGGACATTCGTGCTCGATCAGGTGGCGCCAGGCGTGACGCGTCTCCTGACGCGGGTTCGTGGCGAACAGAGTTACCGGTTCCACGGACTGCCGCTTCAGTTGACCAGGCTCGCCATCCGAGCCGTCCACTTCATCATGCAGCGGGAGCAGTTGCTCGGTATCCAGCGCCGAGCCGAATCGACGCAGGCGGAGACGCTTGTGCCGGGGGAGGGACCATGCGTGCCGTCGCATACCTCCCTGTAGAGGGACACGTCGGTCGCGGCTTTGAAGCGGTGCGCGCGGCGTTTGCCGAGAACTTTGCCCGGCGCGGTGAGTTGGGTGGCGCCTGCTGTGTCTATCTCCACGGCGAGCGGGTCGTCGATCTCTGGGGCGGCATCCGAAACAAGCAGACCGGCGAACCGTGGGAACGGGACACGATGGTGGTCGTCCACTCGGCCACCAAGGGCCTGGCGGCGATGGCCCTGGCACTCGCTCACTCCCGCGGGTGGCTCGACTACGAGGAGCGGGTCGCCACCTACTGGCCGGAGTTCGCGCAGCAGGGGAAAGAGAAGATCACCGTCCGCCAGCTCCTGGCCCATCAGGCGGGGCTCTTCGCGTTCGACGAACCCGTGGATCGCAGCGTCGTGGCCGACCTCGATCGCCTTGCGGCGGTCATGGCCCGTCAGAGGCCGGCGTGGGAGTCCGGCACGCGCCAGGCCTACCATGCCCTCACCCTGGGGTTCTATGAAGGCGAACTGATACGCCGCGTGGATCCGCGCCATCGCAGCCTCGGGCAGTTCTTCCAGGACGAGATCGCCTCTCCGCTCGGCGAGGACGTCTACATCCGCCTGCCAGAGGAGATTCCGAACACCCGCCTCGCGACCTTGTCGCCGCCGAGCCGGCTCCGCATGCTGACCGGATTCCCGCTTCGAGTCATGCTGGAAATGATGAATCCGCATTCGAACATCCACCGGGCGCTCGTGATCAATCCCGGTGCCGCGGTCTATCTGGACGAGCAGCGTGTCTACGCGCGCAACCTCGAAGTGCCGTCCGGCGGCGGTGTCGGCACGGCGCGCGGCATCGCTCATGCCTACGGCGCCTTCGCCGCCGGCGGACGCGAGCTGGGGTTGCGGCAGGAGACGCTGGACCTGCTGGGCGCGCCGGCGACTCCGCCCACACGCGGGTTCTATGACGAATGCATGAAATTCGACGGCGTCCAGTTCTCGCTCGGCTTCATGAAGTCCACTGCGATCTGGCCGTTCGGCGGCGCCACGCTCGTTCGGATCCCCGGGCGCCGGCGGCTCAATGGGCTTTGCGGATCCGGATGCCGGGATCGGGTACGGGTACGTCACGAGCCAGATGGGGACAGCCTTGACAGGCGACCCGCGTGATGTGGCGCTCAGGGAGGCGCTCTACTCGGCCCTCCAGAGTCCCTGGAATCGGTCGGCGTCAGTAGAGCGAGAGCGCAGTCGGGCATCCGGCACGCGCATTGCCTGAGGTAGATGAACGTTTCACCCGAGGTCCATCATGAGCCGACACAGATTCCCCGCACTTCGCTCTTCGTTGCTGTCGCTTTCGGTGCGGCGACGGCGGCGAGCATATCCAGCTTCGGATCCGGGCGGCACGCCAGCAGGTGCGGAGCACCCCTGAACGGCTGGCCCAGATGCAGCATCATTTCGTTCAGGTCGGTCTCGTTCACGAGGCGCTGATTCGTGGCGACCTTCCCGCGGTGCGCGCGTCGGCCAGGATGCTGGCAGACGCCGAGGCGCCGCGGGACGTGGCCGCCTCGACGTCGCAGTATGTTGCCGCGATGCGGCTTGGCGCCCAGCGCGCGGCAAACGCGCCGGATTTGGCAGCTGGCGCGGCAGCCACGGTGTCGATGTTGCAGTCCTGTGGGGCATGCCATCGGACGGCCGGAACAATGCCCGCCCCCATGACGCCGAAGCGCCCGCCTGTCGGCGGGCTGGTGGGGCACATGCTCGAGCACCAGCGCGCGGCGGACGAGATGCTGGAGGGTCTGGTCATTCCGTCCCTGTCGCAGTGGTTCAGTGGCGCGACCCGACTGGCCGCCGCGCCGCTGCGCCCGGAGAAACTGCCGCCCGACAAGAAGCTCACGCCTGAAATACGCCAGGCAGAGGTGCGCCTGCATCAGCTCACTGAGCGTGCGATCAAGGCCGGATCGGAGAAGGAGCGCGGCGACGTCTATGCGCAGATGCTCACCATTTGCGCAAGCTGTCACAGTTTGCACGGTGTGTGGGGTCCCCGGTCTCCCGCGGCGCGTGAAGCCATGAAACCGAGAACACGTTCGAAGCCGAATGCGAAACCCGCCCCGCGATTTCATCATCTCCTGGTTCCATCCGACCTGACGGAGCGCACGGAGAAGGCATTGCGGCTGGCCAACACGCTGGCAGTGCCCGACGCGTCCCGCATCACGCTGGTCCACGTCGTCGAGACGATCGAGGGATTGCGGTTCGACGAACTGCGGCCCTTTTACCGGCGGCTGGAGAAGAAGGCACAGACAGCCATGACCCGGCTCGCCCGCCGCGTTGTGAAGGGGGGCGCCCAGGTGGAGTCTGCCGTGGTCTACGGACGGCGTGCCGAGGAGATCGTGAACTTTGCGGCGGCACACGACGTCGATCTCATTGTCCTCGCCTCGCACCGCGTCAACCCGTCGAGGGTGAACCGCGACTGGGGAACCATCAGCTATAAGGTCGGGCTCCTGGCCCAGTGCCCGGTGCTGTTGGTGAAGTGAGCGACACAGCTCGAGACCGTATGACAGGCCTTCCGGGCCTCGTCGAGCATCATCATGGCGATCCCGAACGGCACGGCGAATCAGCCAGACAGTCCAGCCGATCGGCGCTGTCCCGAACAGCGCGTTGCCGACGGTGGTGTAGTCGATCAGGAGAGACCGGAAAGACGCGGCCGGTGAAGCCGTTCGAGAGGCTTCTAAAGATCGAGGCCTCCACTCCTTGCGTTCTGCCCGCGCCGATGACGGCGACCGTGCGCTGGCTGAAGAACGTCTGGAGCGGGCTGGGCGAGCTTACGGCCGCTGCCACCACGCCGAACCTACTTCGCTGGCGGCGCCGCGTGATCCTGCCCCTGGCCAGTTCCGCCGCCGTGCATCTTCGACATCATCCCGGACATGTTGGCCATCATCGACTCGTGGTGAAGGCGGTCCTCCACCAGCGCGGTCAGCAACTCGGCGATGGCAGCGGTCTTCGCTTCGCCCTTCGCGGCGTTCATCTTCTTCACCAGCGCATCGAGCCTGGCGCTGGAGGCCTTCATCCGCGCCATCATGCTGGTTCCCGCCTCGGCTTGCTGAGGTGCCGGTGCCTGCGCCTGCGGGGTGGGCCGGGCATCTGATGCGCCGGGATGATGCTGATCGTGTTCCTGGCTGTCGGGCTGCTGCGCGTGCAGCCGCGCCGGTGTCGAAAGCACGAAAGCGAAGAGCGAAAGGCCCGCCGCCAATGCCACGTGGGATTTCATGTGATCGTCCTCCAGCAAGACTGATAGCAAGAGCACGGCCACCGTTCGGGCCCGCTCACGGTACCGCGCCTCCGCCCCCGACAAGCGACGCCACCACAGCGCCGGCACCATAGGCGGCCGCGGCCACGACGCTGCCCATGGTCAACGACTCCAGCCCCGCCTTCCACCAAGTCTCGTTGGTGGCGAACCCGCGCGCCGCTCCCAGCCCGAACATGGTCGAAAGCGTCGCCGTCCAACCCCTGGGGGCCGCGGGCGGCCCAAATCCGAACGAACCTGCACGATCGAGGGCCGGGGCAGGTCCGGACGGCAAGGGGCCGCCCCTTCCAACCGTTGTCGCCCCCCTGGAAAATTCCCCGGATCGGGAATAATCCGCGGCCTCCTACTCAGGCGCAGGCTCGAGACACCGGACGCGAGCTGTGACAGACGCGTCCGGACGGGCCGACCATGAAGAGTGTGAATCAAGGCGTCGGGCTGGGTACACCGCTTCGTCGAGGGGGAAGGATTGGCAACTCTGGCAGGAGCGCGGGGTCCCCTTCCGGCGCGCCAGTATCCACCCACCGCACGATCGTGTCGATTTCGTGTTGCGTCAGGCGTGGCGTGTCAACGATCAGCCCATACCGGCTGTGACTGTGAAAGGGCGGCATCGTCCGCTCCACGAGCTGCCTTCGAATCGGGCCGGCCCATGGCTCCACGTCGCGATAGTTGATGAGGGACATCGGCGCGACTTCGCCCGGCCGGTGGCATTGAACGCACTTCGCGTAGACGATCGGGGCCACGTGCTGGCTGAAGGTCGGGGCCAGAATCTCGACCGGCGGTTGCTGACCTGATGCCGGTGGGTGCAGGTTCATGAAGAGCAGGGTGCCGAGCACCACGCGAAAACAGGAGATGTACTTCATCGTTCGCTCCTGCCGTCAGCGGTAGCAAACGGCATGCCCCGAGCGGACTGTGGCCTTGCTCATCAGCCACTCAGTCTGGGGGTGGCCACGGCGCCTACCTTCAGCCGCGGGGTCTCATCGAGCCGCTACAGCATTGTTGGTGAACGACAGCTGCGGCGCGATGTCGATGGGTGTCGAGACCGAGTTGCCGATGAAGCAGTTCCGGTGGGCTTCCGCCGTCAGGTCGAGTGCGCGCCCCTCGTCGGAGCCCGGCTCGAGAAGGATGCGTGGCCGCAGCGTGACGCGGGACATGCGCATCCTGCCATCCACGATGCCGAGACGACCCTCGGCATCGTCGGTATAGCCCGCCACGCGGATACCATTCTTCGCGGCCAGAAACAGGTACGTCAGCGCCTGGCAGGCAGAGAGGGCGGCGACGAAGAGCTGCTCGGGGTTTGCCCGCGCCGGGTCCCCGCGATAGTCCGGTGCCGACGACATCGGCAGCGTGAAGCCGTCGACCGACACGCTCAGATCGCGGCTGAACCGCGCCGGATCGGCGGTCGGCCCTTTGTCGGCGCCGGTCCATTCGAGGTGAGAGGTGAAGATGTCCGCCATTTGCTTGCCCTCGTGACGATGCCAGGGTTGCCAGTGCCCTTAATCCGGTCAGGCGGCAACGACACCCACCGGCGGCGCCGCAGTTTCCGTCTCCCGGGTCGTCAGCACCGGGCACGTTGCGGTTCGCACCACGCGTTCGGCTATGCTGCCGAGCAACAGGTGGCCCAGCCCGGTGCGCCCATGGGTCCCCATCACGATGAGATCGGCGCCCGTTTTCCTTGCGTGCTCGACAATGCGCTTCGCCGGAGCGCCCATCAGGAAGACGGTCGAACTGCCCGGCAGGGTGCCGGCGTGTCCGGCGTGCCGCGAGGCGAGCTCTTCACGGGCCGATTGCTCGAGCCTTTGCCGAAGCTCGACCGGCATCATCACCGTGCCGTCGCCCACGAAGGCTCCGGACGTGAACGCGTCGTCGAAGATGTGAACCAGGTGTATTGAAGCGCCCATCTGGCCCGCCAGGACGCGCGCATACGCGAGCGCCGCATCGGACGCGGCGCTGAAGTCAGTGGGAACCATGATGCGGGCGATAGGTGTCATCCTTCCTCCTGTTGCTGTGGCACGAGAGCATCTTGCGTGCCAGCCCAGAAAGGGCCCTCTCAGCGGCCTGCCGCGGCCCGCGTCGGGAACTAATTCGCAGCGCATGGAACTAGTTCCCGCTCACGGCTTGCCCGACTTCACCGCCCCGCGGGCTCGTGAGCTGATCGACTTCCGGTCCAACGATCAATCAGGCCTCGCCAGACGGCAAAGCCTTACGGTGCGCTCGTATTCAAGACTGACAGCACGGGAGAGGACTTGATTCGTAACGGCCCCAGGAGTATCTCCATCCGGAAGCCGACGACAATCCAGCCGCGCTTCACCGCGCTGCCGTAGCCGGTTGCACCCTCGATGCGGACCACAGTGTCTTCCGGAAACGCTGTTCCACCACAGATGTGCACAACGTGATTCGGGCCGTCCAGGACGACGATTCGATAGAGTGAATTGACGGTGTGCACGTTCAACGCCGTTCCCGGCTCGAGAGACTCGATGCAAACCCCGTCCTGATCGTCGGGTGTGAGTCGCACTTCGCCGCCGGCGGTCACGAGAACGTGCTCTATCGCAGGATTGGTCATGGAACGCTCGCTTCCTGACGTTGGTGGAGCAAGAGCCCTGCCAGCGAGGTTCCACTAGCTCCCCTAGCCGCAAGTGAGTCTGAGTCTCGCTATCAAGCTTGGTGCTTGCTGGCGTTCGCTCGTAGCCTTCGGGGGCGATGCGATTCACCTTCACGCTCGCGCGAGCGATGTGCGCGTGGGCTGTCCTGAGCGCGCCTGTAGCAGCGCAACCGGCGAGCGAGGCGCCCGTGCCGGCGATTCGTCCCGACGCGGCCGGCGAGGAGATCTACCGGGCGGCCTGCGTCACGTGTCACGCGGCTGACGGCACGGGATCGCCGTCCAGCGTCGTCGGGTTCGCGCTGCCACTCCCCAACGGCCACGGCTTTCCCGACTTCACGGACTGCCTGACCAACACGGTGGAACCGTCCGCCGACTGGATGGCCGTCGTGCACAGTGGCGGGCCGGTACGGGCGCTCGACCGGCACATGCCGGCGTTCGGGGACGCGTTGTCCGACGAGCAGATCGCGCGCGTGGTCCAGCATCTCCGGACTTTCTGCCGCGACCGCTCCTGGCCGCGGGGCGACCTCAACCCTCCGCGTGGGCTCTTCACCGAGAAGGCGTTCCCCGAGAACGAGGTGTTGTTCTTCACCGGCAGCCGGCCCGGCGGCGCCGGCGTGACGGAGAACGTCGTCTACGAGCGCCGTTTCGGCTCGCGGGGCACCTACGAGATCAACGTGCCCTTCGTGCTCGGACAAGTCGATCCGGACGGGCCCTGGCGGCGCGGTATCGGGGACGTCGAAATCGCGGTCCGCCAAACCGTCCATGCCAGCTACGAGCGCGGCCTGATCCTTGCCGTGGGCGGCGCTGTGACGCTGCCGACCGGCAAGGAAAGCCTCGGCCTGGGCAACGGCTACACCGTGTTCGAGCCTCTGCTGCTGCTGGGGCGGATGCTGGGCGCCAGCGGCTTCGTGCAGCTGCAAGCCGGCTACGAGATCGCCTCGGATCAGGAGCGTGGCGGCAACGAGGCATTTGCCCGGACCGCGCTTGGCTACACGTGGGCAGCGGATGCCGGCCGTGGCCGCGGCTGGACGCCGATGGTCGAGGTGCTGGTCGCCCGGCCGTCGGGCGGGCCGGTGGAGTGGGACGTCGTGCCGCAGGCCCAGGTGTCGCTCAGCAAGCTCCAGCACGTGCTCGTGAACGTGGGTGTGCGCGTGCCGCTGACACAGCGCGACGGGCGCAAGCCGCAGCTGATGACGTATCTGTTGTGGGACTGGTTCGACGGCGGGCTGTTCCAGTTCTGGAGGTAGTGAGCGAATGAGGATTGCCTTCGTCGCCTGGTGTCTGGCTGTCTGCTGGGTGTCAGTCGATGCCCGGCCCGTTCCGCAAGCGTCGCGGCCGGTCCGGCCGCATCTCGATCTGTCACTCTTCGCGCACTCCGAGGACTGCCAGGCCTGCCACAACAACCTGACCTCGCCGGTGGGCGAGGACGTCTCGATCGGCGTGAGCTGGCGGGCGACGATGATGGCCAACTCCGCGCGCGATCCGTACTGGCAGGCGTCCGTTCGCCGCGAGACCCTCGATCACCCGGCGCACGCCGCCGACATTCAGGACGAGTGCGGCGGCTGTCACATGCCGATGGCGGCGCAGATTGCCCGCACGCACGGTGGCAAGGGCGAGGTGTTCGCGCACCTGCCGATCCAGGATGCGGGAGGTCCGGCGGTGCAGCGTCTGGCAGCCGACGGCGTGTCGTGCACCGTTTGCCACCAGATCTCCGCGGACGGGTTGGGCACCGCCGAGCGGTTCAACGGCCGGTTTGCGGTGACGCCCCCCTCGGACCGCGGTGTCCGACGCATCCTCGGTCCATTCGAGGTGGATGGCGGGCGCCAGACAATCATGCGTTCGGTAACCGGCTACGAGCAGGTGCAGGCGCCGCACATCCGCGAGTCGGAGCTGTGCGCGTCGTGCCACACGCTGATCACGACGGCGCTCGGAGAAAACGGCGAGGTCATCGGCTCGCTGCCGGAGCAGATGAACTACCAGGAGTGGCGGCACAGCGCGTTCGCCGCCGAGCGGAAGAGCTGTCAGTCGTGTCACATGCCGCGCGTCGCAGGCCCGGTGCGGGTGGCCTCGGTGCTGGGGGATGGCCGCGACGGCCTGTCGCGGCATACCTTCGTCGGCGGCAATGCCCACATGCTTCGCCTGTTGAACCGCTTCCGCAGCGAGCTGGGCGTGGCGGCCGAGCCGCAGGAGCTGGAGGCGATGGCCGCCGCCACCATCCGGCAGTTGCAGCAGGACACTGCCACACTGTCGATCGCGGAGCCGGCCAGGCGCGACGGCCGCCTGGCGTTCGACGTCGTCGTGACCAACCTGACCGGCCACAAGTTTCCGACGGGCTATCCCTCACGGCGCGCCTGGCTGCACGTGGTCGTGACCGACAGCCGCGGGACGCGGGTCTTCGAGTCCGGCGCCGTGCGCGCCGACGGCTCGATCGAGGGAAACGACGCCGATGCCGACGCTCCTGCCTTCGAGCCGCATTACGACACGGTTATGCGCGGCGACCAGGTCCAGATCTACGAACCGGTGCTAGGAGACCGATTGGCTGTGCCGACGACCGGCCTGCTGACGGCGACGCAATACCTCAAGGACAACCGGCTGCTGCCTCGCGGATTCGACAAGGCGACCGCCGAGGCCGGGATCGCTGTTTGGGGTGAGGCCCGTGGCGATGCGAACTTCACCGCCGCCGGCGACCGCGTGCACTACGATGTCGAGGCGCCTGGCGCCGGGCCCTTCACCATCGAGGCTGAGCTGCGGTACCAGTCGATCGGCTACCGATGGGCGCAGAACCTGCGTCGCTACGATGCGCCAGAGCCCCGCCGCTTCGTGGGCTACTACGAGGCAACGGCGCCCGGCTCCTCGGTGGGGGTTGCCCGCGCCGAGGTGCGAAGCGTGAACTGACTGCCGCCCGAGCCAGAACTCGGGCTCGTCGGTGCGCTCACGGGATGCAGCGATCCTTTTCGTCGTCCTTGTCGCGGTAGACCTCGTGACAGGCCGCGCACGCGTCGGACACCGTGCCGCTGACTTCGACCATCGCATCCAGGTTCTTCGACTGCGCGGCCTTGTAGGCGGCCAGCCCGGCGTCGGCCAGCTGGCTGGCGAAGCGCTGGTAGTCCTCGCGGTCGACCGGCGCCGGACGGCCGTTCTCGCACGACCGGCCGGGCACCATGATCAGCGTGGCCGTTTCCGCGACTGCCAGGGCGCTGTTCTCCACCGCCTGCCATCCGCCGTAGACGTTGCCGAAGTCCGCCGTGGCGCCGCCTCGCGATGTTTCCCCGGGCTCGCGCTTCGCGCCGGGGTCGGTGGTCTGGGTGTCGAACACGATGTTCGAGTTCGGGAACGGAATCCCGCGCATCAGCTGCGCCAGGGTGGAGTACGGCCGCGGCGCCGGAGCAGCCGGTTCTGCGGGTGGGGGCGTGCTGCCGCAGCCCGCGACGAGAGCCACCAACGCAAGCCAGGGGAGTTTGGGCATGTGAACGGTCTCCTGTCAGTTTTGAACAGCCGTGATGGGTGGAGCCTTGAAGTAGGAAGGAAGGTCGGCCTTGGTTTCTCGAAGGATGTCGATGACCGCTCTACGATCGTCGGCCGACAGTTGCGCGTAACGGCCGTCGGGCAGAGTGCCTGAAAGGATGGTCCACATCCGGGCGTAGACACCCGTCTTCGCCTTCTCGGGCATCGCGTCGAACGACGGGGAGTAGATCAGGTAGCTGCACGGGTAGCGCATCAGACGCCGGGTGAGGTCGAGGTCGCGCAACGATCGACCCTGTGAGTCCCGAGGCCCTGTCAGGCTGAAAGTCCGCGCAAAGGTAGACGCGCCCGCGACCGGGCCGGGCAGTGGCTCTTCGTCCACGAACAGGAGGTAGTCCACGAGCTCGTCGATCGATTCCTGCAGCGAAACCCCAGCTTCGGCCCCGAGTCTCGATTCCCATCCCACTCGAGTCATGAGGTTCAGCATCCTGGCCTGATGCTCCAGGACCATCAGCGCCACGATGTCGCTGTGCGGCGATGGGTAGCCGGTCATGTCGAATCGACCGGCGAGGCCGGTGCTGTTGACCGTTTCGGGGGTGACCATGTCAGCCAGGTCGCCACCGGGCGTGACGGTCGCGTTGCCCATGTGGCGCCGGAAGGCGTGCCGTCCCGTCACATACCAGCCGCCCCATCGCAACTGATACGGCGTGCGATGGTCGGAGCTGTACACCTGCGCATAGAGCAGGTTTCCGTCCGCAGCTGGGAAGCCACTGCCCAGGAACATGCCAGGGACGTAGGCGGTCGCTTCCCAGGTGTGGCACTGAACGCAGGTCAAGTTCCGTTGAATCCGCGGCATCGCCGACGGCGTCTGTTCGAGCGTGTAGAACATCGCGCCTTGCCGCGGATCCTGCGCGATGAATTCGAGAACCTCGCCACCGCGGACCCATCCGACCGAGACACTGTCGTTGAAGTACAACGCACGCGGGTTGGTCGGGTTGATCAATCGAGCTTGGAAGCTGGTCTTCGAGAACACCAGGAGTTGCGAATTCTCGGGAACCTCCAGCGCGTCGAGGACTGAACGGAGATACCCCGACACCGGCTCGAATTGAAGCTGAACCTCGCCGCCGCGCAGCCGGTCGTTCAACGCCGCGACGGCGTCGTCCGGAGGCGAGTCCTGGTACCGTATGGCAGGATGGTTGCGCATCACGGATGGCGCCAGCGGGCGCTGACCGCCTGCCGTCGCGACGACGGCGAGCCACAGAGCGGCCGCGATCGCCACCGCCGACCGACCGCTCGTGAGGTCGATTCTTCGCATCACGGTTCGCTTGGTGCGCACGCTGCGGAACTCCACGCTGCTGAAGCGGCAAGGAGTGTTCCGCTTCCTCGTCAATCGTGTTTCGGGCGAATTTCAGGCCGTTGGTGGCCCTGTGGCTCACGGGTCGCCGCGTCGGCCGCGAGATAGTCCCGCGCCCAAGGAAGGAATTCGCACCACGCCCGATCAGAAGGTGAAATGCAGGCCGATGCGCGCCGACCGTGGCAGCGCCGGGTGCGTGTGGACGTCCTCGACGCCTTCGGCGGGCTCCCCGATTAACCGCGACCTGTAGAAGTAGTCGATGTCCGATACCTGGGCGTCGAAGAGGTTGAACGCCTCGAGCACCAGCCTGGTGCGAGGCGTGATCCGATAGCCAAGCTCGGCGTTCCACAAGGTGGTGGCCTGCGACTGCACGCTGGCGTCCTCTATGAGCGGGCGTGGGCCGAAGTGCCGCATCCGCAGGGTGCCCGTCAGCGACGGCCGGGGCTCGATGGTGATGCCGCCAGAGACCACCCGGTCCAGCGCGCCCGGCACGTGCCGGCCGGCCGGGTCGGCGTCGGCGAATCGCGCACGCGAGAACGAGAGGTCGGCGTCCGCGGTCAGCCAGGGACCCAGACGCCAGTAGTTCGCCCACTCGATCCCGTAGCGGCGGCTCGGGCGCCCTGCTTCCGTCGTGCCCGCGTCGCCCACGAACAGCAGCTCCGAATCGAGCCCGAGGTACCACAGCGCCACCGTGGACTGCAGGCCGCGCACGCGAACCGTTCGCAGGCCGACCTCCGCCCCCGTCGCCCGCACCAGGGGCGTGACGCGGCTGGCCGGATCGCCCGTCCGGGGATCGACGGACATCGCCGCGCCGCGCGCGTCGTTGCTGTGGAACCCCATGCCGGCGTTGGCGTAGAACTCGGTGCCGGCCCAGGGCCCCATCGCGACCGCAAGCTTCGGGCTGACGAGCCCCGCCGTGCCTTGACCCGAGTTGAGCGGATTGCCCGCGGTCACGGAGTAGCGGTAGACGTCGGCTCGGAGTCCCATCGTGGTCCGGAGCGAGCGCGTCCACTCGATCTCGCTTTGCGCGAAGACGCCGGTCATCGTCTGGCCAACGCGGTCTTCCCGTGTCGTCGAGAGCCGTTGCGCGTGGGCGGTCTTGTAGAGGCCCACGGGGTCGAGCCAGTCGCTTCGCACCTGCACGCCGAGCGCGCTTTCGGCGTGACGACCGAAGATGCGCCCAAGGCGCCGGTAAGTGACCCGTCCGCCCGCCGCTGTGCGGCGTTCCGCCTGCTCGAACTGGTCGCCGTTCACTGGGTCGTCCAGAAAATAGGTGAAGTTCGAGAACAGGTTCAGCCGGTTGTGGAGCAGAAATGCCGTGGCCCGCAGCGAAGAGGGGCCCGTCGAGCGCTGGACGTCCGCGGCCACGCTCTGGCGGCTGGTGCTGCCGCGGTCAGTGCCGTCCAGATAACCGAACCGGGAGATGAGCCCGCTGGCGACGGCCCGTTGCGCCACCTGGTCGGTGGAGTTCCAGTCGGCCCAGTACCCGATGCCGGTCACGGAGAAGCCGTTCCGTTGATCGCCGCGGCTGTACCGCAACACGCCGTTCAGCTTCTCGTAGCGATCCTCGCGCAGCCAGGGGCCGTCGTTCCGGTTCAGCTCGATGGCGCCGAGCAGGACGCCGGCTCCGATTACCGGCGAGCCGGCGGCCATCACGCGGCCCCATCCGTTATTGCCGGCGCTGAGGCGCACCATCGGCCTGTCGAGCCGATTGACGTAGTTGATGTTGGCCGCTCCGGCCGCCGAGAAGTCCCCCTCGTCCGCGAAGTAGGGCCCTTTCTTGAACTGCACGCCGCTGACCAGCTCCGGGATGAGAAAGCTGATGTCGGTGTAGCCGTGGGCGTGGGCGCCGGTGGGCGTGTTCACGGGCACCCCGGCGATGGTCGTCGAGAAGTCGGTCCCGTGATCCAGGTTGAAGCCTCGCAGGTAGTACCTGGTTGGCCTTGCCCTCGCCACTGTGCTGGCTGACGATGAGCCCCGGCACGGTCTCGAGGACTTCACCGGGCCGCATGACCGGCCTGGCCTCGAGCTGCGCGGCCGTGATGGCACCCTGGCTTGCGGCTGATGCGATGCCGACGAGGCTCTCGGTGGGGTTTGGGATGTCGGCGATGTTCCGGAACGTGGCGGTGCCCGTCACGACGACGTCGGCGCTCAGCGACAGGGTGAGCACGGCATCGACGGTCTGCGGCCGTCCGTTGACGACGGTTGCCGTGCGGCGGCCCACCGCGAAGTTCAAAAGGCGAAACGTGAGCTCGACGGGCCCATCGGCGACGCCATCGAACCGGTAGCTGCCCCGTTCGTCGCTGACGGCGGTCCGCTCACCGGCGCCGTTCGCGAGGGCAATGGCCACGCCTGGCAGGGGAGCGCCTGTCTGGTCCAGCACGTGTCCCGCGACCCCTCCCGTGGCTTGTGCGAAAGCCGTCGCGGCTCCAGCCAGAAGGCCACAAAGCAGGAAACTGGGGATCCGAAGGCGCAGCGGCGGCATCGAGTCGGGTCTCGACACCTACTACGGCCGACTGCGCCGATCGGTTTGGGTTGCTTACGCGGTTATGGTTTCCGGCTGCGGTTCACGGGCCGTGAGCACCGGGCACTTCGCGGTGCGCACCACCTTTTCCGCGATGCTGCCCAGCAGCAGGTGGCCAAGGCCGCCGCGGCCATGCGTCCCCATGACGATCAGGTTGGCACTCGTCGCCTCGGCGTGCTCCACGATCCGCCTGGCCGCGGATCCCGTCAAGAGGTCGGTCGAACTGAGCGGCAGCGTCTTCGCGTGCTCGTCGTGTCGCTGTGACAGCTGCTCGACCGCTGCCCGCTCCAGCGACTCGCGCAGGTCGAGCGGCATCGCCACGACGCCGTCGCCGACGAACGCCCCGGAGGCAAACGGGTCCTCCAGGACGTGGACCAGGTTGATCGACGCCCCGAACTGGCGCGCGAGTGAGCGTGCGTAGGTCAGTGCCGCGTCGGACGCGGCGCTGAAATCGGTTGGCACGAGGATGCGCGTGATGTTGACCATGGCTACCTCCTTCGGAGATGCCTCATAACAAGACACGCATCTCCCGTGCCATTGATAACCAAAGCCCAGCCGCTCGTGTGGATCAGCTAAGGCTGGTACAATTCGGCTTCCACTACCAATGGTTCGGCCCCGGGAACCCCACACACCAGTTCTTCTGGCGGCTACCAGCATGCTTCTGGCGTGCGCGTGGCCGGCCGTCGCCCAGCTTCAGGACCCGCAAGTCGCCCCATTGTCGCAACTGCCGCGGCCGGTAGCTAACGCCGTCCGGATCGAGGAGGCCCTGGTGATCGACGGCCGTCTGGACGAGGGCATGTGGCAATCGGCCTCGCCACTCGGTGACTTCGTGCAAGCGGAGCCCTTCCAGGGCGAGCCCGTCAGCGAGCGCACTGAAGTTCGGATCCTCTACGACACCGACGCCATCTATGTCGGGGTGACTCTCTTCGACGCCAATCCCACGCTCATCGTGACCACCGACACCCGGCGCGATCCCAATCTGGCCGACATGGACTCGTTCCAGATGATCTTCGACACGTTCCACGACAAGCAGAACGGGTTCGTGTTCGGGACCAACGTGGCCGGCGCGCAGTACGACGCGCAGGTCCGTTTCGAGGGCGGCCAGCAGGCCACCTGGGACGGTAGTTGGGAAGTGGCTACGGGAACCACCGACACATCGTGGACGGCGGAGTTCCGCATCCCTCTTCGGACGCTGCGCTACGGGCCGGCGCCCCAGACATGGGGCGTCAACTTTTTCCGCAACATCCAGCGGACCCGCGAGCGCGCCTACTGGGCGCCGATCGAACGAGTGTTCAACCTGGGACGCCTGTCGTCGGCCGGCGATCTGCGCGGGCTCCAACTGGAGACGCCACGCAACTTCAAGTTGCTGCCGTATGCCGTCGGCTCAGCCGACCGCAACTTCAACCTGGGCGCAGCCACCGACTTCGCCGGCGACATCGGCCTGGACGCAAAGTTCGGGGTGACGCCGAGCCTGAACCTGGACGCCACGATCAACACGGACTTCGCGCAGGTCGAGGTGGACACGCAGCAGATCAACCTGACGCGGTTCAACCTGCGCTTCCCGGAGAAGCGGCCGTTCTTCCAGGAGAACTCGGCCCTCTTCACGATCGGCAAGGGCAGCGAGCTGGATCTCTTCTTCAGCCGGCGAATCGGGCTGGACGAGAACGGGGAGCTGGTGCCGATCCTCGGCGGCGGGCGCCTGAGCGGCAAGATCGGCGGCGTGAACGTGGGCGCGCTGAACATGCAGACGGCGGACGTCGCCGATCGGCCCGGCAACAACTTCACCGTGCTTCGCGCCAGCAAGGAGCTGAGGAACAGGTCGAGCGTGGGCGGCATGTTCGTGAACCGCACTGCGACGGGCGATCTGGCGGCGGACGGCGACTGGAACCGGACATGGGGCGCCGACGCGCGGCTGGGCGTGGGCGAGTACTTCACCGTGGCAGGCTTCGCCGCGCGCACCGAAACGCCAGGCAGGACCGGCCGCGACTACGCTTTCAACGTGGACTCCCTGTACGACAACGGGACCCACGAGGTCGGATTCGAGTACGGCCAGACCGGCGAAGACTTCAATCCCGAAGTCGGCTTTCTGGAGAACGAGTTCGGCTATCGGCGACTGCAGGTCCGGTTGCAGGAGACGATGCGGCAGGACTGGATTCGTGAATGGCACTTCCGCGAGTGGCTGCCGCACGCGATCTACACGCGATACGACTACCTGGACGGCGGCTTGAACACCGCCGAGCTTCACGTGGACAATCACTGGGACTGGGAGAACGGCTACCGCGTGGACACGGCGCTCCAGGGCTCGTGGGAGGGGTTCCGTGAGCCGTTCGAGATCTATCCGGGTGTCATCGTGCCCGCCGGAGAGACCGGTGGATTCTTCTTCCGGATGAACTCGAACACCGATCGCCGCAAGCCGCTCTCGGCCGCCTTGCGCTGGGACGTGGGCACCTTCCTGACCGGGGAGCAGAACAGCCCGCGGCTGACGGTCACGGTTCGCGACGGCGGCCGCTTCACGGTGGAGACCACCTGGAACTACAGCGCGATCTCGCTGCCGCAGGGCTCGTTCCGGACGAACCTGGGCAACATGCGGGTGACCTACAACTTCTCGCCCTCGGTGTTCGTGCAGAGCCTGGTGCAGTACAACGACCGGACCAGGCGGTGGTCGGGCAACTTCCGGTTCCACGTGCTCGAGACCGCCGGCACCGGGCTCTTCGTGGTCTACAACAACACCGAAAGCATCGACGGACTGGGGCCGGTCAACCGCGCGTTCATCGTCAAGTACGTGCGGCAGTTCGATATCTTGCGCTGAGGCTCGCGGATTCCAGGCTTCCAGACCGAACCACGAACTACGAACGACGAACTACGAACTCGAGCCTAGGGAGCGACGCGGCTGGGGATCCCGGTGAGCATCCCTTCCGGCGACAGGTTGTTCTCCTGGCAGATGTACTCGAACAGCTCGCCGCCCTTGGTCCAGCCCAGCGTGTAGCCGCTCGTCCACGGCGCGGTGTAGGCGCCTGGATCGTCGATCGTGACCTCGTAGTTCAGCGTGTCGAAGTCGGTCCGGGTCAGGCGCTCGATCAGGTGGAGCTGCGACGTGTGCGGCAGCCCGTCGCGGTTCATCCAGAAGTCCTCGTTGAATCCCACCGAGTCGATCACCAGCGTGTCGCCCTCCCAGCGGCCGATGGAGTGGCCGAGATAGCTGGGCGTCAGGCTTGCGGGGTGCGGGCGGCCGTCCATGAAGACCGTGCGGTAGCTCTGCGCGTTGGAGATGTTGAAGATGAACACGCGCTGCGCCTCGGGGAACTCGACGATCTCGAGGCCGTAGGGCGACATGAACTGACGCGGCCCGCCCGCCGGCTTGCAGCGCGTGTAGGGCTCGCTGGCCAGGGCGAGCTGGTGGCGGTAGTCGGTGAGCGCACGCGCCCACGGCTGCAGCGGCACCGCGTCGATGTGGACGCGCGCGGTCTTCGTGGCGGCGGCCTGGTACGACCGCGGGTTGATCACCAGGTGCTCGTTGCGCCGCTCCCAGACGCCGGTTTCGCCAGGCGGCGGCCCGAAGTGGACGCGCCCGTTCGGCAGGCGAGGCGCGGGTGCCGGCGCCGGCTTCGCGCCACCGCGCCTCGACCCTGCCCCTGGAGCGACGGACGCCAACGCCAGCGACAGCATGAGTGTCGCGGACGCGAGAACCACGCGACCTCCGGCGCTCGTCATGTCAGGATTGTCGCAGATGCGGCTGTGCTAGACTCAAAGTTCCGGTCGGGCGCGTGGCTCAGCGGTAGAGCATTCGCTTCACACGCGAGGGGTCGGTGGTTCGATTCCACCCGCGCCCACCATCTCCACCCTTACCTACTCCGTGCCGTAGAGCCGATCGCCGAAATCGCCGAGCCCCGGCACGATGAACTTGCGCTCGTTCGAGTCGCGGTCCACGACGGGCGTGTAGATCGGCACGTCGGGATGCGAGCGCTCGAGCAGCGGCCACGCCTTCCGGGCGCGGCGACGATGCACATCAGCCGCACGTCGCGCGCGCCGGCCGCCTTGATCAGAGTCGAGCGCCGCCGCCGCACTGCCGCCTGTCGCCAGCATCGGATCGAGCACCAGCACCGAGCTGCCGGCAGAGGCTCGGGCAGCTTCGAGTAGTAGCGCGAGGCCATCGCCGTCGCCTCGTCGCGCTGCAGGCCGATGTGGCCGACGCGCGCGCCGCGGCACGCAGCTCGAGCACCGCGTCCAGCATGCCCGAGCCCGGCGCGCAGCACGGGCACCACCACGACGTCGGTCCGACCACGTGCGCGCCGGCGCCGGTCCAAGCGGCGTCGTCACCGTCGCCAGCCTCGGACGGCAGGTCGCGTAGCGCCTCGGCGGCCAGCAGCACGCTGATGCGGCGCGCCGCGGCGCGGAAGGCCGGCGGCCGCGTGTCTGTGCATCGCGGAGCTCGGCGAGCGCGTCGAGTGCGACAGGGTGCGTGACGAGGTGAAGAGGCACGGCCGTCATACTACCTGAAGCGTGCAGCGCCGAGCTAGAGGTCCGCTACAATGCGACGCATGCGCAGGCTCCGCCTGCTGATCGCGGCCTGGCGTGCGCGTGCGGCGCTGTGCCGTGCGGTCAGCGCAGCGGCCGCGGCAGGTGTCGCTCCTCATCACCGGACGGCACCGTTGTCACGATGGACGCCGGCGCGGCGCGTCATCCCGAACGGCGCCGTCGCGATCGACGGCACCGACATCGTGGCCGTGGACACGGCGGAGGCCATCGGCGAAGCAGTTCCGCGGCGCCGAGACGATCGATGCCGCCGGCCAGATCGTGCTGCCCGGCCTGATCAACACCCACACGCACGCGCCGATGGTGCTCTATCGCGGGCTGGCGGACGACCTGGCGCTGATGGAGTGGCTGAACAAGTACATCTTCCCGGCCGAGGCCAAGACCGTCTCGCCCGAGTTCGTGCGCGCGGGCACGCGGCTGGCCGCGCTCGAGATGATCGAGTCGGGGACGACGACCTTCGCCGACATGTACTACTTCGAGGAGGAGATCGCGAAGGAGACGAAGGCGGCGGGCCTGCGCGGCGTGCTCGGGCAGACGATCATCCAGTTTCCGGTGGCCGACGCCAAGACGCCGGCCGAAGGGCTGGCGCGGGCCGACGCGTTCATCCGGCAGTTCAAGGACGACCCGCTGATCACGCCGGCCGTGGCGCCGCACGCGATGTACACGCTCGACGGCGCCGACGCTGAAGGCCGCGCGCGAGCTGTCGCGGCGGCACGGCGTGCCGACGCTGATTCACCTGGCCGAAACGCGCGACGAGATCCAGACGCGCGCAGGAGCGGTTCAAGCGCCGTCGCCGGCGGCGCTATCTGGACAGCCTCGGGTTCCTGGGCCCGGGCGTGCTGGCCGCGCACGGCGTGTGGGTGTCCGAGCCGGAGATCGCGCTGCTGAAGCAGCGCGGCGTCGGCGTGTCGCACAACCCCGAGAGCAACATGAAGCTGGCGAGCGGCGCGGCGCCGGTCACCGGCTATCTGCGCGCCGGTGTGGCATCGGCCTGGGCACCGACGGCGCCGCCAGCAACAACGACCTGGACATGTTCGAGGCGATGCGCGTGGCCTCGCTGCTGCACAAGCTGCAGACCGCCGATCCGCGCGCGGTCGGCGCGGCCACGGCGCTCGAGATGGCGACGATGGGCGGCGCCCGGGCGCTCGGGATGGAGCGGCGGATCGGCTCGCTGGAGCGCGGGCAAGCGCGCCGATCTCATCGTGGTGGATGTGCGGACGCGCGGCAGACGCCGCTCTACGATCCGGTGTCGCACCTGGTCTACACCGACCCGCGGCGACGACGTGCGGCACCACGTGGTCAACGGAAGGTGCTGATGCGGGATCGGAAGGTCCTGACGCTCGACACGGCCGCGGTGCTGGCCGAGGCTCGTGCCTGGGGCGAAAAGGTCCGGGCGGCCGTCCGTTAGGGCACGCCAGGCGCCGTCTCGACCACGGCGATGTAGGGAAGCGCCCGATAGCGCTCGCGCGTAGTCCAGCCCGTAGCCGACCACGAACTGATCGTCGATGTCGAACCCCACATAGTCCACCACCACGGGCACCTTCCGGCGTGACGGCTTGCTCAGCAGGCACGCCGTCCGGAGGCGCCGGGGCGCCCGCGCGCGCAGGATGTCCTGCAGATAGGTGAGCGTCAGCCCCGTGTCGACGATGTCCTCGACGATCACCACGTCGCGGCCCTCGATCGACGCGTCCAGATCCTTCAGCAGCTGCACCTGACCCGAGGACTTGGTGCTGCTGCCGTAGCTCGACACCGCCATGAAGTCGATCGAGACGTCGCCGCCCACCGCGCGCGACAAGATCCGACATGAAGACGAAGGCGCCCTTCAGCACGCCGACCAGGTGCACGCCGTTGGGATGATCGCGCCGGATGTCGTCGGCCAGCTCGCGCACGCGTGCCTGGATGTGTCGGTGGCGATGAGGGTCTCCATGAGTGGCCGCGAGCCGCCGCCAAGGGTAACATAGCGACCTCAGTGAAGCGCTTTCAGATCGTCACCGAAGCCGACGCGCGCGTGCTCGACTACGGATCTTCGATCGTCCTCGTGCGTGGCGGTCACGTGACGCCGCTGGCGGCCGACACGCTGCGCAGCCGCCGCATCTCGGTGGTGCGGGAATCCGGCGGCGATGAGGACGCCGCGCCTGGCGCCCGTGTCTCCGATCCGCACGGTGGCCGTCGGCGGGCGATCACACGTCGCTGGCGCTCAAGGCCGCGATGGTGGCCCACCTGCGCGGGCGCGGTATCGCCGCCCACGATCTGGGGACGACCGGCACCGAGCCAGTGGACTATCCGGACACGGCCGCGGCGGCCGCGCGTGCAGGTCGCGCGCGGGGAAGCGGACGCGGCGATCGTGATCGACGGCGCGGGCCTGGGATCGACCATCGCCGCCAACAAGGTGGCCGGCGCGCGGGCGGCCATGTGCCTCAACCAGACGCTGGCGCGGTACGCGCGCGAGCACAACGGCGCCAACGTGCTGGCCCTCGGGGCCACGCTGGTTTCCCTCGAGGAGGCGCGCGCCGTCGTGGATACCTTTCTCGACACGCCGATGAAGGAGCCCCGCTACATCCGACGGCTGGCGAAGATCCGGGACCTCGAGCAGCGGCCGCTGGGCTGATGGCCGACGACATCCAGCGGCTCGTCGGCATCATCCTGGATGAACTGGCCGCGATGGGCTCGCGGCCGCCGGCGGGCCGGTGCGGGTGCCACGCGCTCCACGTGGACTGCTGTCCCGACCGGGTTCAGGGCGTGCTGGATGCCGGGCGCGGCGCGACTCGGGCTGCACGCGACGGGCGGCGGCACCGGCACGCCTCGCCGGCGCTGATCGACCACACCCTCCTCAAGCCCGATGCCTCGCTGGCCGAGATCGAGGTCCTGTGCCGGGAAGCGGCGGAGCATCGCTTTGCCAGCGTGTGCGTGAACCCGACGTGGGTGGCCACCTGCGCCAGGCTGCTCAAGGGGTCCACGGTCACCGTTTGTTCCGTGGTCGGGTTTCCCCTGGGCGCCACCACGGCCGACGTGAAGCAGTACGAGACGCGGCGCGCGCTCTTCGACGGCGCGCGCGAGATCGACATGGTGATCAACGTCGGGCGCGCTCAAGTCGGGCGAGCCTGCGCGTGGTGGAGCGCGACATCGAGGCGGTGACGGCGCCCTGCCGCGAGACCGGCGCGCTCAGCAAGGTCATCATCGAGGCGGCGCTGCTGACCGACGACGAGAAGGTGACGGCGTGCACGCTGGCGAAGGCGGCGGGCGCGGACTTCGTGAAGACGTCCACCGGCTTCGGCCCTGGCGGGGCCACGGTCGCCGACGTGGCGCTGATGCGGCGCGTGGTGGGCGAGGAGATGGGCGTCAAGGCCGCGGGCGGCGTCCGGGATCTGGAGGGGTTGAAGGCGATGGTCGCGGCCGGCGCCACGCGCATCGGCGCCAGCGCCGGCGTGCGCATCGTGCAGCAGTCGGCCGGGGCAACGCCCGCAGCCCGATCGAGCGGTTACTAAGGGTGGTGGAGCGGGAGACGGGGATCGAACCCGCGACATCGAGCTTGGGAAGCTCGCGTTCTACCGCTGAACTACTCCCGCGCGGCTGGCAAACATTCTAAATCAATCCCGGCTTCCGGCTCACTTTCGGAATCGTGCCGGTCAGGCCTTCGGGCGAGCAGTTGAACGGCTCGATTTTCAGGTTCGACGCCGCGTACTCGTTCAACGAACGCGGGAATGGCTGCTTGAAGAACTCCGGATCCGCCAGGTCGACCTCCAGGACGAGTCGCTGCCGTTCGGCGTCCAGGTGCAGCCGCTCGACGGAGGTCAGCGCGGCCGAGTGGAGCAGGCCCCGTGTTGGCTTGCCAGGCGTCTCCACATACTGGTTGAGCACACCGGCGGAGTAGTTCGCCGTCTCGATCACCAGCGTCTCGCCCTCCCAGCGGCCAATCGAGTGGCCGAGCGACGTGCGCGCTCCATTCTTCGGGTGCTCCTTCAGGTCCATGTGGATCACGCGCTTCACGTCCATCCACTCGTGCCGCAGCACCACGTTGCGCCCGTCCCGGCGAATCTCGAGCGGCGTACCCGGGGCGCCCCACACGCGGCGAATAGCCACCGGGTCGCAGCGGAAGGTCGGATCGTCCTTGAAGGGGTCGTAGGCGGCGACGGCCTTCTCGCCGGCCGGCGTCAGCAGCTCGATCATCGGCTGCGGGCCGCTCGTCTGTCGATTCGCAATGGGTGCCAGGAGCCACGTGCCGAAGATGTCCTTGCGCGCCGCGAATGTCTCCGGCGCGCGGCGCGGCCCGTTCACGCTCAGCACCTTGCCGTCGCCCAGATCCACGGTGTCGAAGAAGCACATGTAGGGGCTGTGGCGCGACAGGGAGCCGGTCACGCGGACCCTGGCGCCGATCTTGAGCAGCTTCGGCGTGATGCCGTTGCGCGAGAGCTGGGTGACGCCGTGCGACTCGCACACGTATTCGCGCGTCCGGCCGTTCTCGTCCACGGCGGCGATGTGGAGATAGCTGTGCGGGTTGCGCGCTTCGTACTCGGTGATGGTGCCGGAGATGTCGGCCGGCTTCTTGGCGTCGAAATGCGGCGCGAAGCTATGGTGTGCAGCGGCCGGGAGCGCCGTGACTACGGTGCCGAGGACGATCCGCAACCAGTGAAACCGCCTGTGTGCTGCGCATAGGACCTCCGTCAGCCCCGAATCACCGACAGGACCTCGTCCCGCCTGGCCGCCATCAGCTCAGGCGTCTCGGCCTCGAGGTTCAGCCGCACGAGCGGCTCCGTGTTCGACGCCCGCACGTTGAAGTGCCACGTGGGGTAGTCCACGGAGATGCCGTCGATGCGGCCGATCGTGCCATCACTGTACCGCTTCTCGATAGCCCCCAGAACCCGCCGGCACTTCGTCCATGCTGGCCAGCTTGGTGTTGATCTCGCCGGAGATGAAGTAGCGCTCGCGCAAGGGAGCCAGGAGATCCCGCAGCGACTGTCCCTTCTTCGACATCAGCTCCAGCACCAGCAACGCCGGGATGAAGCCGTTGTCGGCGTAGTAGTAGTCCTTGAAGTAGTAGTGCCCCGTCACTTCGCCGGCGAAGACACCGTCCTCCTGCCGCATCCGCTGCTTGATGAAGGCGTGCCCCACGCGGTTCATCAGCGCGCGCCCGCCGTACCGGGCCACCGTGTCCTTCACCGCATGGCTGGCGCGCAGGTCGTAGATCACCGTGGCGCCCGGCGTCTTCAGCAAAAACGCCTCCGCCAGGAGCGCCGTCATGAAATCGCCCGAGATGAACTCGCCGCTGCCGTCGATGAAGAAGCAGCGGTCGGCGTCGCCATCCCACGCGATGCCGATGTCCGCCTTCTCGCGCAGCACGGCGGCCGTGATGTCGGCGCGGTTCTCTTCGAGCAGCGGGTTGGCCTCGTGGTTCGGGAACGTGCCGTCGACCTCCATGCACAGCGACGTGACGCGGCAGGGCAGGCGCTCGAAGAGCCGGGGCGCGACCTTCCCGGCCATGCCGCTGCCGCCATCGAGCACCACCTTGAAAGGCTTGATGGCGCCGGTGTCGATGAACGACAGCACCTTCTCGATGTAGCCCTGCATGATGTCGCGGGTGGTCAGCGTGCCGGGCGTCGCTGATTCTGCGGGCAGCGCGCCGGCGGCGATCATGTCGCGGATCTGGCCGATGCCCGCGTCGCCGCTCAGCGGCAGGGCTTCGGCGCGCACCATCTTGATGCCGTTGTATTGCTTCGGGTTGTGCGACGCGGTGATCTGCGCGCCGCCGTCCAGCCGGTCGGTCGCCACGGCGTAATAGAGCTGGTCGGTGCCCAGCATCCCGTAGTCCACGACATCGGTGCCCTGCGCGCGCACGCCGTCGATGAAGGCCTCGGCGAGAGCCGGAGACGAGACGCGCATGTCGCGGGAGACCCCGACGGTTCGGGCGCCCAGGTAGGCCGCGAAGCCGCGGCCGATTTCGCGGGCGCCCGCCTCGTCGATCTCGGAGGGATACACGCCACGAATGTCGTAGGCCTTGAAGATGGAAGGGTCCAGGGACATGGTCAGCTCGTCGAAAGGCGCGGCGTCAGGCGCGCGTGAAATCAGTCAGCTCGGTGCGGTCGCCGAGCACCGCGGCGCCGAGCGGTGGCCGACTCGCCAATCCGGCATGCCGAGCCGAGCAGGGCGCCCCGAAGAATCGCATGGGCGCCTACCACACAGTCGTTCCACAAGATGGAGTCTTCCACCACCGCTCCTGCGCCGACCCGGCAGCCCCGCCCGATCACGCTGCGCGGACCCACGCGGGCGCCGTCCTCAATCGTAACGCCCGCGTCGATGAAAGACGGCCCCTCGATGGTGGCCCCGGCTCCCGACGATCGCGTCCCCCGCCACCGCTGTTCGGGAGGCCGAAGGTCCTGTGAAGGGCACGGCGTTGAAACGGCCCTCCAGGATGTCGCGGTGCACCTGCGCGTACTTGCTCGGGCGTGCCGATGTCGATCCAGTACCCTCGTACGGGTAGGCCACGAAGGTCTCCCCGCGCTCGACGAGCGACGGGAAGTACTTGCGCTCGATCGACCACGGCACGCCGTCGGGGATGCGGTCGAAGGTGGAGGGTTCCAGCACGTAGATGCCCGCGTTGATCCGGTTGGTCGTGATCTGCGCGGGATCCGGCTTCTCGATGAACCGCAGGATGTTGCCGCCGGCGTCCGTTTCCACCAGCCCGTACGCGGCAGGATTCGGCACCGGGGTCAGGACGATCGTGGCCGTGGCCTGTCGCGCGCGGTGCATCGCGATCACGGCCGCCAGGTCGATCTCCGTGAGCACGTCGCCGTTGAAGACCACCACCGTGTCGGTCATTCCCCGGCTGGCGAACTTGATGCCGCCGGCGGTGCCGAGCGGGGTCGGCTCGACGATGTAACGGATTCGTGTTCCCAGGGTCGAGCCGTCCCCGAACACTGCCTCGATACGCTCGGGCTGGTAGTTCAGGCTGAGGACGATCTCGTCGATCTCTGGCACCTGCAGAATCCGGTCGATCTGATAATGCAGGAACGGCCGCCCGAAGATGGGAACAACGGGCTTCGGCGTGTTCAGGGTCAGCGGGCGGAGTCGTGTGCCTTGCCCACCGGCGAGCAGAATCGCCTTCATGACAGCCTTGAATCATACGATAGAATCGGACGGCCGCTTTTCATGAACCTGCCCAACGCGCTCACGCTCACGCGGATGTTCCTCGTCCCGCTGCTGGTGGTGGTGCTGCTCACCGAGTTCGAGGGACGGCAGGTGATGGGCGTGTCGAAGGAGCTGCTTGGCGCCGCGATCTTCGGGCTTGCGTCGCTGACCGACTGGCTCGACGGTTACCTGGCCCGCAGGCGACGGCAGGTGACATGGATCGGCCAGATGCTGGATCCGATCGCCGACAAGCTGCTCACGTCCGCCGCGTTCATCTCGCTCGTGCAGCTCGACCTGGCGCCCGCGTGGATGGTGGCGCTCATCATCGGCCGCGAGTTCGCCGTGACGGCGCTGCGCAGCCTGGCCTACACGAAGGGAATCACCATTCCGGCCTCGTCGCTCGGCAAGGGCAAGATGGTGTCGCAGGTGGTGGCCATCCTGCTGCTGATCCTCGGCGGAGGCCCCATGCCGCTGCTGGCCCCGGTTGGGCAGCTGGCGCTGTGGGTGGTGATGGCGCTGGCGGTGGCGTCGGCCGTGGATTACTACCGCCGGTTCCAGCGGCTGGCCAATGCCCAGGTGACGGACGTGAACATCGCCCGCCATAGGCGGGCAGGGTAGCGACCGCCGACGGCGGGCCCGCCCCTTCTCTTACTTTCGCATCGCGACCAGGTCGCCCACCATCACCGAGTCGCGCGACGACGTCAGCGACAGGGTAGCCGTGTCGCTTTGCACGTCCACGGCAACGCCCTCGGCGATTGCCGCGAGGAAGTTCTCCGGCGCCTTTTTCTTCCAGCGATAGAGCACGAAGTGGGCGCCGGTCGTGATGCCCTGCGCCGTACCCCGATCGATCACCAGAAAGTCGCCCGGGCCGAATTCGGTGCGCCGCTCGTTGCCCGAAACCACTCTTGCGTAGCTGCGTTCGGGCTTGCCCTCCGCGGCGTTCACTTTCAGCGGGGCGGGAAGCGCCAGCGGCTCGAGATAGTCCCCCATCTGCATGCCATCGCACCCATGGGTGATGGTGGCCAGGGCCATGTCCTCGTCCACGGTGTACACGCGAATCCAGCCAGTCGTCTGCGTGGTGCCGGGCGTCCGCGTGCTGACCGTGATGCCGCGCGGCACCAGCAGCCGACGGACGAAGAACTCCTGGCCGACCTTCACTCCCTGGTTCGATCCCCCGTTCAGCGTCACGAAGTCGCCTTGCGAGTAGGTCAGGCGCGGGTACGTATCCTGTCCGCCGGAGATCCGCAGCGTGGCCTTCGGCGTGGACGTGGCCGCGATCGGCGCGCATGCCAGCGCGAGCACGTCCGCGTCGAGACGCGATGGCGCGACCGTCGGCGAACGCTGGCCGAGCAGGGTGGTATCCAGCGTGAACAGTACGACGGCTGTGAGCAGTGACGTGACGGCGAGCGCAATGGTCCGCATGGCCTGTTTATCGGCCTGGGCCGGCGACTCCTCTAGCGCGCCGGCCGGCGCCTTGGGACGCCAAGCGACAGTAGACTAGCCTCCGGCAGATGACATGGCGTCCGACACACGAATCGTCGTGGCCCGCCTCAACACGGTCCTGGCATGGTGCCATCGTGGGTTCGGCACGATTGCATTCATCCCCCTCGTAGGCAGCTGCATCGTGGTCGCCCTCGCTCAGTCGGAGACGGCGCCCCGGCACCTTGACGACGGCCGTCAATGGTTGGACTCACCTCCGGGCGTCGCGGCGTCATTGCCAGCATTGAATCGGGCCGCCGCCGCTAGCGCACTGGGCGACGGGGTGACGGCCGAACGGCTCCTGCGCGGCGTCATCCGAGCGCGGCCTCTCTCCGACGACGCAGGCGAGGCGCACGAACTCCTCTCGCGCGTGGACCCGCGCTCGGGCCAGGACGACAATTTATTCCAGAATCTCGCTGTGTGGGAACGGAACTTTCCCAATAGCCCAGCCGTTCGGGAGGAACGGACTGACATCGAGTTTCTTCGAGGGCTCCCGGATCAGCGCAATGGACCCAGGCGGGCATCGGCGCTGACGCACGAAGCCGGCGACGACTTTTCGGTTCAGGTTACGGTCAACGGGAGGCCGGCGAGATACCTTCTGGATACGGGAGCGTGGGCGTCGCTCATCACCGCTGGCGAGGCCAAGCGGCTCGGTCTTCGGGTGAGACCTGGGCTCGGCCGCATAGGGGACGCCTCAGGACAGGGGGCATCAGTCAGGACTGCCGTTGTCGACGATTCGAGGCTTGGCTCGATGCGATTTCGCCAGGTCTCGTTCCTGGGTACTCGACACGGAGGAGGAGGCCGGCATCCTCGGCATGCCGGTGATGCTCGCGACCGGTCGGATCCATTGGTCCGTTGGTGGCACCTGGGAGCTTGGCGGCCGGAGTGAGCCCCGGACGAGGGCCGCCAACCTCGTGTTCTTCGAGAACAAGCTGTTGCTGGCCTTGACCGCGTTTGGCCGTCGGGTGTTCGGCACCTTGGACACGGGGGCTGTCTCCACGGACCTCAATAGCAACTTCGAAGACCAGTTCAGGGAGCACATCCAGGGCCAGGGCACAGTCGGCACCGGTACGATTGAGGGGGTTGGCGGGACGGCGTCGTTCCAGATGCTGACCTTGCCCGAAGTGGCTCTCGCGATCGACCGCACCTCGTTGACGCTGCGTCCGGCTCGAGTGATGCGACAGCGCGTCGCGGCTGTGGGTGGCGCGTGCTGCATCGGCAACGTGGGACGGGACCTGCTCACCCAGCGCGGAGAAGTCGTCATCGACTTCTCCGAGATGACGCTGAGTATCCGGTAGTTCGATGACGACTGACGGCGCCGGCTGGGCGATTGATGCGCGCGGTCTCACCAGGACGTTTGGAGCGGTGACCGCTGTGCGCGGTGTCACCCTGCAAGTGCCCAGCGGCACGATCTTCGCCTTCCTTGGTCCGAACGGATCCGGCAAATCGACCACCGTCAAGCTGCTCACTGGCCTGCTTGCTCCGACCGCGGGAGAGGCGCGGGTGAACGGCCGCGTCGTGTCGGTCGAAGATCTCGAGTTGCGCCGTCAGATCGGCGTCCTGCCTGAAGACGATGCGCTCTTCCCTGATCTGACGATTTGGGAGCACCTGGAACTGTGCGGCCGGCTCTACGGCTTGGGCCGTCAGGAGGCCGACGCCCGAGCGATTCAGCTGCTGCGACACCTCGATCTGGAACAAGACCGAACGACTGTTGTCGAGAAGGCGTCGTTCGGCATGCGGAAGAAGTGCGCACTGGCGATGGCCCTGTTGCACAACCCGCGCGTGCTCTTTCTGGATGAGCCATTCGAGGGCATCGATCCCGGTTCGTCCCGCAACATCAAAGATCTGTTGTTGGCACTCGCAGAACGAGGCGTGACGGTCTTTCTGACGTCGCACATTCTCGAGATCGTCGAGCGGCTCGCCGAGCGGTTTGCCCTCATCGTCAAGGGCGAAGTCGTGTGCTGCCAGACCGTCTCGGAGCTCGGGCGTGCCGGGACGACGCTCGAGCAGTTGTACCTCGGGTACGCAGGCAAGCCCGACACCGGGAACTTGGGTTGGCTGGGGCATCGCTGATTTTTCGGTACCAGTGGCGCGCATTCTGGCGCCGCGTTCTCCGCACGGGGCGCCTCAAGTTCTACCTGACCGCCCTGACGCTGCTCGGCTGGATGGCTGCTGTCGCGCTGCCGGAGAGTCTTTCCCGAGCCGCCGGTGAGCTGGCCGCAGGTCAGACGGCGTCCATGGATGGGTTGCTCCTGGTGCTGTGCCTGCTCTGGCTTGTCGTGCTCGGTGAGGACCTGCACGTCAGCTTGAGCAGCCATCGTCTGCGGCGTTTTCCGCTCGACCTGCGTTCGTTGCTCGCGCTCAGACTGGTGTCGATCTTCCTATCGCCGCTCGCGTGGCTGGCCACAATCGTGACGCTGATTGGTCTGTCTCCGCTTCTGTCTGCGCCCCACCCCCTGCTCGGGAGCCTGGCGGCTCTCCTGTTTCTTTGCGCTCACCATCGGTGTCGGCATGACTGTGTCGCAGCCACTTGGTGCCGCCCGCTGGGGACGAAGGCTGCTCGTCGCCGCGGCGGCACTCGGCGCAGTGGCGGCGCCGTTCGCGCTGACCTCGGTGCAGGACGGGGCCAGGCCGCTGAGCGCGCGTGTCATGGCGGCGAACCCGGCGACCCTGGTGACGACTGTCGCGGTCGCGACCACACCGCATGCGATGGCGGTTCCAGTCGCGACTTTGCTCGCCGGCGGTGCCGCGGTCTGGTATCTGCTTCTTTGGAGCTTCCTCCGTAGTCTCCATGGCGGAACAAGCGAGACGACAGCTCGCCGCGCAACGAGCACTGTCCAGCTTCCCGGGCGGTTGGGTCTTCTCATACGAAAGGAGCAACGCTCCATCAGCGAGGTGTTGGATCTCTGGATGGGCGTGCTGCTGGTGCTGGCAGCCGCCGCGATGGCGCTCGCTGCTTCGATGTCATCGACCTATCGCCAGGCGATCTTCGTGATTGTGTGCGCCCTGAACGTCAACGTGACGCTGAACTGCCTTGGCCTGGACCGGCCAGCGGGGTTGACGCGATACCTCATTCTTCCAATTCGTGGGAAGGATCTCCTCCTGGCAAAGAACGTGGCGGTGATGGTTGCGGTGGCCGTGCAGCTCATGCCTCTTCTGGCGATTGGCGCGTGGCAGTCGGGCTTCACGCAGTTCGGAGCGGAGATCGTGGTAGCGATGGTGCTGATTGTGGCGCATCTCGCGTGGGGCAACGTCGTCTCGGTGTTCGAGCCACGCAGAACGGAGCCGCACAGGTTCGCGGCTCCTGGCGAGACTGTGACGACGTCCGTGAGCGCGCTGATAGGCAGCACCCCGGGTGTGGCGGTGATTCTTCTGCTCCGTTCCGATTCACGCGTTGCGCCGTTGGCGATTGCGCTGATCGTCCTGTTGACGATGGCCGGCTACTACGGCTTGCTGAGATACGCCGGAAGGCGCTTCGAGCGTCGAATCGAGATCATCAGCCGCCGATTGGCGTGAAGGTGTCACACTTTCTGAGCATGAAGACTCTGCTGGTTCTCAGGCACGCCAAGTCGAGCTGGAACGATCCGGCGCTTGATGACCATGAGCGACCGCTGAACAAGCGTGGCCGTCGGGATGCCCCGCGGATGGGAGAGCTGGTGCGGGAGTACGGACTGATACCCGATGTTGTCCTCAGCTCCGACGCGGTGCGGGCGCGGCTGACGACTGAAGCCGTGGCCGAGGCGGCTGGCTATGCAGGAGACATCCTGCTGGACCCGCATCTTTATATGGCTGGCCCGGCCGACATCCTCTCGCTGCTGCGAACGGTGCGGGAGAACGCCGAGACCGTGATGATCGTCGGGCACAATCCCGGGCTCGAAGAGTTGGTCGAACGACTGACCGGCGAGCGGCAGGACTTGCCGACCGCCGCCCTCGCTCAGATTGGCCTGCCGATCGATCAGTGGCGCGAGCTCAAACTGTCGACCCGAGGGACGCTCGAGGGCTTCTGGCGGCCTGAGGAACTGACATAGCTGCACCGACCCGGGCAAGCCTAGAGCCCAGAGCCCAGAGCCGAAGCCCAGCTACTTCACGTCCACCTTGATCTGGGTCAGACGCTTTTTCGCGTTCTCGGTGTGCTCGCTCTGCTCGAACTCGGTGAGCACGCGCTCGAAATACGGCACGGCCTCGGCCGGTTTCTGGCTCTTGGCCAGCGACTCGGCCAGGTAGAAGTACACGGCATCGCGCTTGGAGTATTCGGGGTCGTCGCGCAGGATCTCGCGGAACCGGTCCACGGCGCCGGGGTACCACCCCTGACGGTAGTAGTGAAAGCCCACCAGGTACGATGCCTCGCTGAGCCGATCGCGCGCTTCGCGCCACTGTTTCTTGACCTCGGGCGTCAAGGGACTGTTGGGAAAGCGATCGAAGAAGGCCTGAAACTCCTTCAGACCGTCTTTGGTGGCGGTCTGGTCGCGGGCCGGCGCCTTCATCTGCTTCACGTAGGTCATCGCCAGCTTGTACTGCGCCTGATCGGCCTTGGGGTTGGTGGGGTAAAACGTCAGGAACTCCCGGAACTCGTTGGCGCCCACGATGAGCGACTCGGTGGAACCTTCGCCCAGGTAGGTCTCGCCGATACCCAGCTTGGCGTCGGGACGCAGCGGGCTCTGCGGGTAGTTGTCCACGATCTGCCGGTAGTACTCGCGCGCCTCGATCCAGTTGCGCTTGCCCATGGACTCGGTGGCGCGATCCATCAGGTAGCGGTCGGGCTGTCCGGTGCTTTGCGGGTTCACGTTCCGGTTGCCGCCACATGCGGCCAGCACGGCCGCCAGCGCCAACACGAACCCAATGCGGACTTTCACCATCGCTCCTATTGTAGACGCTCGGACCGGGCGCGAGGTTTGGAGGCAGGTGCCGCTGGTGTCATCACCTGCCGCACGCGGTCAGGCACCCGGCAGGGCTTTCCCGCGTGATCCAGGACGGCGTGCTCCGTGTGTCCAGTGGCCGCCGTCGCGCCGCCGGCGGCCAGCCGGACCTCGTAATCGAACCGCACGCGGACGGGCGTGACCAGCGTGGCCCGGGTGTGGACTTCCAGTTCGTCGTCGTAGCGGGCGGGCGTCAGGTAGCGGCACGACGCCTCGATGACCGGCAGGCGAAAGCCTTCGGCTTCCATGTCGCGATAGGTCCACCCCTTGTGTCGAAGCCAGTCGGTGCGGCCCACCTCGAACCACACGAGGTAGTTGGCGTGGTAGGTGACCCCCATCTGATCGGTGTCCGCGTAGCGCACCCGCACCAGGCTGGGCGGCGTGGCGCCGTCCACGGGAGAGCGATCGCTCACCGGCGCTCGACGGCCGCCCGCAGGGCGCGCGTGGCGGCTTCGGCATCCGGCGTGCCGTAAATGGCGTTACCCGCTACCAGGATGCTCGCCCCAGCTTCCACCAGGGCCGCGGCGTTGCCGAGGTCCACACCGCCGTCCACTTCGATGGCCGCCGACGCGCCAGCGCGTGTCAGCAGGGTCCGCACACGGCGAATCTTTTCAAAGCTGTACGGGATGAAGGACTGCCCGCTGAAGCCAGGGTTGACGGCCATTACGACCACGTAGTCCAGGTCCTGCGCCACGTCCTCGATCGCGGACGCCGGAGTGGCCGGGTTGAGGACCGCGCCCGCTTTCGCGCCCAGGCTGCGAATCAGCGCCAGCGTGCGGTGCAGGTGCGACACGGCCTCGACGTGCACCGACACCATCGCGGCGCCGTTCTGCACGAACGCCTCCACGTAGCGGTCGGGCTGCTCGATCATCAGGTGGACGTCCAGCGGGCGCGTGGCCACGCGTCGCAGCGCCTTGACCACGGGAATGCCCATGGTGATGTTGGGGACGAAGTGGCCGTCCATCACGTCCACGTGAATCAGATCCGCCCCGCCGCGCTCGACCGCGGCCACGTCGCGCCCGAGCGCCGCGAAGTCGGCCGAGAGCACCGACGGGGCTATCTGCACCGACGGCCCAGTCATCGGTTGACCTCGAGCGACACAAGGTCGGTTGTCGCCACGGGCCCTCCCGGCGGCGGCTGCTGCCGCGTCACGATCCCTGGTGGCTTGTCGGGCATGGGGACGTTGGCAATCGCCACGCGAAGACCTTGCCGGCGGAGCACGTCCGCAGCGCGCTCGCCATCGGCGCCCGTGACGTCGGGCATCACGAAGATCAAAGCCGGCTCACCGCGATTGACCAGCAGCCGCACCTGCGATGCCACGGTGTCTGCCTCCGGCGTTTGTGCAATCACCGTATCAGGGGCGTAGTCGGTGGATTGGATCGCCGACGTGGCGACGATGGTGATCTCCCCCTGCTCGAGCCGGATGCGGGCCGTTCGCTCCGACTCGCCGATGACTCCCGGCACGACGACGGTGCGCGGCCCCGTGCTGACCCACACACGAACGGTGCGCTGGCGCCGGGCCCGGGTGCCTGGCGCCGGATCCTGTTGCATGATTCGGCCGGCCGGCACGCGCTGGTCGGGCCGCCGGCCCTCGTCCACGCGCAGCGTGAGGCCCAGTTCGCCGAGGGCCGCCGTGGCGTCGTTGACCGTGACGCCGGTGAGCGCGGGCACCGTGACCTCGCTGGCCCGCAGCGCCACGCGCATCGACACGCTGAAGGCGGCCACGAACGTGGCGGCCAGCGCGCCGAGCAGCACGAGCACCTTGCCGAGCGTCCAGACGCGTGCGCCGAGCGGCATGCCGTTCTTGGATCGTACCACGAAGGCGTCAGGCCACCCGCTTCACACCACCCTCATGAAACCGGCGGCGAAAAACGCCTCGAGCCCATCGCGATGGGGCAGCGTGCGGAGCACACCGTGTTCGTCCACGAGGTCAACGACCGATGGCGGGAGGGCGGGCGCGGGGGCTTGCGTGAAGTGCGGGTGTGACGACAGGAAGGCGTGGACGACGTCGTCGTTTTCCTCGGGCTCGCTGGAGCACGTGGCGTACACGAGCCGTCCGCCCGGCTTCACGCACGCCGCTGCGCGATCGAGCAAGGCCTGTTGCGCCGCCACCAGCCCCGGCAGGTCCGCCTCCTGGCGCCGCCACTTCAAATCCGGGTCACGGCGCACGGTGCCCAGTCCCGAGCAGGGTGCATCTACCAGCACGTGGTCGAACAGCGGCTCGAACGGCAGCGGTCCCTCGCGCCCGACCTGCACGACGCGAGCGGCGGCGGTGCCGAAGGAGGCCACCGCGTCGCGCAGCAGGCGCACACGGCGGGGCCGCACGTCGCACGCGACGAGCACGCCGGTATCGTCCATGTCCGCGGCCATGGCCGTCGTCTTCCCGCCAGGCGCGGCGCACAGGTCCAGGACACGTTGTCCCGGGCGGGCGCCGACGAGAAGCGAGACGAGCTGGGAGGCCTCGTCCTGGACGACGAATCAATCCGTGTGCTCATGCAGGACGCCAGGTTGCTCGGCCTCCTCGATGACCAGGCCAAGGGGGGCATACCGCGTCGGTGCCGCCACGACCCCCTGCTCCCGCAGCCACGCCTGCGCCTCGGCCGGCGTGCCGCGCATCGGGTTGACGCGAAGCGTGACGGCCGGCGTGGTGTTGTTGAAGCGCACCCATGCCTCCGCGGCATCCAGTCCGAACCGGTCCAGCCATCGCGAGACGAGCCAGTCAGGATGAGAGTGGGTGATGCCCAGAAACGCGAGCGCGGCCGCACGGTCCCCGGCATGCTGGGGGCGCGCCGGCAACGCCAGCCGAGGCCTCTGGCGGAGCAGCGTGCGCAGGAGCGCGTTGACGAAGCCCGCGGCCGGCGCGCGCTGGGCGAGGCGCGTGAGATCGACAGCGTCGTCCACGACGGCGGACGCCGGCACGCGGTCCAGGTGCAGGATCTGGTAAAGACTCAGCCGCAGGATGGTCAGGATTCGCGGGTCCGTGGGGACGCGGCCAGTCGTGGCGGCCGAGGCGACAACGGCGTCCAGCGCGCGCTGCCAGCGCAGCGTGCCCTGCACGATCTCGGCAGCCAGTGCCTTGTCGCGCGGGTCGTGCAATCGCCCGCGGCCTTCGGCCAACGCAGTAGGCAGGTCCAGGGCTCGGTCCTCGATGGCCGAGAGCGCCCGGTAGGCCGCGACGCGGGCCGGCGCGGTCATGGGGACGAGAAGCGGTCGCCCACCACGGGCGCGTGGCCGGCCATGAACTCGCGGATCGTCATCGGACGGCGTCCTTCGAGCTGGAGCCGTACGAGCGCCAGCGTCGTGCCGTCCCCGGCGGCGACGTGCAGGGCGTCGCGATCCGCACGCACGATCGTACCGGGCTGCGCTGTGTGGGTGCTCGCGGAAGGCAGGCTCTCGAGCACGATGAGCCGCGCGCCATTCAAGAAGGTGGAGGCATGGGGCCACGGATGCAGCCCCCGGATCCGATTGTGGAGGACGAGCGCCGGCTGGGACCAATCCAGCGTCCCTTCGGCCTTGGTCAGCTTGCGCGCGTAGGTGGCCAGTGCCTCGTCTTGCGGCGTTTCCGTCGACGAGCCGTCCGCCAGTCGATCGACGACCTCGACCAGCAGTCGCGCGCCGATGCGGGAAAGGTCGGTTTCCACGGCGTCGCTGGTCTCGTTGGGACCGATCGCGCGCGTGGCGGTGGCGAAGACGGCGCCGGCGTCCAGCCGTGGTCCCACCCGCATGATCGACACACCCGTGACGCGTCGCCCGCGATGATCGCGCGGTGCACCGGTGCGGCCCCGCGATACGACGGCAGGAGGGACGGGTGGACGTTGATGAGCCCCAGGCGCGGGAGCGTGAGCAGCGCGCCGGGGACCAGTTGGCCGTAGGCGACCACGACGCCCAGGTCGGGAGCCCACGCCCGGAGCGTGGCCTCGGCAGCCGGGTCCTTCAACGTCGCCGGCTGCAGCACGGGCAGGCTCCGGCTGAGCGCCAGCGCTTTCACGGGGCCGTCGGTGACGTGCTGCCCGCGGCCTCTCGGGCGGTCGGGCTGGGTCACCACGCCGCACAGAGTGTGTCGCGATGCGAGCAGAGCGTCGAGAGAGGGCACGGCGAACTGCGGCGTGCCGAAGAAGGCCACGCGCAGTGCCGTTACCATTTCCCCGCGCGCGCCAGTTTTTTGATCTTGCGGACGATGAGGTCCTTCTGGAGACCGCGCAAGTGGTCCACGAACAGCCGGCCGTCCAGATGGTCCATTTCGTGCTGAAAGCATCGTGCGAGAAGGCCTGTGCCTTCCACCGTATGCTCGACGCCGTCGCGGTTCAGCCCCGTCACCACGACGCGGCTGGGCCTGGCCACGGTGGCGTTGAAGCCGGGGACGCTGAGGCAGCCCTCGTCCTCGAGCTGCATGCCGTCGCGGGCCACGAACGTGGGGTTCACGAAGACGTGCAGCGACGTGGGATCGCGGCCCACGCTCACATCGGCCACGAACACGCGCAACGGCACCCCGACCTGTGTCGCGGCCAGGCCGACGCCTGGCGCGGCATACATCGTCTGCACCATGTCGTCGATGAGCTGCTGGATGTCGGGCGTCAGCGCTGGCACGGGCTGCGCCGGCCGATGGAGCACGTCGGCGCCATGCCGCAGGATCGGACGGATCATCGGGCTGGCGTGATTAGCCGGTCAGGCCGACCGGACTCCTCCCAGCCAGGCGGGCAGCCACGTGTGCCGCCGTCGCGGCGTAGTGGCCCCGGATCTCCTGCACCGAATCGCCGCCGAACTTCTCCAGGAACGCATCGGCCAGCACGAAGGCCACCATGGCTTCCGCCACCACCGCCGCGGCGGGCACGGCACACACGTCGCTGCGCTCGATGGCGGCTGGGGCATCCTGCATCGTGGTCATGTCCACCGACCGCAGCGGGTTCATCAACGTGGCGATCGGCTTCATGAAGCCGGTCACCCGGACGTCCTGGCCGTTGGTGACGCCGCCTTCCAGCCCCCCGGCATTGTTGGTGGGGCGCACCGGCGGCCCAGGCACGGTTGCCGGCGGCAGGATTTCGTCGTGGACGCGTGAGCCCGGGCGAAAGGCGACGTCGGGGCCGATGCCGATGCCCGCGGCCTTGATCGCGTGGATGCAGAGCAGGGCCTGGCCCAGACGGCCGTCCAGTTTCCGATCCCACTGCACGTAGGATCCCAACCCCGGGGGCACACCGTTGGCGATCACTTCGAACGCGCCGCCGAGCGTGTCGCCGGCCTCGCGCGCCGCATCGATCGCCGCGATCATCCGGACCTGCACGGCGTCGTCCACGCACCGAAGCGGCGCATCGTCGGGCAGCGCCTGGGCGTCGGCGAACGACACCACCCGGTCGGCCGGCAAAACCGCGTCGCCGATCGCCGAGACGTGGCTCGCAAGCCGGATGGAGAATTGCGCCAGCAGCTGGCGGGCCAGTGAGCCAGCGGCGACCCGCGCTGCCGTCTCGCGGGCGCTGGCGCGCTCCAGCACGTCGCGGATGTCGTCGTGGTCGTACTTCAGGGCACCGGCCAGGTCGGCGTGGCCGGGGCGGGGCCGCGTCACCGGCGCGCGGTTGGCGCCCGTGGCGCCTTCGGGCATCGCCGGCTCCACGTGCATGGTCTGCTGCCAGTTCACCCAATCGCGGTTGCGGATCAGCAGCGCGATAGGGGCGCCGGTCGTGGAACCGCGGCGCACGCCGGAGAGAATCTCCGCGCGGTCGCTCTCGATCTGCATCCGGCGGCCGCGTCCGTAGCCGCCCTGGCGCCGTTTCAACTGTGCATTGAGTGCGTCGATGTCGATCGCGAGGCCCGCCGGCAGGCCGTCCACGGTGACGACGAGCGCCTGACCGTGGGACTCACCAGCGGTGAGAAATCTCAGCATCTTCAATCGATTCTATACGAAGAAACTGCCCCTTCTTCGGGCCTGCGCGGAGGTTTGCCCGTGTCGGGCGGCGTCACGACGCTTGCACCGACACGCCTCGTGCTGACTCGTCGCGCAACGCCGTCGGGCATGCTGGACGTCACGACGATCGTGACTCGAGCCGGCGCGCTGGGCGCGCGTGGACGACACGCCGCGGCCGAACGGATGTTGCGGGAACTGGCTGGCGCACTGGCGCGCCGCCGGGCGGCGAAGGATGCCGCGACGGTGCTCATCCGGCTCGGGTGTCTCTTGTCGGAGCGCGGGCGTGCCGAGGCCGCCGTGCGCGCCTTGGAGTCCGCGACTGCCTTGGCCGAGGAGTCGGCGGACGCGATGGTGGCTGCCGAGTCGAAGGTGTGGCTGGCCACGCTGCGCGCCGACGTGCGGCAACTGGCCGAGGCCGAAGCGCTCTGCCGGGACGTGCGTCGAAGCGGGAGCGGCGGTGACGATCTCACACGTTGGGCGACGGCCGTATTGGCCCGCGTCTCGATGTGGCAGGCGCGGTGCGCTGAAGCACGGGCGCTCATCGACGATCTGCCGCAGGGCGACATCGTCGACGAACGGTCGGCGTTCGTCGAGGCCACGGCCGTGCGCGTGCTGCTCGGCAGCGGGGACGTGTTTGCTGCCGGCCGGCGGTTCGGTGGGTTGGCGGACGCCGCGGCCATGACATCGCTGAGCCGGCTGGCACAGGTGATCGCTGCGGGCGCCCGTCTCAGATTCCACTGCGGCGCGGGTGATCTTCGCGCCGCGGAGCGCGAGTACGGCGTCGTGCAAAGGCTTGCCAGGGCCGCACGGGCGCCGCTGCGGGCTGCGCGTGCCGGCCTCGTGTGGGCGGAGGCCCTGCATCGCGCGGGCGAAGACGCGCGGGCAGCGCGCGAGTGGATTCGGCTCCGTCGCCTGCACACGTGCGCGCCGCCGTTGTTGAGGGATCGACTGAACGGGGAGGTCCGGCCGGCGGTGGTGACCGCTGTCCGCGTCGCCGAACGCCCGCCCGTGGCGCATCTGGCCAGCCTGGTCGAAACAGGTCCCGACAGTGGGGAGGACGACGCGCTGGCGTCGGCCCTGCGGCGGGTGGCCGACGGCGTCGGAGCGCGACAAGTCGTGGTGATGGCCACTGTGGGGGCGCTGCCACTCGCGGCGATAGGGGAGGGGCCCCCGCCGGCCAGCGGCGCCCAGGTCCTGCAGACCGGGACCCCGGTCGGGCCCATCGACGTCGCCGGCGGACAGGAAGTGGCCGTACCCATCCGGTGGGACGGTCGAGTCGTGGCCGCGCTGGCGGCGCATTGGGATCGGGCGCCGGCCGGGGCCGCGCCGTGGCTGACGGCCGCTGCCGCGATTGTGGCGGGTCGTGTCGACACACGCGCGCGCGGCCGCCTCGACGAGTCGGTCTCCGCCACGCTCGTTCCTGGCCTGCTGGGCAGAAGCGCCGCCATGGCCGCCGTGCGGGCGGCGGTGGCTCGCGCGGGTCCGGCGCCGTTCGCCGTGCTGATTCACGGGGAGAGCGGCGTTGGCAAGGAGCTGGTCGCCCGCGCCCTGCACGCCTCGAGTAGTCGCCAGGCCCAGCGCATGTGCGACGTGAATTGCGCGGCGCTGCCGGACGACCTGCTGGAGGCGGAGCTCTTCGGCTATGTGCGCGGCGCCTTCACCGGTGCGGTGGGCGACCGCACCGGTTTGTTCGAGGACGCACACGGCGGCACGCTGTTCCTCGACGAGGTGGTGGACCTCTCCCCGCGGGCGCAGGCCAAGCTGCTCCGCGTCCTGCAGCAGCAGGAGGTCAAGCGGCTGGGGGAATCCCGGACGCGCCGCATCGACGTACGCGTCGTCAGCGCGGCCAACCGCGATCCCCGGGAGGCGGTGGCGGCCGGCGCCTTTCGGCCGGACCTCGTCTACCGGCTCGACGTGATTCGCATCTCCGTGCCCCCTCTCCGGGAGCGGCGCGAGGACGTGGCCGACCTGGCCGATCACTTCTGGCGGGCTGCTGCCGGGGGTGTGGGGTCCCGCGCCGCGCTCGGGCGCGACGCGATCGAGGCGCTGACCGCGTATCACTGGCCCGGCAACGTGCGCGAGCTGCAGAACGTGCTGGCAGCACTGGCCGTGGCGGCGCCTCGCGAGGGCCGTATCGGCGTCCGCCATCTGCCGACGCATCTCAGCACGCGCCCGCGTGAGGACCCGCCGGCGCGGCTCGACGCCTTGCGGCGAGCATGCGAGCGCCGAGCGGTCGTGGCCGCGCTGACGCGCACGGCAGGACACCGTGGTCGCGCCGCGCGCGAGCTGGGACTCTCTCGGCAAGGGCTCCTGAAGCTGATGACACGGGTCGGCGTCACCAGCAAAAGAACGGAGGCGGAAGGGGACATAAAATGACGGCGTGGGTCGCTTCATCGCCCGTCGTCTGGTGCTCAGCGTTCCCGTGCTCCTGGGCGTCGCCACGCTGGTCTTCTCCCTGATCCACATGATCCCCGGCGATCCGGCACAGGCGATGCTGGGGGAAGCTGCCTCGCCGGCGGACATCGCCGCGCTCCGGGCCAAGCTGGGCCTCGACAAACCGCTTCTGGAGCAGTACGGCACGTTCCTCAGTGGCCTCGTGCGGGGTGATCTCGGGACGTCGCTGCGGACGGGCGAGCCGGTGGCCCGCCAGATCTGGCTGCGCGTGCCGGCGACCGTCGAGCTGGCGGCAGCCGCGATGGTCTTCGCGATCGGGCTGGCGATTCCGCTCGGCGTGCTGGCCGCCGTGCGCCGCGACACGGTGGTGGACTTCGCGGCGATGGGAGTGGCGCTCACCGGGATCTCGGTGCCGAACTTCTGGTCGGGCCCGATGCTGGCGATTGTGTTCGCGGTGTGGCTGCAGTGGCTGCCCGTGTCGGGTCGCGGCACGTGGGCCCATCTGATCCTGCCTGCCATTTCGCTTGGCGCCGGCCTGGCGGCCATCCTGGCGCGCATGACGCGCGCGACGTTGCTCGAGGAGCTGCGCGAGCCCTACGTGCAGGCCGCCCGCGCTCGTGGGGCCTCGGCGCCGAGGGCCGTGTTGCGGCATGCCCTGCGCAGCGGCCTCATCCCCATCGTGACGCTGATTGGCCTGCAGTTCGGAACGGTGCTGACCGGCGCCGTCATCACCGAGACGGTCTTCGCGTGGCCGGGCATCGGCCGTCTGCTCATCCAGTCGATCGGTTTTCGCGACTACCCCGTGGTGCAGGGCTGCATCCTGCTGATCGCCGTCACCTACATGGCCGTGAATCTGATCACCGACCTGGCCTACGGCTCATTGGACCCGAGGATCCGGTACCAGTGACCTGGGTCGGGGCCGTGGTCGTGACTCGGTGCGGCGCTGGCCGCAGCGATTGGGCCGTTCCTGATTCCGTTCGATCCCTCCGCGCAGGAGTTGCCGTTGCGCCTGGCGGGGCCGACCGCGGCGCACTGGTTCGGACTGGACGAGTTGGGGCGCGACATCCTGGCGCGTGTGCTGCTGGGGGCGCGGGTGTCGTTCCTGGTTGGTCTGGTGGTGGTGGGCATATCGTCGATTGTCGGCGCCACGCTGGGATCCATCGCCGGGTACTTCGGCGGGCGCGTGGACGACGGCATCTCCCGGGTGATGGACGTGCTGATGGCATTCCCGGGCCTGCTGCTGGCGATCGCGCTCGTGGCGGCGCTCGGTCCCAGCTTGACCAACGTCGTCGTGGCGCTGGCGTCGATCGGATGGGTCAGCTACGCGCGGCTCGTGCGAGGCCAGGTGTTGCGCGCGCGCGAGTTCGACTACGTGCAGGCTGCGCGGGCGCTGGGCGCCACTACGCCGCGCCTGCTCCTGCGGCACATCGTACCGACGGCGCTCCCGGCGCTCTCGGTTCAGGCCACGCTCGGCATGGGCGGCGCCATCCTGGCCGAGGCGTCCCTCAGTTTTCTCGGACTGGGCGTGCAGCCACCGACGCCAAGCTGGGGGACGATGCTCGCCTACGGCCGCGTGCACGTGCTCGATGCGCCGCACCTCACGATCTTCCCGGGCCTCGCGATTGCGGCGTTGGTGTTGGGGTTCAATTTTCTCGGCGATGGGTTACGCGACGCTCTCGATCCGTCCAGCAGGTCGCCGAGGGGGTCGACGACCTAAGGCAAATGGCAAAAGGCAAAGGGCAAAAGGACAGAAACTGCACGGCCCGGAGCCTGTGAGCCTGGAGCCCGGAGCCTAGAAACTGAGCGCGGCCTGCTTGCGACGCGCGAGCTCCGCCGCGGCGCGATGTCCTCGCCGCGCGGCGGCTTCTCCGAGCAGCGCGAACGCCTCCGGCGCGATCGGAAACTGCAACGTCGCGCGCTCGAGGACGCGTTCGGCCGCGATCAGCGAGCCGTCGAGCAGCAGGGCGTGTCCGTAGAGGGTCAGCGTCTCGCTGGAGGCATCGGGCTTGGCGGCCATCGGGGCCAGCAGCGCCAGCGCGCGCTTCAGTGCCGCGGTGTCGCTCGAGCCGTCCGCCAGGTCGATCCACAGTCGTCCCAGGGCCGCCTGCACCGCACTGGAACCGGCGTACTGATCGGCAGCGCGTGTCAGCGCGGCGATGGCCTGGTCGTTCCGGCCCTTGGCGGCGTAGGCGCGCGCGACGCTCATGAGCCCACCTGGCCCCGTTGTGTCCAGGGCCGCGGCCGATTCGCGGAGCGCGAGTTCCTCGCGGTCGCGTCCCCGTGCGGCATGGAGATCCGCCAGGCCGAGCCGCGCATCCACCTGGGCGGGCGCCAGCTCGATCGCCCGCTCGAAGGCGGGGCGGGCCGCGTCGAGATTACCGGTGGACGCGAGCACCACTCCCTTGACGTAGTGCGTCGCGGGGTTCGAGGCGTCGAGCTGCAGAGAGCTGTCCAGGGCGCTGATCGCCCCCGCCGCATCCCCCCTGCGATACCGCGCCAGTCCCAGCTTGTACAGGACGCGAGGCGCCTGATCCTCGATGCCCAGGGAGTCGCGATAGAACGCCTCGGCCTCGTCCAGCCGCCCGGTGGCCGCCGCCACGTCGCCCAGGCGCTCCAGTGGCTGGGGCGCCGTGGGGTCGAGCAACGTGGCCTGACGTAAGTCCCGTTCGGCAGCGGCCCAGTCCTGACGGTGCAGATACGTGTCGCCGCGCTTCAGGTAGGGCAGCATCGACTGCGGCTTCAGGACCACAGCCCCGCTGAAGGCCTCGACGGCCACCGTCGTTTGCCCGGCGGCCATGGCGCGGTCGCCCTGCGCCACCAGGCGTCGAAAACTGCGCTCCGCCCCCACGTCGTTCCACGCCAGAACCACCGCGCTCACAAGCGCCGCCAACGCGCAGGCCGCCACGACGCCGCGTCTCATGCTGAGCGATGGTACGCTCGCCGGGCCCCAGGCGCCAGGCCCCAGGCTCCAGACCCCCCGGGGCAGGAACCTTCTACACCTTCGCGTGTCTAATTCGGCGGGTGTACACTCGATGAACGGTGCCATTCGAGGAGACCTCGTGAAAAACGCCGGCGCCATAGACTGGGCAGGCGGAGACAGCGCCGAAGCTGCGCTCGTCGGGCGATGCGTGGCGGCGGACCAGGCCGCCTGCGCGGAGCTTGTCGCCGCGCACGAGCGCATGGTCTACGCGCTGGCCTACCATCTGCTCTCGGACCGGGACGAAGCCCTGGAGGTGTCGCAGGAGGTCTTCCTGCGCGTGTTCCGGACGCTGTCGTCCTTCCGCGGACAATCGGCCCTCAAGACCTGGATCTTCCGCATCGTGATCAACCAGGCGCGGAACCGGCAGCGCTGGTGGAACCGTCGGCACCGCACCCAGCAGGTGTCCCTGGACCTGCACGTGGAACAGTGCGGCGAGCTGGAATCGTCGGCTGAAGTGCTGCCGGACCGGCTGCTGGCCAGCAAGGAAGTGGCGGAGCGAATCGACCGCGCGCTCGAGCGCCTGCCGTTCGACCAGCGGACCGTCGTCGTGCTTCGCGAGGTGGAGGGCTTGCGCTACGAAGAGATTGCGTTCTCGCTCGGGGTGGCGGTCGGCACGGTGAAGTCTCGGCTCACACGCGCGCGCCAGACGCTGCGCGCCGAGTTGCTGGGGCTCCGCGCATGATGCCATACGTCGATTGCGTGTTCGCGCAGAGGCACCTCGAGTCGTTCGTGGACCACGAGCTGCCGGTCAATGACCAGGTCCTCGTGGAATCGCACCTGCGCTGGTGCACGACGTGCGCGGCCCGTGTCGAAGATCTGCAGGCCATCGGCATGGTGATCCGCAGCCGGGGCCGGCGCGAGCCCATGTCCATGCCGAGCGACCGCGAGCTCTCAGCGACGCGACGCGAGTTGCTGCGTGTTTCCGATGCCGAGCGGAACCGGTCGCTCGAGTCGCGGATCCGGGAGTTGGGCCGGCTGTGCGCCGACCTGCGTTTCATCTGGCCTGCGGTAGGGGCGTCGGCGGCCGTGGCATTGTGCATCGGCCTGGCCGAAACGATGTGGCGCGCAACGGCCGAGCAGCAGCCGACATCGCTGGCGGCGATGATCGAGTCGTTGTCGGATCCAGGGTCCGACCGCAACCCGCTGCGGCTCGACGGCGCGATGCTCGTGCCGCGCGTTCTCCAGAACCAGGGGGCCGTGGCTCACGCGGTGCTGGACGAGCACGCGCTGGAGGGTGACGACGAGGTGTTTGCCGTGGCCGCCGTGGTGACCCGCGACGGCAAGATCGGCACCTACGAATTGTTGGAGGCCGGCACAGCCGCCACGAGCCAGCATCGAGACGCGCACAACGACGACATGGCGGATCTGCTCGATGCCGTCAGGCAGTCGCGGTTTGCGCCCGCCCAGGGGCCCGGCGGCCGCACGGTGGCCGTGAACGTGGTGTGGCTGTTCGCCAAGACGACCGTCAAGGCCTCGGCGATGCCCGTGGACCTGGGCGTGCCGTTGTCGGCGCCGGTCCGCTCGCGGCGTGCGGTCGAGGTGCCGGATCCCGCACCGGCGGAGCTGGCAGTGCCGGGCGAACGCCGTCGCCGTTGCCGAATCGTCCGCCACTGCGTGATCGGTTGCCGAATCGTCAGCGACGGCCTGACTCGGCCGAAGTCGCGACGCCGTCGGCCTCGCGCGTCGCCCCGCGCTCGAGACGTTGTTGAGCGCGTCGGCGGCCCGCAGCACCACACCTCGACTTCCGGTGCTCTCGGTCAGGCTCAGCTCGAACTGCTCGGACCGCGAGTCCGCGATGCCGTCCTTCGGATACATCGTCATCCAGCGGTCGCCGTCCAGCGAGTAGTCCACGCGCTGCACCGCGGAGTGGTCGTCGCGCACGTCGAAGGCGATGATCGTCCGCGCGCCCTCGCGCCGCACGGCGGTCACCGTGATCGCCGGCGGCAGGTTGTCGATGTCGAAGGCCGCGCTCTCCATGTCGCCCGAGAGCGCGGTGGCCGGTGAGTTCGACGGCTGTCGGACGCCACGACGCGCACGACGTACCGGCCGTTCGGCACCGACGTCGTGTCCCACACGAGGATGGAGTCCAGGAGCCCCTGCTTCAGCGACCGCCACGACGTGTCGCCCTCCCGGCGGTACTGGACCTCGTAGGTCAGCTCGTCGCGGTTCTCGTCCTCGGCACGCCACATGAACGTCAGCAGCCCCCGTTCGTAGCCGCGACGTCCGAGCTGAGGCGCGCCGCCGGCCCCACCGGCCTGCTGTTGCGACGCCACGCGCCTGTCGGGGGTGTCGCCATCGAACCCGGCGATCTCGGGTTCACCGCTCGGAAACGGCCGCTGGAATACCGTGCCGGGTGACTGGATGGTCACCGACATCACGCGGGGGCGTGCGTTCCGCGGCAGGTAGGCCGCGGTCACGGACGTGAGCAGTGGGCTTTCGGTGGGGCTTGGCGTCAACACCGCGCGCCACTGCAGATAGCGCGCGCGGGGGCTGACGATGGGGCTCCCCTCGGGTCCGCCGTAGGCGGCGCTCCACTCACTCCAGGTCTCGTCGGGCGTGCGCGTGTTGCCCGACCGCGTCGACAGCTCGACCTTCGTGCCCGCCGGGGTCAGCGCCTGCCACTTCAGCGTGCCCCACGTGGCGAAGGTCTGCGCGTCGCGTACCTCGGAAAGGTACGTGCCGCGTTCGGATCTCGCGCGCGACAGCCGCTGCAGCTTGCCGGGGTTCGACGTGGCGAAGACCAGCTGCCCGGCGCGGTCGCGGCCCAGGGCCGTGACCTGTTGCGCGTTGGCACGCGCGATGAGCGTCGGGCGATAGGGGTCGCCGGCCAGCCGGAAGATCTTGCCCTTGCCGCCCGTGGCCACGACGAGGCTGCCATCGGGCTCGAAGGCTACGTCGTACGGCGTATCCTCACGCACCTCCCACACCAGGTCCGATCCACCGTCGGGCCCTATGCGGAAGATGGCTCCCGCAATCGGGCCCTGCGACCCGCGCCCGGCCGGCGCCGGGCTGGAGGAAACGGAAATCGGCCCGTCGCCCACGGCGACCGCCGTGATCTCGGTGGACACGGTGGCCACCGGCGCGGCCGATGGTTCCGGAGCGCGAGGAGCCTCCGGCGCCCCGGACCCGCCGCTGCGTCCCGTGACGGCGATGGCGAAAGTGGTGCCCGCGCCGTCCCCGCGCAGCGCGCGGATCTCCGCGTACGAGGAGTCCAGGACCACGAAGGGCTTGCCGGCGCTGTCCAGTTGGAAGACCCGCCCCGGCGTCCCCGTGCCGACGAGCAGGCGCGCCTGTCCATCGAACGCCAGCGACAACGCATGCGTTGCCTTGGTGTCGTAGAACACGGCGCCCTGACCGGCCGGCGTGATCTTGTAGACGAGCCCTTTGTCGCCCGTCGCGGCAAACACGTTGCCCGCGCGATCGACGGCAAGACCCCAGATGTACGCGTCCGGCGGATCGAAGAAGACCGTGGAACGGCCCGTGGCGTCCACGCGGTACACCTTGCCGTTCGGTGACGTGCCGACGAACAGCCCGCCATTGGGCGCCGGCGCCAGTGCGTGGACCTCCAGCTCGTCGGCGTCGAAGAACACGCGGCCGCGGCCGGAGGCGTCCACGAGCAGCACCTGGCCTTCGTTGCCCGTGCCGACGAACGTGCCGCCGTCGGGACCCGGCGCGAGCACCCAGAGGAACGGCGCGTTGGAGTCGTAGACCGTCGTCGCCACCGGGCCGAGCGTGAGCCGGCCGTAGGAGTCGATGGACAGACCCTCGACGTCGCCGCGCAGGAAGTCGGCCTCGGTCGCGACCTGCCAGAACGTGGGCAGGGCGGCGTGCAGCCCAACGGCTGCCGCGGCGGTGAAGAAGACGATGAGGATGCGCGAGGACCGCGTGCGCATGGGTGGGATCAGTCCTCGACCGGAAGGGTCAGCGTGCGGGAGCCGCTGACGGCCTGATCGGTCGGGATTTCCCAGTCACCCGACAGGGCGCTCTGAATCGGCCGGAAGCTGCCGCCGTTGCGGTCGGCTTCGAGCACGGCCAGGACCGACGGCGGCAGCGAGGGCAGCGGTTCGCCGCGCACCAGCGCGCCGGTGTCGCGGGTGAGCAGGCGCACGTACAGGCGGTTGTTCTTGCGCGCGCCGTTCAGCACGCTCAGCATCTGCGCTCACGCCGCGGGCCTGCGTGGGCTGCACCTGCAGCTCGCGGGCCTCGTATTGGCCGAGCCTGGCGCCGTCGGTCACCAGGACGGTCACGTTGCCGCGGGCGTTGGCCGGGATGCGAATCGGCCGTCATGCGCGTGACCTCCTCGCCGCGATAGGTGCGCAAGCAGCACCTTGATGTCCACCGTCTCGCCCGGCCGCACACGCACGCCGTCGAGCCACACGCGCTCGAGCGTGGCGCTGCGTGCCTGCTCGCTGGCCTCGATGTCGAGCGTCAGGCCCTCGATCTCCACGTCCTCGAAGGCGTTGCGCATCAGAAAGTTGATCGGGGCCACCACCGACGCCGCCGCGCCGACCGACGGCTGGTCGCCGCTGAACAGGTCCTCGAACGACAGGCCCTAATGGTTCTTCACCTTCGCGGTACCCCGCATCGCGTAGCTGGCCACGCCGTTCTGCCGCTCGTAGGACCTGAGCGTGTTCAGGATCGACACGTAGGCCAGGAGCGGCGTGAAGAGCTGGTCCCGGACCATCGACATGCGGAACGTCTTCCGCGTGCCGCGCTCGGACGTCAGGTTGAGCGTGATCGGAATCATCGACGGGCCCGGTCCAAGCGTGCCGGCGATCGTCGTGGCGCGGTCCTGCTGCACGGTGCCGATCACGTCGCCGGTGCTGGCGATCTTCGACGAGCTCATCAGGCTCGGCAGCACCGCAAGCACGTAGGCGCGGGTCATCGGGAAGGCGGTGGGGCCCAGGCTGTAGAACGGATGACCGAAGGCGTAGACGCGGTCGCCGACGACGTCGGTGACCGTGCCCGTGGCGCCAAGCTCCAGGTCGCCGCTCATCAGCGCGACGCCAATCGGGTCGCCCGGCCGGAGCGGCGTCGCCGACGGAGCGACGCCGTTCGGCGCGCTGCCGCCGGCCAGCACAGGCAGGAAGCCGCGATCGCGGAACGCCGCCATCACCGGATCGGCGACCGTGGCGATCGAAGCCGGCCATCGTGATGGGCGTCGCGATGGGCCGCAGCAGGGCGCCGATGCCCGGCGCCACCGGGGAGCCGGCTGAGGACCTGCACGTCGGACGGGCTGTCGGCGAAGGGACGCACCCAGGAGAAGGCCTGCCGCAGCGACGCGCGCAGGCCGTCGGGCGTGAGCGGCGTGGGCAGGTCCACGCGCGCCGCCTGCCGGCGCGGGCCGGGCAGCGTCGCGGCCTCGATCATCTCGTCGATCGGCGTGATGCCGGCGATGGGCTCCTTGGAGAACTGACCCGAGCGAGTACGACACGGCGCCAACCAGGCGTCCGTCGATGTACACCGGGCTGCCGCTCATGCCGGCGATGACGCCCGTGTTGGCCAGCGGCCCGCCTTCGAGCCGCGCCAGGATCAGGTTGCGGCTCGGGCCGATGACGTTGCGGAGCACACCGAGGATGTGGACCTTGAACTCATCGAGCCGATCGCCTTCGAACACCGTGCGGCCCACGCCGACCATGCCGGGCCGCACGTCGCCGATGGGCATCGTGCGGTTCTGGGCAACGAGCGTGGTGGCCAGGCACGCGACAAGGACGGAGATCAGAACACGTTTCACTCGGTCTCCCACGCCCCGCGAAGCTGGGGCCAAAAAGACACTGCGCTAGCGAGGCGAAGCCTCGCTAGCTGAAGATACGGGTAAACCCTTGAAATCGCAAGGGAGTGCGGCCTTTGCGCGGCCCTTTCGGTTGACACTGCGCGCGAGCGTGCATTACCCTCGTCTTGGTTCTCGACGCGCATGCGCCATTCGTTTAGCCCCTCGCGCCAAGCCTCCGCCAGCTATTGGTGGTGGTACGCGTGTGCTGCTGAGGGGGCGGTCGCGAGCGTCTGACATCTAGCCAGGCCAGCGCACCAGGATTCGAAGCGCCTCTTCAGCCCAGGGTTGAAGAGGCGCTTTTTGTTTGTAGTGACGACGATATCGGATAGACCAGAGTCGCTGCTGTGTGAGACCGTGACCGGCCGACTCCATGCGGGACCTGCGCGCCGCGCGCGACCGGGCCACGCGCGGGGACATGGTGGAGCTGCGTCTCGACGGCGTGGCCGACCTCGACGTGGCCGGCGCGCTGGAGGGCCGGGCGAAGCCCGTCGTCGCCACCTGCCGCGCGTCGTGGGAAGGCGGGCGCTTCGACGGGATCGGAAGAGGAACGCCGACGCATCCTGGACGGGCGCATTCGCCCACGGGGCCGAGTTCGTGGACGTCGAATGGCAGGCGGGGTTCCAGGATCTGGTGGCGGCGAACCCGGCGCGCGCGGTCGTCTCCTGGCACTGCTTCGAGGGAGCGCCCGGCCGATCTGGCCGACCGCGCCCGGGCCATGCGCGCCACCGGCGCGGCGACGATCAAGGTGGCCGTACGGACGCCGCGGCTCAGCGACACGGTGCCGCTGGCCGGGATCGGCCGCGAAGGCGGCGCCGTGGTGATCGGCATGGGCGATGCGGGCGTGCCGTCCCGGCTGTTGGCGACCCGCTTCGGCGGCGCGCTGGACCTATGCGGGCCACGGCGTCGCGCCGGGGCAGATACCCGCCGCGGAGATGCTCGACCGGTTCAGGTTCCGGGACATCGGGCCCGACACGCAGCTCTACGGCGTCGTCAGCCAGTCGGCGCTCCACTCGTTGTCGCCGGCCATGCACAATCGCGCGTTTGCCGATGCGGGCATCGATGCCGTGTACGTGCCGCTCTCGACCGACACCTTCGAGGACTTCCTGGCGTTCGCCGGCGCGATGGGCGTGGCAGGGGTCAGCGTGACGATCCCGTTCAAGCTGGACGCGCTGCGTGCCGCAACGCGCTCTGAAGGCGTGGCCACCGAGGTGGGCGCCGCCAACACGCTGCGCGCGAGCGCGACCGGGTGGGAGGCTACCAACACCGACGTGGCGGGGTTCCTCGCGCCGCTCCATGCCGCGTTCGACGGAGCGCTCGACGGCCAGCGCGCCTCCGTGCTCGGGGCCGGCGGGTCCGCGCGAGCCGTGGTGGCCGGCCTCCGCAAGCAGGGTCTGCGCGTGACGGTGCACGCTCGCCGGGCGGTGCAGGCCCGCGAGCTCGCGTCGTCGCTTGGCTGCGTGGCGGGGCCGTGGCCGCCGGCCGCCGGATCGTGGGACGTGCTGGTGAACACCACGCCGCTCGGCGGCGCCAATCGCCGCGACGCATCGCCGCTGCCCGGCGGGCCGTTCGGCGGGCGGCTGGTGTACGACCTGACGTACGGGGCGGGCGAATCGGTGCTCCTGGCCGAGGCGCGTCGCGCCGGGTGCCGGACGCTCGACGGGCTGCCGATGCTCGTCGCGCAGGCCGAGCGCCAGTTCGAGTGGTGGACGGGCCGCCGCCGCGAGCCGGCCTGATGGAGAACGCCGCCCGGGAGGCCCTGGCGCAGGCGACGGACTAGCTTATGGAGATCACGAGCTTCGAGCAGTTCACGGAACTGGCCCAGCGCGGCACGTTCGTGCCCGTCTACAAGGAGATCGTGGCCGACCTCCTGACGCCGGTATCGGCGTTCTTGAAGGTGGCCGAACACTCCGACTACGCGTTCCTGCTCGAGTCGGTGGAGGGCGGCGAGCAGGTGGCCCGCTACTCGTTCCTGGGCAAGGATCCCTTCCTCATCGTCCGCGCCCGCGACGGCAAGGTGCTCGTCGAGCACGCCGGCACGTCCACCGAGTCGGACAAGGCCTTCGTGCCCACGATTCGCGAGCTGATGGCCGGCTACCATTCGCCGTTCGTGCCCGGGCTGCCGCGCTTCACCGGCGGTGCCGTGGGCTACCTGGGCTACGACGCCGCGGCCTGGTTCGAGCCGGTCACGCTGCAGCCGGTCACGGAAGTGCGAGGACGAGGCCGCGTTCATGCTCTTCGACACGGTGCTGGCCTTCGACCATGTGCGGCACCGGATCCTCGTCATCGCCAATGCCCGGATCACCGGGGATGAGGATCTCGAGGCGCTCTACCAGTTCGCGTGCGCACGCGTCGGGTTCGTGGAGCGCGAGCTGGAACGCGCGCTGTCGAAGAGCGCGCCGCCCGCCTCGCATCCGCTCGAGGTGTCCTCGAACGTCACCAAGGAGCGGTTCGAGGAGATGGTGCGCACGGCGAAGGAGTACATCGCCGCCGGCGACATCTACCAGGTGGTCCTGTCGCAGCGCTTCGAGGCGGCCGTGGACGCGGACCCGTTCACGGTCTACCGCGCGCTGCGGCATGTGAACCCGTCGCCGTACATGTACTTCCTTCGCGTCGGCGATCGCTCGATCGTGGGGTCGTCGCCCGAGATGCTCGTGCGCGCGGAGGGCCGCAAGATACAGACCCATCCGATCGCCGGCACCCGTCCGCGCGGGCGCACCGAGGATGAGGATCAACGGCTCGGCGAGGAGCTGAAGCGCAACGAGAAGGAACGTGCCGAGCACGTGATGCTGGTGGACCTGGGCCGGAACGACCTGGGGCGCGTGTGCGAGTACGGCTCGGTCCGCGTCCCGACCTACATGACGCTGGAGCGCTACTCGCACGTGATGCACCTGGTGTCGGTGGTGGACGGCAAGCTCGACGAGTCGCACGACAGGCTCGACGCGCTGGTGGCCTGCTTTCCGGCAGGCACGGTTTCTGGCGCGCCGAAGGTGCGCGCCATGGAGATCATCGCGGAGCTGGAGGGCGGCCGCCGAGGCGTGTACGCCGGCGCTGTCGGCTACCTGGACTTCGCGGGCAACCTGGACTTCTGCATCACCATCCGCACGGTGCTGATCGAGAACGGCCGCGCCTACGTCCAGGCCGGCGCCGGCATCGTGGCCGACTCGAACCCCACGGCCGAGTACGAAGAGACGCGCGACAAGGCGCGCGCGGTGCTGCGTGCGCTCGAGCTGGCGCAGCGAGGGCTGTCGTAATGGTGCTCGTCATCGACAACTACGATTCGTTCACCTACAACCTGGTTCAGTACTTCGGCGAGCTGGGCGCGGACATCCGCGTTCGCCGCAACAACCAGGTCACCCTCGGTGAGATTGGCGTGATGGCGCCGGACCACATCGTCATCTCGCCGGGACCCGGGCGGCCGGAGAACGCGGGGGTGTCGCCAGACGTCATCCGGCGGTTCGGCCCGTCCACGCCGGTGCTGGGCGTGTGCCTGGGTCACCAGGCGATCGGGATCGTTTATGGGGGTACCGTGACGCGGGCGAAGGTGCCGATGCACGGCAAGACGTCGGTCGTCACGCACGACGGCAAGGGGCTCTTCACCGGCGTGACGTCACCGTTTCCAGCGGGCCGCTATCACTCGCTCGTGATCGCGGATCAGGGGCTGCCGCCAGAAATCGAAGTGGCGGCGCGCACGCGTGAAGACGGCACGATCATGGCCGTGCGGCACACCTCATATCCGGTGCACGGCGTGCAGTTCCACCCCGAGTCGGTGCTCACGGAAGAAGGCCGGCACATCCTCCGCAACTTCCTGGATCTGTGATGACCGCCACCGATTCAGCCGATGTGCCGCTGCCCCCGCTCGTCGAGAAGCTGCTGCGGCGTGAGGATCTCACCGAAGAGGAAGCGTCGGGCGCGATGCACACGGTGATGTCGGGCCGGGCGACGCCCGCCGCGCTGGGGGCGCTGCTGGCCGCGCTGGCGATGAAGGGCGAACAGCCCCACGAGATCGTGGGCTTCGCGCGTACCATGCGCGCGCACGCCGTGAAGCTGTCGGGGTCCGCCGGTCCGGTATTCGACACGTGCGGCACCGGCGGCGACAAGGCCGGCACGTTCAACATCTCCTCCGCGGCCGCGCTGGTCGTCGCGGCCACCGGCGTGCGCGTGGCCAAGCACGGCAATCGATCCGTGTCGAGCCGATGCGGCAGCGCGGACGTCTTCGAGGCGCTGGGCGTCCGTGTGGCGGCGGAGCCGGCCGTCGTCGAGCGGACGCTGCGGGAAGCGGGCGTGGCCTTCTTCTTCGCACCGACGTTCCATCCGTCGATGAAGCACGCCGCGCAGACGCGCCGCGATCTCGGCATCAGGAGCGCGTTCAACCTGCTGGGGCCGCTGACGAACCCCGCGGGCGCCGCCCGCCAGATTGTGGGCGTGCCGAAGCCGGAACTCACAGAATTGGTGGCGAAAGCGCTCCTGCTCCTGGGTTCCGAGCGCGCCTGGGTGGTGCACGGCGCCGACGGCCTCGACGAGCTGTCCACCACCGGGCACACGAAGATTTCCGAGTGCCGCGACGGGGCGGTGCACACCTTCTACGTTCACCCTGCGGACTTCGGCGTCCCCAAGGCGTCGGCGGCGCACCTGGCCGGAGGCGACGCCGCCGAGAACGCGGGCATCGTGCGCGGTGTCCTGGATGGGCGCAAGGGACCGGCGCGCGATGTGGTGGTTCTCAACGCTGGCGCCGCGCTGCTCGTCGCCGGCACGGTCGCGTCTGTTCGCGACGGGCTGCGGGCCGCGGAGGCGGCCATCGACTCGGGCGCCGCGAAGGCGACGCTCGATCGGATGGTGCGCTGCTCCCAGGAAGGCGCGGGCGCATGACGGCCTCCCCGGATCTGCTGGCGGCGATCGTGGCGGGCACGCGCCGCATCGTTCAGACGCGGCGGGAACGTGAGCCCGAAGCCGCCTTGGCCCGGCGCGCTGAAGCCGCTACCCCGCGGGGGGCCTTGTTCGAGCAGCGGCTGTCGCGCGCCGACACGGTGAATGTCATCGCCGAGTGCAAACGGCGGTCGCCCTCGAAGGGCGTGCTGGCCCGCTCGTACGATCCGGTAGAGATTGCCCGAGCCTACGCGCAAGGCGGAGCGGCGGCGATCTCGGTTCTCACGGAGCCGACCTTCTTCGATGGGGCGCTGGAACATCTGGCGGCGGTGCGAGCCGCGGTGGACGTGCCGTTGCTCCGCAAGGACTTCGTGGTAGACGCCTACCAGCTGCTGGAGGCGCGCGCCAACGGCGCCGACGCGGTGTTGCTCATCGTGGCGGCCCTCGACCAGCCGGTGCTCGAGGATCTGCAGGCGCGCGCATGGGACATGGGGCTGGCCACGCTCGTCGAGGTCCACGACGACCAGGAGCTGTCGCGAGCCGTGGCCAGCGGCGCACGCGTGGTTGGCGTCAACAACCGGAACCTGCGCACGCTGGCAGTGGACGTCAACGCGTCCGACCGGCTGGCGGCGGCCATGCCGTCCCATGTCATCGCCGTCAGCGAGAGCGGCTTGCAGACGCGATCCGATCTCGAGCGTCTGACCGCGGCTGGATACGACGCGTTCCTGATTGGCGAGCGCTTCATGACCGACCCCGACCCGGCCGCGGCGCTGCAGATGCTGATGGCGGGGAGGGCTGAGCTGGCGCAGCAACGCCGCGCGAAGCGCGGCAAAAAGACACGCGAACATCACCGGAGGGCGAAGGGAGACTGGTGATGTTCCTGAAGATTTGCGGGATTACGCGGGTCGAGGACGCGCGAGCACGCCGTGGCACACGGCGCGACCGCGCTCGGATTCGTCTTCTGGCCGGCCAGCCCGCGATACATCGCGCCCGAGAAGGCGGCGGCCATTGTGGCGGCGGTGCCTGCCGCCGTGGCGACGGTCGGCGTGTTCGTCAACGAGCCCGTGGCGGGCATCCGGCAGGCGGTCGAGCGGTCCGGAGTCACGACCGTGCAGCTGCACGGCGATGAGCCGGTCAGCTACGCATCGGAGCTGACGCAGCCGCTCCTGCGCGCGCTTGGCGTAGACGCCGCTGCCACAAGCGAGTGGCCGCTCGAGACGACGATCCTTCTCGACGCGGCCGACAGGGAGCGCCGGGGCGGCACCGGCACGCAGGTGGATTGGACGAAGGCCCAGTCGATCGCGCGCGCGCGGCGTGTGGTGCTGGCCGGTGGTCTGTCGCCGGAGAACGTCGAGGCGGCGGTCGCGCAGGTGGAGCCCTGGGGCGTGGACGTCTCGTCGGGCGTCGAGACGGCGCCGGGCGTGAAGGACGCGGCGCGTGTGACCGCGTTTCTCCAACGGGCGCGCCTCGCGTTCGAAGCGCTGGAACGGTAGGAGCACATGGAGACACCGATATTCGGACGGCGCGATCCCGACGCACGGGGCTATTACGGCGCCTACGGCGGACGATTCGTGCCCGAGACGCTGGTGGCGCCGATCGAGGAGCTGACCGAAGGCTACCTGGCCGTTCGTGCCGACCCCGCCTTTCGGGCGGAGCTGGACGGTCTGCTGGCGCATTACGTGGGACGTCCTACCCCGCTCTACGAGACGCGCCGGCTGATCCCGGAAGGCGCGGGGGTGAAGGGCGTGCGCCTGCTGCTCAAGCGCGAGGACCTGACGCACACGGGCGCGCACAAGATCAACAACGCGATGGGCCAGGCGCTCCTGGCCAAGCGCATGGGCAAGCGCCGCGTGGTGGCTGAAACCGGGGCGGGGCAGCACGGCGTGGCGACCGCCACGGCGTGCGCGCTGCTGGGCCTCGAGTGCGACGTCTACATGGGCAGCGAGGACATGCGCCGGCAGGCGCTGAACGTGGTGCGCATGAAGCTGCTGGGCGCATCGGTCCGGCAAGTGGATGCCGGCAGCCGGACACTGAAGGACGCGATCAACGAGGCGATGCGCGACTGGGTGACCAACGTCCAGGACACCTACTACCTGCTGGGCTCGGCGCTGGGCCCGCATCCCTATCCGCTGATGGTGCGCGAGTTCCAGTCGGTCATCGGCCGCGAGGCACGCGGGCAGATGCTGTCGCAAGTGGGCCGGCTGCCCGACGTGGTCGTGGCGTGCGTGGGCGGTGGCAGCAACGCCATCGGCATCTTCGACGGCTTCATGGACGACAAGGACGTGCGGCTGATCGGCGTCGAGGCCGGCGGCGAGCGCATCGCGCCGGGGCGCCACGCCGCGCGGTTCGCCGGCGGCAGCACCGGCGTGCTGCAGGGCACGCGTACGTTCGTGCTGCAGGACGAGGCCGGCAACATCGAGCTGACGCACTCGATTTCGGCCGGGCTGGACTACGCCGCCGTGGGACCCGAGCACGCCTGGCTGCGCGATCTGGGCCGGTGCGAGTACGGCTACGTGACCGATGCCGAGGCGCTCTCGGGCTTCCAGGCGCTCGCGAAGTACGAGGGCATCCTGCCCGCGCTCGAGTCGGCGCACGCGATCGCGTATGCGATGACCCTCGTGAAATCGCTGCCGGCTGACACCGTGGTGCTGGTGAACCTGTCCGGGCGTGGAGACAAGGACGTGCAGAGCGTCGTCGAGGCACTGGGATGAGCCGCTTGGATTCAACGTTCGCGCGCCTGCGACAAGACCGGGTCCCCGGTCTCGTCACCTACGTGACGGCCGGCGATCCCGATCTGGCGCGCACGGCCGGCATCCTGCGCGCGCTGGACCGCGCCGGTGCCGACGTGATCGAGGTCGGCGTGCCCTTCTCGGATCCGCTGGCCGACGGTCCCGTGATCCAGCGCGCCACGGAACGCGCCCTCGAGGCTGGCACCACGCTGAGCAAGGTGCTGGATCTGCTGACGGAGCTGCGGCCGACCCTGCGACCGGCGATCGTGATCTTCAGCTACGCCAATCCGATCCTGCGCCTGGGCGCCGAGCGCTTCGCCGACCGGGCCAAGGACGCCGGTGTGGACGGTGTCCTGGTCCTCGACCTTCCGATCGAGGAAGCCGACGACTTCCGCGCGCTGATGACGTCGCGGGCGATTGATACAATCCTGCTCGTCAGCCCGACCACGACGGACCATCGCCTCAAGAAGGCCGCGGCGCTCGGGAGCGGCTTCCTTTATGCCATCTCCCGGCTGGGCGTGACCGGCATCCGCGACCAGCTGGCCGACGGTGCCGAGGACATGGTGCGCCGCATCCGCGGCGTGAGCGACATGCCCGTGGCGCTCGGCTTCGGAATCTCGAGACCGGAACACGTCAAGGAAGTGGGACGGTGGGCCGACGCGGCGGTGGTGGGCAGCGCCCTGGTCAACGTGATCGCCGAGGCCGGCGCGTCGCCGGACCTCGAGTCCCGGGTGGAGGAGTACGTGCGGTGGCTGAAGGGGTGAGCATCGAGGACCTGCGCAATCGCATCGACCTCATCGATGAGCAACTGGTGCGGCTGCTCAACGTACGCGTGGCGTGCGCGGTCGAAGTGGGGCGGCTCAAGCACGAGGCAGGCCTCGCCGTCTATCAACCCGAACGTGAGGCACAGGTGCTGAACGGGGTGAGGCGTGCGGCCACGGAGCTGGCGGGCCCGCTCACGGCCGAGGCCGTCGTCCGGATCTTCGAACGCATCATCGACGAGGCCCGGCGGGCCGAGCGGCAAAAGGGAAAGGACGGCGAGACGCCGTCGGTGGGGACCGGCGGGCTGCCGGGTCCTGTTGGGGAGTGAGGACGTCATGGTCGTCGTGATGAAGGAGCGGGCCACCGAGGCGGAGATTGATGCGGTCATCGCGCGCCTCATCGACTTGGGCATGGACGTGCACCGATCGTCGGGCGCTACGCGGACCGTGCTGGGCGTCGTGGGCGCCCAGAAGGTCGACCCGCAGCTGGTGGCGATCCTCGACGGCGTGCACGAGGTGCTGCGGATCTCCGAACCCTACAAGCGTGCCAGCCGGGCGTTCAAGCCCGACGACACGGTGGTGTCGCTGGGCGACGTGCGCATAGGTGGTGACGAGGTGATTGTGATGGCCGGGCCGTGCTCGGCCGAAACCGACGAGCAGGTGATGGCCACGGCCGCCGCCGTGAAGCGCGCCGGCGCCAAGATCCTGCGCGGGGGCGCGTTCAAGCCCCGCAGCTCTCCGTACAGCTTCCAGGGACTCGGAGAAGAAGGTCTGCAGATGCTGCGTCGCGCGGGTGACGCGCACGACCTGCCGATCGTGTCCGAGGTGATGGACGTCAGCCAGATCGAGCTGGTGGGGCGCTACGCGGACATGTACCAGGTGGGCGCGCGCAACATGCAGAACTTCACGCTGCTCCGCGAGCTGGGGCACGTGAAGAAGCCGGTGCTGCTCAAGCGCGGCATCTCGGCCACGATCGAAGAGTGGCTGCTGTCGGCCGAGTACATCCTGGCCGGCGGCAACAACGACGTCATCCTGTGCGAGCGCGGCATCCGCACGTTCGAGACGGCCACGCGCAACACATTCGACATCTCCGCCATTCCCGTGGTCAAGAAGCTGAGCCATCTGCCCATCGTCGCGGATCCCAGTCACGGCGCGGGACGGCGCGACATGGTGGCGCCGATGGCCCGGGCGGCCGTGGCCGCGGGCGCCGACGGCCTCATCATCGAGGTGCACAACGATCCCGACCACGCGCTGTCGGACGGCGCGCAGTCGATGTTCCCGGGCCAGTTCGACCGGGTGATGGCCGAGCTGCGCATCATCGCGCCCGCGATCGGGCGGAGCATCTGCCTGGAGCCCACGCCCCGCCGCGGCTGGGCACGTTAGGAACCTGGAGCGTGGACCAGGACCCGCCGTTTCGATCCGTCGCGATTGCCGGCGTCGGCCTGATCGGCGGGTCCATTGCCCTCGGTCTCCGCGACCGGTGGCCGTCGGTGCGCGTCTACGGCGTGGACCGTCCTGCCGTTCTCGCGCACGCGAAGGGGAGCGGCGCGCTCGATCAGGGGCTGGCCAGCGTGGACGAGCTGCCGGCGGTGGAACTGGTGGTGCTGGCGGCGCCCGTGCGTCAGAACGCTCGCCTGCTGACCGAGCTGCCCGCGCACGTTCGCGATCAGGCCGTCGTGACCGACGTCGGCGGGACCAAACGCGACATCCTGAGAGCCGCGCGGGCACCCGGCGCCGCGCGGCGCTTCGTGGGAGGTCACCCCATCGGCGGGGCAGAGCAGGGCGGGTTCGGCTTCGCGCGGCCCGATCTCTTCACGGGGCGGCCGTGGATCCTGACGCCGCACGGCGACGACGCGGACGCCGTGGATCGCCTGTCGCGCCTGGTCGCCGGACTCGGCGCGAAGCCCATGACGATGGACGCGGAGGAGCACGACCGCGTGATGGCGTTCGTGAGCCACCTGCCGCAGCTGGCGGCGAGCGCGTTGATGGAGGTGGTCGGCGCGGCCGTGCAGTCAGAGGGGCTGCGCGTGGCCGGGCGTGGCCTGGTGGACTCGACGCGTCTCGCGTCGAGCCCTGCCGCCGTGTGGAAGGATGTCTGCGTCACCAACGCCGACGCGATCCGGACGGGCTTGGACCTGCTCATCGACCGGCTGGGAGATCTGCGCGCGGGCCTGGACGGCGGTGAGGTGATGGACGTCGTGTTCGCCGACGCGGCGCAGTGGCGAGCGGACCTGACGAAGTCACGCGACTAGGCTCCGGGCTCCAGGCTCCAGGCTGCAGAAGTAGAGAGACAAGGAGGCGCTATGAGGATCGGCATCGCGTGGGTGGTCGTGGTCGCGGCCCTGGCGGCCGCTCTGGGCGCACGGCTGCCGGCGCAGACGGCGGCGGTGCACCTCAACCCTGTCATCGCCAAGCTGGCGCGCGGCGAGACGGTATTCGGCCTGATCAACCAAGGCGACCTGTCGCTGGCCAACGCGCGGGAGATCGCGCGAGCTCCGGTGGACTTCGTCTACGCCGACATGGAGCACAGCCCGCTCGACTTCGTGGGGCTGAACCTGTTTCTGCTGGGCATGACCGACAAGGCGGAGATCCTCAAGAAGGGCAACCTGCAGCCCAACGTCGCGCTGATGGCGCGCTTTCCGCCGGAGGCCGACGAGTCTGGGTGGGTCGTGAAGCAGGCGCTGGACATCGGCCTGATGGGCGTCATCTTCAACGGCGTGGACTCGACCGAGCAGGCCGTGGCGGCGGTGCGCTCGATGCGCTATCCGAAGCTGAAAGGCGCGCCCTACCAGGAGCCGGCGGGGCTGCGGGGCTTCGCGCCGGCCAACGCCTTGTGGGCGTGGGGGCTCAGCCAGGCCGAATACGAGCGCCGCGCCGACGTGTGGCCGCTCAACCCGGAGGGCGATCTGCTGGCGGTCGTGATGATCGAGTCGGCGGAGGGCCTGGCGCGAGTCAACGAGATCGCCGCCGTGCCGGGCGTCGGCGCGCTTTTCGTGGGTGCCGGATCCGATTTGTCGCGGTCACTGGGCGTGGCGCAGCCCTCGCCGGAGCTGGAGGCCGCGTTCGCGAAGATCGTCGCCGCGTGCAAGGCACGGAACGTTGCCTGCGCGATCACCGCCAATTCGCCCGCCGACATGGTGCGCCGGGTGAAAGAAGGGTGGCGGATTATTCGGTCGACCGTGCCCGCCATCACCCAGGCGCGGGCGAGCTGGCCGGAAAGTAGAAGGGCTCCGGGTTCAGGGCTCAGAGGCTCCAGGAAGAACGCTCTCAGCCGATGGCGGCTGCCGCAGTCTCTATTGTCAACGTCGGCTACCGATCGACGAACTACTGGGTGATCAGCGCAGGCCGATCGCGTGTCCTCGTGGATCTCGGCTGGCCGGGCACCATGGGAGCGATGCGCGCGAACCTCAGTCGCGCCGACATCCCGCTGCACGGAGATCCAGTACGCCCTGGCGACGCACTATCACATCGATCACGCCGGCCTGGCGCAGGATCTCAAGGACGCGGGCGTGCCGCTGCTGGTCATCGACGTGCAAGTGCCGTTCATTCCCCTGATGAAGCGGCACATCAAGCCCCAGGATCACTTCACTGATATCTCGATGGAAGGGAACGTCGTCATTCCGGCCTCGGAGAGCCGGTCGCGACTTCAGCGCCTGGGCATCGCCGGCGAGATCCTGCACACGCCCGGACACTCCGACGACAGTGTGTCGTTGCTTCTGGACGACGGCCCGGTGTTCACCGGCGATCTCACCGATCCGGGACGGGTCGGCCTCGAGGATCCGGATGTCGTTCGAGCGAGTTGGCAGCTACTGAAGGACCGCGGTGCCACCCGGGTCTACGCCGGGCACGGTCCGATTCGCCCGTTGCCCTAAGGCCCGGAGCCTGGAGCCCGGAGCCTGGAGCCCTTGCGTGGCAACGCGAGCACGATCACTCCGGCCGCGAGCAACGAGACGGCCAGGACGCTCAGCGCGAGCAACATGTTCCCGTTCGGGTGCGCGGCGTCCCGCGTGGCGTCGCGGATCGCGCCAAGCAGAAACGGGCTGACGTAGCCCGAGAGATTTCCCACTGAGTTGATCCAGGCGATGCCCGCGGCCGCTGCGCTTCCCGACAGCATCGCCGTGGGCAGAACCCAGAAGCTCGACGCGGCGGACATCACTCCAGCGGTGGCCACGGTCAAACAGGCCACGCCGGCCCAGCCCGAGAGAGCCGGGAGCCCCGACAGGAAGAAGAAGACCGCCGCCGACACCCGCCGGGATCGCGATGTGCCACCGGCGCTCGCCGGTCCGGTCGGAGTGACGGCCCACCAGCACCATCGCCACCGCGGCGACGCCCCAGGGAATCGTCGACACCAGGCCGATCGTGAACGGATCGCGGGTGATGGTCTCGCTGATGATCTGCGGCAGCCAGAACGTCACGCCGTAGATGCCCATCACGGCGCCGAAGTAGATCGCGCAGCACGCCCATACGCGCCCCGATCGGAACGCGTCGCCGACGCGATGGGCGGTAGCGCCGGCCGCCTGCTTCTGCTCCTCGTCCTCGGCGAGCCGCCGCTGCACCAGCGCACGCTCTTCCGGCGTGAGCCACGTCGCGGTGTGGGGGCCGTCGTCCAGGTAGCGCAGCACCACGAACCCGACCACCACGGAGGGCAGGCCTTCCAGGAGGTAGAGCCACCGCCACCCGCGCAGCCCCGACACGCCCTCCATCACGTCCAGGATCCAGCCCGAGAGCGGACCCCCGATGACGCCCGACACCGCGATCGCCGTCATGAAGAGCGCGATGATTTGCGCCCGGTGCGCGCGCGTATACCACTGCGTCAGGTACCAGATGATGCCGGGGAAGAAGCCGGCCTCGGCGACGCCCAGCAGAAAGCGGAGGACATAGAAGCTGGCCACGCTGTTGACGAACATCGACGCCGCCGACACCAGGCCCCACACGATCATGATCCGCGCGATCCACAGACGCGCGCCCACGCGGCGCATCAGGAGGTTGCTGGGCACCTCGAAGAAGAAGTAGCCGATGAAGAAGATCCCCGCGCCGATGCCGTAGGCGGTGTCGGAGAAGGCGAGGTCCGCCTGCATCTGCAGCCGGGCGAAGCCGACGTTGACGCGATCGAGATAGGCCAGGATGTAGCAGAGGAACAGGAACGGGATCAGCCGCCGCGTGACCTTGCGGTGCGTGCGCTCGCTCCAGGTCCGGTGCCGCCGCGTCAGTCACGCGCGGCAGTCCGGGTGCTGGCAATCGCCTCTACCGCGCGCGGGTTCTCGAGCGAGGACAAGTCGCCGGGATTATCGCCGAGATACGCGGCGCGGATCACGCGGCGCATGACCTTGGCGTTGCGCGTCTTCGGCAGGTCGGCGACGACGTGCACGATCTCCGGCCGCAGCGGCTTGCCGAGGCGCTCGACGACCAGCGCCCGCAGCTCGGCCTACGAGTTCCGGGGAAGCCGTGAAGCCCGGCCTCAGCACGCAGAAGCAGGCCAGCGCCTGGCCCTTGATCGCGTCGGGGATGCCGACGGCGGCCGCTTCGAGCACGGCCGGGTGCTCCACCAGGATCGACTCGACTTCGGCCGGCCCCAGGCGCTTGCCCGCGATCTTGATGGTGTCGTCGGACCGGCCCAGGACGTACCAGAGCCCGTCGTCGTCGATGGCGGCCCAGTCCCCGTGGACCCACATGCCGGGAAAACGCGACCAGTACGTCTCCTCGTAGCGCTGCGGTGTCGTTCCAGAAGCCGTGCGTCATGCCCATCCACGGCGCGCGCACGACCAGCTCTCCGACTTGGCCGCGGACCGGCTGACCGCGGTCGTCCACGACGTCTGCCGCGATGCCCGGGGGCGGCCCGGAGAAGGCCGCCGGCTTCAGCGGCGTGAGCACGCAGCCGGCGAGCAGGCCGCCCGACACTTCGGTGCCGCCGGAGTAGTTGATGATTGGCAGCCGGCCGTCGCCCACCACATCGAAGAACCAGCGCCACGGCTCCGGGTTCCACGGCTCGCCCGTGGAGCCGAGAATGCGCAGCGACGACAGGTCGTGACGCCGCACCGGCTCGTCGCCATGGCGCATCAGCGACCGGATGAGCGTGGGCGACACGCCCAGGATGTTCACGCCGTGCCGCTCCACGAGCGACCACAGCCGATCGGGACCCGGGTAGTCCAACGCGCCGTCGTAGATGACCGTCGTCCCGCCCAGAAGGGCCATCCCGAACAGCTCCCAGGGCGCCATCATCCAGCCGATGTCGCTCACCCAGTACATCGTCTCGCCGGCGTGCACGTCGTGCGGCGTGCATCATGTCCTGCGCGGCCTTGATCGGGAAGCCGCAGTGGCTGTGCACCGCGCCCTTGGGCCGGCCGGTCGTGCCCGAGGTGTAGAGGAGCATCAGGGTGGCGTCGGCCGCAGTGCGCTCAGCCTCGCACTCGTCGCTCTGCGCGCGCGACGAGATCGGCCCAGGCGATGTGACGTGGTCCCAGCGGCGTCGAGTCGCCCAGCCGTGGGACGACCACCACGCGCTCGACTCCAGGTGAGGCCGCCACAGCGGCATCGGCCTCTTGCCGCATCTCGACCCGCTGGCCGCGCCGCCAGAAGCCATCGGCGGTGACCAGAAACCGCGCGCCCGAGTCCTGGAGGCGCGACGACACCGCGTCCACGCCGTACCCGGAAAAGAGCGGCAGCACGACGCCGCCCGCCTTGACCACGGCGAAGAACGCCGCCACCAGCTCCGGGCACATCGGCATGAAGAGCGCGACGCGGTCTCCCGGGGCCAGGCCCGAGCGACCGGAGCCCATTCGCGCACTGGTTGGTGAGCGCGTGCAGCTCACGGTAGGTCAGGATGCGGGTGGTGCCTTCCTCGCCCTCCCAGCGGAGCGCCGGCCGATCGGCGGTCGCGGTCGACTGCCACTTGTCGAGGCAGCTGTGGACGATGTTCATGCGGCCGCCGACACACCAGCGCGGCCAGGCCGGACCGCGGCTCAGGTCGAGGATCTGCTGGTAGGGCTCGTCGAACTCGACGCCGATCTCGTCGAGCACCGCGGCCCAGAACCACTCGGGCTCGGCGATCGAGCGCGCGAGCAATGCCTCGTACGACGCGATGCCGTGCGCCTTCATGAACGCCTTGACGCGGCTTCCTTCGATGTATGCGGGGGTGGGACGCCAGGCGATCTCGCCGCCGAGGATGGATTGCGCGTCGGACACTGGTGGGAGATTCTACAGGCCGATGGCTGACATCGTTCGCGCGATTCGCGCTGATATCACCACGCTGGATGTAGACGCGATCGTCAACGCCGCCAACAAGTGGCTGCTCGGAGGCGGCGGCGTGGACGGGGCCATCCATCGTGCGGCAGGTCCCGGACTGCTGCGCGAATGCGAGGGCCTGGGCGGATGCCGACGCCGGAGACGCCAAGATCACCGGCGGCTATCGCCTGCCTGCACGGCACGTGATCCACACTGTTGGCCCGGTCTGGCATGGCGGCGGCATGGGCGAGCCCGAACTGCTCGCCAGCTGCTATCGCCGCTGTCTGGAGCTGGCGCAGGCACACGAGCTCGCAACGATTGCGTTTCCGAGCATCAGCACCGGCATCTACCGCTTCCCGATCGAGCGCGCCGCGGCAATCGCCGTCTCAACCGTGCGCGCGTCGCTGCCGGACGCTCCGAGCCTTAGCGACGTGATCTTCTGCTGCTACTCGGACGCCGACCTCGCGATCTATCAGATTGAGCTTGCCCGGTAGAATCGAACCATGTCACGCGACGCATTGGCCGTCCTGCTCAGCGCCGTTCGTACGCCGATCGGCACCTTCGGCGGCGCCTTCAAGGACGTCGAAGCGGCTGACCTCGGCGCCGCGGCGTCCGCGGAGGCGCTGCGCCGCGCCGGCATCGCGGGAAGCGAAGTGGACGACGTCATCATGGGCTGCGTGCTGCAGGCCGGTGCGGGCATGAACGTCGCGCGGCAGGTGGCCGTGCGCGCGGGCGTGCCGGTGACGGTCCCGGCCGAGACGGTCAACCGCGTGTGCGGTTCGGGCCTGCAGGCGGTCGTGCACGGCGTGGAGACGATCCGCGGCGGCTACGCCCGCGCCGTGCTGGCGGGCGGGACCGAGTCGATGAGCCGCGCCCCGTATCTCCTCCGTGGCGTGCGGTGGGGCCTGCGCCTGGGGCACGGCGAGGTCGAGGACAGCGTGCTGACCGAAGGCCTCAGCTGCGCGCTCGAGCGCTGCCACATGGGCGCTCACCGCCGAGGAGGTGGCAAAGCGCTTCAACATCACCCGCGCCGATCAGGACGCGTTCGCGGCCGAAAGCCAGGCACGCGCCGCGCGCGCGCTCGAAGCGAGGCGCATTCGCCGACGAGATCGTTCCCGTGAGCGTGCCCGGGCCGAAGAAGACCGCCGTCACCGTGGCGGTGGACGAGTACCCGCGGCCCGGCACGACCGTCGAGCGGCTGGCGGCGCTCAAGCCGGCGTTCGCGCCGGACGGGAGCGTCACGGCCGGCAACGCCTCCGGCATCAACGACGGCGCCGCCGCCGTGGTGGTGGCCTCACCGGCCTTCTCGCCGGGGCGGGAAGTCCTGGCGCGCGTGCTGGCGTACGCGGTCGTGGGCCTCGAGCCGCGCGTCATGGGCCTTGGTCCAGTCGGCGCCGTGCGGTTGGTGCTCCAGCGGGCCGGGCTCGACGCGAGTCAGGTGCATCTGTTCGAGTTGAACGAAGCGTTCGCCGCGCAGTCCGTGGCGGTGCTGCGCGAGCTGGGCCTCGACCCCGCGATCGTGAACACGCGCGGCGGCGCGATCGCGCTCGGCCATCCCATTGGCGCCAGCGGCGCGCGCGTGCTCACGACGCTCATCTACGCGCTGCGCGCGCGAGGCGGCGGCATCGGCGTCGCGTCGCTCTGCATCGGCGGTGGCATGGGGATCGCGATGGCAGTCGAGGTGTAAGGCCAGCAGGCAAAGGCCAAAGGCTCAAGTCGGGGACGCTGCCGTGCTGACTTGCTCCAGCAGCGCGTCGACGCGCCCGAGCACGGTCGGCCAGCGGTACTCGCGCTCCACGTAGGCGCGCCCCTGCCGACCGAGCTGTGCGCGTTCCGGCGTCGTGGGTCAGCAGGTAGTCGAGCGCCTCGGCGAACTCGCGCTGCGAGCGGTAGAACAGGCCGCCGTTGGCGCGGCGCACCTGTCCCTTCAGCACCGCGCAGTGCGCGTTGACGAGCGCCGGCACGCCGTGGTTCCATGCCTCCAGCAGCACGATGCTCAGGCTCTCGTACGGAGACGGCACGACGAGCGCCTGGGCGCGCGCACAGCAGCGCATGACGCACGTCGTCGGACACGTAGCCGAGCGCGCGGATGCGCGGATGCTCCGGAACGCGCATCTTGGCCGGCCCGGCGAGGACCAGCGTGACGTCTGCGAGGCCCGGAGCCTGGAGCCCGGAGCCCGGAGCCTGCGGTCCTTCGACGTACTCCTGGAAGTAGTCGAGCAGCGTGTGGCAGCCCTTGTTGCGATCGACGCGGCCGAGATAGAGCACGTAGCGATCGGGCAGCGCCAGCGAGCGCAGCACGCCGGCGTCGGGCGCGGCTGGCGGCAGGTCGAGACCCATGCCGATGATCGCCGCCGGCTCGAGCGGCGCGGCCGGCGCGGCCTCCACGAGCGCGGCTTCCTCCGGCGTCAGGAAGAGGTACCCGGCGGGCAGGCGGAAGAAGTCCTGCAGCACGTCGAGGTCGAGCGCTCGATCCTCCTCGGCCGTCGGCACCAGCACCGCGCGATCGGCGACCAGCGGCAGGCCGAAGAAGCTGGGACGTAGCGGAAGGTCCAGAACAGGACCAGGTCGTAGTCGCTGCCGTGCGTCCGCAGGTGCTCGAGCAGATCCGGCACGTCGGGGCCGTTCTCAGCGAACCACGCGCTGCTGGCGTTCGGGCGGCGTGGCGCCGTCGAACACCTCGTCGCTGAGGTCCGAGAACGAACCCAGCTTGCGCGTCTGCCGCACGGAGAACCGCCGCACGCGCACGCCGTTCTCGCGCGTCTCCCCGGCGGATAGGCGTTGGCCCACGTGACGTAGTCGCGCGCGCAGCTGGTCAGCACCGTGACGTCGTGGCGGTGCGCCAGCCGCTCGGCCAGGGCCCGGCAATGCGCCTCGGACCCGCCAGCGATGTCGGCGCCGTATCGCTGGACGACGCACGCGAGCTTCACTGGTGGCGCGCGAGATCTCGGCGCAGCCGCGCGGTCTCGACCGCCAGCTCCTGCACGCAGGCAAAGAGCACCGCGTTCACGCGCCGCTGGCGCTCGAAGTTGTCGCGGTTGTACTCGAACAGCCAGCGCACGAGCGGCAGCACGCAGGCGCCGCTTGACGAAGATGATGAGGCCACCCGCGGCCGACGCCGCGGTGCGAGTCGAGGCGCAGCGCGGTTTCGAGGCGCCAGGTGGCCGGGTCGCCGAGCAGTTCCGGCAGCAGCAGCGCCGTCGAGCCGCCCATGTCCGCGCCGGCGTGCAGGATGCGTTCGACGTCGGCGAACAGCTCGGCGTCGTTGAAGGCCGGCGAGGCGCCGTGACGCAGCAGGTCGGCGCGGAGACGCTCGCGCACGCGGCCCTGCAGGTCCGCCATCACGGCGTCCACGGGCACAGCGACGGTGGCGTCGTCAGGCAGCTGGAGCAGATCTCAGTCGCCAAAGTCGTCGCGCACGCCGGCGCGGACCTGGATGTTGGCGCTCGCGGCCGCGACGATCTTGTCCTTCTGCTTCAGCCGGAAGAACACCCGGTAGTTGCCGGCCTGCCGGAAGACGTGCTCGGCCGACCAGCGCCGCTTGATGGTGCTGATGCCGGCCTGGTAGGGCTCGCAGTCCTCGGAGCTCTCGGACTCGGTGCCGTCGCCCCAGTCCCATTCGATCCCGGGACAGTAGAACTCGGCGTAGTCGTCGGCGCCGCCGCGCACGTCGACGACGAGACGCACGCGCAAGCGGCGAGAACCCGACGGGAGGCGTGGCCTTGAGTGATAAACTGGGTTTCTTGTCTTCCTCGGCCTTCGCGATGCCGTGGCCAACGGGCACGGTGGCGCACGCCGCGAGTACCACGGCACACTGCCACGACGCACGGTGCATGATCGGCCATCGTCAGAGTCCCTCCCAGGGGCAGGCTGGTGCGATTGTACGCCCCAGCTCGTGCGGCCGGACAAGCGCGTTCCGTGCGACGGAGACTGCCTGACGATGCACACGGTCCACAAGACGCCACGCGTGACGGCCAGCCAGCGCGCCACGGCGAGACCTCGAGGCCGATGTGCTGGTGATTCCCGGTCTTCGAGGACGACGACTTCGCCGACGAGCCCGAGCTCGACGCCGCCACGGGCGGGGACGTGTCGGCCGCCCACGCGCGCAAGGAGTTCCGCGGCAAGCTGTACGAGGTGTTCCAGACTCACGCCGGCGGCAGTGGAAGACGCCGCGGGTCCTGCTGGTCGGCGCCGGAACGCGTCAGGACTGCACCGCCGAACGCATCCGCCGCATCGCCGCCACCGCCGGCCTGGCCGCGCGCCAGCGCCGCCTCGACGCGGCTGGCGCTCGTGTATCGGCGCGGGCACCGGCCTGAGTCGCCGCGCGGGCCGTCCAGGTGCTGGCCGAAGGCGTCACCCTCGCCAACTACGAGGGCGCGTCGTACAAGACCGAGCCGGACGCGACCGTGGCTGGCCTCGGTCGAGCTGCGGGTCGGCAGGCGCCAGCGCGGATCTACGCCGCCGCACGTCGCGCGGGGCCTGACGATCGGCGAGTGCTCGAACATCGCGCGCGACGCTGGCCAACGAGCCCGGCAACCGCCTGACGCCGCGCGTCTTCGCCGAGCGCGGCGCCGCGCTGGCGCAGGAGGCCGGACTCAAGGTGGACGTGCTCGACGAAGCGCGGATCGCGGCGCTGAACATGGGGCTGCTGCTTGGGCGTGACGCGCGGCAGCCAGGAGCCGCCGCGGCTGCTCGTCCTCCGATACGAGCCGGCGACACCGGTCGCCGGCGTCACGCTCGGCCTGATCGGCAAGGGCATCACGTTCGACACCGGCGGCATCTCGATCAAGCCGGCCGAGAACATGGACAAGATGAAGGACGACATGTCCGGCGGCGCCGCCGTCATCGCGGCCATGCTGGCGCGATCGCGCGGCTGGCGCGCCTGTGCGGTGCATGGGTCGTCGTCCCGATGACCGAGAACATGCCCGGACGGTCTGGCCATCAAGCCGGGCGACGTCCTGACGAGCGCCGAAGGCAAGACCGTCGAGATCCTGAACACCGACGCCGAAGGCCGGCTGGTGCTCGGCGATGCCCTCTGGTACGCGCGCCAGCTCGGCGCCACGCATCTGGTGGACGTGGCCACGCTGACGGGCGCGTGCGTCGTCGCGCTCGGCAAGACCACGAGCGGTCTGTTCGGCACGCCGGCCACGTGGGTGGAGCAGGTGCAGGCCGCCAGCGAGCGGGCGGGCGATCGCTCCTGGCCGATGCCGGTGTTCGAGGACTACATGGAGCAGCTGAAGAGCGAGATCGCCGACTTCACGAACACCGGCGGGCGTGCCGGCGGCGCGATCACCGGCGCGCTCTTCATCAAGGAGTTCGCCGGCGGCCTGCCCTGGGTGCACATGGACATCGCGGGCACGGCCTGGGCCGAGGAAGCCAAGCCGTATCAGCCGAAGGGCGCCACCGGCGTCGCCGTCCGCACGCTGGTCGAGCTGGCGCTCGCCGCGGGCGTCCTGGTCAACCAGCCGCTCGACGTAGTAAAAAGCGACACGGCCATGTGGCTGCAGCAGAACCCGATCGTCGTCGGACCTCGGCGACCAGCCGCCGCCCGCGCGCGACATCAGCATCGACACGGTGCTGGGCATCTTCGCGCTGGCAGGGGCGTTTCTGGCCGCCGCGGCGATCGGCTGCGTGCTCGTGGCCGGCGGCATGCTGCTCTACAAGCGCCGGCGGGACGCGTCGAACGCCGACGCTGGGCGCCAACGCATACGCAGCTCGGGTTGTAGTCAGTCTCCAGTCTCCAGTCTCCAGTCTCCGGCTCTTCCCAGAGCCTAGAGCCGAGAGCCTAGAGCCCGGCTCATTGCGCCGCCACCGCCGGCGCGCTGCTTCAGCGACTGCTGATAGCGCGTGATGCCGGCGAGCAGCGCCTCGCGCGATCTGCTGGCGATACTTCTCGCTCTGCAGCAGGCGCCGCTTCCTCGCCGGTTGCGTCACGAACGCGATCTTCGGTCAGCATGCTCGGCATGGTGGCGCCGATGAGCACCATGAACGGCGCCTGCTTCACGCCGAGATTCCGCAGCGTCTTGTCGTTCTTCCGCAGCTGGCCGAAGAGCGAATCCTGCACGAACCGCGCGAAGTCACGCGACTCGTCCACCTTGTCGTTGAGCGCGATCGCCTTCACGATGTCCGGCAGGTCGCGCATGGTCCGCGCCGAGCCGGCATTCTCTCGCGCCGCCACGCCTCGGCCTCGGGCATCGCCCGCGAAGTTCAGGACGTAGGTCTCCACGCCGCGCGTCCGCGGGTTGGTGCTGGCGTTGGCGTGAATCGAGATGAAGAGATCGGCGCCGGCGCGGTTGGCGATCTCCGTCCGCTCATCCAGCGACACGTAGGCGTCCTTGCGCCGCGTCTGCACCACCTCCACGCCGGGCTGCTTGCGCAGCAGCTCTTCGAGCCGAAGCGCGACGTCGAGCATCAGGCTCGCTTCGGTGAGCCCGCGAACCTTGGCTCCGGGATCGTGGCCGCCGTGGCCGGCATCGATGACGATTCGCGCGATGCCAAGACCCAGCTGGCGCGACAGCGAGTAGTCGCCTCTAGCCGTGGTGGCGGGCGTGATCGGAGCCGGCAGGTTCGCGGGCGTAGCCGAGTAGTCGACGACCGCAGGCACGACAAGTGGATGCCGCCTCGCGCGCGGCAGGAGGCTCGAGCGCCACGCCCAGCGAGGCGCGCGTGGCTTGGGCGGCCGGCGCGGGCCACGCCAGGATGGCGCGGGGCCGAACCGCGGCTCGGGCCGCGACGGGCGAAGGCCCGGACGGTGAGGGCGACGCGCGGCAACGCAGCGGTCGCCACGCCGGCCGGGACCTCTACGTCGATCACGATGCGATACGGGTTGTACAGGGGGTACACGCTGTGCCGGCTGGCGCCGGTCAGATCCAGCACCACGCGCGTCAGGCCGCCGGGGTGGCGGCCGACGCGGATGCGCTGCACGCCGCCGGCGGTGACAGGAATCACCGCGTCGCTCAGCGGGTCCAGCGTGCGCGTCTGTTGCAGGTCCACGAACACGCGCGACGGGTTGTCGAGACGCTCGCCCGTGAAGGGCGTTTCGCGATCGATCTCCAGGGTCACGCGCATCGCGCCAGCCACCGGCTCGTGCCGGATGGCCATCAGGAGCGCCGTGGCGCCAGGTGTCACCGGCGCAGGGTCCGGCTGCGCCACCGGCGCCGGCCGGGACGGGAGGGGTGCGACGGGCGAGGCCGCCGGTGGCTGCGCCACGCCGGTGGCGCGCCACCGCGCGGTGCGGGCGTTCGCGTGACGGCGATATCCGGCATCGGGGCGTCGCTCAGGCGCTTGACGTGCGTCTGCGACTGCCGGGTCAAGGTGCTGACGGGATAGGTCGTGCGCAGCGTTTCGAAGAGACGCAGCGCGGTGGCGCGATCGACAGGTTCGTCCCACTGCCAGAACGCATCGGCGGCCAGCATGCCTCCCTGCCACAGGGCCTTGTCGCCCACGCCGCTTGCGGGAAACAGGCGCGCCAGGTCGGTGTAGGCACCGACCAGCGTGCGCAGCCGGCGCTTGGTGGTCACGGCGTCGCGCGCCACAGGATTCGCCAGGTCGGCCCGCACGGCGTTTTCCCGCGTCATGGCCTCGTTGTAGAGGCGGACGGGGTCGGAGGGCTGCGCCGATGTCACGGCGCCGGGCACGCCCGCCAGAAGCAGCGCAACGACACTAGCGCGGATGATCATCGATTTCATCGAAGTAGTTCGGGGGCACCAGCACTTCACGCGGCTTGCCGCCGACGCTCGGTGACACGAGCCCCTCGACCTCCATCATGTCCACCAGCCGTGCCGCGCGGCTGAAGCCAATCCGCATCTTGCGCTGCAGGTACGAGATGGACGCCTGGCGTGTTTCAACGACGATGCGCGAGGCCTGGTCGTACAGCTCGTCCTTCTCCAGCTCCAGGCCGTCGAGCGCGGAGGCCTCGTCTTCGGCGGTGATGCTCTCGTCGAAGACCGGCTTGCCCTGCTTGCGAAGGAAACTGGCCAGGCGCGCGCTTTCCTGCTCGGAGATGTAGGGTCCGTGCAGCCGGATGTGCCGCGCCGAGGCCGGCGGCAGGAACAGCATGTCGCCCTTGCCGAGCAGTTGCTCGGCGCCGTTGCCGTCGAGGATCGTCCGCGAGTCGGTCTTCGACGACACGCGGAAGGAGATCCGCGAGGGCAGGTTGGCCTTGATGAGGCCCGTGATCACGTCCACCGAGGGGCGCTGGGTCGCGAGGATCAGGTGAATGCCGACCGCGCGCGCCATCTGCGCCAGCCGACAAATCGACTCCTCGACCTCGTTGCTCGCCACCATCATCAGGTCGGCCAGCTCGTCGATCACGACGACGATGAAGGGCAGGGGTTTGGGCGCTTCCGGATCCTGCGCGCCGTGCCCCTCCGCGAGCGCCGAGCGGATGTTGCGATTGTACTGATCGATGTTGCGGACGCCCTCGGCCGCCAGCGTCTTGTACCGCTCCTCCATCTCGCGCACGGCCCAGCGCAGCGCGTTGGCGGCCTTCTTCGGGTCCACGACCACCGGCGTCATCAAGTGCGGAATCTCGTCGTACATCCCCAGCTCGAGCCGCTTGGGGTCGATCATGATCATCCGCACGTCGTCGGGCGTGGCGCGGTACAGGATGCTTGTCAGCATCGCGTTGAGGCCCACCGACTTGCCGGTGCCCGTGGACCCGGCGATGAGCAGGTGCGGCATCGTGGCCAAGTCTGCGTAGTACGGCTCGCCGTGAATGGTCTTGCCGAGGGCCAGCGTCAGCTTCGATGGCAGCCGTTGGTAGGCCTCGGCCTCGAGCAGCTCACGCAGCGAAATCGGCTCGCGGTTCGGGTTGGGAATCTGGATGCCGACCGTCGACTTGCCGGGGATGCGGTCGATCAGCACCGACTCGGCCTGCATGGCCAGGCACAGGTCGTCGGCGAGCCCGGTGATCTTGCTGTACTTCACGCCGGCTTCGGGTTTGAACTCGAACGTCGTGACTACCGGTCCTGGGTGGATCTGCGCGACCTGCCCATCCACGGAGAATTCACCGCACTTGACCTCGAGCTGGTGGGCCAGATCCATCAGCTCCCGCTCGTCGATCTTCCGCTCCACCTTCGGCGCGTCCAGCAGCGCCAGCGGCGGCAGCGTGAACGTGCCCGGCTTGCGCTGCGCCGGCGCCTTCGGCGGCTCGGGGTCGGGCAGCAGCGACGGCGTCTCGACCTTCTTGCGCTGTACCACCGGCGGAGGGACCGCGCGGAGTCCCGAGGGTGCATCAGCGGGCTTCACGGCGGCCCGGCTGGCGTCTTTCGCCACGTCGGCTGGCGCGGGGCGGAGCGGCACCTCCGGCGGCGGGCCGCCTTTCTTCGTGTGCTTGGCGATCACCTCGCGGCGGGCCTTTTCACGCCGCCGCCGATCCACGTAGCCACGCACCAGCCCCAGCCCACGCATCGACAGGTTGCGCGACTCCGACGACGCCGTCTCGAACATGCGGCCGAACGAAAACTGCGTCGCGAGGATCACCGACAGCATCATCGTGCGTGAGCAGCACGATGATCGATCCCGTGCGATTGAGGTAATCCGTCAGGACCGTGCCCAGGCCGGCCCCCACCGATCCGCCGGCGTCGAAGGTCGTGGCCGCCAGCTCGGCGGTCCCGAGCACCAGGCTGAAGAACGCGCTGGCGCACGCCAGGAGCAGGGTGGCGCCGAAGGCCTTCGTGTAGGCCGCCTGCGGCGTCTGGCACCAGAAGTAGTGCCAGCCCACCACTCCCACGGCCCCCGGCAGCAGATACGCCGCGTAGCCGAACAATTGAAAGGAGACCTCGGACAGGAATGCGCCCACGCGGCCCACGAAGTTCGCGGGGGAGCTCGCGTCCTCGGTCGTGAAGAACCACACCGGATCGGTGGGTTCGTGTGTCATCAGCGCGATCAGCCAGATGAGCGCCAGCGCGAAGAGCGCCACGCCCATGAACTCGCTGATGCGCCGGGGAAGCGTCGACTGAGCCACCGTCCTCAAATCTCCATCAGTATCGGCAGCACCAGCGGCCGCCGGCCCGACCGTTTCTTGAAGAAGCGGCGCAGCTCGCCGCGCAGCTTCTCCGTCATCAATCCCTGATCCGCCCGCTCTTCCAGGTTCGAGCTCTCCACGCATCTCGCGATCGCGCCCGCCGCGTCGTCGAACAGCGTGCTGTCGTCGTCGTCCACCACGAAGCCCCGCGCCACCAGCTCGGGCTCGCCCACGATGGCGCCGGTCATCCGGTTGATGCCCACCACGGCCACCACCACGCCGTCGCCGGCCAGGTGCCGCCGATCGCGCAACACCTCGTCGCCCACCTCGCCCATGCGCGTGGTGTCGATCAACACGCGGCCGGTGGGGGCGCGATCGGCGATGCGCGCGCCGGCCTGGTCGAAGTGCATCACGTCGCCGTCCTGCGCCAGCAGCACGTCCACCTTGCGGCCCGCCACGCTGAGCACCTGTCGGGCGATGCGCGCGTGCAGCGCCAGCTGCCGGTATTCGCCGTGGATCGGCACGAAGTACCGGGGCCGCACGAGCGACAGCATCAGCTTCAGCTCCTCCTCGGAGCCATGCCCGGAGACGTGTACCCGCTTGTTGTCAGCCGTGATCACGTTCGCTCCGCGGCGCGCCACGTGGCTCATCGTCCGCCCGATGGCTTTTTCGTTGCCGGGGATGGCCCGGGCCGACAGCACCACCGTGTCGTCGGGGGCGAGATGCACGAACCGGTGGTCGTCAATCGCGATGCGCGAGAGCGCCGCCTGCGGTTCGCCCTGGGAGCCGGTGGTGATGCAGAGCACCTCGTCGGGCGCGAAGGAGGCGACCTCGCTGTCCTTGATCTGCACGCCCGCCGGCACGCGCAGGTACCCCAGACGCTGCGCGATCTCGGTGCTCTGGACCATGCTGCGCCCGACGAACGCCACGCGCCGCTCGAACTGCGTGGCCAGGTCCACCAGCACCTGCATCCGGTAGATGCTCGACGAGAACGTGGCCACCACCAGCTTGCCGTCGGTGCTCGCGAACACCTCCTCGAACGCCTCGATGACGTCGGTTTCCGGGCCCGTGAAGCCTTTGCGATCGACGTTGGTGCTGTCGGAGAACAGCGCCAGCACCCCCTGGGATCCCAGCTCGGCGAACCGGTGAACGTCGAAATGCTGGCGGTCGATGGGCGTCTGGTCGATCTTGAAATCGCCGGTGAACACCAGGATGCCGACGGGGGTCGTGATGGCCACCGCCACGCAGTCGGGCATGCTGTGCGTGACGCGGATGAACTCGATCGTGAAGGGACCGACCGTGACGGTTTCGCGGGGGGTCACGCGCTTCAGGCGATCGCCGGGGTCGATACCGTGTTCCTCCAGCTTGGGCTCGACGAGGGCAAGCGTCATCGCCGTGCCGTAGACCGGGCCGTTGAAGAGCGGCATCACGTGCGGCACCGCGCCGATGTGGTCTTCGTGCCCGTGCGTCAGCACCAGCGCGCGCACGGTGTCACGGCGCGCCTCGAGGTAGGCGAAGTCGGGGATGATGAGATCGACGCCGAGTTGATCGGGGTCGGGAAACATGACCCCGGCGTCGAGCACGATCGTCGTGTCCTCCCAGGACACGGCCATCATGTTCATCCCGAACTCGCCCAGGCCCCCCAGCGGGACGACCTCGAGCGTGGCCGGCGCTCTGTCCGGCATGGCGGTTGACGTCATCAGCAGCCCAGTCTTCGATCGCGACGGGACGGATCACGCACCAGACACACCTGGGCACACTCCGTCCGGCGCGTTCTCACTTCAACGACTCCGCGTGCAGGCACCCTGGCGGGACCCGCGCGCAACGGTTCGAGCGCGCCTTGCGGCTGCCGCTCGGTCGGACGACTGGGATCGCCCGAAAACCCGGATGGGTCAACGACTTCGGGCCACGACTATAGCACAGCCCGCGCGAGCGCCGCGAAGTCGGCGAGGCTCAGATCGCCCGGGCGCGCGCGCGGATCCACCCCCGCTCGCGAGATGAGGACGAGGGGATCACGGTTCAGCGCCTCCGCCGCAGGGCGGAGGGCGTTTGCGATCGTCTTGCGCCGATGCGCGAAGGTGCCACGGACGATGCGGTCGAACGTTTCCGGCGGCCCGATCTCCACAGGCGGGGGACGAAACGTCAGACGCAGCACCGTGGACGTGACGAGCGGGGGAGGCCGGAAGGCGCCCGGCGGGAGCGTCAAGAGCCGCGCCGTGTGTGCGTGGAGGCTGCGTGTAGATGCTCAAGACGCCGTACTCGCTGGTTCCCGGGCTGGCCAGCATCCGGTCGGCGACCTCCTGCTGCAGCATCACGGTGGCATCGCGCACGACCGCGCCGCCGGCTGCCCAGCCGAAGAGCCTGAAGAGGATCGGCGCGCCGATGTTGTAGGGGAGGTTGCCCATGACGCGCACCGGCCCCTCGCCGGCCGGGATCAGGCTGGCGAGATCGAACTCCAGAAAGTCCCCGCATGGATGGTCGACGTGCGGCGGCGAGGTGGCGGCGAGGTGAGCGGCCAGGTCCCGATCGATCTCCACCCCCACGAGCCGCGCGACGCGTGGCGCCAGCGCCCGTGTGAGCGCGCCGCGTCCCGGCCCGATCTCGACAAACGTGTCGGCCGGTCCGGCATCCAGGGTATCGACGAGCTTGGTCACCCACGCCGCTTCCAGGAAGTGCTGGCCGAATCGCTTGCGTGGCCGGGGCAGACGGCGTCACGGTTTGGCGTTGCCCGTGACGCGTCGTCACGGTTCCTCGTCGTCCGGGCCCAGCGTACCGCCGCGCCAGTAGTGCTCCTCGATGGCTTCGATTTCCTCCTCGCTCATCCCGAAGTAGTGCCCCAATTCGTGGATGAGCGTCTCGCCGATCACGGCGCGGATTTCCTCTTCGTCCTCGCAGTCCTCCTCAATCGGGCGCTGGAAGATCGTGATGCGGTCGGGCAGCGAATTGCCGTGTGCCCATGCGCGTTCGGTGAGCGGCGTGCCCTCGTACAGGCCGTATAGCGAATCGGGCGGCTCGATCTCCATCGTCGCCAGGAGATCGCTGGAGGGTTCGTCTTCGACCACGAGGGCCAGGTTCCCGATCTCCCGCCTGAACCGCAGTGGAATCAGCATCACGGCCTCGGCGACCAGCCGTTCGAAGGCACCGCGCGTCACCGGCGCGGCCTCTTCCGCGCTTCGGCTTGGCGGCCTCCATCACGGCGGCGTAGTACGCGCAGTCGTCGGGCGGAAGCGGGCACCGCTCGCACTCCGGCTTGGGCCGGCACACCCGCCGCCCGTGCAGGATCAACACGTCCGAGGTCAGGGTCCATCGCTCCGGCGGCAGCAGCCCGCAGAGCCGCGCTTCGACCGCCACGGGATCGTCGCCTTCCGCCAGGCCGATCCGGTTGGCCACGCGAAGCACGTGGCGATCGACCGGGAGCCCGGGGATGCCCAGCGCATGACCCAGCACGACGTTGGCCGTCTTCCGGCCGACACCGGGAAGGGCCGTCAGGGCGTCCATGTCGGCGGGAACGTCGCCTTTGTGCTGCTCGACGAGCATCGCCGCCATTCCCAGCAGGGCCTTGCTTTTCTGCCGGAAGAATCCCGTGCTCACGATCAGCCGCTCCAACTCGGACGTATCGGCCTTTGCGAGAGCCTTGGCGTTGGGGTAGCGCTTGAAGAGCGATGGCGTGACCAGGTTCACGCGCGCGTCGGTGGACTGAGCGGACAGGATCGTAGCGACCAGCAATTCGAACGGCGTCCTGTAGTGGAGCTCGGTGGTGGCGTCGGGGTAGAGCTCGGCCAGCTTGTCGACTATCCGACGAGCCGCCGCCGCAGAGCGCACGGGCCGATCCTAACAGGCGCCCGACCCCGTCGCGGCTCAGTCAATTCACATTGTCGTCAATGAACCCCGTCCGCCTTCGCCCAGCCCACGTTCGCGTAGCTTTCGGAATAGACCCGCATGTGCTCCTGCAGGGCCGCGATCAGGTTGGGCACGAACTGCACGGGCACCACCACGCGTGTGCGCACGGGCGCCTTCACGATCTGCTCCTTTTCCGCGGCCCGCAGCTGCTGCTCGGACAACGGCATCACTTCGCAGAAGGTCAAGGTGAAATCGAACGGCGTGTGGGCGATGGAGCAGAAGTTGGCGTAGGTGCGGGGCTCGCCCGGCTGCTCGTCGGGAACGATAGAGAAATTGACCTGCTTCCGTTCTGGTTGATCGCTCATGAGCCAGTCTCCAGTCTCCGGTCTCCAGTCTCCAGTTCCGCCCAGAGCCTAGAGCCCAGAGCCTAGAGCCAATTCAGTATTTCCGCATCACGCCCACGACCACGCCCTGCACCTGCACCTGGTCGGGGTCCACGAGAATCGGTTGCATGGTGGGATTGGCGGGCTGCAGGCGGATTCGGCCGTTGTCGCGGTAGAACTTCTTCAAGGTGACGTCGGTGCCGCCGACGAGCGCAATGACCATCTCGCCGTTGTCGGCCGACTTGCGATCCTCGACCACGACCCAATCGCCGTCGCGGATCTGCTCGTCGATCATCGAGTCGCCCTTGACGCGCAACACGTAGCTGTCGCGCTTGCCCGCAATCGATTCGGGCACCGCGATGGTTTCCGACGATGCCACGGCCTCGATGGGCACGCCCGCCGCCACCGTGCCCAGCAGCGGCAGCTCCACGGCTCGGCCACCGGTGCGTGCTGACACCAGCTCCACCGATCGGCTGCGATTCCACGCGCGCCGGATGAATCCTTTTTCCTGCAGGTTCGTGAGGTGCTTGTGCACCGTCGCGAGGGACGAGAGGCTGAACTTGCGTCCAATCTCCTCGAGGCTTGGCGCGTATCCGTGCTGCTGGATGAATTCGTTCAGGTAGTCGAGGATCTCGCGTTGCCGTTTGGTCAATGGGAGCACGCTCGTCTCCTTGAGCCGGTGCCAGCTCGGGCACGCCGCCCCGGGCCATCCGCCTCCGTTCGCCTGGCGACTATATGCGAACATAAGGCGAAGAACAAGTGGTTCCGCAGGCTTCCCGCGGTGCTACACTCGAATTCAGGCGCCGCCGCGGATGCGACCGTAAGAGAGGGTCCCGCCATGTCATTCCGCACAGTATTTCTGCGCTTTTTCCTGGGGTCGGCCGCCGCCGTCGCCATCGGGACGGTGGTGGTGGGCGCGGGTGCGGAGTCCAGGCAGGCCGCCGAAGCCCTGTCGAAAAAGATTGCCGCTATCACCCAGAAGGGCAGTCAGGGGTCGAAGGGGTCTTCGTCCAGCGTCACCTTGACGCAAGACGAGCTGAATTCGTGGTTCGTCTACCGGAGCCCCCGGTATCTCCCGGCCGGAGTGTCCAAGCCGTCGGTCGCGTTGATCGGCGAGGGTTCGCTGCGTGGGACGGCGACGCTCGATCTCGAGGCCGTGGCCCGCAAGCGAAGCTCGAATCCATTCGATCCACTGAGCTACCTCTTTGGCCGGGTGCCCGTCACGGTCACCGGCACGCTGCGCACCCGCAACGGAATGGGACGCTTCGATGTGCAGGCAGCCAACGTGGCAGGCATTCCCGTGCCGAAGACGATCCTCCAGGAACTGCTGTCGTACTATGCGACCTCGCCCGAGCAGCCGGACGGGATTCGCCTGGATGATGCCTTCGCCCTTCCCGCCAACATCCAACGCATCGACGTCGCCCCCGGGCAGATGGTCGTTGTCCAGTAGACCGTCACCGACCGGGCCCGACTACCTCGCGACGCCGCTCCAATTCCTCAAAGGCGTCGGCCCCAGACGAGCCAGCGATCTTCGTCGAGCCGGCCTGGTCACCGTCGAAGATCTCCTCTACCGGTTCCCGTTTCGCTACGAGGACCGCACCAGGATGCAGCCCATTGCCTCGCTGCGGCCCGGCGCGCGCGCGGCCGTGATGGGCGAGATCAAGAGCACCCAGCTCGCCGTGACCCGCCGCCGCGGCTTCAAGATCTTTCACGCCGTCGTGGGCGACTCCAGCGGCGCCATTCGCTGTTCGTGGATGAACCAGGCCTACCTGGCGGACGTGATTGCTGCGCGCGCGCAGGTGGTGATCTTTGGCGACGTGAAGCTCGATTCCACCGGCCTGCACTTCCTGAATCCCGAGTTCGAGCTTCTGAGCGACGACCTGGCCACGCTGAACGTCGGCCGCATCGTCCCCTTCTACGAGCGCACGGGGTCGGTCACACCAAACATGCAGCGGCGCCTGGTGCGCCAGGTCCTGGACGACCTGCCGCACCAGCTGCCTGATCTCCTGCCGGACGACCTGCGCACGCGGCGGCAGCTCGTCGATCGCCGCCTGGCGCTCGAAGGCGCACATTTCCCGGCCGGGGAAGAGCGCGTAGAAGACTTGAACGCTTTTCGATCGCCCGCCCAGCGCCGCCTGATCTTCGAGGAGTTCTTCCTCTACCAGCTCGGCCACGCGTGGCAGCGGCGCGAAGCCGGCGTGGAAGCCAAGTCTCATCGCATCACGGTGGACGATCGCGTGCGCCGGTCGGCGGCAGCGGTCCTGCCGTTCACCCTGACCCCGGGACAGCGCTCCGCGATCAAGGAGATCGTGGACGACATGCAGAAGGCGGCACCCATGCACCGGCTGTTGCAGGGCGACGTAGGCGCCGGCAAGACGATCGTGGCGCTGCTGGCGGCGGTCGTCGCGATGGAGAACGGCCTGCAGGTGGCGCTCCTCGCGCCCACCGAGATCCTGGCCAAGCAGCATTACGCCACGCTGGCGAAGCTGCTGGCCGCGACCAGGTTTCGCGTGGACCTGCTGACCGGGGCCGTACCGGGTACCGAGAAGTTCACCATACATGCGAACCTCGCGCGCGGCTCCACGCACCTCATCGTCGGCACCCACGCGCTGGTGCAGGAGCAGGTGACGTTCCATCAGCTCGGCCTCGTGGTCATCGACGAACAGCATCGATTCGGCGTGGCGCAGCGCGCGGCCATGCGCGCCAAGGGCCTTCGCCCGGACGTCCTCCTGATGACCGCGACGCCCATCCCCCGTACGCTGGCCCTGACGGACTACAGCGAACTGGACGTGTCGAAGATCGTGGGACTGCCGCCCGGCCGCCAGCCCATTCGGACGTGGGTCAAGCCGGAATCGCGCCGCGACGAGATCTACCAGCTGATTCGGCGCGAGCTCACCGCCGGCCGGCAGGCCTACGTCATCTATCCGCTGATCGAAGAATCCGAGAAGATCGACCTCAAGTCGGCCACCGAGATGGCCGACCGCCTGCAGGGGGAGGCGTTTCCGGACTTCCGTGTCGGCGTGGTGCACGGCCGTATGAAGCAGGACGCCAAGGACCAGGTCATGCACGCGTTCGCGACCGGCGCGGTGCACGTGCTCGTGTCGACGACGGTCGTCGAAGTCGGCGTGGACGTCCCCAACGCCACGGTGATGCTGGTGGAGCACGCCGAGCGCTTCGGCCTGTCGCAGCTGCACCAGCTGCGCGGACGCATCGGCCGGGGAACGTGGGAGTCGCACTGCGTGCTGCTGTACCAGTCGCCGTGGACCGACGACGCGCGTGAACGCCTGTCCACGATGGCGTCCACCATCGACGGCTTCGCGATCGCCGAGCGCGACCTGGAGCTGCGAGGTCCCGGCGACTTCTTCGGGACGCGGCAATCGGGGCTGCCGAAGCTCCGGACCGGCGATCTCGTGCGCGACCGCGACCTGATGGAAGACGCGCACGCCGAGGCTCGCGCCATGGTCGAGTCGGGACCGCTCGACGCCGCGCTTGCCGCGTTCGTGGAGAGCGGATGGTCCGCGCGGTTCGGCCTGGCCCAGGTGGGCTGATGATGCGCATGAGCCTGGCAGCGGTGGGCTGATGCGCATCATTGCGGGAACGCTGAAGGGCCGCCGGCTGGCGGCGCCCACGTGGGAGGGTCTGCGTCCGACCTCCGACAAGCTCCGCGAAACGCTGTTCAACATCCTCGGCGCGCGCACCGCAGGCGCGCATGTGCTGGATCTCTTCGCCGGCACGGGCGCGGTCGGGCTCGAGGCGCTCAGTCGTGGCGCCGCACTCGTGGTCGGCGTGGACTCCGACCGCCGCGCGGTGGCGCTCGCCTCGCGCAACATCGCGGCGTGCGGGGCAGCGGCGGACTATACTATCCATTCGAGCGACGTGCTGGCGGCACTGGCGCAGCTGCGGCCGGCGCGCGCGTTCGACATCGTGTTCCTCGATCCGCCGTATGCCTTCACGCGCACACGCGAGGTGTTGGCTGCCGCGGCGACACACCTGAGTCCCGAGGGCGTGCTGGTGCTCGAGCGGGCGACGCGAGTGGAGCCAGAGGTGCCCGACGCGCTCGCGCGAGTGCGGGACGTCCGTTCTGGAGATAGTTCGCTGACGCTGCTGGTCCGAAGGCCCGAAGCCCTATGACGACTCCGACCCACGCCGAGCCGCCCGCGGGACGCCTGGCGATCTTTCCCGGATCGTTCGATCCGTTGACCAACGGCCACGTGGACATCATCCTGCGCAGCACACACCTGTTCGAGCGCGTCGTGGTGGCGGTCCTGCAGAATGCCGAGAAACAACCGCTCTTCACGCCGGAGGAGCGCGTGGCGATCATCCGCGAGGTGTTCCGGGAGTATCCGAACGTCGAGATCGAGACGTTCAACGGCCTGCTGGTGGAGTATGCGCGCCGCAAGCGGGCGAGCGCGATCGTCCGCGGGATCCGGGCCGTGTCAGACTTCGAATACGAGTTCCAGATGGCGCTGATGAATCGCCATCTCGAGCCGACGCTCGAGACGGTGTTCATGATGCCGGCGGAGCAGTACACCTACCTGAGCTCCCGGCTGATCAAGGAGGTCTACAGCCTGGGTGGGGACGTGCGGGGGCTGGTGCCCTCGGCGGTGGAGCAGTGGATGGATCGGAAGACTGGAGCGAGGAAGTAGAAGATCAAGGCTAAAGGCTAGAAGAGCCCAAGGCTAAAGGAGAGGAGCAGTAAGCAGATGGGTACGTTTGCACAGCGGATGTCGCAGGTCTCGGTGTCGGCGACGCTCAAGGTGGCGGCCGAAGCCGAGCGTCTTCGGAGAGCGGGACACAACGTCGTTGACTTCAGCGCGGGCGAGCCGGATTTCCCGACGCCCGAGCACGTGAAGACGGCGGCCAAGAAGGCCATCGACGACAACTTCACCCGTTACACCGCCGCGGCGGGGACGCCCGAGCTGCGCGAAGCCGTCTGTGCGCGTTACAAGTCGGACTACGGCGTGGACATCACTCCGGCCGAAGTGCTGATGACCGTCGGCGGCAAGCAGGCGCTTTTCAACGCCGCGCTGGCGCTCGTCGATCCGGGCGATGAGGTGGTGACGCACGCGCCGTACTGGCCCACCATCCCCGAGCAGGTGAAGCTCGTGGGCGGCGTGCCGGTCATCGTGTCCACGAAGTCGGAGGAGGGGTTCGCGGTGAAGGCCGAGGCCATCATCGCCGCCATGACGCCGCGCACCAAGGCCGTGATCCTGAACTCGCCGTGCAACCCGACAGGCGCCTTGATCGACGAAGGAGCGGTGGCGGCGATCGCCGAGGAGACCGCACGGCGGGGCATCTGGATCATCGTGGACCTGTGCTACGAGCAGCTGATCTACGAGACCGTGCCCCACAACCTGCCGAAAGTGATCTTCGAGCGCAATCGGGATCGGGCGGTGCTGGCGGGCAGCGCGTCCAAGAGCTATGCGATGACCGGCTGGCGGTGCGGGTGGACCGTCGCGCCCAAGGCGCTGACGTCGGTCTTCAACGTGATCCAGGGCCAGACCACGTCGAACATCACGTCGATCACGCAGAAGGCCGCGCTGGCAGCCATTACCGGGCCGCAGACGGCCGTGCAGGCGATGCTCGATGAGTATCGCCAGCGCCGCGACAACATCCACGAGTGGCTGACCGCGCATCCCTCGGTACGGTGCGTGAAGCCGAAGGGTGCGTTCTATCTCTTCCCCGACATCTCGGGGCTGCTGTCGCCGGGCGGCGTCGCCACGTCCACCGACTTCGCTCAGGGGCTGCTGGAAAAGGAGCACGTGGTGGTCACGCCGGGCGAGGCGTTTGACGCGCCCGGCTACCTGCGCATCTCCTACGCCACGTCGATGGACCAGTTGCGCGAGGGCGCCACGCGCATCCTTCGGTACGCCGAGTCGCTGCAGCCCGCGAGGGCGGCCGCGCGATAGCGACCGTGTCTCCAGACTCGCGGCGTCCTCGAGTCGCTGCGCGGGCGGCTCGGCCGCGATCATGTGCTCGAGAACGCCGAGGTGTTGGCGGCGCATGCCGCCGACGCCTTCGGGCAGGGCCATCTCCCCGACCTCGTCGTGCGCCCGCGCGACGCCGGCGAGGTGGCCTTTGTCGTGTGCGCGTGCCAGGAGGCGCGCGTGCCGCTTGTCGTCCGCGGCGCCGGCACCGGCTATACCGGCGGCGCCGTGCCGACACACGGTGGGGTGGTGATGTCGATGCAGCGGCTGGACCGCGTGCTGCAGATCGACGCCGAGAACCTCGTCGCGGTGGTGCAGCCGGCGGTGATCACCGGAGATCTCCAGCGCGCCGTCGAGCAGGTGGGCCTGTTCTATCCTCCCGATCCCGCCAGCCTGGATCAATCGTCGATCGGCGGCAACATCGCCGAGTGCGCCGGAGGGCCGCGGGCGTTCAAGTACGGCACGACCAAGCGATACGTGCTGGGGCTCGAGGCGGTGCTGCCGACGGGCGAAATCGTGCGTACGGGCTCCAAGGCCGTCAAGAATGTCGTGGGGTACGACCTCACGCAACTGCTCGTGGGGTCGGAGGGCACGCTGGCCATCGTGACCGAGGCCACGCTGCGCCTGGTGCCGCTGCCGCCGGCCCGTGCCGCGCTCTCGGCCTCCTTTGCCGACATCCGCGCGGCGGTGGCGGCCGTGACCGCGGTGATCCAGGCGGGGGTGGTGCCGGCGGCACTCGAGCTGGTGGATCAGGAGTCCTTGCGCGCCGTCGAAGCCTACGTCGGCGAGCGGGTCACGCCCACGGGGGCCGGCGCGCTGGTGATCGTCGAATGCGACGGCATGCCGGCGGGCGTCGAGGAAGAGATCGTGCGGGTCCAGCGGGCCGTGCGCGCTGCGGGAGCGCTCGACGTCGTTCGCGCCGCCAACGAGATCGAGCGCGAGCGGGTCTGGCACGTGCGCCGGCAACTGTCATACGCGCTGCGCGCGACCGGCGCGCACAAGATCAACCACGACGTGGTGGTGCCCCGCGGGCGCGTGCCGGAACTCTTCGACGAGGTGGCGCGCGTGCGGGCAGCGTACGGCCTGCGGCTGGCCTGCTTCGGACACGCCGGCGACGGCAACATCCACGTCAATATCCTGATCGACAAGGAGAACGCGGAGGAGCGGCGCCGGGCGTCGCTGGCCGAGCGGGAAATCTTCGCGCGGGTGGTGGCGCTGGAAGGGTCGATCAGCGGAGAGCACGGCATCGGCTTCACCAAGTCGCGCCACCTGGATCTCGAGCTCTCGCCCGAGGTCATCGCGCTCATGAAGCGCGTCAAGGCTGCCTTCGATCCACACGGCATCCTGAATCCCGGCAAGATCTTTCCGTGAGGCCCAGAGCCCGAAGCCTGGAGCCCGGAGCCCTTCGCCTCACCGGTTGCTGACGAGAACCACCGTCTCGAGCAAATCGATGGCGGGCGTCAGCAACGACCGCAGGCGAAGATTCGCGGTGTTCAGATACGTGACACGGGCCAGTTCCCTCGTTGTCACGCCTGCACGCGCCTCGAGTGGGGTGAGGTCGCTCGGCCTGGCGACGAGCAGCACGCGATCCGGCGATTGGAGAAAGCGGATGGCCGCGGCTTCGTCGAAAAGATCCTCCTGCTGGAGGCGCGAATAGAAGACGAGGTTGCGGACGAAGACGCGGTAGGGGCCTATGCGTTCGCCCTGCGCGCGATTGTCCGCGACGGCCCGCGCCATGAGTTCCACGGCCTCCGGCCGTCGGCCGGCGAGCGCGCCAAACTGCACCGACAGCCACAATACGGCGGCAATGCCCGCCATCACCGCGGGCAGCATGGCCCAGCGGCGGGAGACGGCGACGCCCACGAGCACCAGCGCGGCGGCGGTGATGATGACGGCCCCCACCCACGGCGCCCAGGGCTCGACGACAACCAGGACGGGACGCAGCCGCAGCGCTACGCCGGCCGTGAGGACCAGCAGAGCGGCCGTGATCCATGTAGGTCCGGCCAGGCTGCGGCCCGACTCGCGCGCGCGGCGATCGATCGCCGCGGCCAGGAGGATCGCGAGCGGGGGCAGGATCGGAAGCACGTAGCGTGGCTGCTGGCCCACCGAGACCATGAACAGGAGCAGCGGGGCGAGCGCCCACACCCAGAGCCGGCGCTCCTCACGTGACCAGGTCAGACGGCCTCTCACCACACCGGCAACGGCACCCGCCAGCGGGCCCACCGCGAACGCCGTCCACGGCAGGAGGCCGCCCGCGATCACGGCCGGATAGAACCAGAGCGGCCTGGGCTCGTTGAACCGCGACGTGGTGAACCGCTCCAGGTTGTCGGTCAGGAAGAAGCTCTCGAGATACGGCACGCCGTGCGTGGCGAACATCGCCAGATACCACGGCAGTCCGACCAGCGCGCTCGTGGCGGCCGCCGCCAGGATGCCACTCCACGACAGCCGCATCGTGCGGCGCTCCAGCCACCAGATCGGCAGCAGCACCACGGCCGGCACTGCCAGCGCCACCGGGCCCTTCATCAGGAATCCGAGGCCAGCGGCCGCACCTGCGACGATCCACCAGCGGATGCCGGCTCGGTCGTCGGTCGCCCCGAGGGCCGCCGCAATCGTGGCCGTCACCAGGAGCGCGAGCGGCAGGTCGGGCAGCGCCGATCGCGCCATCGCGAAGTACCGGGTGACGTGGCCACGATCGCGCCTGCCAGCCACGCGGCGCCGGGCGTGACGCGCCAGCGCCGCGCCAGGGCCCATGTCGTCAGTGTGAGCGCCAGGCCCGAGAGCGCGGACCAGAGCCGCGCGGCGCTTTCCGTGACGCCGGCCACCGCGTAGGTGGCGGCCGTGAGCCAGTAGTAGAGGACAGGTTTCTGCCAGCGATCGGCGAAGTTGAAGCGCGGCGTCAGCCAGTCGCCCGAGGCGAGCATTTCGCGCGACGCCTCGGCGTAGTAGGCCTCGTCGGCATCTGTGATGGCCTGACAGCCGAGGCCGCTCAGAAAGGTGAGCGCGGCCAGGGCAGTCAAGGTCAGGAGTGGCCGTCGCACCGGTCGGCATTGTACCGGACGCACGATAGCCCGCCCGCGAAGCGGGCCAGAAGACGCTGAGCGGTATAGTTTCCGTTGATGGCGCGAGTGGTGGCCGTTGTCGGTGCGTCGCGCAGCCGGCACAAGTTCGGCAACAAGGCGGTCCGGGCCTTCACGGCCGCGGGCGACACGGTGATTCCCATACATCCGCACGCCACGGAAATCGAGGGAAAGCGGGCCTACCGATCGGTGGTGGACGTGCCCGGGCCGATCGACATGGTCACCGTATATCTGCCACCCGAGGTGGCGATGACCGTGCTCGCCGACTTCAAGCGCAAGGGCATCGGCGAAGTGTGGCTGAACCCTGGCGCCGACGACGACGAGGTGATCGAAGAGGCCCGCCGCCTGGGCCTCAACCCGATCGTGGCGTGCAGCATCACGGGCGCGGGCCAAAGACCGTCGGAGTTCTAGGCTCCGGGCTCCAGGCCCCAGGCTCCAGGCCACCCCGAATCCGTCGACTGGTGTTTCGTTTCGAAGCAGTTCGCGCGACGGGCGCGGCCGTCCGCCGTCACGCGGCATCTCCGATGTGCACACGGGCGCTCGCCTGGAACGGCCGGCGGTGCGATTGCACAACTCCCCACCGTGTGGTTCGTCCACACGGGAGGCGGCAAAAGCGCAATGGCTTACTGGCGTCGAATCGGTGTAATCGGCCTGGCGATGGCGATGTGGGTGGTTGGCGGAGGCGTAGTGTCGACGCACGGCACTCGCGAGCGCGACCGCGGCCCGCGCTTGTCGATCGGCGGCTATCAGCTTGTGCGCGTCGAGAAGATCGGCAAGAACGTCCGCCAGTACACCTACCGCGCTCGCTTGAAGAATCGCGGCAGCGCCGCCGTCGGCGGTGCGCGCGCCGTCCTGACTCGCAAGCACGGCGACTTTCAAGTGATGGACGGTGAGCTGAATTTCGGACCGGTCAGGCCGCACTCGTCCGTGCCCAGCCTCGATACGTTCTCGTTCCGTCATCACGGTCCCCAGGGTCTGCCCGGACACGGCGAGTACCTGCGGTGGCAGATCACGCCGGCAGCGGGCAACCGCGCTCCGATCGCGAACGCGGGCCCCGATGTGTCCAAAGCGGTTGGGCAACGTGCCGACCTGGACGGTAGCCGCTCGGCCGATCCCGATGGCGATCCGCTGACCTACCGCTGGGCGTTCAGCTCGAAGCCGGCAGCCAGCCGCGCCGAACTCACGGGCGCGGACACCGCGGCTCCCAGCTTCACCATCGATGCGCCCGGCAGCTACGTGGTCGGCTTGACCGTCGAGGACGGGGAGGCCGCGAGTTCGAGTGACGCGGCGGTTGTCACGACACCGAACACCCGGCCCGTCGCGGACGCGGGCGCCGATCAGACCGTGGCGCTCGGCGAGCGCGCGCCGCTCAGCGGCGCGGCCTCGAACGACGCCGACGGTGACGCGTTGACCTACCGGTGGCGGCTCGAATCGCGGCCGGCGGGCAGCGTCGCGAGCCTGGGCGGACTGACAGGCGTGGACTCCTCGCTCGTGCCGGATGTGCCCGGGCGATATGTGGTGCAGTTGACCGTGAACGACGGGCGCATGGACAGCGCGCCCGACGCACTGATCATCAGGTACGGCCAACTCCGCGCCGGTGGCTCGGGCGGGCGCTGACCAAGGGGCGGCGGTGGGCGACGTCGTCCGCCTCGACGGCAGCGCCTCGTCCGACGTGGACGGGGATGCCCTGCGCTTTGCGTGGACGCTGGTGTCACGGCCCGCGGGCAGCGCCGCGGCCCCGGCGCCCTCAGGCGACGTGACGCCGGCGGTCACGATCGACCGGGCTGGCACCTACCGGTTCCGGCTGATCGTGAACGACGGCGTCCTGTCCAGCGCGCCGGACGACGTCGAGATCAACACTCGCAACACGGCGCCGGTCGCCAACGCCGGAGCAGACGCCGCCGCGAGCTTTGGCGAGATGGTCACGCTCGACGGCAGCGGCTCGACCGATGTGGACGGGGACGTGCTGACCTACGCCTGGTCGCTGACCAGCCGGCCGTCGGGCAGCCTGGCGGCGATCGACGTCGCGACCGCCGTGTCGCCGCACTTCACGATCGATCGCGCCGGCACCTACGTGGCGCAGCTCATTGTCTCGGACGGCACGGTCTTGAGCGCGGGGGACACCGTGGTGGTGACGACGCGCAATACGGCGCCGGTGGCGCGCGCCGGAGCGGATCAAGCCACGGTGGCCGGGCGGCGGGTGCCGCTCGACGGCAGCGCGTCGAGCGATCCCGATGGATCGCCGATCACGTTCGAATGGGCGCTCACGGCCCGGCCCGCGGGCAGCGGAGCCGTGCTGCAGAATCCTGCGTCGTCGGCACCCTGGTTCATGGCCGATCGCGCCGGCGTCTACGTGGCCCAGCTGATCGTCAGCGACGGGGCCCTGTCGAGCGCCCCGGACACTGTGTCGATTTCCACGACCAACGCAGCGCCCGCCGCGAACGCCGGAGCGGATCAGGCTAGACGTACCGGTAGGCAGCACGATTGCGCTCGACGCGTCCGCCTCGTCGGACCCAGACGGGCAGCCGCTGATTTATCACTGGTCGCTCGTCGCCATGCCTGCTGGCAGCGCGGCCTCGCTGTCGGACCCCGCCGCGGTCACGCCGACCTTCACCGCCGATCGGCCCGGCGAGTACGTGGCGCAACTGGTCGTCAGCGACGGCCTGCTCGACAGCGCGCCGGATACGGTGTTGCTGCGCACCGCGAACCGGCCGCCGGTGGCGGCCGCGGGCGACGATCAGTCGGTGGCCGTCGGCACAGGTGTGACCGTGGATGCGACGGGCTCCTCGGATCCCGATGGCGACTCGCTGACGTTTGCCTGGCAGTTCGTGTCGCGCCCCAGTGGCAGCAGCGCGTCGCTGACCGCGCCTGGGTTGGGTCTCGGCGCGTTCACGCCGGACGTGTCCGGCCGGTTCGTGGTGCGCGTGACCGTCACCGACGGTGCGGGCGCGTCAAGCGCCGACGACGTGGACGTTGACGCGACGTCGAGGGCGCGGCTGGACGTGCCGGCCTCGGCGTCGTGGATCCCGGCCCAGGTCGGCGGCTCCGTGGATCAGGACATCGTCATCACCAATTCCGGCGGCGTGACCGTGACGGGATTTGCGGCCTCGGCGTCGGGCGACTTCGCCGTGGATGCAACGAGCCCCTGCCTGGCCGGGCCGCTGGCCGCCGGCGACAGCTGCGAGATCCAGGTGTCGTTCCGTCCGACGGCCGCGGGTCCGCGCACCGGCACCCTCAGCGTGACGAGCAGCGCACCCGGGAGCCCGCACAGCGTGCAGCTGAGCGGCGACGGGCGCGCCGCCAGCCTGATGGTCTCGCCGTCCTCACTCACGTTCGCCGCGACGCTGGTCGGCCAGTCGTCGGCACCGGCGGGCGCCGTCCTGACCAACGACGGCATCGACGACGTGGAGCTGCTGAACGTGGCCTCGACTGGCGATTTCCCGCTCGGCACCACCGCGAGTGACCGCTGCCAGGCCGGCAGCGTGCTGACGCCCGGAGCCAGTTGCTCGCTGACGGCGACGTTCGCGCCGACGCAGCCCGGGGCACGGACCGGCACCATGACGGTTGACGGCCGTGGCGTAGGAGACAGCACGGTGGTCCCGCGATCGGTCGCGCTGAACGGCGACGGCGTGCCGCTGCCCGTGGTCTCGCTGGCGGTGACCGATGGCTCAGCCAGCGAATCGGGGCCGGATGCCGGAACGTTCACCTTGTCCCGGACGGGGTCGGCCGCGGCCGAGCTGACTGTCGGTTATACGGTCGGAGGGAGCGCCGCCGGTGGCGCCGACTACACGGCGCTGTCGGGCACCGCGACCTTCGCGGCGGGCGCCGCGCAGACTGTGTTGACTGTCGCGCCGCTGTCCGACGCGCTGAACGAGGGCACGGAATCCGTGGTGGTCACGCTCGTCGACGGCTCGGTCTATGACCTGGGCGGCGCAGTGACGGGCACGGTGTCGATCGAGGACGCCTACCAGGAAGTGAGTGTCGTCGCTTCCGACGGCGTCGCGTCCGAAGTGGCGCTGAATCCCGGCGCATTCACATTTACACGCGTGGGAAGCGTGAGCCAGTCGCTCACCGTCAATGTCACCTACGGCGGATCGGCGACACCCGGCGCGGACTACACAGCGCTGGCCGGTGCTGTGGTGATTCCGGCCGGTGCGGCCTCGGTTACGGTCGCGGTGACGCCGTTGGCCGACCTGGAAGAGGAAGCTCCCGAGACCGTGATCGCCACGCTGGCGAGCGGCGGCTACGTCATCGGGACGCCGGCCAGCGCGTCGGTGGGCCTGAACGACGACCCGCAGCCGCGAATCACGGTGGTTGCCGTGGACGGCGCTGCCTCTGAGGCGGGTCCCGACACGGCGTTGCTGCGCTTCTCGCGCACGGGCCCGCCGGACCTGGCGCTCGCATTCCGCTATACCGTGTCGGGCTCCGCCGCCAACGACGGCGCCACCGACTTCACGCCGTTCCTTTCTGGCGACGCGAGCTTTGCGCCGGGTAGCAGCACCCTGGATGTCGTGATGAGGCCGGTGGCCGACAGCGTCGTGGAGGGCAACGAAACCGTCGTCGTCACGCTGCTCGACGACGTCCGATACAACCTGGGCTCGAGCACCGTTGCCTCGATCACCATTTCCGATCCGCCGACGCCGGTGGTGACCGTGACCGCGTTCGACCCGGATGCCACCGAGGCCGGCCTCGAGACGGGTATCTTCCGCTTCACGCGCACCGGCGACCTCGGCACGGCGTTGATCGTGAACTACACGCGTGGGGGCACGGCCTTGAGCGGCACCGACTACGCCAATATCGGCGGCACGGTGACCTTCAACATCGGTCAGGCGACGGCGGACCGCATCGTGTCGCCCTTGAACGATGCGCTGGTCGAAGTTCCCGAGACGGTGATCCTGACGCTGACCGATGGCGCCAACTACGACCTGGGCGCGTCGATCTCGGCGACCGTGACGATTACGGATCAACCCGCGCCGATCATCACGATTACCGCGGTCGATTCGAGCGCGTCCGAGACCGGCACGGACCCGGGAGTCTTCCGATTCACGCGCGTTGGCAATACGGCGCTGCCGCTGACGGTCACCTTTACACGGGGCGGCACCGCCTCGACCGGCGACTTCGGCAGCATCGGGTCGTCTGTCATCTTTCCCGCCGGTGCGGCTACGGTCGATCGGGTGGTCACGCCTGTGGCCGACGCGATCGTAGAGGCCGCCGGCGAAACGGTGATCGTCACCCTGAATGACGGCACACACTACGATCTCGGGTCGCCCGCATCGGCGACTGTCTTGATCACCGATTAGCAGGGGAGGTCATGAAGGGTTGACAGCGTTGGTGCGCGATGTCCTACCATAGCGCTTCACCCTTCATGACAAACCAGAAGCGCCACGGACCGCGGCGGTCCTCCGACCGCCGTCCACCCCACCAACGCCGTCAGGGCGGCCGCCCACCAGGACAGCCCGGACAGCCCGGACTATCCGGCCTGCCGCAGGACGATCCGGCCGCGGATCAGCTGGAGGCTGCCGCCGAGGAGGCCCCCCCGCCCGTCGTGGAGGGGGCTGCCACCGAGCCCGCCGCGCCGGGCGCGCCCGGCGCACCACCCGCGGCGCCGCGGCCCAGCCTGAATATCACCACGCTGAAGGACATGAGCATTCAGGCGCTGACCCAGGTGGCCAAGGACCTGAACGTGGCCGGCGCCACCGGCATGCGCAAGCAGGATCTGATCTTCCAAATCCTCAAGGCGCAGGCGGAGCAGAGCGGGCTCATTTTCTCGGAGGGCGTGCTGGAACTGCTGCCCGACGGCTTCGGGTTCCTGCGCTCGCCCGACTACAACTACCTGCCGGGCCCCGACGACATTTATGTGTCGTCCTCGCAGATCCGCCGGTTCGATCTGCATACGGGCGATACCGTGTCCGGTCAGATCCGACCGCCGCGGGAGGGGGAGCGGTATTTCTCCTTGGTCAAGGTCGAGGCGGTGAACTTCGAGCCGCCGGACCGCGTGCGCGAGAAGATCTTCTTCGAGAACCTGACGCCGCTGTACCCCGACAAGGCCGTTCGTCTCGAGACGACCACGGACAATCTGTCGGGGCGCGTGATGGATCTGATGACACCGCTCGGAAGGGGCCAGCGGGGCCTCATCGTGTCGCCCCCGCGGACGGGCAAGACGATGCTCCTGCAGAGCATGGCTCGCTCAATCGCCGAAAACCACCCCGAGGTCGTGCTGATCGTCCTGCTGATCGACGAGCGGCCGGAGGAGGTGACCGACATGCAACGGTCGGTGAAGGGCGAGGTCGTGTCGTCCACCTTCGACGAGCCGGCCCAGCGCCACGTCCAGGTGGCCGAGATGGTCATCGAGAAGGCGAAGCGGCTGGTCGAGCACAAGCGCGACGTCATCATCCTGCTGGATTCGATCACACGGCTGGCCCGGGCCTACAACACGGTGATTCCGTCCTCGGGCAAGGTGCTGTCGGGAGGCCTGGACTCGAACGCGCTGCAGAAGCCGAAGCGCTTCTTCGGAGCCGCGCGGAACATCGAGGCCGGCGGGTCGCTGACCATCGTGGCCACGGCGCTCATCGACACGGGCTCCCGGATGGACGACGTGATCTTCGAGGAGTTCAAGGGCACCGGCAACATGGAGATCCACCTGGATCGGAAGCTGTCCGACAAACGCGTGTTCCCGGCGATCGACATCACCAAGAGCGGGACCCGCAAAGAGGAACTGCTCATCCCCCGGGACGATCTCAACCGGATCTGGGTGCTGCGGAAGGTGCTCAACCCGCTGTCGGGTGTTGAAGCGATGGAGCTCCTGCTCGACAAGCTGGGGAAGACGAAACAGAACTCGGAGTTCCTCGGGGCCATGCAGAAGATGGGGTAGCGGAGCACCGCCCGATCACTATGAGGCCTGGCTAAGTGGTGGTGCTCCGCCTGCGTCGTAACGGCCCGCTGATCGTCGAGGGCGAGGACGTGTGCGTGGTGGATTGGGACGGCGTCGAGTGCCGTCCCACGAAGATGCCGGTGGCGCTGTGCCGGTGCGGCGGCTCGTCGAACAAGCCGTTCTGCGACGGCAGCCACCGGCGGACCGGGTTCTCACCCGACCCACCGGCCGACAGCCTAGAGCCTAAAGCCTAAAGCCCAACGCCTACTGCGGCAGCTCGACGGTCTTGGCTGCCGTGAGTGTCGTCGAAAGCGTGGTGCCCGATGCCAGCACCACGTCCTTGCCGCGCGTAGCCAGCACGGCGCCCGTGCCCGCGGCGCCGCCGATCGCGGCGCCCTTGGCGGCACCGTCGCCGCCGCCGAGGATGCCACCGACCACCGCACCCACGCCTGCGCCGACGCCGATCTTCGTGGCGTCGCCCTTGACGTCGCCTTCGCCCTCAACCGTAATCGGGCTCGTGGAAAGCGCGCTGCGCTCGCCGTCCACCGTCACGTTGGTGAACCGGAGCGAGAGCGCCGCGCGACCCTTGACCCGACCCGGGCGCACCACATCGGTCACCACGCCCGACAGCGTGGCGCCCGCCGGCAATGCAGTCCGGCCGCCGACCTCGACGGCCCGCCGCAGGCGCCCACGCACGGGCGTCTCCGTGGTGGCCGTTTCCGACGACAGATCGTTCAGCAGCTCGATCGAAAGCTCGGTGCCAGCCGGCACCGTCACCTCGACGAGGGCCGGTGCCGGCGCGGGCGCAGCGATCGGCGCCGGGCGGTTGCCGGTGCCCGTCGGCAACGGGGCCGCTGTATTCGTTTCCACTGAGGCCGGTGCGGTCGCTGGCGGGGTTGCCGGGGCAGAGGCGCCTTGCGGCGCAGCTGTCGCGGGTGCCGCCGCCGGCTCTGCGGTCGCGGTGGCATCGGGCGCCAGGGCAGTCTCCTCCGCTGGCTGGCTCTGACAGCTCGCGAGCACGAGGGGCAATGAGGCCCACAAAAGGGCCATCCGAACGGTCGTGGTTGTCATGTTTTCGCCTCGGCCAACTGGAGAATCAAGGATTGGGCCATAGCCGATCCAGCCCGACAATGGCCGGAACGGGCCTATCGGCCGCTGGGATTCTCCCGAGGAACCGGTAATTTCGACATGCCGGGCGCGAATTCGGTGTTCCTTATGATGTGTGAAGGACTATCAATTTGACTGATGCTCGTCCGTCGGTCACACTGCGAGGCTATGGCGAGTAAACGCACCGGCGCGCAGATCATCTGGGAATGTCTCGTTCACGAGGGCGTGAGCACCGTCTTCGGCTATCCGGGAGGAGCGATTCTTCCGGCGTATGACGCGATGCTCGAATACCCCTCGGTCCGGCACGTCCTGGTCCGGCACGAGCAGGGCGCCATCGCACATGGCCGACGGCTACGCGCGCGCGGGCGGCGGCGTCGGCGTGGCGATGGCCACTTCCGGGCCCGGCGCGACGAACCTGGTCACGGGCATCGCCACGGCGATGATGGACTCGGTGCCGATGGTCTGCATCACCGGCCAGGTGCCCAGCAAGCTGATCGGCTACGACGCCTTCCAGGAAACCGACATCACCGGCATCACGCTGCCCATCACCAAGCACAGCTACCTGGTGACGCGCATCGAAGAGATCATGCCGGCGATGAAGGAGGCGTTTCACCTGGCCAAGTCGGGCCGTCCCGGGCCCGGTGCTGGTGGACATCACCAAGGACGCGCAGCAGGCGTCGATCGACTGGGACTGGGACGCGTCGCCGGTGAAGCTGCGCGGCTACCGGCCCAAGCTGGAGATGCCGCGCGTCGCAGCTGACCAAGGCCGTCGAGCTGATTCGCGCGTCGAAGAAGCCGGTGATCCTGGCGGGGCAGGGCATCCTGCACAGCGGCGCGATGAAGGAGGTGCGGGCGTTCGCCGAGCGCATCAACGCGCCGGTGGCGATGACGCTGCTCGGCCTGGGCGCGTTCCCGGCCAGCCACCCGCTGAACATCGGCATGATGGGCATGCACGGCGAGGCGTGGGTCAATCACGCGATCCAGGAAGCCGACCTGCTGCTGGCCTTCGGCATGCGGTTCGACGACCGCGTGACCGGCAACCTCAAGACCTACGCGCCAGAACGCCAAGAAGATCCACATCGACATCGACCCGTCCGAGATCAACAAGAACGTGCACGCCGACGCGGCCATCGTCGCCGACCTGCGCGAGGCGCTGAAGGACCTGCTCGACGTGGTGAAGCCGGCCGAGCACGACGCCTGGCTCAAGTACATCGGCTCGATGAAGGGCGATTCGGCGGTGCGCGACATCCAGACGCTGCCCGACAACGGGCACCTCTACGCGCCGCACGTCATCAACGACATCTGGCGCATCACCGACGGCAAGGCGATCGTCGTCACCGACGTCGGCCAGCACCAGATGTGGGAGGCGCAGTCCTACAAGCACGACGAGCCGCGCACGCTCATCACCTCCGGTGGCCTGGGCACGATGGGCTTCGGGCTGCCGGCGGCGATCGGCGCCAAGATGGCGCGGCCCGACGCCGAGGTGTGGGCGATCGTCGGCGACGGCGGCTTCCAGATGACGCAGGCGGAGCTGTCCACCGCCGCGCAGGAAGGCGTGAAGGTGAACGTCGCCATCATCAACAACGGCTTCCTGGGGATGGTGCGGCAGTGGCAGCAGTTCTTCTACGACGGCCGCTACGCGGCCACGCCGCTGCGCAGCCCGGACTTCGTGAAGATTGCGGAGGCGCACGGCCTGATGGGCATCGCGCGTGGACAAGCGCTCCGAGGTGCAGGACTGCGTGCAGCAGGCGCGGCGCGCCGAGGGCACGGTGGTCATGGACTTCCGCGTGGAGCAGGAGGACAGCGTCTACCCGATGGTGCCGGCTGGCGCGGACCTCGACGCGATGATCCGGCGCCCGCAGTCAGCGTACTGGTCGAAACAGCCGCCGACCCGCATCTAGGCTACGCGAGCAGGTCAAGGAATGTCACAGTTCATGCATCACACATTGGTCGCGCTTGTCGAAGACAAGCCCGGCGTGCTCAACCGCGTGGCGCTGGTCTTTCGGCGCCGTGCCTTCAACATCGAGTCGCTGACGGTCGGCCGGACCTCCGAGCCGGGCGTGTCGCGGATGACGATCGTCCTCGACAGCGACCAGACGAGCGCCGAGCGCGTGACCGCGTACCTGTACAAGCTGGTCAACGTCCTGCAGGTCGAAGACCTGGGCAGCGTGCCGGCCGTGGCGCGCGACCTGGCGCTCGTGAAGGTGGCCGTCGCCGGCCACGACCGGGCGCAGCTGCTGCGCGTGGTGGACGAGACGCGCGCGCACATCGTGGATTCGGGCGAGCAGACCATGACGCTGGAGATCACCGGCGAGCCGCCGCACGTGGACTCGGTCATCGCCCGGCTGGAGCCGCTCGGCATCGTCGAGATGGTGCGCACCGGGCAGGTGGCGATGCGCCGCGGCGACACGGCGCTCTCGGCCGCACAGTACATCGCGGGCTAGCGAGGCTCTGCCTCGCTAGCGCGGTGTTTGATTGCCCGCCCTTTGGGCGGGCGTGGGCCACACGAGGCTTTTCAGGGACGCACAGGAGACCGCATGGCGACGATGTTCTACGACAAGGATGCGGATATCGGCCTGATCCGCCGCCGCAAGGTGGCCGTGATCGGCTACGGCTCGCAAGGGCACGCGCACTGCGCTGAACCTGCAGGACAGCGGCGTGGACGTGGTGGTCGGCCTGCCGGCGTCGAGCAAGTCCGCCGACAAGGCGCGCGCCGCCGGCCTGAAGGTGATGACCGTGGCGGCGGCGTCCGACTGGGCCGACGTCATCATGATGCTCATCCCCGACACGCGGCAGGCGCAAGGTGTACGAGGCCGACATCAAGCCGCATCTCACCGCGGGCAAGATGCTGATGTTCGCCCACGGGTTCAACATCCGCTTCAACTGCATCGTGCCGCCGGCCGACGTGGACGTGACGATGGTGGCGCCAAAGGCGCCTGGCCATCGCGTCCGCGAGGTGTTCAAGGAAGGCGGCGGTACGCCGGGACTGCTGGCCGTGCACCAGGACGCCACCGGCCAGGGGCGCGCCACGGCGTTGGCGTATGCCCGCGGCATCGGCTGCACGCGCGCCGGCGTGATCGAGACCACGTTCTCGGAGGAAACCGAGACCGACCTCTTTGGCGAGCAGGCCGTGCTCTGCGGCGGCACCTCCGCGCTCGTGAAGGCGGGGTTCGAGACGCTGGTCGAGGCGGGCTATCAGCCCGAAGTGGCCTACTTCGAGTGCATGCACGAGCTGAAGCTGATCGTGGACCTGATGTATCGCGGCGGCCTGAGCTACATGCGCTACTCGATCAGCGACACGGCCGAGTGGGGCGACTACACAGCCGGCCCGCGCATCGTCACGGACGAGACCAAGACGGACGATGAAGCAGCTCCTGACCGAGATCCAGAGCGGCGAGTTTGCCAAGCGCTGGATTGCCGAGAACGATGCGAATCTGCCGAACTTCATGGAGAACCGCGAGCGCGAGCAGAAGCACCAGATCGAGGTGGTCGGCGCCAAGCTGCGCGCGATGATGCCGTTCCTGGACCCGGTGCAGCTGCCGCAGCCATCGACCGTGTAGCTCAGGGACCAGGGATGGCCCTGAACAAGTACTCGGCGCGCGTCACGCAGCCGCGCAGCCAGGGCGCGTCTCAGGCGATGCTGTACGGCATCGGCCTGACGACGGCCGACATGCAGAAGCCGCAGGTGGGCATCTGCAGCATGTGGTACGAGGGCAACACGTGCAACATGCACCTCGATCGCCTGGCGGCCGAGGTGAAGGCGGGCACCGGTGCCGCCGGCCTCGTCGGGATGCGGTTCAACACCATCGGCGTCAGCGACGGGCTGTCGATGGGCACCGACGGCATGAGCTACTCGCTGCCGTCGCGCGATCTCATCGCGGACTCGATCGAAACGGTGATGCGCGCGCAGTGGTACGACGCGCTCATCACCATCCCCGGGTGCGACAAGAACATGCCGGGGAGCGTGATGGCGATGGCGCGGCTGAACCGGCCGTCGCTGATGGTCTACGGCGGCACGATTCGCGCCGGCCACGCGCAGGGCAAGCCGCGCGACATCATCTCGGCGTTCCAGTCCTACGGGGAGTACCTGGCCGGCACGATCACCGACGAGCAGCGGCTGGATATCGTCCAACACGCCTGCCCGGGCGCCGGCGCGTGCGGCGGCATGTACACCGCCAACACAATGGCCGTGGCCATCGAGGCGCTGGGGCTGTCGTTGCCCTACAGCTCGTCCACGCCGGCCGACGATCCGGCCAAGGCGGAGGAGTGCCGGCTGCGCGCCAGCCGCTGTCCGCGCGCTGCTCGAGCGCGACCTCAAGCCGCTCGACATCCTGACGACGAAGTCGTTCGAGAACGCGATCGTGCTGGTGATGGCGGTGGGTGGGTCCACCAATGCGGTCCTGCACCTGCTGGCGATCGCGCGCACGGCCGGCGTGCCGCTGGAGCTTGCGGACTTCCAGCGCGTCAGCGACCGGGTGCCGCTGCTGGCGGATCTCAAGCCGAGCGGCCAGTTCGTGCAGGAGGACCTGCACGCCGTTGGCGGCACGCCCGGGCTGATGAAGTACCTGCTCGAACGCGGCCTGTTGCACGGCGACGCGATGACGGTGACGGGGAAGACGCTCGCCGAGAACCTGGCACCGCTGCCCGGTTTGAAGACGGGCCAGCGCATCGTGCAGCCGCTCGAGACGCCGATCAACCCGCGCGGCCACATCCGCATCCTGGCCGGGAACCTCGCACCCACCGGCGCCGTGGCCAAGATCACGGGCAAGGAAGGGGAGACGTTCGCCGGCCCGGCGCGCGTCTTCGACTCGGAAGAGGAGATGCTGGCCGGCCTCGAGCGCGGCGAGATCGCCAAGGGCTCCGTGGTCGTGATTCGCTACGAAGGCCCCAAGGGCGGCCCCGGCATGCCGGAGATGCTGACGCCGACCTCAGCCATCATGGGCGCCGGGCTGGGCAAGGACGTGGCGCTCCTGACCGACGGCCGCTTCTCGGGCGGGTCGCACGGCTTCATCATCGGCCACATCACGCCCGAGGCGCAGGACGGCGGCCCGATCGCGCTCGTGCGCGACGGCGACGTCATCGAGATCGACGCCGCGAAGTGCTCGCTGTCGGTGAAGCTGTCGGACGCCGATCTAGCTGAACGCAAGCAGGCCTGGAAGGCAGCCGCCGCCCAAGGCCACGTCTGGCGTGCTCGCCAAATACATTCGTCTCGTCCGCTCCGCTTCGGAAGGCTGCCCCACGGACTAGTTCCGCATTGAGGGGCCGAGGCGGTCGTACCCGGCCGGCGCCTCCCATTCCGCACACCGGAAATCTCTCGTCCCTCCTGCCCTGTCGCTGCCACGCGCAACTAGGCCTTAGTTCGACCGGCAACCACCGTAGATACGATGAAGCGGCTGGTCCCCCTTCAGTAGCGTGGTAGCTTCCGCTCCACACGTTGCTGTGTCGCGCTCATGAGGCGCACGAAAGGAGACCAGCCATGGCGTATGGTGCCATCGACGTACATAAGAAGGAAAGCCAGGTGCGGATCGTGGCGGAGGGCGGCGAGGTGATTGACCGACGGATCGCGACGCGGCGCGACGCCTTCACGCAGCTCTTCGGTCAGCGCGCGCGCATGCGCGTGTTGCTCGAGGCGTCGACCGAGAGTGAGTGGGTGGCGTGTCATTTGGAGAGTCTTGGCCACGAAGTGATCGTGGCGGATCCCAATTACGCGGCGATGTATGGCGGACGGAGTCGGCGAATCAAGACCGACCTGCGCGACGTCGCAGCCCTGACGACCGCCTGCGGGCAAGGGATCTATCGGCCGATCCATCGACGGTCGGCGGCGCGTCGGGCGATTCAGGCGCAACTGCGGGTGCGGGACGAGCTCGTCGAGAGTCGCAGCCGCGCCATTTCGATGGTCCGGGCCCTGACGCGTGCCGAGGGGCTCCGGGTGCGCAGCGGCAGCGCCGAGACGTTTGGGCACCGGCTGGCGGCCCTCGAGCTCTCGCCCTCGCTCGCCGCCACGGTGGCTCCTGTGTGTCAGTTGCTGATCTGCATCAATGAGGAAGTCCGGCGTGCGGACACGCGCCTCGGGGAGCTCGTCACCAGGGATCCGGACATCGCCCGCTTGACGACCTTTCCGAGCATCGGCCCGATCACCGCGGCCGCGTACGTGGCGGCGCTGGATGACGTCACGCGGTTTCGACGGGCGAGCCAGGTCGCGAATTACCTCGGGTTGGTGCCCCGCGAGTACAGCTCTGGAGAGCAGCAACGGCGGGGCCACATCGTGCGCAGCGCGCATCCTCGCGTGCAAGCGCTGCTGGTGCAAGCGGCCTGGCGGCTCTGGCTCTCGAAACGCGACGAGACGGCGGCGCTGCGGACGTGGGCCCAGGGGCTGGCGCGGCGGCGCAGTACACGGATCGCGATCATCGCGCTCGCGCGGCGCATTGCGCGGATCCTCTTTGGCATGTGGCGCGACGCATGTGACTACCAGCCACCGGGCCGGGGCGTACGCGCGACGCCGCAGGCTGTCGTGCCGATGGAGGCTGTCAGCGCGTAAGGGATTGGCCACCTGGTCATCAAGCTGGAGGAGCGAGCGCGTGTGCATGCCTTGGCCGCACGTGAGAGCCGGAACGTAGGGAGCGCGGCTCCTCCATTCGCAACCCGTATGATGCGCCGGCGCGGACACGCCACCGAGAGCGCGAATAGAAGGATGAGAGACCTCGCTGGTATCCAGACGAGGGACTGAGCTTGAGGGACCCGGGGGAGAGAGAGAGTGAAGTACCCGTTCGCGCGCGCGTCCCCCAGCTGGGTGAGGGGCCGCGCGCGCTCACTAGAGCTCTGTCCCGATCGACCTGTGATGTCGCGATCAATCGGGCAACTTGACAAGCCGCTTCATAGAGGCATGCACCAGCCGGGTGATTCGAGGCCGTTCCGGGGACAGATCACGCGGAACGAAGTTGCGGTGATTTGTCGGGACGATTCGATTTCGTGGCTCTCGATGTCGGTGTGCTCCATAGGGAGTCGCCAGCCGGGTACGACCACCTCGGCGCCGCCTAGGAGATCTGCGCCAAGTAGAGGAGTCAGGGGTTGCTCGTCATGACCCCGCTTCCTAAACACTACGGCGTCACACATTACCTAACTGCGTTCTGGCTGAACGCGTAGGCTGCCGGAGTGGCTGTGTGGCGCTATACTGCTCCGCGATACGCGCCAAACCGCCTTCAGCTGTTCGCAGTGCCCGAGGCGGTTGGGGGCCATCAGGGCCGAAGGACGGACTTCTTCGCTGAATTCCAGGCGCTACCCGCGCTGGTCTCCGGTAAGGCGGAACCCCGGGAGGAGAGCCGCCCGCTGAAACCAGCTCTCGTCGAAACCGAGCCCTGGACCGTCGGTCCGGCCACCATCGATAGACACTTAGGTGATCTGTATGGCTGACTATCCCAAGCTCTTGCTGGCCGGCGCGCTCATCCTGGTGTCGGCGGGGACCGCCTCGGCTCAGCAAGGGCGCGCCGCCGGAGACCATGCTTGCCTTCGTCTCTGAACGGGACGGCAATTCCGAGATCTACGTCATGAATGTGGACGGGACTGGTCTCCTGCGGCTGACCAACGACGCGGGACGCGATGCGGATCCCGCCTGGTCACCTGACGGCAAGCGAATCGCGTTCGCGAGCGACCGCGCGGGCAGCTCGGACATTTACGTCATGAATGCGGACGGCTCGAATCTGGTTCGGCGAACGCAGACTGGATCGGAGCGAAGCACCAGCTTGGTCGCCTGATGGGAGCAAGATCGCGTTCTCGAGCCTGCGCGGTGGACAATTCGGCATCTACGTGATGAGCGTGGATGGAGACTGGGCCAATCCCACGCGCGTCGGCTACGATCGGGGATGGAACGCTCATCCTGCCTGGTCACCCGACGGCGGGCAGATCGCCTTCGTAAGCGACTGGCGGGCCTTCGATTTTCTCTTTGATGTTTACGTCATGAATGCCGACGGCTCCAACATTACTACGCTGTTCGCTGGGCCGTTTTTCTCGAGGGACGGCCAGATATTCTACTTCCAGCCTTCCTGGTCGCCTGATGGCCGGAAGATCGCGGTCGTGGTCTGCGGCTACGCGTGGGACAATTGCTACCCGAGCAGTTCCATAGCAATCGCGAACGGCGATGGACTGACGACGCTTGTGCAGGCGGGGGGATTTGCGAGGCCGACATGGTCGCCCGACGGCAGCACAATCGCCTTCTCCTCCCGAGGCGTGTCGCGACTGCGCGGGCTCGCTGCGGTATGTGAGTGCAGACGGCACCAAGAGCGGGCTGATTTTTTCGAACGGCCATAGCCCGGCGTGGCGGCCGTAGACGGGGCACTGGCGCGTAGTCCGGGATTACCAGTGCCGCGGCCTGCCACGGCACGCCGTTGAGGCATCCCTGCCGCGTTCCTAGCGTCGGCGGCACACTTCCGACTTTTTCCTCTCCCTGCCCCAAGCGGCATTCGACCAATTAATCGAAGGACCGCGTACGCACGGTAGCCGAGCCATTCATTCGTTCGCCGTGGCGGCCTATGGGTAATGACTAGTCGCGAAGTGACGAGCGACGCGTCGGTGCGGTCAGTCGCCAGATCGGCGTATTTCATTACCGAAAACGTCGTGCGGTTCGCGCGGCATTCGAGATAGAGATCGACAAGCCACGCGTTGCGCCTGGCGAGTACTTATGTAAGATTTCCCCCCAAGACGAGTTACGCTCCAAAGACACCACCGATCGTGGTGTCACGTGGTGCGCACTCCTGTTCGTCACGGTCGCATTTCATGCGGATCACACTGATTGCCCTGTGGCTCGTGGCCGTCGTCAGTCTGATGGGCGAAGCGACCGGCGCGCCCCAGCTTCGACGTTCGGGGCGGTCGGTGGCGTTGCAGGACGAGCGGGCATTCGCGGCGGAGCTGAAACGCTCCCTCCGCGCGGACGACCGTCAGGCCGTCGCGGACCTTCTCCGCTATCCCGCTCGAGTATTCGTGCAGCATAAGCCGTATCCCATCTTCGTGAAGGATCGGGGCTCGTTGGCTGAGATGTACGACATGGTGTTCACGCCTCATCTGCGCTGCGCGGTGGCGGAGAGTCGCGAGCCGGCTGACGGAGAGCCTCGCCCCACGTATCCGTTGCTCGTTGCTCGGGGTGTCGTATCACTTGCTGGTGGGCGAATTGTGGCCGAGCGGTTGGATGGGAAGTATCGAATTACACGACTGACGTCATTCGGCGATACGTCAACGCGCAGGGGCCGCCCTCGCCCCGTCACGTTCCCTGCCGGACGGCGCGAAGTGCAGCTGGGTGGCCGGGTTTCGGAAGACGGCGCAGACGCGTATCTCGTAGCGGCTCGGGAAGGGGATCGGCTTCAGGCGACGATCAGCCACTTCCCGGCGAGAAGTCTCGCGTTGCGCGTGTCGAGACACGAGACCGCCAAGTTCCTCAATGGTGTCGACAAACAGGGGAACGTGTGGTCCGGACGACTGAGTGAGAGCGGCCTCTATTTGGTGGAAGTGGTTCGCCGTGCGTCATACTGCGAGCCGCCTGTCATAGCCCACCTGTTGACATTGTCGCTGGCGCAACAGTGAAGCCGTGATTGCACAATCTTGGAAGGATGAAACCATGCCACGTCTCACGCGCCTGGCCGTTGCCCTCGTTTGCGCCGCCGTTGCCCCGCTCGCTGCCCAAGCGCCGGATCAAGCGCCCGAGATCGCGACTACTGTCGCCTTCACCGAAGGCCCGACGGCGGACCGCGCCGGCAACATCTACTTCACCGACATCATCAACCAGCGCATCATGAAGCTGGGCACTGACGGCAAGCTCTCCGTCTACCGCGAGCAGTCCAACGCCGCCAACGGCCTGGTCATCGATTCACAAGATCGCCTCATCGCCTGCGAGGGTGCGCTCTTCGAGCGGCCCGGTGTAAGGGTCCAGGGGAAACCTCGGATCACCCGCACCGATCTCAAGACGGGCAAGGTGGAGATCCTCGCCGACAACTACATGGGGAAGCCCTTCGACGGCCCCAACGACGCGACCCTCGACAGCAAAGGTCGCATCTACTTCACCGACCTCGCTGGTAGCGCCGTCTACCGCCTCGATCCACTGCCCAACGGCGGTGTCTCGAGCCCTGTCCGTCTCCTCGCCGCGCCCGCGATTCAACGCTCCAACGGCATCCAGGTCTCACCTGACGACAAGAAGCTGTACGTCATCGAGGCGAATGGCGCCAAAGGTGGCGCCCGCCAGGTCAGTGCCTTCGACCTCGCCGCGGATGGCAACGTGAATGCGTCGAGCAAGAAGCTTCACTACAACTTTTCTCCCGGCCGATCGGGCGACGGCATGAGCATCGACACGCAGGGCAATCTCTGGGTCTCCGCCGGCATGAACCAGCTCCGTGGCACCGACGAAACGCTCGCCACCAAGACTGGCATCTACGTGATCGGACCCACCGGCGCCCTTCTCAAGTTCATTCCCATCCCCGAGGACTTCATCACGAACAACACCTTCGCCGGCCCTGACCTCAAGACGCTGTACATCACGGCAGGGAAGACGCTGTACAAGATTCGGACCGATGTCGCCGGGATGGCGCGGTGACCTGCCGCGCCCGCAGGTCGCGTCAGAGTTCGTAGCCTTTGGGCGCCTGGAAGCCGCCGATCTCCTGGGCGAGGAGCCGCGCGAAGGCGATCGGCGTCGCGTCCTCGAGAAACGGCCCCACGATCTGTAGTCCCACGGGCAGGCCGCTCTTGCTCAAGCCTGCCGGGGCCGTCGTCGCCGGGCAGCCCGTGAACGTCGCCGGCGCGATGTAATCCAGGAGATTCCAGGCAGATTGGGCGCCGCCTTCCGGCAGTGGAATCATGCGCGTGTCGGGATGAGAGTGGTCGTGCGCGGAGGCCGCGGTGAACGTCGTCGGCAGCAGGAACACGTCGGCGGATGCGAAGTATCTCTCCCACTCGGCGCGATAGACCAACCGCCGCATGTTCTGTTGTTGCCAGTCGGCAAAACTGCTGAGAGCGCCCTTCACGAATTGCGGCGGCCGGGTGGCCAACTGGGCCTTGGCCGGCTCCCGCTGGTCTGGTGGCGTCAAGCTGAACACAATCGCGCCGAGCATGAAGCGGTAGCTGTCGATCAGGTCCTGGAAGCGAAAGCCTTCAGGCCAACCTTCTCGCACTGTCGCACCGGCCCGTTCGCAGGCGCGCACCGCGGCTTCGAGCACCGACTTCGTCTCCGTCGAGACCGGAACGGCCGGATCCTCGAGCACGTATCCGATCCGGAAGTCGCGCAGCCTGTCGTGACGTGCGGCCGGGAGCGTCCATTGGAACGCCTTCGAGTCAGGGGCCTCGGGTCCGGCCAGCACCCGTAAGCCCGCCTCCAGATCCTCGGCACTGCGTGCCATCGGTCCCGCGACTGCCAGCACCGTGGAAAAGCCGGCGGGCGCGCGCCTGCCGCCAGGAGAGTGGCCGGCGAGGCTGACGAGATCCTGCGTCGGTTTGTGGCCGTAGATGCCACAGCACGCCGCTGGCTGACGAATGCTGCCGCCAATGTCGGAGCCGATGCTGAGAAACGCCGTCCCCGCCGCCAGAGATGCCGCGGTCCCGCCCGACGAGCCTCCGGGGGTTCTCGTGGAATCCCAGGGGTTGTTGGAGGTGCCGTAGATGTCGTTGAAGGACTGGCTGTCCATCAGCTCCAGTGGCACGTTGGTGGCACCGAGCAGGACCGCGCCGGCGTCCAGGAGCCGGCGGACCGCTTCGGCATGCGCCGGCGCTTTCGCGTGCTTGAGGAAGGGAATGCCCCAGGTGCACGGCTGACCCTGAACGCCGAAGCTCTCCTTGACGTTGATCGGAACGCCGTGAAGAGGACCGGTGGTTGTGCCACGGGCCGACGCTTCGTCCTCGCGCCTGGCGGCTGCAAGCGCCTCATCGCGCAGCTGGTAGACGTAGGCGTTGAGTTTTGGCTCGAAGGCGTCGATTCGACGCCACGTATGCTGCGTCAGCTCCACGGACGAGATCTTCTTCGCGCGTATTGCCGCCGCGGCTTCGACCGCGGTGCCGAAGTCCGGATCGAAATCGCGCCCCATACCCGCAGACTCTATCGCTTCTCGAAGGCCAGCCGCACTCCCAGCGCGATGAACAGGCCGCCCATGGCCCGATTGAGCCAGATGGAGAATCCGTAGCGGCTCTTCAGCCAATCGCCGAGCCAGCTCGCGGCGAGCGCGTAGCCGAGGCAGACAATCAGGCCGTTGCCGACGAAGACCAGGCCGAGCAGCACGAATTGCAGCGGCAGCGGACCGCGCGCGGCGTCGGTGAATTGCGGCAGGAACGCCAGAAAGAACAGGGCGACCTTCGGGTTGAGGACGTTGGTGACGACGCCTTGTCTGAAGATGCGCGCGAGCGGTACGGGCTCGAGGCGTCGCACTTCTAGCCCGCCGTGCCGGCTCACGAGCGCCCGAACACCCAGCCAGACGAGGTACGCGGCACCCGCATACCGCACCGCATCGAAGGCCCGCGGCACCGTGAGCATCACAGCCGAGAGCCCCAGCGCGGCGGCTGCGATGTGAACGAGACAGCCCGTCGCGATGCCCAGGGCCGACACCACACCAGCGAGCCGGCCCTGGCCGAGGCTGCGGCCGACGATGTAGAGCACGTCCGGCCCCGGCGTGATGTTCAGCAGCAGACCGGCGGCGACGAAGAGCAGAAACGAATTCCACTCAGGCATCGCGTGATGTTACACCGCGCTTTCGAGCTCAGTCGTCGTCCTCGCCGGCGCCTTGATGGCCTCGACGCAGGGCAAGGTGGTAGAGCGTCGTGGTCGTCACGGTGGCGCCACTGGCCACGACTTCGTGGGCGATTGCCAGGTAGTGCTGCCCGCGATAGCGATAGGCCGCCAGCCCCTCTGGGGATAGCGATCCCGGTGTCACGATCAAATCCACGAACGCGACGTCGTTCGGGTCGGTTACATCGAAGATGGCGACCGAGCTTGTCGTCGTTCTCTCCAACCCAATGAACGCGTAGGTGCGATCGCCAATTTTGAGTAGGGCGACGCCTTCGGGTTCGACGCCCTTGTCGCGGCTGCGGTTGTCGTCGTAGATCGAGCGGGCGTGCGCGGCGCGGTCCAGGATGCTGCCGCTGTCGTAGATCAGGGTTCCGTCCGTGCGGCGAATGGAGAACGACCGCGCACCAGCCGCGAACAGGTTGCCGGGAGACGAGTCTCTGTTGGACACGCGCAGGCGGTCCAGCGGCGCCACCGCGCCGAAGGTGCTGGCTGCCGAGCGATCGGCGTTGTCTTCGCGGAAATCCCCTTCGTTAGCCATGACCAGGTAGGTCTCGCCTCGCCATTGATAGGAAGCGATGGCGTCCGGCATGTAGAACCCCTTGGCGGCGACCGATCGGAACAGCACGACGCCGTCGTTGTCCTTGGGGTCGATCTCGTTGCCTGGGAGGTTGAAGTCCTTGGCCCCGAGTCCGATCAGCTCGGTGAACTCCCCCGTTTGCAGGTCCAGCACGGCGATCGCGTTGGCTTCCTGCACGGTCACGAACGCCAGGGTGTCGTCGTGGTTGACGGTGATGTACTCGGGTTCGAAGTCCATCCCGGTGCTCACGGGCAGGCGCAGGTTGGCGCCGGAGGTCGGCACACCGCTCAGCAGCGCAGTGGTCACGACAGCCCGCGTCTCGACGTCGATGATGCTGACGCTGCCCGGCGGATCGATCGCCGCGTAGGGCAGGTCGGCGGCCACGTTCGGCGTGGCTTCGTTGACGACCAGCAGCTTCGCCCCGTCGTGCGTGAACGTCAGCATGTCCGGGAGGGAACCGACGCCCACATCATTCACGCCGGAAGCCGGCTCGCGTGTGCTGGTGTCGTAGAGCAGCACTTTGCCGGGAGTCCGGCAATCGCAGGATGGGCACGCGGGGGATGCGCTGGGGGCCTCGACGGCGAACGCCGCCAGCCCCTGGTGAATCGCCACGCTGTTCACCGCGCCGTGAGGCGTGACGTCGATGTGCTCGACGAGCGTGCCCGTCTCCGCATCGAGCACGTCCACGCCGACAACGCCGGCGACCCAGATCGTGTTGGTCCGCCGGTCGAACGCGGGAATTTCGGAGAGCTGACCGGGGGTCTGATGCCCGTGGGTCCACAGCTTGGTGACGGCGAGCGCCACCTCCTTCTTATCGGCCTCGACGAACGTCTGAGCCCCGGCCAGCAGCCCCAAGGCGACCGCCACTCCAAACGACGAGCGAAATGAACGCATGAACCCTCCTGCCACACTGACACCGCAGTTGGGATCACACCTCTGCGGTATGACTATCCGACGACGTTCCGGCGACGTTGGGATGACGTCGCACAAGACGGGACAGCGTATGGCTATCGTGCCGCCAGAGCCTTCAGCCAATCCGCCCGCCACTGAGAGAGCTCGACCTTGGTGATGCGGCGCACGTCGTCCTCGATCGTGGCGCGGCCGTCGAAATGTTCGGCGTACAGCCGCGCCATCACGGGCACACTCGCGCGCGCCGTCATGAACTTGACGAACGACTGGGACAGCACGTAGAACGGCGGCGCCACGTTCACGCGGTCGGCCTGAATGCCTTTGGGATAGCCGCGAGAACCCACGTACGGCACGACGGCCTGTCCCCGCGGCTCGCGCAGCCACTCAGCGGCCTCCGAGTCGACGGTCGTGCCGTCGCCTTTCAGGAACAGGCGGTCGGGCGGCAGGCCCAGCCGTGGCGCCAACTCTGTCGCCACGTGGCTGGCGAACCCCTCCGCCAGCCAGACGCCCGTGGTGGCCTCGATATCTGGAGGCGTCTCCGGGAGATTCCTGGGGGCGGCCGGATCGGTCCCCAGCAGCAAATGCACCGTCTCGTGAACGGCGATGCTCGGTCCCTTGACGACACGTGCCGCGCGCAGGAACACCAGAGGGCCAGACACGTGCGAGATTCCGGCGCGGTCGGTGAGGTAATACGTCGGCTTGGCGACCTTGGATCGTGCGGCGTCGAATCCGCGACCCAGCAAGTCGGACACGGCGACGAAGCCGCGCTCCAGTTGGTTCGCGAACTCACGCCCGGCCTCGGCGGCGAGCACGCCCTTGTCGATGTAGAGGACGAGGTGCTCGGTCTCGAAGCGATCCTGCTGCGCCGCAGTCGCGATGACGTCACGCTCGCCGCGAAGGAGAGCGTTGACGGCGTCCTGGTCGGCGTTCTGTGCGGCCACCGGCCAGGAAGCGGCTCCGCCGGCCGCAGGAGGAAGGCAGGAGCAGAGAGGCTGACCCGCGGATGCGCGCGCATCGCGTGGCAGTATAGCCCTCCGATTTGTGACCTGTGAATTGTTAATTGTGAATTGACTTCAGGCGGACGCCGGCGCAGGTCTCGAGGCTCTAAATCGGACCTGCTCACCGTCTGTCTCCACCAGAACCTGATCCCCCTCCCGCACCTCGCCTTCGAGGATCTGCATCGCCAGCGGGTCCAGGATCCGCCGCTGCAGCGTGCGCTTGAGCGGCCGCGCGCCGAAAGCCGGGTCGTACCCTTCGGCCACCAGCAGGGTCTTCGCGTCGTCGGTCAGCTCCACGCGGATCTTGCGGTCCGCCAAACGCTTCAGCAGCCCGGTCACCTGGATGTCGATGATCAACTTCATGTGCTCGAGCCCGAGTGCATGGAAGAAGACGATCTCGTCGATCCGGTTGATGAATTCCGGCCGGAAGTGCTGGCGCAGTGCCTCGGTGACCTGGCGCCGGATGCCTTCGTTCAGTGACCCGGCGTGCTCCGCGATGAACTGACTGCCCAGGTTGGACGTCATGATCACGACGGCATTCTTGAAGTCCACCGTGCGGCCCTTGCCGTCGGTCAGCCGCCCGTCGTCGAGCAGCTGCAGCAGCACGTTCAGCACCTCGGGGTGCGCCTTCTCGACCTCATCGAATAGCACGACGGCGTACGGGCGCCGCCGCACGGCCTCGGTCAGCTGACCGGCTTCCTCGTAGCCGACATATCCGGGCGGCGCGCCAATCATGCGCGACACGGTGTGCTTCTCCTGGTATCGGACATGTCGATCCGCACCATCGCGTGCTCGTCGTCGAACAGGAACTCGGCCAACGCCCGCGCGAGCTCGGTCTTGCCGACGCCGGTCGGTCCCAGGAAGATGAAGCTCCCCAGCGGCCGGTTCGGGTCCTGCAGGCCGGCCCGCGCCCGCCGGATCGCCGCTGCCACCGCCTTGATGGCTTCGTCCTGGCCGACGACCCGTTGATGCAGCCGTTCCTCCATGTGAATGAGCTTCTGGACCTCGCCCTCCATCAGCCGGCTGACCGGGATACCGGTCCACTTCGCCACCACCTCGGCGATGTCTTCCTCGTCCACTTCCTCCTTCAGCATGCGCTGGCCAGGGTTGCTGTCGGTCAGGCGCGATTCCTCGCCGTGCAGCCGGCGTTCCAGCTCCGGCAGCCTGCCGTACTGCAGCTCAGACGCCTTGGCATAGTCCCCGCCACGCTGAGCCTCCTCGATGGCCAGGCGCACCTGCTCCACCTCCTCCTTGACGGAGCGCGAGCCCTGGATCGCGTCCTTCTCGAGCTTCCACTGCGTTTCGAGCCTCTTGTCTTCGGCCTTGAGCGACGTCAGCTCGGCGTCCAACCGCGCCAGCCGCTCGACGGAGGCCTTGTCGGTTTCCTTCCGCAGCGCCTCACGCTCGATCTCGAGCTGCATGATCCGGCGGCGCACCTCGTCCAGTTCGGCCGGCATGGAGTCGATCTCCATCCGCAGCTTCGAGGCGGCCTCGTCCACGAGGTCGATCGCCTTGTCGGGCAGGAAACGGTCCGAGATGTACCGGTGCGACATACCGCCGCCGCCACCAGCGCCGCGTCCTTGAAGCGCACGCCGTGGTGGATCTCGTAGCGGTCGCGCAGGCCTCGCAGAATCGAGATCGTGTCCTCGACGGTCGGTTCGCCGACGAGCACGGTCTGGAACCGGCGCTCCAGCGCGGCGTCCTTTTCGATGTGCCTGCGATACTCATCGAGCGTCGTCGCGCCGATCGTGTGCAGCTCGCCGCGCGCGAGCATCGGCTTCAGCATCTGGGAGGCGTCCATCGCGCCCTCGCTTGCGCCGGCACCGACCACGGTGTGCAGCTCGTCGATGAAGAGAACGATGGCGCCCTCCGAGTCCGTGATCTCCTTGAGCACGGCCTTGAGACGTTCCTCGAACTCGCCGCGGTACTTGGCACCTGCGATCAGGGCGCCGATATCGAGCGCGAAGATGCGCTTGTTCTTGAGCCCTTCCGGCACGTCGCCGCGCACGATCCGTTGCGCCAGCCCTTCGACGATGGCGGTCTTGCCCACCCCGGGCTCGCCGATGAGCACGGGGTTGTTCTTGGTCCGCCGGGAGAGGACCTGGATCACGCGACGCACTTCCTCGTCGCGGCCGATCACCGGATCCAGCTTGTTCTTGCGCGCCAGGTCGGTCAGATCCCGGCCGTAGCGCGTCAGCGCCTCGTAGGTGGACTCGGGCGTGGCGGATGTGACGCGCTGGCTGCCGCGCACCTGGGTGAGCGCGGCATAGAGTGCGTCCTTGGTCACGCCGCTGCGCTGGAGCAGCTGCGCGGCCGGGGAGCGGCCGGTCTCGGTGGCGATGGCGATGAACAGGTGCTCCGTGCTGACGAACTCGTCCTGGAGCCTCGTGGCCTCCGCCTGTGCCGCCTCCAGCACCAGGCGCACGCGCGGTGACGCCTGCACTTCGCCGCCGCGCACCTTCGGCATTGCGGCCAGCAGCTTTCGCGCGTCGCGGGCCACGGCCGCCGGATCGAGGTTCAGCTTGCGGATGACCGACGGCACGATGCCGCCGGACTGCTCGACCAGCGCGACGAGCAGATGTTCGGGCGTCATCTCGGCGTGCGTGGTGTCGGCCGCGAGACTCTGCGCCGCGACGAAAGCTTCCTGTGCCTTCTCTGTCAGCTTGTTCGTGCTCATGTCGTTATCCACCTTGCGCCGTGGTCTTGGCAACGTCCTCCGCGTCGCCCAACTCCGCCAGCGCGGCGTAGTGATCCCGCGCCTTGGACGACAGCGCCCGAGGGAGCTGGACGTCCACTTTGGCGAACAGGTTGCCCTTCTCCGTGGATCCCACGGATGGCAGCCCATACCCGCGCAGCCGGAACACCTGTCCGTTCTGCGTCAGCGGCGGCACCTTGAGTCGCGCCGGCGCCCCGGCCAGCGTGGATACGTTGACCTGGCCACCCAGCACGGCCGTGGTGACGGGCACCGGCACGTTGACGTACAGGTCCTGGCCCTTGCGCTCGAACACGGAGTGCGGCGCCAGCCGTATCCGGAGATACAAATCGCCTGCCGGCGCACCACTCCTGCCGGGTTCGCCTTCGCCCGCCACGCGCACACGCGAGCCGTCGGCTACCCCAGCCGGAATCCGGACGTCCACGGACCGCGGCGTCCCCTTGCCGCGTTGAAACTCGAGGCGGCGTGTTGTGCCGGCGGAGGCATCCTCCAGCGTCAGCTCCAGTTCGTGCTCCATGTCACGCCCCGGGCGGCGCCGGGGCTGCGCGCTGTCTCCTCCGCCGAAGAACGTGGTGAAGAAGTCCGAGAACGGGTGCGACTCGCCCCCACCCCGAACATCTCTTCCATTTCCTCCTGCGTCATGGTGCGGAAGCCGCCGCCCCTGCCCTGGGCGCCCGCGAACGGGTTGGGGCCACCACGCGCCTGCGCCTGCTCGTACTGTTTCCAGTTCGAGCCGAGCTCGTCGTACTTCTTTCGGGTCTCCGGACTCCCCAGGACCTCGTAGGCTTCGTTCACGTCCTTGAAGCGCGATTCCGCCGCCTTGTCGCCGGGGTTCACATCGGGATGGAGCTTGCGCGCCAACCGGCGGAACGCCTGCTTGATCTCCTTTTCCGACGCGGACTTCGACACGCCCAGGGTGGCGTAGTAGTCCTTGAACTCCATCGCCGACTCCTTACAGGCCCACGGCGTCGCTCAAGCGGCGCATCTCCGCCGCCAGCCGCCGCCGGCCGCTTTCCGTCGTCAGGGCGCGATCCTCCATCAGCGGACGGATGCGCTGCACCGCTTCGCCGATCGCCAGCAGTCTCTGCACCCCGGCCAGGTTGATGCCCGAGTCCTCGACCAGGTTCTTGATGCGACGCAGCCGCTCGAGTTCTTCGCGCGAGTACAGTCGCATGCTCCCGACCGTGCGCGGGGGCCGCACCAGCCCCATGCGCTCGTACTTCCGCAGCGTCTGCGGGTGCATGCCCAGGGCCTCGGCGGCCATGCTGATCAGAAAGAGTTCGTCGTCCATGTGATCCACCTCGACCGGCCAAAGCTGAGCCGTGTCAGAAGGGCCTATTGATACGTAAAAAGTCTACGCATTGATACGATCCGTGTCAACTCTTCTTGGGTCCGCGTTCCCAACGGCCGACGCGGCGGGATACGATGTGGGGCTGTGGACGTCCAGGTTGGAGATCTCCTCACCATCGGGCTGCTCATCGTTCTCGAGGGCCTGCTCAGCGCCGACAACGCCCTGGTCATGGCCATCCTGGTCCTGGGGCTCCCGAAGAGGGAGCACCAGGCAGCGCTGCGCTACGGCCTCATCGGCGGCTTCGCTTTTCGCATCATCGCCACGTTGCTTGCGGCCTATCTGATCCAGGTCGGATGGGTGCGCCTGGCGGGCGGGCTCTACCTGCTCTACCTCACGTACAGCCACTTCTTCTCGCACGAGCACGGGGAAGCCGGGCGGCTGGCGCCGCGGGCGAAGGGGATGCTGGGACTGTCGCCGTTCTGGTCCACGGTGGTTCGCGTGGAGGCCATCAACCTGGCGTTCTCCATCGACTCGATTCTCGTGGCGGTGGCGATGTCGCCCAAGCTGTGGGTGGTGATCGCCGGCGGCATCATGGGCATCGTGGCCATGCGGCTCGTGGTCGGACAGCTGATCACCCTGGTGCAGCGCTATCCGGCCCTCGTGAATGGCGCGTTCATCATCATCGCGTGGGTGGGGTTCAAGCTGTGCTGGGAATACCTCCACGATGCGGGGTACGTGCACCTGGAGATCCCGCAGTGGTTCTCCCTGACGCTCATCGTCCTCATCTTTGTCGCGTCCTATGCCTACGCGCGGGCCCAAGGCCCGGTGGAGACCAGCCAGACCGGCGAGGACGCCGAGCACATCCTGGAAGGGGAGGCCGAAGCCATCGCGGTGAGCGACGGCACGGTGGAGAAGTAGTGAGCTCCTGGCCGGAGCCGAGCCGGGCCAGGGCCTAGCGGCGCGCGGTTGGTGTCAGCGTGGTCTGGCGCCGCTCGCCGTTCCTCATGTAGGTGACGCTGGCGGGCTGGCCGACCTTCAACAGCTCCAACGCGTAGGTGTAGTCGTAGATGTTGGCGATGCTCTGGCCGGCGATCTCGACGATGACGTCGCCCTTTTGCAGGCCTGCCTGTTCCGCCGGGCCGCCACCCACCACGCCGCCGAGCAGCAACCCCTTGGCCGCGGCGGTGTAGTCGGGCACCGTGCCGGTGAAGACGCGAAGGCCGGTGCGGTTGGCCGTCTGCTGGGACTGGTCCACCTTGGCGAAGGCCGGCGGCTGGGCCGTGTCCATCACCCGCCCCACGATGGCCGACGCCATCCGCGCGACGCGCTCCAGGTCCTCGTAGTTGATCTTGTCCGCGGTGTCGGACGGCTTGTGGTAGTCGGTGTGAGCGCCGGTCGTGAACGAGAGGCTGGGCACGCCGGCCTGGTTGAAGTTGGCGACGTCGGTTGGCTGATACGGATCCGGCTGGAGCGCCAGGTCGAAGCCGGCGGCCACGTTCACCTGCTCGAGCAGGGAGGCCCAGGCCGGACTGGTCCCGGTGGCCTGCACCGCCAGGCGGTTGTCCACCATGCGGCCCACCATGTCGAAGTTGAGGTACGCCGCAAGGTCCTTGGCGGCGACGCCGCCGGTGGCCAGAAACGCGGCGGACCCGATCAAGCCGATCTCTTCGGCCGACCACAGGCCGATGAGCACGTGGCGCGGCCGCGCGCGCTTCGAGAGCTCCTGGGCCATCAGCAGTACCGCCGCCGTGCCCGACGCGTTGTCGTCGGCGCCGACGTGCGCCTGACCGGCCTGGTCGCGCGTGGCCAGGGAGTTGCCACCGGTGCCGCGCCCCAGGTGGTCGTAGTGCGCGCCGATAGCGACCCACGGCCGATCGACTCCCGTGACCGGGGCTGTCGCGGGCAGATAAGCCACGACATTGCGGCCTTCGTGCTTCTGGCGGACGACGGCGGTCTTGAGCTGCACCGCGTTGCCTGTGGCCAGGCCCGCCACGTGCGGGTTGCCGCTATCGAAGGTCTTCTGCAGTTCCCGCAGCGAGCGATCGCCGAGAATGGCGTCCGCCACGCGCGCGCTGATGCTCGCGGCGCTGATCCCCGACCCCGCGAGCGCCGTGTCGAAGGTCATCGGGATCGTGGTGCCGGCGTTGGGGGAGGCCGGTCCCGTGACGACCAGGATGGCTTTCGCGCCGCGCTGCCGCGCGGCCAGCGCCTTGTAGCGCAGGTCCGCGTAGCGGGCCAGGATGGCGCGCGTGGCCTGGTCGGCGTCCTCCGGGAAGTAGCGCAGCACAAGGACCACCTTGTCCTTGACGTCCAGGCCCGCATAGCTGTCGTAGCCGAAGGTCTGCGATTCGGGCACCACGATGCCGTAGCCGGCAAAGACCACGTCGCCCGACACGTCTCCGTCGTCGGAGAAGGAGAGCGCCACCACGTCACCCGCACCGTCGAACGCACGCGGCGAGCCCACACCCTTCACGGTGACGCGTGAGCCGCCGTCGCGGCTGCCCGCCGTGAAGGCGAACGGCACGAACATGTTGCCGCGGCCCGGAAGGGGCTTGGCGCCGATGCGCGCCAATTGCCCCGCGATGTAGTCTGCCGCCCGGCGCTCGCCGCTCGTGCCCGCCTCCCGGCCCTCGAAGGCGTCGGAGGCAAGGGTCTGCACGTGGACGCGTGCGCCCTGCGTCCCGTTCTGCGCGGGAAGGACCGCCGTCCAGAGAGCGAGCGCGACGACGATGCTCGTCGGGGCGACGAGGGACGCGGCGACTGGGCGTGGACTGGTGTTCGTTGTCATGGGCTTTTCCTGGGCGCCGCCGCGGAGATGGCGGCGCGCGCACGTTCGTGGTTCCACTGGGCCAGGAAGATTTGACCTTCCCGGCCGCCGCCCCGGCTCGATGTCCACGCCAGCTGCGTGCCGTCGGGGGAGGGAACGGGCAGGCCGTCGAAACCGTCCGAGAAGGTCACGCGCACGGGTTCCTTGCGGCCCGCGGCATCCACCATGAAGACCTCGAAATTCTCGAAGCCGAGCTTGTTGGACGCAAACAGGATGTATTCCCCCGACGGGTGGAAATAGGGCGCCCAGCTCATCGCGCCGAACGTCGTGATCTGACGCGCGTCCGAGCCATCGAGGTTCATGGTCCACACGTCCGCGATGAGGCCGGCCTCGTCGAAGCGGCGCCAGATGATGCGCTTGCCGTCCGGGGAGAAGAACGGGCCGCCGTCGTAGCCGGGCACGCGGGTCAGCCGCGTCACGGCAGTATCGCCTGCCGTCGGGCCTTGAGGCCCGCCGGTGCCGTCGGCGTCGGCCTTCATCAGATAGATCTCGCCGAAGTAGCTCGGGTCGACGTCGAGCTGCTTGCGCTCGGCGGCGGTCAGGTCGCGCGCATAGGCGTCGCGCGTCGAGGAGAAGACGATCCACTGCCCATCCGGGGAATAGCTGGCCTCGGCGTCGTAGCCGCGCGCGTTGGTCAGGCGCTTCAGCGTGCCGGTTTTGGACGAGCGGACATACAGCTCCATCTCCGGGTCGTAGTCCCAGGAGTACCGGCGTTCCTGCCCGGACGCGCGAAAGGCCAGCTCCTCATCCTGCAGCTGCTTGGAGCGCACGTCGTGGTGCGTGGACGAGAACAGCACGTCGTCGGTCGCCGGGTTGATGAACGCGCACGTGGTCTTGCCCATGCCGGGCGAGACGCGGGCCGCTGCGCCCGTGGACAGGTCGAGCCGGTAGATCTGGTAGAAGGGGTTGCCTGGCTCACGTTCGCTTTGGAAGACGAGCGAGCGGCCGTTCGGCGCCCAATAGCCCTCGCCGGCACGCCGCCCTTCGACTGTCAGCCGCCGGATGCGCGACAGGAAGTCGCGCTCGACCGGTGCCGGCGGCGCCTGCGCGTGGACCACCGCGACCAGGACCACCCCGGCGGCCAGAGTCGTCAGCGTGCGGATCACCGCACTAGCTTATCGCTTCAATCCGAGATTTGGAGGCTCCTCCGGATCCGGCGGAAGGCCGCCTCGTAGTCCTCGGCTTCGTTGCGAGGCGACACCCCCACGAGGAACAGCACGTTGCCGTCCCGCAGGTAGGTCGTGGACACCGCGATGGTCTCCTGGCCCGACGCCTCCGACACGTTGCTCAGGAGCGTCGTGAGGCCCGTGCGTCCCCCGATCGATTCCCTGCGGCTGCCCGCGCTCCGCAGGCTTGGATTGCTGCGCGCAAAGCCCTGCAGGAGCGCATCCGTATCGCGCTGCAGGTTGCCGCCGCCGCCCTGGGCCACGCCCACCTGGATGCCGTGGGTAAAGGCAGTGCCGCTGCGCTCGTCGCCGTAGAAGCCGCCCTCAGGTGCGTAGGTCAGCACCTCGCCGCCCTTCTGCTGCCAGTTGGCCGGCACCGTGATGCGCAAGGAGTTGCCCGGGCGATACGTCCGCTCCTGGGCCGCTGGCGGCTCGACGTTGACGGGACGGCGATTGGCCGCCGGTACCGTGCCCTGGCCCTGGCCCTGCTGGGTCTTCTGGTTGGCCGCAATCTGCTCCGCCGTGAGCGCGGGCGACATGCCGGCCAGCCGTTGCTTGACGGAGGCGAACTGACCGGTGTCGGCGTTGCCTTGCACGCGGAGGCTGTCCGCCTCCTTGTTGATCGCGTTGTAGCGATTGCCCGGGTTGGGATGGCTGCTCAGGAACTCGGGGCCGCGGCTGCCGCCCTGCGCCTCGATGGTCTTGAACATGTTGGCCATCTGCCGCGGGTCGTACCCGGCGCGCGCAAGGATCTGTGCGCCGAGGATATCCGCCTGGGTTTCGGCCTCACGACCGAACTTCATGAAATAGGTGCCGAGCCCGAACTGGCTGCCCTGCGCGATGATGGCGCCCGTGGTTCCACCGATCACCGCTCCGGCGATTTGACCGAGCACCGCGCCGATTTGAAACTTCTCGCCCTTGGTGGCCTGGGCCGTGCCGTGCCGGAGCGCGACGTGGGAGATCTCGTGCGCCATCACACCAGCCACCTCGGCCTCCACTTTGCCAGCTTCGATCATCCCGCGATTCAGGAACATCGGCCCGCCGGGCAGTGCGAAGGCGTTGATCTCCTTCTGGTTCACGACCTCGAAGGTGTACCGGAACTCGGGATGCGCGAACTCGGCGGGAATCGCGGAGACGAGCCGCGCCCCGACGCGCTCGACCCAGTCCTCGACTCTGCCGTCGTCGAGGAGGGGGAGCTGCTTGCGCACTTCCGCCGCCGCTTCCTTGCCGATCTGCACGTCCTGCGCGGGCGTGTACTTGTTCTTGTCGGGCGTGATCTTGGTCTGGGAACCCAGGTCACCGGCGGCGACCGTCACGCACAACGCGCTGGCCACAATGAGGAGTCGGCCCGATTGGATGTGTCTGTGCTGAGTCATGGTTACCTTCAGTGCAAGCTTCTCGCCAACGCCGCCAACCAGCGTGCGGCGCGAAAACACTAGGACATCAGTAACGGATGGCCACACCCACGGTCGCTCGCCAATAGCTGAGTCGCACTCTGGACTGTGCCGTCGTGGACGGAACCTCGTCGTCCCGGATGCTGCGGACGTGGCGGAGGTCGAACCGCAGCCCGGCGCGGTCGTTCAGCATGCCAATGGCGCCGCCGCCCAGGTTCAAGGCCAGGAGGTTCCGATCGACCGGGGCAATGTTGAGGCGATCGTCGAGCCCGACGTGCATGAGTCCCAGCCCGCCGACGACGTAGGGCCGCAGCGATTCGCGCGTGAGGCCCAGGGGTGCCGTCACCATCAGACTCCCGGTGACGGTGGTGAAGTTGCTGCTTACGAAGGCCTGCCGCCCGTCAGCGAGCTCGAAGAAGCCCGGCGCTGACGCCACCTCGCCCTCGACGCCCAGGATCCCAGACCCCAGCCACAAGCCAGCGACCCCGATCACGAGGCTCTTCGAGAGTGCCGCGCTGGGATCGGCCGCCGGCAGGTTGAACAGCGGGAGCGTTGTCTGCCCGGCAAAGGCGCCGCCGGCGAACGGCGCGACCAGGATTTCCGCACGGACATGGACGGGCCACGCCGCCAGAACGGCGAGGAGGAGCCCGACTCGACCCAAACGCATCTACGGCGCGAAGAAGTCGAGGAAGAGCTTCGCGAACGGAGATGCCTTGACGTCCCCGTTGTTCAGGTTGTAGCCCGCCGTCATTGCATCGCTGTTCGCGAGGGCGATGAACGTCAGTTTGCGCAGCGGCAGCTTCAGCACAAGTGCCGAGTAGCCGTCGCGGATGAGCCCGAACTGCCAGACGAGCGGTTCACCCTTGTGTTCCTGGACGAACCAGCCCAGCCCGGTCGGAAGGGCGTTTCCCTGAGCGACGGCCTGCGTCCACGACGCCTCCAGGCTCTGCTGGGCGATGATGCTGCCGCTTCCGAGTGCGATATCGAAGGTCGCGAGATCTCGCACCGTGGACACGACGCCGGTCGCCGCCGTCAGTGCCGGTTGCCGGATATCGGAGCGGACCGCGCGACCCCGATCCAGCTTGTACGGGACCGCGACTTTGCGCGACACGTCGTCGAATCGATTGATCACGGCCGAGTCGAACTGCATGGCTCCCGGCGAGGCCGTGCCCGTAAACGCAGGGCCGGGGACAGAGCCGCCCATCCCAAAACGGTTGAAGACCTCGTTGTAGAGGACGTGCCGATACGGCTGGTCCGCGCACTCAACGATGACGTCGGTGAGCCCGGCGAAACGGTCCAGGCTGTACCTGGAACGAGCCCGCGTTGGTCGTGTGCGTCAACAGGTGAGCGACGGTCGCATTCTCGTCTGGATAGCTGGGCACCCACCGCGTCACGCGATCCGACAGCTCGAGCGAATCCTGTTCGAAGCACTTGCGAATGGCCAGCGCCGCGCCCATCGTCTGGGACACGTCGCCGATGTAATAAGGCGTGTCGGGCGAGGCGGGCACGTTGCCGTCGACGTCCTGTCGCCCCAGTCCCTTCTCCCAGACCACGGCGCCGTTGTGGATCACCGTCGCCGAGACAGCCGGAATTCCCGCCTGCTCGCGCAGCGAGTCGAGGTAGCGTTCGAACAGGGAATAGGTCAGGGTCTGTGCCTGAGCCGGAGGCAGCACCTGCAGCCAGCACAAAAAATGACGCCGCCGCCAGGAGTCTGACGCTGTACAAGGTAAATAGCTCGACTGTGACCGAGGCCGATCATAACATCCGCGCAAGGCGGATTGGCAGGTTGTGTGCTACAGTTCCTCGGCGAAAGCCAGATGAGGCACGGGGTTACACGTTTCGGCATTCGGGCGGCAGCGCTCCTGGTCCTCCTGGCCGGTAGTTCAAGCCTCGCATGGGCGCAGGACGGACTGCGGGTCGTGCCCCTCGTTCGCGAGGATCAGGTGCTCGTGACCTTCAACCTCAGTGACGGTTTCACCGACGAAGTGCGCGCCGCGATCCAAAGCGGGTTGAAGACGTCGTTTACCTACGCCGTGGACCTCCGCCTCGACGTCCCGGGCTGGGTGGATCGCACCATTGGCACGTCTACCGCGACGAGCAGCGTCGAGTTCGACAACCTGACGCGCCGCTACGACCTCGTGCGCACTGTGGATGGCCGCATCATCGACACCAACCAGACCGAAGACGAAGCCGTGGTCCGGCAGTGGATGACGTCGCTCAGGCAGTTGCCGTTGTTCCGCACCCGGCTGCTCGAGCCCAATCGCGAATACTACGTGACCGTGCGCGCGACAGCGCGGCCAAGCAACGGGTCGATTCTCTGGCCCTTCGGCAGCAGCGCGTCGGCTCAAGCCAAATTCACCTTCGTTCGCTAGTGCGGACCCGCCGGCCCTCCGGGATTCATCCTGCCGAGTACGTCTGTGCGTCGCGCGAGCTCCGCTGATATGGATCTCAAAACCCTCATCCGCCATGTGCCGGACTATCCGAAGCCCGGCATCCTCTTCTACGACATCACGACGCTGCTGCGAGACGCGGCGGGCTTCCGCGCCGTCACCGATCGGTTGTGCGAGCCGTTCCTGGGCGCAGGCATCGAGATCGTGGTCGGCGTGGAGAGCCGGGGGTTCATCCTGGGCGGCGCCGTCGCCGAGCGTCTGGGAGCGGGGTTCGTGCCCGTTCGCAAGCCCGGGAAGCTGCCGTCGGCGACACGGCGTGAGGCCTACACGCTCGAGTACGGCAGCAATGAGCTGGAGATTCACGCCGACGCGGTGACGGAAGGGCAGCGCACCCTGATCGTGGACGACGTGCTGGCGACCGGCGGCACGGCCGCCGCCACGGCGATTCTGGTGAAGGGGCTCGGAGCCTCTCTCGAGGGGCTGGCCTTTCTGATCGAGTTGGATTTCCTCAATGGGAAGACCAAGCTGACAGGGGAACGGGTGCACTCGGTATTGCATTATTAGCACCCGTCGCTGGCTTTAGCTCAGGCTTTGGGCTCTGGGCTCCACCACCACGGCGCGAAGCAAGTCACGGTAAACTAACGAGTTGACGGCAAACCGTCCCCGTAGCTCAGTTGGATAGAGCGAGCGCCTCCTAAGCGCTAGGCCGGCAGTTCGATTCTGCCCGGGGACACCACTTGCGGGGCAGGACCAGCGGGCCTAGAGCCGAGAGCCCAGAGCCGAGAGCCAATATGAAGCGGATCGAACGCCATCACTTGAAGGACAACGAGCTGGCCACGACACTGGCTGACCTGAGCCGCAGGGTCGAAGCGCGCCGCAGTCAGCTGAAGTATGGCGCGATGGCCCTGCTGGCGATCGTCGTCGTGGGGCTGGGGATCTCGGTGTGGCGACAGCGGCAACAGTCGCGCGGCCAGGAACTATTGGCCGAGGCGATGGTGGCGCTCAACGCGCGCGTGGTGCCTGCGACAGCCGCTGGGGCGGAAGGCGAGCCGGCCGCCGCGCAGATTGGCGCCACGGGTTCGTTCTCCACGGAGGAAGCCAAGCTCACCGCGGCCATCCCGAAGCTGCAGGCCGCCGCCGACGGCGCGCCCTCGAGCGCGGCGGGCGTGACGGCGCGCTACCACCTTGCGGGTGCGTTGGCTGCCGTGGGCCGGCATACCGATGCGATTGCTGCGTTCGAGGAAGTGTCGCGCCGCGCGGGGCCCGACAGTTTCTACGGGCGGATGGCGCGGATGGGGCGGGCCGACGCGCAAGCGCGGGCCGGGCAGTTCGACGCGGCCATCGCCGGCTGGAAGGAACTGGCGGCGCAGCATGCTGAGCAGCTGCCGGTCGATGCGCTGCTGATGGAGATGGGCCTGGCCTATCGCGCGAAGGGCGACACGGCTGAAGCCAAGAAGACGCTGACGCAGGTCGTCGAGCAGCATCCGAATTCGCCCTACGCGCCACAGGCGCGCGCCGAGCTGGACGCCCTCAGCGGCTCGTAGCGGCGATCCGCTTCACGTCGCGGAGACCCATGAAGTCCCCGGTCGCGCCGACGTGCAGTCCGGCCAGCGATCGTTGCGCCACGACCACGTTCGTCTTGTTCCACACCGGAATGTAGGCCGCGTCGCGGGCCACCACACGCTGCACTTCGCTGTACAACTCACGCCGCTCCTCGTCTGAAGTGGACGCCGCCGCCGCGTCCAGCATGCGATCGACTTCGGGGTTGCGGTAGTTGCCGCGGTTGAACCCGGCCGGCGGCACCTGCGAGGAGTGATACACGCGTCGCAGGATGTCGGGGTCGACCAGCGCGCCCCCGGCCCACTGCAGGCTGAACAGCTGAAACCGTCCCTTCAACACATCCTGATAGAACGTCGCGAACTCGTAGGACCGGACGTCGAGGTCGATCCCCACGCGCTTCAGGTTCTCCTGGATGATGGCCGACTGCAGCCGCGTTTCCTCGTTGGTCGAGCAGATGAGCGACAGCCGGAGGCGCGTCCGGGGGCCGTCGCCGTCCGGATCCCGATAGCCGGCTTCGTCCAGGAGCGCCCGCGCCCGGGCCGGATCGAAGTCGAACTGCTGCACGTCCGGCTCGTACGCCCAGCCCTGCGACGGCACGAGGCCCGTCGCCAGACGCGCCAGCCCGCGCCGCAGGTGATCCACGATCGCCTGACGGTCGATGGCGTGACCGATGGCATGACGGACGCGCGAGTCCGCCAGCACGGGATCGCGCAGGTTGATGCCCACGTAGGAGAAATCCAGCCCGGGGGAGGTGGCCGACTGCAGGCCGTCTTCTCGCCGCAGCTGGTGCACGATGTCGGGCGGCAGGTCGTTGATCACGACGTCCAGTGAGCCTCGGCGCAGCTCCAGGCCGCGCATGGTGTCGTCGGGCACCACCTTCAGCACCAGGCCCGCGTTGTTGGGCAGGCCGTCGAAGTAGCCCTCGAACGCCGACAGCGTGACGCGATCGTCGTCGGCGTACTCGACGAAGCGGTACGGACCCGTGCCGATCGGAAACGTGCGGAGGTCGTCGCCCGAACCGGCGGGGACGATGGGCGGTTGCAGCACGAGCTGCATGGGAAAGGCGGAAAACGGGGCCTTCAGCCGGAACTCCACCGTGTAGGCGTCGAGTGCCGTCACGGATTGCAGCGAGCTGAAGGCGCCCTTATGAGGTGAGACGTAGGCGGGATCGAGGAACGCGCCGTATGTGTAGACCACGTCAGCGGAGGTCAGCTCGTGCCCGTCGTGAAAGCGGACGCCGCGGCGCAGGTGCACGACGTACGTAACCGGGTCTGGATTGTCGAGTCGCGTTGCCAGGTGGGGCTGGGACTTCAAATCGGGGCCCAGGATGAACAGCGGGCTGAAGATCAGCTCCGCGACGCGCTGCGAGATCTCGTCCCCGGCCTGGCGCGGATCGAGCGTGTTGGGCGCGGTCCGGATCCCGACCGTGATGATCGACGGATCGATCGCCGGCGCGGGCCGGCAGGCGCCGGCGACCAGGGCGGCCGCCACCCCCGCCGCGACGGCGGCCAGGCGCGCGCTACGAGTGGGGGTCGTCATCAGAGGTGTCCTCGGACACCGCCAGCTGCCGGAGCTCGTTCAGCACGGCCAGCGCCGCGCGGGGCGACGTGTCGTCGAGGTCGAGTGCCGATAGCCGCGCCAGCACGGCCTCGGCGCGCTGCCGGGTGGAGGCGGGGATGGTCGCATCGGCAAACAGTCCCAGTTGCTGCGTCCGATCGTCAGCGTTGGGCGAGTGCGTCGGGCGGCCCCCGCGGGCCAGCTCGTCGCGCTCGAGGCCGATCAGGATCTCCTTGGCACGTGCGATGACGCTCGGCGGCAGGCCCGCCAGCCTGGCCACCTGGATGCCGTAGCTGCGATCGGCACGTCCCGGGAGGATCTTCCGCAGGAACACGATGTCGTCCTTCCATTCGCGCGCCGCCACATGGGCGTTGACGACGCCGGGCCGTCCATCGGCCAGGTCCGTCAGCTCATGGTAGTGCGTGGCGAAGAGCGTCTTGGGCCTGGACGTCGGATGGCCAGCCAGGTGCTCCGCAACCGCCCAGGCGATGCTCAGCCCGTCGAACGTCGCCGTGCCCCGGCCAATCTCGTCGAGCACGACCAGGCTCCGCGAGGTGGCGGTGTGGAGGATGTTGGCGGTCTCCTGCATCTCCACCATGAAGGTGGATTGGCCCCGGGCGATGTTGTCCGACGCGCCCACGCGGGCGTAAATGCGATCGACGATGGGCAGCTTCGCGTCGCGGGCCGGCACGAAGGAGCCCATCTGCGCCAGCACCGGGAGCAGCGCCGTCTGCCGCAAATAGGTGGACTTGCCCCCCATGTTGGGGCCCGTGAGGATCACCAGGTGCCGGGTGGACCCGTTGAGGTCCACATCGTTCGGCACGAAGCCGCCAGGCACGCGCGACTCGACCACGGGGTGGCGGACGTCGGTGGCCACCATCTCGTCGCCGTCGTGCACGTGCGGCTTGGTGTAGTCGCGCACGACGGCCGTTTCCGCCAACGCCGCCAGGACGTCCAGCGACGCCAGTGCGCGCGCGCTGGTCTGGATCCGCGAGGCTTCCGCCGCCACCGCGCGCGTCAGCTCCTCGAAGACCACCAGCTCGCGCGCCAGGATCCGCTCGTCGGCTCCGAGGATCTTGGCCTCGTGTTCGCGCAGTGCCGGCGTGCTGAAGCGCTCTCCACCTGCAATCGTCTGCTTGCGCTCGTAGTCCGCCGGCGCCAGGTGCAGGTTGGATTTCGTGATCTCGATGTAGTACCCGAACACACGATTGAAGCGGACTTTCAGCGAACCGATGCCCGTCCGCCCGCGTTCCGCCGTTTCCATGTCGGCGATGATCTGCCGGCCCGATCGGCTGATCGTCCGCAGCTCGTCGATCTCGGGATCCAAGCCGTCCCGCGTGAAGCCGCCCTCGCGCGCCAGTGCGGGAGGGTCGTCCGCCAGCGTGCGCTCGATCCGCTGCCGCACGTCGGCCAGGTCGTCCAGCTCGGCACACAGGCTCCGGACGAGCGGGGCCGCCGCGTCGGCCAGGATCTGTGCGACCCGTGGGATGACCGCGCAGGATCGCGCGAGCGCGATGAAGTCGCGCGGTCCGGCCGTGCCGAGCACCACGCGGCCGAGGAGTCGCTCGAGATCCTGGAGCGACGTCAGGGCCTCTCTCACCTCGGCGCGCTCTCGGGTCCGAAAAGCGAATTCCTCCACGCCGTCCAGCCGCTCGCGGATGCGTTCGAGCTCGACCAGCGGGCGCAGGAGCCACGACCGCAGCAGCCGGCCGCCCAAGGCGCTGGCGGTCCGATCAATCTCGTGCAGCAGCGAGCCGTCGCGTTGGCCCTCACTGCCGGTGATGAGCTCCAGGTGGCGGCAGGTCACGGCGTCGATGCGCAGCGCGTCGGCCGAGGACCGGAACACCAGCGACTGCACGTGCCCGAGGTCCGCCTTGTGCGAGTCGCGCAGGTGTCGCAGCAGGCCCCCCGCGGCGCGCGTGGCCGCGACGCGGTCCCGCAGGCCGAACCCGTCCAGGCTCTGTACCCGCAGCTGCTCCAGGAGCGCGCGCTCGGCGGCGCGGGCTTCGAATCCAGCCTCGTCCCCCTCGGTCACCGCGCACCCCAGCGCCGCGATCTCCGGAAACGTCCCGGCCAGCACCGTGCCGCGCGGCACCAGCACCTCGCGCGGCCGCAGCGCGCTCAGCTCATCGGCCAGTGCCTGCGTGCCGCTGGTGCCTTCGTACTCGGCGGCGCGGAATTCTCCGGTGGACAGGTCCAGGAGGGCCACGCCAAAGGCCGTCGTCCCCTGCTGATCTACAGGGACGACGGCTAACAGAAAGGAGGGCTCGCGCGCGTTCAGATATGTGCTGTCGGTGAGTGTGCCGGGCGACACCACGCGAACCACTTCGCGGCGGACGAGCCCCTTGGCTTTCTTCGGATCCTCCACCTGCTCGCAGATGGCCACCCTGAAACCCTTGCTCACGAGCTTCGTGATGTACCCGTCCGCGGCGTGGAAGGGTACGCCGCACATCGGCACACCTTGTCCGCCAGCGTCCTTGGCGCGCGACGTGAGCGTGAGGTCGAGGGCGCGCGCGCCCACGATCGCGTCCTCGTAGAACATTTCGTAGAAATCCCCCATGCGAAAGAAGACCAGGGCAGTCGGGTGCTGCCGCTTGGCCTCCAGGTATTGCCGCATGGCCGGGGTGACGGTGTGCATTGCGGGGTCGCGACCGGGCGCCGCTCACGCGGAGCTGGTCACAGCATTGCTATTATCGCGTAGGTCCCATGGTCACGCTGGCGCTCGACACCACGACGAAGGCGGCGACGAGCGCGGTCGTGTCGGGCGCGCGCGTCCTCGGTGAGTGGGCCGGCGATGCGGGGATCTCGCCCGCCGCGCAGCTGCCACGTGGCATCGAGGAGGCGCTGGCGGCGGCGGGGTGCCGGCCCGGCGACGTCGACGTGTTGGCGGTGGCTGTCGGGCCGGGATCCTTCACGGGTCTGCGCGTCGGGATCGCCACCATGCAGGGACTGGCCGTGGCGCTCACTCGTCCGCTGCTTGGGGTCTCCGCCCTCGAGGCGTTGATGGCGTGCGCGGCCGCGGAGTGCGCTGACGCCGGGGAGCTGCTCGTCTCGCCGTGGGTGGACGCCTGGCGCGGGGAGGTGTACGCGGGCGCCTACCGCGCGGGTCGCGGAATGATGCCGCCAATGATTGGTGACCCGGCACGCGTGCTGGCGGCGCTCGACGGTCCCGTGCTCCTGGTCGGGGACGGTGCCGCCGCTCATCGGGCGCTCATCGTCTCCCACGCCGGCAGCCGGGTCCGGTTCGCCCCCACCCTGACGCCGCGTCTGGCTGCGGCCATCGCGCGGCTCGCAGCCGCACGCGCCCAGGCCGGCGAGCGGCCGGCTCCCCATGCCATCGCGCCGTTGTACGTGCGGCGTCCCGACGTCGAAATGGCGCGCGATCACCGTGCCGGCTGAGCCTCTCATCTTCTCGGTGGAGCCGTTCGAGCAGGAGCAGGACCTCGACGGGATCCTCCAGGTGGAGGAAGAGTCGTTCACCAACCCGTGGACCCGCGCGATGTACACCTGGGAGCTGCAGAACCCGGACGTCTGCCACATCTACGTCGTGCGCATCCCGGAGTGCCGCGTGGCCGGTTTCTGCGCCTTCTGGCTGGTGGTGGACGAAGTGCACGTGAACAACGTGGCGCTGCGTCCGGCCTACCGGGCCAAGGGCCTGGGCACGGCGCTGATGCGGCGGGTCTTGACCGAGGCCAGGCGGCTCGGCGCCGTTCGCGCCACGCTGGAGGTGAGGGCATCCAACCTGCCCGCTCGGCGCTTCTACGAGGGCATGGGCTTCGAGGTGACCGCCACGAGGCCGCGCTATTACACGGATCCAACCGAGGATGCGCTGATTCTGTGGCGTGAACTGACCTGAATTCCGGATTGTCCGGAAGTGGCTTGAGCCCGGCTGGCGCGGTGTGCTACTTTGCGCCAGGCGACCCGGTCGCTGACGTCGCGCGCGACCGGCGTTGTCGCCTCGAGAGAGGAGGGTACGGCCATGAACGGAGCCGAAGCGCAGGAGGTCAGGCATCTCCTGCTGGTAAGCCACGACCAGTATCGAGAGCTTGCCAATCTCCACCACGCGCTTGACGATCGCCTCCACCAGCTCACCGAAAAGCATTACCTCTCCAACATAGAACAAGTCGAAGAAGTCACCTTGAAGAAGCGCAAGCTCGCGCTCAAGGATCAGATGGAGCGCATCGCGACGGACTGGGTTCGCGAGCATCCGCACAGCTCCTGACGCCCTGGCGCCGGCGCGCCGGTTAGAGAATCCGCGGGTCGTACGCGACAATTCGCGCGATGCGGATCGATCCGGCCGGATGGCCGTTCGTAATCGGCGGGGCCGCCGTCGCGGCCTTGACCGGGATGGGGGCTGGCTGGACGTGGGGACTTGCCGCCTGCGCGCTGCCAGCCTTCCTGCTGTTCTTCTTCCGCGATCCGGATCGCGCCGTCTCAGCGCGGCCCCAGGACGTGCTGTCTCCGGCCGATGGCCGCGTCATGATCGTGGGCGAGCCGGTCGGCGACATGGCCGGCACGCCCTGGCGGCAGATCAGCATCTTCCTGTCGCCGATGGACGTCCACGTGAACCGCATGCCCGTTGGGGGGCGCGTGACGCGGGTGCGCTACCACCCCGGCAGGTTTCTGCCGGCGTATCGTCGCGAGGCGGGCGACCTCAACGAGTACACCGAGGTCACTTTGGACGTGGGCGGACGGGCGGTTCTCGTGCGGCAGATTGTGGGCCTGCTGGCGCGGCGCATCGTGTGCCGGGTCCGTGAGGGCGACGTGGTGGCGGCCGGCGACCGCTTCGGCGTGATGAAGTTCGGATCCCGCATGGATGTGTTCCTGCCACCCGACGCCACGCTGCGTGTGCAGCCACGCGACCGCGTGGTGGGTGGCATCAGCGTGATCGCCGTGCTGGGAGGGGAGGGGCAGTGAACGAGCCGCGCGACGTGCCCTCGAGGCTCTCGATGCTGGCGCCGATGCGCCGGCGGCAGGACCCGCAGGCTCGGCGCCTCCGCCGGGGCGCCTACCTGTTACCGAGCGCCTTCACGATGGCCAACCTGTTCTGCGGCTATGCCTGCATCGTGCACGCGATGCACGGCCAGTTCCACACGGCGTCGCTCTTCATCGGGATCGCCATCGTGCTGGACATGCTGGACGGGCGCATCGCGCGGATGACCGGCACCACGAGCGCCTTCGGCGTCGAGTTCGATTCGCTGGCCGACGTGGTGTCGTTCGGTGTCGCGCCGGCCATGCTGTCATTTGCGTGGGGGCTGCAGCCGCTGGGGCGCCTGGGATGGGCGGCGGGGTTCCTGTTCGTGGCCGCCGCGGCCGTCCGCCTGGCGCGGTTCAATATCCAGTCGGGCAGCCACGACAAGCGCTACTTCGTCGGCATGCCCAGTCCGCCCGCCGCGGGCGTGCCGGCGGCCACCGTCTTTGCGTTCCCGTCGGGGTTCAGCGGCCCGTGGGAGGCGGCCGCGGTTCTGACGATCGTGATCGTGCCGGCGCTCCTGATGGTCAGCACGATCCGGTTCCGCAGCTTCAAGACGCTCGACTTGCACTCCCGCCGCAGCTCACCGGTGCTGTTCCTGCTGGCGCTTTTCCTGGCTGCGCTGGCGGCGCAGCCGGAGATCGTGCTGCTGGCGCTCGCTTATGGGTATCTGTCGTCCGCGTTCATCGAGTTGGCGTGGACGCGGTGGCGCCGGCGCGCCGATGGCCCGCCGCCCGCGGCATCGGACGCGGCCGAGGACGCCCCCGTCTCCTCGAGCGCGCCGGACAAGGAATCGCACGCGGACGTTGGGTAGGGGGAAATTCACAATTCACAATTCACAATTCACAAACCCCACTGCCTCAGTGGCCCTTGCGGAACTGCAGTCCGATGAACGCAGCGAAGACTCGTGAGAGGCTTCTGCCTCGATGCAGTTTGTGAATTGTGAATTGTGCATTGTGAATTGGCGTTCGCTATTCGGCTATCGGTAACCGCACCTCGACCGTCGTGCCGCGATCGCGTTGGCTCGTGATCGCGATCGAGCCGCCGCTCAGCTCCACGTTGCGTTTGGCGATGGGCAGCCCCAGTCCGGTGCCGAGCGCCTTGGTCGAGAAGTAGGGCTCGAAGGCGCGCTCGAGCGCCTCGGGATCCATGCCCAGGCCCGTGTCCGAGATCTCGACCACCACACCGTCGCCCCGCAGACTCGCCTCGATGGTCAACTTCCCGCCCGACGGCATGGCGTGCAGGGCGTTCTCGATGATGTTGGTCAGCGACCGGGAGACGAGCGCGCGGTCGATCAGCACCGCCGGCAGCGCCGGCATCGGCCGCAGATCGATGGACAGGCCATCCGACAGGCCGCGTGCATAGGGCGCCACCAGATCCTTCAGGAGATCGGCCACTTCGACGGGCGTGCGACGCACCGACGGCGACGAGGCGAAGTTGGAGAACTCGGAAGAGATCTGCCGGAGAAGCGCCACCTGGGTCAGGATCGTCTCCACGCACTCCTTGAGGATCGGGCCCAGCGGCTCGCCGCGATCGGCGTGCACGCGCCGCAGGTGTTCCGCGTTGAGCTGGATGGGCGTCAGCGGGTTCTTGATGTCGTGCGCCACCTGGCGAGCCATTTCGGCCCAGGCCTCGATCCGGTGCGTCCGTTCCAGCTGCCGGCGCTGCCGCTGCAGCTCCGACGCCATTTGATTGAAGTCGGCGACGAGCTTTGCCAGCTCGTCCGAGGAGGCCGACGCCACTCGCACGTCGAAGTCGCCGCCGGCGATGCGCCGCGTGGCACGGGTGAGCCGGCTCACCGGGTCCGCGATGCGCTCCGCCATCGTGTAGCCGAGGCCCGCGCCCGCCAGGATGAAGATGAGGGCCGCCAGCAGCACGCGCCGGTCCAGCGCGTCGATCTGCGAGTCGATGTCGCGCTGCCGGGAGGTGAGGGGCACTGTCATCATCGCGTCGATCGTGCCGAGCCGGATGGGCGCGGCCGCGACCACGTATTCGAAGTCGCCGATCCGTTCGCGCGCCACGGTGCCGCCCTCGCGGCGAAGCGCCAGCGCGCCGTAGATGTCGCCGGGCGTCCGCGACGACAGCAGGCCGGAGGCGAACACGGTGCGTTCGCTGGTGGCCTGCAGCTCGGTGCCGGCAAAGATGTTGGCGTCCTCGTCGATCAGGCGCCGCACCCACACCATCAGGTTGTCGTCGAGTGTGGAGCCTTGTTGCGCGGCCTGCGGCGCGATGAGATCCGACACGACGCGGCTGGCGACGGCGCTCGTCCGCAGCGCCTCGCGCTCCACGCCGCTCCGCATCTCGCTGGCCACGAAGTTCCGGGCCACGAACGCGAGCAGGACGACCGGTGCCACCACCGCTGCCACGAAGGCCAGGAACAGCTTGCGGTAGAAGCTGGCCCGCACCTCCCGCAGGAGCGCTTGCGCCAGCACGAACCGGCGCGCCACGAGCCCGAAGAGACCGGTGATCGCGGCGAGGCCGATGAAGGCCGCCGCGCCGAGCGTGGCCAGCTCGGCGAGGTTCACCAGATGTCCCAGCGCCGACACGGCGGGGAATCCGAGCGCATAGATGCCGCCGCGGTCGTTCATCAGGAAGACGTCGAACGGCTCGGCGTTGCGCTGCAGCCGCGCCCAGACCGGATCCCGCGACTGCTCGACGCGCGAGAAGACTGCATCGTCGAGCGGCCAGGCGGTCTCGTGGGACGAATAGAACGGCGTTCGGCTCCACCCGTACACGGCGTATTGCACGTCGTCGCCGGGTGCGTCGGGGCCCCGGGCGGCGTCGCTGGGCTGCAGCAGCTCCACATACGGCGTACGCGCGGCGGTGAAGGGCAGGTTCTCGTAGTCCAGCATCGCGTGCACCACGATCGAGCCCACGGGCTTGCCTCCGGACTTACACAGCGCGCGCCCCGCGTGGTAGACGCGGCGGTCGTCGGCAAAGAACGGCGCGACCTCCTCGGCCACGGTCCAGGCGCACGCGGCTTCGTCGGACCGCGACACCTGGCTCAAATCTTCCGGCAGGTTGAACGCGAAGCGGCTCAGCAGCGCCCCGTCCGCGCCGTAGACCTCGACCGACGACGTGACCGGATACCGCGCCAGTGCCGTGGCCTGCCACACCTGGAATGCGCGGTCGCTCGCGGCGCCCGACTCGCCCGGCGTGCGCGACGCCGAGACCAGCGCTTCGAGGCCCGGCAGCGCATCGATCTCGCGGAGGCTCTCCTCCAGCAGGGCATACACGGTGGCGCGCTGGTTGAGCGCCTGCGGTGCGTAGCGCGTCTCGACCAGGTCGGACTTCGACTGCCAGGCAACGGCGAACACCGTGGGATAGAACGCCAACGCTGGAACCACCGGGGCCAGGGCGAGCACGATCAGCCGGAACCCTTGCGATCCGTTGCGGAACCGCGCCCACACGGCCGCCGCGTTCAGCGTCAGGACGACCGCCAGCGTGAGCGCGAGCGCCGCGCCCAGTAGCGGCACCGTTGCCACGTCCCCGCGCGCCGCCGTCCACAGCGCCGTGGGCAGCACCCACGCCACCACGAGCGCCACCTGCGCGGTGGAGTGGCGAGAGACCAGCCACGGGCTGGTGCTGGCGCGAAAGAGCGTCAGGATGCCGGCCACGGTGGCCGCATGCGCGGCAATCAACCCGAGCTGGAGAGCCAGTCGCGCGGCACTGAAGGGCGCCAGCGAGAAGTGCAGCAGATCCAGGCTGGAGTGGGCGACCGTGTCGCGCAACGCACCTGCGTGGCCATGCAACAGGAACGCCCCGGCGCTTCCGGCCAGGAACGCGCCCCCGGTCGCCGCCAGCCAGTCGACTGCGGACACGATGGGCCGCCGGCCCTTCCGCCGCCGGCGCGCGGTTTCAATCCACTGCAGTACCACGAGCACCGCGGCGGTGATCGTGATCGCCGTGAGCAGGAAATCGAACGGGGACGACAGCAGCCGCGGGACGGCCGCGGACGCATAGGTGACCGCCGTGAAGAGCGACCACGACGACCACCCGCCAGCCGGCTCGACGATCAGCGCGGCCCGTGCGAGCACGAGGCACACGACCAGCGCCACCGCGGCGAGCGCGGGGCGCGCGGCGAGCGTCATCGCGCGCCAGTCCAGCGCGGCACCGGCCGCGAACAGCGCGGCCACCGCCAACGCGGCCAGCATGATCCACCGGACCGCCGCAGCCCACCGGGCCCGCGCGCGCGCGAGATCCGCGTTTTGGACAATCGCGGTCAGGAGCGGTCGATCGTGGGGGCCGACAATCTCGAACCGCGACAGGTCGGGGCTCGTGCGCGCGTCGCCGCTCGACGCCTCCAGCGCCACCATGGCCCAGCGGGTGTTCATGCGATACGGGTTCGGGCCACTTCCGCGAAGGCTTGTGAGGGCCGTCGCAGGCGAGGCGGCGCCAATGTTCCGTTCCGTGACCACCACGGCGCCGAGCTGGCCATCGACGGGCCGGATGTGGACGAGCCGCAGCCCGAGCACCTGCTCCAGCACGAACCAATCCTCGCCCCCGCCGCTGATGCGGTCGGCCGGGATGTCCGACGGGCGTCCGGCCCAGGCGATCGGCGTGCCATCGGCCAGATAGACCGAAGTGGCCTCGGTGCCCGCGTCGGCCACGACGCTGGCGGACAGCGCGTCGAACAGCGCTCGCACCGCCGGCGCGTCGCCCTTCAACGCGCCTTCGATCGAGTCCAGGCGGGCAGCGGTGCTCGCATGGCCGCGCGCGGCGGCGGCCTCCCGATCGAACGACTGGCGCACAGCGGCCTCCACGCGTTGCCGCATGACGGCCACGTCGGAGCCCAGCACCAACACGCGCGCGCCGAAGCCCAGCCCCCACAGACTCACCACGGCGGCGGCCGTCACGGCGCCGATCCTGATCAGCCGCTGCCAGAGGAACGCAGTCGGCGAGCGGTCGGCGCTGTCCACACGGTCATTCTAGCGGGGCGGCGCGCGCGACCAACGACCAACCACGAACGACGAACCACGAACCACGAACAAGCTAACATTCCCCGCCGTGGCCCCGTCGTTCTCCCCGCGACGAATGCTGAAGCGCGGTGCGCTGATTGCGGCGGCCAACTGGCCGACGATCGTGATCCAGGCGTCGGCCGACGCCATTTTCAAGGCGGTGGTCGCCCTGCCCGTGGTAGGCGGCATCGTCCTGGCCGCTCTGGTGATTGGCGCCGAACCGGCAGCGCTGCTCACGCTGGACGTGCGCGACATGGGAACGACCGTCTTCGCGTTGCTGGCGGCACGGCCGGTCATGCTGGCCGCATTCGTGGCGGCTGTCGGAACCGCGGTTGCCGGTGCCTCGGTGCTCGCCTTTCTGGTGAAGGCTGGCAGCGTGGCCATCATCGTCAAGTCGGAGCGCGAGACCGGGCCTGTCGAGGAGCCGCAGCCGGCGGGCCACCTGGAAGTCTCACCCGGATTCTCCGTGTCGCAGTTCAGCGACGCCGTGCGGCAATTCGGCCCGCGGTTCATCCGCCTGGGATGCGCGTTACTGGCGGCATACGCCCTCTCGGGGGCGGCGTACTTTCAGGTGGTGTTCGGCGCCGGGAGGCCAGGGGCCTGGACCAGCGCTGCGGCGGCGACAGCCACGCTTGTGGTGTGGATCACCGTGGTGAACCTCTTGTATCTGCTTGCGCAGGTGGTCATGACATCGGAGGACTGCGGGGTGCTGGCGGCGTGCCGGCGCGTGCTCGTGCTCGTGGCGCGCCACTGGCGGGTGGTCGCGCGCGTGTGCGTGTTCGTGCTGGCGATCGTGGCGGGTGCGACCGTGGCCTCGCTGCTGGCGACCGCCGCCCTCGGCTTCGTGGCCTTCGTGCCGTTCTTCTGGCTGGCGGTGTTGCCGCTGCAGCTTGGCGCCTGGCTTCTGCGCGCGCTGGTGCAGCAGCTGATCTCGCTCAGCGCCGTGGCAGCGTATGCGTGCGTCTATCGCACGCGAGCGATCTAGGGGGCCCGGCCCCCGGCTTCCGGCTTCCGGCTTCCGGCCTCAGGCATATCGGGTAAGCGTTCTCGCGGCACAGTGCGGCCGGGCAACGTCAGGAACGGAGTGACCGGGTGCTCCCGAAACTGCAGCGCGACCGAGCGTAGACCGATCAACTGGTCGTCGCGCAGGACCATGACGATCGACACGGTCCCGGGCCGGACCAACCGGTCCACGAGCGGAGGACCCACGAGCCCGGCGGGCGCCGTGTGCACCCCGATCGGTATACCGGTCTGACCGTTGAAAAGGGCCAGCGGGGGGGACAGACCTGCCACGAGCACGGCTCCGTCGAAGGCCACCGGCGCCATCAGCGGGCGTGTGAGCAGCGTCTGCTGCCAGCGCTGGTGGCCGTTGCCCCGGTTCACGGCGCGCACCACGTTGTCGAGCGCGGTGATATAGACGCGATTGGCGTCACCTGCGACACCCACGGGCGAGCCCCCCAGGCTCCACTCCCATTCCGTGGAGCCGTCATCGTCGTCGAGCGCCCATACCGTGCGTTCCGCGGACGGGACGACAAGCGTCTCGCCCGCCCACGCGAGGGGCCTGAGCGTGCCAGTCAGCTGCCGTACCCACCGGCGGCGCCCGTCGGCAGCGGAGAAGAGCATGACGCGCGAGTCTGCCTGCGTCACGGCGACTCCGAGCGGCCCCACGGCCAGAGAACCCGGTTGTCCGTCGGTCGAACTGCTCCACAGTTCCTCGCCGGTCGCGGCGTCGCGAGCCGTGACTCCCATGGCATTCAGCGTGTAGATGGCGGTTGTCGTGCCGAGGAGCGCGGTTGACGGTGAAGAGACCGTGTGCCGCCACGCGGGTGTGCCGCTCAGCGCGTCAACCGCCTCGATCGCCATCGCGTTCGCGGCGACGACGACGCTGCCGGCGTAGGCGGGCGCCAGCGTTGTCTCGAACGCCCACGTCCAGCGCGGCTCACCCGTCTCCCAGTCGTACGCGCGAAGTTCACCCATCGACAGCGGCACCACGACGACGCGATCGGCCGCGACGCCGCCCGCGGCGGGGGGAGCGGGTAGCGACACCGTCCACGCGGGCTCGGCGGGGAGCAGCAGCGTCGCGGGCTTGGGCGGCGGCAGGCGGCGAGGACGCCCCTGCGCGTCGAGCGTGATGCTCGACACGACGATGCTCGTCGCCAGCACGACGACGCTCGTCGCCGGAGCGACGACGGCCGCGAGGCCGCAATATCTTGGGCGCACGGCCGTCACCACCACATATAATAGCGATCCTGTCGCGGCGGTGACTGGTGTTTCTTGCGCCGCCGCTTCTCGAATTCACCGTGTCGCATCAAACAATCGTCGTCCTGGATTTCGGATCGCAGTACACACAGCTCATCGCGCGCCGCCTGCGCGAACTCTCGGTCTACTCCGAGGTGATGCCCTTCAACACGCCGCTCGAGGCGCTTCGGGACAGGAAACCGGCCGGCATCATCCTGTCGGGCGGGCCGAAGAGCGTGTCCGAGCCCGACGCACCCCGCTGCGACCCGGCGATCGTAGACGTCGGCGTTCCCGTTCTCGGCATCTGTTACGGCATGCAGCTCCTGACCGACATGCTCGGCGGCAACGTGCGCCGGTCGGGGCATCGCGAGTTCGGCCACGCCTACGTCCAGGTGCTGGACGAACCGCCCGCCGCGCGGCTGCTGGCCGGGCTGCCGGCCGGGTTTCGTGTGTGGGCCAGCCATGGTGACGACATCGCCGCGGTGCCCTCGGGCTTTCGACACGTGGCGACGAGCAACAGCGCCCCGATTGTCGCCATGGAAGCGCCCGAGCGCGCGATCTATGGGCTCCTGTTCCATCCCGAAGTGGTGCACACCGAACACGGCGCCGAGATCCTGCGGCGGTTCGCCTTCGACGTCTGCGGCTGCACCGGGGACTGGACCATCGCTTCTTTCATCGAAGAAGCGACGGCACGGATCCGGAAGCAGGTGGGGGAGTCCGGCAAGGTCGTGTGCGGGCTGTCGGGCGGCGTGGACTCGACCGTGGCAGCTCTGCTCATCCATCGCGCGATTGGCGACCGGCTGACCTGCATCTTCGTGGACAACGGCCTGTTGCGCCACGACGAGGCGAACCAGATCCGGCGCCGGTTCGCGGACCGGATGGCGCTGCCGCTCGACTTCGTGGACGCGACCGACGAGTTCCTGTCGCGCCTGGAGGGCGTGACCGACCCCGAGCGGAAAAGAAAGATCATCGGGGCGACCTTCATCGACGTATTCGAACGCCGGGCGAAGGAGCTCGGCGGCTTCGGCTTCCTGGGCCAGGGCACCCTCTACCCTGACGTCATCGAGTCGGCCTCGGTGCTCGGACCGGCCGTGGTGATCAAGAGCCACCACAACGTGGGCGGACTGCCCGAGCGCATGCACTTCTCGCTCGTGGAGCCACTGCGCGACCTGTTCAAGGACGAGGTGCGGCGCGTCGGATTCGACCTGGGCCTCGAGCGGGACTTCGTGGTGCGGCAGCCCTTTCCTGGACCCGGGCTGGCCGTCCGCATCGTCGGCGCGATCACCCGCGCGCGGCTCGACCTGCTTCGGCTGGCCGACAAGGTGGTGGCGGAGGAGATCCGCAAGGCCGGCTGGTACGAGAAACTGTGGCAGAGCTTCGCCGTGCTGCTGCCCGTTCAGAGCGTCGGCGTGATGGGTGACGCCCGCACCTACGAATACACCGTCGCCGTCCGCGCCGTTGAAAGCCTGGACGGCATGACGGCCGACTGGGCGCGGCTGCCGCACGAAGTGCTGGCCGCCATCTCGTCGCGGATCGTGAACGAGGTACGCGGCATCAACCGAGTGGTCTACGACATCTCCTCGAAGCCGCCCTCCACCATCGAATGGGAATGACGGACTTCGTCCACCTGCACCTGCACACGGAGTTTTCGCTCCTCGACGGTGCCTGCCGCATCGACGAGCTGCTGGACGAAGCGGTCAAGCTGAAGATGCCCGCGCTCGCCGTCACCGAGCACGGCAACATGTTCTCGTCTGTCGTGTTCCACGATCACGCGCGCGCGCGGGGCATCAAGCCGATTCTGGGGTGCGAGGTCTACGTGGCCCAGGGCAGCCGGTTCGAGAAGAGCGGGCCGCAGACTGAAACCAACCACCTGGTGCTGCTGGCCGAGACCAACGAGGGCTACAAGAACCTGATCAAGCTGGTGTCGGCCGGCTACACGGAAGGGTTCTATTACCGCCCGCGGATCGACAAGGACCTGCTGGCCCAGCACGCCAAGGGTCTCATCGGCCTGAGCAGCTGCCTCAAGGGCGAGGTGGCAAGCGCGTTGAAGGTCGAGCAGGCCCGGCCGGCGCTCGAGGCCGCCGCGCGGCTCCGCGATATTCTCGGCCCCCGCAACTTCTTCCTCGAGATGCAGTACCAGGGGATCGAGGAGCAGAAAGTCGTCAACAAGGGCATCCTGCCGCTGGCCCGGGAGCTGAACCTCCCGCTCGTGGCGACCAACGACGTTCACTATCTGCGCCAGGGCGATTCCCAGCCGCACGACATCCTGCTGTGCATCGGCACCGGCAAGACCGTGAACGACGTGCACCGGCTCCGGTACACCGGCGACCAGTTCTTCTTAAAGACCGCCGAGCAAATGCAGGCGGTCTTCAGCGATCACCCCGACGCCCTCGCCAACACCGTGCGTATCGCCGAACGGTGCGACGTCTTGATTCCGGAAGACGTGAACCACCTGCCGGTCTTCGACGTCCCGCCGGGCTTCACCCCCGACGAGTACTTCGAACGGGTGGTGCGGGAGGGGTTCGAGAAGCGCCTGGTCCGCCTGCGGCAGCTCGCGAGCGAAGGCCGGTTGCGCCACACCGTCGACGAGTACGGGCGCCGTCTCGATTACGAGATCGAGATGGTCAAGCGGATGGGGTATGGCGGCTATTTCCTGATCGTCTGGGACTTCATCCGCTACGCGCGCGAGCAGTCGATCCCGGTCGGTCCCGGGCGCGGCTCGGCGGCCGGCTCGCTCGTGGCCTGGTGCATGCGCATCACGGACGTCGATCCGCTGGATTTCGATCTCATCTTCGAGCGCTTCCTCAACCCGGAGCGCGTGTCACTGCCCGATATCGACGTGGACTTCTGCGAGCGCCGGCGCGGGGAAGTGATCGAGTACGTGACGCGCAAGTACGGGCGCGAGAACGTGGCGCAGATCATCACGTTCGGGACGATGAAGGCCAAGGCGGTGGTGCGCGACGTTGGCCGCGCGCTGGACATGCCCTACGCCGACGTGGACCGCATCGCGAAACAGATTCCGGCGGCGCTCGACATGACCCTCGACAAGGCGCTGGCCGAGAACCCGGTGCTGAAAGAGATGGCCGGGAAAGACCCGAAGGTCAAGGAGGTGCTGGACGTCGGCCGGCGGCTCGAGGGGATGTCGCGGCATGCGTCGGTGCACGCCGCCGGCGTGGTGATCGCCCCGGGGCCGATCACCGACTACGCCCCGCTGTACAAGGGGGCGCGCGACGAAATCACCACGCAGTGGAACATGAAGGAAGTCGAGCGGGTCGGGCTGCTCAAGATGGACTTCCTGGGGCTGAGCACGCTGACGCTCATCCGCGACTGCCTGGACGAGATTGCCCGCACCGACGGCGTGACGATCGACATCGACAACCTGCCGCTGGACGACCCGGCCACCTACAGGGTGTTCGCCGAGGGCGCGACCTACGGCATCTTCCAGTTCGAGAGCGCGGGGATGCGCGAGCTGCTCCGAAAGGCGAAGCCCGAGCGCCTCGACGACCTGATCGCCCTCAACGCGCTCTACCGGCCCGGTCCGCTGAAGTCGGGGATGGTGGACGACTGGGTGTCGCGCAAGCAGGGCCGCACGGAGATCAAGTACGAGCTGCCTCAGCTCGAGGCCATCCTGTCGGATACCTACGGCGTCATTGCCTACCAGGAGCAGGTGATGCGCATCGCGCAGGCCCTGGCGGGATTCAGCCTCGGGCAGGCCGACGTGCTGCGCAAAGCCATGGGCAAGAAGGACCCGAAGGTCATGGCCAAGCAGCGCGAGGCGTTCATGACCGGCGCTCGCGCCACGGGAGTCAGCGAAAAGAAGGCCACCAAGATCTTCGACCTGATGGAGTACTTCGCGGGGTACGGGTTCAACAAGTCGCACTCGACCGCCTATGCGTTCCTGGCGTACCAGACCGCGTATCTCAAGGCGAACTACCCGTGGCACTTCGCTGCGGCGCTCCTGACGATCGAATCCCAGAACACCGACAAGCTGGCGATCTACCTGGGTGAGTGCCGGGAGCGCGGCGTGCCCGTGCTGGCGCCCGACATCAACACGAGCCTGTGGCACTTTTCGGTCGAGCCCGGCCGGGGCGTCCGCTTCGGCTTGGGCGCGTTGAAGGGGCTTGGTGAGACGGCGGTGGAAGCCATTGTCGCGGCCCGCACGCAGCTGGGCGGCCGCATCGCCTCGCTGCACCAGCTGTGCGAGATCCTGGACCTGCGCATCGTGAACAAGCGCGTGTTCGAGGCGCTGGTGAAGTCGGGCGCCTGCGACGGGTTGAGCGGTGTGCAGGAGGGAGAGCCGCGGCGCAGCCTGCGGGCGCGGCTCGCGTCGGTGATCGACGCCGCCTGCGAGCACGGGAACCGCACGCAGCGGGACCGCGACCTCGGGCAGGCCGATCTCTTCGGCGGCGGCGAGAGTGGCGGCACGCACGACGTCAACGGCTCGCTGCCCATGGTTCCGGCCTGGACCGAGATCGAGCAGCTGAACTTCGAGAAGGAGTCGCTCGGGTTGTATTGGAGCGGCCACCCCGTGGACCGTTATGCCACCGACCTGGCGGCCTACGGCGCGCGAGGCACACACGAACTGGCGCCACGGCTCGACGCCGATCCGGACGCCGGCAGCACGGAGCCTGTCAGCGAGGCGACCCCGGTCGCGCGGCCGGCGCCGCAGGCGAGCACCGAGGCAGTGGTGGGCGGCATCGTGAACGGCCTTCGGCCACTCAAGACCCGCAAAGGCGACCGCATGTGCGTGTTCATGCTGGACGATGCCCGCGGGAGCGTCGAGGTGGTCGTGTTCCCGGAAACGTTCAAGCAGTGGGGCCACATGGCGGAGAACGGCCGCATGGTGGTGGTGACCGGCAAGCTGGAGCGGGACGACGAGAGTGCCCGCATTCTGGCCACCGAGGTTGCACCGATTGAGGTGCTGACCGAGCGCCTCTCGACGTCGGTGGCGATCACCGTGATCACGCCACCGCACGACAGGGCCACCGTCGAACGGCTGTGGGACGTCCTGTCGCACCACAAGGGCGACCGCTGCCTGGCGCTGACCGTCGAGACGCGTCCACCCCTGCGCCCGATGCGCGTGCGGCTGGACGTCCACAACCAGTTTCGGGTCCGCCCGTCGGAGAGCCTGGTGGCCGACATCGAGCGCGTCTGCGGCCAGGGGGCGGTGACCCTGGGCAAGACGCCGCGCGCCCGCGCCTGACGGCAGAGGAGGCACCCCCATGCCCCCGGATACCCTCGAATTCGAAGAGCCGATCGCGGTCCTGGTGCGAGAGATCGAGGCGCTGTCGATGCTGCCGCGCACGCCGGAACGGCAGCGATCGATCGACGGACTCCATCGGCGGATCGATTCGATCCGCGGAGAGATCTACCGCAACCTCACGCCGTGGCAGCGCGTGCTGGTGGCGCGCCATCCGGGGCGGCCTACGGTGCTCGACTACGTGAATCGCCTCTTCACCGACTTCACCGAGATCAGCGGCGACCGCCGGTTCGCCGACGACCATGCGCTCGTGACCGGCTTTGCGCGCTACAAGGGCGAACACGTGCTGGTCGTGGGACACCACAAGGGGGGCGGGGGCGATACCAAGCAGAAGATCTACAGGAACTTCGGTTACGCGAAACCCGAGGGCTATCGCAAGGCGCTGCGCGCCATGAAGCTGGCGGAGAAGTTCGGCCGGCCCGTGCTGGCGTTCATCGACACGCCGGCGGCGTACCCGGGCATGGAGTCGGAGGAGCGGGGCATCTCGGAAGCCATAGCGCTCAACCTGCGCGAGATGATGGCGCTCGACACGCCCATCGTGGTGGTGGTGCACGGGGAAGGCGGCAGCGGCGGGGCGCTCGGCATCGCCGTGGGCGATCGCATCCTGATGCACGAGTTCGCCATTTACAGCGTGATCCCGCCGGAGGGCTGCGCCGCGATCCTGTGGCGCGACGCGGGCAAGAAGGTGGAGGCCGCGACCGCGTTGAAGCTGACGGCTCCCGATCTGATCAAGGCGAAACTGGTGGACGAGATCGTCCCGGAGCCGCGTGGCGGCGCGCACACGAACCACGAGCAGGCGGCGACGCTGCTCGACATGGCCCTCTCGCGGGCGCTGACGTCGGTCACGAACCTGGGCTCTGCGGCACGCCTCGAGGCGCGATACCGCAAGTGGCGCGTCATGGGAAACACCGGGTTGGTGGAAGAGTAGAGGGGCCACCATGACACCCAGGATCTGGCAGCCGCGCGGATGCGACGAGCAGCAGGCGGAGGTGCTCGAGCACGAGCTCGGCATCGCTGGCGTGACCGCCCGTCTCTTGTGCATCCGGGGTCTCGGCGACGTGGAGACGGCCCGGCGCTTCCTGTCCCCCGTGCTCGAGGATCTGCACGACCCGTTTGCGCTGACGGACATGGCGGTGGCCGTGGACCGCATCCTCGGCGCGGTGGCCCGTCACGAACGCATCGCCGTGCACGGCGACTATGACGTGGACGGCGTCACCTCGACGGTCATCCTGCGCCGCGCGCTGGAGCTGATCGGCGCGGACGTGTTCCACTTCATCCCCGAGCGCCTGAAGGACGGCTACGGCCTGCAGCCGGCCTCGATCGAGCGCCTGCGCGCGGACGGCGCGTCGCTCGTCATCTCCGTGGACTGCGGCATTCGCGGCATGGAGGCCGCGGATCGCGCGCGTGAGCTGGGGCTGGACCTCATCATCACCGACCACCACGAGCCCGACGTGGACCTGCCGCGGGCCCTGGCCGTCGTGAACCCGAAGCGCCGCGACTGTCTCTATCCCGACAAGAACCTGGCCGGCGTCGGGGTGGCGCTGAAGCTCGTGCAGGCGTTGTGTGCCCGGACGAACCGCTCGAACCTGCTGCCGGCGTTCGTGAAGATGGCGGCGATCGGCACGCTGGCCGACGTGGTGCCGCTCGTGGGCGAGAACCGGATCATCGCGAAGGTGGGCCTGGGCCTGCTGTCGCGCGGGCCACATCGGGTGGGACTGCGCGCGCTCCTGGACGTCTGCGGCCTGACGGGCCGCGCAATCGACAGCTACCACATCGGCTTCGTGATGGCGCCGCGCATCAACGCCGCCGGCCGGATGAGCAGCTCCGACATCGCGGCGCGCCTGCTGCTGGCGACCGACGAGTCGATGGCCGACGAGGCGCGCGCACTGGCCGAGACACTGGATCAGGAGAACCTGCGCCGCCAGCAGGAAGAGGCCGAGATCGTGGCGCAGGCCCGCCGGATCGTCGAAACCGACATCGAGATCGGATCGCGCACGGTGCTCGTCGTGGCGGGCGAGGGCTGGCACCGCGGCGTCATCGGCATCGTGGCATCGAAGCTGGTGGACGCGTTCCACCGGCCCGCCATCGTCCTGTCGCTCGACGGGGACGTCGCCCACGGGTCCTGCCGCAGCATCCCGTCGTTCGATCTTCTGGCGGGACTCGAGGCGTCGGCGGAGGTGCTGCTCACGTTCGGAGGACACAAGCAGGCCGCGGGCGTGTCGCTCGAGACCGGACGCGTGCGCGAGTTCCGAGCGCGCGATCAACGCGCACGCCGACGCCCTCCTGGGGCCGGACGACCTGCGCCCGCGGCTCTGGATCGACGGCCCGCTGCGCTTCAAGCACATCACCGGCCAGGTCACTTCCGAGCTGGCGAACCTTGCGCCGTTCGGCGCGGGGAACCCGGCGCCGGTGTTCTCCACCAACGGCGTGGAGGTCATCGACGGGCCGCGCCGCATCAAAGAGCGTCATCTGAAGATGGCGCTCCGGCAGGACGGCAAGGTGATGCGCGGCATGGCCTGGCGCGCCGCCGATCGCGAGGATCTCGTGGTCGAACACAAGGGCGCTCTGGATCTCGCCTTTTCGCTCGAGCAGGAGACGTGGAACGGCGAAGCGTACGTCCAGCTGTCGGTCGCCGACTTCCGCGCGCCCGAGCCGGCTTGAGGCGACCGGTTCTGGGCTCCAGGCTCCAGGCCCCGGGCTCCAGGCCTGTCCCCCTGCTATCCTGAGCCTAGATGACATGGCATAGACCGGCGCGGGTCGTCGTCGGTGTGGTCGCGCTGGCCAGCGCGGCGGCGGTTTACGTGTCGAGCACGCGGCGCGCCGTTATTGCCCCGCCGGCGGTCGAGCGCATGGACCCGAAGGCCGTGCTCGAGAGCCAATCGGCCGTGCTGCAGCAGGTGCGCCAGAACGAGGAGCGGTTCGAGTTGAAGGCCGAACGGACCCTGCACTACGACGACGGCTCCACGCGGCAGTACGGCGTCGTGCTGTCGGTCCGCAACAGGAGCGGGCGCGACTACCTCGTCACCGCCAAGGAAGCGCGCGCGGGGAAGGACGGCACGGACCTGGAGCTCACGGGTGACGTTCGATTGCAGGGCAGCGACGGGTTCGCGCTCGAGGCTGAACTTGCCACCTACAACAAGGATCAGCACATCGTGCGCGCCCCCGGCGACGTGGCCTTCACCAAGGGGCGTCTGAAGGGGTCGGCCACGGGCATGTCCTACGACACCAACAGCGAGATGTTGAGCCTGCTGGCCAAACCCGACGTGAGATTCGAGCCCGGCGAGACCGACGAGGCCAAGGCCATGCAGTTCCAGTCCGGCTCGGCGACCCTCGATCGGGTGCAGCACCTGCTGTCGCTCGAGAAGCAGGCCACCGTGGTGCGGCAGAACCAGACGATGGCGTCGGACCGCGTCGTGGCACGGTTGTCGGAAGACGAGCAGCGCGTGAGCCTGGTGGAGCTGCGGGGAAACTCCACCGTGAAAGGCGACGGGTCGCTCGAGAGCATGAGCGCCCGTGACATGGACCTGCAGTATGCAGAAGACGGCGAGACGCTGCAGCGCGCCGTGCTGACCGGCGACGGCCAGGTGGTCGTGAAACCTGGGCCCGCAGGCGGCGGCCGCCGGTTCAGCGGAGGTGTGCTGGAGCTGACGCTCGACGCGGCCGGCGAGGTGGATCGAGCGGCGGGGCGCGAGGGGATCGTGGTGGATCTGTCCAAGGGCGACGTGGAAGGGCAGCAGGTGACCGCGCGAGAGTTCGATGCCGTGAACGGACCGTCGGGCGCGCTCTCGAACCTGCGGTTCGCCGAGAACGTGGAATATCGCGAGCGGGGCGCCAGCAAGGCGGCGCGCCGGGCCCGCGGACGCTCGTTGCAACTGCGCCTGGCGAACGACGCGGTCCGCTCAGCGGTGTTCGAGGGCGGTGCATCGTTCGAGGACGGGGACCTGTCGGCTGAGGCAGCCGAGATCCAGTACGACGTCGAGCGGGATCGCCTGGTGCTCGACGCGAAGACGCCCGAAGGGCGCTCACGGCTCTCCGACGAGCAGGTCTCGCTGACCGCGCGGCATGTCGAGGTCGGCCTGGAGACCGAGTCGATTTCAGCCAGTGGAACGGTCAAGTCCGTCCTGCAGCCGCAGGCGCCGGGACGCGCGGCCAAGCGCCCCCGCGCGTCGGGCCTGCTGGCCGACGAAAAAGCCGTCAACGTGAACGCGGAACGCGTAACATCGGCGGCGGGCGGTGAGCACTTCGTCTACACGGGGGAGGCGATGCTGTGGCAGGGTGAGACGGCGATCCGCGCCGACAGCATCGACTTCGACCGCGAGGCCGGGAACCTGACGGCGGCGGGCACGGCCCGCATGGCGCTGCCGATGAAAGAGGGGCTCGCCAACGGACGGGCGACGCGGATTCGCTACACCAACGACGACCGCACGCTGGCGTTCGGCGATCCGGACGTGAAGGCGGCGCCGGCCCGGCCGCTGCGCAGGCCCGTCGCGGCTGCGGGAACGCCCGTTCCGCCGCCGCCCAGACCCGTTGCGAAAGTGGAAGCGCCAGAGCCGATGCAGTCGTACTTGAGCGGTCCGGAAGGAGAGATTCGCGCGGACTTCATCGCGCTTGTCCTCGGGGAGAGTTCGTCCACTACCGAGCGCGTGGATGCCCGCGGCGGCGTCAGCCTGCGGATTGGCGCCAAGCGTGGTTCAAGCCAGCGTCTGGCCTACGTGGCGAGCGACCAGCGCTACGAGTTGACCGGCACGGCGGCGGATCCGGTGAGCGTCGTGGAGTCCTGCCGTGCAACCACGGGCAAGACGCTGATATTCTACAGATCGACCGATAGAATCCTTGTCGACGGCAACGAAGAGATTCGCACGCAGACCAGGGCCGATGGGCCTTGCGTGCTCTCGACGCGGTAGGCGAAGGACCTCGCCAGGACTCGCCGGACCGGTCGAGCGGCGCCACCGATGCCCACTCTTCGCACGCACGAACTGACGAAGTCGTACAACGGACGGACGGTCGTGCGGGGCGTCAGCATCGAGGTGGCGTCGGGCGAGATCGTGGGGCTGCTCGGACCGAACGGCGCGGGCAAGACCACGACCTTCTACATGGCGGTGGGATTGACGGCTCCGGACTCGGGGCGAGTGGAGCTGGACGGACGCGACGTGACACGGGACCCCATGTACGTGCGCGCGCGCAAGGGCATCGGGTATCTGCCCCAGGAGCCATCGATTTTTCGGGGGCTGACCGTCGAACAGAATATCCTCGCGATCCTGGAGACGACGGGCGTGGATCGCGAGACGCGACGGCGGCGAACGGCAGAGCTGCTGGCTGAGCTGGGGCTGACGTCGCTGGCGAAATCGCCGGCGTTCACGCTATCGGGCGGGGAGCGCCGCAGGGCAGAGATTACCCGCGCGCTGGTGATCGCGCCGCGGTTCATCCTGCTCGACGAACCGTTTGCCGGGATCGATCCGATAGCGGTCACGGAGATTCAGAAGATCGTGTTCCACTTGAAAGAGCGGGGGATTGGCGTGCTGATGACCGATCACAACGTGCGCGAGACGCTTCGCATCACGGATCGGGCATATATCGTGCATGATGGGACTATCTTCAAGAGCGGCACTCCAGCCGATCTGGCATCGGACGAAGACGTGAGGCGGATTTATCTTGGCGCGGATTTTCGACTGGACTGACAAGGGGATGACGAGAGTCCTTCACCGCAGCGGAGAATTGCGCGGCTGACGTCATGGCGATCTCCCAGAAACTCCACACCAAACTCGTACAGAAGCTGATTCTGACGCCGTCGCTGCAGCAGGCCATCAAGCTGCTGCCGATGTCGACGCTCGAACTGTCGGAGCTGCTCAATCAGGAGATGGTGGAGAACCCGCTGCTCGAGGAGTCTCCGACCGACGATCTCCAGCAGGCCGAGGCCCAACCTGAGAAGCCGGAGGAAAAGCCGGCGCAAGAGAAGACCGACAGTTGGGACGATCAGGACTACGAGTACTTCTTCGGCGACTACCTTGACGACGGCTATCGCCCGCGCACGCCCACCGAGGTCAAGGAGCTGCCGCCCATCGAGAACACGCTCTCCACCTCGGGGTCGCTCTCCGATCACCTCCTCTGGCAGCTCTCGATGCAGTCGAGCGAGGGGGCCCCGCGCGAGATCGGCGAAGCCATCATCGGGAACCTGGACGATGACGGGTACCTGGTGGCCACGGTGGAAGAACTCGCGCGGATGGGACCGTGGCCCGTGGAGGACGTGGAGGGCGCCCTGGCGCTCGTGCAGCAGTTCGATCCCGTTGGCGTGGCGGCGCGCGACCTGCAGGAGTGCCTGCTGCTGCAGCTGCGGCACCCGAGCCTGGCCGGCGCGCACACCGAAGTCGCCGAACTGATCGTCTCGCAGCACATGCGGCTGCTGCAGAACCACCAGATCCCCGAGCTGGCCAAGAAGGTCGGCGTGTCGATCGAGGAGCTGAAGCAGCACATCGACATCATCCAGGGCCTGGATCCGAAGCCGGGCAGCCGCTACAACCCGTCGCAATCACAGTACGTGATCCCCGACGTCCACGTCGTGAAGGTCGAGGATCAGTACGTCGCGGTGCTGAACGAGGAAGGCCTGCCGCAGCTGCGCATCAGCCCCGTCTACCGCCGGCTGCTCGACAAGGGAGCCGAGAACAGCGACGAGACCCGCGCCTACGTGAAGGACAAGTTCCGGTCGGCCTTGTGGCTGATCAAGTCGGTGGAACAGCGCCAGAAGACGATCCATAAGGTGGCGACGAGCATCATCAACTTCCAGCGCGACTTCCTGGACCAGGGCATCGAATACCTGCGGCCGCTGGTGCTGCGCGACGTGGCGAACGACATCGGCATGCACGAGTCGACGGTCAGCCGCGTGGTGACCAACAAGTACATGCACACGCCGCAAGGCGTGTTCGAGATGAAGTACTTCTTCCACAGCGGCATCGCCAGCTCCTACGGCGAGGCGGTCTCGTCGGTCACCATCAAGCAGCGGATCCGCAAGATCATCGAGCAGGAAGACGGCCGCAAGCCGCTCAGCGACTCCAAGATCGTGAACATGCTGCAGAAGGAAGGTTTGGACCTGGCGCGCCGCACGATCGCAAAATACCGGGAGGAGCTGAAGATTCCGACGTCGAATCAACGCAAGGTCCTGTATTGAGTTCCACCGCCAGGCGGGCTCCCCGCACGGCCACGCCGGCCGCCCCCAGACGCGGCACCAGGCGTTTCGTCATCGTCACGGGACTTTCCGGATCGGGCAAGACCCACGCGCTTCGGGCGCTGGAGGACCTGGGCTACTTCTGCGTGGACAACCTGCCCACGCAGCTCATTCCGACCCTGGCCGAACTGGCCGGCCGCGACGACTCAGGCCTGGACAAAGTGGCGCTCGTCGTCGACATCCGCGAGAGCGCGTTTCTGCGGGGATTCCCCGCTGTTCTCAAGAGCCTGCGCGGCAACCCGCGCACCAGGCCGACGCTCATCTTCCTGGAGGCCACCCACAGCTCGCTCGTGCGGCGGTTCAGCGAGACGCGGCGTCCGCACCCGCTGGCCCGGGGCCGCTCGGTCGCCGACGGCATCAGGGAGGAGCGGGAGAAGCTGTCCGCCATCCGTTCGCTGGCCGACATGATCGTGGACACGTCGCACCTCACCGTTCACGAGCTGCGCGACATCTTCATGCGCATGTCGCGCGACGGCGGGGGCAAGCGCGCGGAGATGGTGGTCACGCTTCTCAGCTTCGGCTTCAAGCACGGCCTGCCCGAGGACGCGGACCTGGCGTTCGACGTGCGCTGCCTGCCCAATCCGCACTTCGTGGACCGGCTGCGGGCGCTGACGGGACGCGATCAGAAGGTCGTGCGCTTCATGCGGCGCCACAAGGCCACCAAGGATTTCATCGATCGGCTGTTGTCGTTCCTGACGTTCGCCCTGCCGCACTACGTGCGCGAGGGCAAGACGTACCTGACCGTGGCGATCGGCTGCACGGGCGGACAGCACCGCTCGGTCATGGTGGCCGAAGCGCTCAAGCGCCGGCTGAGCGGCGTGCCGGGTGTGCGCGTCCGCGTGACGCACCGCGACTCCTAGCGAGGCTCCGCCCTTGGACCGAAGAGCATCCAGGCTCCGCCTCGCTAGGGCAGTGTCTGATTGCCCGCGCTGCCGCGCGGGCGTAGGGTGAGGGCGAGGGGAGATCGGAGAACCGCGATGTCAACGCACGTGCCGACCCGCGTGGAGAAGCCCTGGGGCTACGAGCTGCACTGGGCGAAGACCGATCGTTACGTGGGGAAGATCCTCCACATCAACGCCGGTCATGCCCTGAGCCTGCAGTACCACAACATCAAGGACGAGACCGTCATGGTCCACTCCGGGAAGCTGCTCTACGAGATTGAGATCGACGGAGTCCTGACCAGACGGGAGATGAACCCCGGCGACGTCATCCACGTCAGCCCCAAGACCGTGCACCGGATGACGGCGATCGAAGACACCGACGTGTTCGAGGTGTCCACGCCGGAGTTGGACGACGTCGTGCGCCTCGAAGATCGTTACGGGCGCACGAGCTGATACTCGCGCCCGTAGACTACGGTCTACAGTCTCCGGTCTACCGTCCAGCAGTTGCTCCACTGCACTTCTGGCCCAATGCGGAACTGCAGTTCCGCACTGCGAGGACTGTAGACCGTAGACCGGAGACCGGAGACTGTCCCTCTAGAACGGGATATCGTCGTCAGTAAGCGGCGCCGACGGCGGCTCATCGGGTGAGGGCGCGCCGCCGCGCTCCATGCCACCGCCACGACCCGCCCCGCCGCCCGCGCCTCCGAGCAGCGTGATCCGGTCGGACTTGATTTCGGTGGTGTAGCGCTTGTTCCCGTCCTTGTCGTCCCACTGCCGGGTCTGCAGCCGTCCCTCGACGTAGATCTGTTTTCCCTTGGTCAGATATTCCTGCAGGCTCTCGGCCTGCTTGCCCCAGAGCACAACACGGTGCCACTCGGTTTTTTCCTGGCGCTGGCCGTTGCGATCGTTCCAGACCTCCGTGGTGGCCAGGTTCAACGTGGCGACGGCCGCGCCTCCCGGCGTATACCGCAACTCCGCGTCCCGTCCGAGATTGCCGACCAGAATGACCTTGTTCACGCTTCCCATATCGTCCTTTCCGGGCTGCGCCGCGCGCGAGCCCCTGCGGCTGCACTTGCTGCAGCCGTGCATTCACCGGCGTTCACTTTCGTAGTCGGGCCTTCTTTGCACGACATACCCCAGCATGATGCGGAGGCATGACAGACCAGGTCATTCGATCACGGCGTGGGCTTGCGGCTCAAGCGGTCCAGTCCCTGCTTCGCCAGCGTGGCGCTCGTGCTTTGCGGATAGGTCTTGGCTAACAGCTCCCACGACGCGCGCGCCGAGTCGGGCTGGCCCAGTTCTTCGTAGGCCTTGCCGCGCTTGTAGTAGGCCTCGGGCACGTTGAGCGAGCTGGGGTAGTTCTGCGCCACCAGCGTGTACGCGGCGATGGCGTCCGTCAATCGTCTCTGCGAGTAATGAGTCTCGCCGATCCAGAACTGGGCCTCGCTGGCCGACTCCGTGCGCGGGAAACGTGCGCAGGACTGCCTCGAAGCCCGAGAGCGCAAGCGTGAACTGGCTGGCGAAGTAGTCCGACTTGGCCGATTCGAGCATCCGCGACGGCGACTGGCCCGTGGTGGACGGCGAGGGACCGCTCGGGGCAGGCGGCGCCGCGGGGGCGGTGCTGCTGGACAGATCCAACGGATCGAGGCTTGGCGCCGGCGCCTGGGCCAGTTGGGTGAGTTGTCCCTGAAGGGCCACGAGCGTCGCCCGAAGCGCATCGACCTCGTCGCGCAGGGACCGCAACCGGCTGTCGGTGTCCTGGGTCCTCTCGCGGATCTGTCCGACGGTCTCGGCCAGTGAGCCGGCGCGCAGTTCCTGGTCGGCGAAGCCCTTGCGTGCGGCCGCGCTGGCATCGTCGATGCGCGTGGGAATCGCTTTCAGCGACTCGATCACCTGGGCCAGGGTCACCGCGAGCTGCTGCTGCTGTTCCTGCAGTATCCGCAGCTCCGCCGCCATTTGCTGGTGCTCGCGGTTCTGGGCCACGACCGGAACGGTGAGCGCGCTGACGACGCACCACGCACCACACGTGGCGGCCGCCAGGGCCGTGCGTCCCCGGGGCGTTCGAAGCTGCTGGACCATCGCGTCGCTCCCCACAGTCGTTTCTACTACTGTTTCGCCGAGATCACGAAGTGCGCGCGGCGGTTGCGTGACCAGCCCTCCTCCGAGGGCGCGCGATCGAAGGGGTACTCGTCGCCGTAGCTGACCGTCCGCAGCCGATCGGCGGAAATGCCCAGCGACTGCAGGTAGCTCTTGGCCGCAATGGCCCGCCGCTCCCCGAGCGCCAGGTTGTACTCCGTCGTGCCGCGCTCGTCGCAGTGGCCTTCGATCGTGATCACCCACTGAGGATACCGCTTCAGCACGTCGGCGTTGGCCGCGACGATGGTGCGCGCCTCGTCGTCCAGGTCGGCGCTGTCGAGTTGGAAGAACGCGGGCCGGAGTGGGCTGTCGCGATTCAGCTCCTCGAGGTTGCGCCCAGCCAGCTCTTCGGACGAGAGCCCGGCCGCCGCCGGCTGGTTGTCCACGACGGGCTGGCGCGGTGCGGGCGGCAGCGGAGTCTCCGCAGGCTGGTCGAACGGCGGTGGCGGCTGAGGTGGTAGCGGTACGTGGCCGCGCGACGGCGGGCGCAGCCGTCGGCCACGAGCGCCGCCACGAGAACGAGCATCGTTACCAGGGTGCGACTCTGTCTTCTCATCTCACGTCCTCCTAAGCTGACCGGCTCGTGTCGAGCGGTTAGCCCTCTACTTCGACCAGGCGGGGGAAAAGTTGTTGCCGTCGGTGGTGACCTGCCGCTGGCCACGGCCATCGCGGCCGATGATGAACACCTGCGTGCGGCCACCGCGCGTCGTGGTGAACGCCAGGTGGCGGCCGCTGGGTGAATACGCCGGGCTTTCGTGCGAGCCGGCACCAGACGTGATCTGCCGGATCGCGCCGCTGGCCAGGTCGAGCACCTTGATGTCGTAGTCGCTCGCCGTCCCTGCCGTGAAGGCGATCTCGTTCAGGCCCGTCGGCGCCCAGGTGGGCCGGTCGGCGTAGGATTCGCTGGTCAGCTTGCGCAGCCCGGTGCCGTCGCTGCTGCTCATGAGGTACACCTGCGGCTGGCCTGCGCGGTCCGAGGTGAAGGCGATTTGAGTGCCGGTGGGCGAAAAGGTGGGCGAGGAGTCCCCGGCGGGATGATTCGTCAGCCGCCGGATGTTCGAGCCGTTCACGTTCATCACGTAGATCTCCGGGTTGCCGTCACGGTTCGACATGAAGGCGATGCGCGAGCCGTCCTGGGAATAGACAGGCAGGTAGTTGGCGTCCCGGCCTCCCTTGAGCGGGTTCTCGAGAATGCCTTCGTAGATCCGCGAGATGAAGATGTCCGGCACGATCCGGCGGTACGACGTATAGGCCACTGCCCGGCTGTCGGCGGACCAGCTCGGGTAGCTGTTCAGCTGACGCGTGTTGGTGATGCGCTGCTGGTTGCCGCCGTCGTAGTCGGAGACGTAGATCTCCTTCGTTTCGCGGTTGGCCACGGGGCCGTCGGCCCGGACACGCGTGCGATCGGAGGCAAAGGCGAGCTTGGTCCGCGCGACGCCCTTCAGGGCGCGCTGCTGAAGGTGGATCTCGTCGGAGATCGTGTGGGCGTAGAGCCGCGGGTTCGAGGCGGTGCCGCTGTACTCCTTGGAGAACACGGCCTGCCGCGTGCGAACGTTGAGCAGCCGCACCTGCACGACCACCTTGTCGCCGGTTCGCTGCACCGTACCGAAGAGCACGCCGTCGGCGCCCAATTCCCGCCACGACGCAAAGGCCACCTGCTCGGCGGAGCGCGCCGGGGGCACGGTGGCGTAGGTGTCGCGGGGGATCAGGTAGAACTCGCGCTCGAAGTTCAGGTCGTCCCAGAGGACCTGCGTCATCACCTTCGCGATCTCCGCGGACTCGGGCGTCATGGCCACGAAGTCGGGCACCGCGAAACGCGGGGGCGCGCCGGAATCGCCGCCGATCACCACCTCGATCACGGTCTCCTGTTGCGGCTGCTGCGCGGGGACGATGGTTGCACCTGTTCCGCTGAGGAGCGCCGCGACGACCAGGAGCGCGAAGCTGCGGTTTCGGGCCGTAAGAGTGTGTGTTGGCATGATGACTACTGGTACTCGAAGGTCACGCGTAGCGTGAGGGTTTGATTCGGGAACGCCTGGGGAAGCGGCGGCAGCTTCTGGGCGCGCGCGATCGCTCGCATCGCGGCGTTGTCGAGCGCGAAGAACCCGCTCGGTCGGGTCACAGCCACCCCGTCCACCGTGCCGTCCCGGTGGATGGTGAACGCGACGACCGCTGAGCCGCGGACGCCCTGTTCCTTGTCCCAGCCGCGCTGGATCACCAGGACCACGCGCTCGATGTACTCAGGGCAACAGAAGTTCGACACGTCCATCTCGACGCGCCGCCCGACACTGCCGCTGCTGCTGCTGAGCCCGAAGCCCTGGCCGGGCGCGCCAGTGACCACAGGTGTATTACCGGCGGACGGCTCCGGCGTTACCGGCTCCTTTCGTGACGGAGGGGCTTCGGTGCGTGCCTTGGGCTTAATCGGCACGGATGGGCGCGCCGCCGGTGTCGGCTCGGGCGGTGGCGCGGGCGGCTCCGGCTTTGCCGGTGCCACAGGCGCCGGCGCGGCCCCACCCATTTGCGTGAGTCCGCCCGTGACGGGGCCAGGCGATCCCGAGAGGTTGATCGTCATCACATTGCGCACGGCCGGCTCCATCGGCGTGCGCGGCCACGCGATGATGGCGATGCCGACGAGGGCGTGGCCCAGGATCGACCACGCCACGTTGTGGCGGGCGCCCGGTTCGAGGCGCGCACGTTCCACCAGCACGTCGGACGTGGGCTCGTTCATGGGCGTCGCGGGGGGTCGGTCACGATGCCGGCCGTTTCGGCGCCTCCGGCCTTCAACGCGTCGAGCACGTCGATGAGCACTTGGACCTCGAGCCGGCCATCGCTGCGGATGAAGACCTGCTTATCGGCCTTGTTGATGAGCGCCTGACGGATGCGCTCGGCCAGGACGTCGATGCGGATTTCCTCCTTGGCCAGGTGGACCCGCCGGTCCTTGCGGTAGGACAGGGGAACGTCCACGAAGAGGCGCTCGCCGGAGATCTCGCGCGTCTGCTTTGCTTCCGGCAGCGTGACCTCCACGCCGCGCTGCAGCATGGGCGCCGCCACCATGAAGATGATGAGCAGCACCAGCATCACGTCCACGAGCGGGATCACGTTGATCTCGGACAGGGTGCTGGACACGCGACGGCCTCGCGCGCCACGCGGTCCGGTGGGAGCCGAGCTGGGAAGGGCCTTCGGCACTGTCGCCCCCTTACGTGAAATTCCGCTCGGAGATGTTCAGGAACTCGAGCGAGAAGTCATCTATTTCCGACGCCAGCGCCTTGGTCTTGGTCGTGAAGTGGTTATAGAAGAAGACAGCCGGGATCGCGGCGAAGAGCCCCGCCGCGGTGGCGATGAGGGCTGCCGAGATGCCGGGGCCGATCACCGACAGGTTGGTGGAGCCGGTGCCGCCGATCTGCCGGAACGCGTCCATGATGCCCCACACCGTCCCGAACAGGCCGATGAAGGGCGCCGCGCTGGCGATGGTGGCGAGAAACGTGACCTTCTTCTCGAGCTTGTTGACCTCGACGGCCGAGGCGCGGAGGAGCGCGCGGTCCACCGCCGCCAGGCTCTTGAGCAGCGGCCGGGTGGCCTCGGTCCCGCCGCCGGCCCTCAGCTGCGCGGTGATTTCGGCATAGCCCGCCTGGAAGACGCCGACGAGAGGGCTGTCCGGCATCGACGGGCAGGCGGCCTGCACTTCTGCGAACTTCGCGCTGCGGCGGAAGGCCTGCAGGAACGCCCTGGTGTGGCGCTCGGCCATCCGATAGGCCCAGGACTTCTGGATGATGATCGCCCAGGAAATGATGGAGAACAGGAGCAGCAGGGCAAGGACGACCTGATCGACCACGCCGGTCTGGGTCACCAGGTCGATAACCGATCCACTCCCAGGCAGAGCAGTCGTGAGGTCCTGCTGCCAAGCAAGGACCACCGCTGAAAAATTGTGCAACGAAGCCTCCGGTACCCACGCGCTCGCGCCGCTGGGACAGCGCAGTTCCAGCGAGGCTACCATGCCCCTAGGATCCTGTCAAACGTATGATAGCATTCAACTTCCGCCTACATGCTGCGCTTCATCCGCATCCAGAATCTGGCGGTCATCGAGTCCACTGAGGTCGAGTTCTCCCCTGGCTTCAATGTACTGACCGGGCGAGACAGGGGCGGGCAAGTCGATCGTGGCCGACGCGGTGGACCTGCTTCTCGGGGGCCGCGCCTCCTCGGACCTGGTTCGCACCGGCCAGGCCCAGGCGACCATCGAAGCCATCTTCGAGGCCGCGGGGCGGGAGCTGGTCATCCGCCGCGAGATTACCGCGCAGGGGCGGAGCCGCGCGTTCGTGGATGGCCTGCTGGTCACCGCGTCGCAGCTGCGCGAGACCGCCGGAGGGCTGGTGGACCTGCACGGGCAGCACGAGCAGCAGCGGTTGCTGGATCCCGACACGCACCTGGGGACGCTGGATCAGTACGGAGGCCTGGTGCCGGCCCGGGCCCGCGTCGCGGAGCGGTGGACCGATCTGCGTCGCCTGCGCGACGCCTTGAGCCGGGCGTCGATGGACGCGCGCGAACGCTCCGCGCGCCTGGAATGGCTGGCCTTTCAGATCGCCGAATTCGACGCGGTCCAACCCCGTGACGGCGAGGACGATGCTCTTCTTGCGGAGAAGCAGGTGCTGCTCCACGCCGATCGGGTGCAGCGCCTCTGTCGGGAGGGTTACGATCTGCTGGTGGAGCAGGAAGGCTCGGCGCTGAGCACGCTCGGCGCTGTATGGAAACGGGTCGACGAGCTGGCGCAGATCGGCGACGGGTTCGCACCGTTTGCCGACGGCCGGGCGGGCGTGGGCGATTTTCTCGACGACCTCGCGCGGACGTTTCGGACGACCGGGGAAGCCATGGAAGACGCCGGGGATCGCCTGGCCCGCGTCGAGGATCGGCTGGCCAGGCTGGATCGGCTGAAGAAGCAGCACGGGCCGACGATGGGGGAGGTGTCGCAGCGGTGGGTCGCCGCGGTTGCGGAACGCGAGCAGTTGCAGGAGGCGCGGGCCCCCGAGGCGCTCGAGGTCGAAGTGGCCGCCGCCGAGCGGGCCTTCCTGGAGGCGGCGGGGGCGCTGTCGCGACAGCGGCGCGACGCGGCTGGCCGTTTGAGCCGGGCTGCCGAACACGCGCTGGCCGGCTTGGGCATGGCGCACACGCGCTTCACGGTGCGCTTCGAGCCGGAGCTGGCGGCGGATCGCTGGTCCGACCAGGGAGTGGACGCGGCGGAGCTTTTCGTGTCGGCGAACGTCGGGGAAGAGGTGCGGCCGCTCGCGAAGGTCGCCTCCGGCGGAGAGCTCTCGCGGATCATGCTCGCCCTGCACGCGGTGGGTCTCGAGGCCGATGGAGCCGCTGAGGACGACAGCGCCAAGGAAGACGACGCTGCGCCGCGGCGCACCCTGATCTTCGACGAAGTGGACGCCGGCATCGGCGGGGCCGTCGCCGACGCGGTGGGGGAGCGGCTGCGCGCGCTGGGCGATCGGTTCCAAGTGATCTGCATCACGCACCTGCCAGGCATCGCGGCCCGGGCCGATGCGCACTTCGCCGTCGAGAAGGAGCTGGTGCGAGGGCGGACGGTGACGCACGCGCGGCCGGTCGCGGGTGATGCGCGCGTGGCGGAGATTGGCCGGATGCTCGCGGGCAGCCAGCGGAGCGAGGCCGTTCGCGCCGCGGCGCGCGAGCTGCTGGACAACGCGGCAGCAACAGGCGAAAGTCAAAGGGACGGCAAAAGGCGAAAGCGAAAGTCGCAGCGGACCGCATGACACGCAAGCGTTACCTCGTCGAGACGTTCGGATGCCAGATGAACGTCCACGACTCCGAGCGGATGGCGGGACTGCTCGAGCGCGCGGGCTACGAGCCCGCGCTGGACGCGCTGGACGCCGACGTCGTGGTGGTGAACACCTGCAGCGTCCGCGAGCACGCGGAGGACAAGCTGTACACCCGGCTCGGCGAGCTGCGCGTCCTCGGCGAGGAGACCGGCCGGCGCCCCGTGGTCGTCGTGGCTGGGTGCGTGGCCCAGCAGGAGGGCGACGCGCTGCTCTCCAAGACGAACGGCCATGTCATCGACGTGGTGCTGGGCACACAGCGCGTGAAACAGCTGCCCGACCTCGTCGCGCACGCCCGCGCGTCGGCGCCGTCGCCAGCCCGCATTGGCGCCCGGCTGCCGACGGTAGTAGATATAGCCCGGTTCGACGACGTGACCTTTCCGGTCGGCGTGGCGCGGCGGGGCGACGCCGTGCGCGCCTACGTCACCATCATCGAGGGCTGCAACAATCATTGTGCGTTCTGCGTGGTGCCCCACACGAGGGGCCACGAGCGGATGCGCGCCAAGCGGGACATCGTCGCGGACGTGGAGCAGGCCGTCGCCTCGGGGCGCCCTGAGGTGCAGCTCCTGGGTCAGATCGTCAATCACTACCAGGCGCCGGACGACCCGGCGTGCGACTTCGCGGGCCTGCTCGAGACGGTGCATGGCGTACCGGGGATTGAGCGAATCCGTTTCGCGAGCCCCCACCCGAGGCACGCCTCGCAGCGGCTCATCGACGCCATCCGCGACCTGCCTCGGGTCTGCAAGCACTTCCACCTGCCGCTGCAATCAGGATCGACGCGAGTCCTCCGAGCCATGCGGCGGCGGCACACGCGTGAGGACTATCTGGATCTGGTGGCCCGTGTCCGGCAGACCGTGCCCGGCATCGCGCTGTCCACGGACCTCATCGTCGGCTTCCCGGGGGAGACCGAGGACGACTTCGAGGACACGCTCTCGATGCTGCGGGAGGTGAGGTACCACAGCGTCTTCTCGTTCAAGTACTCGCCCCGGCCGAACACGCTTGCGTCCAAGCGCATGGCCGACGACGTTCCGGCGGAGGAGAAGACCCGCCGCATCGTCGCCTTGCAGGCGCTTCAGCGTCGAAATCCAGACGAACTCCACGAGGCCATGGTGGGTTCGGTGGTCGACGTGCTGGTGGATTCGGTCAGCCGGAGGCGTGAAGGAGAGGTCGCGGGCCGCACCGGCGGGAATACAGTGGTGAACATCGCCGTTCCGTCCGATATGGCAGGGGACGCCGCCGGCTGGTGGGTGGGACGCACCGTCCCGGTTCACGTGGAGCGGGCGGGCCCCCACAGCCTGAGCGGGGAATTGGCGCACGAGGAATGGATCGCGGGAATCCGGGAGAAGACGCCATGCTGATCGAGATGAGCATCAAGGGGCTGATGGTTGATCCGGTGACCAACCTGCCGATCGTGATCCTGAAGGACCGCGAGGGCGAGCGGGTCCTGTCGATCTGGGTGGGCGTGTTCGAGGCCAATGCCATCGCGCACCAGATCGAAAACGTGTCTCCGCAGCGGCCCATGACCCACGACCTGCTGCGGAACCTGATCGTCGATCTCGGCGGCGTGGTCGATCGTGTGGTCGTGTCCGACCTGCGCGACGCGACCTTCTTCGCCACGATCTATCTGACGGTCAAGGGCGAGTCGATCGCGGTCGACGCCAGGCCCAGCGACGCGATTGCTCTCGCGCTGCGGGCCAAGGCTCCCATCCTCGTCGAGGCCGCGGTCGTCGAGGCCGCCAAGGCGTCGGACATCGTGCCCGAGCGCGACGACAACGGCCGCCTGTCGAAGTGGCTCGAGAGCCTCGACCTCGAGGAGTTCGGCAAGTACCGGATGTAGTCGCATTGTCGGCCGGCCGACAAATGCGCGTTGGTCGTCGGTCGTTTGTCGTAGGTCGTGCTCTCTGCATCTCGACTAACGACTAACGACGGACGACGAACGAACAAATGTCGGCCGGCCGACATTCACGTCGACCCCACCTTCTGGCGACAACGACTCACGACTCACGGAGTCGTTGCCAAGTCTCCCATCCTCGTCGAGTCCACGGTCGTCGACAGCGGTCCGTCTGTCCGCGCGGCTCACGAGCCTCGACCTGGGAGTTCGACATTCGAGTTCCGAGCCTCACCGTCCAACGACAAACGACTAACGACTAACGACTCACGACCGTTTCCGATAGTCATCCCTCACACGATTGCGTAGAATGAGCGGGCATTTCACAGTCCTGCTCAATGATCGTTGCCATCGCAAATCAAAAAGGCGGAGTCGGGAAGACGACGACCGCCGTCAACCTGGCCGCCGCGCTCGCGATGAGGGGGCGAAAGACGCTCCTGATCGATCTCGACCCGCAGGCGAACAGCAGCCTCTCGTTCCTGGATCCCCGCACGGTCACCAAGAGCACCTACGACGCGATCGCGCGACTCGGACTGTCGAGCTCGACGGACGTCATCCAGCCGGCGTCGCTGCCGAACCTGTTCGTGGCTCCGGCCCGGATCGGGTTGGCGAAGCTGGAGTCGAGGCTGGTCGGGGAGCTGGACGCGCACTTCAAGCTGAAGGACAAGATGGCGAAGCTGGGGCGGGACTACGCCCACACCGTCATCGACTGTCCGCCGGCGCTGGGCCTGCTGACGGTCAACGCGCTGGTGGCGGCGACGCACCTCCTGATCCCGATCCAGTCGTCGTACTTCGCCCTCGAGGGCACCGACGACCTGCTGGAGACGATCGAGAAGGTCCGGATGCGGCCGAACCCCGCGCTGCGGATCCTGGGCGTCGTGATCACGATGCACGACAAGCGCACGGCGCTCGGGCGGGACATCCGCGAGCAGATCCAGAAGGTGTTCGGCAGCAAGGTGTTCAAGACGGTGATCAGCAAGAGCGTGCGGCTGGAGGAGAGCCCCGCGTACAAGGAGTCGATCTTCACGTTCGCGCCCGAGTCGAGCGGCGCGACCGACTACTACAGCCTGTGCGAGGAGGTGATCGAGCGTGTCGAAGCGCGGACTGCCTGAAACCCTACGGATGCGGCACGACGAGCATTACGTCGAGTCGCTGGCGGCATCGGCCGGCCAGCCGGTCGGGAAGATCGTGCCGATCGAACTGCTGGATCCCAACCCGAACCAGCCGCGGCAGGCGATGGGCGACCTGTCGGAGCTCATCGCCTCGGTGGCCGAGAAAGGGGTCATCGAGCCGCTGGTCGTGCGTCAGCGCGGCAGCCGTTTTCAGATCATCGCCGGCGAGCGCCGGTACCACGCCTCGGCGCAGGCGGGGCTTCGCGAAGTGCCCGTCGTGGTGCGGGACGTCGACGACGTCGAGGTCATGGAGCTGGCGCTCGTCGAGAACCTGCAGCGCAAGGACCTGACGGCGTTCGAAGAGGCCGAGGCGCTCCACGAGCTCTGCGAGCAGTGCCATTACACCCACGAAGACCTGGCGCAGAAGCTCGGGCAAGTCGCGCACGTCGATCACGGAGTCGCTGTCGCTCGTGGCGATGCCCGAGGAGGTCCGGAGCCTATGTCGGCTGGCCGACATCACGGCGAAATCGACGCTGCTGCAGATCGTCCGCCAGGGCGACCGGAAGAAGATGATCGCGCTGGTCGAGCGCGTGGCCGCCGGCGGCGGGACGCGTCAGGCCGTGCGCGCCGAGACCGCCAAGGGCAAGTCAGGCCGGCCGAAGCCGTTCGTGTTCGCGTTCCGGGCGCCGACCAAGTCCTTCAACCTGAAACTGAGCTTCAGCAAGTCGAAGGTCGCCAAGAGCGAGATCATCGAGGCCCTGGAGGGCATCCTCAAGGAGCTGCGGGCAGGTCGGGACTAGGGAGCGCGGAGAGCCGCTACGGGCCCCTCGGCAGCTCTAGGTCTATCTGGTTAAGTTAACATAATACATCTTATGCGACTCTGCTTGGGCCTGCGAATACTGGCCCAAAACCCAGCGCCAGCAGGCCGAAAACACCGAACACCTGCGCGACTGCCATGCCGACCAGCCCTGAGCCAGAAGGCCGCATCCGGCGCGAACCACGCGCGGACGTCCTCCTCTCATCGCGTCGGCGATCGCCGAGCAGCCCAGCGACGTCCAGCGTCCGGCCCGATGAGACCCGCCAGCCCGGGTCGTAGGCGACGGGCAGGACCAGGACCTGTTCCGCCCCGGTCGTCCGTCCGACCGACCCCGCTGATTCGGAGCGCGTTCCGGGCGGTGTCGATCTCGAGAATGGTGCCGTCCTGGGGCACCAGCTGGTGCATCAGCGCGGACGGGCCCGCCGAGCGCCGGATCCTCCCGAAGGCTGGCCGTCAGGCTGGCGGCGGGGATGGCGCGGACCCGTGCGTCTTCCCCGCCGACCCAGGTCGCCAGCGACCACCGCTCGTCGATCCGTGCCGAGCTCAGCACCCATCCTTCACACGCCTGGTCCGGGCGGCACGACCAGATGGCGCAGGCGCAGGAACGAGACGGTTGGCGCGTCGCAGAGAACCTCCGGCCCGCAGGTCGAGCGCCTGGTCGAAGAGATAGCCGTTTGGCCCGACCACTCCGGCGGTCGTCCGGTTCTTGGTCCAGGCGGTAACGAGCGTCTGGCCCGCATCGGCCCAATCGGTGCTGGCGCGTCCCGACGGCCTCATCTCGCTCACGCACCCCCGGCCACAGCGCCAGCCGGTCGCCGGCGGCCGCCACGCGCGTCGGCATCCCACGGGCCTGCGTTCTCGCGCCGGGATCCGACGCCGTCGTGGTTCCACGGGACGGAAACTGCGCTCTGCATCTGCCAAAGCGGCGTGCCCGCATAACCAAGCGACTGCGCCGACGCCAGTCCCATCAACAGCAGGATGCCTGCTGCGCGGCCAACCCCAAGGGCGACCGTCCCACGGATTACCCAAGAGGGCCGCGACTGCGAACGCTCCACCCATGACCGCGAACACACCCGCCGGGTCGCGCAACGTCCAGGACGCGGTCGGCGCGAGGCTGCCGAGCGTCAGCCCCTAGGGTGCAGGTAGGCGGCCGCCAGTCCGAAGCTCAACGAGGCAGCCGCGCAGCCGGCGACGAGCGCCCGCCAGCGCCGATCGACCACGCTGGCCGCCGCCAGAGCCGCGATGGTCAGCGGCAGGAGCATGAACGGGTCCTTGGAGCCGGGCGTTCCCAGCGGAAAGAGATGCGGCTCGATCAGGTTCTTGGCGGCGACCTGCGCATCGCGGCCGAGACCGGCACTCAGGGTGAGCTCGCGCATCAGATCGGGAGGTGAATCGCCACGCCCGCAAGGGCGGCGGCTCCGACGCCGAGAAGGGCCGTCCAGCGGTCCGCGGCTGTCCCACCGGTCGAAGAAAAAGCAGGAGCCCCGAGAGTCCGATCGCGACCGCGAGTTGCGACCAGTACCCGGGGTGCGCCATGGCGAGACAGGCTCGCGACAACGGCAAGAAGACCGATCGTGTCGAGACGCCGGCGGCGGCCGAAGCGCATCTCGCGCGTCGCGATCCAGGCGTGAGGGGCGAACATACCGCCGACGAGGGCGCAGTAGGTCACGGCCGTTTCCGGCCAGTCGTTGTGGACGGTATAGGCCACCATCGGCAGCGAGACGAACAGCAAGCGTGACGCTCCACCAGGCGACGAGGCGTCCGCCCGACGGCTCGATCGCGCGCAGGACCAGCAGTGCTGCGGGCGCCATCGACAGCGCCAGCAGCAGCCAGTGCGTGACTGGTGCCGGGAGGACGCGCGCGACAGACCGCCGCGGGCGATGCGCCCAGGTTGCCGTGCAGGGGCAAGCGGGTCCCGAGGCCCAGGGCCAGCGTGTAGACAGGTTGGCCCGGCCACGCTGGCGGCCGCCATCGCCGTGCCCCGATTCAGCGAGACGAAGGCGCTCTCGTAGCACTCGAAATCGCGTGTGCCCGACGCCCACGAGCGCGGCGGCGACAAGCGCCGAGAACGACGAAGGCCTGAATCGTCCTCAGCGGCCTCGACGACAGGCCCGCCAGTGCCCGGGCGGCGACCGGCCCGTCAACGAGGCCGTCCATCCCCTGAAGTCGGCGCCGCTGGCGTCGCGAAGCGCCAGCGACAACCGCACATGGCTGGCCGATCCCGCCTCCGAGCAGCGTGCCAGCGGGACCTGCAGTTCCACCGTGCGGCCCACGCCGGCCCGGCAGCCGCGGAGGCAATGGCGCCGGCTGGCCGCGTCCATCCCTGGCTTCGATGCAGCCGGAGGCGCCGACGACCAGGTGCAGGTTGGCGTCGGGAAACGAGAAGACCAGTTCCGGTCCCGGCCCGAGGGATCGGCCGTGCCTTGGGCACCGCGCAGAGATACAGGTGCCGATCGTCGTAGCCGTAGCGGATGCCGAGGATCGGCTGCGAGGCCTGCGCTGACCTGGTGCATCGCGCCCGCCACGTCGCGCGTGTCGAACCAGCCGCCGCCCATCCACTCGAAGTAGCTCGAGTCGTCGCCGTCGAGCGCCGGCGACAGCGCTGACCCAGGGCGAGGTCGGCTGGATCGCGGCGTCGGTGGTGATGTTCGAGATCGAGCAGCTCCGCCGGCACCGGGTCGCCCATGGCCAGGTAGGCGTGGCTCAAGTGGCGGCGGAACAGCTGGTCGAAGGCCTGATCGTGATCGGAGGAATGGTCGTCGCCATACCACCAGAACCAGTCGCTGCCTTCGGCCACCAGCAGCGACTCCCGGGCCCGGTCGAGGCCGGGCCGGCCGGCGGGCAGCTCGTCGAGACGCCGGCGGGCCCGCGCCAGCTGGGCCCAGGCGCGCCGGTCGTCCGCGTGCCCGGCCCAGATGTAGAAGTCGCTGTGGATCCACGAGCCCGGGTGCAGATGTTCGAGCCGGCGCGCGGGGGACCGCGCAGGCCTCGCGCATCGTGACGGTCTTCACCTCCGGATTGCGTCGTCAGCTCCCGGTACAGCGCGCGGAGAAACGGCCGTCCCTGACCCTCGAAGTGCTCCCACGCGTTCTCCCCGTCCAGGATCACGAAGACCACCGGGTCCTGGATGCCCCTGGCGGCGGCCGACGCGCCGGCGGCCGCGACCCGGCGCACGAAGTCGTCGCGCCGCATCCTCGGCGGGCCACGACGCGTAGGTGAAGCCGATGAGATCGGAGAGGGCATGGTCGCGAAAGCCGCACGCGACCGGCTGCCCTTCCCCGCCCGACGCGATACGGGCGATAGAGCGCGTCGGCATGGTGCACGACGCCGTCCGAGTCGCGGCGGAACGTCAGGCCGAGCGAGTGCCCGAGGATCTCCTCGTCGGTGGCCATCCACGAGAATCCGGCCTGCCGCACGACGCCGCCATCGCGTCGGACACCGCGCCCTCGGACGGCCACAGCCCCACCGGACGCTGGCCGAACAGGCGCGTGTGCAGTCCACGCTTCGCTCCAGCTGGTCGAGCGCGTCGCCCGGGTAGAGGAACGGTTCCTCCGGCGGGGGCCACTCCGGATGCGTCGTGCGGTAGACGCCGACGTCGCACAGCAGCGGCAGGATCGGCGTGATAGAACGGCGACGTGGAGAGCTCCGCCTGCCCGCGCTCCGAGCGCCGCGCGGTATTCCGGAACCACCCGCCGCAGGATCTCGATCTCGACCTCCCGCAGGACGGCTTGTCGGCTTCTGAGAAGCCGCGCCCTTCCCGTGCAGCGCGCCGATCCGCGGGTCGTCTGCGTAGAAGGGATCGACCCACACCAGCTTGTGCCACACCTGCAGATCGCGCAGCTCGTCGACGGTGAACGCCGGCCCGCCGGCCCGCACCTGCTGACGCCGCTCGAACAGCTCGCGATAGCGCGCGTGCGGCGCCACCATGCGGCCGTGGTGCGCGTGAAAGAACTCGTCCAGGCAGAAGCGCGCGTCCTCGGGCCCGAGGTCGAGAGCCGGGCGGAGGCCGATCTCCAGGTGACGATCGCGCGCGTCGTCGTGGGCGAACGCCTGGAGCTGCACCAGCAGTGACGGCACCAGGTTGAACGTCACGCGCAGGTCGGGGAACTCGCGCAGCAACGCGACCATGCCCCAGTAGTCCTTCAGGGCGTGGAGGCGGACCCAGGGCATCACGTGGACGCCGCTGGAGCCGTCCACGTAGAACGGCTGGTGCATGTGCCAGAGCAGCGCGACGCGGGTCATAATGGCCAGGTCCCATGAGCATTATCGACCGGTACGTCCTGCGGCAGGTGCTGCCGCCGATGCTGCTGGCGCTGCTGGTCTTCACGTTCGTCCTGCTGATCCCCGGGCTCATCGAGCACGCCGAGGAGTTCATCGCCAAGGGCGTGTCGCCGCATCGTCGTCGCCACGGCGATGCTCACGCTGGTGCCGTCGGCGCTCGCGCTGACGATCCCGATGTCGGTGCTCGTGGGGCTGCTGGTCGCGTTCGCGCGGCTGTCCTCCGACCGCGAGTTCGTGGCCATGCAGGCGTGCGGCCTCAGCCTCGTGCGCCTGCTGCGGCCGGTGGGCCTGGTGGCGATCCTGGCGTGGGCCGCAACGCTCGTACGTCTATCTGGTCGCCGTGCCGGACAGCAACCAGGCGTTCCGGGAGATCGCCTTCAACGTGCTGGCCTCGAAGGCCGAAGGCGAGGTGCGGCCGCGGGCGTTCTTCGACGAGTTCCCCAACCTGGTGCTGTACGTGCAGGACGTGCCGGCCTCCGGGGGCTGGAACGGCGTGTTCCTGTCCGACCGCCGGCCCGGAGGCTCCTCGGCGGTTTACGTGGCCCGGCACGGGCGGGTGGCGATCAACCGGCAGCAGCGGACCGTGGAGATGCTGCTCGAGATCGGGTGCCCGGCACACCACCGATCCAAAGGGCGCCTACGAGGTCTTCCAGTTCGATCGGCTCGTCATCGGCCTGGATCCGGAGACCTACTTCCCGCGTCAGGGCCCCAGAAGGGCGTGAACGAGCTCACCATCGCCGAGTTGCGGCAGCAGATCGCCGAGCTGGAGCGGAGCGGGCCAGTCGCCGCACAACGAGCGGATGAAGATCCATCAGAAGTTCTCGATCCCCGTGGCCTGCCTGGTGTTCGCCCTCATCGGGATCGCGCTCGGGGCGACCAACCGGCGCGACGGCGCGCTGGGCAGCTTCGCGCTCGGGCTCGGTGGTGATCTTCCTGTACTACGTGCCGATGTACCTGGGCCCGGCGCTGACCAAGGGCGGGCTGATCGCGCCGTGGCTGGCGGCGTGGTTGCCCAACATCATCCTGGGGATCCTGGGGCTGCTGCTGTTCCGGTGGCGCGGACGGTCGGCGGACCGGCCGCTCCGCATTCCCGCTGCCGAGGTTCGGCGCCGGCCGGTCGGCGGATCACGCGGGTACGGGTCGGTGAAGCCCGCCGCCACGGGCTTCGTGCGTCTGCTCGACCGGTATGTCGCCTCGGCGTACATGCGCGTCTTCCTCCTGGCCACGCGGGGGCCTGGCCGGCATCTTCTACATCTCGACGTTCCTCGATCTGTCGGACAAGGTGTTCAAGGGCGAAGCCACCTGGTCCATGCTCGGCACCTATTTCGTGTACATCACGCCGCAGTACGCCTACTACATCCTGCCGCTGGCCGTGCTGCTGGCCGCGCTCGTCACGGTGGGCGTGCTGACCAAGAACAACGAGCTCGTCGTGATGAAGGCGTGCGGCATCAGCCTGTACCGCGTGGCGGTGCCGATGCTCGTGTGCGCCGCGGCCGGCGGCACGCTGCTCTTCGCGCTCGAGGAAAGCATCCTCGGGCCCGCCAACCGGCGTGCCGAGCACCTGCGCAGCATCATCCGCAGCGGCGTGCCCAGCGACGGAGGTCTCGACGCGCCAGTGGGTCGCCGGCGAGCGCGGGGAGATCTACAACTACACGTACGCCGACCCGGCCACGCAGGCGCTGCTGCAAGTGAGCGTCTTCGCGCTCAACGACGACCGGAGCCGGCTGGAGTCGCGCACGTTCGCGGAACGCGCCGTTGCCAGGCGGCGCCGGCACGGACCAGTGGACGCTCGAGAACGGGCTGGCGGCGCGACTTCCGGGCCGACGGCGCCGCGGAGCAGTTCGCGGCGTTCGAGCGGCAGCCCCGGCGCCTGACGCAGCCGTCGGTGTTCGTGACCGACGAGCCCGACGCGCGGTTCATGGGCTACCGTCAGCTGCGGGGCTATGCGGATCGGCTCCGCGCCAGCGGGCTCGACGTGCTGGGACTGGAAGTCGCGCTCGCGCGCAAGCTCTCGTTCCCGTTCGTGACGATCATCATGACCCTCATCGCCGTGCCGTTCGCCGTCCTGACCGGACACCACGGCGCGATGGCCGGCATCGGCGTCGGCGTCGGCCTGGCGATGACCTATTGGACGACCATCAGCATCTGTGCCGCGATGGGGGCCGGCGGCATGATGCCGCCGACGATGGCCGCGTGGGCGCCCAACGCGATCTTCGGCGCGGGGGCGGCCTATCTGCTGCTCTCGGTCCGAACCTGACGCGCGCCCGCGTCTGACCGGCCGTCGCCGCAGCCCAGCGCCGATGGTGTCGAGCCAGACCTGGCCGCTCTGCCCGAGCGCCGTGTTGAGGCTGTCGACCACGAAGAGCACGGTTTCCAATCGCCTCGGTGGCGAGGGGGCTGTCGTGCCCGCGGGCAGGAACTCGCGAAGCGGCAGCCGCACGCGTCGCATGGTCTCGTCCAGGTACACGGACTCGCGTCCAGCGCCGCCCACCGGCGTCCCGTGGCCGCGCGGAGCTGGACGGAGATCCGCATGGGCTCGACGCGCGCGCTTCGAAGAGCAGCGCGTCGGAGCCCGCCGCCGAACCGTTCGAGCGGCCGCACCAGCGCCACGAAGGGGCTGTCGGCACGGCTGCCGCCGAGCGCGAACCGCAGGTCAGCTGACGGCCGGTCGGCGGCCCCGACCACCGAGACGCGCCCGTCGGCGCGGACGCTGTGTTCGATTGCCCATCCGGTGGCGTCCTCGTCCGTGTACAAGGGCGGTCCTGCGGGCGGGCCACTCCGGTGGGGGCGGCTCGGACCAGCGCGCCGGTTTCCGGCGGCCCACGTACACCGGGTTCGAGACGAGCCACGGCACGGGCGGCTGTCCCGGCGCCGACGGCAGCGTCACCTCCACGCGGTAGGTGGCGGGCTCCGCGGGCTGCTCGATGCCAGCGGTGCCGCCGGCGCTCGCTCGCGCTTCGATTTCGCGGCCGTCGCGAAGAAGCCGCATCCGGGCGCCGGGCGACGCCGGGCGCCGCGGCGCGCAGCGTGACCGGTCCGCCCTGCTCGAGCACCCCGCCCTGCTCCACCGATGCCGCTGGCGTTCGACCCGGAGAAGTCGAGCCATGCCGGACCCGCGAGCGCGTCGACGACGGACACGACGCGACCCGCCCGGATTGCGTCCACGGTCGCCGTGGCGTCGGCGGCGCGCGATGCCCGTGAAGCGCAGGCCGGGCACGGCGATCGAGAACGCGCGGAACGCCGATTCGTAGCCCGGTATCCGCGCCACGGGCCGTCCGTCGTAGGGCTCCCCCACGCCCCGCAGTCCCAGGCGCGCGTGCGCGTCGGAGCCCGCCACGCCGACCACGGCCCGCTCGGCCGCCAGCCGGTCCCACAGCGCGAGCGCTTCCTCGGGACGATCCAGCAGCTGCGCCAGACTCTCCGCGGGGCGGACCCAGTACGTCCAGAAGACCCGTGCACAGCGTGGCGAGCGACTCGTCGCGCCACTCGCTGTCGCCGTTCAGCCACTCGATCGCCGTCGAATCCCTCGTCGCCGCCGGTCCACCGCAGCGACGCAGCGTCTCGGACGTCGGGTGCGCGACGATGGCCATCCCGCCGAAGCGGGCCACGTCCTCGAGGACGTCGCGCGCCGTGCCAGCCAGCGCGAACGGCACGCGCGGCAGGCCCAGCGCCAGCACGTGCCCACTGTCGGTGCTGATCTCGACGGCGTCGATGCACAGCACGCCGCTGCGATACGACGGGGCCGACGGCTCCACGGACGCGTCGCCGTGGTCGGTGAAGACCACGAACGACAGCCCGGCGCGCGCCGCCGCGGCTGCCACCTGCGTCGGGTGTTCCCGTGCCATCGGACCGGTTGGTGTGGACGTGGAGGACGCCCCGCACGGGAGCGGCCGCGCCCCGGTCTCGGGTCGCAGCGCCACGGCGCGGGGCGGCAGCAGCGCGAACGTGGCGCCCGCCGCAGCCAGCACGATCGCGAGCAGGATCTTCACTAGTGGCCTGTCACTAGGCCCGCGGGTGGCAGGTGTCGTAGACGGCGCGCAGCCGCCGCTCGAGGACGTGCGTGTAGATCTGCGTGGTCGAGAGGTCCGCGTGGCCGAGCATCGCCTGGATCGAGCGGAGATCCGCCCCGTGCTCCAGCAGATGCGTGGCGAAGGAGTGCCGCAGCACGTGCGGGCTCAGCGGCCGGCGGAGCCCAGCGCCCGCGGCGTAGCCCCGGAGGATCTTCCAGAACCCCACGCGTGTGAGCCCGGCGCCCCTACCGCGGGCGTTCACGAACAGCCGCTGAGTGTTCCGGCGGCGCAGCAGCTGTGGGCGGCCGTCGCGGACGATAGCGCGCGATCCACGGCGGCGGCCTGGTCGCCCACGGGCACCGCGCGCTCCTTGCCGCCCTTGCCGGTACAGGTCACGAACGCGCCGTCCAGGTTGACGTCGTTCTGGCGCAGGCCGACCAGCTCGGATACGCGCAGCCCGGTGGCGTAGACCAGCTCGATGAGCGCCCGGTCGCGCAACCCGCGCGGCGTGGCGACGTCGGGCTGCGCCAGCAGCGTATCCACCTCGCCGATCGACAGGTACTTCGGCAGGGTCTTCCAGGCGCGCGGCGCGCGCAGGTCGGCGGCCGGGCTCGACGTGAGCCGGCCATCCACCAGCAGGTATTTGTAGAAGCCGCGGATGCCGGCAATGCTTCGCGCCACCGAGCGGGGCGACCGCCCCTCGCTCATCTGCCCGCGCACGAAGGCTTCGAGGTCGGCGCGGTCGAGCGCGCGCAGATCCCGAGTGCGACCGGCGGCGAACCCGGCGAGCTGGCCGAGGTCGCGCGCGTAGCCTTCGATCGAGTTCGCGGCCAGACGCCGTTCGACGGCGAGATGCGTGAGGTAGGCATCCACCAGCGCGGCGCCCGACGGCTCATGTGCGTGGCCCCACGGAACGGTAGAATTGTACCGCTATGCCCCAACGTTCGAAGTGGCAGTCGCTGCCCACCGAGGCCATCAACCCCGCCAGCGTCGGTCTGGACAAGCTGTCGCCCGTGGATCTCGTCGATCTGATGCACGACGAGGATCGCAAGGTGCTGGTGGCCATGCAGCGCGAACGCGAGCGGCTGGCCGTCGGCATCGAGATGATCACGAACGCCCTGCGGCGGGGCGGCCGCGTGGTCTTCGTGGGAGCCGGCACGAGCGGGCGTCTGGGCATCCTCGAGTCCGCCGAGATGCCGCCGACCTTCAGCACCGATCCGCTGCTGGTCCAGGCGATGATGGCCGGCGGGCGCGAGGCGATCTTCGGCGCCAAGGAAGGCGTGGAGGACAACTACGAGGAAGGCGCCCGCGCCATGACGCGGTTTCCATCCCACGCGCGCCGACGTGGTGATCGGCGTGTCGGCCAGCGGCATGACGCAGTTCGTGCGCGGGGCGTTGACGCGCGCCCGCAAGGCCGGCACGCGCATCATCTTCGTGACCTGCGACCCGGCCACCGAACTCCAGACGTTCGTGGATCTCACGATTGCCCCGGCCGTCGGCGCGGAGGTGATCGCGGGCTCCACGCGACTCAAGGCGGGCACCGCGACGAAACTGGTGCTCAACACGCTGACCACCGGCGCCATGGTCCGGATCGGCAAGACCTACGGCAACCTGATGGTGGACGTGCACACCGGATCCGAGAAGCTCAAGGATCGCGCCTGCCGGATCGTCAACATCGTCACCGGGCTGGACTACGAGGAGTCCGAGCGCCTGCTCACGCGGGCGCACTGGAACGTGAAGGCCGCCATCGTGATGCAGAAGACGGGGCTGTCGCTCCCGAAGTCGCTGGCGCGGCTCCGCAAGGCGCACGACTCGATGCGCGAGGCGATCGGCGAGGACATCGAGCCGCGGCTGAAGGGGATGCTGCAGGGACACGCGGAGGCCGCCGCGTCCGATCGACACAAGTCCGGCGGCTCCGGCGGGAGTGCCGCAACCAAACGCGGACGCGCGCACGAAGTAGCCAGCGCCCATGCCGGATTTCCGCGCCGCGAGCGAGGTCATTCGCGAGGCCATCGCACGGCGCGTCTTTCCAGGCGCCGTCGTCGAAGTGGGCTCCCCCACCCAACCAGTCTGGCAGGCGGCATTCGGGACGCTGACCTACGACGCTGGAGCCGAGCCCGTCCGTCTCGATTCGATCTACGACCTCGCGTCGCTGACCAAGGTCCTGGCCACCGCCACGGTCGCGATGCGCAGCGTCGAGAACGGGCGCCTGGGGCTCGACGACGCCGTCGCCGCGCATCTGCCGCAGTGGTCCGAGTGCCGACCGGGCCGGCGTCACGATCCGGGACCTGCTGTCGCACTGCTCGGGGCTGCCGGATCACCGGCCGCTCTTTCAGGACGCCGAGGGCGAACCGGCCTTCGTGCGGGCGATCTGCGGGTTGCCGCTGGAGTATGCGCCCAGGAGCCGCGCGGTCTACAGCGACCTCGGGTTCATCCTGCTCGGGAGCCTCGTGGCTCAGGGGTCGTCGCTCGAGGATCGGTTCGCGGCCTTCTGGCCTCAGGCGGGCTCGGGCGAGGAGCTGCAGTTCCAGCCCCCCGTCCGGTGGAGGCCCCGCATCGCCCCGACGGAGATCGACCCGTGGCGCGGCCGCCTGCTCGTGGGCGAGGTGCACGACGAGAACTGCTTCGCGATGGGCGGCGTGGGGGGCCACGCGGGGCTCTTCGGAACGGCGTCCGCCGTCGGCGCGTTCGCGCGCCACGTGCTCCAGGTGCTCGACGGCCGGACCGGTGCGTTCTCGCGAGCGTCCGCCATCGAGTTCACCACCCGCCGTCCCGACGTGGCGCACAGCTCGCGGGCGCTCGGCTGGGACACGATGCTGCCGACGTCGTCATGCGGCACGCTGATGTCGGCGCGCGCGTTCGGCCATACCGGGTTCACCGGTACGAGCCTGTGGCTCGACCCCGAGGCTGGCTGTTACGTGGTGCTGCTCTCGAACCGCGTCCACCCGTCACGCGAAGGCGACGGCATTGCGACTGTCCGGCCAGCGTTCCACGACGCCGTGATGGAGGAATGGAGCCGGCGCTGAGCGGGCCTTAGCGGCCAGGCGTGGGTGGCCTGAAGCCGCGGCCGCCGTCGCCGCCCGGTGGCCGGAACGTGCCAGGACCGGCGCCACCGGGGCGTCCCGGACCAGACCCTGGGCCCGTGCCCCGCTCACCACGGCCTCCGCGTCCTGCGCCAGGCGCCTGGGCGCCAGCGCCTGCTCCCTCGCCTGCCTGCAGCTGGCGCTGCACGGCGATGAACGTCCACTCGTTGTAGGCGCCGCGGCCGTTGTAGAGGCGCAGCGACTTCTCGGTGCTCTTGCTGGCGACGCCCGTGATGCCGCCGCCGCCACCTCCGATGGTGCCGACGCTCGTTCCACCTCGCCCCTGCTGCGCCTGGGCGGCGAAGCTGTTGAAGGCGCTCTGCGCGCTGCCGAAGGTGCCGGCGCCACTCGCCCCGCTTCCCGTGCCGGTTCCCGTGCCGCCGGGTCCGCCGGTGCGTCCGGGTCCGGCCGGACCGGGACCGGCCTGGCCGGCTGCGCCGGTCAGCGCCTGGAACTCGCCGCCGGTGATCGGATCCAAATACTTTTTGCGGAGGAAGCGCTCGTTCACCAGCACGTCGATGCTGGGTGGGAGCGCGTTGGCGTACTTGCGCTGGAACATGGCGATTGCGCGCGCGTACTGTTCGCCGCGAAACACCAGTTCGTCCTCGCGGGCGCGCTTGGCCTGCGTGGACCACACCGGCATGGCGACCGTCATCATCACGGCCATGACGGACAGTCCGACGAGCAGCGCCGCCATGGCGTAGCCCCGCTCGCCGGCGAGACGGCCCCGGCCAGGGATCGGTCGCCGGCCGGGGCTGCTATGCATGGCTAGAAGGCGCCGACGAGGATCTCCGTCACCGCCGAGACCGTCTGACCGTTGGACAGCGAGACCTCGACCTCCACCACTCGCCGTACCGACGGCGTGGTGTAAACGTGGGAGATGGTATTGCCGCTCGTCGTTGCCGAGACGTCGTCGCCGAAATTCCACCGGAACGACACGGGCCTGGCCTCGTTCGTCTCTCCGCCGGTCACGGTCACGGTCGCTACGAAGCTGAAGCTCTGGCCGATTCCCACGACAGCTGTCGCGGGGGTAGCCGCCAGGGTCACGGATGCGACCGGTGGCGCTTCCCGGCGAACAATGGCGACCGTGTTGCTGTCCTTTGTGCCAGCTTTCGCCGACACGCTGGCAGCGCGGGTCGTGGTCAGGCTGGTCCTGACTTCGCCGTTGCCGTCGGTGATGCCGCTGGTCGGGCTGAGCTGACCTTCCGTCGTCAGGAAGGTCACCGGGACGCCCGGCAGGACGCGACCGCCGACTCCGGTGACCGTCGCGGTCAGCTCGACGGTCCCGCCCGTGAAGGGCACCGATAACGTATTGGCTCGGAGCACGACCGTTTCCACGGCCGCCGCCCCCACGTTGATCTGAACTCCGTTGGATGGCGTGGTGCCCGCGGCTGGTGTCCCGGCGCCGGCAATGCTTCCGGATACGGCCCGTATATCCGCCACACCCGACACGTCGCCGGCGTGAAACGTCGTGATGGCCATGCCGTTCCTGGTCTGGACGTCGACCGGATCCATACGCCCGAGATTGGTCGTGAACCGGACTGTGGTGCCGTTCTGAACCGGCGTGCCGCCGCCTTCGGAGACGACTGCCGTGATCTCGGTTGAACCGCCGACCGGCAGCACCAAGGACGCGGACGTCACCGTGACCGTCGAGTTCTGCGGCGCGGTCAGCGGCATCTTGTCGCAGGCGACGACCGCCAATTGGGCCAGGGCCAACAGCGCGGCACCGATTAGCCGTGCGCGGTTTCGAACGTCGTTTCGCATGATCCTCACCAGTTTGCGTAGGGCGTCCCGTCGAGCCCGCTCAACTCCGACCCGCTCTTCACGTCGAAGATGCCCGGCTCGGTCGCCACGTTGCCCGCTTCCAGCTCCGACATCGTCGTCTGCCACGTGTCGGCACTGGCCGTGAACGGATCCACCGGAATCGCGCGGATGTATTTGTCGGCCACCAGCGACTCGAGCGTCGGCGGATACTTGTTCTTGTCCGCGTAGTACCGATCGATCGCGTCGCGCAGCCGGAAGAGGTCTTCCTTGAGCACGGCCTCTTTGCTGCGCGTCACGCTGTTCCCGTACATCGAGAGGCCCACGCCAGCGAGCGTCACGATGAGCGTCATCACGATCATGAGTTCCATGAGCGTGAAGCCGGCGTCGGCGGCGATGCCGGCGAGGCGACGCGTCCGGGTGGATGGTCGTGCGGTCATTACCAATCAGTCCTTACCAGTCTTTGTATTTCGTGCCGTCGAGTCCCGTGCCCTGGCTCTTGGTGTACACGTCGAACACGTTCCGGCCGCCCCACGATGTGGAGTCCGGACGATCCTGGTACGCGCGCATCCCCCACTCCGTGGAGTTGGTCATCGGATCGATGGGCACGCGGCGCAGGAACTTGAGCTTCCGGCCGGATGCGTCGTTGGCCGGCGTGACGCCCTCGACCAGCGTCGCGAGATCGGGCGGGTATCCCTCGCTGCCAGGCGTCAACTCCGTCGTGGGAATCTGCCCGATATCGACGGCGTCCTTGAACTTGTCGATGGCCGTACGCATCTCCCGCAGCGTGCGGCGCAGCTCCGCCTCCCGCTGCCGCTGCGAGGCAACCTGTGCGAGCGGCAGTGCCGCCGACGCCAGCACGAAGAGGATGCTGATGACGACGAGCAGCTCGATGAAGCTGTAGCCGTCCTGGAGGGTCCGTGTCGCCCGGAACATCGTTACCGCACCGTCACCGGTGTTACCGGGGCGAACTGGAGCGCCAAGGGCGCTCCGCCGGGAGCCGTCCCCGTGCCGGTCACCGTCAAGTTGGCTGTCCCGGGCGCCACCGCATCGAAGAGGATGGCCGCCAGAAGTCCCGTGCCGGCCACGCCGGTCGAGTCGCCCGGCCTGACCACGGCGATGTCGATACGCCCGGCATCGGCCTGGCTGGTCGTGAACGCCGCCTGCACGCCGCCCGACCGCATGAAGCTGCCTTCCTGCACGCTGCGCACGCGCAGCACGGCCGGGTTGTAGGTGACCGTGAGCGACATCGACGACAGCCGCGACGCGCCGGTGACCGACACCGGCAGCGTGTAGGGGCCGCCGCCGACGCGGAACTCTCCGCTCGGTGGCGAGATCAGGACTCTGTCCCGACGCACCGCCCGTGGCGGCGCCCGCCGGGGCCACCGCGGCGGGAGGTGCGGCCGCCGGAGGTGCGCCCGCGGGGGGTGCCGGAGCGGCCGGAGCGGCCGGTGCGACTCCGGGTGCGACGACTCCAGGCGTGCCGCCTTGAGGTGCAGGCGTGGTGGCCGGGTCTGCCGGATCCGACCCGAGCGGCGCCGGCGGTCCTGAAAGCGCCAGGTTCTGTTGTGTGCCGATGAAGATCGGCGTCAGATCGCGCGCCGACAGCTCGTGCGTTCGGACGATGCGCGGCGTGAGCAGCATCACGATGTCGGTCTGCTCGATGACGTTGTCGTTGGCCGAGAACAGCTGGCGGATGATCGGCAGTCGCAGGATGCCCGGGAAGCCACGGAGCGACCGGCGCTCTCCTTCCTGCAGCAGCCCGGCCAGCAGATTCGACTCGCCGTCGCGCAGACGCAGCTTGGTCACCACCTTGCGGGACGTGAACGACGGCAGATTCTGGCCCGCGATATTCAAGCCTTCGCCGAGCGCGCTGTTCTCGATCAGCAGCTCGAGGATGACGTCGCCCTCGAAGGTGACACGCGGCGTGATCTCGACGTTGACGCCCACCGGCCGGTAGGTGAACGAGGTCAGCGGGTTGAAGGCCGCGCCGCCCTGCGGCCACCGGGGTGAACGTGGTCGAGGGGATGGGCACTTCCTCGCCCAGGTTCAGCGTCAGCTTCTGCCCTTCGGAGCCCCGTAGCTGCGGCTTCGCAATCAGCTTCGACTCCGAGTCGGTCTCCAGGAACCGGATGACGGCCGACGGCACCGCCAGGTAGAAGTCCGTCGTATTGACGCCCCTCGAGATGGTGTTGGCGTTGAAGGGGCGCGCCTGTAGTGTGGTTGCCGTACTGGCCGTGCCGTTCCCCCCGGTTGCCGTTGTGCCCCGCGCATCGGCGTCCGGCGAGAAGACGACGCTCACGGAGTAGTCCCCCAGATCGAGGCCGAACTGCTTGGTCCTCGAGCGGTTGACCTCGAGAATCTGCACGTCGACCACCACTTCGGCGCGTGGGTTGTCGTTCTGCTCCACGATCCGCTCGATGATCGACATCACGTTCGTGGTCGCGCGCACGGTGACGGTGTTGGCGGTCTTGTTGGCCACCACCATCGGCTGCACCTGCCCGCCGCCTACGCGGATGATCGTGTTGATGAGCTGCGCCAGTTCAGTTGCGTCCGCGTGCGAGATGGGGAACGTCCGGATGGCCTGTTCCTCGTACTGGCCGCGCTTCTGGACGTTGTCGGGCACCACGATGATGCTGCGCGGGCTGATCACCTTGTAGAAAAGCTGGTTCGCCGCCAGGATCTGGTTGAGCGCCTCTTCCAGCGTCACGTTGTCGAGCTGCACCGTGTACATCCGGTCCTGGAACGTGTTGTCGTAGGTCACGTTCACGCCGGACGTCATGCCGATGGAGTTCAGGATCTCGCGCAGGCCGGTGTTGTTGAACCGGATGCCCGGCAGCACGGTGGAGAGGTTGAAGAGCGGCTGCGGGGTTGACTGGCGCGCCGCTTCGGCGCGGAGCTGCTGCAGGTTGTTGCGCGGCGCGGTGGCCTCGGCCTGGTCGCGCAGCTTGCGCTCCAGCTCGGTGACCTTGCCGGCAATCTGGCGGTTCGGCGGATCGAATTCGCTGGCGCGCCGGTACTCACGCAGGGCTTCGTCCACGATGCCGCGCACCTCGGCGATGCGTGCAGCGTCGAGGTGTTGCTGCGACGCGGTCAACATCGCGCGCTCGAGCGCAATCTTGTATTCCGCGTTGTCGGGACTCTGCTGCACCGCGCGCCGATAGTGCTCGACCGCCGTATCCCATTCGCCCGCCCTGGCGGCGCTTTCGCCGTTACCGAACGAGCGGCTGGCGCCGCAACCGGCCGCCAGCACGCCCAGGCACAGCAGGAGGGCAAGGAGTCGCACACGTGTCTGTGAAGGCATCATTGTCCTGAAAGTCGAATCGTCTGCCGTCCGCGTCCATCGGCATAGACCAGATCGATGGAGTCGGTCCCCACGCGCAACACGCGATAGCGACCTTCGATGATATCGCCCTCCCTGCCGTGCATCAGGCCGCCGCGTCCGTCGCTCAAGAGCGCGACGCGGCCCGAGCGCTGCGGCGCTTCGATCAGGCCGATGAAGCGCAGCGTGATCGGCGGCGGTGGCGGCGGACCGGTCGGTACCGGCGGTGCGGCGAACACCGGTTCGGGCGGACGCACGACGCGCTGTGGCGGCGGCGGAGGCGGCTGGTAGAAGCGGAACGGGTTGCGCGTGACGCGCGGTGGATCGGTGGCGGTGACGCGCAGGGCGTCCAGCTTGACGTCGGCAACGGGAGGCTGCTTTGCCGCGGGCGCCGGCGTCCGCCGCGCGGCGCGCGGGCGGTTCTGGGCGGTCGCCACGGCGCCGGAGAACAGCAATACCGCCGCGGCGGCAGCCAGGACCCGACTCGCGGTAGAGATGATCATGGCTCGACCGCGCCCCGGAAGAACGTGGACAGGGCGAGGGTGAGCTCGAGGCCTTCTCCAGAGTCGCCCGCGTCGGCCAGCTCCACGTTGTCGATCACCACGAATTCGGGCGCCGTTTCGAGCGCGTGGACGAAGCTGCGAATCTCCATATAGCTGCCGGCCAGCGACACGTCGGTCTTGAGCCGCGTCAAGGTGCTGTCTCGGTCGTCCACCGGCTCCGACTGGGCCCGCGAGTACCGCAACCCATGCTCGCGCGCCAACTGGGCGATGCGCAGGTGCGTCAGGCGGCGCGCGCTGGCCAGGTCGCGGGGCAGAACCGACGTGTAGAACGTGCCCAGCTCGGTGACGGCGCGATCCTTCCCGGCAAGGGTGCCCGTGACGGTGCCGTTTTCCTCGCGCGCGGCCACCAGTGCCTTTGAGGCCGACGCGTTTCGATCGGACACGTTCGCGACCCGCTGGGACAGCGGGTAGACGCCGAACGCGAACAGCAGCACGTTCACGCCGAGGCCGACCAGCAGCATCAGCAGCACGCGCTTGTTCTCGCCGATGATGCGCGCGACGAGCGGCGACACCAGGTTAGTCATGCCGCTCTCCTCCGTTGACCGCGGCGCGTGCCGAGGCCGGGGCCGGGGCCGACTGCTCGTCCGCCGTCGTGGCCGCCACGGGCGTCCCGGGGAAGTACTGGCCATCGAGCACGGCCTCGATGAGACCGTCGTCTGTCGTCTCCTCCTCGGTCGGCAGCACGTTCCTGAAGGTTCCCAGCGCCTCCAGCGCTTCGATGAAGCCGTCCACGGCCTCGATCCGGCGCGACTGCACGGCCACGCTCACGGCAAAGGTTCCGTCCGGTTCGCGGCGAGGCTGGACGGCGGTGATCCGGACGTCGCTCGGGAGCGCCGCCTCGAACTGCGCAAACAGCGTCGTCCACGAAAAGGCCCGCCGGTCGATGATGGCGTTGGCTTCCCTGGCCGCGGCGGCCACCGAGTCGATCTCGGTCTGGTCGATGCGGGACCGCACCTGCGCGGCCTCGCGCGTGAGGCGCTCGGCTTCGTTCTCGGCGGAGACCGCGTCGGCACTGAGGCTGCGCTGCTCACTGGTGAGGCGCGCGAGCTGGACGACGTTGTAGGCCGTGGCCAGGCTCACGAGTGCGGCCAGCACGCCGATAATCGCGCGCACGGCGCGGACGTTGTAGAACGGTCGGGTCGAGAGGTTGGTGGTCAGCATCACGCGGCCTGGACTTCCTGGCGCGTCCGCAGGAGCATGCCGACGAGCGGCGCCACGCGGCCCATGTTTTCGGGGGCCGCGCTCAGCCGATCCGGGAGCAGCGCGATCCTCGTGGGGTCGATGGGTTCGACCGGCGTACCGAGGTGCTCCTCGAGGCCGCGGCGGGCCACTTCCACGTCGGTGCCAGTACGGCCGGTGCCGCCGACCAGCACGCGGGAAAAGCCCTGGCCCGACAGGCGATCCTGGTAGTACATCGTCGTCTGGTGCACGAGATCGGCGAAGGGATCCCCGTCCCCTTCAGGCTTGCTCCGGAAATAGATGACGTCACCGCCGCGCATGATGACGATCGAGGTGTAGTCCGAGCGCATGTGCACCACGAGCCAGTCCCCCGTCGGCACTCGGCCGCTCGACAGGAAGCAGTTCACGACGCTGAACGACGCCAGATCCACGATGCCGGCGTACAGGCCGGCCTCCTCGCAGACACCCTCGTATTCGCGCACGGTGTCGCGCCGCGCCAGCGCCACGACGAACTCGCGGCCGCCGTCGGCGGGCGCTCCCGGGGCGTGGGTCACGCACGCTTCCTCGATCGGAAACGGCGCGGACTTCTTGAGATGCCACCGGATCAGCGCATCCAGATCGGCGCGCGCCGCCGGCACCTGGTCGAACTTGATCAGCGACACGCGGGAGGCGACATCGGGCACCACCAGGGCCACGCGGCGTGGCCGCGATCCCAGTCTCGAGATCACCGATTGGATGGCGGAGACCACGGCCGCCCGGTTGGGAATGTTCTGGCCGGAGAGCGACGGGGTCAGCGCCCCGGCCGGGAGCGGCTCGTAGGCGAAGGCCTCGATGACCGATTCTGCGCCGCGCGTGCCGATCACGGCCGCCGACACCGCGTCGGCCGCGAGCTCCAACGCCGCGTCGGGCGGCGGACTGGCGAGCCAGGAAGTCAAAATGCTCATTCGACGAACGTCACCTTGTTGATTTCACGCAGGGTCGTCATGCCTTGGAGTACTTTCTCGACGGCGGACTCGCGGAGGAACCGCATCCCCTCGTCGTGTGCCAGCTTCTTCACTTCGGAGGTGGGCCGGCGATCGAGGATCATTTCGCGAATTCGATCGGACAGGTTCAGCAGCTCGCAGATGGCGGTGCGGCCTTTGAACCCGGTGCCGGAGCACTCGATACAGCCGGCGCCCTCATAGAACTGGTGCGACTGGGCGAGACTGGGGCTGAGCCCCGACTCCTCCAGCTGGCGCTGATCGACCTTGGTGGGACGCTTACAGTGGGCGCAGGTCAGGCGCACGAGACGCTGCGCCATCACGCAGTTGAGTGCCGACACGAACTGATACGGTTCCACGCCCATGTTCAGGAACCGTCCCAGCACGTCCACCACGTTGTTGGCGTGGACGGTGGTGAACACCAGGTGACCCGTCAGGGCCGATTGGATCGCGATCTGCGCGGTTTCAGGGTCCCGGATCTCACCCACCATGATCTTGTCGGGGTCGTGACGGAGTATCGACCGGAGACCGCGAGCAAAAGTCAGGCCCTTCTTTTCGTTGATGGGAATCTGGGTGATCCCGCGCAGCTGGTACTCGACCGGATCCTCGATCGTGACGATCTTGTCCTCGGGTGTCTTGATCTCCGACAGCGCGGCGTAGAGCGTGGTGGTCTTGCCCGACCCGGTCGGTCCGGTGACGAGCACCATCCCGTACGGCTCGCGGATGTACTTGCGGAAACGGCTGAGCTCGAGCTCGGGGAACCCCAGGATGTCCAGCCGCAACTCAGTGAACTGCTCGCTGATCGATTCCTTGTCCAGGATGCGGATGACCGAGTCCTCGCCGTGCACGCTCGGCATGATCGAGACGCGGAAGTCGATCGTCTTGCCCGGCATGCGCACCTTGAAGCGGCCGTCCTGCGGCACGCGCTTTTCGGCGATGTCCAGCTCGGCCATGACCTTGACGCGGGAGATGATGGCGCTGTGGTGCTGCTTGGCGATCGGCCGCATGGCCGGCTGCAGCACACCGTCGATCCGGTACTTCACGTAGACGGCGTCGTCGCCCGTCTCGATGTGGATGTCGCTGGCCCGGCGCTGGATGGCCGTGAAAATCGTCGAATCCACCAGTTTGATGATCGGGCTGATGTCGCTCGTGAGGCGCTCGACCGTCAGGCTTTCCTCGCCGGACTCGTCTTCCTTCAGGACCTGGAGCTGGAAGCCCTGCGTCGCATCCTCGAGCACGCGCTGGGAGCTTTCGCTCTTCTTGAGGATCGACTGGATGGCGGACGGGGCGCCGACCGTTACCTTGACCGGGGTGCCCAGGACGACGCTGACCTCGTCGATCATCGGCAGGTCGGTCGGATCCGACACCACGATGACAAGCGCATTGCCGTCGCGCCGGCACGGCACGAAGCCGTAGCGCAGCATCAGGTCCGCGGGAATCGACCGGAAGAGCTCCTGGTTGATCCGGAACTCGTCCATGTCGATGAACTCGAGCCGGTAGCGCTCAGCCAGCTTGCGCGCGCGGGCGACTTCGTCGGGATAGTCGTCTGGGGGAAGCACGCTCAGGTTGGCGGGGTCCGTGGTCGTCGACATAAATCTAGCCGGCCACCGAGCTGAGCTCGAAGAGCGGCATGTAAAGCGCCAGCACAACGGCGGCGATGATGACGCCCATCACAATCAGAAGCAGCGGCTCGATGACGGTGATGAAGCGCCCCACCTCGGTTTCGATCTCCTCATCGTAGAACTCGGCGAGGCTGTTGAGCATCTCCTGGAGTGCGCCCGTGGACTCGCCCACTTCCACCATCTTGACGGCCACATCGGGGAACACCCCGCGGGCGGCCATCGACGACGCGAACCCGGCCCCTTCCTGCACCCGCTGGCGAACGATGTCTACTTCGCCCGCGAGAAACCGGTTCGACATGGCCCGGCCGGCGATGTCCAGTGCCTGGACGAGGGGGATGCCGCCCCCGAGCAGCGTGGAGAGCGTCCTAGCTGCTTGAGACGTCGCGAACTTCTTGGCGGCCGGACCCACCCACGGCAACCGCACCAGCAGGTGATCGAGTCGAGCCCGCTGCCCCGGCTGCCGGATCCACGACGCCAGCGCGATGCCCCCTATGACTACGGCCGCCAGGATGGTCCAGATGTTGGCAACCAGGAAGTTGGAGAAGCCAACGATGATGCGGGTGGACAGCGGCAGCTCGCGCCCGAAGTTGCCGTAGAAGGTGGAAAAGGCCGGCACGACTCGCAGGACGATGATGCCCACCAGCACGATCATCATGGCGACGAGAATCGCCGGGTAGATCAGCGCCGACAGCGTCTTGCCCCGGACGGTGGCCAGCACCTTGTCGTAGGCCACATAGCGCCGGATCACCGCCTCCAGGTCGCCGCTTCGCTCGCCGGCGACCAGCGAGGCCGAGTACACCGCGGGGAAGAGGGACCCGTGGCCGGCGAAGGCCTCCGAAAGGGCCGACCCGCCCTTCACCTTGTCGTGGATCCCGTCGAGAATGCCTTTGAACGTGGGATTGGCGACCCGCTGGCGGAGGATGTCTAGCGACTGTACCAGGGGCATCCCGGACTTGAGCAGGGTGGCCAGCGCCTGGTTGAAGTTCAGAAACTCCCGCCGTGAGATCCGGCCGTGACTAGCTCCGCCCGAAAACGTTGGCAGCCAGAGCCCGCTGCGCCGCAGCGAAAGGACGAAAAGCCCCTTTTCTTCGAATTCTTTACGGAGCCGTGCCTCGGTGTCCGAAATGTAGACACCTTCGATGATTTCGCCGCCCGGAGTGACCAAGCCTACAGCGAAATTCCATGGGCACAGTGTTGCACAAAAGTCTGCGAATTGGCCGACAAGGGCAGTCCTCACTTGCTTGTCGGTTGAACGCCGAGAGGGCATCAGTCCGCGGCCGACAAGGCGGAGGGGAGCGCCCTTGTCGGCTTAGCGGACCGCGAGGTGCGCGTTGAAGACCCGGACGCCCAGCGTGCGTCGATCGGTGTTCTTGAGAGCCGGGATGTCGGCCGGCACGAACGACTCGCTGGGGACGATTTCCAGCTCAACCGTTTCTTCGCTGCCCAACATGTCTACGGTCAATGGCGTCCGGTGGATGGTAAGGGTGTCGGGTGGCAGCGTGAACGTGTCCACGACGGCGCCGGCGATCCGCAGCGTGACCTGCTGCGGCGCGGACAACGTTTTCACGGGTTGATCGAGCTCGAGCCACAGTTCGGCGGGCCGTTTGGGATTCCGAAAGGCCAGCAGCCCGGTGCCGCGGGACCACCGCCATTCCCGACTCAGGGTGTCTCCGATCTCGGGGTTGTACCAGCCTTCTCCGAACGCCACGAAAACCGATGACGGGTCGGGCCGGATATCGAGCGTCGCGACGGGATACGCCCGCGCGTTCGTGGGCTCCCCGCTCAGTGGCAGCCGCTCTCCGGTGGCCGGCGCGTAGATTCCGATGCGCACCTGCACGGGTCCGGATACCGAGATGCGCGGGATGAACAATGTCCGGTCGTACTCGACGGGCGTGCCCGCGCGCCACTGCTGGAGCGGCACCGGGGGTACGTGGTCGTCGGTCCACAGCATCCGTCCATCGGCATCGACCCAATGAACGAACACGACGTATTCCCCCGCCGGCATCGTGGCGCCCGGGGCGGCTTCCAGTCGGTAGTGAACCTGAATGGGAGATCCGCCGGCGGCGCTCGAGGGTGTGAGCGTGACCGCCGCCGAAGCGATAGGAGCCTCGTCGCTCGAGCTCCCGCAGGCGACTGTCGCCACCACTGCGGCGGCGACTAGAACGAGTCGCAGCACGAGTGGAATGATACTGCGCACTTCTGCTAGAGTGCCAGCGCGGCTGCGCCCCATCGTCAAGGCTCCGCCGCGCTGGCGCAGTGTCTTCTTGCCCGCACTTCGTGCGGGCGAGACGTCTTGAAGGTGGTGCCCCGTGGACCGGACTCATATGATGCTCAACTTGGTCCTTCAAGACGTCTGATATGGCTTCAGAAGCGCTTGGCATGATCGAGACGCGCGGCCTGATTGGATCGATCGAGGCGGCTGACGCGATGGTGAAGGCCGCCAACGTGACGCTGGTCGCCAAGGAATACATCGGCGCGGGCTACGTCACCGTCCTGGTGCGCGGCGACGTCGGGGCCGTGAAGGCTGCCACCGACGCCGGTGCGGCCGCCGCCCGACGGGTCGGCGAGCTGATTTCGGTCCACGTCATTCCCCGGCCCCACGCCGAGGTGGAGCGCGTGCTTCCGAAGGCGTAGCGAGGCCTCCGGGCGGGCGTCTTCGCTGTTCATGTCGCCATCCGCCCCGGCGCCGCAGGCTTCCGACACCGATCTGACGTCGATTGCGGAAGCGCGGGCGCTGGCCCGGGCTGCACGCCAGGCGCAAACCGCGCTCGCGGAACTGACCCAGGAGCAGATCGACGCGATCGTGACCGCGATGGCGGAGGCCGTCACGCCACACGCGGAGACCCTGGCTCGACTGGCCGTCGAAGAGACCGGCTACGGCGTGGTGGCCGACAAGGTCCAGAAGAACCTGTTCGCGTGCCGGCAGGTCTACGAGTTCATCCGGCCCATGCGCACGGTGGGCGTGGTGAACCGCATCGAAGACAAGAAGATCATCGAGATTGCCGAGCCCTTCGGCGTGGTGGCGGCCGTGGTGCCGTCCACCAACCCCACCTCCACGGCGATCTACAAGGTGCTCATCGCCCTGAAAGCGCGATGCCCGATCGTGATCAGCCCGCATCCGTCGGCGGCGCGGTGCATCACCAGGGCCGTCGAGATCATGGCCGATGCGGCGTACCGCGCGCGGGGCCCCGCCGGCGTCGATCGGGTGGATGAAGACGGTGACGCTCGAGGGCACGCAGGAGCTGATGCGGCAGCGCGACGTGGCCGTGATCCTGGCCACCGGCGGCATGGGCCTCGTGCGCGCGGCGTACAGCGCCGGCAAGCCCGCCTACGGGGTCGGTCCCGGCAATGCGCCGTGCTACATCGAACGCAGCGCAGACATAGGCGGCGCGGCGCACGACATCGTCCTGGGCAAGACGTTCGACAACGGTCTGTTGTGCTCCTCGCCCAATTCCGTGGTCGTGGACGCCCCGGTGGCCGAAGAGGCGCGGCGCCAGTTCGAAGCTCGTGGCGCCAGGTTCCTCTCCCCCGCCGAGGCGGCGCAGCTCGCCGCGGTGCTCGTCACCCCGCAGCGTCTGCCCAACCCGAAGCTCGTGGGACGAACCGCGAAGGAGATCGGGCAGATCGTCGGCATCCCGGTGGACGACGGTGTTCGTGTGCTGATCGCGCAGCTCGAGGGCGTGGGCCGCGACTACCCGCTTTCGATCGAGAAGCTGTGCCCGGTGTTGTCCTGGTACGTCGTGCAGGACTGGCGGGAAGGCTGCGAACGGTGCATCCAGATCCTGCGCTACGGCGGCATGGGTCACACCATGTCGGTGCATTCCCAGAACGATGAGGTGGTGCTGCAGTTCGGCCTGAAGAAGCCGGCCTTCCGGATTTGCGTGAACACGCCCACGACCCATGGGTCGATCGGCCTGACAACGGGCCTGGATCCGGCGATGACCCTCGGGTGCGGCGGCTGGGGTGGCAACAGCACGTCTGACAATATTTCTTCGCGTCACCTGCTGAACATCAAGCGCGTGGCGTACGGGATTCGGCCTGCGATGGCCTCGCCCGGTGTGGGCGCGTCGCCGCAGGCGCGTGCGTCCGCGACGTCGAGTACCGCGACCACAAGCCCGACCGTTCCACAGGCACCGGTGAAACCCGCCGCGCGTGGAATTTCTGCGGATGAGCTTCGGTCTAAGGTCGATCGGTTTCTTTCCTCTCGTGGCTACAAAGGAGGCGCCGAGCCGGCCTCAGCTGAACGTCCCGGTATTGCACCGGTACCTTCGGCCAAGCCCGCAAACGTGGAGCCCGTGGCGTTTGTCTGCGAGGATGACGTCCGCCGGGCCATGCAGGCCGGCACCACGATCATGCTGGGCGAAAAGACGATCGTCACGCCCGCGGCCCGCGATCTCGGGACCGCGAACAACGTGTTCGCGCCGTCCAGTTGGCCGCGCTGAATAACTGCGCACGCATGCGCGCGCGCAGTTCCGCAAATTGACCGCCCCGATCTTCGGATGTTAAGGTAAGCCCTCACATGCTGGCCCGCACCGGCCGCTCCGTGTGCATGCTCGGCGCCGTGGCCGCAGTGGTGTCGTCGTGCGCGTCCTCGCCGGCGCGCGTGGCGAGCGTTCCTGAAGCGCCGCCGCCGGTAGAAGCGCCGCCTCCAGTCATCACACCTGTCGAACCCGCGCCCGCGCCCGCGGAGGTTCGCCAGGAGACGCCCGCACCGCAAGTCCGTCCCGTCGAGCCACCGGCCTCCCCGACGACCTTCGCCGAGCGTCCGGCCGAAGCAGCCGCCATCGATACGTTTCTCGCGCCGGCGACCGCCGATCCGCCGCCTCCGAGTCCCGAGACCGCGCAGGCCGTCGTGGACGATCTGGGCACGCGCGACTTCGACATCGAGATTCCGCTGAACGACAGGGTGCTGTCGTTCGTGGAGTTGTTCAGCGGACGCCTGAAGGGCTACCTGGAAGAAGGCCTCGGCCGCGGGTCGCGCTACCTGCCGATGGTGCGGTCGATCTTCGAGGAAGAAGGTCTGCCGCTCGACCTGTCGTACGTGCCGCTGATCGAGAGCGCTTTCAAGCCCAGCGCGGTGTCGCGGGCCAAGGCTCGGGGGATGTGGCAGTTCATGCGCGGCACCGCGCTCGAGAACGGTCTCGAGCACGACTGGTATCTGGACGAGCGAGCCGACCCGGAAAAGGCCACGCGCGCGGCGGCGAAGTACCTGAAGTTTCTCTACGAGAAGTTCGGCGACTGGCATCTGGCCCTCGCCTCCTACAACGGGGGCTATGGCCGCGTGCAGCGCGCCATGAAGCGTTCGGGCCGCGACGATTTCTGGGAGCTGACGAGCACCCGCAAGTACCTGCCCCGCGAGACGCGCGACTACGTGCCCTTGATCCTGGCCGCCGTGATCGTGGCGCGTAATCCCGCGCAGTACGGCCTGAACGTGCTGCCGGTGTCCGAGCCTCCGAGTGAAGTGGTGACGATTGCCGGCCCGACCGATCTCCGGCACGTGGCCGAGTGGATCGGAACATCGCTCGAAACGCTTCAGGACCTGAACCCTGAGCTGCGCCGTTGGACGACGCCTGCGCGCGGAGGCGATTACGCCCTCCGCGTGCCGATGGGCGCCGCCGAGACCATCCGCGCGCGCACCGCGGAGCTGGCGTCCGATGCCCCAGAACCCTTCATGCGCCACACGGTCAAGAAGGGCGAGACGCTCGCCACCGTGGCCAAGAAGCTTCGTGTCACGCGCGCCGATCTGGCCGAGGCCAATTACTTGTCGATCCGCGCGAAGCTCTCCAGCGGGCAGCAACTCATCATTCCGAAGGCTCCGGCGCTCGTGGATCGCCCGGATGCCTTGCTCGCGGTCGCCGGCACCGATGGCGGCGAGGATCCGGTCGATGTCGTGAAGGCCGCGACGGTTCGGGCCGAGCCGGCTCGCGTACCGGAACGTCGCGTGCACCGCGTCAAGCAGGGCGAGACGCTCTTCTCCATTGCCCGGCGGTACAGCACCACCGTGGCATCACTCCGCGAATGGAACAACCTGCGGAGCACCACGATCCGTATAGGTCAGCGCCTCACGATTCGAAGCTCCGGTTCGCAGGCCGACTGACCTTCCCTCGTGGTAGCCTACGCCGCATGCGACGGGGGCTTTCCTTCGCGCTCGCGGTAGCCGTCGCGATTGGCGTCGCGGTGGATGCGCAGGAGGCCCGGTTGGACCGGCTGGTCCAGTCGCGCAGCCTCGAACAGCCGCAGCCGAGCGCGCGCCGCGTGGCCCTGCCCTCGGATAATCCGCTCGAAGTGCTGCCGGTCTTCGGCAGCGTGTACCTGGTGGCTCGCGGTCCCAGCAACATCGCCGTGCAGGTCGGCGAAGAAGGCGTTCTTCTGGTGGATGCCGCCACGGCCGCGGTCAGCGACCGCGTGCTGGAGGCGGTGCGCGCGCTGTCGGATGGCCCCCTCAGCTACATCATCAACACGACGTCGGATCGCGAGCACTACGGCGGCAATGCCCGGCTGGGCCGCGCCGGCGTGAACCCGACCGTCGCGCCTCGCGGGCTCGCCGGGCCGGGGTCCGCACCCGACGACAACCAGGGCGGTGGCGGCAACAACCCGGTGCAGCTCAGGCCCACCGGCGCGATCGTGATTGCCCACGAAAACCTCCTGAACCGGATGAACGTGGAGCCGACCGCGGAGCCGTTCGAGATGTGGCCGAGCAACAGCTTCTTCACCGCGCGGAAGACGATGTGGTTCAACGACGAGCCCATCGAGATCCTGCATGCCCCCGCGGCGCACACCGACGGCGACGTGCTGGTGTTCTTCCGGCGATCCGACGTCGTGGTGGCGGGCGACGTGATCCACACGGAGCGCTACCCGGCCTTCGACGTGTCGCGCGGCGGCAGCATGCGCGGCATCCTGGACGCGCTGAACCGCATCATCGACATCACGGTGCCGCGCTTCAACCAGCAGGGCGGCACGCGCGTGGTGCCGGGCCACGGCCGCATCCTCAACGAGGCCGACGTGGTCGAGTACCGCGACATGATGACCATCATCTACGACCGCGTGAAGGCGGGCGTGGCCGCTGGGCACACCTTCGATCAGGTGATGGCCAGGACGCCGACGCTCGAGTACGACGGCCTCTACTCGACACCGCAGTGGACGGGGCGGATGCTCGCGCAGGCGATCTTCGACGAGCTGCGGCGTCGAGCCCGCCGCCCCGAGCTCGGCCCAATGAGCCGCCACCTCCTCCTGACCGTTCTGGCGATGCTTGTCGCGGTGCCGGCACTGGCGCAGGTGGACCTCGCCGGTGAATGGGCCCGCGACAACCACGAGGACCAGCCGCACCGGGCGCCCGGCGCCGAGCTGGGCGACTACACGGGCCATCCGATCAACGCGGCGGCCCGGCAGAAGGCCGAGAGCTGGGATGCGTCGATCCTGTCGCAGCCCGAGCAGCAGGCCAAGCCGCACCCGGCGCAGGTCCTCGATGCGCGGTCCCCAGCCGAATCTGCGCATCACCCGAGATCGTGGACCCGGTGAGCGGAAGGCTCGTTGCCTACACGATGGCCGGCTACTTCGGCCGGGCGGATCGCACGATCTGGATGGACGGCCGGCGCCGGCCGTCGGAATACGCCGAGCACACGTGGGGCGGCTTCTCGACCGGCGAATGGGTCAACGGCACGCAGCTGAAGGTGACCACGACGCACATGAAGACGTCGTTCATCAACCGCAACGGCATCCCCAGCAGCTACCGGGGCGTGATGACGGAGTTCATCACGGTGCACGACGACGTGATGGTGCACCTGTCGATCGTGGACGACCCCGTGTATCTCGAAGAGCCGATGGTGCGCAGCAACAACTTCCGCCGGGCGCCAGGGGCAGCACGTGGGTCCGGCGATTCCCTTCGAGACCGTGGATGAACTGGGCGATCGGCAGACGGGCTGGGTGCCGCACTGGCCCGTGGGCACGCGGCATACGGAGTTCGCAAACCGGTTCGGCCTGCCGTTCGAGGCGACGCGCGGCGGCAAGGCATCGTTGTACCCGGAGTACGCGGCCACCATCGAGGCGATGAGGCGCAGTTCAGCGGCAGTCGTGGCCCCGGCTCCCGCCGCCCGCTGAGGGTGGCCGGCTTCCCTCTCCGCTTCGGCGTTCTGTATTTCGGCCTCTACGCGCTGGTGACCCAGCTGGCTGGAGGCGTGCTGCTGTGGCCGGGCGCCGCACTGCCGCCGCTGGGCCACGTGTGGCCGCTGCGCGACCTCACGCTGTGGCTGGCGACCAACGTCGCCGGACTTGCCCCGCCGCTCACCTTCACCGGCAACAGCGGAGACACGGCCTTTCACTGGGTGCAGCTGGCGTGGGTGCTCCTGGTGGCCGTCGCATTGGCTGCGGCGTGGACCATGGCAAACCGCCCTCGCATCAGCGACGTGACGCTGTACGAGTGGTTCCGCCTGGGCCTCCGCTTCGTGCTCGCGGCACAGATGTTCTATTACGGGATGGCGAAGGTCATCCCCACGCAGTTCCAGGCCCCGTCCCTCGTGACGCTGGTGCAACCCGTGGGGACGTTGTCGTTGGCCGATCTGCTGTGGACCTTCATCGGCGCGTCCACGCCGTATCAGATGGCGGCGGGCCTGGCGGAGGTGGCAGCCGGCGTGCTGCTGGTCATCCCGCGCACGGCGATGCTGGGCGCGTGGGTGTGCCTGTTCGACATGACGCAGGTGTTCGTGTTGAACATGGCGTACGACTTCGGCCTCAAGCAGCTGTCGTTGCACTTGATTCTCATGGCTGGATTGCTGGTGGCTCCGGACCTCCCGCGCCTGACCGCGCTCTTCCTCCGGCGAGAGGCATTAGCGGGACCCATGCTCGAGGAGCGGATTCCCGGCGTGCGCGGCGAGAGGCGGTGGCGGGTGGCGACCTGGATCCAGGTGCTCGCCGGCGTCTACCTGCTGGCGATGTTCACGAACCTCAGCCTGCGCTTCTGGTCCACGGAGGGCGATGGCCGTCCGCGCTCGCCTGTCTACGGAATCTGGGACGTGGCGGAGCTGCGGATGAACGGCGACACGGTGGCACCGGCGGACGCGGACTACGACCGGCGCTGGCGCCGGGTGATCTTCGATACGCCGGATGTCGTGGCGATCCAGCGCACCGACGACTCCGTGGCGCACTACGGCGTCACGTTCGACCCCGACGCCCGGCGGATGCGCCTGTCGAAGGGCCGAAGCCGCACGTGGGAGGCTGCTTTCGAGATCCAGCGCGTGGGAGGCGATGAGCTGCGGCTCTCAGGCGAGATGGACGGCCACCTCATCGACGCGCGCTTGCGGCGAGTCGCGCTCGACACGTTCCGCTTGCGGCAGAGCCCGTTCAGGTGGGTCCGCCCGCCTGATCCTTTCGCGGGCTAGCAGGTTGCCGAGAACCTCAGCAACCTGAATGCACAATTCAGAATTCAGAATTCAGAAAGGGGTCCGGAACTGCAGTCGTCCTAGCTGCTCGTCCGTTCGTAGACAGTGATGGTCGTGGTGTCTACGCCGCGGCTGTCTCGGCCCTCCGTGGTCGTGGTTATCGATCGGCCGTCGGGCGAAAGCACAGCGCGGGATCGGGCGGCCGGGCGACCGTCCAGCTTCGTCACCACGTCGTAGCTGCGCGCGTCGATCCGCTGGTAGGCGTAGGTCACGAACTCCTCGACCCCCTGCACCGGGTAGTCCCGTCCGTCGAACAACCCCGTCCACTCGAGGTGGGTGACTCCCCCGCGCGGTCGCACCATGTCGTACAACACGCGCACGCCATTCGCATGCGGCTCGATGCGATAGGTGGCGCGCTTGTAAGGAGGCGGCCCCGGACGGTAGATCGACTTCTCCAGATTCAATCGCCACAACCCGAACCACGCGGCGTCCACTTCGATCTGCGTAGCTGCCGGGCTTGCCAGACACACGGCGAACGCAAGCGCGACGGCAACTTTATTGCTCACAGTCGAGATTCTAATTCGCACAATGCGCCTAGGATTGTGCGGTACCCATTCGGAGCATGACATGTCCGTCTACTACATCGGAACCTACGACATCATCGACGCCGACGAATTCCAGAAGTATCCGCCCCTCGTGATGGCGCTTCTCCCGAAGTACGGCGGCGAGGTGCTGGCCTCCGACACCGACGCCTTCGTCGTCGAAGGCTGCTCTCGCACGATGAACGCCATCATCAAGTTCCCGTCCAGGGAAGCGGCACTCGGCCTGTATCACGATCCGGGCTATCAAGAGGCCAAACGTATCCGGCAGGCCAGTACGCGCCACATCAGCATGGTGCTGGTCAACGAGTTCAAAGCCGTGCCCGACTGAGCCTGCAGATCGCAGGTTCCGCGCATCTGCCCGCGCGGCTCCGTTGCCAGACCTGCGATGCGGGCCGGCCACGAGTGCCGAACAGCGAGCCCTCCGCCCACAAATCCTATAGTCAGGTGGTTTGCAGCGCACAGGAGCGTGCTGGCCTGCCTGCGGAGCGCCGCCGTGCTCGGCGTGGACGCCTACGCCGTGTCCGTCGAAGTGGACGTGCAGTTCGGGCTGCCCGTTTTCGCGATGGTCGGTCTGCCCGACGCCACGGTGCGCGAAAGCCGCGACCGCGTGCGCGCGGCGATCAAGAACGCCGGGTACAAGTTCCCTGAGCACCGCATTACGGTCAACCTGGCCCCGGCGGATGTGCGGAAGGGCGGCTCCTCGTTCGAACTCGCCATCGCCCTCGGTCTGCTGGCGCACGAAGGCGTGCTGAAGCGCAAGGGGATCACAGACACGCTCGTGCTCGGTGAGCTGTCGCTCGACGGGACCATCAACGGGATTCGCGGCGTGCTGGCGGTGGCCGTCGCCGCGCGCGGATTCGGCATCAAACGGGTTCTGCTCCCCCCGCGCAACGCACCGGAAGCCTGTGTCGTCGAGGGCCTGGAGGTGTGCACGGTTCGCACGCTGACCGAAGCGGTCGAGGCCTTGAACGAGCCTGCCGCGGCCACGCTCGCGCATGTGCCGGCCGTCAGCGAGCGCGCCGACGACGGCACCGACCTGGCCGACATCCGGGGACAGACGGTCGCGCGGCGGGCCATCGAGATCGCGGCGGCCGGCGGGCACAACCTGCTGATGACGGGCCCTCCCGGCGCCGGCAAGACGATGCTGGCGCGGCGCATCCCCGGCGTCCTGCCCGAGATGACCTTCGACGAAGCCGTGGAGTGCACGAAGATCCATTCGATCGCCGGCCAGTTGCCCGCCGACGTCGGTTTGCTGAGCGCGCGACCCTTCCGCGCTCCCCACCATTCGATCTCGAACGTGGCGCTGGTGGGCGGCGGGAGCATCCCGCGGCCGGGCGAGATCTCCCTCGCCCAGCACGGCGTCCTCTTTCTCGACGAGTTTCCCGAGTTCGAGCGCCGGGTGCTGGACGCGCTGCGACAGCCGGTCGAGGAGGGCGTGGTGCTGATCGCGCGTGCCAGCGGGCACGTCCGGTTTCCCGCGCGATTCATGCTCGTCGCGGCGATGAACCCGTGCCCATGCGGCTATCAGGGATTCGACATCAAGCCGTGCAAGTGCACGCCGGAGCAGGTGGCGCGCTATACCGGCCGCATCTCCGGTCCGCTGCGCGACCGGATTGACCTGTCGATCGTCGTGCCGCCGGTGCCTGTTGGCGAGATGACGGCGCCTCGCGCGGGTGAGACGTCGGCCGCGGTACGCGCACGCGTCGCGGCAGCCCGGACCATCCAGCGTGAGCGCGTCGGCGATCGCCCGTCAGCGATCAACGCCAGCCTGCGTGGCGGCGAGGTGACGCGCTACTGCCGGCCCGACGCGCGCGGCAGCGCCCGCCTGGCGCGTGCCGTGGACGTCTTCGGGTTGAGCGCCCGCGGCTACCACCGTGTGCTCAAGGTGGCCCGCACGATCGCGGACCTCGAGGGCGCGACGGCTGTCGGGGACGCGCACATCGCGGAGGCCTTGCAATTCCGAGGGACCTGAGGCGCTGGCAGAACGCGAGGTGGTGTGGCAGCGCACTACTCAGTCTCGGCAACGGGGGTGCGAGGTTGGACCCGTCTCGCCGTTACCACGAGGCGCCTGCGGCAGTTCGTTGCGCATGGCTGCCTACCTCGTCTCGTGATTGGTGATCGTGGCCACGCGGTCCGTTAGTTGCCTTTCGCTTGTCGGGAGAACGCGACATGCTCATCTACGGGTTTGGTGATCCGCCAACGGCCGAGGCCCCCAAGGGCATTGCCGAGTGTCTCTTCGAGGCATTCCTTCGCCGAGATTCCCTGGCCGGCACTGGTCTCAGGCACGTCGAGGGTCTAGAGCGAGCAAAGGCTGCAGCTCGGGAGCACGCCGGCAAGGACCGTGTGTTCTTCTTCGACAACGCTGGCTAGGCGTACTGGCGCTGATCGGCGACGGGTTACTCACGCGCGCGGCGCGGTGGCCGCACGCACTGCCGTGGCACTCACGATCACCGCGCCGCCGATCAGCGTGAACGCGGCCGGCGACTCGCCGTGCACGAGCCACGTCCACATCGGGTTGAGCACCGGCTCGATGAGGAGCAGCAACGACGCTTCGAGCGCGGACACACGGCGGATCGCCTTCGTGAAGAAGACGTACGCGAGCCCGATCTGGAAGACGCCCAGGTAGACGACGGTGGCCCAGGCGGCGGCCGGGGCCACGGGGGGCGGCCACGCAACCGGGATCGCCACCAGGGACGCCATCGCGTTGCCGACGATGACCGCTCCCAGGACTCCCCCATCGTCCGCGCCAGCCCGTCCCAGGTGGCGCAGGAACAGCAGCGTGCCGGCCCAGGTCACTCCCGACAGCGCTGCCAGCAGATTCCCGGTTGCCGGGTCCGGTGCCGACACGCTCGGCGCCTGCTGACCGGCAGCGCACAGGGCCAAGCCGACGGCAAGCGCCCCCACGTGGGCCAGATCGCGCCTCGTCCAACGCTCCCCCAGGACCCAGGGACCGAGGATGAGGATGTAGAGCGGCGCGACGGCCTGGAGAAAGATGGCGTTGGCCCCGGTGGTGAGCTTGTTGGCGGCCACGAACAGCGTCAACGAGGCTGCGTACAGGACGCCCGCGGGCAGCAGTGGCAGCGTGATCTCGAGCCGGTTTCCCTTGACCAGGACCACGTACGCCGCCAGCACGATGGCGGCGATGCCGGACCGCAGGGCCGACACCTGGGCGGCGGTGAACGCCTCGGTCTTGATGGCCGCCCCACCGGTCGAGAACAGGAGCGCGGACGCGAGCACGAGGCCTCGCGCGGTCTGCGTGCTCAGGTCCGGTCCCCCGTGCGTCTTCGCTCTGTGTTTGCCCGCTCGTTGGCCACCGGTCGAGGCTGTGATAGGCTGGCGCCTTCGTTCGGCACTGGCGAACGGAGCCCCCCAGACCGAAAAAGCATGTTGTCACGACGATACACCGTCGTAGTTGCCGATCCGGCATCTGGCATCGTTCGCCGAGCGACGTTGCCGGTTCGCCCCGTGGTCGCCATCGTGGGCGCTGTGGTGACCTTGCCGATCCTCATCGGCCTCGGCGCCGCGTGGAAAGCCAAGAGCGACGTCTCGGCCCTCTTCAACGACTACCGGGCCCTCGAACTCGAAAACGCCAACTATCGCCAGGCCACCGAGGCGCTAGCCGGCCAAATCAGCTCGCTGCAGCACGCGGTCTCGGACCTCGGCGCCCGCTCGGCGCTCGACCCGGCGCTGGCCAGCGCCATGGAGAAGCTGCCGGCGCTGGTCAAGGCGAGGGCGATGGGGGGCAGCACGGGCAACGTGCCGGTCTCCACGCAGCGGTCCTACGCCAAGACGCTCACGGCGCTCGCCAACCCGGAGGACACGTTCGGCCTGCTGCGCACCGTGCTCGAAGGACTGGACGCCAGCCTCTCGCTGGTCCGCCGGACCGTGGAGCGGCGGGACGCCCTGGCCGCGGCCACGCCGTCGATCTGGCCGGCGCACGGATGGTTGTCCTCGGTGATGGGCTCGCGCGTGGACCCGGTGTCGGGGGCTGCGGACTTCCACGCCGGCCTGGACATCGCGGGCGATCGCGGCCAACCCGTATTCGCCACGGCCGCCGGGATGGTGGACTTCGCCGGCTATCAAGGCAACTACGGGAACCTGGTCGTCATCGACCACGGCTACGGCCTCGAGACCCGGTACGGGCACCTGCAGTCCTTCAGCGTGACCAAGGGCGGGAAGGTGCAACGCGGCGACATCATCGGCCGCGTCGGCGCCACGGGGCGTGCCACGGGCAACCACCTCCATTACGAGGTGCTGGCCAACGGCAACCTGCTCAATCCCCTCCGGCTCCTCACCCAGAAAGCCCGCGATCAGTAGCGGGCAACGCCCCAGCCTACATCCTTGCCGGTTGTCGCCCCCCGTGGCGTACAATCGGTAGATACTCACGTCAGCGTTTGCGTCGCAAACAGCATGATCGGTCAGCTACTCGCCAAGGTCATCGGTACCCAGAACGAACGTGAACTCAAGCGGCTGCAGCCGCGCGTAGGGGAAATCAGCGCGCTCGAACCGCAAATCCAGGCCCTGTCCGACGACGGGCTGCGGGCCAAGACCCTCGAGTTCAGGCAGCGGATCGCCGAGGGCGCCACCGTGGACGACCTGCTGGTCGAGGCCTTTGCCGTCGTCCGCGAGGCCGGCTGGCGCGTGCTGCACATGCGGCACTTCGATGTGCAGCTGGTCGGCGGCATGGTGCTGCACAGCGGCCGCATCGCCGAGATGAAGACCGGCGAGGGCAAGACGCTGGTCGCGACCCTCCCCGCCTATTTGAACGCGCTCGCCGGCAAGGGCGTCCACGTCGTCACGGTGAACGACTACCTGGCGCGCCGCGACTCGGAGTGGATGGGCCGGCTGTATCGCTTCCTCGGGATGTCGGTCGGCGTCATCCAGCACGAGTTGAACGATCAGCAGCGCCAGGTGGCGTACGGCTCCGACATCACCTACGGCACCAACAACGAGTTCGGCTTCGACTACCTGCGCGACAACATGAAGTTCGAGTTGTCGTCGATGGTGCAGCGCGGCCACCACTTCGCCATCGTGGACGAGGTGGACAGCATCCTCATCGACGAGGCACGCACGCCGCTCATCATCTCGGGCCCGGCCGAAGAGTCCACCGACCTCTATTACGAGGTCGATCGCGTCATCCCCCGCCTGCAGAAGGGCGCGGTCACGCAGGGCAACGTCAAGGCGGAGGATCGCGAAAAGCTGGAGTCCACGGGCGACTACATCGTGGACGAGAAGCACAAGACCGTCACGCTGACCGAAACGGGCATGGCCAAGGCCGAGGAGATGCTCTCGCATCGCCTCGTGCCGGATTCGGGCGGCCTCTACGACCCTTTGAACATGCCGCTGCTGCACCACGTGCAGCAGGGGCTGCGCGCGCACTCGCTGTTCCGCCTCGACGTGGATTACATGATCAAGGACGGCGGCGTGGTGATCGTGGACGAGTTCACCGGCCGTCTGATGCCGGGCCGGCGCTGGAGCGACGGGCTGCACCAGGCTGTCGAGGCCAAGGAGAAGGTGAAGATCGAGCGGGAGAACCAGACGCTCGCCACCATCACCTTCCAGAACTACTTCCGCAAGTACAAGAAGCTCTCGGGCATGACCGGCACGGCCGAAACCGAAGCAGCCGAGTTCAACAAGATCTACAGCCTCGACGTGGTGGCGATCCCCACTAATCGCCCGCTGCTGCGCGTCGAAGAGCCCGACCTCGTGTACCGCACCGAGCGGGAGAAGTACGAGGCCATCGTCAACGACATCCTGGAGAAGCAGGAGTCCGGCCGGCCGACGCTCGTCGGCACGGTGTCGATCGAGAAGTCCGAGCGGCTGTCGGCGCTGCTACGGAAGCGCGGTATCAAGCACGTGGTGCTGAACGCGAAATACCACGCGCAGGAAGCCGAGATCGTCGCGCAGGCCGGCCGCAAGGGCACCATGACCATCGCCACCAACATGGCCGGTCGTGGCACCGACATCCTCCTGGGCGGCAGCGCCGAGCACATGGCCCGCCAGCAGTGCCTGGCCGAGGAAGTGGCCGAGCGGCTGACCAAGGGCGACGAACGGTTCGTGGACGACGATCAGTTCGTTTACTTCTTCCACGTGGACGGGTTCTTCAGGGTGCCGCGCGAGCATTGGGAACGCATCTTCGAGCACTTCCGGCAGCAGGCCGAGACCGAGCACGAAGACGTGATCGCGCAGGGCGGGCTCCACATCCTCGGCACCGAGCGTCACGAGGCCCGGCGCATCGACAACCAGCTGCGGGGCCGCGCCGGCCGCCAGGGCGATCCCGGCTCGTCGCGCTTCTATCTGTCGCTCGAAGACGATCTGATGCGCATCTTCGGATCCGACCGCATCTCCGGCCTTATGCAGCGGCTGGGGATGGAGGAGGGCGTCCCCATCGAGCACGGGATGGTGAGCCGCGCGATCGAGCGGGCGCAGAAGCAGGTGGAGGCGCAGAACTTCTCCGTCCGCAAGCACCTCCTTGAATACGACGACGTGATGAACAAGCAGCGCGAGAGCATCTACACGCTGCGCCGCGAGATTCTGGAGGGCAAGATCCACCTCGAGGACGAGGACCTGGTGGATACCCGCGCCTACGTGATGGCCCTCGCGGAGGACGTCCTGGACGGCATGGTGGACCGGTTCGTCGGCAAGGACGCCGATCCCGACGACTGGGACGTGCCGGCGCTGTTGCACGAGGCGTCGCGCACGTTCGGGCTCGAGCCGGCGACCCTGAACGCGCTGGATCTGGACGGCAAGCGGTCGGACGAGATCGGCGACGAGATCTGGGCGCTCGCCAAGGAGAGCTACGCGGCCAAGGAAGCCGTGATCAGCGAGGAGGCCATGCGCCGGCTGGAGCGCGACATCGCGCTGCAGATCGTGGATACGCAGTGGAAGGACCACCTCTACTCGCTGGACCACCTCAAGGAAGGCATCGGCCTGCGGGGCTACGGCCAGCGCGATCCGCTGGTCGAGTACAAGAAGGAAAGCTTCGCGCTCTACCAGGACATGCGCGGCCGCGTGGAAGAAGAGATCGTGCGCTGGCTGTTTTCGATCCGCCCCATGGTCGAAGAACAGCAAGCCGTGCTGCCCCGCGTGGCGGCGCCGCGCCGCTCCGCGCCGCTCACCCTCAACAACCCGAGCGCGGAGGCCATTCCCGCCTTCGCGGCGGCGCGGTCGTCGCGAGCCGCCGAGAGCGCGATGCCCGACGCGCCCACCCCGGCGCGGACCGGCGGCGACGACTCCCGCAAACCCGTCCGGCGCGAGGAGCCGAAGGTGGGCCGCAACGACCCGTGTCCCTGCGGCAGCGGGAAGAAATACAAGAAGTGCCACGGCATGGCCGCTTGACGATGAGGAGTCCATGGAGCTGACCACCGGTGCGCTGACCCTTTCCTCTCCCGCCGACGCAGCCCTGGCGACGGCCCTGACCTTCGACGACGTGCTGCTGGTGCCGCAGCACTCCACCGTGGTGCCTGCCCAGGTGGACGTCTCCACGCGACTCACACGCCGCATCCGCCTGAACGTCCCCATTCTCAGCGCCGCCATGGACACCGTGACCGAGTCGGGGCTGGCGATCGCCATGGCGCAAATCGGGGGCCTGGGCGTCATCCACAAGAACCTGTCGATCGACGAACAGGCGGCCGAAGTGGACCGCGTCAAGCGCTCCGAGAGCGGCATGATCGTGAACCCGATCACGCTCTCCCCCACCAACACCCTCGCCGAAGCTCTGGAGCTGATGCAGCAGTACCGGATTTCCGGCGTGCCGATCACCGAGGACGGCAGCAAGGAAGGCCGGCTGGTGGGCATCCTGACCAACCGCGACCTGCGCTTCGAGAACAACCTCAAGCGTCCGATCGGCGACGTGATGACGCGCAGCCCGCTCTTCACCGTGCCGGTGGGCACGACGCTGGACGAGGCCCGCAGCATCCTGCATCAGCACAAGGTCGAAAAGCTCCTCGTGGTCGATCGCGACTTTCGCCTGAAGGGCCTCATTACCGTCAAGGACATCCAGAAAGCGATCAAGTATCCGAGCGCGTCCAAGGATTCGCTCGGGCGGCTGCGCTGCGGGGCTGCGATCGGCGTCGCGCGTGACGCCCTGGAGCGCGCGACGGCGCTGGTCAAGGCCGGCGTGGACGCGCTGGTGATCGACACCGCGCACGGGCACTCGCAGAACGTCCTCGACATGGTGCAGCGCGTGCGCCGGGAGTTTCCGGACACCGACATCCTGGCAGGCAACGTGGCCACCGCGTCGGGCACGCTTGCGCTGATCGACGCCGGCGTGGACGCGGTGAAGGTCGGCATCGGCGCCGGATCCATCTGCACGACTCGCGTCGTGGCCGGCGTGGGCATGCCGATGATCTCGTCGATCATGGAGTGCGCCCAGGCAGCCGCGTCCCGCAACGTCCCGATCATCGCCGACGGCGGCATCCGCTACTCGGGCGACGTCGTGAAGGCGCTGGCCGTGGGCGCCTCGACGGTAATGACCGGCAACCTGTTTGCCGGCACCGACGAGAGCCCGGGCGAGCTGATCCTGTTCCAGGGCCGCAGCTACAAGGAGTACCGCGGCATGGGCTCGATTGGCGCCATGCGACGCGGCAGCCGCGACCGCTACTTCCAGGACGACTTCGACCTCGAGGGCGGCCGCAACACCGGACAAGCTCGTGCCGGAAGGCATCGAGGGCCGCGTCGCCCACAAGGGCAGCGCCGCGTCGGTGATCTATCAGCTGGTCGGCGGGCTGCGCGCGGGCATGGGCTACTGCGGCGCGGCTACCATTCCCGAACTGCAGCGCAAGGCGCACGTGGTGCGCATCACGCCCGCGGGCGTGCGCGAGAGCCACGTCCACGACGTGACCATCACCAAGGAAGCGCCGAACTACCGGATGGAGTGACCGGTTGCTCTCAAGAGACGGAGCAGCCGGAAAATTCACAATTCACAAACGTCCGTATCACTGCCGTCGTGAGTGGTTCTTGAAGAATCGCCAGATCTCGACGGTCGTATCGATTTCCTCGCGCGTCCAGCGATGGCCGAGGCCGTCGATTCTGATGAGCCGCACCTCGGCGTCGTCAGAGCAGCCCTCGTAGCGCATCGTCGATAACGGGCCGGGCGGATCCTCGAGCTTCACGCTGCCCTTGCAGCCGTTGCGCGCCGCCCAGCCGGCCAGTGCGTCCGGCACGCTCTCTTCCCATTCCGCGCCACGGCCGGGGGCGTGGCCGTCGTAGGTGTTCTGCGGGTCTGCGAGGCCGTGAAACGTCAGCACAGGGTAGCGGGCTGCCGGCGCACGGCGCGGGAAAACGCAGCGCCGACACCGGCGCGATGGCCGCCAGGCGCGAGGTCAACCGGCAGCCGAGCAGCGACGACATGCGGCCGCCGCCCGAGAACCCGGTCGCGTAGACGCGGGCCTGGTCCGTACACGCGCGTGCGGCAACGTGGTCGATGACGTCGCTGGCGTAGGCCACGTCATCGGCCCGGCCGGGCTGCACGGGCACGTTCCACCGCGCCCCTTCCGCGTCGAGCGTCGCGACGAGGAAGGCTTCCGCGGCGGCCACGGCCTCGAATCCGCTCGTCCGGGCTTGCCCGGCTGCGTTGCCGCCGCTGCCGTGCAGATCGAGCACCAGCGGAAGCCGACGGCGTCCGTCGTAGCCCGGGGGCACGAACAGCCGGTAGGTGCGCTGGCGCGCTCCCGATACGAGTTGCTGGGTCGAGACGCCCGAAGCGATTGTCAGGTTGCAGGGCGCGGCGTCGGTCTGAGCACCGGTGGTCGAGGCGACGAGCGCGGCACCGATCGCGAAAGCAGCAATCACGAGACCTCCTACTTCTTCAGCAGCGCCTGCCAGCCGTCGATGATGGCCACCGGCGTGGCGGGTTCGGCCGAAACGTTCACGAGGAACCGCTGGCCGTCGGCGCTGACCGCATAGTTGTAGCCAACCGGCGACGGGATGCGGGGCTTGAAGAGCCGCGCGGCTTGACCGACCTGGAACGCAGCAGAACGGCCGTCGACGGCTCACCGACATCAGCGTGCCGTCCGGCGCCAGGTAGAAGATTTCGCGTCCATCCCCTCGCCATCGCGGCAGCTCTCCACCCGCCGTTGATACCTGCCATTTGCCGCCCGGTCCTGGGAACGGCACGACGTACACCTCCCATCGACCCGACTCTGCCGACGAGTAGACCACCCACCGCCCGTCGGGTGAGAAGCGCGCGTAGTTCTCGTCGAATTCCGTGGCAATGAACGGGTCTGGTTTGCCGCTGCCGTCGAGCGGTGTGATCCAGATGTCGTTGAACATTTTCGAGCTCTCGCGATACAGCAGCCAGCGTCCGTCCGGGGACACGCTCATCGGATCCTTGCTCAGGCCGTTCACCACGACCGGCGCTTCCCGGCCCGAACCGTCGGCGGCCTTGACGAACAGGTCGCGTTCGGTGCCCTTCTGTTGCCGGTTGATGATCAGTCGGTCGCTGCCCGGTGACCAGATCGCCGTCCGCTCATCTCCAGGCTCGAAGGTCAACCGGGTTCGCAGCGCCCGCGTCACGTCGAACAGCCAGATGTCGTGGTTCCGCCGCGCCGGATCCATCACCGCCACAACGGCCCGCGTCTGGTCGGGCGACAGCTCGAGGCTGGAATAGTTGCCGGGCTCTCCCAGCAGTGCCGTCTGGCGGCCGGCTCGATCGAACCACGTGAGCTGATGGACGTTGGGGTTGGTCGCCGGAACATAGGCCACCGCGGAGCCTGCCACCGAGGCGAAGCCGTATGGCACGTTGGGGATCGGTTCCACGCGATCCACGAGCGGCACGGGCTCGCCGCTCAGCCGCAGGCTGGCGGCGTCGAAGGGTTGCGCCAGCAGGCTGGTTCCGCGAACGAAGATCAGCCGTCCGTCGGCGAACCCGACCGGGTGCACGAACTGATCGGTGTCGAACAGCACGGCGCGATTCGCGCGAGCCCAGCCGAGTCGACCAGCAATCTCGGCGCGCTGCCGCCGCGCACTTCGCTGCCCACACCGGCGACGACCAGCAGGTGCTCGCCGTCCGGGGCGAGCACGGGCGCGCTGTGGAATGCCTCGTCCGCCGCCAGCGCCAGCGCGGTCGTCGGCAGTCCCGCCGGTCGCCGGCACCTGCTGCAGGCCCAGCGTCGATCCGAACACGATGATGCCGCCCGGAGTCCAGGCGCCGCCTCGATTGCCGGTGGGTGCCTCGCAGATCACCGTCGCCGAGCCACCGGCGACGTCGACGCGCTTTAGCTGCGTGCCGGCGAAGAACGCCAGGCTGCGTCCGTCGGGCGACCAGAAGAACGAGCCCGCGCCCTCGGTACCCGGCACGATACGCGCCTCAAGAGCGTCGAAGGCGCGCACGAACAGCGCTGTTTCGCCCTTGTCGTTGATGGCATTGGCGGCCAGGGACCGCCCGTCCGGGGAGAGGGCGAGCGGGATCAGGCCGCCGTTGAGATCGGTGCGCCACGAGTCCGGTGCAAACACCTGGAAGCGCGTGACGCGGGCTTCCGGGCCGGCACCGGGCGCATGAAGAACCACGTGGCCGCGGCCCCGACCAACAAGCTGGCCGGAGCGGCCAGCCACCACAGGCGAAACGTGCGCGCGTCGGCCGCGGTCGCCGCAACTGCGCTGGTCGCCGCCGTCGCCGATCCGGAGCCCGGTAACAGCGTCTCCAACGCGAACGCCAGGTCGCCAGCGGACTGGAATCGGGCCGAAGGGCTCTTCTCCAGACAGCGGCTCACGATCCGCTGCAGCCCGGCGGGGACGGTGCCGTCCTCCAGGAGCGGGCGCGGCTCGTCCTTGAGGATCGCCGTCATCGTTTCCGGGGCCGTGTCGCGCGCGAAGGCGCGCGTCCCGTCACCAGCTCGTAAAGCACGGCGCCAAGCGCGAAGATGTCGGCGCGGTGATCGGCAGCGCGTCCGATCACCTGCTCGGGTGCCATGTATCCGACCGTGCCAAGCACGACACCCGGCGAGGTCGGCGGGGCCGTGGTCGGCAGTTCGCCGCGCTGACGCTGGCGACCGGTTCGGCAGCTTGACCAGTCCAAAATCGAGGATCTTGACGTGGCCGTTGGCGGTCGACGAACAGGTTGTCGGGCTTGACGTCGCGGTGCACGATGCCCCGCTCGTGCGCGGCCGCCAGCCCGCGCGCTACTTGCGCCGCGATGTCCAGGGCTTTGCGCACGGGCATCGCTCCGCGATCCAGCGCGGCTGCGCAGCGTCTCCCCTTCGAGAAGTTCGGTGACGAGGAACGGGCCATGATCGCTGCGCCCGATGTCGTAGAGCGCCAGGATGTTGGGATGGTTCAGCGCCGCCGTGGCCCGCGCCTCCTGCTCGAAGCGCTGAAGTCGATCGGGATCGGCGACGGCGGACGCGGGCAGCAGCTTCAACGCGACGTCACGCCCCAGCCGTGTGTCGCGCGCCCGATAGACCTCGCCCATCCCGCCGGCCCCAAGGGGCCCGGACACGACATACGGGCCCACGTGACTGCCGGCCGAAAGAGCCATGGCCGCGGCCATTATAGGTCGTCGATCGTGATGCGCCGGATCGTCTCGCCGGCGTCGTCCACGCTTTCGAGCCGCACGGCGATCGCCTGCGGAAAGCCGGTGCCCAGGCGCTCGGGCCACTCCACCGCCAGTACGCCCTCCCCCACGCCCATCTCGTGGAGGCCCAGATCGTCGGCCGCGGCCGGCGTCAGTCGATAGAGATCGACGTGAAAGAGCGGCAGCCGCCCGCCGCGATACTCGTGCACGATCGCGAACGTGGGGCTGCTGACCTCCTCGGGGTCCACGCCGAGGCCCCGGGCCATGCCCCGCACGAACGCGGTCTTGCCGGCACCGAGCGTCCCCGAGAGCAGCACCACGTCGCCGGCGGAGAGGCGCGACGCAAGCTCGCCGGCCAGCGCTTCGGTAGCGGCCTCGGACTCGGTGATCGACGCCGTGGGCATCAGGCCGTGGCCGTACGGTCGGGCGGGCGCGCCACGCGCTGGAACGCGGCGCCGATGTGCCGGACCAGGTCGCCGGCCGTCATCGCGGCCTGTCCTTCAGCCTCGGCGGCGAGATCCCCAGCGGTCCCGTGCAGGAACACCGCGAGCTGACACGCGGCTTCGGCGTCGAGGAGTTGCGCCAGCCATGCCGCGAGCATCCCCGTCAGCACGTCGCCCGTGCCGCCGGTGGCCATGCCCGGATTGCCGGTCGGGTTGATGAACGCACGGCCCGCGGGCGTCGCGATAACCGTCCGGTGGCCCTTCAGCACCACGTGGACGCCGTGGTCAATCGCGAAACTGCCCGCCACGTCGAGCCGGTTGGCCTGCACGTCCTCGATCGACATGCCGGCCAGCCGCGCCATCTCCCCCGGATGGGGCGTGATGACGATCTGCCGCTCGTCGCTCCCCGCCAGCGCGTCGGGGGCATCGTCGAACGCCACGAGCGCGTCGGCGTCGAGCACCAGCGGCACGGCCGCGCGCTCGACCAGCTCCCGCACGAAGGCCCGGGCCGCCGGCGTGCGGCCAAGCCCGGGACCGCAGGCGATCACGTCCTGCTGCAGTCCGAGCACGTGGTCCACGCCCGCCTCCGACAGATCGCCGGCCGTCTCGGCCAGCGCCTCGGTCATGTACTCGGGCGCCAGAGCGGCCAGCGTCGCCTGGCACGACGCGGGCGTGGCAATCGTCACCAGGCCCGCGCCCGCGCGCAGCGCGCCCATCGCCGCCAGGTACGCCGCGCCGGTCTTGCCCGGCGAGCCGGCCACGATTGTCAGGCGCCCGTAGTCGCCCTTGTGGGAGTCCACGGGGCGCGGCTGGACGAAGAGCCGGAGCTGCTCGGGCGTGACCAGCTCGATGTGCCGCCCGGGCAGCGCCTCGATCACCGCCGGCGGAATGCCGATGTCGGCGATCACCACGTCGCCCGCGTGATCTTCCGCAGGCGGCAGCACGAGCGGGATCTTCGGCGCCGCCAGCGTGACGGTCATCGCGGCCTGCACGGCGTGGCCCACGACGTGCGCCGTGTCCGCGGAGAGGCCGCTCGGCAGGTCGATCGAGACGACCGGCACCTCCAGCGTGTTCAGGTCCGCCACGACGGTTTCGAGCAGGCCCGCCAGCGGCGGCTTGAGACCCGTGCCGACGATCGCGTCGATGACGAGGCCGCACGCGCCCACCTCCGACGAATGGAGATCCCACGCCTGCTCATCGGCCACTTCAACGGCGTCCACGCCCAGCCGTCCCAGGATGTCGAGATTCAGGCGCGCGTCCCCGGTGACGTTTGCGACGGGGCCCAGGACGAACACCGACACGTCCACGCCGCGCTGCGCGAGTGTGCGCGCCACCACGAAGCCGTCGCCGCCGTTGTTCCCGCGGCCGCACAGCACCGCGATGCGGCGGTTGAGCAGGTCCTCGTAGTTGGCCTCGAGGGCCGCCACGACCTGCCGGCCGGCGTTCTCCATCAACACGATGGACGGCAGGCCCAGCTCGTCGATGGTCTGCCGGTCGGCCTCGCGCATTTGCGCCGTATCGAAGACTCGCACTGCGCCTAGGGCTCCGGGCTCCGGGCTCCCGGCTCCGGGGCTTACGGCTCTCGGAAAGATTCGAGCGGGCAGGAGCAGAACAGGTTGCGGTCGCCGTACGGATTGTCCACGCGGCCCACGCTCGGCCAGAACTTGCGCCAGCGGAGCACCGGCACCGGGTAGGCGGCCTGCTCGCGCGAATAGGCGTGCGTCCACGTGTCGCTCGCGACGGCTTCGGCCGTGTGCGGCGCGTGCTTCAACACGTTGTCCGTTTTGTGGGCCCGGCCCTCCACCACGTCGGCGATCTCCTGGCGGATGTGGATCATCGCATCGCAGAAGCGGTCCAGCTCCTCGAGGCTCTCGCTCTCGGTGGGCTCGACCATAAGTGTGCCGGCCACGGGAAACGACACCGTGGGCGCGTGGAAGCCGTAGTCGATGAGCCGCTTGGCCACGTCCATCTCGTCCACGCCCGCGGCCTTGAACTCGCGCAGGTCGAAAATCAGCTCGTGGGCCACGCGGCCGTTGTGGCTGGTGAAGAGCACGGTGTAATGCGGCTCCAGTCGGGCCTTGATGTAGTTGGCGCTGAGGATCGCGGCCCGCGTGGCGTCGGTCATGCCGGTCGGGCCCAGCAGGCGCATGTAGGCGTAGGAGATCAGCAGGATGCTGGCACTCCCCCACGGCGCCGCCGACACCGCCGGCACACCCGACGCGCCACCCGTCGCCACGAGCACGTGCCGCGGCAAAAACGGCGCCAGGTGCGCCGCGACGCCGATCGGCCCCATGCCAGGTCCCCCGCCGCCGTGCGGGATCGCGAACGTCTTGTGGAGGTTCAGGTGACAGACGTCCGCGCCGATCGCGGCGGGGCTCGTCAGGCCCACCTGCGCGTTCATGTTCGCGCCGTCCATGTACACCTGGCCGCCCTGCGCGTGGATGATCGCGCAGACGTCCTGGATATGTTCCTGGTACACACCGTGCGTCGAGGGATAGGTGATCATCAGGCACGCCAGCCGGTTGCCGTACTTGGTGGCCTTGGCCTCCAGATCGGCGAGGTCCACTTCCCCATCCGGCGCGTTGGCCACGACCACCACCGTCATGCCCGCCAGCGCGGCGCTGGCCGGGTTGGTGCCGTGCGCGGACGCGGGAATCAGCACGACGTCCCGCTGCGAGTCGCCGCGCGATCGGTGATACGCGCGAATCACCAAGAGGCCCGCGAACTCGCCCTGCGCCCCGGAGTTGGGCTGCAGCGACACCGCGGCGAAGCCGGTAATGGCGCAGAGCGCCGATTCCACCTCACGCAGGATCTGGGCGTAGCCGTCGGCCTGATCAAGCGGGACGAAAGGATGCATGCGGCTGAAGCCTTCCCACGTCACCGGAATCATCTCCGTGGCGGCATTGAGCTTCATCGTGCACGACCCCAGCGGAATCATCGCCGTGTCGAGGCCCAGGTCCTTGCGCTCCAGGTGCCGGATGTAACGCATCATCTGCGTTTCCGACCGGTGCGAGTTGAACACGGGGTGAGTCAGAAACGGCGTCTTCCGGACCAGGACGGCCGGGAGCGCCGGCGGCCTGGCCGAACCTTCGGGAACGGGCCGGCGTGAGCCGGTGACCGCGGCGACAATCTCAGCCACGTCGTCCGCGGTCGCGCGCTCGTTCAGGGCGATGCCCACGTGGCGGTCATCGAGATACCGCAGGTTGATCGCGGCGGCCTCGGCTCGCTGGCGGACGGCGGACACGCCGTCGGGACACTCCACGCACAGCGTGTCGAAGTAGGCGTCGTTCAGCTGCCGCAGGCCGGCATGGGCCAGCGCCTGATGCAGCGCGCGAGCCTGAGCGTGCACGCGGCCGGCGATCTCCCGCAAGCCGTCCGGCCCGTGGTACACGGCGTACATCGCGGCCATGTTCGCGAGGAGCGCCTGCGCGGTGCAGATGTTCGAGGTGGCCTTCTCCCGGCGGATGTGCTGTTCGCGCGTCGCGAGCGCCATCCGATACGCCGTGCGTCCGTGGGCATCCACCGACACGCCGATGATGCGGCCGGGGGCGTGACGGACGAAGTCCTTGCGCGTGGCGAAGAACGCGGCATGCGGGCCGCCGTAGCCGAGCGGCACGCCGAAGCGCTGGGAGTTGCCGAACGCCACGTCCGCGCCCATCTCCCCGGGCGGAGTCAGCAGCACCAGCGCCAGGAGATCGGTGCCGACTGCCACTTTCACGCCGGCGGCGTGCGCCTGCTCGATGAGCGAGCGCAGATCCACGACCCGTCCGCGCTCGTCGGGGTACTGCACCAGCAGGCCGAACGTGTCGTCGTCGAATGTCAGCCCCTCCAGCGCCGTCACGTGGACGTCGATGCCGAGCGGCTCCGCACGCGCACGCAGGACGTCGATCGTCTGCGGAAAGGTCCGATCGCTCACGACCAGCCGGCGCCGGGGCGCGGCGCCCTTGGGCGGGGTCTGCACGCGGTGCAGCAGCGCCATGGCCTCGGCCGCGGCCGTGGCCTCGTCGAGCAGCGACGCGTTGGCGATGTCCATTCCCGTCAGGTCGCTCACGACCGTCTGGAAGTTGACGAGCGACTCCAGCCGGCCCTGCGCGATCTCTGCCTGGTACGGCGTGTACGGCGTGTACCAGCCGGGGTTCTCCATCACCATTCGCAGGATCACGCTCGGCGTGATCGTGTCGTGGTACCCGAAGCCGATGTAGGAGCGGAACACCCGGTTGCGCGACGCCAGCTGGGCCAGGCGCGTCAGGAACACGTGCTCCTCTTCGGGGCCGGGCACGTCGAGCGGCGTGCGGAGGCGGATCCGGCTCGGGCACCACCTCGTCGATCAACGCGTCGAGCGAGGGCACGCCGATGGACGCCAGCATGCGCGCCTGATCCTCCGGCGACGGGCCGATGTGCCGGCGTGCGAACGCCCCCTGGGCGCGAAGTGCCACAGCTTGCATCAGGCTAGCAAGGCTTCGTACTGCGCCGCGTCCAGCAGGCCGGCGACGGCCGATGCGTCGTCCACCTTGATGCGGACCATCCATGTCTGGTGCGGGGCCGTGTTTACGTGCTCGGGATGATCCTTCAGTGCCCCGTTCAGCTCCGCGACCACGCCGCCGACGGGCGCGAACAGCTCCGACACCGCCTTCACCGACTCGATGGTGCCGAAGGCCCCGCCGGCCTCGACCTTGGTGCCCACGGCCTGCAGGTCCACGTAGACCACGTCGCCCAGCTGCTGCTGCGCGTAGTCGGTGATGCCGACCTCCGCGACGTCGCCCGACAGCCTGACCCACTCGTGGTCTTTCGTGTACCGAAGCTCGGACGGATAAGCCATGTGTGCTCGCTTCGCTGCCGGCTCTAGGCTCCGGGCTCTCGGCTCTGGGAAGAACCACGCTTATAGAACGGTAACTTCACGACCACGGCCTTGGTGACGCGGCCGCGGATGTCGATGTCCAGCTCCGTGCCCGCCGCCGCCAGGTCAGGCGGCACGTAGGCCATCCCGATGGCCTTCTTCAGGAACGGCGTCTGCGTGCCGCTGGTCACGTGTCCCACGCGTGTGCCGTCCCGCACCACGCCGTGGCCCTGGCGGGCGATGCCGCGCTCGGTCAGCTCGAACCCCACCAGGCGTTGCTCGGGACCCTGCGCCTTCTGTTTCCGCAGCACGTCCGCGCCGACAAACGACGGCTTGTGCCACCCGACAATCCAGTTCAGGCCGGCTTCGACTGGCGTGATGGTGTCGTCGATGTCGTTGCCGTAGAGACGCATGCCCGCCTCCAGCCGCAGCGTGTCGCGGGCGCCCAGGCCGCAGGGCACCACGCCCGCGCCGGCGCCCGACTCGAGCAGCGCCTGCCACACCCGGTCGGCCGTGTTCGGCGGCACGAAGATCTCGAAGCCGTCTTCGCCCGTATAGCCAGTGCGCGAGATCAGCGCCCGCGCGTTGGCTACCTCCCCGTAGGTGAAGCTGTAGTACGGGAGGTGTTCGATGTCCACCGTGGCCACGGGTCGCAACGTCTCCACGGCCGCCGGGCCCTGCAAGGCAATCAGCGCGTAGCGGCTGCTCGTGTCCACCACCGCCGCGTCGCCAGCCGCCTTCGCCTGATCGACGATCCACGCGTAGTCCTTGGCCACGTTGGCGGCGTTCACGACCAGCAGGAAATGCGCCGGGCCCAGCCGGTACACCAGGATGTCGTCCACGAACGTGCCGTTGGGCGTCAGCAGGCCGGAGTAGTGGGCCTGGCCCTGCTCCAGCTTGCCGGCGTCGTTGCAGGACATGCGCTGCACCGCCGCCAAGGCGCCTTTGCCCGCGACTTCGATCTGGCCCATGTGGCTGACGTCGAACAGGCCGGCGCGCGTGCGCACGGCCAGGTGCTCGTCCGTAATGCCGCTGTACTCCACCGGCATGTCGAAGCCCGCGTAGGGGGTCATGCGGGCGCCGGAGGTTCTGTGACGAGCGTGTAAAGGAGTGGTACGGAGCGCGACGGCGTCGGCCATGAGGGACGATCTGACGGGTACTATGCGCGATCTCCGAGGGTCAAGGTAAAGGGCCGTTAGGGCCGGCGCGGCAGCACCATCAGGGCACTGGGTTCGGATCGGATCGTGTCGAACACCTCGCAGAGCCGTGCCGCGGTCACGCGGCCCACGGGCTCGATGTCGTGCGCGCTCAGCAGAAAGGGCGCAGAGGACGTCAGGAAGAGGTACTTGTCGCAGATGCCTGCCAGATCCTCGAGGCGGCGCGACGAGACGACGACGGCCGCACCGCGGTCGCGCTTGGTTTCCAGCGTCGCGTTGAGCCAGCGTGCGGCATCGGGATCCAGCCCTTCCCAGGGCTCGTCGAGAATGACGAGTGACAACGGATGGCGGCCGAGTTCGGTGCGGAGACCCAACAGTTGCCGAGCGCCACGCGGCAGCGTACGAATGCGTCGCCTTTCCGGTGTCAGCGCCTCGCCGGTTCCCAGGCTCCCCCAGGACGATGCGCGCGCGAATCCGGGAAGGGTCGCCTCCCCCGCGAAATACGCCGTCGGTGTCCGTGCCAGCGCGTCGCGCGGCACCCGTCCGGCGATTCGGATCTCGCCATCGGTGGGACGGATGCCGCCGACCAGCGCGCGCAGCAAGGCGCTTTTCCCGGTTCCATTGGCGCCGGCGACGCCAAGCGCCTGCCCCGTCCGCAACTCGAACGACACGCCGCGAAACGCCAGTCGGCGGCCCTGCTGCACGCTGAGGTTGCGGACCGCCAGCGTCAGTTCCGTCATTGCGCGGCCTCGAGAGGAATGTCGGCGCGGATGAACCAGAGAAATGCGAGCGCCGGTGCCAGGACCGACACAAAGAGCGCGGGCCGGACAATCGCCCATTGCGCCGGTGAGAGCGTCGCCCCCAGAAGGCCCATCGGATAGATGAGGGCCACGACCGGAGACCAGTGAGAGGCCACTTGCCCGTCCAAGGCTGACACGAGCGCCGATTGGCCCGACGGCCACGTGGTGAGCGTGGTCGCAAGGACCACCAGCCAGGCGATGGCGGCAGCAAATCGCGGCAGCGCCACTGTGGTGGCCCACGGGATGCTGGACACCAGCCAGAGCGCGACCAGACTTCCGCTGGTGAGCGCGCGCGGCGTGTCCTCCGGACTGGTCGCCATTCGATCCAGCAGCGCGACGGCGCCCCAGCAAAGGGCACCAGGCGTCGTCGACGCCAGACCAGTGACCGAAGAGGATCTGCGCGCGCCCCACACCGCGAGAGAGCAACGTGTCGTAGTAGCCGCGCCGGGCAGGACCGACCGCACCCGAGGATGCCGCGAAGATTTGCAGAACGAGCAGCGACGGCAGCGGGGCGGACGTGGCCTGGGGCGCCATGATCGCCAGCCCTGCGCAGGCGACCACCACGGCAACAGCCAGTCTCGAGACGAGCGCCGGCACGGGCGCGACGATGCGAAAGAAGCGAAACAGAAGCGTCGCGGCGCGCACGGCGCTAACACCCGCTGGTTGGACGGCCCGTGTCGCGCGTAGTTGGAGTGCGCACCCACGCGGGCCACCGCTTGGCCTGCGCGGCCTCCGTCCCGCGAGCGAACAGCAGATAGGCCTGGAGCGTGTGGTAGCTGACATCCAACACGCGGCAGGTCTTACGTTTGTTCCCGCCACACCGATCGAATACCAGGCTGGCGTAGCGGCTGGCCCATGCCCGCAACGTGTGTGAGGCCTCGAGCGATGGCGCCAGCACACGGTTATAGTCGCCGCGCACCGCCTCTGGCAAATCGGTCAGCTCGATCCGGTTTGTCTGGGTCAGCGCCACGACACGCTCGATCAGGCGTTCCAGTTCGCGTACGTTTCCGGGCCATTGATACAAGCGCATGGCTTCCGCCGCGGCTGTCGACAATGTGAGTGGCCGGCTCGATCGATCGTGCTGGGCCAGGAAGTGTTGCGCCAGCTCCACCACATCGTTCCGGCGCGCTCGCAGCGGCGGCAGGTGCACCTCGACGCCGCCCAGCCGGAAGTACAGGTCGGCTCGGAACTGGCCCTGCTGGACCATGGCGGCCAGCGGCCGGTTGGTGGCGACCACGATGCGAGTGTTCACGCGCTTGGTGCCGGTGCTGCCGACCCGTTCGACCGCCACGTCCTGGACGACGCGGAGTAACTTCGCCTGCGCCGCCGGCGACAGATCCGACACCTCGTCGAGGAACAGCGTGCCGCCATCCGCGTGCTCGAACTTGCCCCGGCGGCCCCGTACCCCTGTGGCTGTGCGTTCCTCGATGCCGAAGAGCTCCGCCTCGATCAACGTTTCGACCACCGCCGCGCAATTGACCGCCACGAACGGGCCGTGCCGCCGGCGGCTCATTTCGTGGATTTGTCGCGCGACAAGCTCCTTGCCGGTGCCGCTCTCGCCCTCGATGAGGACGGTGAAGTCCGTGGACGCCACCCTCGAGACCTGCTCGCGGAGGGCCTCCATGACCGAGCTGGAACCGATCATCGGGACCAGGCGATCGTGCTGGCGCGTACCAGACGCCCCCACCTGCGCCCGCGATGCCTCGAGCACCAGGCCACCAAGGTGCGCAGCCGCGGTCAGCAGTTCCAGATCGATCTCGCGGAACGCCCGATGGGCGGGTAGCGACGCCTCGAGCACCGCCTGCGTGCGCTCGTCGACCGTCGGCACGCCCAGCACCACAGCGTCGGCCGATCGCGTCGGCGTCACCAGTCGGGCCTGATACCGGGCCGGCACTTCGCGCAGCCGCACATCTCGTGCGTCCACCAGTTGACGGATCTCGCGTTCGAAGATCGCGGGCAGGTTTCGTTCGGCGCCCTTGTCGAGACCGGCACCCAGGGCCGCGAGCACTCGAGAGATGCCGGTGTGCAGGGCATCCTGGCGACGCTCCTCGCCATGCGACTGGGAGGAGCGTCCGGTTGATTCAGAGGTCGACATCCGCAGACTCCTTGGCGAACGTGCAGCTCGCCTCTTTTTCCAATTCCGGTGCCAGCACAGGGCCTCCAGCCCATTCAGCAGATGCGAGCCTGGCTGCATCCGCCGGCTGTGGACCGCCCGCCGTGGGTAGCGGCTCCCCATAGGGGCGAGTGGCAAATTCTTCATCACGGGTAGCGCCTACCCTTCTCGCCGACGAGTCCACAGTGGTGTCGAACGCCAGCGCGACCTGATAAGCAATGCCCACGGGCCCGATGGTCCACACCGCCGCCCGGGCCACACGCGCGCGTCGCAACACGCGGCCGTCTGTGGTCACCAGGTGGACTTCCACGTGCGTGCCGGGCAGCAGGCGAGCACTCGTGCGGACCAGCGCACCGAGGTCCGAGATCTCAGCGACAGAGAGCTCGGGCCCTGTTCGGAGCCGGGCGCGGGACAACGGGTCCGTCGGCGGAGGAACACGGCGAACGGCCCGACGGCGCTCGATGGCTATTCGACGTCCGTCCATGCGTCGCTCCTCGGCAGATAGCGAAGGACCCTGGCACGCCCCGTGGCTCCAAGCACGCGGACCGCGAACCTGGAGCCATCGCGGCCCGTGACCACGAACGTGCCCGATGACGACGTGCCAATCGGCGTGAAGGAGAACAGCACGCCTTCGTCGGTCACCGGCTCGATCCGCACCCCGTGGAACGCTGAACCCAGCTCCGTCCGCATGGCTTCCGCGGTGTCGATGCCGGCCGTGAGGTCCACCGCGCGAACCCCGTTGCGGTTGCCGTCGACCGCCACCGTGAGCACAGCGGCTTCCGGCGTTCCCGTAAACCGCAAGGCGACTACGGCGCCTCGTGCCACTGCCTGGGCGCGCGCCAGCATCATGCGCGCTTGAATGAATCGTGCCGCCGCGTGCGCCCGCGACCGGTCCAGAGTGGCCAGGAGCGGGGGCGCGCTGGCCGCCGCGATAATGCCGAAGAGGGTGACGGCAAACAGGCACTCGAGCAGGCTGTAGCCGGCTCCCGCCCGCCAGCGGGGCCTCGGTGGTCGCACGCCACCAAGGCCCCGCGGGGTGCCGCGTCGAAATCGAGTCCTCCCGCCCGCCGGCGCGTCTACTGACCGGATCGCTCCGCCCGTGAGGTGCCGACGGTTACGAGCGGCTTGAGCTTGAGGAAGCTCTTCTCGCCGATGCCCTGCACGTTCATCAGGTCTTCGACCTTCTTGAAGCCTCCGCTCTTCTGGCGGTATTCCACGATACGTTCGGCTGTCGAGCGGCCGATGCCCGGCAGCGTCTCGAGCTGCGGCACGGTGGCCGAGTTCAGGTTGATCGGCGTGCCGGACGCCGCCGGGGGCTTCGACGAGTCCTGGGCGAATGCTGCCACGGTGGCGAGGGACAGGACTGTGACGAGCGCGAGCGCGATGCGTTTCATGAACCTTCTCCTGTCCGCGTGCGGCAGGTGCGACGCAGGTCGCCGCAAGGACGCGCGAACGGTTGACGAGCGGAGTCTGGGTGCGTTGGCCTGCCACAATGCCCTCAACGACGTGAGACACCCGGCGGGCGACGCGAACGTGACGGGTCTGGTGCACGTGGTGAATGCGCCGTCGCGCCGGGGCGAGCCAGGAGAAGGCAAATCTCCCGCCGGAAGCGGCAGTGTCAGCGTGTTGCTGGATGTCGTTGGACGGAGCGGAGTTGGAGCGGGCGACGTTGCACCTGGATTGCCGCAGGTGCGGGTCACGTCAACCGGCGTTGTCACGCAGACGCACGGCGAGCGCCGTTTGACGCGGGCCGTTTCGATTTCCTGAAGATTGCGCAGGCGGAAACCGGGGTTTCCGCCTGCGATGGTGGCGTTAGTGCTTCGGGCGGCGCTTCCGCGAGGCATATGCCGTTGCGCCTGCGAGTACGAGCAGCGACAGCACGTGTGGCTCGGGAACGCTCGCCACCGCCGGCTCATAGGTGTACCTGACTCGCGCCGTCAGGTACTCGCTCAGCGTACAGGTGGGCGTCACTGTAGGCGACGCTGTGGTTGAGAAAGACGTCGTTCAGGAAGAGCGTGTAAGACAACTCCAGAAGCGCAGTAACGAGATCCGTGCCCAGCCCGCTGAAGGTCGCCCCGCCGGCACCGTCGACGTTGCCGGGGCCGCCGACGCCCAGGTCCGGGAAGCCACTGTGGACGAGATGCGTTGAAATGTGCGGGGGCCGAGGCTGAGGAAATGAACGGTAGCGTGCCGACGAACCCGTCCACGTCGGCCCCCGTGAAGGTCAGGTGGCGTGACTCGAGTCGCTCCCGGTCCACCGACGCGCGCAGTCGGCGACCGGAAACGTCGTAAACGAGCAGTCGCGCTGACCGCTGGTGCTCACCTCGAGATTCGCCCCCAGGTCGACGCCCACCTGCGCCGCGGCGTCGTTCAGTCTCAGGCCGCTCCTCACAAACGCGCTCGCGTCCGTGTTGCACGTGATTGGGCTGACGCAGTGGGTGTCCATCTGGCCAAAGATCGCGACGCTGAAATCGAGCTCCACCGAGAGCAGGGCTCCCAACCCGGGGTCGAATCGAGCCAGCTGCATGATCACGGGCGTGATGAATATGCTGGGTTCAATCGTCGCCCTGTTGGAGACGCTGCGCGTTCTGTGCTCGGCGTAGGCATCCTCGTATTCAATGACGAGGGGCGCGGCCGAGGCCGGCGTCGAAACGCCCAGGACGAGCGCCATCACGAAACTGTCAACGAACACCCAAGGGACTGACGACGGGACAAGGGGAGCATTCAATCCTCTCTTTCTCGTCCATCGCTGCGCCGGATCGGCGTCGAGCCGTAGGGCAATTGCCCGCGCGGAGCATAGATGAGCTGGCATCCCAGGTGCAACTGTTTCGTGCACCAATTTGCACACGAAAAAAGGCTGGAGAGGACTACGCCTCGGCGGGGAGACGCATTCGCACGTGGGACGCCAGCGCGGCGATGCCGGCGGCGTACGCGCGCCGGTGTTCCTGCGTCCACGGCGGACCGGCAGGGCGGCCGGCACGGGTCACGAACTCCTCGATGTCGTCTGGCTCCACTCCGATACTCTTCGCCGCCAGCTCCACTTCCTCGCCCCGCTGGTAGCAGCCGGACCTCGAGCCCGTGTCGTTTCGCCGCGCGGCAGAGGGCGTCCTGGTACAGCATCCCGTCAGCGGAGCACAGGAGCGGATACGACTCGTGGACGGCGCGGACGCTGCTGGGGATTCGCGGAAACGGTGGTTTCCGGATCGCGAGGGCGACGACGCCACAGGCCGGCGCCAGCTCGCTCACGACTCGTTCCAGGGCCAGGGTGGTGCAGGCCGCAATCGATCGCCGCACCCGCGCGATGAGCGCCTGCGCGTCGTCCTCGCGCATCGCCCTCGTGTCGTGCTCATACGGCTGCGTGGGCAGGCCCGGCTCGATCAGGGTCACGCGGCGGCGTTCGACCACCTCGGGCCGGCCACCGCGGGCCGTCACGCAGATCAGATGCGCCCATCCGGTATGGTCGGCGACGCTGATGACGCCTGGTGGCGGTTTCATACAATGTCCGGCGAGGTCCCATTAGTATGACGTTGCAGCCGCCACTCGCTCTGACAGTCGATGACCTGCTGGAGTACACCAACTGGCAACGCGCGCGCTGGCTCACCTGGTTTCGTGACCATCCGGAGGCGCTGGCGCTCAGCGCCGGCCCGAACGGCGATGGCCGGTTCACCTCCGTCGGCGACCTGGTCAAGCACATCTTCGGCGCCGAGCTTCGCTACGTGCAGCGCCTGCAGGGCCAGCCGCTGAACGATCTCGCCACGATCCCGTCGGACGACATCGAGGCCCTGTTCAGCACGGGAGAGGCCGGCCGCCGCACGTTGACCGACCTGATCGCCGGCTTGGATGCGAGCCTCTGGGACGTCCCGCGGGAGTTCGTGATCCTCACTTACAACGTGACCGCGACGCCGAAGAAGATCGTGATGCACGTGCTCATGCACGAGATACGACATTGGGCGCAGATTGCCACCATCTGCCGCCTGAACGGCCTGGTCACGGAGTGGTCGGATTTTCTGGCCAGCCCTGTCCTGGGCGGCACTTTTGGCCTTTAGCCTTTGGCCTTTAGGCCTTGTCCTTCTACGCGGGCACCGACGCGCGGTACCACGCGACGGTCTTTTCGAGCCCCTCTTCGAACGGGCACGATCGGCGTGTAGCCGAGCAGGGTCTTGGCCTTGCTGATGTCGGCCTGCGAGTCCTTGACGTCGCCCGCGCGCGGCGGCGCGTAGATCGGCTCGATCGGGGATCCCACCAGATCCCGGACGGACCGGAACAGGTGGTTCAACGAGACGCGCCCGCTGGTGGCGACGTTCACCACTTCACCGGCTGCGTTCGGCGCGTGGCACGCGCGCAGCACGCCGTCTACCACGTTGGCCACGTAGGTGAAGTCGCGGGTGTGCTCCCCGTCCCCGTAGATCGTCGGCTGCCGCCCATCCACCAGGGCGCTGATGAACACCGAGATCACGCCGGAGTACGGCGACGACGGATCCTGCCTCGGCCCGAACACGTTGAAGTAGCGCGTGGTCACCGTCTCCAGGCCGTAGAGCCTGGTGAACATCTGGCAATACTGTTCGACGACCAGCTTCTGCAGTGCGTAGGGCGAAAGCGGCGCCGTGGGCATCGTCTCGACCTTGGGCAGCGTGGGCGTGTTGCCGTAGGCGGACGAGGAACCGGCATACACGACGCGCTTGATCTTCGCGTCCCGCGCGGCCACCAGCAGGTTCAGCGACGCGTCGATGTTGGCGCGGTTCGAGGTGACGGGGTCTTCCACCGATCGCGGCACGGACGGGATGGCCGCCTGGTGCAGGACGTAGTCGATGCCGTCCACAGCCTGGCGGGCCACGGCCATCTCCGCCAGGTCGCCGTGGACGAACTCCACGCCGGGGATGTGCGCGATGTTCTGGCGCTTGCCCGTGATCAGGCTGTCCACGACGCGCACGCGTTCGCCGCGCCGTGCCAGTTCCTCGACCAGATGCGAGCCGATGAAGCCCGCGCCCCCCGTCACTAAGTAGTGAGCCATTTTCTAATAGCGTTTTCGGCCCGGGCTGCCCCCGCCTACAGCGACCGGCCGTTCAAAAAGGGTGAACTACGGGAAGCCGGCCTTGGAAATCCCCGGCACCAGCTTCAGCGCGTTCTGGTGGTCCAGCTTCCGCAGCACCGGGTCCGGCAGTCCGATGCCGTACAGCTTCCAGAAGGCGTGGTAGTCCCGGTAGTAGTCGAAATACTCGTCGTTGGTCTCCAGCACCCGCCAGTAGTACGGGAACTCGTCGGGCTGGTAGCTGTCCTTGCCGAAGAGCAGCCGGTCCTGATACTTGACGAAGAAGTCGTGCGCGAAGCGCGGCTGCCGGCCGATGTCGTACAGCACGGCGCCGACCTCCGCATGGACGTTCGGCATCGTGTCGAACATGCGCCCCAGACGGGCCAGGTCGTTGGCATGCCACCCCAGGTGGGCGGCAATGAACGTGGTCTTGGGGTGGCGCCTGAACAGCCGGTCGCGCTCCCCCATCAGCTCGTTGAACGAAGGATTGGGCGGCGCCGGCCAGCGGCGATCCGGGTAGAGCGCCAGCTCCAGCAGCCGCTCGTTCTGCGGGTTCAGATCGCCGAAGAACTCCTGCGGGTCGGCGGTGTGGATGAAGACGGGCACGTTCAGACGTGCCGCGGTCTGCCAAATCGGATCCAGTTCCGGGTCGTCCAGCTTGAGGCGGCTGCCGTCGGTCTTTTTCGCCGTGAGGCCGAAGTTCTTGTTCAGTTCCCCGACACCGATGGCGCCAGCCTTGACGTCCGCTTCGAGCTGTTGCGCCGCGCGCTGGCCGAACCCCGGTCCAATCGGACCCGGAAGTCGATGGTGGTGAACTGCACCATGCGGTCGCGGTGCTTGCTGCCGCGGATGGCCGCCATGGCCTGCACGAGCCGGTCGCCCGAAACGCCGGAGGAGTTGACCAGCACCTTGAGGTTCAGCGGCTCCATCGACCCCACCAGCTCGTCGAACTGTTGCGCCGTCATCGGCGCCGGTTGATGGCTGTGGATGTCGATCACCGGGAACTTGGCGCGCGGCACCGCATGCTGCGGCACGACCAGCGTGGACCGCGGCTTGTACTCGCGGATGTTGGGCAAGGGAAACTGCGGTTCACGGTCGGAGCCCGGGCGGCGGATCAGGGCGCCACGCGCCTCCCCTCCCCCGGCTTGCGTTTCCCGGCCGCCACGCCCCCGCTGGCCGTCGCCCTGCTGGGCATCGAGCACGAGGCTTGGCACGATAGTCGCCGCCGCCACGACGATGCTCAGCAGCAGACCCAGGGCCACCCGTGTGAGAGACATGCTCGAATTATATGGGGTTCGTAGTTCGTGGTTCGTAGTTCGTGGTGACTACCAACCACCAACTACGAACTACGAACTGCGAGCGAAGCCGGAAAAGTGTCACAGTCGGCCTGTAAGCCGAATTCTGTCTGCCTCGCCTACGCTGCAAAGAGCTACGGCGGCGCGACGATCATTCCTCTAGGCCCGGGATTACTCGCGGGCTCCAGCGACCTACCCGGTGGCCTCGGACGGGCCGTCCGTCGAGCGCCGTTGCCGGCGCCTGCGCCACCCTATTTGGTCTTGCTCCGTGCGGGGTTTTGCCTGCCACCGACGTTGCCGCCGGCGCGGTGCGCTCTTACCGCACCTTTTCACCCTTACCTCGGTTTCCCAAGGCGGTATTTTTTCTGTGCCACTGGTCCGTCAAGTCACCCTGCCCGGGCGTTACCCGGCGCACTGCCCTCTGGAGTTCGGACTTTCCTCCCCCTCCGGCACTTCGCGGCAACGGGCCACGGTTTCCGAAAGCGGCGATCGTCAAGCCAACTGCGACGGTTCCATCGTATCAGGCCGCAGGCCCCAGGCCCCAGGCTTCAGGCCGGAGAGCTCGACGAGACTGGGCCCAGGAGGCCGTCCAGCGTCAACGAGTAGACGTTCAGGTTGAGCCCCTTCGGCAACAGCCGGGCCCTCTGCAAGGCCTCGGCGTGTTGCTCGGCCTCCTGGACGAGCCGTGCGACGAGCTGCAGCGAGTGCGTGTGCGATCGGCCGAGGCCGTACTGCGGTCCCATCGCGTCGAACGGGACACCCAGCCCGTAGCGCTCGGCGAGGTGCTCGCCGAGCACCCAGAGCCCCATGGTCATGTTGTCGATGGCTCGGGTCCTGGTAATCCAGCTTCGCGGCGCTGAAGAGGGGCGTGAAACCCTTGTGCCGGTAGGCCAGGTCGAGCAGCGCCAGGATGATCCAGTAGTGCAGGTTGCTCAGCCACGCGACGCGGCGTGCCTTCTCGTCACGAATCGTGTGCGGCCGCGCGGTGTAGGCCGTGTGCGCCGCGAATTGGTGCGCCGGGAACCTCGGCCCCGGCTTCCAGATGCGCTCGTCGCTGCCGAAGGCCTCGCCCGTGAACACGCTGCGAAAGAACCGGTAGTGACTCAGCTCGCCCTGGAAGAGTACCTGGCTCATGCGACTCTCCCAGTCGCCCCATGGAAATTCCTTCGCGAGAAACGCCGGCGGATTGGCCGCCACGATTTGGGTCTGCTGCACGACGCGGTGGTACAGGCTGCCCACGTGATCCTGCCGCTCGCGATCGATGGCTTTCTCGTGGTGTTTCCTGGCTCCTTGCCGCAGCACCTTGCGCACGTTCTTGACGAATGCCACCGGCTCTCCAGTCTTGCGGCAGCTGGGCTTCAGACTGAGCGAGCAGGCATCCGCTTCGATCCACAGGTAGGTGGCTGCCACGTACTGGTCGAGCGAGCGGAGCTCGAGGTCGAACGGATAAAGGTCGGCCGTGTACGGGAACTCGTGGGGCGTGAAGTTCGGCGCCGCGCCCAGGTCCGCCAGATAGCGGTTCACCAGGCTCAGGTGCTGCATCTCCTCCAGCGCGACGTCGAGAAACGTGTCTTTCCGCACGAGTACCGTCGTGCCACCGCGTCCCCCGGTGGAATGTTCCAGGAACGAGCGCGGCCGGATGTCCCCGCGCACGTGCGCATAACGCTCTTTGATGGAAAAGAGGGCGTACAGGTAGACGAGCATGAGCGAATGCTCGATCGCTGCCGCCTCGGTCAGGAGGTGCACGAGCTCGAGGTAGGGATCGTGATAGTCGGTCGGGATCTGCCCCTGCTTGGCGTCGATGCGCAGCATCACCTGCCTCCCCTGCCGGCCGTGCGGCGCGCCGGCGCGATCTCCTGCAAGACGCCGTTCTCGGCCAGCACCTTGTTGCAGAACCGTCGGAGCAGCTGGCGCCGGTACGTGGAGAGGTCGCGCGTGCGCGGCATGTAGTTGTAGTAGCTCCAGAGCCGTTCGTCGATCATGCGCAGCACGTAGCGGGCCGCCGTGGGCGACTGCCACACCGTGGGATCGCTCATGTCGAGCCGCTCGCTCATGGCGGGAAGGATCAGATAGTAGTAGCGAAAGATTTCCTGGTAGATGAACGGGAACGTCAGGTCGGCGTCGGCGACCGCGGAGTAGTCGTCGTAGGGCAGGACACGCAGCTCGGCGAAGAACTCCTGGAAGGCCATGTTGGCCAGCGTGTCGGGCGCGATGTCCTGGGGAAAATTCTGCGGCGGTACAAAGCGGTAGAGCCGCAGCCCCGACTGCTGCAGCGGCCGCAGCCGGTAGCGTCCCGTGCCACCGGTGACATTTACCGTCTCGGTCTGCAGCAGGACCGGGTAGCGGTACACCCCGAACTGGTTGACATACCCCGTCGGCGTTTCCTTCCACTGCTCCACCCGCAGGGGCGTCGTGCCGCCTGGCACTCGCCCCCGGTACCGCACCAGAAGATCGAGCTCGCCGCGCAGCGCCACGTCTGGTTGGCTTTCCAGCTCGGCGCGCACCGCCGGGTCATCCCAGTTCTTGCCGGGCGGCAGATCGTCCAGGTAGGCGCAGCCGACATCGGTTGCCACCATGTAGGGGGTTTCCGACAGCAGCACGCCGGAGAGCCCGGTCTGGAGCACCATCTCGTAGGCGTCGTTGGTGAGGAGCGCCAGTGTGGCCGGCGGCAGCTCGTCCAGCGGAATGTCGTACATCCCCCCCTGCGAGAGGTAGGTCTCGCGATCGTTGACGACGGTCCCGAGCGGCACGACAGGGCTCGTGTTCGTGGCCGGATCGACGCCGGGCGGTGTCGCCTGGCGCATGCCGACCGTGATCGTGCCGAGGTTGAATTTGTCGCCGTCGGGACCGTCCTCCGGCAAGCAGTTCGCCATCTCGAGCGAGAGCACCGTCGATGCCGCGTTCACCGCTGCCACGACCGGTGAGAGGTAATAGGGCTTCGGCCGGTAGGGATTGGTGAAGGGCGCAACCGGCTTGAGGTTGCGGCCCATCGTCACCGACGTGGGCTCGCCCTCGTACCACGGCGCCAGCGTGCCGATCACGAGGCCCAACGCGGGATTGGCGAGCCGTTCTCCGGCGGCGAACTTCACGGCAAGCTGCGTGTCGGACCACTGGGGGAACGACAGGTACAGGTTGTAGCGGAAGATCAGGCCACGCGCACGACGTGCCTGCAACGCCTTCCGCAGCGCTGTCACGGCGTCGGAAGAGCCAGGCAGCAGCTTGTGCAAGACCTCGTCTTCGTCGTCGGGCGCGTGCCGGCCGGCCATCAGATCGTGGCGAGCCACGGGGATGCCGTGCTGGAAGGTCGTAGACGCCCCGCCAGCCCCACCGCTCGAGAGCTGCCCGTCGGCCCCGGTCGGAGGCAATCCAAACAGGCCGTGGTACGACACGTTGCGATACCAATTGAGCCCCCGCGTGGTGGCGCGCGTGGGCTTGCGGCTGATGAAGGTGCCGGTGCCGCCTATGGCGCCGGGGGCGCGAATCTCGAGCGATTCGGCAAAGATCTGCGTGCTCGTGAAGCCTTCGGGGTTGGTGTCGACCATCAGCAGGTCGTTGAGGTACACCTGCCCGCCGATCAGTGGATCCACGGCTGCGTCCGTCACGACGTGGTCAGGCGCAAACTGCGCCGATCTCACGCGCACGTCGACGAAGCGCCAGCTGAAGTCCCCGTAGTAGTTCCACTGGCACCGCAGCAGGCCGAACTGATCGAGCCCCGTCATGTATGCCCGAAACTCGGCGTCGGACTTGCCCTGCGTCAGGGCGCGGACGCGCTCGGTGTTCGTCGTCACCGTCAGCTCCAGCCCAGGCGACACGCTGTCGTTGTTGGCGGTGCTCGGATTGATCCAGGTCGTGCCCCACACGTGGACACGCGGAAAGTCGAACAGGCTCACAATGGGCTCCTCGTCTCGGGACCGTCGGGGGCGGACTGGCGCGGCGGGAGGCCGGCCGTCGTCGCGCCCGTGGTGTCGCCACCGTCCGTCATCGGTGGAAGATTCACCCGGCGTGCCAGCATCGGCCATCGGCTGCTCGCACGCAGCGGCGCGGTGAGCGGCGCCCGGATCTGGATGATCGTCATCAGATCGCGCGCGTCGATAGCCCGCTCCAGCCAGTCGGTGGCGGCCTCGACGTCTCCCGCGATCAGGTGGTAGAGCACGAGTCCCCAATGCGCTTGGCCCGGCGCATCCGAGAGTTGCGCGAACAGCTGCTGCGATCGCGCCGTGTCGCCCGTGCGCGCCAGCGTCCCCGCCAGCAGGCCGCCGGTGCATGGTGTCCAGGGCGCCAGCTCGTATGCGCGTTCGGCGGCAGGCAGCGCCTCTCTGTACGATCCGAGGGACGCGTGGTTCATGCCGATGGAGAAGTAGCCGCCCCAGTAGCGATCGTCGATCTCGAGGGCCTGCCGGGCGTCGCGTATACCCAGCTGGTGCTTGCCAGCGACGTACAGGAAGATGCCGCGCGCGTTGCGGAACACAATGTTCAGCGGATCCTGCTCGAGAGCCGTCGAAAGCTCGTCGGCCGCCTGCTCGGCACGGCCGAACGGCAACAGGTACGAGTTGCCGTAGCTCCAGCGCACGTCGCCCGGAACCGGCGTGCTCGCGAGGGCGAGACGGAACAGGCGCTCGGCCTCCGGCCAGTTGTAGTCGTAGAGCCCCGTAATCGCGGCGAGCATCGATCGCGCTTGCGGCAAGGCGGCGTCGAGGTCGAGCGCCGCCCGGGCCGCCGCGCGGGCCAGCGGGATGGCCGTGCGCGATGGCCGGAGGCCGTGAAAGCCCTGAAGGAAGTGGTACCAGGCGAGGTAGCTGTGGGCGAGCGCGAACGAGGGGTCGAGCGCGAGTGCCTCTTCGAAGTAATCCCTGGACCGCGCGAGCGACTCCGGTGTGATCCGGAGCAGGTGATGACGCCCCTTGAGGAACGCCTCGTGCGCGGCCAGCTTCGGTGTATGCCTCCGAGCCACGGCAAGAGGTCTCGATAACTTCACTTGCAGCGCGTCGGCGATGGCCGACGCGATCTCGTCTTGCACCTTGAAGACGTCGGCGTGCTCCCTGTCGTAGCGCTCCGACCACAGCTGATACCCATCGGTCAGGTTGACGAGCTGCGCGCTTACGCGGATGCGCGGCCCCGAGCGCCGCACGCTGCCCTCCAGGATGTAGCGGACCTTCAGGCTCTCGGCGATCTGCCGGACGTCGCGGTCGTTGCCGCGGAACATGAACGACGACGTGCGGGCCGTGACCTTGAGGCCAGGGATGCGTGCCAGCACGTTGAGGATTTCCTCGGTCAGCCCGTCCGAGAAGTACTCGTTGTCCTTGTCTGCGCTCAAATTGAGGAACGGCAGCACCGCAATCGACGGTTCGTCCTCGACCACGCCACCTGCCGATGTGGCGTTCAGCGCGGCGGTGGTTTCGCCCATCGTCTGAAACCGGGCGTCTGGCGACTTGGCCAGGCACTTCCGGATGACGTATTGGAGGACGGGCGGGGCATCCACCGGCGGGGGCTCCTCGAGCTGGACGGCGCGGAGCACCTGCAGTGTGGACCCGCCTTGGAACGCCCGCCGTCCCGACAGCATTTCGTAGAGCACGGCCCCGAAACAGAAGATGTCCGAGCGGGCATCGAGCGGCTTGCCATCCACCTGCTCGGGTGCCATATAAGCCGGCGTGCCGAGCAGCGTCGAAGGCACCGCGCGTGTGACGTCGTCATCGCCAGACGGGGTGACCCGCTCGGCGATGCCGAAATCCAGCAGCTTGAGGCTGCCGCTCTCCGTGATGAGCACGTTCGACGGCTTGAGGTCGCGGTGGATGATTCCGTTGCGGTGGGCCTCTGTGAGCGCATCGGCCAGCTGGAGCGCCAGCTCTCGCACGCGGTCGGCGGGCAACGGCCCCGTAGGCGCCCTGCCCGAAACATATTCCAGCACCAGATAGTCGGGCCCGATGTCGTAGAGCTGGCAAATGTGCGGGTGATTGAGCGACGCGATTGCGCGTGCCTCTTCTTCGAACAGGAGGCTGTGCCGTCCGCGAGTCCGCTTGATCGCGACGAGCCGGCCGAGGCGTGTGTCCCGGGCCTTCCACACCTCGCCCATCCCACCCTGTCCAGCGAGCGAGAGCAGCTCGTACGGACCAACCCGCGTGCCGGATTCCCAGGCCGTCATCGCCAGCGCGCTACTCCTGAAGGCACTTCCGCCGCCAGGCTAGATCGAGAACTGGGTGGGGGTCGTCGGCCAGAACGTCGGGCCCTGCTGGGCCAGGTTGTAGTTCGCGCGAAATTTCGAGATCTTGCCGTTGGCGGCAAACCAGAGCGTGTGGTCGAAGTTGTTGAAGAAGGGCTTGTTCGCCACGGTGCCGTTCAAGACCTGTGCGCTGAGGTAGCCGACCTCGACGCCTATCACGTGCACGGCTTTCGGACTGACGAAGAACTCGAGGGGCTGGAACTGGACGTCCTGCTGCTGACCGGCCGGGCCCACGAGTTTCGCGAAGAAGTCCTTCACGCCAGCGTGGCCTTTGAAGTAACCGATCGCCAATGCCCAGTCGACCGAGAACGAGTTCCACTCAACGTCGGACGTCAGTAGCTTGAGAATGCCCGGGATATCGTGTTCGTTGAAGGCCGCGTAGAGCGCCTCTGCTGTCTTTCGGTTGTCCGCCACATGGCCCCCTTGCCGCCCGCACCGAGCGTGGTTGGCGAGTCTACCCCAAACTCCGGCCGGAAGCCGGAAGCCCGGAAGCCCTATCCGTCCGTTTCCTGTTTTATCGCGTACTGCTCGAGTTTCTTGTACAGATTGCTGCGGGGGGTGTCGATCAGCTCGGCGGTCTTCGAGATGTTCCAGTCGTTGTCGCGGAGCTTTCGCACCAGGAAGGCGCGCTCCGAGACGTCCTTGAATTCCTTGAGCGTCGCCACGCCTGTCAGCGCGTTGAGGGCGTCTCCGTTTGGCGCGGCCGCTCCATCGTTGCCGGCGGCGCGGGCCGGTGTCCCGTCGCCGCGCATATCCGCGGGCAAATCGGTCACGCGCACGACATCACCCGTGGTCATGATCAGCAGGCGTTCCACGGCGTTGCGCAGCTCGCGGATGTTGCCGCGCCAGCGGTGGCGCTGCAGCGCCTCCAGCGCGCCGGCGTCGAACTTCTTGATCTTGAGATTGTGCTCCTCGCTGCCGCGCCTGGCGAAGTGCTGCACCAGCGACGGGATGTCGTCGCGGCGCTCGCGCAGCGGCGGCACTACCACCGGGATCACGTTCAAGCGGAAAAAGAGATCCTCGCGGAATTCTCCTCGCGCGATCGCCTCCTCCAGGTTCTTGTTGGTGGCCGCAATCACGCGTACGTCCACCTTGATGGTCCGCGCCGAGCCCAGGCGCTCCACTTCCTGCTCCTGCAGCACCCGCAGGACCTTGGCCTGCGTCTTCGGGCTCATGTCGCCCACTTCGTCCAGGAAGATCGTGCCGCGGTCGGCCTGCTCGAACTTGCCGACCTGCTTTTCGGTGGCCCCGGTGAACGACCCTTTCTCGTGGCCGAAGAGCTCCGACTCGATCAGCTCTTCCGGAATGGCCGCGCAATTCACCTGGATGAAGCGCTGGCCCGCCCGCGGGCTGTTGCGGTGAATCGTGCGCGCCACCAGCTCCTTGCCCACGCCGCTTTCGCCCAGTAGCAGCACGGTGGCGTTGGTGGGCGCGGCGCGCCGCACCGAGTCGAGCACGTGCTTGAGCGCCGGGCTCTGCCCCACGATCTCGTACTTCGACTCCATCGCGAGCTTGAGCTCGCGGTTCTCCGAGCGCAGCTCCGAGAGAGCCAGCGCGGTGCGCAGCGTCGCAATCACGCGCTCGCTGCTCAGCGGCTTCTCGAGGTAATCCGCCGCACCGGACTTGATGGCATCCACGGTGTCGGCCCTGGACCCGTGACCCGAGATCATGACCACCGGCAGCGACTCGTCCGCGGCCTTCAGCGACCGCAGGACATCCATGCCGTCCATGCCCGGCATCTTGATGTCCAGCAGCACCAGGTCGGGACGCTCGCGCTGGCACAGCGCGAGCCCCTCCTGGCCGCTGGACGCGCCCAGGAACCGGTAGTCCTCGTATTCGAGGATCATCCGCAGCGAGTCGCGGATGGCGGCCTCGTCGTCGATGACCAGGATGCGCGGTTTCACTGTGGACTATCGTCGACGCGGATCGTCGACAGCTGTCGTTGTCCCGTGGCGGACTTGTAGAGGAAGATCGTCAGGACCTCCCCCGGGCGCGCGGCCTTGACCGTGCGCTCGTAGTCGTCGAGCGACTGGATGGACCGCCGGTCGATTTCCAGGATGATGTCGCCGCGCTCCACGTCGGCGTCGGCGGCGGCGCCCACCGCGTCCACGCGCCACACCACCACGCCGCGCATCTCGGCCGGTGTTCCCAACCGGCGGGCCACCTCAGCGTCCAGGGCCCGTACCGAGAGCCCCAGCCGCGGCAATCCGGGCCGCGCCGCGCCGCGCACACTCACAGGAGCGTCCACGCGCTCGCGGGGAGGCCGCTCGGCCAGCTTCACGAGCGTCGAGATGTCCCGTCCGTCACGCGTGACCCGCAGCGTCACGGCTTCTCCCGGGCGGCGGGCGGATACCAGCGCGATCAGCTGGTCCCCGGTGGAGACCGCCTGGCCGTCCACCGCGGCGATCACGTCGTAGGGCCGCAGGCCGGCGCGCTCGGCAGGAGATCCCGGCGTCACGTCCTGCACCACGGCGCCGGTGGCCGAGGGCAGCTTCAGCGCGTCCTGCAGGTCCGGATCCACATCGCGCAAGGCCACGCCCGCGTACCCGCGCGCCACGCGGCCGCCGTCCTTGAGCTGCGGCAGGATGGCCCGGGCCTGATTGATGGGGATCGCGAATCCAATCGTCGGCGCGCGCGAGCTGATGGCGGCGTTGATGCCAATCACCTCGCCGCGCGTGTTGATCAGCGGTCCGCCACTGTTGCCCAGGTTGATGGCCGCGTCGGTCTGGATGTAGCGGTCGAGCGAGGAGTCGAAGAGCTTGCGCCCCAGATAGCTCACGACGCCGGCCGTGACGGTGTGCTCGTACGCGAGCGGATTGCCAATCGCCACCACCCACTCGCCCACTCGCAACGTGTCCGAGTCGCCCATCACGACCGCCGGCAAGGGGCGGTCGGCCCGTACCCGCAGCAGGGCGATGTCCGTTTCGGGATCGCTGCCCACGACCGTGGCGGGCAGCATCTGCCCCGACGCCAGCCGGACGGTGATGCGTTCGGCGCCGTCGACCACGTGGTGGTTCGTGATCACATGGCCGTCGGCATCCACGAGGAACCCTGCGCCGGCGCCGCGACGCGGGCCTCTGCGCTCGCGATCGGGACCGCGAAACTGCTCCCCAGGCTCGGTGCCGCCCGGGCGTCGCGCGGGCCAGCCTTCGCCGCGTGCGCTCGCGTTCACCGTCACCACGGCCGGGTTCACCTTCTCGGCGATGTCGGCGAACGACGTGGGCACCGCCGTGGCTGGCGCGGGCGGAGCGGACAGGCGCGGGACGGCTTCCGTCGGAGGCTCGGCGGAGATGGCCGGCGCGGGTGTCATGTTGCCCGCCAGCACCAATCCGACCAGCAGGCCCACCGTGGAGGCGAGGCCGGCGGTCATCAGGGCAAAGCGCCTAGAAAACTTGACCATTTCGAATCCCAGCCAGATCAACCAAGTTTTCTACGCCCCGCCGCAGGCGGGGCAAGCAGACACTGCACTAGCGAGGCGGAGCCTGCGTGCTCGTCAATGAGAGGCGGAGCCTCGCTAGTCATGTGTCCATTATAGGAGTCGATTCGGCAAGCAGGGCCTGAAAGGCCGCCTCATCCAGCGTCGGCACGCCAAGCGCCGCGGCCTTGTCGGCCTTGCTGCCTGGGTCCGCGCCCACGATCACTCCGGTGGTCTTCTTGCTGACCGAGCCCGCGACCTTCGCGCCCAGCCGCTCGAGCGCGGCGGCGGCCTCCTCGCGCGTCATGGACGCCAGCGTGCCCGTCAGCACGTAAGTCTTGCCGGTCAGCGGTCCAGGCGTCGTTAGCGCCGCGCGCTCCTCGGGCGGCACCTCCATCCGGATGCCGGCGTTTCGAAGGCGCGTCACCAGCTCCCGGTTGCGCGGCTCGTCGAACCATTCGCGGATGGACGCGGCCAGCACAGGCCCGATTTCCGGGGTGTGCTGCAATGCCTCCACGGTGGCCCCGGCCAGTGCGTCCATCGACCCGAAGGCTCGAGCCAGGACCTGGGCCGCGCGCTCGCCCACGTGACGGATGCCCAGGCCGTAGATGAGGCGCCAGACGTCGGCCTGCCGGCTGCGGTCCACCTGCTCCACCACCTTGCGCGCGTTCTTCTCGCCGACCCTCCGCTCGATCGCGGTGCCGTCGGACCGCGTGGACGTGCTGGTCAGCCCGGCGACGGTGTCCACGGACAACGCGTACAGGTCCGCGTAGTCTCGAACGAGGCCGTCGCGAATCAGCTGGGCGACGAGCGATTCTCCCAGGCCCTCGATGTTCATCGCGCCCCGCCCCGCGAAGTGCTCCAGGCCGCGCTGCAGACGCGCCGGGCATGACGTGTTCTCGCAGCGCCACACGGCCTCGCCCTCGGCGCGGTGCAGCTGGCTGTCGCAGCGCGGGCAGGTGGTGGGCATCACCCACGGTTTGGAATCGGGGGGGCGTTTGCCGAGCACCGGGCCCACGACGCGCGGAATCACATCGCCCGCCTTTTCGACAATCACCCAATCTCCCTCGCGGATGTCCTTGCGGGCGATGTCGTCCTCGTTGTGCAGCGTGGCCATGGAGATCGTGGATCCGGCCACGAACACCGGCTCCAGGATGGCGAAGGGCGTGACCGCGCCCGTCCGCCCCACGTTCACGGCGATGCGGTTCAACTGCGTCGTGCGCTGCTCGGCGGGAAACTTGAAGGCGACGGCCCAGCGCGGGAACTTGCTGGTGGTGCCCAGCGCGCGCCGGCGATCGATCGAGTCCAGCTTGACCACCACGCCGTCGGTCTCGAAGTCGAGTTCGCGCCGCGCCGTGGCCCACTCGTGGCAGAAGGCCACCACGTCGTCGATCGTCGGACACCGCCGCCAGTGGGACTCGACCGGGAGCCCCCAGGCCCGGAGCGTTTCCAGCGTCGCTGCATGTGTGGCGGGGCGCGTCGGGCGCCACGAGCTGGTAGGTGAAGGCCCGCAGGCCGCGCCCGGCCACGAGCTGCGGATCCAGCGTGCGCAGCGTGCCGGCCGCCGTATTGCGTGCATTGGCGAACAGCGGCTCGCCCGCCGCCTCGCGCGCGGCGTTCAGCTTCTCGAAGGCGCGGCGCGGATAGTAGATCTCGCCCCGCACCTCGATCGCCCCGGCGGCCCCGCCGTCGGGGCGCTTCAGCGTCAAGGGGATCGCCCGGATGGTGCGGATGTTGAAGGTGACGTCCTCGCCCGCCACGCCGTTGCCGCGCGTGGCGGCGCGGCGAAGCGAGTTCTGCTCGTAGGTCAGGGCGATGCTGACGCCGTCGATCTTCAGCTCCGCCACGTACGCCGGCGGCTCGCCCTCGGCGAGCGTTCCCGCCAGCCCGCGCCGGACGCGATCGTCGAAGGCGCGCAGCTCGTCCTCCGAGTACGCGTTGTCCAGGCTGAGCATCGGCTCGGCGTGGGTCACGCTGTCGAAACCGAAGGCCACACGGCCGCCGACGCGCTGCGTGGGCGAATCCGGGGTGATCGAGATCCGGATGCGCCGCCTCGAGGTCCGACAGCTCACGCATGAGCGCGTCGAACTCGGCGTCGGCGATCTCCGGCGCGCCGTGGACGTAATACAGCTCCTCGTGATGGCGAATCAGGCGGCGGAGCTCTTGAAGGCGTTCTTCAGACGGCATGCGCAGTGTCTGTTTGCCCGCGCCGGCGCGCGGGCGCAGACGTCTAGCGGTCGCGCGCGACCACGTAGTCTGGGAGATACATGAGGGCGTCCCTGGCCTCGGACGCCGGGAAGGCGTACAGCGCGCGCTTGGCACGATCGACGAATTCGCCGGCGATGCGGTGCGCGTAGTCGATCGACCGGGCCTGCGTCAGCAGGCCGCAGAGCTCCCGCCACTCGTCGCGCGACGCCTCCCGTGCCGCCACCACGCGCCGGATCAGGACATCGGCGCGGGCCTCCCCACGGGCCAGGAGGTGGATGACCGGCAGCGTCACCTTCCCTTCCCGCAGGTCGCCGCCGATCGGCTTCCCGAGCGCCTCTTCCTCGCCGGTGAAGTCCAGCAGGTCGTCCACGATCTGGAAGGCCATGCCGATATTGAGCCCGTACTCCCATAGCGCGTCCAGTTCGTCTCGGGACGCGGTGCCCAGCATGCCGCCGATCCTGGCCGACCCCGCGAAGAGATACGCCGTCTTGCGCCGGACGATCTCGAAATGTTCGGCCTCCGTCAGATCCACCACGCCGTTCTTGGTCAGCTGGTCGATCTCGCCTTCGACGATGCGGAGCGTGACGTCGCACAGCTGGCGGATGATCTCCAGGCGATCCTGGCTGAGCGCCAGCGACATCGACTTCAGATACAGGAAGTCGCCGAAGAGCACCGTGATGTGGTTGCCCCACTTCGTGTGCACGGCGTCGCGTCCGCGGCGCAGATCCGACTCGTCGATGATGTCGTCGTGGACGAGCGTCGCCGTATGGATGAACTCCACCACCGAGGCGTACAGCACACCGAGGTCACCGGTATAGCCGCTCATCCGTGCCGCCATCAGGAGCACGGCCGGCCGGATCCGCTTGCCGCCGCCGTCCTGGATGTACTGGCCGATGGCCGGGATGATGTCCACCTGCGACTGGACATGGCGCGCGAACTCGATCTCGACGCGACGCAAGTCGTCGCGAATCGGCTCGAACATCTGCGCGAGGGTGGCGAGCGAAGGTTTTTGCGTGGTGGGATTCACGCCGGTGAGATCAGACCATATCCGCGCGCGGAGTGTCAACGCAGCGAGCCCTCTAATCCGTGTCGTGTGTTGAAGTTACGGGTTGAAGAGCCGCGCGAAGTTCCTGGAGGTGCTCTCCGCCAGCTCCGCATGCGTGGTCCCGCGCAGCTCCGCCACCGCCGCGCAGACGCGCGCCACGTGCGCCGGCTCGTTCCGCTTGCCGCGATGCGGCACGGGCGCGAGGAACGGGCTGTCGGTCTCGATCAGCAGCCGATCCGCGGGCACGAAGGCGGCGACGTCCTTGAGCTCGAGCGCGCGTGGAAAGGTCACGATTCCCGCAAGCGACACGTGAAATCCCGCGTCCAGCGCCCGCCGGGCCATGGCCACGTTGCCGGTGAAGCAGTGAAAGACGCCCTGCACCGGGCGGGCCTCCGCCAGGATGGCGAACGTATCGTCTTCGGCCTCTCGCGTATGGATCACGATGGGCAGCCCCAGCCGCGCGGCCAGCGCCAGCTGCTCGGCGAAGACGGCGCGCTGCGTGTCCCGGGGCGCGAAGTCGTAGTGGTAGTCGAGGCCGATCTCCCCCACCGCCCGCGCCAGCGGCTGCGCGTCGACCGCCCGGGCCGTGGCGGCGGCGGCCTCCGGCGGGTGCTCGGCGTAGCGGCCCGCCGCGTGCGGGTGTACGCCAATCGAGAACCGCACGTCGGGCCAGTGCCGGGCCACCTGCTCGGCCTGCCGCAGCTCGGGCTCGTCGTCCGAGGCAAGGATCGTGAGCGCGCCCGTGACGCCCGCCTCCTTCGCCCGCGCCACCACCACCTCGAGGTCCTCCGCGAACTCCGGCCCCGCGAGATGGCAATGACTGTCGATGAGCACAGTGCAGTTTGTGAATTGTGAATGGTGAATTGTGACTTATCGAACCCGGGTTCCCGGAGCGATCCGGTCATCCACCGCGACGAGGACCGGGGCTCCTCCGTCAGGGCTGGCGGCCAATACCATCCCGTTCGACTCGATGCCCATCAGCTTGGCCGGCTTCAGATTCGCGACGATGGCGATCATGCGGCCGGGCAGGTCCGCCGGCTGATAGCCTTCGGCGATACCCGCCACGATGGTGCGCGGCTCGGCCTCGCCCACGTCCACGGACAGCCGGATCAGCTTCTTCGACTTCGGCACGGCTTCGGCGGCGAGGATCTTCGCCGCGCGCAGCTCCACCTTCATGAAGTCGTCGATGGCGATGCGGGCGTCGGCGGGCGTCGGCGCTATAGGGGTCGCCGACGCCGCCGGCGCAGTGTTTTCTGCCGGCGCCTTTGGCGCCGGGAGGGTCTCGTCCACAGTCTTCTCCTTTTTGGTCGTGACCTGCGCCGGCGTCTCCGCGCCGGTCAGGTCCGTTCGCGGCCACATCGCCGGTCCGGCCTGAAGCGCGCGCTCACCACTGTTCCGCCATCCGCCGTCGCGATCGAGGCGGACCTCGGCCGGTGGCGTCGCATCACCCAGCCGCCGCAGCAACTCGGCCGCCGACGTGGGGATCACCGGGAGCAGCAGCATCGAGGCGGCCCGCACGGCCTCGGCGACCTCGAACAGGACGGCGTCCAGGCGCCCGGCGGCTTGCGGATCCTTGGCGAGCGCCCATGGCGCCGTTTCGGCTACAAAGCCGTTGGAAGCGGTCACGATGTCGAACGCCGCGGCCACGCCCTCGTGAAGTGCCAGCCGCCCCATGGCCTCGTGGTAGCGCGCCGACGCATCGGTGACAACCTGGGCGAGCGGCCCGCCGCTCCCGGCCGGCTTGACAGTTCCGCCGCGGTACTTGTGCACCATCGCGCTGACGCGGCTCACCAGGTTGCCGAGGTTGTTCGCCAGGTCGGCGTTGTAGCGTTCCTCGTACCGCTCCCACGTGAAATCGCCGTCGTTGCCGAACGCGATCTCCTTGGTGAGATACAGCCGCGCCGGATCCGGCCCGAACTTGGCGACCAGATCCGCCGGGTCGACACTCGTGCCCAACGTCTTGCTCATCCGCTGGCCGCCGTAGTTGATCCAGCCGTGGCCGAACACCTGCCGTGGCGCCTCGATGCCGGCGCTCCACAGCATCGCGGGCCACACCACGGTATGGAACCGCGTGATGTCCTTCCCGATGATGTGAAGGTCGGCGGGCCACCACTGCGCGAATCGTGCGTCGTCGGTCCCGTACCCGACGGCCGACGCGTAGTTGATCAGCGCGTCGAACCAGACGTATACGACGTTGGCGGGTGCGAACGGCAGCGGGATGCCCCACGCCTGACCGGCGCGGCTCATCGAGATGTCCTCGAGGCCTGCTTCCAGGAGCCGCAGGATCTCGTTGCGGCGGACGTCGGGCTGCAGAAACGTGGGATGCGTCTCGAAGTGCGCCAGCAGCCGATCGCGGTATTTCGAGAGCCGGAAGAAGTAGTTCTTCTCTTTGATCCACTCGGGCGTCAGCGTCGGATGGAACGGGCATTTGCCGTCCACGAGGTCCTTTTCCTGGCGGAAGGCCTCGCACGACACGCAGTACCAGCCCTCGTAGACGCCCTCGTAGATGTCGCCGGCCTCGTAGCTGCGCTGGGCCAGCTTCTGCACCGCGGCCCGGTGCCGCGGCTCCGTGGTGCGGATGAAGTCGTCGAAGGAAACAGTCAGCTCCGCCCATCGCTCGCGGAACACCTTCTCCATGTCCGCGCGGTACTCCAGCGGATCCTGGCCCGATTCCCTGGCCTTCTTGTAGACGTTCTGCGAGTGCTCGTCGTTGCCCATCAGGAAGTACGTGTCCACGCCGCACGCCCGCTTGTAGCGGGCGATGACGTCGGCAGACACCTTCTCGTAGGCCTGGCCGAGGTGGGGCCGGCTGTTCACGTAGTCGATGGCCGTTGTGAGGTAGAAGCGCACGCGTGGGTCCCGATGCTGAAAACTAACCGTTGAACCTGTCGTAGAAGGCGGTCACGGCCAGCGCGTGGATCTCCTTCACCGGCCGGCCGCTGGCGGCGGCCGCGCGCGCGCAGTCGTCGAATTCCGGTGCGGCGTTCACGACAAATCCGTCCCGCCGGGCCACTTTGACGCGAATCTCACCGGCCGCGGTGGGCACGACGATGGTTTCACGCGACAGACACTCCCGATCCGCCTCCCGATATCGCACGCCGATCGTCGTCGTCTCCCGAAAGAGCGCGGCCGACACGGCCTCACGGGCGGCCGGCGGTGCAATCACCGTGACCAGCGTCCCGGGCCGGCCCTTCTTCATGTAGATCGGGGTGTAGAAGGCGTCCAGCGCGCCCTGGGCCATCAGCCCCTCGAGCAGGCCACCGAACAGCTGTGGGTTCATGTCGTCGATCTCGGCCTCCATCACCAGCACGCGGTCGCCCTGCCGGCCGGACTCGGCCTCGCCGATGACGACTCGGGTCACGTTCGGCGCGCGGGCGAAGTCCCGGGCGCCGGCGCCATAGCCCACGCGCTCCACGCGCATCGCAGGCATCGGGCCGAAGGCCGTTGCGTACGCTGTGACCAGCAGCGCCCCGGTGGGCGTCACGAGTTCCGTACGCTCCTCCCCGACATACACGGGGGTATCGCCCAACAGGCGCAAGGTGGCGGGCGCCGGCACCGGATACCGGCCGTGCGCGGACTGAATGGTGCCGCTGCCGACATTGAGCGCGGACGAGACCACTTGCGCCGCCCCAACCTGTTCGAGCGCGTACACGGTGCCCACGATGTCGATGATCGAATCCAGGGCGCCTACCTCGTGGAGGTGCACCTCGTCGAGGGACGTGCCGTGAACGTCTGCCTCAGCCTGGCCGAGACGCTGAAACAGCCCGACCGCACGGTCCTTCCCCGCCCGGGTCAGCGCCGATCCTTCGATCAGTGCGGCGATCTCCTTGAGCGTCCGATGGCGGTGAGCCTGGCCATGTTCATGGGTGTGCGAGTGAACATGGCCCGAGTCCGATTTGTGAATTGTGAATTGTGAATTGTGACTTGCCGTGCGCGGCGTCTCTTCCCCTCGGACGCAGAACTTCGTTGCCGCAAGACCAGCGCGCGTCACCCGCTCCGTCCATACCGTATCGTGGTCGATGGCCAGGCTCCCCAGCGCGCCGCGCACGCCATCCAGTGGCACGCCAGCATCGATCAGCGCGCCCAGCAGCATGTCTCCGGCCACGCCGGAGAAGCAGTCCACGTACAACACCTTCACAACCGTTCAATCTTACCCTGCGCCGCCGCCCACGTCTGAGACGAGAGGCCTCCTGCTTCGGCCACGGAGAAGTAGCGCGACTCGGCGAGGATCACGTGATCGAGTACGCCGATCCCCATCACGGCTCCCGCGTCCATCAGTCGTGCCGTGAGCGCCAGATCGTCGGGGCTCGGTGTGGGATCGCCGGAGGGATGATTGTGAAAGAGCACGATCGCGGCGGCCGACGCCGCGGCCGCCTCGCGAAACACTTCTCTCGGGTGGACGATCGTCGTATCGAGCGATCCGATCGACAGCACGGCGGTACGGATCAGCCGGTGCTTCGTGTCCAGCATCACGATGCCGAAGTGCTCCACGGGCCGGGTGCCGTACAGCGGCAGCAGATGCGCCGCGAGCGCCTGGGGGTTGTTGAGGCGGGGGCGCTCGCCGGTCGCCATCGCCAGCGTGCGGCGGCCGAGCTCGACGGCGGCCAGCACTTGTGCCGCACGAACCGGCCCGACCCCAGGCACGCGGCGGCAGTCTGCGGCCGTGGCGCGCGCCAGGCCGCGCAGCCCGCCACGTCTGGTCCAGCAGCTGGTTGGCCAGCGACAGCGCATCGGCGTGCCGCGAGCCGCTGGCGAGCACGATCGCCAGCAGTTCGTTGTCGCCGAGTCCGGCGGGTCCGAGGCGATCCAGCTTCTCGCGGGGCCGATCTTGACGGGGGATCTCCTTCATCGACCCGGGTGATTGCAAGAACCGGGTCTGGCCCACTCCGGGCGGGGGGCTGCGGGGCCCGGTGAGCAGGCCCGAAGATTCCTCGTACCGCCGGAGGCTCAGGGTCGCGATTCGTGCGGGCTCGCTCCCCGTCAGCGCGGCACGCCTCCGGTCCACACGCCGTCCATCACCACCGCGGCCCATCCCGTCAGCGACACGCCGGCGTCGGTCCATTCGACCGTCTGGCTGCCGCCAGGCGCCACCACCGTCAGCCGCCGCGACGCGCCGCCATGCGCGATGGCCGCCACGGCCGACGCCGCGGTGCCCGTGCCCGACGAGGACGTCGGCCCAGCGCCCCGCTCCCAGATCAGGATTCGCACGCGATCGGGTGCTTCCACGTGCGCGAACTCCACGTTGGTGCCCGCCGGAAACCTCGGGTGGGTGGAGAGCGCCGGTCCCAGGCTGGCGAAGCGCTCCGGCGCCGGCAGCGGGCCCAGCACCACGCATTGCGGATTGCCCATCCCGAGCACCGTGGCCGTGAGCCGCTCGCCGTTCACGTCGATATCGGTCTGTCGCACGTCGGTGGGCTGGCCCATCTGCGCGCGGAATTCGTAGGAAGCGCCATCCGCCCGCAGCACCTCGAGCGTCTTTGGTCCAGCGTCTGTGGTCACGGTGACCGACGCACCCGGGCCCAGGCGCTGCTCGCGGGCGACCAGCGCGGCCAGACAGCGCAGCCCGTTGCCCGAGAGCTCCGCGGGGCTGCCGTCGGCGTTCCAGAGCCGCATGACGGCCGACGGCGGGACCGGTCTCGAACAGAATGAGGCCGTCGGCGCCGATGCCCCGGTGGCGGTCGCAGAGCGCGCGGGCCGCGGCGGCCGGTTCGCCGGGCTCCGTGCCGGCGGCGAGCAGCAGGAAGTCGTTGCCGTAGGCGTGGGCCTTCACGACCCGCGGGAGCCGCATTCAGGGCACCGAGAAGGCGTTGAACACGTAGGTGAATCCGGCGCGCGAAGCCCGACACTGCGGGTCGTGCGCCGTGAGGCCGAAGAACATCGCCGCGTCGCCGCGCCAGCCGCCGACGGTGTAGCGTGCGCCGACGCGGAACAGGCTCCGCGACTCTCGGTTCCGGGCGGCGGATCGCCGTCGCGCGTGTCGAAGCGGCCGTTCACCTCGCCCACGATCTCCGCCGCATTGGTCAGGGCCCGGGCCAACGACATGCCATAGGTCAGCACGTCGTTCTGTCGATCGCCCCGGGTGGGGTCAGCCCAGGATGGCGACGCCGCCGTTGCCGACGATGCGGAGCGACCGGACGGTCTTCGCCGACGAGCATCGACGCGTAGAAGTCCGTCGTGTCCAGGCCCAGGCCGCTCTCGTTCGACGCGTTGGGCAGCTTGGTGGCGAACCGCACGCCGAACGAGGGGCGCCCCGGCGCCTCCGAGACCATGCGGATCTTGGTGCCGACCACGAAGTCTTCGACGCTCGACGTCGCTGGAACCCGTGGCCGTGACCATGCTGGACAGCGGTGCCGCCGCGCGAGACGTGATCGACAGGCGGTTGTAGAGGCCGCCGTCGATCTGCAGCTCGGCGATCGAGCTGATCCCGAAGCTCACACCGACCAGCGGCACGCGAAGCAGGTTGCCCTCGAGGCCCGACGCCGGGTACTCCACGCTTCGCGCGTAGTCGAGGCCGCCCTCGACGAGCACGCGGCCGGCGCCAATCGGTTCCGGATCCTCGGTGGCCAGCGGTCGTTGCTGAGCGGCGGCCGTGGTCGCGAACAGCCAAGCAGCGCCAGGCAACCCGGCAGCGCGCGGGCGACGTGCCGCGACCACTCAAAACTGTTTCTTGCTGTCGATGAGCATCGTGACTGGTCCGTCATTGACGAGTTCCACCTGCATCATGGCTTGAAATTCGCCGGTCGCGACGGGGGTGTGCGCGGCGCGCAATTCTCTCACGAAGTCTTCGTAGAGCGCGCGTGCCTCGCTCGGGCGGCGCCGCCGTGATCGAACGACGGACGCCGGCCGCGGCGCACGTCGCCGTAGAGCGTGAACTGCGAGACGACCAGGACGCCGCCGGCGATCTCGACCACCGATCGATCCATCGGCTTGCCGTCCTCGCCCTCGAAGACGCGGAGCTCGAGCACCTTGCGCGGCGACGTACGTGCACGTCGGCGGCCGTGTCGTCGCGCGCCACGCCGACGAGCACCAGCAGCCCGCGGCCGATCTCGCCGGCGACGCGATCGCCGACGCGGACGCGCGCCGAGCTGACTCGCTGGACGACCGCGCGCATCGGGCGCGGCTGGTCAGTGCTGGATTTGGATGAGCGGCTGGTGCCTTCGTCGGCAGGCGCGCGGCCACGCTGTCGCGCAGCTCGCCGCTGGGATTGAGCCGCAGGTCCAGCAGGTGCCGCGGCATCACGTTGGTCATGGCCTTGAGCATCGACTGCTTCAGCCCCGGGTGCTCGACCTCGAGATCCATGATGAGGCGCTTCACCCGCTGGCGCTGCAGGCTCAGGTCGCCGCAGGCGGGACAGCAGCAGCCGATGATCGGCAGCGCCGACTCCTTCGCGTAGAGCCTGGCCTCGTCCTCGCCTACATACACCAGGGGACGAATCACCACGTGCGCGCCGTTGTCGGACACCAGCCGGGCCGGCATCGCCTTGAGCGCCCCGGCAAAGAACAGGTTCAGGAGCAGGGTCTCGATGAAGTCGTCGAGGTGATGGCCCAGGGCGATCTTGGTGGCGCCGATCTCGGCGGCGATGCGGTACAGGACGCCGCGCCGCAGCCTCGCGCACAGCGAGCACGGGGTGGCATCGGCCTCCAGGATGTCCTCCATCACCTCGCCGATCGACGTGTGCTCGATGCGGTATTCCCACCCGCGCTCTGCGCAGGTCTTGGCGATGACGTCGTGCTTGTAGTCCTTGTAGCCCGAGTCCACGTTCACGGCGACGAGCGAGAACTTGATCGGGGCGCGCCGCCGGAGGTTGTCGAGCGTCTGCATCAGCGCCCAGCTGTCCTTGCCGCCCGACAGCCCCACCATCACGCGGTCGCCGTCCTCAATGAGCTTGAAATCGACGATCGCCTTGGTGGTCTTCTTGGAGATGCGGGTCTCGAGCGGCGTGCGATAGGACATAGGAATGTCAGTGTAGCTGCTGGCGGGCTCCGGGCTCCAGGCTCCGGGCTTCAGGCCTGGCCCGGGACCAGGACTTCGGCGACCTCGTAGAGTGGCGGAGCCGATGGCGGACGGTTGAGAGCACGCCGCATGAGCGTCCGTAGGCGCAGCAAATCGCCGACGACCCGGAACGTCCGCGACAGGCCGTACTTGGATCGGCCGAACCTCCGCGGCCGATGATGCACCTCTACTTCTACAACCCGGCCACCAAGCTGGCTCGCAATCGCGGGCAGGTACCGGTGCATGCCGGGTTCGAGCTTGCAGGGGCCGGACGGCTTCGGCGCGGAACACCTTCAGCGAGCACCCGTTGTCGTGCAGGGCCACGCCGCTGACCTGCCCGATCAGCCAGTTCGCGGCGACCGACGGCAGGTGCCGCGTCAACCATGCGTCCTGCCGGCGCCGTCGCCATCCGCACACCACGTCGGCGGTCTCGGCCAGCGCCACCAGGCGCGGGATATCGGCCGGGGTCGTTCTGGAGATCGCCGTCGGAGGTCACGATCACCCGGCCACGTGCCACCGCGAAGCCGGCCGTGAAGGCCGCCGATCTGCCCGAAGTTACGGCTGAAGCGCAGGACGTGCAGGCGGGGCTCTCGCCGGTGCCACGCCGCCAGGCGCGCGAACGTGGCATCGGTGCTGCCGTCGTCCACCAGGATCACCTCGACGCTCGCCGGCATCCGCGCCAGCACCGGCAGCAGCTCCTCCAGCAAGGGATCGACGTTCGCTTCCTCGTCGCGCAGCGGCACGACGACGCTCACGTCGACCTGGCCGTCAGGCCGCACGCACGCTCCGCACGCGCCCGCGCCACCACCAGAGCAGCGCGCCAAGCAGAATGACCGCCACCACCCAGAGCGCCACCTCCCGGCCGCGAGTCCGCATCAGCTCCAGGGCCGCGTCGCCGAAATAGATGGCCAGCACGCCGAGCGCCAGGTAGCGCGCACCGCGTGCGACGGCGATGGCCGTGACGAACGGCACCGGCCGGACCCCCGCCAGACCGGCCCCGAGCACGAACAGCTTGAAAGGCGCCGGCGGCGGCAGCAGCGCCGGAACCATCAGCGCCAGCAGGCCGTGGCGGCGATAGAGCGCCAGCGTGCGCTCGAGCCCGCCGGCCTTGGTCCGTTTCTTCAGAAAGGCCTCGCCGCCCTTGCCGGCCAGGTAATAGATCACGTAGCAGCCCGTCACCGACCCCATCGTCGCCATCGCCGCGTAGTACAGCATCAGCGCCTTGTTCTGCGTGACCATCAGCACGACCAGCAGGTCGTTGATCTGCGGAAGCGAGATGAAGGAGGAATCCAGCGCCGCGACGGCGAACAGTCCGGGTCCGCCGAGCGCCAGCGCCGCCCCATAGAGCCAGGCGAGAAAGGCGCGCACGAATCCCGCTATGGTAGCCCGTTCAGTCGACGACTCGATCCGGCAACATCGTGCGGAACGTCAGCGACACGCGGCGGCCGCGCGGCCGCTCGAGCCCTTGCCACACGTCGGTCGCACGCGCGGGGATCGCGTGCATCCACATCTGGCGAGCCTCCCCGGCGAGCACCAGCGCGCTGCCGGGTTCCAGGAACACGGCCTCGGATGGTCCCAGCCGGCCCACGCACGAAGTCCATCACGCACGTGGATCCGAGACTGATCGAGACGATGGTGTCGTCGAAGGCGACGTGGTCCACGTGCGCCGGAATGCCGGTCCCCGCGGGATACTCGTTGACGATCAACTGCTCCGGCGCCGCTGGCATCAGGCCGTCGCGCACGAGCGAGGCGGTCAGGTGGCTGGCCCACGACGGCAGATCGCCGATGCGATGGATGCCGCCGCGCGTGTGGGTGTAATTGTAGCCATAGACCTGCACGCGCCGGCCGATGTACGACGGCTCCTGCCAGGGCTGCCCGTCAACGGCGGCCAGCAGTGCATCGTGCGCGTCGAGGCTCAAATACCCGGCGACGTACCGTAGCCCTGGCACCATGACGGTTTCGGAGCCTCAGTAGAGCCGCTTCTGCCCCTCGGCGATGTCGCGCTCGTACTCCTGCACCGTGACGCCCTCTGGCTTGATCTGTTCGAAGAGGACGCACGCCATCGACGGCAGCGCATCGGCCGCCGGCCACTCCTCGTGCGTCCAGAAGCCGGAGCGCAGGAAGGCCTTGGGACAGTGCACGAAGCACTGCTCCACCTCGACGCCGATCGCGAGGAGCGGCGTCTTGCCCTGGACCGTGCACGGCTCGAGCACTGCCGGATCGCGCGTCACCCAGGCCCGGCCGTTCACGCGCAGCGTTTCCTGGCGGCCGGGGATCAGGAAGATCAAGCCGACATGGGGGTTGGTCAGCAGATTCGCCATGCCGTCGAGCCGCTTGTTGCCTGGACGGTCGGGGATAACGAGCCGGTGCGAGTCGAGCACTTTGACGAAGCCCGGCGCGTCGCCCTTGGGCGACACGTCGCAGCGGCCGCCGCTGCCGGCCGTGGCCAGCAGGATGAAGGGCGACAACGCGATGAACGCGCGGTCGTGGTGGTCGAGTTCCTTGCGCTCTTTGAGTACCGAGCGAGAGGCGGGCGTGCCGACAAGCTGCCGCAGCTCCTCTTCGCTGGTGACGACGTGGTTGAAGGGAATCATCGCGCGAAGGGCCCGCCGGGAGGCCGCCAGCCGCGCCACCCGCCGTACCGGGCCATCAGGATGATGACCATGATTGCCACCAGAACCGCGATGTCGATGCTGCCGAACCGGCCGTCCATACGGCACCTCCAAGGGCGCTGTTGGACGCCCTTGGAGCATTTTAGCCTTTAGCCTTGGGCCTTTCGCCTTTCAAAATCGAATCCCCGCCGTGGCCTGATACGTCCAGCCGCCCAGATCCAACCGAGAGCCGGTGAAGTCGTTCGAAAGCGACGTATCGGCCTTGTGGTAACGCACCTCGAAGCCGGCGCTCGCACTGCGACCAGAGAACCGGATGCCACCGAGCAGCACGGCACCGACCTCCGTGCCGTCGGCAGTGAACTCACCCTCGAAGATCCGGCGGCCCGCGTCGAAGTTGATGAACTCCCCGAACTCGCTGTAGTTCCACTTGAGGGCCGTCAGTCCCCCACCAAAGTACGGCTGCACCGGGGCGTCCTGTCCGAACGGCAGCACGCGCACGGTGAAGTCGATGGGCAGGCGGCGCAGACGCGTCTCCTGGTCGATTTCCGTCCCGTCGGGATCCTCGAAGTCGGCGTAGAAGCTGGGAACCGTCTTCTGGGTGTAATGAAGGCCGACGCCACCTTCGATGAAGCGGCCGATCGGCACGAGCCATTCACCGCCCACGGCCGCCCCGCCGAAGTCGCTGATCTCGAAGACCAGGAAGTCGCGGTTGGCGACGAGCGCGTCGCCCCGGACCCGTGAGTCGTAGCCCAGGGGCGCGAAGTACCCGAGCGTGAAGTTCACGGTCTGCTGGGCCGACGCGGGAACGGACAGGCAGACGGCCGCGCACGCAATCGCCGCCGTGCGCCAGAATCGATTGGACATGGGTGTCTCCACGCAAGCACAGGCTGTCGAGTTAGGCATCTGCCTGGGGGACTGCAGATGTGATGCCAGTGGCAAGGGCGGCCTGCCACGGGCTCGAACACGCGAAAGCCCGTGGATTCGGGCCCGTGTCCCCTTTCAGGAACGGGTTGCGCGGAACTGCCGGATTACCATTCAGCAGCTCGTCGTGGAGCGGGCCATTCGAGGCAATGAGATGCGCGGCGTTGGGATCGAAGGGCGTACCGTCCATCCCCGTGATGGTGCCGCCAGCCTCGGTGACGATCAGCGCACCGGCGGCGACGTCCCATGGCTTGAGGTGCTGCTCCCAGAAGCCGTCGAACCGGCCCGCGGCCACGTAGCACAGGTCGAGCGCGGCCGAACCCAGCCGCCGCACGGCTCGGGCCTTCGACAGAAACGCGCCAAAGAGCTGCACGAGGTCGCCCGACTGCTTGTGCACGTCGTAGGGGAAGCCTGTCACCAGCAGCGAATCGATCAGCGCCGCGGCGCTGGAGGTCGCCAGCGGCGTGCCATTCAGGAACGCGCCCACGCCGCGTTCGGCGGTGAACAGCTCGTTCCGCGTCGGATCGAAGATGGCGGCCACCTCGGCGCGCCCCCCGACTTCGAGCGCCAGGGACGAGCAGAAGATCGGCAGCCCGTGCGCGTAGTTGGTGGTGCCGTCCAGCGGGTCGAACACCCAGCGATAGGGCGACACCGATGCGGCCTGCGTGTCCGGGCTCAGCTCTTCGCCCAGCACTTCGTGATCGGCAAACCGCTCGGCGACAACGGCCCGGCACATGCGCTCGCACTCGAGATCCACCTCGGTCACGAGATCGATCGTGCTCTTCTTGTCGATGCGAAATCCGGACTCGCGGCGCGCGAGCTGGATTGCGCCCGCCTTGAGGACGATCTCCGTGGCGGTGGCGAGGTAGAGGGGATCGGGGGCGGGCACGCGCGTCGGGGTCAGGCCACGGTGGCTGGCGCGCGCTTCACCATCACCACTTCCATGCCGCCCTCGGCGGCCCGCCGTACGTGCATTTCGTCCATGAAGCTGCGGATCAGGAAGATGCCGCGCCCGCTGGTCTTCAGCAGGTTCTCCGGCGCGAGCGGATCCGGCAGACAGGAGGGATCGAAGCCGGGTCCTTCGTCGCGCACGCGAATCCAGACGCCGTGGGGGAATTCCGCCTCGAGCGGCGCCACCTCCACGTGCACGTGCTTGCGCGCGTCGTTGGAGTTGCCGTGTTTGATGGCGTTGATGACGGACTCGCGGACGGCGACACCGAGCCAGTGCAGCCCGTCGTCGTCCAGCCCCACCATGCGCCCCACGTGGTCGCTCACGACCTGGACCACGTCCACCATCTCAAAGACACTGGCGAACTCGAGCCGGATGGTGTGCGCGCTGTGCACGGGGGGCCCAATAATTATACGGTCGTTGGTCGCGGGTCGTTAGTCGTTAGTCGTGGGTCGTTAGTCGCAGGTGCTCAGGACGAACCAAAACTACCAACCACGAACCACGAACTACGAACTCCGAACTGCCACCGACAGTCCGCTCACGGCATGCGTCCGTCGAGCGTGAGGTTCACGGTGAGCCCGCCGCGGGCCGCCAGCCCGATGGCGCCCACGGATCCGGTCTTGCCGGCGGGCCGCTCGAAGGTTACGCGGTATTGCGCGCTCTGCTTGGCATGGCTTCTGGCGATCTGGGCGCCGATCTCCGGCAGGAGCGTCGCCAGACGTGTAGCGGCCGCGATGGACTCGTAGCGTCCGCCGGTCTGCTTCGTGGCCGCGATGGCGATTTGCGAGGCATTCGCCGCACCCACCCCCGTCGCCACGGCGCTCGCGCCGGCCAGGATCGCGTGGACGGTGATGGCCCTGCTGGTCAGGCGCTCGAAGAGCTGCTTCACGTCGCGGTCGCGAATATTGCTGCCGTCGGCAGTCAACGAGCCCAGAATGACGACCACCGGGAAGTTGTTGCCCTTCTCCTTGTCGAAGCGGGCGACGGTCTCGATCAATCCGTCCACGAAGCGGCTCGTGGACGAGTCCGGGGTGTACAGGTCGACTCCGGCGAGCAGTGCTTTCTTGTCGGTGGTGGGCCGCACCACCCACCGCGGCTGCGGCGCGAGGGTCTGCAGCGAGGCCTCCACTCCCTCGGGCAGCGCTTCGATGAGCGCCTTGGCGCCCGTGCGCACGTTGACGATCCGTTCGGCCGACCCGGTGCCGTTGTCCAGCAGGATGGCCACCCGCACCGGCCAGTCGATCGGCTCGAGCTTCAGCAGCTTGCCGGTCGCGCCGTCCTCCTGGACCTGAATGTCGGCGTCGGTCAGCGTGGTGACGGGCTTGCCCGACGCGTCGCTGAACTGGGCGAAGAACTGGAACTCGCGCTGCGCCAGCACGGACGTGGACGATGCGGACCACACGGCCGAGAACAGAATCCCCACGAGCACGCGTCGCATGACCCCCTCCTCTCTCCTGTTGTTAGCCCCACATCGCCTCGATGACGGCGGTGTGCGCCCGCGCAACCCCACCTGTTATAGTTCGACGATGCCTCCAGCGCAAAGCGTGGTGGTACATCCCGCCACCGCGATGCGCGGCCGCGTGCGTCCCCCGGGCGACAAGTCCGTGTCCCACCGGTATGCACTGCTGGCCGCACTGGCCGACGGGCATTCAACCATCACGGGCTACTCGACGGGCGGGGACTGCGCGTCCACGTTGTCGTGCCTGCGCCAGCTGGGCGTGGAGATCGAGGAATTGCCGCGCGACGCCACGGGGCGCAACTTACGGATCCAGGGGCGCGGTCTCGGAGGCCTGCGGGCACCCGGCGCCGATCTCGATGCCGGCAATTCGGGCAGCACCATGCGCATGCTGGCGGGCGTCCTAGCGGCGCATCCGTTTGCGGCGACCCTCGTGGGCGACGCGTCACTGCAGGCGCGCCCCATGCGTCGCGTGATCGTGCCGCTGGAGCGCATGGGCGCACGAATCGACTCGCGCGACGGCCGCCCGCCGCTGACGGTCCGCGGGACCGCCCAGCTGTCGCCCGTGGACTTCCACACGGAAGTCCCGAGCGCCCAGGTCAAGAGCGCCGTGCTGCTCGCGGGCCTCCATGCTCCTGGACGAACCTCGGTCACCGAATCCCTGCCCACACGGGACCATACGGAGCGCGCGCTGGCTGAGTTCGGTGTGCAAGTCGAGCGTGTAGGGGGCGGTACCGTGGCGCTGACAGGCGGCCAGCGGCTCAACGGCAGGGATCTGTCGGTTCCGGGCGACCTGTCGGCAGGCGCGTTTTGGCTAGCAGCCGGGGCGTCGCTTTCGGGGTCCGAGATCGTTATTACGAATGTGGGGCTGAATCCCACCCGCAGCGGGGTGATTGACGTCGTGCGACGGCTGGGGGGCCGAATCGAAGTGGAACCGCTGACAACGGCCCAGCACGGCGAGCCCGCGGGCACGATCACGGTCACGTACGGCGGTGTGGGCCACGCCGAGGTGGCCCCGGCCGAGGTTCCCGGTGTCATCGACGAGCTGCCGGTCCTTGCCGCGCTGGCGACGCACGGCGGCGGGCTCCGCGTCACGGGCGCGCACGAGCTGCGCGTCAAAGAAAGCGACCGCATTGCCTCGCTGGCCGAAGGCATCCGCGCGATGGGGGGGCGCATCGACGAGTTCGAGGACGGGTTTCACGTGCACGGGGACCGGCGGCTGACCGGCGGCGAGGTGGATGCCAGGCACGACCACCGGCTCGCGATGGCCTTTGCCATCGCGGCACTGGGCGCGGAGGGCCCGACGGTGATCCACGACGCCGCGGCCGCGGCCGTCTCCTACCCCGAGTTCTTCGGCGTGCTCGATTCGTTGCGTGCGTGACTCGCGACAAGGTCTATCTGGTGGGCTTCATGGGGGCCGGCAAGAGCACCGTCGCGCGGGCGCTCGGCCGGCGGTTGGGCTGGCGGGTGGAAGACATCGACGAGCGAATCGAAACCCGTGAGCGGAAATCAGTGGCCGCGATCTTCGCGCAGCACGGCGAACCCTACTTCCGGCAGCTCGAGCGGCAGGTGCTGATCGAGCTGTTGCCCGAGCGCAATGTGGTCGTGGCGACCGGCGGGGGGACGTTCGCGGAGGCCGACAACCGCGCGCTGATGCTGGCCGACGGCGCCACGGCCTGGCTCGACATCCCGCTGGCGCAGGTGCTGCGGCGCGTGCCGACCGACGGACGGCGGCCACTGGCCGCGGACCGGGCCCGCATGGAGCAGCTGTTCCTGATGCGCCAGCTGACCTACGCGATGGCGCACGTGCGCATCGACGGGGCCAAGCCGGTGCCCGAGGTCGTGGACCGCCTGCTGGAGTGGATCGGTTACTGATGCGGTACCTGATTCTCAGCGACGTCCACGCCAATCTCGAGGCCCTGGAGGCCGTCCTCGAGGCCGATCGCTCCTGGACGCATGTGCTGATGCTGGGCGACGTGGTCGGGTACGGCGCCGATCCCAATGCCGTCGTGGAACGCGTGCGGGCACTGCCGATCGCGGCCATGGTGCGCGGGAATCACGACAAGGTGGCGACGGGGCTGGCGCCGACCGACACGTTCAACCCGGTGGCGCGGCACGCGATCACGTGGACGACGCGCGTCCTGACGCCCGACAACCACGCGTGGCTGGCCGCGCTCCCGCAGGGACCGACGACCGTGGAGGACCATGTGGAGATCTGCCACGGCGCGCCGCTCGACGAGGATTTCTATGTCTTCGACGAGATGGACGCCCAGCGCGCGTCTGCGGGCGTGACGCGGCCGCTCTGTCTCTTCGGGCACACTCACGTTGCCTGCGTCTTCGAACTGAGCGGTCCTGGGATTCAGGCGCGCATCCCCGGCCCCGAACCCTCGGTGTATGAGTTCTCGTTGCTGGCGCGCGCGATGGTCAACTGCGGCGCCGTGGGCCAGCCACGCGACGGCGATCCCCGGGCCGGCTACGGCGTACTGGATACCGGTAACCGCACGGTGACGCTGGCGCGCGTGCCCTACGACATCCAGACCGCGCAGTCGAAGATCTTGGCCGCAGGCCTGCCGCCCTCGCTCGCTACACGCCTCGGCGTCGGTCGTTGAGGAATTCGCAATGCACAATGCCAATTCACAAAGGGGACACGGAACTGCAGCTCCGGCCAGCTTTGTGATTTGACTGGGGCCCGTTAGGACTTCCGCTCCGCTTCACGAGCGGCTTTCGCTGCGGCTTTTTTCATCTGCGAGGCGTAAGCATCCGCGGCAGCTCGAGACCCCAGTATCCAGCCGATCACGATCCCCAGGAGCAGCACGCCCGGGATGTAGAGGAAGTGCGCGGCTGTCGGCATCAGGATCGCGAGCGCGCCTTCAGCTCGCCTTCGAGCCGTCGAACTTCCTGCTGCACGGCCCCCACGCGCCTGGCGATCGACAGCACATATACGAACAGCGCCACCAGCACGACCACGTAGGCGCCAACGAGGAGCGGGGCCGCCGGCAGCTGCTCGGTTGCCGGCAGCTCGGACACTGGCACGAACTCATCCTGGCGCTGCGGCTGCTGGCCCAGTGTCTCCTGGGAAAGGGCCAGCGCTGCGGTGCCGATGAGGAACAGGGAGAAGGCGATATGGCGGACTGTGGTCATGGGTCGTCTACTCGTCGAGCGCGAGATGCAGCGCGTCGAGCCGCTGCCGGCCCTCCTCGAGCTGCTTGCGCATGGTCATCAGCAGGATGAAGAGGAGCAGGAAGGCCGTCACGCAGAACATCAACGGGAAGCCCATCGAAACAGGAAGCGTCGGCACGACGGTGGTGGCCGGATGGATCGTGCGCCAGTAGTTCACCGAGATGTAGATGAACGGCACGTTGGCCATGCCGAAAAGCGCCAGCGCGGCCGCCAGCCGCTCCGAGCCGGGTCCGCCGTACCTACGCAGGATGAGGTAGGCGCACGACACCAGCCATCCGACCAGGCTCGACGTGATACGGGCGTCCCAGATCCAGAACGTGCCCCACGCGCGGCGCGCCCAGAGCGGCCCGGTCACGAGCGTCAGGAGGCCGAAGAGGACGGTCAGCTCCGCGGCCGCCAGTGCCGTACGGTCGTGCTTCTCGTCTCCGGTGGCGAGATAACGGCCGCTGGCGATGCCGCAGACCATCGCGCCGAGCAGGAACATCCACGCCGACGGCATGTGGTAGTAGAAGATCTTCTGCACCATGCCCATGGTGGATTCGTAGGGCGCGTTGGCGATGATGAGGGGCGACGCCGCAAACATCGCGCCGCACGCGAGCGCCACCGGTGTGAACCACTTCGGCATACGAGCAAACTGTACTTGAAAGGCGGCGGCCCCGCCTACTCCGCCATCACCAGCTCGAAGGTCCAGAGCGCCAGCGTCACGAACACCGCGTCGAACGCGATGAGCAGCGCCAGCCAGAATCGTGCGATGGCGACGTCGAACTCCGGGGCGATGAGCGCCGACGTGCCGCGAACGCCGGCGATGAGCACCGGGACCACCACCGGATAGAGCAGCACGGGCAGCAGCACGTCGCGGCTGCGGGCTCGCACCAGCATGGCGGCAAAAAGCGTCCCCACCGCTGCGAACCCGAGCGTGCCGGTCACCAGGATTGCGAGCAGCCAGAACGGCCGTGTGAGGAGCGGCGCCGCGAACAGCAGCGTGACGAGCGGCGTCAGGATCAGCTCGACGGCCAGCAGCAGGCTCACGATGCCGGCCAGCTTGCCGAGGTAGACGGCTGCGCGCGGGACCGGCGCCAGCAGCAGCGCGCGCAGCGTCTCGGCCTGCCGCTCGCGCTCGAAGGTCCGTCCCAGCGCCAGCGTGCCGGCGAACGTCAGGGTGGCCCAGAGGATCCCCTCCCCCGCCCCTTCGGGCGCCCGCCCGTCGCGCACGATCGCAAACGCGAACACCAGCAGGCACGAGACCGCGAAGAAGAGCGTCGTGTAGACGATCTCCCGGCTGCGCGCCTCGACCGTCCAGTCCTTGCGGACGATCTGCCAGACCGCCGCCGCCAGGCTAGGCGTCTTGACCGTCTCGAATGCGGGATGTTCAGTCACGTGGGCTTCGGTCAAGACGCCTACGCCCGCCCGGAGGGCGGGCAATCAAACACTGCTCTCGCGTGGCGGAGCCATCCGACATACTCGGCGGATCGAGGCGAAGCCGCGCGAGACGTCATCGGCCGACGACTCCCTGGTAGGTGGCGCGCAGGTGCTCGGGCCTGGCCACCGCGTGGACCATGCGCCCCTCGCGCAGGAAGAGGGCCTGATCCAGCAGCCCATCGGCCAGGTCCAGATCGTGCGTGGCCAGGATGACGATGCGGCCTTCGGATTTGAGCGCCCGCAGCCGCTCCACGAGCGCCGACGCCGACGCGTCGTCGAGACCCGTGAATGGCTCGTCGAGCAGGACGAGGCGCGGCGAATGAATCAGGGCGCGCTCGAGCCCGGCGCGCTGACGCATGCCCCGCGAATAGGCCGACGTTGGTTCGTCGGCGCGCGCCTCGAGGCCGGCCGTCCGCAGCGCGTCGGCAACCCTCGCCGGGGCGTCGGGGACACCGTACAGCCCCGCGAAGAACAGGAGGTTCTCGCGCGCGGTCAATTCAGGGTAAAGGAAGAGATCGTGCCCCAGCACGCCGATGCGCGCCCGCAGCTGCGCGAAGTCGGCTACGGCGCCGGCTGCGGCGTCGAGTGCGGTCGCGGCGCCGTAGGCTACCGTGCCCGAGGTCGGGCGGAGCAGCGTGGACAGGACGCCCAGCAGCGTGGACTTCCCGGCGCCGTTGGGACCCAGCACGCCCACGATCTCGCCGCGGGTTGCCGAAAAAGAGACCTTGTGCAGCGCGCGACGCCGGCCGAACGCGCGGCCGACCTCGCGAACCGTGACCGCGTCGAAATCCAGGGACGTCACGCGGCGACGCCCTCGCCACCTCCCTGAGGGCCCGCCGGGGCCTGGTCCAGCTCGCCGTACACCTGCTCCAGTTCCTGGAGCAGCCGCTGCCGCCGCGTGGCGTGCCGCTCGGCCGAGATCGAGCCGTCGCGCCGCTTGGCGTCGAGTTGATCGAGTTCCTGGAGCAGCGCCTCACGCCGGTTCGTCAACGTCTGGCGCGACACGACGCGCGAGCCCCCGGCGAATCCCATCCACGCGCCGAGCGCCAGGAGCCCGGCGGCCAACCCCAGCGCCACGTATCGCGGCGTGCGCGACTCGAACGGCAGGTTGCTCAGCGTGACCGTGAGCGGCTGTCCCGCCGCGAGCGCGGGCCCCCGGCCCAGCACGAACACCGTTCCGCCGTCCGCCGTCACGTCGCTGGTGGTCGGGAGCTGCGGCGACGCCATCGTGAGCCCAGCCACCTTCTCCACGCCGACCGTGACCTGCTCGAAGGCGGCAGGCCACCGCTGCTCGAGCGTCCAGGTGCTGCTGCCGTAGGCCTGACGGAACGCGACCTGCACCGGCGTGGTGCCGGCATCGAACGGCCCGGTGATGGTGAGACGCGTGCCGCTGACAGTCCCCGCCTTCGACGAACCCTCCAGGGCCGTGACCCCGGTGGCGCCGGGCGGCAGGTCCACGATGAGCGGGGCGCCGACATCCACCCGCGCGCGCGCGTTGTTCACGATGTCGAGGACGTAGTAGACCTGCAGCGAGTCGTTGTCGAACTGCATCAGCACGCGGCTGTTGCCCCCAAAGACAACGGCGCCTTTCGTGGGGGGCGCGGCGGCGGCCTTCGCGGCTTCCTGAGCCCGCCGCTCCGCGGCTTTGGCGATCCCTGCCACCAGGATCACGCGCACGCCCCCGCTCGCCGGCACGCTGAACGGCTGCGATTCCATCGCCTCGCCGTCCACGGTGGCCGTGGCGCGGCCTTCCTGCCCTACCGGCAGGCTGGTGAACTCGGCCCTTCCCATCGCGTCGGTGGTGGCGGTGACCGTCTTGCCGTCAATCGACACCCGGACGGTTTCGCCGGGCGCGTCGTTGCCGATGGACTCGCGCACCACTCGAACCGTGACGGTGCCTGTGGGCAACTCGGGCGCGGGCAGGGCGCGCCCGTGAATCAGCGAGGGATCCGGCATCTGCACCTGGGCCAGAGCCGGTGCCGCCGTCAGCAGCGCGGTGAGCAGCAGAACGGGTTTCACGCGCGGGGCAGGCCGAGGCCGCACTGCTTGCAGAAGCGCGCGTCGGCGTCGTTGGCGGTGCCGCATCCCTTGCACAGGCCGGTCGCGGCCGCGGGTGGTGCGGCGGTGACCCGCCGCCGCTCGAGCTCGCGGTCGATCTGCTCGCGGTATGACGTGCCCGCGTCGAGCCGCACGATGAGTCCCGCCGCCTTGGCGCGCAGACGCGCCGCCATTTCGGCGAAGTCCGCCTCCGACACCTTGCCCATGGAGCGGTCGAACTCGAGCTCCTTGATCGATCGCAGGGTCAGCGCCTTCTCGCGCTCCAGCCCTGCGCGCGTGCGCCCCCCGAGGACGCGCCCGAGCGGGCCGGGCACGGACACCGACTCGCCGACAAACGGCGTCAGCGTACGCAGTGCCGCAATGCCCACCGCGGCCGCGGCAAAGATCGTGGCGCTCAGGAGGATGATGGCCGCGGGCGACTGGCCTCGCGACATGAAGACGACGAACGTGGCGCCTACCAACGCGGCAAGCGCGAAGAGCTGCCACGCGGGGACGGCGTCAGCGGTTCCCCGTGGCGAGTCGTCACTAGTCGAGGTCGCGGAGCTCATCGTCCAGACGCGCGTCCAGCGTGGGGTCGATGGGCGCCTGGGGCCCGCCGGCGTCGTCGCTCTTCCGCCGCGACCACCGGAACGCGGTGATGCCCACAAGCGCGAGCCCCGCCGCGCCGGCGACGATCGGAAAAATCCGCGCGGTGCGGTTGAAGCCCTCGTTCGGCGGCACCATCAACGCCTGCGGGCCCCTGCTCCTTCACGAACGACACCAGCACCTGCTGGTGGTTCTGGCCCTGCGCGATGAACTTCCGAATCACGGCCATCTGCTCGGCTTCGCCGTGACAGTTGGGCATGCCGCACTTCGCCAGCGATCGCCGGCAGCTGCACGTGCACTTGATGTCCTCGCGGACAGCCCTCTCCAGCGCGGTGAACACGGTGACCTGAGCCATCGCGGCACGTGCCGACCCCAGCAGCATCAGCAGGATGAGGCCCACGGTGGCACCGCTCCTGGCCACCGCAGGCGCGCTTGCGGCCGCGAAGGCAAACGTGGACTCGGGCAGGAGCGCGATGAGCGTGCCGATCCCCACCACGCCGAAGCCGAACCAGAGCCAGTTGACGAGCGGGTTGACCACCAGTTCCACGGTCGCCGATTGCTCGCCGGGCTCGAACGCCGCCAGTACCAGATAGATGTCCTCCGAGAACCCGCGGCGGATCGCCACTTCGGTGGTGGGCTGGTCCTCGTGCTTCCGGAAGTACCAGCGCGCCGGATACATCTTGCCGATTTCCTGGCCGTCCTTGGTGACGGTCAGGTGCGCCGTCACCATCTGCTTCTGCCCGTCGTCGGTGACGCGCAGCGCGTCCAGACGCGCCGTCACGTCGCCAGCCTGGACGACCTGACCCGGCTTCAGGAGCAGTTGCTCCGCCTGCTTGAACGCCTCGCCGGTGAACCCCAGCACCATCAAGACGACGCCGACGTGCACGATGTAGCCACCGTAGCGCCGCTTGTTGCGCCCCACCAGCCCCACGAGCGCCGTGAAGACATCGGTGCCGGTGGCCGTCTGGCGCACACGCGCGCCGCGCCAGAACTCCTGGCCCACCGTGCCCAGCACGAAGCCGCACAACGCAAAGCACAGCCCCGCGCTCCAGAACTTCACCCCGAGGAGTACCATGGCCACGCCGACCACGAGCCCGGTGAGGCACGGGAACAGGAACTGATCTTTCAGATTGGCCAGCGTGGATTTGCGCCACGCGAGCAGCGGCCCGGTGCCGGTCAGCAGCATCAGGATCAAGCCGATGGGCACCATCCACGCATTGAAAAACGGCGGACCGACCGTGATGCGCTGCCCCGTCACCGCCTCGCTGAGCGTCGGGAACATCGTGGCGAACAGCACGAAGAACGCGCAGAAGAGCAGAATCCAGTTGTTGGCCATGAACGCCGCTTCGCGCGACACCCACGAATCCAACTCGTTGCGCGCTTTGAGGAGCGGCAGCCGGTAGATCACCAGGCTGAAGCTCCCCACCAGGATCGTGATCATGAAGATCGTGAAGAGGCGCGCCAGTTCCGGGTCCTCACCGAAGGCGTGCACCGACTGCACCACGCCCGACCGCGTCATGAACGTGCCGAAGATCGTCAGGAAGAACGTCATGATGACGAGCGTGACGTTCCACACCCGCAACATGCCGCGCCGCTCCTGCACCATCACCGAGTGCAGGAAGGCCGTGGCCGTGAACCAGGGCAGGAGGCCCGCGTTCTCCACGGGATCCCACATCCAGTAGCCGCCCCAACCCAGCTCCTCGTAAGCCCACACCATCCCCAGCCCGAGGCCGAAGGAGAGGAACAGCCAGGCGATCATCGTCCACCGCCGGACGGCGCGCAGCCACGAGTCGTCCAGGTAGCCGGTGATGAGCGCCGCCATGCCGAAGGCGTACGGGATGGTGAGGCCCACGAAGCCGAGGTACATCGTGGGCGGGTGAATCACCATCAGGAAGTTCTGGAGCAAGGGGCTCAACCCCTGGCCGTCCGCCGGGGTCTGCGGTGAGGAAGGTGCCGAACGGGTTGTTGTGGACGATCGCCAGGTAGAGAAAGAACATCTCCACGCCGGAGATGATCGCCACGACGTAGGGAATCAGCTCGCGGTGCTTCTCGCGGTTGATGTAGACCGCCACGGTGCCGAACGCCGAGAGCAGCGTCACCCAGAACATCAGGGAGCCGTCGAGGCCGCCCCAGTACGCGGTCAGCTTGTAGAAGAGCGGCTGCGCCGAGTCCGAGACCTGGTTGACGTATTTGATCGAGTAGTCGCCGACCACGAACGCGTGGACGATGACGGCGGACGCGGCGGCCATGATCGCCGCCACCAGATAGAACGCGCCGACCGCGCTTTCAACGAGCGCCGTCGAGCGGCGCCTGGCGCCGGCCACGCCCATCCCGGCCGCGTAGGCGGCGACGACGAAAGCCGCCAGCAGCAGGTAGTAGCCGAGCGAGGCCATCTACTCTCCGCCGGTCTGTGCGGGGGGAGGATGGGGGCGCCCCCGGAGGTCGGCGTAGCCGGAGCCGCTTCGTACTTCGACGGGCACTTGGCCGTCATCTCGGTGGCATGGAAGCCGTCGTCGGTGAGCCGCCCGGTGAGCACGACTTCGGAATCGGCCTGGAACGTGTCGGGGACCTTACCCGTGTAGTAGGCGCGCATCACCTTGCCGTTGCGCTGGATGTCGAAGCGGTACTCCAGCGTGTCGCGCTTGCGGGCGATGGAGGGCCCAATCACGTAGCCATGCACCTGCAGGTTCTTGCCCTGCCACTCGGCCGGGCTGGCCATGACCTCGTCCGCGTACTTGTAGTACTGCATGCTCTCGCCGAGCGAGGTGTAGAGCAGCACACCGAAGGCAGTGGCTAGCACGACCACCGTGAGACTGACTTTGGCTGTTTTTGCGCTCATATGGCTGGCCCCCGGGGAATTTCCTAAGTGCTGCGGCGCCTTCAGGATACTTGAATTCCGGCCTCCCTGCACCACGTGCTGACGAGCTCCATCGGCAGGCCCACGACGTTCGAAAACGACCCGTCTATCCGCTCCACGAACCGGGACGCCCCGCCCTGCACCGCGTAGGCGCCGGCCTTGTCGAGCGGCTCGCCGGAGCCGACGTACCACGCCACGTCGGCCTGGCTCAGCGGTGTGAAGGTCACGACCGTTGAGACGACGGCCTGGCGCAAAAAGCTGGATGGCCCCAGGAGGCACACGCCGGTCAGGACCCGGTGCGACCGGCCGGCCAGCAGTCGCAGCATGCGCGCGGCGTCCGCCTGGTCGGCCGGCTTGCCCAGAATCGTGTCGTCCACGACCACCGTCGTGTCGGCGCCCAGCACAAACGCGGCGGGGCGCTGCGCCCACACGGTTGAGGCTTTCTCCTTCGCCAGCCGCTCGACATACGCCTCGGCCGACTCCCCTTCGAGCACGGACTCGTCGATGCTGGCCGGTTCGACGTGAAACGCGATGCCTTCCTCGCGCAACAGGTCGGCCCGTCGAGGCGATGCCGAGGCCAGCAGCAACATCACCCATTATTGTCGCCGGGTGCTATCGTGCTCGCCGATGATCGCCGTGCACACGCTCGTGCCTGCGGGGTTGGCCGAGGCACTGCGAAAGGCTCCCCTTTCGGACGAGAAGGTGTCGCTGGCGTGGCGGATTGCGGTGGGGCCAGCCGTCGATCATGCAAGTCGCGTGTCGCTCAAGAACGGCGTGCTGCTGGTCGCCGTGACGCGCCCCGAATGGCAACGCGAAATTCGGCGGTCGTCGGGCCTCATCCGCTCCCGGCTCGAGGCCTTCCTCGGCGAGGGGACGGTCCGGTCCGTGAAAGTGTCGCTGCGGGAGAGCCTCTGACCAGGCATGACTGACGCCGTCATCCTCTCCGCGGTGCGGGTTCCCACCGGGCGGTTCCAGGGGGCGCTGTCCCCGTTCACGGCTCCGCAGCTCGGCGCCCTCGTGGTTCGCGAGGCCGTGAAGCGGGCGGGCCTGGAGGCTGGCACCGTCGAGGAGTGCATCCTCGGTAACGTGGTGTCGGCCGGCCTGGGTCAGGCGCCGGCGCGTCAGGCGGCCCTGCGGGCGGGCCTGGCCGACGCCGTGGCGGCGCTGACCATCAACAAGGTCTGCGGCTCGGGTTTGAAGGCGGTGATGCTGGCGGCGCAAGGCGTGGCCACGGGCGATATCGAGGTGGCCGTGGCCGGCGGCATGGAGTCGATGACCAACGCGCCGTATCTGCTGGACCGCGCGCGCAGCGGCTACCGCCTGGGACATGCGCGTGCCGTGGACTCCGTGGTGCACGACGGCCTGTGGTGCGCGTTCGAGGATTGGCACATGGGGCGCGCGGCCGAGGTGGTGGCCGCGGAATACGGCGTGTCCCGCGGCGCGCAGGATGCCTTTGCCCTCGACAGCCACCGCAAGGCGGCGCGCGCGGCCGAGGAAGGCCGCTTCGACGCGGAGATCGTACCCGTCGAGATCACGGGACCCAAAGGGACCACGACCACGTTCTCCCGCGACGAAGCCGTGCGCGCCGACACGTCCGCGGACGCGTTGGCAGGGCTGAAGCCGGTCTTTGTCACCGATGGCACGGGCACTGTGACGGCCGGCAACGCGCCGGCTCTGAGCGACGGCGCGTCGGCGCTCGTCGTGGCCTCCGCACGGCGTGCCGCGAGCCTCGGTGTGACGCCGCTGGCACGCATCGTCGCCCAGGCGACGAGTGGTCTGGATCCCAAGCACGTGCTGATGACGCCGGTGGCCGCCGTGCGGCGCGTGGTGGAGAAAGCGGGCTGGCCGCTCGACACGGTGGATCTCTTCGAGATCAACGAAGCGTTCGCGTCGCAGATGGTGGCGGTGCTGGGCGAACTGCAGCTGGATCCGGCGCGCGTGAACGTCAACGGCGGCGCCGTGGCGCTCGGACATCCCATCGGCGCGAGCGGCGCCCGTATCCTGACGACGTTGCTGCACGCGATGGTCCAGCGCAACGTGCGGCGTGGCGTGGCGGCCTTGTGTCTGGGCGGCGGCAACGGCGTGGCGCTGGCCGTCGAGCGCTGACGCCGTAAGCATCGATAAGGCATCATCACGCAGATGAGAACGACACTTAACATCGACGACGCGCTGCTCGGACGAGCAAAGGAACTGACCGGTCTTCGACAGAAGACCGCCGTCGTTCGGGCCGGCCTCGAGGCTCTCGTGGCACGGGAAAGCGCCCGGCGACTGGCAGCCTTGGGTGGCTCGGACAAAACAGCTCGCGCAGGTCGCAGGCGACGGACACGCGGAAGGGCGCAGCTGAGGTGATTCTCAAGGATCGCCCGTTGCTTCGCGCCGCAGCGCGGTTGGGAATCGCTGCTTAAGAGTCTTTGACTACCCGATGCCGGATACATCTCCGTCCTGGAGCGACGGGCAGGTGGCGGCGCTGGCGCTCATCGCGTCTTCACTTGTGGGCAACGTGCTGCCGAATCCGTTCGCCTCGCTGCTGGCTTTTCTTCCCGTGCTCTCATCGCTGTCGCTGTGGGTGGCCTTTCCGCTCCTCGTGATGGTCCCGGTTCTTCTCGCCGTCGCGGCGCGCGCCGGCTGGCGCGATCGGTCGGCCTGGGTCGGGATCAAGCTGGGCTCAATCGTCTGCTTCGTGACGACCGTGATTGTGCTGGTGGCCTACGTGGCGGGCCTTGCCCTGGGCCAGCCGCAGCTGCTGAAGATCGGGCTCAGCTGGGAAAGCCTCCGCGATGCGACGTTCGTCCTGGCCACGACGACGGTCACGGGTGCCGCACTCTCCGGCCTCGGCGGCCTCGCCGGCGCGATTGGCCGAGCTTTCTTCCAGCGGCACGCCCCGGACGCGCTGTAATTGTTGCAGCCTGGCGGCCGCAGGGGCGAAAGTCCCAACGAGCGCTAAGTGCTTGTTTCACTGGGTCGAATGCCTTCTGGCTGCACATATTTTCGCTTGACTTTCGCTTGGCCCGTTTTTAGGATTGTCCCGGCCGTGACCTTCCCTGTCACCCCACCAAGCCATGCTCGTGAAAACACGGCTCACACCAAGGAGACGCCATGCCGCTGGAAGAAGTGAAGGAACGAAACAAGGCCCTCGACAACGCCGTCGTACAGATTGAGAAGCAGTTCGGCAAGGGTTCGATCATGCGCCTCGGCCAGCGCGGCGCCATCCTGCCCGTCGAGGTCATCTCGACCGGGTCGATCAGCATCGACTTTGCGCTGGGCATCGGGGGGGTTCCCCGCGGACGCGTGGTGGAGATCTTCGGGCCTGAATCGTCGGGCAAGACCACGCTGGCGTTGCAGGTGATTGCGGAGGCCCAAAAAGCCGGCGGCATGGCCGCCTTCGTGGACGCCGAGCACGCGCTCGACGCGCAGTATGCCCAGAAGCTGGGCGTGGACCTCGAGAACCTGCTCGTGTCGCAGCCCGACAACGGCGAACAGGCGCTCGAGATCGTCGAGGTGCTGATCCGCTCGGGCGGCGTGGACGTGGTGGTGGTGGACTCGGTGGCGGCGCTCGTGCCCAAGGCCGAAATCGAAGGCGAGATGGGCGAGGCGCAGATGGGCCTGCAGGCCCGCCTGATGTCCCAGGCGCTCCGCAAGCTGACCGGCGTCGTGTCCAAATCGCGCACCACGCTCGTCTTCATCAACCAGCTGCGCGAGAAGATCGGCGTGATGTTCGGCAACCCGGAGACCACCACCGGCGGGCGCGCGCTGAAGTTCTATGCGTCGGTGCGTATCGACATCCGCCGCATCGCCACCATCAAGGACGGCGACGTGGTGACCGGCGGCCGCACCCGCGTGAAGGTGGTGAAGAACAAGATGGCCCCGCCCTTCCGCGAGGCCGAGTTCGACATCATGTACGGCGAGGGCATCTCCCGCGAGGGCGACCTGCTGGATCTGGCCGTGGAAAAGCGGCTGGTGGAGAAAAGCGGCGCCTGGTTCGCCTACAGCGGCGAGCGCCTCGGCCAGGGACGCGAGAACGCGAAGCAGTTCCTGCGGGAGAACCCCGCGGTCCGGCAGGCCATCGAGGATCGCGTCCGCCGCGAGCTGGGGCTGATTCGCGAGACCGAGGTCGCCGCTGCGGCGTCGTAACGCGCCTTCAGGGGATAATCGTGGGCTCACGTGACGTGAGCCCACACCGATGACCATCAGCTCCAGCTCCTCGGTCGAGGCACTGCCGGTCGTGCCGGACCTGTCGCTGTCCGCGCGGGACCTGTTCAAGATCGACACCGACCTCCAGGTCCCGGCCTTCTCGGCCCAGGACGAGCACGTACCGCCGCTCGATCCCGACTACGTGTTCGATCGCGATACGACGCTGGCGCTCCTGGCGGGGTTCCTCCACAACCGCCGTGTGCTGGTGCAGGGCCGGCACGGCACCGGCAAGTCGAGCCACATCGAGCAGGTGGCGGCGCGGCTCAACTGGCCGTGCGTGCGCGTGAACCTCGACGGCCACGTGACCCGCATGGATCTGATCGGCAAGGACACGATTGCCGTACGGGACGGCAAGCAGATCACGGAGTTTCAGCCGGGGATGCTGACCTGGGCACTCCAGCGCCCGTGCGCGCTGGTGTTCGACGAGTACGACGCGGGCCGGGCCGACGTGATGTTCGTCATCCAGCGCGTGCTGGAGCTGGAGGGGCGGTTGACGCTGCTCGATCAGAGCCGCGTGATCCATCCGCATCCTTCGTTCCGCCTCTTCGCGACGGCGAACACGATCGGCCTCGGCGACGCCACGGGGCTGTACCACGGCACCCAGCCGCTCAACCAGGGCCAGATGGATCGCTGGAGCATCGTGGTCACGCTGAACTACCTGGAGCACGACAAGGAAGTGGACGTGGTGCTGGCGCGCTGCCCCGAGTACCGCACGCCCGAGGGCCGCGCGCAGGCGGGCGCGATGGTGGCGCTGGCCAGCCTGACCCGGCGTGGGTTCGCCGACGGCGATCTGTCCACGGTGATGTCGCCCCGCACGGTGGTCACCTGGGCCCAGAACGCGACGCTCTTCCACGACGCGGGCCTGGCGTTCAAGCTGACCTTCCTGAACCGCTGCGACGAGGACGAGCAGGCGCTGGTCACCGAGTACTACCAGCGAGCGATGGGCGCCGAGCTGGCGGCGGACCGGTCGGCGCCGGGCCTGCGCCAGTAGGCCAGTCGCACAGTGGCCAGCACCACGGTCCGTTTCCGGCTCGGACCGTCGAGGCCGTGTCGGCGTGCACGCGTACGCTGGCGGGCGCCGACGACGTGGACGTGTCGGCCTCGCGCGCGGGCGCGTCAACGGTCGGGGCGTTGCGCGCCTACGCCGATCGGACGGCGGTGGGCCGCCGGTTCCACGATCCGGCCGTGCACCGGCATCACCTGCCGAAACCCGCGGGCGCGGCGCGGCTCTTCAGCCAGCTGGAGCAGGGCCGGCTCGACGCGCGCGGCGCGGCGTGGCTCCGCGGCGTGGCTCACAACCTGCTGGCGTACCCCGGCAAGGACGCCGACGGCCTGCGCTGGCTGTGCTTCGAGCTGTGCAGCGGGCGGCCTGCGCCGCCCGAGAAAACCGCGCTCGTGGCGCGCACGCGCCAGGCGCTCTCCCCTGCCCTGCTGTCGTCGCTGACCGCCATGAGCGCGCTCGCGGCCGACCACCGTGCGTTTGCCGAGCGCGCGGCCGCGACTGGGCGCACGCCGCCGACGGTTCGCTGACCGAGGCTGAGAAGCCAGTCGCCGGGACCGCACCGCGTGCCGCTGCCGACGCGCGTGGTCGAGCGCCGTGCGCGGCGCGAGAAGGGCTCGGCCGACCCGCGGACCGACGGCGAGGCCGAGGGCGCGGGGCCGGAAGCAGGTGGCGGCCAGGCGGCCGGCGGCGACACCGAGAGGGACGTCTACAAGGCCTACACCACGGCGCACGACCGCGTGGTCAGCGCCGCGGCGCTCGCCAGCCGCGAGGAGCTGGCGGCGCTGCGCAAGGCCCTCGAGAAGGACCTCGCCGCGATGCGCGTCGTGGTGGCGCGCCTGGCCAAGCGGCTGATGCGCGTGCTGATGGCCCGGCAGGCGCGTCAGTGGCGCTTCGATCTGGACGAGGGGCTGCTCGACGGCTCGCGGCTGGCGCCGTTTGTCGCCAGCGGCGGTTCGACCCGGCCGTTCAAGCAGGAGGCCGAGACGACGTTCCCGAGCACCGTCGTGTCGCTGTTGATCGATCACTCGGGATCGATGCGCGGCCGGCCGATGCAGATCGCCGCGCTCACGGTAGAGATCTTCGCGCGCGTCCTGGAACGCTGCGGCGTGCACTGCGAGGTCCTGGGCTTCACGACCCGCGACTGGGACGGCGGCGAGCCGGCGCGTGAGTGGGCGGCCGACGGCTATCCAGACGGACCGGGACGGTTGAACGCCCTCGAGCACGTGGTGGTCAAGGCCGCCGACGTGCCGTGGCGCCGCGCGCGCGTGGCGCTCGGGCTCTTCATGCGCGACGAGATGCTGAAGGAGAACATCGACGGCGAGGCCGTGGAGTGGGCGTACCGGCGCCTCCGAAGCCGCCGCGAGGTGCGGAAGATCCTGGTCGTCGTGTCCGACGGCACGCCGATGGACGAGGCGACGCTGGCGGCCAACGGCCACGAGTATCTGGACCTGCACCTGCGCGATGTGGTGAACTCGATCGAGCGCGACGGGACGGTGCAGCTGGCGGCCATCGGCATCGGCGTCGACGTGTCGCAGTTCTACTCCAACGCCACGCGCATCGCCGAGCATCGAGGAGCTGGGCCCGGCGCTGACGAACAAGCTGGTGACGCTCCTCGATGCCGCTCCCCCGGGTCCGGCCCGATCACGCCGATCGGATCCGCGGCGGCTGAACGCGGCCCTGTGGCTGGTCGTGCGCCGCTACGTCGGCCAGCTGCGGCGGCGGCCGGGCCTTGCCATTCCGGCGCTGATCCTGCCGGGCGTCGCGGACGCGCTGATCTTCTATGCCCGCCGCTCGTCGTGGCGCGGCTGCTCGGCGCGTTCGCGCGTGACGAGCAGCTGGCGGCGCGCGAGCTGGCGCCCTACCTGCTGGCGATGGCCGGCCTGTGGCTGGCCGGCGAGGTCGTCTGGCGGCTTGCGCTGTACCTGATGATCCGCACCGAGATCCGCGGCATGCAGGCGCTCTACATCGAGGCGATGGACGAGCTGCTGGCGAAGGATCTCGCGTTCTTCCACGACAACTTCGCCGGCTCGCTGACCAAGCGCGCGCTCGGCTACGCCCGGCGCTTCGAGGACGTCTTCGACGTCCTGTGCTTCTCGGTGTCGTCGAACCTGATCCCGCTGGTGTTCGTCGGCGTGGTGCTGTGGTCGTACTCGCCGCTGCTGATCCTCGTGCTGGTCGGGCATGCTGGCGGCCACCTTCGCGCTGGTCTATCCCGCTGATCCGCCGGCGCCAGCGGCTGGTCGACGTGCGCGAGGCCGCGTCCAACGTGCTGTCCGGGCCACGTTGCCGACTCGATCGGCAACGCCGAGGCCGTGCGCGCGTTTGCCCGCGAGCCCGACGAGGCGCAGATCCACGCGCGCAACGTGCGCGACTACGGGTCGAAGACGCAGCGGTCGTGGGACTACCAGAACCTGCGCATCGACACGGTGACGGCGCCGATGAACGTCCTCACGAACACGCTGGGGCTGACCGTGGCGCTGGCGACCAGCCGAGACGACCGGCGCCAGCCTGCGAGGCGGTGTTCATCACATTCAGCTACTACACCTCGGCCACGCGGGTGATGTGGGAGTTCAACCGCATCTACCGCAACATCGAGAGCGCCATGACCGACGCGGCGCAGTTCACCGAGCTGCTGCTCGATCCGCCGGCCGTCGTGGACGCCGACCGAGCCGCAGGCGTTCGCGCCGCGCGACTTCGGCGTCGAGCTGCGGAACGTGACGTTCCGGTACTCGCCGGCGCAGGCGCCGCTCTTCGAGCGGCTTGTCGCTGCGCGATCGAGTCGGGCACCAAGGTCGGCTTCGTCGGCCGGTCGGGCGGCGGCAAGACGACGCTGACCCGGCTGCTGCTGCGGTTCCTGGACGTCAGCGCGGGCGAGATTCTGATCGGCGGCCAGCCCATCGACCGCGTGCCGCAGGCGGCGCTGCGGCAGGCCATCGGCTACGTGCCGCAGGATCCGTCGATGTTCCACCGCACGATCGCCGACAACATCCGCTTCGGCCGGCCGGAGGCCACCGACGCCGAGGTGCGAGCGCGCGGCCCGGCCGGCGCACGCGGCCGAGTTCATCGACGCGCTGCCGGCGCGGCTACCAGACGCTCGTCGGCGAGCGCGGCGTGAAGCTGTCGGGCGGGCAGCGCCAGCGCGTGGCGATCGCCCGCGCGATCCTCAAGGACGCGCCGATCCTGATTCTCGACGAGGCCACGAGCTCGCTCGACTCCGAAAGCGAGGCGCTGATTCAGGACGCGCTGTGGACGTTGATGGCAAGGCCGCACCGCGCATCGTCATCGCGCATCGGCTGTCCACGGTGCGCCGCATGGACCGGCTGGTCGTGCTGGAACGCGGCGCCATCGTGGAGCAGGGCTCGCACGACGAGCTGCTGGCGCACGACGGCATCTACGCCGCGCTGTGGGCGCGACAGTCCGGCGGCTTCCTGGCGCTCGATGACGTGGAGGTTGGCTCGCCTAGCCGAAGCGCGCTTGAATGAAGCATGCGAGGGCGCGAAGGATGGTGGCCAGGGACGGAATTGAACCGCCGACACTACGATTTTCAGTCGTATGCTCTACCAACTGAGCTACCTGGCCCCGCCGCGCGAAGCGCGGGCAAACGATGCTGTCGCTTTTCAGCAAAACGAACAGAACATTGAGTATATCACCGCGGCATCGTACGCTGGGTGCGTAGACGCCCGCCTTTCCAAGGAGCCTGAGTGGTTCACGTCCTGCTTGTCGTCGTTCTCGTGATCGCGTGCGCGTGCAATCGATCCGGCGCCCCGGAGCCGGCCGCGTCTTCGCCGGCCGAGGCCCCGGCCGACGCGGCCGCGTCGGCCAAGCCCGTCCCCGCCGCCCTGCCGGACGTCCTGGCGCGCGTGAACGGCGAGACCGTCACCAAGGCGGAGCTCGAAGAAGCCGTCGCAGCCGTGGAGCAGCGCAATCAAGGCCCGGTTCCTGTCGATCAGCGCGATCGGGTCTTCCGCGGCGTGCTCGATCAGCTCGTGGCCTTCAAGCTGCTCGCCCAGGAAGCGGCCGCCCGCAAGATCGCCGTGGCCGACGCCGACGTGGACACGCAGATCGCCCAGATGCGCCAGCAGTTTCCGTCGGAGGACGTGTTCAACCAGGCGTTGAAGCAGCAGAACAAGACCGTGGCCATGCTGAAGGCCGATGCGCGCAGCAACATCGCGATCCAGAAGATGCTGGAGCAGCAGCTGGCGGGCAAGATCGCGGTGACGCCCGAGCAGGCCAAGGACTTCTACGACAAGAACCCGCAGCAGTTCCAGCGCCCCGAGCAGGTGCGCGCCAGCCACATCCTGATCGGCGTGCCGCAGGGCGCCGACGTCGCGGCCAAGGCCGCGGTCAGGCGGAAGGCCGAGGGTGTGCTGAAGCAGGTAAAGGCCGGCGGCGACTTCGGCGCGCTGGCCAGGACGAACTCGGAGGATCCCGGGAGCGCCGTCAACGGCGGCGATCTGGGCTTCTTCCCGCGCGGGCAGATGGTGCCGCCGTTCGACCAGGCGGCGTTCACGCTTGCTCAGGGCGCCACGAGCGAACTGGTGGAGACGCAGTTCGGCTATCACATCATCCGCGTGACGGAGAAGAGAGAGGCGGGCACGACCACACTCGAAGAAGTGCGCCCGAAGCTCGAGGAGTACTTGCAGAACGTCAACCGGCAGCGCGAGATGCAGGCCTTCGTGGACGGGCTGAAAGCCAAAGGGAAAGTCGAAATCCTCATCTAGCGCCATCTCGTCATGCGATTGGATGCCTGGCTGGATGTCGCGTGTCTCTTCAAGACGCGCTCCGAGGCGAAGCGCGAGTGCGAAAGCGGCCACGTGGACGTGAATGGTGACCGGGCCAAGCCGCACCGGGCCGTCCGTGAGGGCGACCGCGTGCGGATCAACCGTGGCGTGGGCCGCCATCAGGACGTCGTGGTGCGCCTGCTCGTCGAGCAGCACGTGAAGAAGGCCCAGGCGCGGGCGCTCTACGACGACCTGACGCCGCAACCCACGCCCGAGGAGCGTGAGCAGCGTCGTCTCGAGCGGATCTACCGCGCGGCTGCCCGTGCGGCAGGAACACCCGATCGCCGGCGCCGCCGCGCGCTGCGTGCCGCCAAGGAAGGCGACTGACCCGTGCCACGGAACCAGGAGGTCATCCGCCAGTGGAAGGTGCTCCACGCGCTCGACGCGGCGCGGCAGGGGGTGTCCATCGACGCGCTGGCCCGGGATCTCGAGGTCACGACCCGGACGATTCGCCGCGATCTGGCGGCGCTCCAGGAGGCCGGGTTCCCGCTCTACGACGAGCGCGACGATCACAACCGCACCCACTGGCACCTGGACGGACAGGTCCTCAAGGGCCTCGACACCGGCTTCACGCTCGGCGAGCTGTGCGCGCTGTACCTCGGCCGCCACGTGCTGGAGATGGCTGCGGGCACGCCCTTCGGCAAGGACCTGTCGATGGCCTTCGCGCGAATCGAGAAGATGCTGACGCCGCGCATGCGGACCTTTCTGGACCAGATGCCGGCGATCCTGACGGCCAAGGCCGGGCCTCGCCCGTCGGCCGCGGAAGGCCAGGGTGAAGTCGCCGCACGGCTGCTCGAGGCGGCGCTGCACCACCGCGTGGTCCGCATGCGCTACCACTCGGTGTCCAGCGGGCGGGTGAAGGACTACCTGGTGCACCCGGAGCGGCTGGCGTTCGCCCAGGGAGAGTTGTATCTGCTGGCCTTCGTCCCCGAGTACCGCGACACGCGGACGTTCGCCTTCACGCGCATCAGGTCCGTGTCGCTGGAGAAGCAGACGTTCACACCTCGACCGGACCCTGAGGGCGCCGTCTTCGCGAACTCGCTCGGCGTCCACACGGGGCCAACCGCTCCGGTGGAGATCCAATTCGCCCCCTCGGTGGCGCCCTACGTGCGCGCGCGCGTGTGGCATCCGTCGCAGCGCCTCGTCGAAGGGCCCGGCGGCGACCTGCAGCTTTCGATGAACGTCTGCCACGATTGGGCGCTGCGCAGCTGGATCCTGAGCTGGGGACCGCTGGCGAAGGTGGTGACGCCGGCATCGCTGGCCCGCGAGATTCGAGACGAGCACGAGGCAGCGAGTACGCGATACTCCAGGTCATAGCGAGCTTCGCTCGCTACGACGCAGTGTCTTTTGCCCGCCTTCGGCGGGGGCGAGCCGTCGCCTCGCTTTGAAGCAGTGTCTGTTGCCCGCCTCCGGCGGGGCGAGGTGTCAATGCGCGTGTCACGCCTGATTGGGTTCGCGGTGGTCGGCCTGGTGCTGCTGGCCGGGCCCCAGGCCGTGCGCCTCTACACGGACTGGCTGTGGTTCGGCGAAGTGGGCTACCAGAGCGTGTTCTCGACGATCTGGGGCGCGCAAAGCCTGCTGTTCGTGGCCACGTTCGTGATGTCCGTGGCGTGGTTGGGCGTGAACATTCGCGTGGCGCTGGCCAGCATGGGAGAGCGGCGCCTGACCTTCGTGACCCGCGACGGGACGGCGGTGCCCTTCCCCGAGCCGGAGCAGATCTGGCGGGTGCTGATGGCCCTGGCCACGGTCATCAGCGTGCTCTTCGGCCTGGCGGCGGCGGCTCGCTGGGATACGTGGCTCACGTGGCGTCATCAGGTGCCGTTCGGCCAGTCCGATCCGATCCTGGGAATCGAGGTCGGCTACTACGTGTTCTCGCTGCCGATGTGGCAGTTCGTTCGCGGGATGGCGCAGGCGCTGGTCATCGCGGCCGGCCTGGGATCGCTGGCGCTGTACTTCGTCACGGGAAGCCTGACCACCGGATTCCCGTCGCGCGTCGTGGTGCGCGGGCCCGCGCGCCGGCATCTGTCGCTGCTCGGCGCCGCCTTTTTTCTGCTCCTGGCGTGGGGCGCCTGGCTGCGCCGGGCGGAGCACCTGCTCGAACCCACTCCCCTGATCTTCGGCGCCAACTACGCCGATGTGTTCGCGCGCATCCCGGCGAGCGCGATCCTGGCCGTCGTGTGCGTCATCGGCGCGGGGCTGGCCGTCTGGCACGCGATGTCGACCCGTGTCTGGCCGGTGCTGGCGGCGATCGGCCTGTACCTCCTCGTGACGATCGGCACGGAAGTCTACGCCGGCGCTCTCCAACGGTTCGCCGTGGCGCCGAACGAGCAGGTGCGCGAAAGCCCGTACATCCAGCACAACATCGACGCCACGCGCCGCGCCTTTGCGCTGGACCTCGTGGAGGCACGCGAGCTGTCGGGCGATGCCGCGTTGACCCAGGCCGACATCACCCGCAACGCCCCAACGCTCGAGAACGTGCGGTTGTGGGACCACCAGCCGCTGCTCGAGACGTTCGGGCAGATCCAGGAGATCCGCACCTATTACGAGTTTGCGTCGGTGGACAACGACCGCTACCGCGTGAACGGCGCGCTGCGCCAGGTGATGCTGTCGGCACGGGAACTGAACTCGGGCAGCCTGCCCAATCGCACCTGGGTCAACGAGCGCCTGACCTTCACGCACGGTTATGGGCTGACGCTCGGCCCGGTGAACCAGGTGACGCGCGAAGGCCTGCCGGTGCTCTTCGTGCGCGATCTGCCGCCCGTGACGAACGAGGGGTTCTCGATCGATCAGCCGAGCCTCTACTTCGGCGAACTGTCGAACGACTACGTGATCGTCCGGACCAACACCCGTGAGTTCCACTACCCCCGCGGCGACGACAACGTGTTCACGGAATACGACGGCCGGGCGGGGCTCCCGTTGGGGTCGCTGTGGCGGAAGCTGCTCTTCGCCATGCGTTTCGGCGCGTATCAGATCGTGCTGAGCGACGACATCGGCCCCGAGAGCCGGATTCTCTTCAACCGGAACATCGGCGAGCGTGTCCGGCTGATTGCGCCGTTCCTGACGTTCGATCAGGATCCGTATCTCGTGCTGGCCGGCGGGCGGCTGTACTGGATCTACGACGCCTACACCACCAGCACGCGCTACCCGTATTCCACCCGCGCGGCCGGCGGCGTGAACTACATCCGCAACTCGGTGAAGATGGTCATCGACGCATATGAAGGGACGACGACGGCGTATCTGGCCGACCCGGCCGATCCGATCGTCGCCACCTACGGGCGCATCTTCCCGAGTCTCTTCAAGCCGCTCGCCGAGATGCCGGCCGAGATCCGTCAGCACGTGCGGTATCCAGAGGACATCTTCGGCGTGCAGGCGCGCGTCTTCGCCACCTACCACATGACGCAGCCGGCGGTGTTCTACAACCGCGAGGATCTGTGGGAGACGCCGGCGATCGACGATGCGGGGGATCCGCGGCCGATGCAGCCCTACTACACGATCATGCGGCTGCCGGGCGAACCCGAGGAGGAGTTCATCCAGATGCTGCCCTTCACGCCGGCACGCCGCGACAACCTGGCCGCCTGGCTGGTGGCCCGCAGCGACGGCGAGAACTACGGCAAGCTGCGCGTGTTCGCGTTTCCGAAGCAGAAGCTCGTGTTCGGTCCCCGCCAGGTGGTGGCGCGCATCGCCCAGGACCAGACGATCTCACCGCAGATCACGCTGTGGAACCAGCAGGGGTCGCAGGTGATCTGGGGCACGCTGATGGTGATTCCCGATCGAGGAGTCGCTGATCTACGTGCGGCCGCTGTACCTGCGGGCGTCGGGAGGCCGCATCCCGGAGCTGACGCGCGTGATCGTGGCCTATAACAATCAGATCGTGATGGAGCCGACGCTCGAGGCCGGGCTGGCGCGGATCTTCGGCGGAGACGGTCGCACGACCTCGTCCCGCGAGACGCAGGATAACGGCACCGCCAGTCCGGCGAGTCCGGCCAGTGCTCAGACCGCGGCCGGCGCCCCGCCGGCGGCGCCCGGGACCGCAGCGCCTACCCTCGACGCCCTGGCCGACGAAGCCCAGCAGCACTACACCCGCGCCATCGAGGCGCAGCGCGCGGGCGACTGGGCCAAGTATGGGGAGGAGATCAGGCAGCTCGGCGCCACGCTCGAACGCATGCGAGGTAGATAGTGAGTGCGGTACAGGCTGACGATTGAGTACGCGGGTACGAAGTACAGCGGCTGGCAGATCCAGCAGAACGCCCGCACGATCCAGGGCGAGCTGCAGCGGGCCGCCTCCGAAGCTCTGGGCCAGCCGGTAGAGATTCAGGGCTCCGGCCGCACGGACGCCGGGGTGCACGCCCTGGCGCAGGTGGCGCATCTCGATGCCACGCGGGATCTGCCGCCGGAGACGCTGCGCCGGCGGCTCAACGACGAGCTGCCCAACGATATCAACGTGCTGTCGGCCGCACGAGCGCACCCGCGCTTCCATGCCCGGCACGACGCCGTGATGCGCAGCTACATCTACCAGATTGCGCGCCGGCGCACGGCCTTCGCCAAGCCGTTCGTGTGGTGGGTGAAGGACGACCTGGACCTCGAGCGCATGCGCGACGCCACGCCGGTCTTCGTGGGCTTCCGCGACTTCCGCTCGTTCACCGACGACGACCCCAGCCAGAAATCAACGCAGGTACAGGTGAAGGGTCTGGAGATCTTCGACGACGAAGACCTGCTGGTGATCCACATGGAGGCGTCCCACTTCCTCTGGAAGATGGTGCGGCGGATCGTCGGCGTGCTCGTCGAAGTGGGCCGGGGGAGCATGGATCGCGCGGCCGCCGACCGGCTGATGCGGGAACCGTCGCCCGAGGTGGCGACCTTCACCGCTCCAGCGTCGGGCCTGTTCCTGGAACGTGTGTTCTATGCCAACGAGCCCCACGACACGCCGGTCCGTGCCGCCGTTCGTGTAGGAAAGGCCTAGCTACCCTTTTCGCCGGTACGGCGCCACCAGGCCATCGCGAGACGGGATGAAGATCTGATCCAGCGCGCCGCCGGGCCGTCGCAGCACGGGGAACCCTTCGTACGTGCCTACTTGCGTGAAGACCCCGGTCCGCGGCTCCGCGCGGCCGCTGCTCACCCACCGGGCATTCTCGAAGCGCAGCCAGACGCCGTCGTTGTTCTCGGCACGCGTGGGGCTCAGGATCACCTTGGCGATGAACTCGGCCGGAGGCGCCACGTCGATAGCCGTCGCGACGACCACCGGCGCGGCGGCGATCGGCACCGGCAGTGGCAGCGGCGCCGGGCTGAAGGAAATCGTCTCCGGCGTGTAGCTGACGATGGCGCCTGCCGTGAACGGCAGTTGCGTCGGTGCCGTGGCGGTCACGACCGTCCCAGGGTCGCCCAGCAGGCGCAGCGGGAACCCCGACAAGCGGCTGCCCGCCATGCCGGCGAGGGGGCCCTGGCGCTTCCGCTCGTACGGCTGCATCTGGCCGCGGCCGATCGGCACGTAGAGGACGCTGTACGGTTCCATCGTGGCGTCGGAGTAGAGCGGCACCCCGTTGTAGTGCCCGGTGCGGACCATCACGTTGCCGTTGAAGAACACGGCCGCGCCGGCGTGGTAGTAGACGTCGTTACCCATCACCATCGGCTCGCGCAGCTGGTACCACGACTCCGCGGCCGCGCTGACGAGCGGCGGATCGGTGGGACGCGATTGCACCTGGGCAAACGCCGAGGTGCTGACGAGCAGGGCGACGAGGATCAGAACCGGCATGGGGAGGCCTCCGAGGCGGACACTATCACTCTGCGCGGGTGGCGTTCCAACATGCGCACCATTGCACTCAAGACGATCCCAGGTCTATACGCCTCAGCCTCAGACTGTTCGCCACGACACTGACCGAGCTGAGAGCCATGGCCGCGCTGGCGAGCGTCGGACTGAGCAGGATCCCGAACGCGGGGTACAGCACCCCGGCGGCGATCGGGATGGCCACGACGTTGTACGCGAACGCCCAGAAGAGGTTCTGCTTCATCACGGCCAGCGCCGCGCGAGCCAGCTGAAGCATCGCGCCTACCAGGCGCAGGTCGGGCCGCATCAACGTCACATCCGCGGCGTGGATGGCCACGTCGGTGCCGCTCCCCATCGCGAACCCCACGTCGGCGGCGGCGAGGGCGGGCGCGTCGTTGATGCCGTCGCCCACCATGCCGACGGGACCCTGGGCCTGCAGCCGGTGCAGCTCCTCCACCTTGCCGGACGGCGACACGCCCGCGACGACGTGATCGATGCCGGCCCGGGTGCCGATGACCTGCGCGGGCTCCCGCCTGTCGCCGCTCAGCATCACGACCCGCAGGCCCAGTCGTTTCAAGTGCGCAACCGCCTCCGGGCTCGTGTCGCGCAGCGTGTCGGCGATCGCGAACGCGCCCCGCAGCCGCGGATCGGTGCGCTGGGCGTCGCCGGCCGCCACGCCCACCACGGTGGCGCCCTGTTCCCCGGCGCGGCGCGCAAAGGCGAGTGTGTCCGGCTGGCTCACTTCCACGCCTTTCTGCGCCAGCCATTCGAGGCTGCCGGCGTATACGTGGTGCCCGGCGATGAGCGCCGAGACGCCGCGTCCTGTCTCGCTGCGAAACGTCTCCACCCTCGGCAACTCCGCATGGGGCTGGGCGTGAGCCACGATGGCGCGCGCCAGCGGATGCTCCGACAGCTGTTCGAGGGCCACGGCGTTCGCCCACAGCTCGGCGCGATTCCCGAACACCAGCTCGTCCACGACCGCCGGTTTGCCCGCCGTGACGGTGCCCGTCTTGTCGAGGACGATTGTCCGCAGGCTCGCCGCCCGTTGCAGGGCGTCGCCGCCTTTGATCAGGACGCCCAGGTCGCTGCCGCGTCCCGTCGCCACGAGCACCGCGGTCGGTACGGCGAGCCCCATCGCGCACGGGCAGGCGACGATCAGCACCGCGACCGCGGCGGCCAGGCCGGGGGCGATGCCGCCCTGGTCCTGCAAAGTCCACCACGCTGCAAAGGTCACGAGGGCCAGTCCCAGGACCACCGGTACGAAAATCGCGCTCACGCGATCGGCCAGCCGCTGAATAGGGGCGCGCGACAGCTGCGCCTCGCGCATCAACTCCACGATGCGGCTCAACGTGTCGCGGCCAGCCTCGGCGGTGACATGCACGAACAGCGCTCCGCTCGTCAGCAGGGTTCCCGCGGTGACGGGCGTGGACGGCCCCTTGGGAACGGGCAGCGATTCACCGCTGACCACCGACTCGTCCACGTCGCCTTCCCCCTCGGTGACCACACCGTCGAGAGGAATTCGCCCGCCGGACCGCACGAGGATCACCTGTCCCAGTCGCACCTGTTCGATCGGCGTCGGCCGTTCGGTTCCGGCTTCCATCACGAGGGCCTGGCGCGGCTGCAGCTGTGCCAGGCCTTGCAGCGCCGTGGCCGCCTGGTGCCGCGCGCGCGCCTCCAGCCAGCGGCCGGTCAGCACGAAGGCCAGGATGATCACCACGGCCTCGTAATAGACGTCCGGGGCCACGCCAGCGCCGGCCAGCAGCTGCGGACGCATCGTGGCGACGACGGAAAAGACAAATGCCGCCCCGGTGCCGATGGCGACCAGACTGTTCATGTCCGGCACGCCGTGCATGAGTGCACGCACGCCGCTCACGTAGAACCGCCGGCCGGCCCACACCATCACGAAGGCCGTCAACGCGAGGAGCGTCAACAGGAGGGCCTGGCGCGGGATCGCGTAGAGCCACGGGGCGACCGCTTGCAGTGCGGGCGTAAGCCGTTCGGACGTCCAGGCCATCACCGGATCGACCGGGCCGTGGCCCGCGGCGTGCGGAGCCATGGCCGGCATCGACAGGAGCATCGCCACGGCGCCGCAGACGAGCGCCACCGCGGCACGCGTGCCCGTGACGCCCATCTCGTCGCGGGTGTCGAAGGTGGCTGCGAGCGGCCGGTTCCGGGGCGCGGGCGCGGCCTCGTAGCCCACGCCCTCAACGGCGGTGACGAGTTGCGGGACGCTGATGAGCGCCGGATCGAAGATGACCCGGGCCTCGCCGGTCATCAGGTTTACGGTGGCGTCCACCACGCCGGGTTTGCGCGTGAGCGCCCGCTGGACGTTGGCCTGGCACGCCGCGCACGTCATGCCGCCCACGTCGAGCGTGGCCGTCTGGGTTGAAGGTGAAGCTAGCGAGGCCTCGCCACGGACTTTCACGGCTTCGCCTCGCTAGAGCAGTGTCTTCTGGCCGCGCTTCGCGCGGCTATACGCCGCGGTTGCTCGCAGGCGGAGTCACGCCATTGAGGCGCAGATACACGGCCATCTGGCCGTAGATGTCCTGGCCGTGGCTGATCGAGAAATACGCCAGGCGGAGCCGGCTGACGGTGGGGCCCATGAACGGCAGCGACTTCACGCGTTCGCTCAGCTGCGCGTCGGAGAACTCCTTGAGAACGGCCGTCCCGTAGTCCTGTGACTTCTGGAGCTCGGCCATCACGTCGGCCTTCGTGGAGGCCTTCTCGTTGAGCTTCGGGGCCGGCGTCTTGGCGCCCATGGTCCCGAGCAGCATCACGTCGATCGTGGCCACGTGCATCACCTGCTCCGCGAACGTCCGCTGCGCCGGCGTGGGCTTGTAGGAGAACTTGTCGTCCGGCATCGCGTTGGCGATGCCCGCGATCAGGCCCTTGTTGCGGTCCCAGTCACCTTGCAGGTCGCACGCGACAGTCGTGCACGCGGGTGCCCCGCCCCTCCCCTGCGCGTGGCCTGTGACCATCCCCGCAAATGCCGCCGCCACAATCACACACACCATTCCCTGTTTCATCCCTGTGCTCCTGTTTGTCACGTGCTCCGAACCGATCCAAGTGCGTCGCCGAACAGCTGGACGACCTGCGCCCAATGCCGTTCGGAGGCGTCCTTGTCGTAAACCAGGTGGCCGGTTACCGCGAATCCGTGCTTGGCCCCCGCGTACACGTCGAGGGTGTACCGAACGTCAGCGCGTGTCAACGCGTCCTCCAGCCGAGCTTGCTGCGCTTTGTCGAACGTGTGATCGATCTCGGCCACGCCGATGTACAGCCGCGCGCGGATCTGATCCACCAGCTGGTGCGGACTGTCGGGGCGATCGGTGGCCAGCGATCCGCCATGGATGGAGGCGGCGGCGGCGATGCGATCGGGAAACGTCCCGGCCGCGAGCAGCGCGTATCCCCCGCCCATGCAATAGCCCAGCGCGCCTGCCGGGCCCGGCTTGACGTTGGACCGGCCGTCCAGGTGCGTGAGCACCTCTCGCGTATCGGCCATCACCTTGGGCCCGTCGATCGAGCGGATCATCCCCGTGAACCGCGCGCGCTCGGGGCCTTCGCCCGCGACGGCCTTCGGATCGAACGGCTCGAACGCGCCCGTCCGGTGATACAGGTTCGGCACCGCCACCACGTACCCGTGGGAGGCCAGACGCTGCGCCATGCTGAACAGGTTCGGCCGGACGCCGAAGGCGTCCATGTAGACGATGATCGGGGGCCAGGGCCCCGCGCCTGTGGGTGTGAAGACGTAGCAGTCGAGCGTGCCTTCAGCTGTCTCGAGATCGATGCGCACAGCGCGCGCATCTTATCAAGTTGGTGTGATGGTCCAGTCCCAGCGCCTGCGTCGTGCGATGCCGCAGACTACGGCGCGACGAACCACGACAGCACCACGCGTGAACGTACCGGCCTTGTCGTCCTTCAGCGCCGGATTGAACGTCCAGGTCTTGGCACTGCTCAGCAGCATCATGTCCGCCATCCGCCGCGGCGGAACCAGGAAGCGGGCACGCTCGACAACGCCTTCCGCCGATACGACCAGCTCGAGTTGAAGCGGCGCCGCGCCGCTTGGCGCCCGCATCGCGGGAGGAAGGCGCTGCTCTCGAACCAGCGTTGCGGGCACAATCCCGGCGTCTGATGCCGAATAGACGCGCTCCGGTTCAGCGGGTTCGGCCGCCGTTTCTTCCACGAACAGCGGCAGAGGGGCCGAGGGAGGCGCGTCACTTGCCGGGCCGGAGATGCCGCTGTTCTCGTCGATTTCGGCGGGCGGGGCTGGTGCCGTGGGCCCTCCGGCAACACCGAGATCCAAGGGGTCTCGACGGGGCGCAAGTGCCACGCCGCTGGCCGCATCCACGAGACCGCGGGCGGGAGGAATGGCCTCCCGCGCCACCGCCGGTCTGGTCGAGGCCGCGGCGGTTTCGCCGCCAAGCGCAGCGAGCGGATTCGTCGAAGGTGCGACCTCGGCCTCTGCTTTCAGGACCGGCTCCGACTCGACACTCCCATTCGCCAGCATCTGCCAGACGAAGTACCCGGCCGACACGACCATCCCGGCGACGACGATGGCGGCCACCGAGAGCAGCGCCTCGCGACGCCATTGCCGATTGCCGCCGGTCTTGCCCTGGGTCTTGAGCGGGGGCGTGCCAGGGCGGGTCTCGCCCTCAGACGGAAAGGGCATCGACGCCAACTCTCGCGTGCATCGTTCATACACGGCGGCGATCCGGCTCTGGCCCCCGGGCTTGGCGAAATAGTTGAGGCCCTGTTGAAATTCCACGATCGACGCGTGCTGGTCGGCTCTCACCGCCTGGCTGGCGAACAGTCGGAGGGGCGCCGGGACCGCCCCCTTTGCCAGCAGCTCCAGCAGACGCCGGCCCGCCTCCACGGGATCCGGCGTGCCTGCCCCGCTGCGGGCCGCCACCGTTCCACCGCCGGTCAGGAAGACTCCACCGGCACTGGGTATCGAACGCAGGACATCCCCCTGCACCGCCTCGCACAACGCCTCGACGATGCTCACCGTCTCGTCCCAGGCGATTGTGATGTCCGTGGACAACACCGTCTCCAGAGACACCGCGGTCATCTGGCCACCATTCTTTCGAAGTCTTCGAACCGCATGCCCAGCGCCGACTGAAAAGCCGTGTCGAACGGCGTGTCGTTCTTGAGTGCTCGCAGCAGCGACACCACAGCCCCCGCACCGCGGAGCTGAAGCAATCGCCGGACCGCGCTGGCGCTTTGGGCGTAAGACGCCGCCACGAGTTCGGCTGGCAGGTCGGCGAAGGACTCCTGCAGTTTCGACAACGGAACTCGGACGCTGGTGCGCTCAAGCGCCTCTATCTCGTCGCTCGACCCGTTTGGTTCCATCACGCCGGCCAGTCCCTCGTTCAACCAGCTCGGCGCCGACCGCCCCGCCAGCGTGGCGACGACCGCGTGCGTGTATTCGTGGGCCAGCACTTCGGCCAACTGCTCAGGAGAGCGGTCCGCATCCTTGATGGGGACGCGAATTCGTCCATCGTAAACGCCCGCCGCCCATGCTGGCGACTTCGTCACGTCTCGGAATTGTTCGAGGGTGTGCAGTACGACCTCGACCGGCTCGGTCGGATACACGTTCAGCGCGCTGCCGATGCGGTAGTAGGTTGCCTCCAGCATCTCCAACGCGCGAAAGGCCACCGCTTCGTCGGTTGGCCCCTCGAACATCACCGCGAAATGCGCACCGCTGCGCTGGTACATTCGCTGCTGGCCGCCGACCGTCGAGGCGCTCGTCAGGGCGAGTGCGCTGCACAAGCCGAAGATGAGGACCGGGTGGCGAAGGGATGGAAGTGGTGTCGTCATTGCGGTGGCGCGAAATACCCGCCGCGGCTGCGGACGGTGGCGTCCTGTTGCTTGACTCGAACGACGACCGTCCGCCATTCCCCGTTGCGGGCGCGATTTGACGACTGGTAACCGACGGCATACCGGCGCCGCAGCTCGTCCAGGATCTTCTGATACTCGGCGGTCAGCGCTGACGCGTCCGCCGGGAAGAACGCGGAACCGCCGGAGCGGTCGGCCAGTTCCTGGAGCCGCTCACGTTCGACTCGGGTCCCGATGCCGACCGGGTAGACGATGGCTTCGGTCTGCTGCAGCTTGTCGATGACCTCGCTCCACGTATGAGTGCTGCCGGGACCGGTGGAGGCGGCATTTTCGTCGCGCCCGTCGGTCACGACCACGACCACGCGCCGGCCTTTGGCGACACCCACCTGGGCGAGGGAGTCGTGCAGCGCGTCATAGAGTGCCGTGCCGCCGTCGGCGACGTACTTGTCGAGCGCCGCCAGCGTCCAGTCCCGCCGCGTCGTCGGCGAGTGGATGTACTTCGGCGCGGAGGCGAAGGTGATCATGCCGATCTCGTCTTCGGGGCGCAGCGCCGACACGAACTCGCGTGCCGCGGCCTGGGCGGCGGCGGCACTGCGTTTCATGCTGCCGCTCGAATCGATCGCCAGCATGATGGTCACGGGGAGCACCGATTCGTGGAACGTGTCCACGTCTTGCGGCACGCCGTCCTCCTCGACCACGAGGTCTTCCCGCGTCAAGGACAGCGCAGACCGCCCGCCGGCAAACGCCGTGAATTCCAGCAGCGCCCGAACCGGAGGCGCCGCTGGCGCGTTGTATCCGGCGCGAGTCCGCACTGTGTAGCCGTCTCCGGCACTCACCCGGATGGTTCGGTAGGTTCCGTCCCGACGCTGGTTGGTGGGCGTGTAGGTCAGGAGGTAGCGATGCTGGACGTCGGCCGCCACCGCCTCGTAGGCGAACGAGAGCCGCTGCGAATCGAGGGGAAACCAGGCCCGGCCCCCGGTGGTCGCCGCCAGCTCTGACAGAAGGTCCTCGCCCCTGAGCGACACGCCGGCAATGCCGCCAACCCCGATCACGTAGAGCGTCACTTCGGCATCGCGCAGCGCTTGCGCCGTCGCGTCGAAGGCAGCCTGGCTGTGCTCGTCGTAGCCGTCGGTCAGCAGCACGATGGCGCGCCGCCGGTCTTGGTTCGCCAGGTGCGCCGCCGCCTCCTGGAGGGCGTCGAGGATGGCGGTGCCGCCCGCTGGCTTGATGGTGGCGATCGCGTCGAGGACCGTCGGGCGATCGGTGGTCGGCCCGGTGACGTGGAGGATTCGTCTGGAGAACGGAGCGACCAGCACTTCGTCGTCCGGCGCCAGGGGGTCCAGCAGCTTCCGCGCTGCGGCTCGGAGGCCCTCTGCGCGATACGCCATGCTCTGACTGCTGTCGACCAGCACTGCAAACAGGGCCGGTTCACGCCTCTGGGTCACGACGTCAATCACCTGAGGGTCGTCGTTTTCGGCCACCGTGAAATGCGCGGCGGTCAATCCACGCACGAACTGGCCCTTGGCGTTGAGGACCGAGGTGTCGAGAGCGACGCTGGTGACCTCGGCCGACTCGGTCACGTTCAGCGGATTCAGGACGACCGTGTCGGTGAGCATCGGGCCGGATGCGAACACGGCCCGCGCGCTCAACTCCCGTTGCTCAAAGGGGTTCTCGTCAATCCAGAGGGCTTCGTACGGCGGCCCGTCGGTGTCGCTGGCGAGCGGGAGCTGGTCCACCAGGAAATCGACTCGCTCGGGCACATGGTCGGCTGCCGCGTCGAAGCGGGCGACGATCCGAATCGTGCCCGACAGCCCCGTCCTGCCCATCGGAGATGTAATCCGGATGGAGGCGGCGCCTTGGGCCGAGGTCGACCCGTCGGCGATGCCAGACGCGGCCACGCAGGCACACACGATCGACGCGCGAACGAGATGGTTCATGCGGTCGAGGCAGGAGTCGGAAGGCCTTCGTCCTCATCGACGAAGTAGCTCGCGCAGGCGGCCTCGAGCAACTCGGTCGTCAGCGCGCGGGGCTGCCCGGAATACGCAGCATAGGCCAGCGCCTGGTCGATCAGGTCGCGAGGGTGGCAGCCGCGGGGCTGGATGTTGCGCGGCTGCAGAAACCGGTCGACCACATGGCGCGCGAGCGAAGGCTCGAACGCCAGGGTCCGCTCCCGGCAACAGTTCTCGAAGATGCGCTCGAAGTCCTCGAACGTCGGGCTTTCGGCCAGCACCTTGAACTGCACGCGGCGCAGGAACGCTTCGTCGACCAGATCGCGCGGCTTCAGGTTGGTGGCAAAGACCACCAGCACCATGAAGGGCAACTCGAACTTCTGGCCGTTGCGGAGAGTCAGGTAATCGACCCGGCTCTCAAGGGGCACGATCCATCGATTGAGCAGGTCGCGCGGCGAGCAGTGCTGCCGCCCGAAGTCGTCGATCACCAGCACGCCGCCGGTGGCAAGGGCTTGGATGGGCGGCGAATAGAATCCGGACTCGGCCGAGTAGGTCAGATCCAGCGACGCGAGGTTCAGCTCCCCGCCCACCGTAACCAGTGGCCGGCGGCAGCGCACCCAGCGCGCATCAAACCGGGGCCGGGCGATCAAGCTCTCCTCCGCTTCCGCCTCGGACGGAAGCGGCTCGTGGTTGACCGGGTCGAACAGCCTCACGATGTGCCCGTCCACCTCGATGGCGTGCGGGATGGCGATCTCGCCTTCGAGCAGCCGCCCAAGACCCTGGGCGATGACCGTCTTTCCGTTTCCAGGCGGTCCGTAGACGAAGAGTGAATGCCCGGAGGCCGCAGCCGTTCCCACCTGGTCCAGAACCCGCTGGCTGAGCACCAGGTGCGAGAAGGCCTTGATGACGCGGTCGCGCGTCGAGATCGTCGGCACCGCCTCGCGGTACGCCTCCAGGTAGCGCTGGTATTGGCGCAGCGGGACGGGGGCCACGCCCGAGTAGTTGGTCTGTTCGAGGAAGAGCTGCGTTCGTCTTCGACCCTCGTCCGTGATGCGATACCGGTACGACGGGGCATCCACGACGGCCGATCCGACGATCTCGATCTGGTGCGTCAGTCGAAGCGGTTCGAGCGTCGGCTCGATCACGGAGAACTCGAGCCCGAGGTGCCTCGCGAGGTCGGTGCCCACCAGATCGCCGAGCTGATACAGCTGCTTGAGCACCAGCTGCGTGAGCATGTCGCTGCTGAGGCCCGCTTCGTCAGCGGTCCGGGGTGCTGGGGGATGAAGGCCAGCCGTCACCGTCTGCCACGCTTCCCACGGGCGGTTCCAGAATGGATGTCGGCGTCATGGACGTCTCCCACCGCGCTGCGCCTGGTAGGCGGCACGCTTCGCTTGTCCTTCCCGAAGGACGGCGTCACGCCATTCCGGTCGGGCAGTCCGGGCGCGCTCGAACGACTGGGCCGCCAGCGCAAACTGCCCGGTCGCCGCTTGCGCAATGCCGAGATTGAAGTCGGCTCGATCTGATTGCCCGGCCAGTTGAAACGCGCGCTGGGCGCCGGGCATGTCGCCTGCCTGGGCGCGAGCCAGGCCCAGGTTGTTCTGCGCCGCCGAGAAGCCGGGCTGCAATGCCAGGGCGCGCTGGCAGGCGCGAATCGCCTCGGCCGGCCGTCCGCCGAGCACCCATCCGTAACAGAGGTTGTTCCAACCGTAGGCTGCGAGCGGGTCGCGTTCCACGACGCGGCCGAACTCGGCCAGGGCCTCGCGGCTGCGTCCCAGGGCCTGGAGCACGGTTCCGAGCGTGTTCCGGCTCTCTGGCGAACCTCGAGAAAAGTGCACGGCCCGGTAGGCATCCCCCAGGGCCAGATGGGGCAAACCCGCGTCCCGCCACAGCCGCGCCAGCGCCTCGTGCGTGCGCGGGTCGCGGGGGTCGAGTGCGAGCGCACGCGCCAACGCGCCGTGCGCCTTGTCCACGACCATCAGGCGCCGGTATTGAAGCGGCAAGCGCCCGGTAGCTTTCCGGCGACGGCAGCGCCGCAGACGCCGCGAGGGCCGCCATCAACTCGGGTCGGTTCCTTCAATCGTGACGGGCGCGACCTTGTCGGGCCTGGCCTGCGTGGACAGGTGCCGGACCTTGGCCATGAAGGACTCCAGGGTTTCGCGCGGCGCCGACCTGCGCCTCCGCTGGCACCTGTCCAGCGCCGGGCGAAGCCGGACTCGCCTGGGCACCTGCCCGGGCTGGGGACACCGCAATGGGGCCGCGCGCGCCGCAGGCCGACGCCCAGACGGCAAGAGCCGTCATGACGATTACTCCGGCCTGCGAGCGCCCAAACGGCGCCGCCGATACACTATCCATTTCCGCATCTACCCCTTGCGGCGAGTCGATGCTGCCCGGTCGGAACCGCCAGTGACCGTTAATCCTCTGCAGACGACCGGCTACGACGCTTCAGCATGTACAGCATCACGAACACCGCCAGCACGACACCGAGCACTACGTTGAAAGTCATCACGCCTCCACCTTCTCCCCATTACGGGGCGCCGACGTTGAACGAATGCCCGGTAGATCGCAATCGCCGCCGGGCCGATGCACACCATGTACACCGCGGGAAAGACACAGAGCACGAGAGGGAACACGAGCTTGACGCCGACCTTGGCGGCGCGCTCCTCTGCGCGCTGGCGCCGCTTGGTGCGCGACGTCTCGGCGTGAATCCGGAGCGCCTTCGACACGCTCGTGCCGAAGCGGTCGGTCTGAATCAGCATCGTGACCAGCGAGCGCACGTCTTCCACCTGCGTTCGCGTGGCGAAGTTCTGGAAGGCTTCCATGCGGGGCTTGCCGGCGCGAATCTCGGTGGTGATGAACCGAAGCTCCTCCGCCAGGGCGGGGTGCGTCAGTTCCAGTTCCTCGCTGGCCTTGGCAACGCTCTGGTCCAGCGCGGAGCCGGCCTCGATGCAGACAATCATCAGGTCGAGCACGTCGGGCAAGCCGTTGGTGATCGGCTTGGCGCGGCGGCGGGTCTCGCGGCGAAGCCACAAGTCGGGCAGCAGATACCCGATCGCGGCACCAGGCACATCGCCAGCGGCCAGGCCTTCGGCGAACGACAACGACAGGAGGACGAGTGCGGCCAGGACCAGCGGGGAGCACGATCCTGGCCACGGAGAAATAGATCGCCGCGCGCATGTCGTGGTAACCCGCCGTCGCCAGGCGCCGGCGCAGCTTCCCAGCTCCTTCGGCGACTTGGGCAGCCTGCGACAAACGGCTGAGCGTCGGGTCGGGCGTTTCGGTCAGCGGCAGGCTATCGCCCAGCCACGCCCGCGGCCGACGTGCGTAATCCCGCGAAGCCGGCGGGCCGTGGGGGCCGACCGGACCGCGACCTGTTGCGCGACCAGCCCCGAGACCAGGGCGACGCAGATGAAAACAGCGACGAGAGCAATGGTCAACATGCTGGTCCCCTAGATCTCGATGTCGATGATGCGCCGCATGGCGTAGAAGCCGACCGCCTGCAGCACAGACCATGAGGGCGACGATTCGCAGCCCGATGGGATCGGTGAACAGAATCGACATGTGGGCCGGTGCAATCAGCATCAGCAGGGCCGCCAGCGTCGGGCGCCAGGCAGAACAGCACCAGGCCGGTGATGCGTCCGTGCGCGCTCAGGGCGCGCACCTGGCGTCTCAGGCGGAACCGGTCCCGGATGATGGCGGCCAGGCTGTCGAGCACCTCCGACAGGTTGCCGCCCGATTCGCGCTGGGTCAGCACCGCGGTGACGAAGAAGCGCGCATCCAGGATGGACATGCGTTCGGCAAAACTCGTCATCGCCTCCGCCAGCGGCATGCCGAAGTTCTGCTTGTCGTGCATCAGCCGGAACTCGGTGCGCACCGGGTCCGGCATCTCTTCCGCCACCATCCCCAGCCCGGTCGTGAACGCGTGCCCGGACCGCAGCGCCCGCGCAATCAGCTCGATCGCCTCCGGAAATTGCTCTTCGAGCTTCGCTGATGCGGCGTTTGGCCGCGAAATTCACCGCCATCCACGGCAGCGCGGCGCGGCGACGCCGGCGACGATGGCCACCGACGGCATGCGCGAGAGCACCATCGCCACCACGAACGCGACGAGCGCCAGGAACACCGTGGAGAGCACGAACCGTCCGACCGTCAGCGGCAGGCCCGACTGCTCGAGCTTGCGCTCGAGGCTGGCGGTTGTGGCGACCCGGCCCAGCGTCTGGCGCAGGATCGGCACCGTGCTGACCGGGTTGACGCGGCGCAGGAGCTCGATGCTTTCCCCGAGCCGGCGGCGCTTGACCGGCTGCAGGCGGCGGCCGAGGTCACGCTCGGCCTTCTGCTCGGGCCGCAGCTGCAGCACCCAGTAGGTGCCGACGAAGATGATGAAAACGACTGCGAAGGCGAGAACAAGAAATAACATCACCGCACCTCACGCCACCAGCTTGGTGTGCTCGAACATGTCGGCACCCAGCTTCACCCCAGCCACCGCCAGCCGGTCGCTGCACTTCGGCCGGATGCCCGTGGCCCGGAACCGCCCCTGCACCTTCCCGTTGGCGGCGATGCCGGTGCGCTCGAACAGGAAGATGTCCTGCATCGTGATGACCTCGCCTTCCATCCCGGTCAGCTCGGTGATGCCGGTGACGCGGCGCGTGCCGTCGGACTGCCTCGAGATCTGCACGATCAGGTTGATGGCCGACGCAGATCTGCTGCCGGACGGCCCGTTCCGGGATGTTGAGGTTGGCCATCGCCACCATCGTGTCCAGACGATACAGGGCGTCGCGCGCGCTGTTGGCGTGGACGGTCGTCAAGCTGCCGTCGTGGCCCGTGTTCATGGCCTGGAGCATGTCCAGGGCTTCCTCGCTGCGGACCTCGCCAACGATGATGCGGTCCGGCCGCATACGCAGGGCGTTGACCATCAGCTCGCGCTGGCGCACCGCGCCCTTGCCTTCGATGTTCGCCGGCCGCGTCTCGAGCCGCACCACGTGTCGCTGGCGCAGCTTCAACTCGGCCGCGTCCTCGATGGTCACCACGCGCTCGTTGTGGCCGATGAAGCTGGAGAGCACGTTGAGGAGCGTGGTCTTGCCGGCGCCGGTGCCGCCCGACACGATGACGTTCAGCCGGCAGGCCACGGCCGCCTTCAGGAAGTCGAGCATCGGCTGCGTCATCGAGTCCCGCTCGACCAGGTCCTGGGCGCCCAGCCGGTCGGTCCGGAAACGCCGAATCGACACGGCCGCGCCGTCGAGCGCCAGCGGTGGAATGACGGCGTTGACGCGCGAGCCGTCCTTGAGCCGCGCGTCCACCATCGGCGTGGACTCGTCGATGCGCCGGCCCACCATGCTGACGATGCGCTCGATGATCTGCATCAGGTGGCGCTCGTCCTTGAAGGTGATGTCCGTCTCTTCCAGCCGGCCCTCACGCTCGACGAACACCTGGTCGAACCGGTTGACCAGGATGTCGGAGATCGGACGGGTCCTTCAGCAGGGCCTCCAGCGGTCCGAGCCCGAACAGCTCGTTGAGGACGTCGGTGGCCAGCGATTCCCGCTCCATCAGGCTGAGCGGCGTGGTGCGGGTGAAGCCCTCGACGATGCTGCCGATGACGCGTCGCACCTCAGGCTCGGCATCCTCGCGCTTCACGCGCGTGAGCCGCTCGAGGTTCAGCCTCGAGAGCAGCTCCTGGTGAACGTCAGCCTTCAGGCTCTGGTAGTTGTAGGTCCCGTCGCGCAGCGGCATAGGTGTGGTCGGTGTCATCGCAGATGTCTTGTCCTTCCTCTATCGATTCCAGCGGTCAGCCCTTGGCGGTCACGGGACGGCCGATTCGGCCGAACAGCCCCGAACGCTCGCGGGTTTCAGGTTCCGGAAGCCCGGCCATCGCCGGCGTGAATGCCTTGAGCGACGAGCCCAGCTTCGATCCCGCGCTCGAGCACCAGCGGCTTTCCCGCCGTCTGGGACGCCGTGCCGGCGGCGTAGTGATTGGGCAGCATGTGCTTGACTGCGAGCCCCGTCACGCGCTCGACGTCCCGCTGGGCGATCTCGGCCCGCTCGTCGAAGCGGTTGACGATCACCTGCAGGCGGTCTCTGCCGTATCGCTGCTGCAGCGCCGAGGACAGGCGTGCCGCGCTTCTGACGGTGGACAGCTCCTGGTTGATCACCAGGACGATCGTTCCCGCTGCCTCCAGCGCGTCGAGCATCGCCGGGCTGGTGCGCGGCACGTCGAGCACCAGGTGCGTATATTGCGTCGCCGCCAGCTCGATCAGCGCTCGCATCTGTGCCACATCCGGAACGCTCGAGGCCGGCCGCTCGGACGACGCCAGCAGCTGGACGCCGGACGGCGAGTCGGTCACCAGCCCTTTCAACACGGCGGCGTCCATCCGGTGCATGTTGCTCGAACGCGTCGGCAATGGAGAACCGCGGCTCGATGCCCAGGAACACGGCGGCGTCGCCGTAGGTCATGTGGAGGTCGGCCAGCATGGTGCCGCCGGGAGCCGCCTTGGCCAGCGTCGTGGCCACGTTCACCGCCACCGTGGTGGCGCCGACGCCGCCCTTGGCGCCGATGAAAGCGTAGACCTCGCCCTTCTTGGCCGCCGGCCGAGCCGCCTGAATGCGGCTGATGGCGGCGCGCAGTTCACGGCTCGAGGACCGGGTACGCCAGGCATTCGCTGACGCCCGCACGCATGGCCTCGAGGACTCGGGCGCCGTCCAGCGTGGACAGGACCACCAGGATGCCCGTGGCGGGATGCTGGCGCCGGATGGCGCGCGAGGGTGTCAGGAAGGGGCCCGCCGCCGCGGTGATCGACGACCACCAGCTCCGGCGCGCGCGAACCGGTTCTGGCCAATTCGGCCAGTGCCGGCGTGCCGGCGGACGTGACGCGCATCCCCTGCGCCCTGAGCAACTCGGCCAGCGAGGCGTCGCTGGCAACCAGCATGACATTCATGGACATCGTATCCCTACCGAACCAGGCGGATATTGATTAAGAAAGCTGTCACCAGGCGGCATGCCCGCCCCGGCGTACCAACTCGCCAGGCAGCGTCATCAGGTAGCCGACGACGTCTCTGCCCGCTCATGCTGGCTGACGAAGTAGCCGAGGATCTTCACCACCTTGACGCACTTGACCGCCGGCTCGGGGCAGTCGCCCCACTCGTCCTGGCGCTTGCCGGCGGTTGAAATCGTCGGTGTCGAAGACGGAGATCGGCACGATCCGCGGGCTCTGCGGGCCGCAGCCCGGCGCGCAGCTGTTCTCCATCATCTTGGTGGTGGTGTTGAACGTCGCGTCCGGGTCGAGCGCGATGAGATCGTCCACGCCCATGTCCGGTCGGGCCCATCATCGCGCCATTCTCGAGCGGGAGGTAATCCCCGATGCTGACCTTGGTTGCCGATGCAGTCCCAGATCGCCTCACGGTAGTCGTCGCCGCCGCTGATGTAGCCGCCCTCACCGTCCGGCAACCGGACCGGCAGCATCCAGCCGGGCGTGATCGGGAGGGTGTCGCTGTTGGGGTTGTTGCCGCCCTTCAGAATCTGCTCGGCGCCGATGTCGGCCGGGATCGTCCACCCGGTTCCGGGGCTAGTAGATGTCGTGGGGATCCAGTTCCACGACGGCGCTGCCGACCTTTCTCCCAGTGGTCGTAGACGTCCGGCGTCGTGCCGAGCACTTCGAGCCACCGGTCGGCCACCGAGAACGGGCGCATGCAGTTGGTGCTGTTGGCCACCGAGACGACGGCGGTGGCCGTGGCGCGCACGCCGTGGGTGGTGATGCCGAGCACCGGGCCGAAGATCACCGGCAGGTTCGCGCTCGCGAACTCGCCGTTGCGGTAGACGTCCGCCCTGGCGCACCGCCCGACCACGCCGGTCGGGCAGGCCCAGGACATGTTGACGCCAGGAGCCTGGGCCCACACGTTGTTGGCCAGGACCGCCAGCCGCCCGCTCATGTCGGCGATGCCGTCGGCCACGGGCGGGTCGTCGAAGTCGTCGAACGCCCGCGCCAGTGCGCCCGAGAGTGCGCCGGCGTCGGCGGCGTTCTGCGCCTGCCCGCGGCTGACCCAGACGATGCCGAAGTCGAAGACGTAGACCATCATCCCCATCAACGCGAAGATCGCGATGGCGACGTGGATGAACACGGCGCCCGTCTCCGAGGCTGCGAGCCGCTGGGATGTGGATGTCATCGTCCTGATCTCCCTGCTTGCCTTCTCTACCGCCGTCTACCGCGCCGCTGGCGCGTCGACCACACCGCCACCGCCGCTCAGCTGCTCGCCGACGTCATCGCCGGGAGGCAGGAAACGGCCGGGCATGGTCGGCAGCGCCGGCACGTCGTCCGGGTTCAGCGGCCGCACCAGCCGGGGCGTCACCAGCACCAGCAGTTCGGTCCGCTCCTTGCGGTCGGCCTTGCTCTTGAACAGGTTGCCGATGATCGGAATCTGGCTCAGCACGGGATCGCGGCGACGTCGTTCTGCGACTCGTTGTCGATCAGCCCCGCGATCGCGAACGACTGCCCGTCGCGCAGCTCGATATCGGTCTCGGCGCGCCGGGTCGTCAGCGCCGGAATGCGGAAGCCCTCCAGCAGGATGCCGTTGTTGAAGTCCAGCGAGCTGACCTCCGGCTTGACGTGCAGGCGGATGAGGTCGCCGGCAATCGTCGGCTTGAACGTCAGGCGGACGCCGAACTCCTTGAACTGGACCGTCACCGAGTTGTTGCTGGCCCTGAGACGATCGGCACCGGGAACTCGCCGCCCGGCGAGGAAGCTCGCCTCCTGGCCGTTGTAGGCAATCAGGTTCGGTTCGGCCAGGCTCTGGAAGTAGCCGGTCTGCTTCAAGCGCCTTCAGCAGCCCGCCGACGTTGTGGCTGGTGTTGAACAGGAACAGGTTGAGGAAGTCACTGAAGACCAGGCCTTCCTGATTGTCGAAGTCGGGCGCCGGGAACTGCTGCGTCGTGCTGCGGCCGACCCAGTCCTTGAAGCCGTTGATGCCGGTGAAGAACGCCGCGCCGACCTCCATCAGCGCCCGGCGGTTGACCTCGGCGAAGCGCACCTGCAGCATCACCTGCTGCGCGTCGGTGGCCCCCGGCACGGTCAGCATGTTGATGACGTTGCCCTTGGGCGTCGCGGCCTGGGCCACCTCGGCGACGCGCAGCATCACCTGCGTGCTGGACACCCGTCCCGACAGCACCACGGCATCGCCGTTGAGCGCCACCTGGATGTCCTCCCGAGGAAACAGCTGCTGCAGCTGCTGCTCGAGCGCCGGCACCGGCTGCTGGACCACCAGGTCGTGCTGGGTGCGCCGATCGGCGCCCCAGATGATCAGGCTGATGGTGCCGGGCGCCTTGCCGTCGATCAGCACCTCGCGGGGCTGCACGACGAGGGCGTCGGCGATGGCTGGATTGGTGACAGCAATCCGCGTGATGTCGAAGTCCGTGGTCAGCACGGTCGACCGCCCCGTCGTCAGGAGCACCCGCGAATCGACCCCCGGCGGGAGCGGCGCCTGCGGTGTCTGCGGTGCCTGGGCCGCGAGCGGCGACTCCCAGGGCGCCGCCACGACAACGGCAAGCCCCAAAGCGAACGTGAGCGCGAGACGGAGCGATTTCATCAGTGACCTCATGACAGACTGCTGCTTCCTCATCTCAACGGACGGTTTCTTCGACGCGCTTGGCGGCGCGGATCGTTTCCACGATGTAGATCTTCACGCTTGGCGCCGGAGCGGGAGCCGGCTGCACCGCCGCGGTGGCGGGCCGGGCCGCGCGACGCACGGGCGCCGGCGCCGGCGGCGCGCACGCCGCCGCGTCCAGCTCATCAGCGCGTCCAGCTGCACGCCCGGGGTGTCGGTCGGCGCGACGTCCAACGGGTTGCGAAGCGCCAGCGAGATCTTGCCTTCCGACGCCGCGAGCGCGATCCGCTCGGCGTCCTCGGGCGACACCGCCAGCGTCACCACCGTCGTCGGCTGCGGCTCGCCCTTGAGTCCCTGCTCCTGGTCGTAGCGGGTACCGGCCGTCAGCACCAGCACGTTGCTGATCGCCGTGCGCGACATCGGCTTCGTCGGCGTTGCCACGACCCCTGACGGTGACCACCAGGTCCACGCGCGTCCCGGGCACGACGAACCCGGCGACGCCAATCACTTCGTCCACCTTCACCGACATCGCCCGCATTCCCGGCGGGATCGACGGCGGCAGGCCAGCGCCCGATTCGAGCGGCGCCAGCTTGCTCTCGGTGATGGGCTCGTTTTCGACCAGCCCGGCGACCAGGCCTCTGTCCACGACGCTTTCGATCTTGTCGAAGGCTCCGGTCAGCGGGCTGCTGGCCGGCCACGCCACCATCTTCAGGTCCTTGGCCGCGAGCCGCGTGCCGGTGGGCAGCCGGTTGACCGCCACCACCACCTGCAGGCTGGCAACTTCGACCTCTCGAACCGGGATGCGGCGGACGGCGGCGTAAACCGCGAGCGTGGCGACGGTCGCCATCACGGTGGCAACGGCGATAACCAGGATCGTGCGTGTGGTGCGGCTCATGTCGAAGCTCCTCATACAACCAAGAACAACTGCAACTCTCGTCCTACGGCGCCGCGCACGTGAGCGCGGCCCCTTCGTAGCGCATCATGGCGGTGGCATTCAGCGAGACCGACGTCAGGCTGGTGCTGCCGAAGTAGCCGACCAGGGCGCCGACCATGAAGAAGTCGTGCGGATACGAAACCGTGGCGCCGGTCATCGTGATGCACGTGCCGCCGCCGACGTCCACGCCTGCCGGCGCCACCACCGAGATGGTGGGCGCGTCCGGGTCGAGGCCGGCGTCGGACAGGTATTGCTTGACGCGGTTCTCGACGTCGGGCGTCGGGGTAGCCATGCAGAATCGCCACGCGCGCGCCCTCTCGAGCCGCGTTGGTGACCCCCTCGTAGCGCCAGAACAGCAGGCCGAAGTCGAGAATGCCCAGCACCGCGAGTAGCAGCAGGGGCAGGACCAGCGCAGCCTCGATCAGCTGTGCTCCCCGTTCATCGCTCGCTTTCCGCAGGCGTCTCAGTGCAGCCATGTCATCACCATCGTTCCGCACAGGATGGGCAGTGCGTATGCCAGCTTGGGGGCGGTGCTCTGGTCCAACGTCAACTCGGGCATGACCGTCACACCCTGCACCCGCCAGTAGGCGAACAGCCGTCCGATGTTGACGAACGCCGTGCGCAGATATTTGTTGTTCAGTGCCATCGACAGCGCCAGGACTCCGCCGATGACTCCCGCATACAGGGCAACCCAGATCACGTCGGTCGGACCGACCCATGCGCCCAGCGCGGCGAGCAACTTGACGTCGCCGCCTCCGAGGCCGCGCAGCGCAAATGGCACAAAGAAGATCGCGAGGCCGGCAATCCAGCCGGCGCTGCTGTTCATCGCCCCCTCGGGGCCACCCGTCCACGCCCCGAAGGCCATCCCCAGCGCGGCGACGGAGAACGTCAGGAAATTCGGAATGCGTCTGGTCTTCAGATCGATCGCACACGCGACGGTGGCAACGATCACGGCAACGAGATGGGTGGGGCTCATGGTGCGCACCCACCCGGATCGCACGGCTGCCAGTCGGCTTGAATGGCAGCGTTGTCGGCAGCGTAGCCGGAACTCAGCTGGCTGACGATCGTGGGGAACGACAGGATGCCCGCCAGGCCGATGAACACCGCCAGCAGGGCGTACTCCAGCAGTTCCTGCCCGGACTCGTCCTCGCGCAGCGACCGCCATACCCTGGCCGTGATCAACGCCCGTAACGTTCTGCCCATCGTCGTTCCCCTTTGCTCACGCTCGCCTTCGATGTTTCTCGAATCTGAGCGGCAGCGGGACGCTGCCGCTCAGACTCGATGCTACTGCGCGCATGGCGCAGCCCCGCACGCTTACGGCGCCGGGGTCAGGTCGGCCGCGAGCTGGCTGAAATAGCCCGCCACGATCGGTCCGATCGTGACCAATGGCCGTAATGCAACCCAGGGTGATGATGCCGATCAGCAGGCCGTATTCGATCAAGTCCTGGCCCTGCTCGTCGCGAACCAACTGCATGAGAAGCTTCTTCACGGTTACGTCTCCAATGTGAGTGCGTTCAGTCGCCTCGAGCTGCCGGCGGCCGCACTCGAACCCGCCGGTCATTTCCAGGTCGACTCGCGCGTCAACCGTGTTCAACTGTCAGCACCAACACGGCCCTGGGACCGCGCGGCGCAGGCCTCTCGGCGGCTCGTGCCAGAAACTCCAAGGCATCCGTCTGTGCGCTCGACGCCAGATGCCGAAGCGCCCGCCGCGAGGAACCCAAGCGTCAGGAACTGCGCCCCGGCCTGATAGACCCCGCTGCGGCCCGCAATGGAGGCCACTCGCGAGATCCGCAGCGTCTCCCGGTATCGCCGGCCATCCACCGTGAGGTGGAGCGTGCCAACAGCTCCCTCAGTCAGCCGAACACGCGATTCCAGCAGGCACCCGGTCGCGCTGAGATCGAGCACGCGAACCGCCACTCGCCCGACGATCACGCCGGTCGTGCAGCGGGGTTCCACGTGCAGTCGCTCGTTGCCCATCAGACGTCGCCTCTGCGCCTTCCGCGCGACGACTTGCAGCCGAATCCGGTGTTGGATGAGACCGTCCATCAGTGCCGGCGTCCGTTCCAGTGCGCGGGCGACTACGGCCTTGGAGGTGCCATCCGTGTAGTGCAACCAGACCTTCAACTCCTCGCCCTTGGGGACGCTGACCGACGACAGCACCACCAGTTCGGCGTCCGACACCCGCTCCACGCGGACGTCCTGGCTCACGTGAAGCAGGCCCTCGGCGTCCTCTCGAATCGCTACTCGTGGTGTTTTCCGGCGGTCGGCCATTTCGCTCCCAGCTGTTGCGGCGGGGTGTGCCCACGCCGTGTCCGGCGTGAACAAGAGCAAGCGACGTGCTCGCCTTCGAAATGTCTGCCAGGAGGCAGACCGGGTCGGTTTGGCTGGGAAAACAGCGTGTTCTCGCGGGAGGAGCAGCGGCGGGCTTGCGCAAGAGGCTTCTCGTGGGCAGACCCGCGTCTGCCTGGGGGCAGATGATGCGGCGGTTACGCGGAGGCAGCGTTGGGCGGCCTGGCCAGTCCACCGTTAGCGACTTGGGCACCGCGGAGGCGGGACGAATGTCTGTGTGGGCCACGCCGCCGCTTGCGGCCAGGCCAAGGGCAATAGTGACCGGAGATCCGTCCGCTCAGTGACTGAGCGGGCTCTTGAGCACCGATACCAGGTCCGAATACTGGTCGGTCCAGACCCGGCCGCCGGAGCTCGCCACGGTCGGCGCCCAGCGCGGGTCCGACGGCAGCGGACCCCAGCGCTCGCGCCGCCTGGTGGCCAGAAGCCATTCCGAGGATGAGCGGCCTGCTAGGTCCGGCTGTGTCACGACGTGCATCTATGCTAAACGGACCAGAGCGCGGTCCGCGAACAACAGCCCAAGCCCTGAGCCGCGTATCATGCGCGCCATTGTCTCAATCCACTGTCGACACGAAGGCTTCGAGGGTCGTGCCCACCGAGTCGTGAAACGCCTCGGGGAACGGAAGCCCACGACCGATGGTGCGCAACAACCGGACGACAGCGACGGCGCCGTGCCGGTCGAGCAACGCGTGCACGACGCGAGTGCTCGTCGCGTAGGCGGCGCGAGCCTCCGCCGGCATCAAGGTGCGGAATCCTCGAGGGAGTTCCAACAGCGGCAGCGATGGGGTCGCGACCTGCACTTCTTCCGTCCACTCGGCGCCGTCGGGCTCGAGGGCAGTGGCCAGGCCCTCGTTCAGCCATGCGGGCACCGTTGGACCGGCGATAGCTGCCACGATGGCGTGCACCAGCTCGTGCTCCAACACTCGGTGGAGGTCCTCTGCCGATGGCGATGTGCCTCCCAGTGGCACCTTGATCCGACCATCGTAGATGCCGACGGCCCACGCCGGCAGATTGGTCACGGCTTTGAATTGGTCTGGCGAATAGAGCACGACTTCCACCCTGCGAAGAGTGGAGACAGACAGCTCCCTGCGGAGACGCTCGTGCGCCGCTTCCAGCACTGCGAGCGCCCGATGGGCCAAGGCGTCGTCAGGGGGGAGGTACCTGACCTCGAAATGCTCCCCCTGCAGGCTGTGAAATGGCGCTTCGGCCGAGACCTCGCGCCGCCATCGAGACAACGCCTCGACGAGCTCTGGGTGAGTCGGTGCGTGCAGGAGCGCCCGCTCGTAGGCCGCAATCGCCTGCCCCACACGTCCCTCGCGGTAAAGGGCCTGGCCGAGCAGGATAGACGCGTCGGTCAGGGCGGGATCGATGGCCAGGGCCTTCTCGAACGGCATCTGGGCGTGCCCGTTCAAGCCCCGCATCAACGCCGCCACGCCCGCACCAAACCACAGCGCCGCGTCCGCAGGCCTCACTTTGGCAGCAGCCTCGAACAGGTCGGCAGCGTCGCCGTATCTGTGCTCCTCGAGGGCTCGCCACGCGTTGGCGTGTTGCAAACCGTGCAGCTGGGAGGCGGACTGCGCCCACACGGCTCGGGGCATGATCACGCTGGCAAGGACCAGCGCCAGCGACAGCCGCGAGAACGCCTTGCGGGAACGCGGCACCATCACCTCGGCGCCTTCTACACCCGGCGCCACGACAGCCGGCCTAGAAGGCCGCCCATCTGCCTGGCGGTGGGAACCGTGCTGGTGAGCTCCGCGGCGAGGCCTTTGATTGCCGCCGCAAGCTTGCCGTCTTGCAGGGTGAAGGGCCTGCCGGCGTTGATTGCCTCGACCGCCACTCGATAATCGTTCGGCAGCGTCCACGCGACCGGCTCCCTCGTCACCATGGCGACGTCCTGCGCCGAAACGGAGGCGTCCTTGTCGTAGCGATTGATCACGACTCGAAAGCGTTGCGATCCGAAGCGCTGCCGCAACGTAGACGCCGTCGCGGCCGCGGCCTGCACTGCCGACAGGTCCTGGGTGGTCACGAGCAGGATGGCGGTGGCGCGGTCAAGCGCCTCCATCGCGGCGCTGTCGCGACGCGGAACATCCACCACGGTCACCTGGTAGCGGCGGGCGGCGAAATCCAAGAGCGCCTGGATCGCCGGCGTGCCGACCTCCACTGGATGGAGCCTCGTCGACGAAGTCAACAGGTGGACTCCGGCGCTGGACTTTTCGACCAGGCCGGCGAGAAAGGCCTCGTCCGCCCGATGCAGGTTCTCGAGCGCGGCCAGAACGGACAGCTTGGCTTTGGCGCCAAGGAACACCGAGACGTCACCGCCCGTAATGTGCAGATCGATCAGCAGGGGCGGAGACGCCGCCTGTTGAGCGATGGCGGTCGCAGTGTTGACGGCGATTGTCGTCGCGCCGACGCCGCCTTTCGCCCCCACGACAGCGACGACTCGCCCGGCTCCCCGGCTCACATCCGCTTCAACCAGGCTCCCCATCCGATACACTGCCCTGTTCAACGCGGCTGCCGTTACCGGCTCCGGGAGGCAATCCCGAACGCCGGCCTGGACGATGTCGGGGATGACGGTGTGGTCGAGCGCCTTGACCAGAAGCAGCACGGCCACCGTGGGCTTGTCGCTCAGGAACCCCTGAGCCCATCGCATCAGGCGCGGCTGCCGCCGTCCATCCAGTACCAGCACGATGGGAAATTCGGCGGTTCTTACCAGCCTGCGCGCCTCGTCCTCGGTGACGCGGGCGGCATCCAGCCGGGCCTCCTCGAACAGCGCCGCCAGTCCCGGGTCGTCCGAAACGTACACGAACCTGGTCATCTATTTGCGCCCATGTCTTGCCGATAGCCCGACCGCGCCTGGCGCGGCCGAGTAGACGGTGTGGCGCTGAAGAGTTCAAGGTTCTTGCCCGGAACCCGGGCAGAGCGGGGACACGGGCCGCGAGTGCGATTTGCGTTGAAAACTGCTAGCTGAGCCGGCGGCGGGCTCTGGCGGCGCTTGTCGACCCCGTCCGTTTATCAGCCCCCAACCAGAGCTTTCTCCGGCGCGGGTCGCACTTGTCCCGCGCCTGCTCTCACGCGGCGCCGGTGGTTGTGGACCGTTCCTGCTTCATGCCGCGGAATTCCCGGAAGTCGATCGCGCAGTCGTGCGCCGCCAGGAAGTTCAGCAGCCGCTTGTAGTCGCCGTCGTCGAGGCCGAAGAGCTGCAGCACGCCCCGATAGCTGCCGCGGCTGGCGTTCAAGCCCTTGCGGATCAGCAGCCGCAGGTCGGCGCGCGTCAGGTCGCGCTACATGAACATCGGGTAGACGTCGTTCCAGAAGTGGCAGCCGCCGTCGGTCAGCCCTTCGTAGAGCTCGTCGGCCACGCGCCGGCGCCGCTCGCGTGCCGGGTTCAGGCCCTTACCCTGCTTGCGCGAGCACCGATGCCGGCAGCAGGTCGGAGCCGACGCTGGCCCGTCGGCCAGGGCCAGCATCTGCTCGACCACGTTCTGCAGCTCCCGCACGTTGCCGGGCCACCGGTAGCGCTGCAGCGCCTCCATCGTCGCCTTCTCCAGCTGGGCCGGACCGGCCGCTCCGCGCGATGACGCCCTCGATCAGCGGCGGGATGTCCTCGCGCCGATCGCGCAGCGGCGGCACTTCGATCTGGCCGACGTTGATCCGATACGAGCAAGTCTTCGCGGAACAGCCCCTTCGCCACCATGTCGTGCAGGTTCCGGTTGGTGGCCGAGATGACGCGCACATCCACGCGCGTCGGCGGCGCTGTCGGAGCCCACGGGCACCACCTCGCCGTTCTCGAGGAACCGGAGCAGCATCGCCTGCATGCGCAGGCTCATCTCGCCGATTTCGTCGAGAAAGACGTGCCGCGGTGGGCCTGCTGCAGTTTGCCCACCTTGTCGCGGTAGGCGCCGGTGAAGCTGCCCTTCACGTGCCCGAAGAGTTCCGATTCCAGCAGCGTTTCGGCCACGCTGGCGCAATTCAGCGCGACGAAGCGCTGAGCGGCGCGCGGTGAGTGCACGTGGACCACGCGGGCGACGACGTCCTTGCCGACTCCGCTTTCGCCGGTGATGAGAACCTTGGAGTCGCCTGCGGCCAGCCGTTCGGCTACCCGGAGCACTCGTTGCAGCGCTGGACTGGTACCCACGACGACTGGCGCGGGGATTGGACCGATATGCGAGGGACGCGGCGGCGTGGCGACGTGCATGCCTGCCATCAGAGCAAGTGGAACGCCAGAGCTCGGGCAGAATTGTAAGTGTTTGACTGGCCGGGCGATCCGCCGTCGCGCTTCGTAGCCTTTCGCGGAACTGCAGACAACGAAGTCGCCGCGACGTGCGACATATTCCTTGCGGGCTCAGCCGTTCTCGCGCCCCAGCAGTGGACGGAAGTGGCGACGGTAGCGCGGCCGGGACCCGAACAAGTTCATCGGCCAGCCAGACAACCGATCGCGGCACGCAGCGCTTATGCGCGCGTTTCCGCCCAACTCGCACGAAGTAGTGCCTGGCACTTCGGTTGCGCTTCATCCCGGCGTGAACGAAGGCTCTTCGACGTTTGCTGCAGACCATTGGCGGGTACGCCTGCACACATGGGCGCGGCGATACGCCATCGTGGCCGCCGTTCTGTTGCTCATCGCCCTCACGATCGACTTGCGACAACGGGCGACGCCAGTGGATCCGGTTGGAGAAGCCACGATCGCCCCATTAGTGACCCCACCCCCGGCTGCCTCGCGGTTTCAGCGGCCGCACTACCGCCATTCAGTGATTGCCGGCGGCGCGTTCACGCGCGACGAGCTGGCAGCCGCCATGCGCGAGGACGCGGTCGTCGCCGCACACCATCGCGGGGTGGATACCGACCGCGTCCGTGAGGTTGTGACGGCGCGGCCACGCACCGCCTATGTGTCTTATCGAATCGGCCACCGCGTGGTACTGGACCCGCAATCCCGTGCTGATTCCGGCCGGCGAAGCGGTGCTGACCGACGGCGCGACCGAAATTCGGGCCCGTTGCGGAAACGGTATTTCGGACACCCCGCGGCAGCCGGTGTCGGACCTGGAGCCGCCGGCGCACGAGCTCGACAACCTGGAGGAAGACTCGTCCACGTCCGGTGAGCGGACGCTGTCCAATACCGCGCCGGTCGGCATACCCTTCGTGCCGTTCTTCCAGCTGGCCCGGGAATCCGCTCTCGGTGGCGATGAAGCGGCCGGCCTGCCAGAGGAGATCCGGCCGGTGAGCGGCGCACCGCTGGCCCTACTTGCGTACCTGATCGATCCGAACGGCTCTGCGTCGAACGACCGCAACTCGCTGTTCGATGCCACCGAGCCATCGGCGCGCGGCGACCTGTCGAGCGATCCAGTGAGCGGCGGCCGCCCGTTCCTCGCCGGCATTAGCAGTTTGGGCGGCGGGTCGAATGACGGCGGATCGAACGGTGGCGGATCGAACGGCGGCGGGTCGAACGGTGGCGGATCGAACGGCGGCGGGTCGAACGGCGGCGGATCGAACGGCGGCGGATCGAACGGCGGCGGGTCGAACGGCGGCGGGTCGAACGGCGGCGGATCGAACGGTGGCGGATCGAACGGCGGCGGATCGAACGGCGGCGGGTCGAGCGGCGACGGGTCGACCGGCGGCGGATCGAACGGCGGCGGGTCGAACGGCGGCGGGTCGAACGGTGGCGGATCGAACGGCGGCGGATCGAACGGCGGCGGGTCGAACGGCGGCGGATCGAACGGCGGCGGATCGAACGGCGGCGGATCGAACGGCGGCGGATCGAACGGCGGCGGATCGAACGGCGGCGGATCGAACGGTGGCGGGTCGAATAGCGGCGGGTCTAACGGCGGCAGCGACGGAGGTTCCGGGGGCGGTGGGCAGAACCCCGGGGACACGCTGTCACCGATCTATCCAGGCTCGGAAGATCTCTTCGACGACGACAACGACGAAGACATCCCGGCCGTTCCGGAACCCGGCACGTTGACGCTTCTGGGATTGGGATTGGCGGCCGCAGCGGCTCGTCGCCGGAGGGCTTAGGCAGAAGAGGTGAAATGGTCGGGGCGACTGGATTCGAACCAGCGGCCTCTCGGTCCCGAACCGAGCGCTCTACCAGGCTGAGCCACGCCCCGACGGAACGGTCAGTGTACCGTAGGCCGAGGGCCCGCGTAAACAGACGCCCTTGCGCCAAGGGCTCACACTGAGTATTTTCCCCGCATGCCCATCTACGAATACCGCTGCACGGCGTGCTCTCACGAATTCGAGCAACTGGTACGGACCGGCGACACGCCGGCCTGCCCGCAGTGCCGCGCGACAGAACTCGAGCGGCTGCTGTCGCTGTCCTCGATCAGCTCCGAGGGCACCCGCGACCGCTCCATGAACAAAGCCAGGGCCCGCGCCAAGCTGGTCCAGCGCGACAAGGACGTGGCGCAGGCGGAATACGAGCGGAAGCACCACGAAGAGGGGCACTGAGTCTGGCCCCGCTTCAGGGGCTCGGTCAGCGCGTCGGGCTCGTGGCGCCCAGCGACAGCCCGGTCACGTAGTCCAGCGCGCGGTGGGCCGTCATGTCGGCATGGAGCGGCGTCACCGACACGTAGCCGTCCACCACCGCCTGGTAGTCGGATCGTTCCTGCGGCTCCCAGTGATTCTCGCCTTCTTCGATCCAGTAGTACGCGCGGTGGCGCGGGTCCATGCGCTCTGACACGACGGTCCGGTGGTTGCGCCTGGCTTGCACGGTCACGCGGAATCCCTTGCTGGCTCCGACGGGGGCGTTCACGTTGAGCAGCGTGAACTTGGGCAGGCCGCGCTCGAGCACCGCCTGGGCCACGACGGCGGCCGCCTCGGCGCCCACCGTGAAGTCGCACTGATCCTTGATGCGCGGCACGGAGACGGCCACGCCGGCGATGCCGAGCAGCGCGCCCTCCAGTGCGGCCGACACCGTGCCCGAGTACGTCACGTCGTCGCCCAGGTTCCAGCCCTTGTTGATGCCCGAGAGGATGAGATCGGGCGGACCGCCCAGGACATGCGTGATCGCGATGTTCACGCAGTCGGTGGGAGTGCCATCCACGGCGTACCAGTTCTCGGCCACCAGGTCGATGCGCAGCGGGCGGCGCAGCGTCAGCGCGTGTCCGATGGCGCTGGCCTCCTGGATGGGCGCCACCACGGTGATGTCCCCCAGCGAGCGGACGGCGTGCACCAGCGCGCGAATACCTTCTGAATGAACACCGTCGTCGTTCGTGACCAGGATCTTGGGCATCTGAATGGCGAATTGTACCACCCGGGATCGTGCCATCCCGGGAGACGCGCCCGCCCTTCAGGGATAATGAGGGGGTGATCTCCGACCGCCACGGCCGGCCGCTCCGCAACCTTCGGCTCTCGGTCACCGACCGGTGCAACCTGCGATGCAGCTACTGCATGCCGGAGGCGGACTACGTGTGGCTGCCCCGCGAGGACATCCTGCACTTCGAGGAGATCGAAGTGCTGGTGGACGCTTTCATCGGGCTTGGCGTGGACAAGATCCGGCTGACCGGCGGCGAACCGCTCCTGAGGCGCGATGTCCCGGATCTGGTCACGCGGCTGGCGCGGTCGAGCCGGCGTTCGCGATCTCGCCATGACGACCAACGGCGTTCTGCTCGCCGCGCACGCCGAAGCACTGAAGGCCGCCGGGCTGCACCGGCTGACCGTCAGCCTGGACACCCTGCACGCCGACCGCTTCCGTGCGCTGACGCGCTACGACGAACTGGACCGCGTGCGCGCTGGTATTGCGAAGGCCGCACCGCTCTTCCCCGGACTCAAAATCGACACGGTGGTGATCCGGGGAGTGAACGACGACGAGCTGGTGCCGCTGCTGGAGTTCGGGCGGAGCTACGGCGCGGAGGTCCGCTTCATCGAGTACATGGACGTCGGTGGCGCCACCCACTGGTCGATGGATCGGGTGGTGTCCCGCCAGGACATGCTGGCGGCGCTCGCCGCGCACTATGGGGCCATCGAGCCGCTGCGCGAAGAGACTTCCGCACCGGCCGATCGATTCCGGCTGCCGGATGGCCTGGTGTTCGGCGTCATCTCGTCTACGACCGCGCCTTTCTGCCAGGCGTGCGACCGTAGCCGGCTGACGGCCGACGGCCTGTGGTACCTGTGCCTCTATGCGCCTACGGGCACCGACCTGCGCCGGGCGCTGCGCGCCGGGGCGTCCGCCGATGCGCTTGCCGGTCTGATTCGTGAGACGTGGGAGCGGCGGGTCGATCGCGGGGCCGAGGAGCGGCTGGTCAGCCGCGACCGATCATCGTTGATTCCGCTGGATCGGCTGCGCCGCGATCCGCATCTGGAGATGCACACGCGCGGCGGCTAGGTGCCTGCGGGCGGGCAGTGCTCGTCGAAGGCGGCTCGAAGCTGCGTGGCGATCGAGCGGGCGTCGCTCACCTCGATGTCGCGGCGCTGCATCATGTAGACAAGCTTGCCGTCCTTCATGAGCGCCAGCGACGGCGACGAGGGCGGATAGGGCGCCATCAGCGCCCGCGCCCGTTCCGTGGCCTCGACGTCCGCCCCGGCGAACACGGTTCCGATCACGTCTGGACGGCGATCGTGCTGGAGTGCGAGGGCAATCGCCGGGCGCGCCTTCCCCGCCGCGCACCCGCACACCGAATTCACGACAATCATCACAGTGCCCTGGCGATCGACAGCGGCGTCCACTTGCTCGGGCGTGCGCAGCTCCTCGAACCCCAGGCGGGTCAGCTCGTCACGCATCGGGGCCACGAAGTGTTCCGGATAGGTCATTCTTCGATTCTACTCGGGCCTGGCGCCTGGCGCCTGAAGCCTGGTGCCTGACGAGCCCCTACCTGATCCCCCCAGATGCGCGCCAAACGGTTGTCGCGCCCGCAATTCCACCGGTAGAAGTTGTACCGCACGGGGTTTTTCTTGTAGTAGTCCTGGTGATACTCCTCGGCGCGATGGAACGGCGCCGCCGGCGCGATTTCCACGACGATGCGCTCCTTGAACTGCATCTGCAGCCGATCGCGGGACCGGGTCGCCGCAGTCCGCTGCCGCTCGTCCGCGGTGAAGATCACCGGCCGGTACGACTCGCCGATATCGCAGAACTGGCCACGCGCGTTGAACGGGTCCACGTTCTTCCAGAAATGCTCCAACAGCGTCTCGTAAGTCACCACCGCGGGATCGAAGACCACTTGCACCGCCTCTATGTGGCCGGTGCCGCCGGCCGAGACCTGCTCGTAGGTGGGCTTGTCGGTGCGGCCGCCGGTGTATCCAGACGTCGTGGATTTCACCCCGGACACCTTGTCGAAGTCGGCCTCGACGCACCAGAAGCAGCCGCCGGCGAACACCGCGACCTCGGTGCGGTCCGATTTGCCTTGGACGCCTTGTGCGCCCGGGACTCCAGCCGACATCCCAGCCACGACGATCGCCGAGAGAACGAGCGATAGCCACTTCCGCATGATCGGGGCCTCCCCTTCTGTTACCGCAACCCAGGTCCGTTCGTGCGAAGCCAGGTGCGGGCGTCACGAAACGCCGGATACGCGTCGGCCACGAGCGCCCAGAAGCGAGCCGAGTGATCCAGACGCTCCAGGTGCATCAGCTCGTGCACCAGCACGTAGTCGCGCACCCAGCCGGGCATGAGCAGCAGGCGCCAGTTGAGGCAGATGCGTCCGTTGCGCCCGCACGACCCCCAACGCGTCTTCTGATCCCGGACGCTCACGCCCTTTACGCGCACACCGAGCCTCCGCGCCCAAGCGAGGAGCATCTCCGGCAGCTCGGCCTGGGCGCGAGCCCGCACATCGGACTGATCTGCAGTGGCCGTGCCAGCGCGCGGCAACCGCGCTCGCTGGCGCCGCACCCATTCGTCCTGCCGCGCCGCGAACTCTTCGGCGGCCCTCTGCGACCCGCCTCGCGGAATGGTCACGCGCAGCCGGCCGTCCGGCTCGACGCGAAGGATGTAGCGGCGCGCCCGCCGGTGCCTCACGAAATAGTGCTCCGGTCGGGCCTCGACGGGGTTCGCGGGCGCCACGAGCGGGAGGCTCATCTGCATCCCCGTCCACGATAGCAGGAGTTTCCGTGCTCTGGACACGCCGTCTCGCACAGGACGATTGAGCCGTGACGGTCGTGCTGCCAGTGGACGCCCGGCGCCCCGACCCCGGCGTCATGGCGCGCGCGGCAGCGTGCCTGCGGGACGGGGGCCTGGTGGCGTTCCCCACCGAGACGGTGTACGGGCTCGGTGTGCACGCCCTGGATCGGGAGGCCGTGCAGAGGCTCTTTGCCGCCAAAGGCCGGCCGGCCGGCGATCCGCTGATCGTGCACGTCGCCTCGCTCGACCGGGCGCGTCCGCTGGTGGCGGAGTTGCCGCCTGTGGCGGTCGCGCTGGCGGCGCGCTTCTGGCCAGGGCCGCTGACGCTCGTGCTCCAGAAGAACGCGGTCGTGCCCGACGAGGTTACGGCAGGGTTGGCGACGGTCGCGGTCCGTGTGCCGTCGCATGCCGTCGCGCAGGCGCTTCTGCAAGCGAGTGGGATGCCCATCGCAGCGCCCAGCGCGAACCTGTTCTCGCGTCCCAGCCCGACGCGGGCGGAGCATGTGCTGGCCGATCTCGATGGACGCATCGACCTGATTCTCGACGGCGGGCCGGCGGCTGTCGGCGTTGAGTCCACGGTCCTCGACCTGACAGGCGCGCACCCCCGAGTCCTCCGTCCCGGCGGCGTACCGGCCGAGGCGCTGGCCGCGGTGCTCGGACGGACGCCGCTCGAAGCCGGACCTGTGGATACGAGCCGCGCGATGCCGTCGCCGGGGCTCCTGGAACGCCACTACTCGCCTCGCGTGCCCTTGACCGTCTTCGAGGGCCCGGCGGACCAGGTCATCGAGGCGATCCGTGCGGCTGCATCCCAGGCGAGACACGCGGGTCAGCGAGTGGGCCTGCTGCTGGTGGACGAGGATCTGGGTCGAGGCCTCGAAGGGGTGGTTCGCAGCCTCGGGCCAGCCGCGGATCTCGACGCGGTGGCGGCCAACCTCTACGCGGCGCTTCGTGAACTGGACGACGGGGCCGTGGACCTGATCCTGGCGCACGGTATCGCCGATGCGCAGGGCCTCGGCGCGGCCGTGCGTGATCGTCTGCGCCGCGCCGCGGCCGGGCGCGTTGTGCTCGTTAGTCGTTAGTCGTAGGTCGTTGGTCGTAAGAGACTGCCTTTCAGTTCCGGCCCTCTACGACTAACGACCAACGACTAACGAGCCACCCCCGCGAGCACCGGTGTCCACTTCTCGTCGAAGCGCGTGCGGGCCAGCAGCTCGAGGACGCGGCTGTAGCTGCGCACCCCCTCGTCCACGCGGTTGGCCTTCAGGTACTGGTCGTAGGCCGCCCAGCTGACGCGTTGCAGCTCCGGCTTCGTGCCGCGCTCCAACCGCGCCACCACGGCCGCGATGTCGGCGCGGGGACCCGGGCCGAGCGCCGCATCCAGCTTCGCCCGCGCCTCCCGTGTGACTTCGGCGCGCGCCTGCCAGAGGAGGAACAACCAGCCGCTGTACCGCATCGCGGGCCCGCCGTGCATGCAGGTCACCCACCCGACGAAGCTCGCCTCGGCCTCGTCGCCGAACCCGGCCAGATGCCCCCACTCGTGCGCCGCCACGAAGGGGCGCTCGAACGGCAGCAGGTCAGGATTGCCCAGCACCTCCAACGTGAACGGGCTGATCATGCCGTCCACCCCCGCCCATCGGAAGTACGGGCCGACAACGGTGCCCTTCAGGCGCCCCGGCTCGACAGGCGATGTGTGGCCCAGAGCTGTCAACGTCGCCGAGAACGCCTCGCGAAACCGCGGATCCCGTTCCGGTGCGTCGGCAAAACCGGCCGCGTGTGCCCCGGCGTGGAGCGCGTTCGCCTCCGACACGGCGCGCCTGGCAAGCGCCAGCACGGCGTCGTCCTGGCGCGTCGAGGTCACGCGCGCCAGACGCTCATCGATCGGCACGCGACGATAGTTGAGCCCCCACACGATCCAGAACCAGAGGAAGAGACCGGCCGCCAGCACGGCGATGGCCGACACTCCCTGCCCTATAGCACGCCAGCGTCCACGCGGCCAGGAGCGCGCAACCATCCAGACGATCGCCAGGACAGCGACGACCAGCGCGACGAGCACGAGATCGAAGACCGCAAAGGGAATCCGGTTCGTCGCCGCCGTGATGGGCGGCTGAATCGCAGCGAAGAACCCGGCGGAGTACCAGCGCTCGACGAGGGGCGCGGGCAAAGGCATCAGGGCCGCCGCGGCTGCCAGCAGGACGATGCCGGCGCGCCACCACCCCACGGGAGGCTATCCGCCAGGCGCGAATGGCGTCCCGCGCCGCGCCAACACGCCTTCGAGCCTGGCCGTACAGTCGCAGTTCGAGCACGCCCAGTGCTCTTCCCCGGTTTCGTGACGGCACCGGCTGCGGGCGTGTGCGTCCTTTACGCTGAGCAGATCGAAGAACTCCTGCCAGTACGGGCGTTCCTCTTCGAGAGGCGTCTCGCAGAAGCACGTTTCCACCCACACCACTCGACCGTCGGGCAGCTGCCGCGCTTCGGCCATGTTGCGGAGGTACTCGCCGCCGGCGACCGAGCCGCGCCCAAGCGTGCGCGTGGCGATGGCGCGCTTCAGCGCGCGGGCCAACCCTGCCTTCAGCCGCGCGGCGACCAGGTAGCGCATGGTGTAATCCTACCGGATGCGGCTGCTCGTTCTCTCGATGGTACTGGTCGGCGCGCCTGGGCTCTGTCGTGCGCAGGCACCTCCACCTGTCTCGGCCGCTACGGGAGAAGTGGCGGGACGCGTGGTGCGCCCCGACGGCTTGCCGCAACCCGACGCGCAGGTCGTGCTGGCGCGGCGCGACGCCGCGGGAGCGCTGCGCCAGCTTCGCTGGCGGGCGCGGACCGGGTTCGACGGGCGATACGCGATCGACGGCGTGCCACCGGGACGCTACCTGGTCCTCGTGCGGCCGATCGGTGCGGACGTCGTCTCCGACGGGCGGCCGGACGCCACGCTCTTTCCCGGCGTCCCCGTGGCCGAGCCGGGCACGGCCATCGACGTTGTTGCGGGACTCTCCACTGAAGGCATCGACGTCTGGCTGGTACCGTCGCCACGCCGGTTCGTCGTCACCGGCCGGGTGTTCGGGCCCGATGGCACGACGTTCGATTCCCTGGTCATCGAAGTTGGCCGCCCGGGCTCACGAGCCACGGACGTCTGGAACACCACAGAGCCTGGCGGCTTGTTTTCGATCGATACCGCGCCACCGGGTACGTTGGTCCTGCGAGCCCGCGCCGCGGTCGGCGACCAGGTGCTCACGGGCCTGGCGGCGACCACGGTGGCCACCAATCCCGTCGAGGATGTGCGGATCACAGTGCGGCCGCAGGTAGAGGTCCAGGGCCGCGTGCGCGCCACCGGCGGCTCATTGCCGCCCGGCGTGTCGGTCTCGCTCGTGCCGCAGGCGCTCGAGCCCAGCGCCCTCTATCCGGCGGCCGAGGCTGCCGTTGATGCCGACGGCCGGTTCCGGTTGTTGGCAGATGCCACACCGCTGCGGATCGTCGTGCGCGGATTGCCCGCAGGCTGGCGCGCCGTGCGGCCTGGCGCGAGCCTGGAAGTAGAGACACCGTCAGCCGGGCCTCTGGACCTCCTCCTTGTAGGTCCGTCGGCCCGCTGACGTCCTCACTTCTGCTGCCCTCTTCTTATTGTCAGGCCGTTCGTGCTGCCCCAGATCACGCCGCTGCTCAGATCACGCCCTGGTTCCAGGTCTGCGACACCCCGCCAATGGTGGTCCACGGCGAGGACATGCTGGTCAGCCATAGTCTTCCGCTCGCGGACGCGTCGTATCGCATCGCGAGGTCGATCGCACCCTTGCCGTTGAGCGACCCCGCGCCCTTGCGCAGGCGGTCGTCCAGCACGCCCTGGTTGTTGCCGCTCACCAGGGGATTCCAGGGACGACCGGCCCGATCTCCGGGTTCTATCCTGGCCCCGGCTCCCTTGACGGCGGGTCCGGACACGATTACGGTAAGGGCGCGAGGAGGACCGTGAGTTGTCAATCGTCCGCGGAAGCCGCCGGTTCCGGCGGCCAACGTCCTGGGTCCTGGCCTTCGGGCTGTTGACCACGCTTCCGGCCTACGGCCAGACGCCGGATCGCTGGGAAAAGGACATCGCGGCCTTCGAGGCCGCGGATCAGGCCTCGCCTCCCGCGCGCGGAGAGATCGTCTTCGTGGGCAGCTCGACGATCCGCTTGTGGGACCTTGCCGGCTCCTTCCCGGACCTCAAGACCATCAACCGCGGGTTCGGCGGCTCGCAGATGTCCGACTCCACGCGTTTCGTGGACCGCATCGTCACGCCGTACGCGCCACGGCTCGTCGTGGTCTACGCCGGCGACAACGACATCATGGGGATGACCGCGGAGCAGATCACCATCGATTTCGAGCGATTCGTGCGCGCCGTTCACGCCAGGCTGCCCACGACGCGGATTCTCTACATCGGGATCAAGCCCAGCCTGCTGCGGTGGGCGCAGGTGGACCGGATGCGGGCCGCCAACACGATGATCGAGCAGTTCTGTGAACGCGACGATCGGCTGGGCTTCGTGGACGTGGATCACGCCATGCTGGGGTGGGACGAGAAGCCGAGGCCGGAGCTATACGTCGAGGACGGCCTTCATCTCACCGCCGGCTGGATACCGGATCCTGACTTCTCTGGTCAGACCATTCCTCACGCCCGCGGCGCGCAGCGCGTCCCGATAATTCACAAGTCACAATTCACAAGTCGCAAAGAGGCCGGAACTGCAGTTCCGTGTCCGCTTTGTGAATTGGGCATTGTGAATTGTGAATTCCCTACCGTTCCCAGCCACTGTTCGATTTATACGGTAGGGTATAACCCATCGCCTCAATCTCGTGCACCTGGCCGCCGGCGATCTTGAAGATGTGCGCGGCCTGCAGGTCGATCGGTCCGAAGTTCATCGGCATCGACGTCAGGTTCGGGACACCCTGCAGGGGAATCGTGCGCAGCTTGCCGAGGTGACGGAACATCGTCAAGCCGAAGACCAGTCCAGTCTGCTCGTCCACAATCTGCACCCGCCGCAGGTCGATGCTGGTGATGTAGCTGAACATCTTCGTGTCCATCTGGGCGGCGCAACCCAGCCGGCCCAGCGTGGAGAACGCGGACTGCTGCTCGGGCGCCGTGCCAGGCGGGCGCGCCGGCGCCGTGCGGTTGGTGGAGGTCTGCATCCCGTTTTCATGACGCACGCAGTCATCCGCGTACGGCGTCAGCGACCCGATCCCCTTGGACAGCGAGTCGTAGTAGGAATCCGCGATCCGGATCATCTCCGCCCGGGGGACTCGGGCGGCCGGTGGCACGTCGGTCGAGAAGGCCGGGCGCGGCCGGTTCAGGTTCTTCAGGCCGTTCTCCGTCAGTGACCGGACCACGATGTGCTCAGCTTCCACGATCCGCATGTTCTGCACGCGAAGCCGCAGGGCCAGCTGCACAGGCCGATCGAACTCCTTGAGCACGCCGAAAAAGCCCACCTGACTCGTCGCCGGATCCGGCACGTAGATCTTGAATCCCGCCGGCGCCTCGGAGGCGCCGACCCACAGCCCCTCGCCGGCCTCGAGGAGCCCGGTGTTCTCGGTGAACCGCAGGCCGCGCGCGAGAGGCGCCCTGGCAGGGTCGTGCGCCACGAGCGCGGCGAGGTACGTGTCGACGATCCCGCTCAGGCACGCGCGATCGCAGGCGGTTTGCGCCTTTGCGCTGCACAGCCACCGGTCGGTGGCCATCACGACACCGAACGCCACCACGACCATCACGAGCTTCCTCATGATCGCCTCCCGTTTGGGCTCCGGTCGGCTCCGGGCTCCTGGCTCCAGGCACTCTCACTCGTCCACCCGCCACACGGCAAAGAGCGCGGCGAGCGCCACCGTCGCAGCGGCGTCCGCTCGCAACGTCCGCGGCCCAAGCGTCAACGCGGCGCACGAACCCGCGAGAGTCTCGAGTTCCTCTGGTGCCCACCCGCCCTCGGGGCCAACCAAAAGCGTCGCCGCGTTGCCGGCGGGGCGCGGCACCGTCGACGGAGTCGCGCCCCTCTTGCCGCCGGCGGCTGGCTCCACCAGCACCAGTCTCGGCTCGGGTGCGGACGTGAGCCACGTCGGGTCTCCCTCGAATTCCCGCGGATCGAGCACCTCCGGCACGATGGCGCGGCCGCACTGCTTGGCCGACGCCAGGGCCACGCGGCGCCAGCGTTCGACGCGCTGACCGCGCGCGAGCCCTGCCAGGCTCGCTTCACTGTGGCGGGTCACGATGGGCCGGATTGCTGCGGCGCCCATCATCACGGCGTCACGGACGACGCCGTCCATCTTGTCGCCTTTCAACACGGCGTGCGCCAACGTCACGGCCACGGCCGGTTCGGGCACGGCCGCGGCCTCCGCATCGATCCGCACGTCGACGTGCTTGTCGGCCGCCAGCACGACGCCGTCGAACTCCCGCCCGCGCCCGTCGAAGACGCGGATGGACGCCCCCGGGCGCAGGCGCAGGACGCGAGTGGCATGGAGGGCCTCGTCCGCCGGCAGCCTCACTATCGTGCCCGGCGCGTCGGCGTCCTGCACGAAGAAGCGATGCCGCACGGATGGCATTATGCTCGCCCCGCGAAGCTGGGCCAAACAGACACTGCGCAGCGAAGCGTCCGCTCGCCAGACGCGCGAAGCTTCCCGCCCCGCGAAGCTGGGGCCAAACAGACACTGCGCAGCGAAGCGAAGCGTCCGCTCGCCAGACGCGCGAAGCTTCCCGCCCCGCGAAGCTGGGGCCAAACAGACACTGCGCAGCGAAGCGAAGCGTCCGCTCGCCAGACGCGCGAAGCTTCGCTGCTATACTCGCGCACCACGATCGTCTGATGTTCTTTCGCGGGCAAACCATCGGCAAATACCGCATCGTCTCTGCTCTCGGCAGCGGCGGGTTCGGCAGCGTGTACCTGGCCGAGGACACCTGGATCGACAAGAAAGTGGCCATCAAGGTCCCGCACAAGCAGGGTCTCGACTTCGGGGATCTGCTGAAGGAGCCGCGGCTGCTGGCGTCGATGAGCCATCCCAACATCGTCACGGTGATCACCGCCGAGAAGCAGGACGACCTGTTCTTCATCGTCATGGAGTACGTCGAGGGAGAGACGCTGGAGCAGCGCATCGCCCGGGAGGGCGCGCTGGACGTCGCGGTCGCGCTCGACTTCACCTGCCAGATCTGCAACGCCGTGGATCACGCGCATACGGCCGGCATCCTGCACCGGGACCTCCGCCCCGGCAACATGCTGGTGTCCTCCACGGGCCTGCTGAAGGTCACGGACTTCGGAACGTCCCGTTTTCTGGAGAGCGCGGCCCACGGCACCACGGTGATCGGCAGCCCGCCCTACATGGCGCCGGAGCAGTTCCACGGCAAGGCCGTGTTCGCCAGCGACGTCTACGCCATCGGCGTCACGGTCTACCAGATGCTGACGGGGGTGCTGCCGTACGCCACTCCAGGGCCGTCCGATCTGGAGCGGCTCGAGAAAGGCGAGATGGTGTCGTCGCCGAGACTCCGCAACCCGAAGGTGCCGGTGGCGATGGCCGACATCGTGATGAAGGCTCTCGCACCGGGGTTGTCCGACCGGTATGCGCGTGCCTCGGACATCCTGCACGACGTGCTGGCGGCCCGGGTCGCGGGCCCGAAGCGGGTGACGAGGGGGCGTTCCAGCGGCGCCGCCAAGGGGGATGTCACGGTCGGGGACATCCAGGCCCGGCTGCGCGCGCGGGACGACTCGCCGGCGCCCCGGTTTTGCTGGCACTGCAGCAAGCCTCTGCACGCCAGGGCCGACAAGTGCCCGTTTTGCGGCGAGGTCCAGTAGGGCCGACGCTGCCAGCCTGTTTTGGGCGCGCTTCGCGCGGCGGGCCGTATTAGGATCGGTGAAAGGAGCACGGCATGGCTTTCCCCGGTACCGGCAAGATCTGGATGAACGGGAAGTTCGTGGACTGGGCCGATGCCCAGATCCATATCGCTTCCCATGTGATCCATTACGGCAGCGGCGTTTTCGAAGGTGCACGGTGCTACGACACCGTCAATGGCCCAGCCTGCTTCCGGCTCGATGCCCACATCCGCCGCCTGATCGACTCGGCCCGCATCTACCGGATGGAGTCGCCCTACGACCAGGCCACGATCTCGCAGGCCGTCATCGACCTCATCCGCCTGAACGGTTTCAAGGCCTGCTACATCCGGCCCCTGATCTATCGCGGTTACGACTCCCTGGGCGTCAACCCGTTCCCGTGTCCAGTCGACGCGGCCGTCCTGCTGTGGGATTGGGGGGCGTATTTCACAAAAGAGGCCATCGAAGAAGGCCTGAACGTGAAGGTGTCCACCTGGTCGCGCATGGCGCCCAACACCATGCCGGCAATGGCCAAGAGCGTGGCCAACTACGCCAACTCACAGCTCATCAAGATGGAAGCCGTCCTCGAGGGCTACGACGAGGGGATTGCGCTGGACGTAGACGGCAACCTGAGCGAAGGCAGTGGCCAGAACCTCTTCGTCGTCCGCGACGGCGTGATCAACACGCCGCCGGTGGGGGCCTCGATCCTCTCGGGCATCACGCGGGACTCGGTGATCACCATCGCCCGCGACCTCGGGTTCGAGGTCCGCGAGCAGGTCCTGCCCCGCGAAATGCTGTACATCGCCGATGAGGTGTTCTTCGTGGGCACGGCCGTGGAGGTCACGCCCATCAAGTCGGTGGACAAGCTGAAGGTCGGCCGCGGCCGGCGTGGCCCGATCACCGAGGCCATCCAGCAGCGCTTCTTCCAGATCGTGAAGGGCGAGGCGCCGGATCGCTACGGCTGGCTGCAGCCGGTCGAACAGGCCCAGCCCGCCCGCGCGTTAACCCACCTCTTCAATACCGGCCCCGGTGTCCTGCTGCCCGATCACGGGCAACTGGACGCCGCGCCAGCACCCGCCGATAACCCGGCGAGATGCACGTCAACGATCTGCTCAGAATTGCCGTTGAGCATGGTGCCTCGGACCTCCACCTGAAGGTCGGCACCCTTCCCATGATGCGCGTCCGCGGCGAGCTGATCCCGGTGGTGGACGACAAGCGGCTCGAGCACGAGGAGATGGTGGCGATGGCCGCCGCGGTGCTCCCGGTCGGCCAGCGGGAGAAGTTCAAGGAACAGCACGAGGTGGACCTGGCCTACAGCGTGGCCGGCCTGGGGCGTTTCCGGTGCAACGCCTTCCAGCAGCGCGGCACCATCGGGCTCATCTTCCGGATCATTCCGCGCGGCGTGGCGACCATCGAGTCGCTGCTCCTCCCGCCCGTGCTCAAGAAGATCGCGGCCGAAGAACGGGGGCTCGTGCTGGTGACCGGCACCACGGGCAGCGGCAAGACCACGACTCTGGCCGCGCTGATCGACGAGATCAACACCACGCGCACCGCGCACGTGGTCACCATCGAAGATCCGATCGAGTACCTGCACCGCGACAACAAGTCGATCATCAACCAGCGCGAGATCGGTGTGGACACCAACTCGTTCTCGCAGGCCCTGCGAAGCGCGCTCCGGCAGGACCCCGACGTGATCCTCGTCGGCGAGATGCGCGACTTCGACACCATCCTGACGGCGCTCATGGCGGCCGAAACGGGGCATCTCGTGTTCTCCACCCTGCACACGATCGACGCCGCGGAGAGCATCAACCGCATCATCGCGGTCTTCCCGCCGCACCAGCAGAAGCAGATTCGCATCCAGCTGTCCAGCGTCCTCCGCGCCGTGATTTCGCAACGGCTGATCCCGCGCGCGGGCCACAAGGGCCGTGTGCCGGCCGTCGAGGTTCTGACGACGACCGCCTTCATCCGCGACTGCATCGTGGACAAGGAGAAGACGCATCTCATTCACGCCGCGATGGCCCAGGGCACGTCCCAGTACGGAATGCAGACGTTCGACCAATCGATCTTCAGCCTGTACCAGCAGCAGCTCATCACGCTCGAGGAATCGTTGCGATGGGCGTCGAACGTGGACGAGTTCAAGCTGAAGGTGCAGGGGATCGCTACGACCGCCGAGCTCGCGCGTGATTCGATGGCTGCCGCCGGATACACTGGGCAGGCAGAGATCACGCGTTTTGGCTGACGCCTACATCGAGGGCCTGCGGCTGCTCGCCCGCCGTGAGTTGTCCGAAGCGCAGCTGCGCACCCGGCTCGACCCGCCGGGCCCATCCCGCCGAAGACGTGGACGCCGCGCTGGCTCGCCTGAGGGCCGAGGGCGCCCTGGACGACACGCGGACAGCCGGGGCGATCGCACGGACCGCAATCCGCGTCCGGCGGTTCGGCCCGCGGCGCGTGCGCCGGGCGGTGGAAGCCGCCGGCATTCCTTCCGCGATCGTCGACCAGGCACTGCGGGAGGCGCTCGAGGGCGTGGACCAGGCGGCCACCGTCGAGGACGCTGCTCGACCGCGGGCTGCACGGCCATCAAGGGCCGATCGACGAGCGGACGGCCGCGCGCCTGTATCGCCGCCTGGTCGCGCACGGGCACGATCCGCGAGCTCGTGGGGCGCGCGATCTGAGCGCCCGCCGGCGCGCGGCGCGCGACGAGTAGCCCCCGAGCGGCTTGTACAATGGCCAGATGACCCCGAACGAAATACGCGCGTCCTTCCTGGCCTACTTCAAGGACCAGGGCCACCGCGTGGTGGCCAGCGCGCCGTTGGTGCCGCACGACGACCCGACCCTGCTCTTCACCAACGCCGGGATGAACCAGTTCAAGGATGTGCTCCTCGGGCCGGGAGTCGCGCGACTACAAGCGGCGCGGCAACGGTGCAGAAGTGCATGCGGGTCAGCGGCAAGCACAACGACCTCGACAACGTCGGGCCGCTCGTTCCGCCACCACACGTTCTTCGAGATGCTGGGGAACTTCTCCTTCGGGGACTACTTCAAGCCCGAGGCGATCGAGCTGGCGTGGACGCTGCTGACCCGCGAATGGGGCATCCCGCAAGGACCGGCTCTACGTCACCGTGTTCCAGGGCGATGCCGGCGGTGCCGCGCGACGACGAGGCGCTGGAGCTGTGGCGGACGCGGCTGCCCGCCGCGCAGATCGGCGAGCTGGGCGCGGACGACAACTTCTGGACGATGGGCGACACCGGCCCGTGCGGCCGCTGCTCGGAGATCTACTACTTCCGGGGCGCGCACCTGCCCTGCGCCGCCGAGGCGGCCGGCGGCCGATGCCGCGGCCTGGAGTGCGACTGCGACCGGTTCGTCGAGATCTGGAACAACGTGTTCATGGAATTCGACCGGCAGCCCGACGGCACGCTGGTGCCCCTGCCCGCCAGGTCCATCGACACCGGCATGGGGCTGGAGCGCGTCTCGGCGGTGCTGCACGGCCAGCTGTCGAACTACGAGACCGATCTCTTCATCCCGATCCTGACGGCGCTGGGTGCGCTGGCCGGCACCACGCATCGCGGCACGCTGGAGCCGTCCGACGTGTCGATGCGCGTCGTGGCGGATCACCTGCGGGCGATGACGTTCCTCATCGCCGACGGCGTGGCGCCGTCCAACGAGTGGCGCGGCTACGTGCTGCGGAAGATCATGCGGCGCGCGATGCGCCACGGGCGGCGTCTGGGCCTCGAACGAGCCGTTCCTGTTCTCGCTCGTCGATACGGTGGTCGGGCAGTTCGGCGCGGCCTACCCCGAGCTGGTGGCCAATCGCGACGCCGTGACCCGGGTGGTCCGCAGTGAAGAGGAGCGGTTCGGGACCGTGCTGACCGGCGGCCTGCCGCGCCTGGAAGAGGCGCTCGACGCCGCGGAAAAGGCCGGTGACACGCTCAAGGGTGAGGTCGCATTCCGCCTCTACGACACGTTCGGTCTGCCCCGGGATTTCATCGAGGACATGGTCCAGGATCGGCGCCTGGCCTTCGACGCCGCGGGCTTCGACCACGCCATGGAAGGCCAACGGGAGCAGGCCCGGGCAAAGAGCGGATTCAAGGGCGGCGCGGCGGCGGACGCGCCCTGGGACGCGCGCCCGGGGACGCGCGCGGTGCTGGAGGAAGCCGGCGACCGCGGGTTCCGGGGCTACGACAGCACGTCGATCGACACCCGCATCATCGCGCTGTTTCGCCCCGATCGGTCAGAGACGTCCGAGCTGACTGCCGGTGAGGAGGGGCTGGCGGCGCTGGCCGAAACACCCTTCTACCTCGAGGCGGGCGGACAGGTGTCCGATCAAGGCACGCTGAAGGGCGGTGCCGGCGGCGGCGCGCGTCACGGGAATGGTGCGCGTGCCGGGCTGGCCCCGCCTGCACCTGGTGCAGGTCACCGAGGGCGTGCTGGCCACCGGGGCGACCGTCAAGGCCACCGTGGACGCCGAGAGGCGCGACGCCACGCGGCGCAACCACACGGCCACCCACTTGCTGCATGCGGCGTTGCGGCAGACCTTGGGTGGCCACGTCAAGCAGTCGGGGTCGCTCGTTGCGCCGGACCGGCTGCGCTTCGACTTCGCGCACTTCACGGCGATGACGGCGGACGAGGTTCAGGCGATCGAGCGCCTGGTGAACCAGCACGTGCTGGCCAACATCCCGGTGGCGACCGAGGTGAAGAGCACGGACGAGGCGATCGCGGGCGGTGCGATGGCCCTCTTCGGTGAGAAGTACGGGGACAAGGTGCGCGTGGTCAGCGTGGGCGGCATCAGCCAGGAGCTGTGCGGTGGCACCCACGTCCGCGCGACCGGCGACATCGGCCTGTTCGCCGTGACCTCGGAGGGCGGCGTCGCCGCGGGTGTGCGCCGCATCGAGGCCGTGACCGGTCTCGAATCACTGGCCACACTGGAGCGGCACCGCCGGGAGATGCACGAGGCTGGCGCGCTGGCCAATGCCGCGCCCGGTCATCTGGTCGAACGGATCACCGCACTCGTGGACGAGAACAAGCGCCTTGCGCGGCAACTACAGGAGGCACGGGTCCAGGCCGCGCTCGGCGGTGGCGGCGGCGACAAGGCCGAGGAGTCGGTGCAGGTCGCTGGCATTACGCTGATCGCGCGCCAGGTAGACGGCGTGGACAAGGACGCGTTGCGCGCGCTGGTGGATCGCCACCGGGACCAGATCAAGAGCGGCGTCGTGGTGCTGGCCGGCTCGGCCGACGGCAAAGTGCTAGTCGTGGTCGGCGTCACGCCGGATCTGACCAAGAAGGTCCCCGCCGGAAAGATCGTGAAGCAACTGGCGCCCATCGTCGGCGGCGGCGGGGGCGGCCGGCCCGATTTCGCCGAGGCCGGCGGGAAGGACGGGAGCAGGATTCCCGATTTGCTCGCTGCGAGTCGTACCGTCGTCGAGGAGCTAGTAAAAGGCTAAAGGCCTACGCCTCGATCTTTCGACGGCGTAGGACGCGGTTCCACCACATGATGACGCCGGTCACGAACATCAGGGCCGGCACCAGGCCGATCACGGCCCACACCGCCTTCAGCACCGGCATGTTCCGCCAGCGTCCGAAGTGCAAGCGCGTCAGCCACAGCAGGACCACGTCGCCGGGGCGCTCGCCGAGATAGGCATCCGGGTCGGAGATCGCGTCCACGAAGTTCGAGAACGGTTCGGGAACGCCGAGGTAGAACCCGGAGACGCCCCACATCAGCATGAACAGGAACAGCCAGAAGCCGATGGCGCCGTGGAGGTCCCAGTTGAAGCGCCGCCAGCCGCTCGACGCCTTGATCTTCAGGCTGCGTTTCCACCGACTCGACCCGGGCCACCACACGATCAGTCCGGTGACCACGAGGACCGTCATCACCAGACTGAGCATGCCGTTCCAGTAGCGCCCGGGGCGGTCGAACAGCAGCTCGTCGTGCAGGCGCGCGAGCCACAGCACGAAGTACTCGCCCTTCGTCACCGAGTCGCCCAGATCGGCCCCGGTGTAGGGGTTGAACAGACGCTCCTTCTTCTCGCCGGCGCGCTCGGCCCAGATCTCGATCGTCGGGTTGCGGCGGCTGATCCTGTCGCCGACCCGGGTGATGCTCCACCCTGGATACGCCTTCTCCGCTGCCGCCCGCAGCTCGTCGGCCGTGAGGCGCTTGGCCGTGGCGTCAAAAACGGGGCGCTTGGTTGCGAAGTACCGATCCAGCTCGTTGCGGTACACCAGCGCGCTCCCGGTCACGCTGAGCACGACGATGTAGAGGCCAATCGCGAGACCCGTCCAGAGGTGCACCTGAAAGAGCGCGCGGCGCACCCAGAGCGTCTGGGGCTGCCGCACCCACTGCGTCCACACGATCGCGCGTCCCTTCTCGACGATGCAGGCGAGTGCCCGGCGCGCCAGGGGCACCGGGCACGCCCAGGCAACAGTCGGCTGATGTTGGCGCCGATATCCTCCCACGAATGGGGGCAAGGTCTGTAGTCGTGCGGCAACGTGCAATCGCGGTGCTGCTTGTGGTGTGCGCGGGGGTGGTGGCGCTGCCGCGTGACGCATCTGCGCAGATCTACGCATGGCGCGACTCGAAGGGCACGCTCGTCCTGTCGGATCGCCAGATCAACGCGCCAACCGAGGTCCACGAGGTGGTCGGGGCGCCCGCATACCGCACCACGACGCCGATTGACCGGGCGGCGCCTGACGAGAACTTCGAGTCGATCGTCGTCGAGCACTCGCAGCGGCATGCCCTGCGTCCGGAACTGGTGCGGGCCGTGATCCAGGTCGAGTCGGGCTTCAACCCGCGCGCCAGATCGCCCAAAGGCGCGATGGGCCTGATGCAGCTGATGCCGGGCACGGCACGTGAACTGGGCGTGATGAACCCCTACGATCCCGAGGAGAACATCAGGGGCGGCACGGCGTACCTGCGCCAGCTGCTCGACCGGTACGACGGCGATGAACGCCTGGCTCTGGCCGCCTACAACGCCGGCGCCGGCGCCGTGGATCGCTACGGGCGCGAGGTGCCGCCCTATCGCGAAACCCGGGACTACGTCCGTCGCATCGGGCTGAAGGCCGGGACCGGCGTGGCGCCCCTGGTGACGAAGCGCTCGATCTACAAGACCATCGAGGTCGTGGACGGCCGGGCGATTCCGCGGTACTCCAACCAGCCTCCGGCCAGCGGCTCGTTCGACATCGTCCGACAGTAATTTCGGGCGCTCTTCAGACGTATAGTTCGGATGTGAAGAGGCGCCGGATCTGCGCAAGCCTCGTGCTGGCGATAGCCGGTGCGATCACGGCCGTCGCGCAGCAGCCTCCCGCCGAGACTTCTCCGCCGCCGCCCGCGCTGGCCGAGATGGTCGAGACCGAGCGTGCGTTCGCTGCCAGGGCGCTCGTCGTCGGCTGGAAGCAGGCCTTCCTCGAGTACTTCGCCGACGACGCCATCGGCTTCCAGGGCGGCGCCATGGGATACGCGAAGGATCAGATCGCGAAGGCTCCGGATCCGCCGAAGGACTCGGCGCTCATCTGGGAGCCCCGCTACGGGGACGTCTCCGGCAGCGGCGAGCTGGGGTACCTGACCGGGCCGGTGCGGAATCAGGTTGCGGGACGGCCCCTGCGCCATCAGACGTACGCGTCCCTGTGGAAGCGGCAGCGGAACGGCACGTTCCGGGTGATTCTGGACGTGGGCGTGCCCACACCACAGGCCGTGCCTTTCGCGCCGGGCGTGCAGCGCGCTCCGTTTGGCAACCGGTTCTCGGGGGACTACGACGACCGGACGCCTCCGCTGTCGGCTGCCGACGGCGTGTTGAACAGTGCGCTGCGCAACAGCCAGAGCCGGGGGTACCGCGGCCGGCTCGCGCGAGAGGCGCGCCTGCATCGTCCCGGGGTGCTACCCCTGGTCGGAGAGTCGAAAATCCTCGCGTGGCTCGCCGGGCAGCCGCGCTTCACGCTGGGCGACAGCCGCTATGCCGAATCCGCCCGCTCGGGCGACCTTGGCTACACGTGGGGCACCTATCAGCTGGCGCGGCGGGGTGCCGCCGCCAAGGTCGAAGAGGGCTTCTACGTGCGCGTCTGGACGCGCCAGCGTGACGGCCAGTGGCAGGTCTCGCTCGACGTGCTCCAGCCCCAATAAGCGGCCGGTACGATAGAATTGGGTTTTTGTCAGGCTGCCATGCAGCCGCACAGAGAGGACTGAAGCCCAGTGGCCAAGCGTACGAAATCCGCCCTCAAGGCGAACCGCCAGAACGTCAAGCGGCGGGAGCACAATCGACAGCTGCGGTCGACGCTGCGCACGGCGCTGAAGGCGATCCGCGCGGCGTTGGACGGCGATGACGTGGCGGGCGCGAAAGCGGCGCTGAGCAAGACGGTGTCGATCGTGGACAAGATGGCCGCCAAGGGCATCATCCACCGCAACACGGCGGGCCGCTACAAGTCGCGACTGGCCTCGCACGTCAAGCGTGTGAATTAGCCGCGCCTGTTCCAGGCTAGCGAACAGTCACCCTGGGGCGCGCTCCGCGCGCCGGGGCACCACAGAGCTCCACCACCAGCCGCTCCAGCAACACCGACGCCTCGCCTCCTGACGACTTCAAGGCGAGATCCGTCCGCAGCACGGCGGCCATGCCCGCCGACACTCGTCCTGACCCCAGCCGCTCGGCGGCAGCGCGCAGCTGGCCGAGGACGAGGAACGGTGCCGCCCCCGCGTCCAACGCGCGCGTCAGCTCCCGCAGCGCTTCGCGGGCGTCGTCGCGCCAGATGGCTTTGGCGATCCCGAAGTCGGCCTGTGCTTCCGGACCTGGCGACACCGACTCGGCCACGTCCGCGGCCGAAATGGTCTTCTGCCCCATCGCGTACAGGGCTACGCGCTCCAGCGCGGCGCGCAGGCGCCCCACGTCCAGCCCCGCTCGTTCCACCAGCGCCCGGACAGCGGCCGGCTCGAGCGGCGTGTTCTCACGCGCGGCCCTGGCCCGCACCCATCGTTCGGCCGCGGCCTCGTCCTCGATGCTGCCGCAGTCCACGACGTGCGCCTCGCGCAGCAGCAGCTTCGAGACCCGCCGCCGCATGTCCAGGGCCCCACACTCGAAAACGATCACGGCGGACGGCGACGGCGCCTCGATGAACCGCTCGAGTCGCGCCGCCTGCTCCTCGACCTCGCGCGATTCCCGCTTGGGCGTCAGCATCCGCTCGGCTTCGAGCACAATGACTACGCGCCAACGGGCCATCAACGGGAACACGTTGGCGGCGTCGATCAGGGCGTCTGGCGAGGTGTCGGCCCCGTGGCGGCGCTCCACGTTGAAGGGCTGCAGCTCCTCCTCCACCAGGGAGGCGAACCCATCGGCCACCGCCGAGCGCTCGACGCCGTCCGCGCCCACCAGCACGTAGAGCGGACCGACAGTGCCGGACGTGAGCTGGGTCCTGAGGGCGGTTGGCGAAAGCGCCGGCATGCGGGCGGCGGAATTAGAAGGCCTCGAGGATCGCCGTCACCACCGAGCGGGCGAGGTCCCCGGCGATGCGATCCACGGAGCTGCGCTCCTGGTCCAGGAACGCCGCGCCGTCGAGCAGTGCTGCCCCGCGTGGCCAGCTCGTATTCCTCGCGGAAGATCAGCGCGTCGTTGCTCCACAGCACCTCGTTGGTCCGCGCGTCGGCGAACTGCACGCGCATGACCAGCGTGAAGAGATAGCGGGAAGCCAGTTGCTGCTCGGTGAATCCCACCGGCTGCACGGAGACGTTGGTAATCTCCCCGGTCAGCACGGCGTCGGCGCCGAGGGCCTCCGGCGTGACGGCGTATTTTCCGCGGCCGATGAACTCGGCGCGAATCTTCTCGGTGATCACGTCCTCCATTTGGAAGAACGTGCTCCTGTTCTCGAGCTTCGGGATGCCGACCGTGCGGATGTCGGCAGGCAGAAACGACCCCCGCCCAGCCAATGCATACCCACAACCCGGCGCGGCCAGCGCCGCGACCGCCAGTAGCCCTGTCCAGCTGAAGAGCAGTTTGTGAATTGTGAATTGTGAATTGTGCATTGTGAATTACTTTACAGCGATCGACACCAGCCGGCCCGCGGCCACCACCACCTTGACCACCGTCTTCCCCGCGATGTGCGCGGCGACGGCGGGGTCCGCCATCGCCAGGCGCTCCAGCTCGGCCTCCGGCGTGTCGGCGGCCACGGTCAGCCGCGCGCGCACCTTGCCGTTCACCTGCACGGCCACCACGATCTCTTCCGCTCGTGCCGCCTCTGTGTCGTACGAAGGCCAGGCTACCTCGTTCAGGCTCTCCGCGTGGCCCAGCATCTGCCACAGCTCTTCGCACGTGTGCGGAGCGTAGGGCGCCAGGATCCGCACCAGCGCTTCGAGGGCCTCCCGAACCACCCAGGCGTCCTCGGGAGGGGGCGGGGCGGACTGCCGGCTTCCGGGCGCCCCGGCCGGCGATCGATCCGAGAACGCGTACAGCTCGTTGACCAGCTCCATCATGGCCGACACCGGCGTATTGAGCTGCTGGCGCTCCACGATGTCGGCGGTCACTCGCCGAATCGTGTCGTGCGTACGGCGCCGGAGCGCCCGCGCGGACGCCCCCAGGGCCGCCGCGCCGGGCGGGCCGCCCGGAACGGCCGTCACAAACGGCGTCCAGTGCGCGACGAGGCGCCAGGTACGGGCGAGGAAGCGGTAGCTGCCCTCCAGACCGCTGTCGCTCCACTCCACCTCCTTTTCCGGCGGGGCCACGAACATCACGTACAGCCGCAACGCGTCGGCGCCGTACTTTTCGAGCATCGCGTCGGGGTCCACGACGTTGCCCTTGGACTTCGACATCACGGCCCCGTCCTTCAGCACCATGCCCTGCGTGAGGAGCTGGGTGAAGGGCTCATCGTGCGACACCATGCCAAGGTCGCGGAACACCCGGGCGAAGAACCGCGAGTAGATGAGGTGCAGGATCGCGTGCTCGACCCCGCCGCTGTAGAAATCCACCGGCAGCCAGTACTTCACGGCCGCCGGATCGAACGCCTGCGTCGAGTTTCGCGGATCGGCAAACCGGTAGAAATACCACGACGAGTCAACGAACGTGTCCATGGTGTCGGTTTCGCGGCGCGCGGGTGCGCCGCAGACCGGGCATGTCGTGTTCACGAACTCCGGTACCTGCGCCAACGGAGAGTCGCCGCGGCCGCTGAACTGCGCGATGCGCGGCAGTTCGACGGGCAACTGGTCGTCCGGCACTGGCACGATGCCGTGGGTTGGACAGACGATCATCGGGATGGGGGTTCCCCAGTAGCGCTGGCGGGAGATGCCCCAATCCTTCAGGCGGTACTGCACCGTGCCCTCACCGATGCCCCGCTTCTGGGCCGCGGCAACCATCTGTTTCTGCGCCTCCTCGGTGGGAAGGCCGCTGAACTCGCCAGACTCGATGGTGACGCCGTACTCCGTGAATGGTATCGGCTGCTCGATCGAGAACTCCTCGCTGACGAAGCCGACGCCACCTGCACCCGTTCCCGATGCTTCAGCTTCCGCTCGCAGCCGTTCGATCTCGGCCTCGGCGTCGGCCTCCCACTTCGCGACATCACCTGCCGGAGGACTCGGAATCACTACCGGACGAATCGGCAAACCGTACTTCGTGGCGAACTCGAAGTCACGCTCGTCGTGCGCCGGCACGGCCATGATCGCGCCCGTGCCGTAGTCGCCGAGGACGAAGTTGGCGATCCACACAGGAACCGGTTCGTGCGTGAACGGGTTGATCGCGCGAAAGCCGGTGTCGAATCCCTGCTTCTCGAGCTCGCCGCTGGTGCGCGCCCTGCGGTCCTGCAGGCGGAAGGCCTGCACCTGTTTCCGCACGGCCGCCGAATCGCGCGAGCGCTCGCTGAGCTCGTGCACCAGCGGATGCTCCGGGCCCAGCAGCACGAACGTGGCGCCGAAGATCGTGTCGATGCGGGTGGTGAACACCTCAATCTGCGTCGACGGGTCGCCCTCGAGCGCGAACTTGACCCGGGCCCCATCGGAGCGCCCGATCCAGTTGCGCTGCATCGTGAGAACCTTTTCGGGCCACTTGTCCAGGCCGTCGGCCGCGCTGAGCAGCTCGTCGGCATAGGCGGTGATGCGGAAGAACCACTGCTCGAGGTCGCGCGTCTCGACCGGCGTGCCGCACCGCCAGCAGCCGCCATCCACCACCTGCTCGTTGGCCAGGACCGTCTGATCCACCGGACACCAGTTGACGGACGACTTGCGCCGGTAGGCCAGGCCCTTCTCGAACATCCGGATGAAGAGCCACTGGTTCCACTTGTAGTACTCGGCGTCGCAGGTCGCCAGCTCGCGTTCCCACGCGTAGCTGATGCCCAGCCGCTGAAGCTGGCCCTTCATGTGGGCGATGTTGGCGCGGGTGGACTCCTCCGGATGGATGCCGCTCTTGATGGCGGCATTCTCGGCGGGCAGGCCGAAGGCGTCCCAGCCGAACGGATGAAGGACGTTGTAGCCCTGCATGCGCTTGGTGCGCGCCATCACGTCGCCGATGATGTAGTTGCGGACGTGGCCGACGTGCGCATGCCCGGAGGGATACGCGAACATCTCCAGGCAGTAGAACTTCGGGCGCGCCGGATCGACGGCCACCTCGAAGGCGCGGCGCTCGCTCCAGTGCGCCTGCCACTTGCGGTCGAGGGCTTGTGGACGGTAGTCGACCATTGAGGGCTCTAGGCTCTAGGCTCTGGGCTCTGGGAAGAGCCGCGAGCCAGACTCAAAGAGGAATTCACAATTATAGCCGCCAGTGCGTGGCGAGCCCGGGGCGCACGGCGGCGATCGTGGCGTCGGCGCGAGGCGTCGGCCCGTCGGGCCGAGCGAAGTCGCCGAGGTCCGCCTCGCCCGCCAGCACGCGCGCGACGGCGGTCGCCGACTCGCGCAGCGCAGCCAGGTCGTAGCCGCCTTCGGTCACGGCAACCACGCGGCCGTCACAGCACGCCTGGGCCACGGCCACGATGGCCGCGGTGAGCCGCCCGAACTGGCCGGCCGTCAGGCGCAGGCCTCCGATCGGGTCGTCGGCGTGCGCATCGAATCCGGCGGAGATGAGGATCAGCTCGGGTTGAAATTGCCGGAGGATTGGCAACGCGATGGCGTCGTAGACCTTTTCGAGGTCCGCGCTGGTGGCGCCGGCCGTGACAGGCAGGTTCACGGTGAACCCGGCACCCGCGCCCTGGCCGATCTCGCCGGCCGCCCCGGTGCCGGGGTAGAACGGAAACTGGTGCGACGAGATGAACAGCACCGAGCTGTCGTCGTAGAACGTTCGCTGCGTGCCGTTGCCATGATGCACGTCGTAGTCCACCACGGCGACCCGCCCCAGGCCCGACGCCCGGGCGTGCGCCGCGGCGACCGCCACGTTGCTGTAGAAGCAGAAGCCCATCGCCCGGTTACGTTCCGCATGATGACCGGGCGGACGCACCAGGGCGAAGGCACGAGTGCCCGCCGGACCGCGCAGCACGCGATCGACGGCGTCCACGGCCGCCCCCGCGGCCAGCTTGGCGACTTCAACGGTGTCGGGCGACGTGTACGTGTCGGGATCCAGGGCCACGGTGCGCCCGGCAGTGGCCTCGATCGCCGCCAGATACTCCGCACCGTGCACGCGCCCGAGCTCCACCGCGGCGGCGGGACGAGGTTCCGCCACGGTGACGCCCCGGGCACGGCAGTCGGCCGCGACTCCGGCCAGGACTTCGGCCCTGGCCGGCCGCTCGAAGTGTCCCGGTGGCGTCAAATGGTCGAGAAAACGGCTCGATGACAGGACCGTCAGGCTCATGCCCGAGGATTGTACGGCGGGCAGCGGGCGGCGCTACAATGCGCCCATGCAGAAACAAGGACGCAACGATCTGTGCACGTGTGGCAGCGGCAAGAAGTTCAAGCGCTGCCACGGCGTCAGGTCTGACTCGGACCGTTCGGGCCGCCTGCTGATGCTGGCCGTCGGCGGCGCCGTCGTGGCGGCGGTGGCCGCCGGGGTCGCGTCGTTCACGTCCGACCGCTCAGGGTCCTCGGTGCGCGTCTGGGACGCGGCCCACGGTCACTACCACGACGCCAGTGGCACGCAGGTGCCGTAGTCGTCGGAGTCGTTGGTCGTAGTCGTGACCTCGCCCCGCATAGCGGGGCAAGAAGACACTGGCCGCACTAGCGACGCGCAGCGTCGCTAGCAGCTCGATAAGTCTTCTGGAAGCCGTTACGGGCGTTCGTCACCACGAACGTTCCGTCCTGCTGCGCCGACAACTTCAACCAATGCGCGGCGCCGTTGTGCACCGGCGGCGGCGGCGTGCCCGGCCCCGGCGCGGGCGGCGTCAGCGCGTCAACGGGCATGGACGCCTGCTGTTCGTCGACCCCGTTTGCGATGAAGAGTCCAGGCACCGTGTACTCCTGACCGCTGAGCAGCGAGAAGTGCAGCTGCCACAGATCCTCGAGGCCGGGGGACGTGTGCAGGACGCGCATGGCCGCGGGCTGTCCACCTTTGCGCGTGCCGTTGTTCAGCAGCGCCACGCGCGGCCGCAGGGCATGGACCAGAGCCTCGCTGTTCGACACGGGCTGCCCGTGATGCGAGACCACGAACACGTCCACGGTGCCCAGACGGTTGGTCGGGCACATCAGGTCGAGCTCCTTGTTCCACGTAAGGTCGCCCAGGTGGACCAGTCGGAATCGCCCGAACGTCACATGGGTGCCGACCGACTGCGCGTTCTCCGTGGGATCAGGATCCTGCGGCTTGACGGACGCGCAGGCCGGGTTCGCCGCGCCGGCGCCGGGCAACGGTTTGTCGAGGCCTTTCCCGGCGGAGGTGACGATGCGTACCTCGAGACCGCGCATGCGCAGCGTGTCCCCGGGCTTCACCACGGTGTGCGCCTTGCCCGCATGGAGCTTCGGATACACCGTGTTCAGGAACGTGTCGGTGGCCGGGTTGGGTTGAACGTTCGGGCCGTGGTCCACGAAGTTTGCCACGGGCAGCCGCGACGCCACCTCGGCCATCGCGCCGAAGTGGTCGCCGTGGTAGTGCGTGGTGACCAGGTAGTCCAGGCGGCTGATGCCGGCGTCCTTGGCGGCGGCCGCGATCCGTTCGGCATCCCGGGCGGCGGCCGCTCCCCCGTTGCCGGTGTCGATGAGCAGCGACTCGCCGTTCGGGGTCACGAAGAGCGTGGCGTTGCCTCCCTCGACGTCGATCAGGTACATGTCGAGCGTCGAGCGGGTCTGGGCGCCCAGCACAGCGACGCATCCGACGCACAGGGCCATCTTCACCGCACGGGTCAACGCGTTACGCATCTGCGCCTCCTCTTCCCACGAGCACCAGGGCGCGCGCCTCGAGCCGCGCCAACCGCCGTTCCAGCTCCGCCTTCGCGTCTTCGATTGCCCGGTTGTCCGCGCCGGCGGGAACCGTCAGCGGTTCGCCCATGGCGACGGCCACGGTGCTGAACGGGACGGGGATTTGCGTGCCGTCCCAACTGCGCGCCGTCCAGGCTCGCGAGGCTTCGAGGTGGAACGGTAACACAGGGTGCCCGCTGGTCCCGGCCAGCCACAACGCGCCAGGCTGTGCCTCGCGCGCGGGACCGCGCGGCCCGTCCAGCGTGAACCCGACCGGCAGGCCGGCGTTGAGCGCGCGTGACAGCTCTCGCAGGGCCTGCGATCCGCCGCGCGTCGATGATCCCCGCGCCGTGCCGTAGCCGAAGCGCTCGATGATGCGCGCGATCCACTCACCGTCGAAGTTGCGGCTGGTCATCACCACGATGCCGCGGTCGCGGAAGTAGACCGTCGCCGGCAGGATGCGGCCGTGCCAGAAGCCCAGGATGGGCTGCCGGCCGCCGCGCACGGCGGCGTCGTAGTGCTCCAGGCCTTCCACCCGCCACCGCAGGGTGGCGCCAACGAGCGACATCACCCAGTAGCCGGCCCCGGCGATGAGCCAGACCTGCGTGCGGCGCCACCACGACGCCTGCCAGGCCTCACCGCTCATGGCTCTCGCTCAGCAGCACTCTATTTACATTCCGGTGTACTGCGGGCCGCCCCCGGCCTCCGGCGGCACCCAGGTGATGACCTGGTAGGGGTCCATGATGTCGCACGTCTTGCAGTGTACGCAGTTGGCGGCGTTGATCTGGAGCCGCTTGCCTCCTGCCCCGTCGGGCACGATCTCGTAGACCTGTGCGGGACAGAACCGGATGCACGGGTGGCCGTACTCGGGTCCGCAGATCGACGTGCAGACCTCGGTGTGCACCAGCAGGTGCACGGGCTGATCCTCCCGGTGTGCCGTGCCGGAGTAGTGCACGTTGGTGAGCTTGTCGAAGGTCACATGCCGGTCGATCTCGGCCGCGCGCGGGCGGCCGTGCGGTGAGGGATCGATGCCGTGATACCACTCCACAGTACGCATCCGCGAGTGGCCCGCGTGGCCCACGAGATCCTGGACCCACCGGCCGCCGGTCAAGAGCGAGAGGCCCGCGAAGGCCGCGCCGGGCAAAAGGCCATACGCGAACGCCTGGTGCACGTTGCGAACGGGATACAGCTCCGCGCGGATCGGTCCGTCGTCGATGGCCCGCCCGTAGCTCGCCAGCGTCCGGGCCGACGTATCGCCCGCGCGCACGGCGTCGTGCGCGGCGTCGGCGGCCAGCATGCCGCTGCGCATCGCCAGATGGATGCCCTTGAGCCGGAGCGAGTTCAGGAATCCCGCGGCGTCGCCCGCGATCATGGCGCCGTCCATGAACGGCGTGGGGATCGTGTTCCACCCGCCTTCGGGGAGAGCCTTCGCACCGTAGCGGACCATCTTCCCGCCCGCGAGCAGTTTCTCGACGAAGGGATGCCGCTTGAGCCTGTTGAACGCGTCGTGCGGATCGAAAAGCGGATCGCGATAGTCCAGGCCCGCGACCAGCCCCAGGGCGATCTGGTTCTCGGGGAAGGCGTAGATGAACCCGCCACCGAACTCCTCGTGGCGCAACGGGTAGCCGAGCGTGTGCATCACCGTGCCCGCCGGCAGGCGTCCCGGCGGCACCTCCCACAGCTCCTTGATGCCGATGGCAAACTGCGCCGGCTCACGGTCCCTCGCCAGCGGCAGACGGGCCATCACCTGCTTGGTCAGGTTGCCCCGAACGCCGTCACAAAAGATCGTCACCTGCGCGCGGATCTCCACGCCCGGCTCGAAGCCGTTCTTCGACGTCCCCTGCCTATCCAGCCCCCGGTCGCCTGTACGCACGCCGACGACGCGCGCGCCATCGAACAGCACCTCCTGCCCGGCGAACCCCGTGAAGAGATCGACGCCGGCCTGCTCGACGCGCTCGGCCAGCCACTTGACCAGCCGGTTGAGCGACACGAGCAGGTTGCCGTGGTTGACGAGCGGCGGCGGCACCAGGGGGAATCGCATCGCGCGCTTCTGCGTGAGGAAGTAGACGCGGTCGTGAAGCACGGGTGTGGCAATCGGGGCACCCTGCGCCTCGAAGTCGGGAATCAGCTCGCGGAGCGCCGACGGGTCCAGCACCGCGCCCGACAGGATGTGGGCACCCGCCTCTCGGGCCTTCTCCAGGACCGCCACTGAGAGCGGGCTACCGTGTGCGGCGGCCCGCTGCGCGAGACGCAGGCCGCAGGCGAGACCAGCGGGGCCACCGCCCACGATGAGGACGTCGACTTCGAGAGTTTCTCGGGGGGTGTCCATTCGATCAATTCACAATTCACAATTCACAAGTCACAAAGAAGGCCGGAACTGCAGATTCGTGGCTGGCTTTGTGAATTGTGCATTGTGAATTGTGCATTCACCGTTTCTTCAACTCCGCTATGAGCGCGGGTACGACTTCGAACAGGTCGGCGACGATGCCATAGTCGGCGACCTCGAAGATGGGCGCGTCAGGATCCTTGTTGATCGCGACGATGGTGCGCGACCCCTTCATGCCGACCAGGTGCTGGATGGCGCCCGAGACGCCGAGCGCCACATACAGTTTCGGGGCGACGGTCTGACCGGAGCTGCCGACCTGGCGATCCATCGGCAGCCATCCGTTGTCGCAGATTGGGCGTGACGCGGCCAGCTCGGCGCCCATCGCGGCCGCCAGTTCCTGTGCGAGGGCGATGTGCTCCTGCGCCTTGATCCCGCGGCCGACGGCCACGATCCGCTCCGCTTGACCAAGGTCCACGGCCTGCCTGGCCTCGCGAAACGGCGGCTCCGGCGACTGCCGGCTGGGCGTGGCGGCGAAGTCGACAATCAGGCGATCAATCGTGGCCGGCGCGCTCCCGCGTTTCACGGCGTCGGCGCGAAAGGCCCCAATCTGGCAGCTGACGAACGCCGGCCCGGCCCCGACCGCGCCGCACGTCGGCCACCAGCTTGCCCTGGAACATCGGGCGCCGCAGCGTCACGGTGTCGCCGTCGCGCCGCGCGGCGATCACGTCTGACACCAGGGGCGCCCGCAAGCGGGCTGCCAGCGCCGGCGCGAAATCGCGGGCCTGGTAGGTGTGCGCCATCACGACGAGATCCGGCTTCGTCGCCTCCACCGCGGCCCGCATACCGGCTCCGTAGGCGTCGGGGGTGTAAAGCGCGAGCGCCGGATCGTCCACCGTGCGGACGGGGCCCACCCCTGCGGCGGCTGCCTCGGCGGCCACCGTCTCCAGGCCGTGGCCCAGCAGAACACACGTGAGCGGTGTGTCGCCCTGCGCGAGCTGCTGTGCCGCCGCAACGGCCTCCCACGAGGCACGGCTCACGCGGGCGCCGTCGTGCTCGAGCACGACCAGGGTCACAGCGCGCGCGCCTCGTCGCTCAGGCGCCTGACCAGTTCGGCCGCGATGTCACCGGGCGACCCGCTCAGCATCGTCGTCTGCTTCGAACGGCTCGGGGCCGCCAGGGCCACGATCTCCAACGCCGGTCGCGGCACCACCGCCGGGACCACCTGGCGCAGCTCCTTCTTCTTGGCCGCCATGATGCCCTTGAGCGTGGCGTAGCGGAGCTGGTTGATGCCGCTCTGGATCGTCAGGAGGGCTGGCAGCGGCATGGTCACCCACTGGAACCACCCGGCCTCCAGTTCGCGCTTCACGCGCACGCGCCCGTCGGTCACCTCCACCTGCATGATGATCGTCGAGTGCGGCACGCCGAGCCGCTCGGCCAGCACGACGCCCATCTGGGCGTGCCCCTGATCATCGGACTGCAGGCCGGTCAGGATGAGATCGAACCGCTCGCTCTCGAGCGCTTCGTGCAGCACCTCCGCGATCACGAACGCGTCGGCGCGTCCGAGCCAGTCCGCGTCCACGTGCACGGCCCGATCCGCTCCTCGGGCCAGTGCCTCGCGCAGGACCTGTTGGACCCTGGCCGGACCCGCCGAGCACACCACCACCTCCCCGCCGTGACGCTCACGGAGCCGCAGCGCCTCCTCGAGGGCGTAGGCGTCGGGCTCGTTCAACTCGTAGCTGGCGTCGCCCTCGCGAATCCAGGTGCCGGCCTCGTCCACGCGCGGGTGCCACTCGCGCGTGGGCACCTGCTTGATGCACACGGCGATCTTCATGAAGGGTTCCCGGCGGCGTCCGAACGACGTCTTGCAAAAGGCCAACTGAGGTGAGCTGGTCGTCGGTCGGACGCCGCCCGCCCCGCGAAGCGGGGCAAAGCCAACACTGTCAGCGAAGCGGCGTCGGAGCCGAAGGTGAAGCGCAACTCAGCGACGGCGCTTCGCGAGTGTTCCGTCATCGGGATACGCATAACTGCCACTATCCCGGTGACGGAACACTCTCGTTGTACCGGCGGAACAGCAGGGTGGCGTTGGTGCCGCCGAACCCGAACGAGTTGGACAGCGCGTAGGTGATCGGCATCTCGCGCTTCACGTGGGGCACGTAGTCCAGGTCGCACTCCGGATCGGGGTGATCGAGGTTGATCGTCGGCGGCGCCACTTGGTTATAGACGGCCAGGGCCGAGATCCCGGCCTCGAGGCCGCCGGCCCCGCCGAGCAGATGCCCGGTCATGGACTTGGTGGACGAGATGGCCACGCGGTTGGCGTGCGCACCGAAGCATCTCTTGATGGCCATCGTCTCCAGCTTGTCGTTGTAGGGCGTGGAGGTGCCGTGCGCGTTGATGTAGTCCACGGCCGACGGCTCGACCCCGGCCTTGCGAAGCGCCATCGCCATGGCGCGCACCGCGCCGTCGCCGTCTTCGGAGGGCGCCGTGATGTGGTAGGCGTCGGCCGATACGCCATAGCCCACCATCTCGGCGTAGATGCGGGCGCCGCGCGCCCGTGCATGCTCCAGCTCTTCGAGGATGAGGACGCCGGCGCCTTCGCCGATGATGAACCCGTCGCGATCGCGGTCGAACGGGCGGCTGGCTTTTGCCGGCTCGTCGTTGCGTGTGGAGAGCGCCCGAAGCGACGCGAAGCCGCCCACGCTCATGGGCGTGATCGCGGCTTCGGACCCGCCGGCGATCATCGCATCGGCATCGCCGCGCTTGATGATCTCGAACGACTCGCCGAGCGCATGCGCCGACGCCGAGCACGCGGTGCACGTGGCCAGGTTCGGGCCCTTCGCCCCGAACCGGATCGACACCTGCCCGGACGCGAGGTTGATGATGGACGCCGGGATGAAGAATGGAGAGATCCGGCGCGGCCCGCCGTCGAGCAGCGCACTGTGCTCCCGCTCGATGGTGGCGAACCCGCCGATGCCGGACCCGATGAAGACTCCCACCTGGGGCGCGTTCTCGGGCGTGATGATCAGGCCCGAGTCTTCGACCGCGAACTGCGACGCCGCGATCGCGAACTGGATGAAGACGTCCATCTTCTTGACGTCTTTCTTGTCAACGTAGTCGAGCGGGTCGAAGCCGCGGACTTCGGCGGCGATCTGCGCCGCGAAGCCGTTGACGTCGAACCGGGTCACCCGGCCGACGCCGCTCGTGCCGGCCAGCAGTCCGTCCCAGGTCGCCTGGGTCCCGATGCCGAGCGACGACACCAGCCCGATGCCGGTGATGACGACGCGTCTGTGCACGGGGGCTCCGGCCGCCTACTTCTTGCTCTTGGCGTGCGCCTCGATGTAGTCGATGGCTTCTTTCACGCGCGTGATCTTCTCGGCGGATTCGTCCGGGATCTCGATCCCGAATTCCTCCTCGAACGCCATGACGAGCTCCACCGTGTCCAGCGAGTCCGCGCCCAGGTCGTCGACAAACGACGCATCGGGCGTCACTTCTTCCTCATCGACACCCAGTTGCTCCACGATGATGCTCTTCACCTTGTCTGCGACAGCCATCGACCTCTCCTTGTTAGCCCGTCATGCGGCAGCCCGGACTCGACCCCGTGTGCCGGCGACCGGCCGGCGCCGGACGCACCCGTAGCCGACGCGAAAGTCCGCGGCTACGTGTACATTCCACCGTTGACGGCAAGTACCTGCCCCGTAATATACGCTGCCTCGTCCGACGCCAGGAAACACACTGCCGCGGCGACGTCGTCGGGCGATCCGATCCGCCCTACTGGAATCTGCGCCGACCAGTCGGTCTGGGATCGGTCGGTCAGCGCCTTTGTCATGTCCGTTTCGATGAGCCCGGGCGCCACCACGTTCACCGTGACGTTGCGCGAGGCCACTTCCCGGGCCAGCGCCTTGCTGAAACCGATGAGGCCGGCCTTGGACGCCGCGTAATTGGCCTGGCCGGCGTTGCCCATCTGGCCCACCACGGAGCTGATGCTGATGATTCGCCCTGAGCGCTGCCGCACCATGGGCTTGAGCACCGCCTGCGTGCAGGTAAAGGCCGACGTCAGGTTGGTTCGCAGCACCTCGTCCCAGTCCTCCCGCTTCATGCGCAGCATCAACTGGTCGCGCGCAATGCCCGCGTTGTTCACCAGCACGTCCACGCGGGCGTGGCGCTCCATCACCGCCCCGAAGAGCGCCTCCACCGACGCCGTGTCGGTGACGTCCACGGTGAAGCTCTCGGCCTTCCCACCCGACTCCACAATTCCGGCGGCCGTCTCGGCGGCGTTGGACGCCCGGGAGGCGGCGCACACCACGGCGCCCTGGGACGCCAGCGCCCGGGCAATCGCACGGCCGATACCGCGCGAGGCGCCCGTGACCACCGCCACGCGACCCGTCAGGTCGAACATACCGCCATCACCCCGTCCAGATCCTCCGGGGTGCCGAAGTTGACGATCGCCGGCTCCGCACCCCGGGCGACCTTCTTCACCAGGCCGCTCAGCACGGAGCCGGGACCCACCTCGACGAAGGTCCGCACGCCGTCGGCGAGCAGACGTTCGACGATGGCCTGCCACAGCACCGGCGCCGACACCTGGCGGACCAGAGCCTCGATGGCGGACGGGCCGTCGTGCTTGGGTTGCGCGTCTACGTTCGCGACGACCGGCACCCTGGGTGTGCAGGCCCGCAGGGCTCGCAGGCGAGGCGCCAGGCGTTCCTCGGCCGGGCGCATGAGCGCGCAATGAAACGGCGCGCTGACGGCCAGGGGCACGGCCTTCTTCGCTCCCAGTTCCCTGGCCCGATCCGACGCCCGCTTGACCGCACCGGCATGACCGGCAATCACCACCTGTCCCGGAGCGTTGATGTTGGCGGGGCTGACCACTTCATCGCCGCCGCTTTCCTGACACGCGCGCGCGACCACGTCCAGCTCCGCGCCCAGAATCGCGGCCATGCTGCCCGTGCCCACCGGCACGGCCTCCTGCATCAGCCGGCCGCGCTCCCGCACGATCGAGACTGCATCGGGAAATCCCAGCGTCCCTGCCGCGACGTTGGCCGAATACTCCCCCAGGCTGTGACCGGCCACGAAATCAGGAACGAGACCACGCTTCGAGAGCACCCGCAGGGCGGCGATGCTCATGGCGAGAATGGCGGGCTGCGCGTGCTCGGTCAACACCAGGTCCGACTCGGGCCCCTCGAAGACCAGCTGGCTGAGCCTGCGGCTCGAGCCGTCGCAGGCGCCGAACGCCTGATCGGCCTCCTCGAAGGCCGCGGCCGCTTCGGGAAACGCGCGGGCGAGCGTCATGCCCATGCCGACGTGCTGCGCGCCCTGTCCCGGGAACAGAAACGCGATCGAAGCGGGCATTCGGCCCCGCTACTCGCCGTCGATCGATCCCGGCCGCACCTGGCGCTGCCGGTAGTACCCGCAATGCGGGCAGATACGATGGGGCGCCTTGGGCTCGTGGCACTGCGGGCACGCGCCCGTGGTGGCCGTCTGCAGCGAGTCGTGGGTCCGGCGCTTGGCCGTGCGGGTCTTCGAATGGCGTCGTTTTGGATTCGGCATGATTGCGGCGTCCTCGGTCGTTCTAGTGATCTTGCGGAGGCTGGTCGACGAGCGTCTTCAGGGCGGCGAATCTCGGATCCTGCCAGTCGGTCCGGCAGTCGCACGAAGTCGTGTTCCGATCCGCACCGCACTGCGGGCAGAGGCCCAGGCAGCCCTCGCGGCACAAGGGCTTCATGGGGAGCGCGAGGTAAAACTGCTCCCGTAGCAGCTCGTTCAGGTCCAGCATGTCGTCGTTGTAGTAAGCTCGTGTCGGTGTCGTCGGCGGATATGTCTCGATCTTCGCTCGCGTCCTCGGTTTCGGCCTCCGACGCCGGGGCGTAGCGGAGATCCAGCGGCACGTCCACCGGCAGGCGATATGGCTCGAGGCACCGGCTGCACTGCAGCTCCAGTTCGGTCCGCGCCCGGCCCACCAGATGGAACCGCGCCTTGTCCTTGTGGAGGTCGAAGTCCAGATCGACCGGCTCGACCACCCGGTAGGACTCCCCACCCTCCCGATTCATCTCGGCTGGTGAGAACTGCCGTGAGACATGGCTCACCGGCTGCCGGAAGCGGGTCAGGTCTAGCTGCATTGGAGAGCCCCCTCGCGAATCTTTTGCGAAGGACAGACTGACGATTATAGCTGGTTCCAGGCGACGGGCCCAACCCAGGGCCGCGGGATCACCAGGCGTTCGAAGAGGGCCACGGCGTAGCGGTCGGTCATCCCGGCCACGAAGTCCTTGGCGGCCACGTCCAGCCCTTCCGCGTCGAGAATCCCCTGATCCAGGAACTCGACGGGGCGTTCCCGCACCCGCTCCCACAGGCCCCCCAGAATGGCTCGAGCCTTCTTGAACTCGGCGGTGGCCGCTTCGTTCTCGTATACCGCCTCGAAAAGAAAGGACCGCATCCGCAGCGTGGCATCCAGCACGTCCGGGCTCATCCGGATCTCGGACAGCCCCGCCCGGTCCGTCTCGACCACGACGTCCTTGACCATCCGGGCGATCCGCGCCGACGGCGTGGGTCCCAGGGTCGCCACCGCATCCCGTGGCAGGTCCGCCTCCTGAAGCACCCCCGCGCGCACGGCGTCGTCGATGTCATGGTTCACGTAGGCGATGAGATCGGCCACGCGAAGGACCTGTCCCTCGAGGGTCGCTGCGCGCTTGGTGGCGTCGAGGCCCACCGGCGAGCCATCCTTGCCCTTGGAGTGCCGCCCGATGCCGTCGCGCACCTCCCAACTCAGGTTCAAGCCGCGCCCGTCGTTCTCCAGCACGTCCACGATGCGCAGGCTTTGCTCGTAATGCCGGAACCCTCCAGGGACCAGGTCGTCGAGCACGTGTTCACCGGCATGGCCGAAGGGCGTGTGGCCGAGGTCGTGACCGAGGGCGATCGCCTCGGTCAGCTCCTCGTGGAGGCGCAGCACCTTGGCGATCGTGCGCGCGATTTGTGAGACCTCGAGCGAGTGCGTGAGGCGCGTGCGGTAGTGGTCGCCCGCCGGCGCGAAGAACACCTGCGTCTTGTGCTTGAGCCGCCGGAACGCCTTGCTGTGGATGATTCGATCCCGATCGTGCTGGAAGGCGGGGCGCACGTCGTCCTCGGCCTCGGGTCGCAGCCGTCCACGAGACCTCGCGCTCCGCGCCGCCTGTGGCGCCAGCATCGACTCCTCGCGAGCTTCGAGCGACTCACGGATGCTCGACACGGATCGTCTCCAGGAAGCTCACGCCGTGGGGCAGCGGGCCCACGCCGAAGTTGTGGGCGATCGTCTGGCCCAGATCGGCGAACGTCTTCCGCACGCCGATATCGGTGCCCCGGCGGACGCGAGGGCCCGCCAGCAGCACCGGCACGTGCTCGCGTGAGTGATCGGTGCTCGGTGTCGTGGGATCGTTGCCGTGGTCACCCGTCACCACGAAGAGGTCGTCCGGCGCGAGCCGTGGCAGCACATCTCCCAGCCAGCGGTCGATCGCTTCGAGGTTGCGGGCGTACCCGGCAGGATCGTTGCGGTGCCCGTGCTGCGTGTCGGAGTCCACCAGGTTCACGAACAGCAGCCCGCCTGCCATCGACCCCAGCTCGGCGGTCACCTGAGCCATGCCATCGGCGTCGCTCGTCGTCGGTACCGAGCGGGAGACGCCCCGGCCGGCAAAGAGGTCGTTCACCTTGCCGATCGACACGACGGGATGGCCGGTGGCGCAGAGCGCGTCGAGCAGCGTCGGACCGGTCGGCTCCAGGGCGTAGTCGTGCCGCCGGACCGTGCGCCGGAACGCGCCCGGCCGGCCCTCGAAGGGGCGGGCGATGACGCGGCCGACGCCGAGGCCCAGGCCAGCGATCTCGAACGCTGCCTCGCAGATGCGGTACAGCTCGGCGATGGGGATCACGTCCTCGTGGGCCGCGATCTGCAGCACGCTGTCAGCGGAGGTGTAGACGATAGGACAGCCCGTTGCCATGTGCTCGGCGCCCAAGCGGTCGATGATCTCGGTGCCCGACGCCACGACGTTGCCGAGCGTCCGCCGGCTGATGCGGGCCTCCAGCTCCTCGATGACCGCCGGGGGGAACCCGGCCGGAAACGTCGGAAACGGCTGCTCGAGCACAATGCCGGCCATCTCCCAATGGCCGGTGACCGAGTCCTTGCCCGCCGAGGCCTCGGCCATTCTGCCGAATGCACCCGTCAATTCCGGCTCCGCGGCGGGGTTGAGCGAGGCGACGCGCCCGAGGCCCAGCGCTCGCATGTGCGGCAGGTCCAGCGGGACCACGCGCGCCAGATTGCCCAGGGTGTCGCTGCCCTCGTCGCCGTAGGCCGCCGCATCGGGAAGCTCCCCCGCGCCCAGGCTGTCGATGACGATCAGAATGACCCTGCGGAACGGGCGCACCGCGCCTCCGAAAGCCCGCCGCTCGAAGCGCGGCCAAATGACAAGGGCCAAGCCCTTGGCTGGTTCAGGCGCGCGCCTCGTGGAGCGCTGGCGACGTCACGCGCGCCACCGTGGCGATGGCGTGCTTGAACACCAGCTGCTCCGCGCCGCTCACCTCCACGACGAGGGAGAACCGGTCGAACGCCTTGACCCGACATCGCAGCTCCACGCCGTCGAGCAGCCGGATGGCCAGTGGTGCGCGCTCGCGGCGCGCCTGGTTCAGAAAGGCATCCTGTGCAGAGGGAAGGGCCGGCGACAACACGACGTGTTCGGAGAGAACCGGCTCGGACACTTAGTTTCCTCGCAAGCGCGCGCTGTGCTGATCGAATGCGGCCGCGCATGCCGCCATTACATCACTCGCGACGTCCGGGTCCTCGCCCGGGCCCGCGAACCAACGTAGATTAGGCTCTTTGCGGAACCAGATCAACTGACGTCTCGCGTACTGCCGGTTCGCGGTGACGATGAGCGCACGGGTCGCCGTCTCGTCGCGAACCCCATCCAGCAGCTCGATGACCTGCCGATACACCAGTCCGCCGAACGGCCGCGCCTCGCGCGGGAGTCCCGCCGCGAGCAGCGCCCGCACTTCGTCCACGATGCCGCGCTCGAACTGCCGATCGACTCGCTGCGCCACGCGCGCCGCCGTCTGGTCGGGCGGCAGCGCCAGCGCTACCGTGACCACTTCGCAGTCGGCGATCGGCGACACCGTCGCATCCAGGTGCCCGCTGAGAGGCGTGCCGGTGAGGTAGAAGACCTCCAGCGCGCGGACCACCTTCTTGCGATCGGCTGGCGCGATGCGCGCGGCCGCCTGAGCGTCCACGCCCGCGAGGATGCGGTGCAACCGGGCGGCGCCCCGCCGGTCGGCCACCCGAGTCAGCCGGCTCCGCAGCGTCTCATCGGCGCCGGGGCCGGGAAAGAGGCCTCTCACAAGCGCCCGGTAGTACAGGCCTGTGCCGCCTACCAGAATCGGCAACCGTCCGCGGGCGTGAATCCCGCGGATCGCGCCCGCGGCATCCGCCGCGAACCGGGCCGCCGTGTAGACCTCGGTCGGGTCCGCAACGTCGATCAGGTGGTGCGGGATGCCCCGGCGCTCTTGCGGCGACAGCTTGTCGGTGCCGATATCGAAGCCGCGGTACACAGCGGTCGAGTCGCAGTTGATGACTTCCCCGCCGAACCGCGAGGCGAGGTTCAGCCCCAGACCGCTCTTGCCCGACGCGGTGGGACCGACCACCGCCAGCACCAGCGGCCGAGGGTCTACGGAATGGTCACCCACGCGTAGAGGCCAATGGCCGCCGACACCAACAACAGCCCCCACAACTGGGCGCGGGTCGGTGGCGGGACGCGAGCGGCGGACGGCACGGCGGGCGGAGCTCAGTTGAGCGGTTCGTTGTACGAAAACGTGACGGTGAAGAACGCCCTGTCTTCCGGATACTCAGGCGGCAGCGGCTCGGTGGGATTGGAGCCGATGATGGCGTTGTACGAGGCGCGGTTGAAGGCGTCGATCTCCGACGGCTGCACCACCACGACGTCGGTGATGCGGCCGTCGCGATGGATGTTGAACTGCAGCACCACCCGCCCGCGAAAGGCCCACGCCGCCTGCGGGACGAACCAGTTGCGGCGCACCTGCGCCACGAAGCGCCGGATCCACGGCCCGAACTCCACGCCCTTGGTGTCGAACTGAATCGACGTACCGGGATCGGTCTGGCCGCCCTGCGGGTTGTGGAAGGTCTGGTTCTGGACGTAGCGCTGCAGGTTGCGCAGCGCCTCCCCCAGCGCTCCGCTCGCCGCCTTGGGCGTTTCGATAGGCGGCCGGCTCGCGCCGCGATCCGCGTCCGGCAATCGCGGCGCCTCGGGCTGCGGAGGGGCCGGCGTGGGTTCCGGCGGCGTTTCGGGTCCTCGGGCGCGTTCGGTTTCGACGGACTCGGTCAATTCGGGCGAGTTGCCGCGTGACAGCGGCATCGGGTTGGCTGGCGTCGGCGCGCGTTCCGTGGTCGTGGCGCGTCGGTCCACGTCCGAGAGATCCGCTTGCAACGGCGGAGTCGCCTGGATGTCCACCCTGGGCTCGACGAATACGAACCGGGCCTGGCGGTTGCGCTCCAGTTCGGCCAGCTCCTGACGCCGACGTTCGAGTTCTTCGGGGCTCGGCTGGAACCACGCCAGTCGTCCGCCGAACAAGAGCAGCGCGACGACGAGGCCGTGCGTGATGATCGACAGCAGCACGGCCTCGCGCCGCGAGATGGCGTGACCGACCGGCGCGTCGTCCGCATAGCGATCGTCGAGGTCGAATTGGATCAAAGACGTGTGCCCGTTCGATTATAACAACCAATCTCACAATAACTTACGGGCGTCGCACGTTTGTCGAAGGCCTGCGCACACGCGGCGGGTGCCACCACATCAGTGGCGGCGCGCGCTGTAGAGATAGACGATGCCGAGCGTCAGAGGGTCTGCGCGCACGTCCACGAAGCCGGCACGCTCGAGCATGGCGGCAAACTCAGGCGGCGGCGTGAACGTGCCCACCGACGCGGGCAAATACGAATACGCCGCGGAGTGTCCCGAGATAACCCGGCCGATGCGTGGCAGCACGGTCGAGAAGTACCACCGATAGGCCGCGCCAAGGCCGGGCACGCGCGGCACGCCGAACTCGAGGATCGCCAGGCGTCCACCAGGCCGCAACACGCGGGCAAGCTCCGCGCAGCCGGCCTCGGTATCGCTGACGTTGCGGATGCCGAAGGCCACTGTGGCCGCGTCCGCCACACCGTCGGCAACCGGCAGGCGCAGCGCGTCTCCTCGCACCAGCGTCACGCGCCGCGACAGGCCTCGCGCTGCGGCCTTCTTGACGCCCAGCGCCAGCATGGCCGCGGCAAAGTCCACGCCGATTGCGCGCGCGGCCCCGGGAGCGGCGCCGCCGACGGCTTCCAGCGCCACGTCAGCCGTGCCCGCGCACACATCGACCAGCGTCTCGCGCCCCGTCAGCGCCAGCGAGCGGACGGCCCGCGCGCGCCACCGCCGGTCGATGCCGGCGCTGAGCAGCCGGTTCAGCAGGTCGTAGCGTGGCGCGATCGCATCGAACATCCCCGCGATGCGATCGGGCGACTTGTCCACCGCGCGAGCCGTGGCCGCAGCGTCCCGTGCGGTCATCCCACGTACAGCGCCAGGGCTGTCGCCGCGAAGTACACGACGCCCACGTATCCGTTGAGATCGAAGGCGCGCTTCACCTGCGACAGGTCGTCGTGGGCCACGAGCGACTGTTCGTACGCCAGCAGCACGGCAACCACCGCCACACCGCCGAAATACACCCCCGGCAGGCCCGCCGCGAGGCCCACCATCACCATGGCGGCAACGGCGCCCACGTGGAACGCTCGTGACAGCCGGATCGCGGCAGCCACCCCATAGCGCGCCGGGATCGAACGCAGCCCCTGCGCCCGGTCGAAGTCCACGTCCTGGCACGCATACAGGATGTCGAACCCGCCGACCCACAGACCGATGGCGAGGGCCAGCCACCACGGCTCGGCACCGCGGCCGCCGCCTGCCGCAAGCCACCCGCCCACCGGCGCCACGGCCATCGCGAGGCCCAGGAACACCTGGGTGTAGTTCGTCACGCGTTTGGCGAGCGAGTGACCAGAACACGATGGCGAGGGCCACTGGCGACAGCCAGCCGCAGATTGGGTTCAGCTGCCAGGAGCAGAACACGAAGGCCGCCGCCGCCACGATCACGAACGCCGTGGCCTGGCGGCGGGTCAACGCGCCACGCGGCAACTCACGCATGGCCGTTCGCGGGTTCAACGCGTCGAAGCGCGCATCGACGAGTCGATTGAACCCCATGGCGGCGCTGCGGGCGCTGACCATGCACGCGGCGATCCACGCCACCTGCGTCCAGCTGAACGGGGCCACGCGCCACGCAAGCAGCGCGCCCGTGAACGCGAACGGCAGCGCGAACACCGAGTGGCTGAATCGGACGAACGAAAGATACGTCGCGAGCGTGCCCATTCAGTGTGCTTTATCGCCGCGCGGGCGCCAGACCCACGAGACCCGGTCCAGAGGAACCCCCGACACCAGGTATTCTTCCACGTCGCGCACGCCGTCGGGGACGCGAACGGCGATGAGTCCCGCCGACGTGCCCACCGCGATGCGGCCGTGGCGATCGCCGCATCCCAGCGCGTCGGCGCCGACGCGGGTCGCGCTTTCGACAATCCGCCGGGCCGGCACCGTTGGCGCCGCGAGCCTGACGCTCGCCATCTCGTCGAACATGTTCAGCGTCGGCGCGCTGGCCAGGCTGTCGGTGCCGACGGCCACCCGTACGCCGGCCTCGTAGAACGCGCGCAGCGGCGGATCACCCACGCCCACGAACCTGTTGCTGCGCGGGCAGGTGACGACGGTCGCCGCGCTTCGGGCCAGCGCCGCGATGTCAGCGTCCGTGCACTGCACGCCGTGGACGACCAGCGTCGGCCGGTCCAGGAACCCGAGAGAGCGCGCGTATTCCACCGGCGACATCCCCGGTGCGACCCATGCCGGATCCCAGGCGCCCAACTCGTCGAGCAGCGGCCGCCACGCCCCCGTGCCGTGCCGCAGCAGCTCCACCTCCTCCGGCGACTCGGCGAGATGGACCGTCGTGAGGCTGCCTGGGTCCGAGTCCAGTTCGCGGCCGATGGCTTGAAAGAGCGCCGGCGACACCGAATACGGGGCGTGCGGCGCCGCGTACACGCGCACGTGCGTGCTGCCCGACTTCGCGCGCTGCCGCCGCCCGGCCGCCACCAGCTCCTCAGCACCCAGGGGCTTGAACCCCAGAAGCTCGTGGAACACCACGGCCGCATCAGCGCGTTGTTCGAGCAGCGCCGGCGTCATGAGAGTGTTCGAGACGTCGCCGAAGACGCCCGTGCCCGAGGCCACCGCCTCGTCGAGCGCGTGTTCGGCCGCGGCAAGCACCCGGTCCCGCGCCGCCTCCTGACCGCCGCGCCGAAGCGCCAGGAGCGCCCGCACCCATTCCACGAACGATGCCGCGGGCGGGATCTGCGTGCGGAGATAGGAGAGCTCGAGATGGGTGTGCGCGTTGACGAGGGCCGGGAGCAGCGCCACCCGTCCGAGGTCGACGCCGTCGGCGAAACCCTGCTCCACAGCGACCACCTGGCCGTTGGCGATCGACACGTGCCCTTGGCGAATCGGAGGCTGTTCGATGGGCAGCACCCACTCCGCCGAAAACGTGACGACGCTGTTCGTCACGCCCACGCCCGCGCGGAGCGCGGGCAATCAAACACTGCCTTAGCGAGGCGTAGCCTAGACATCTCTCTCAGGCGGAGCCTCGCTAATGCGCGTGCCGCTGTTGTTTGCCGGCGCGGCTGCGCGCCGGATACTTCTTCAGCTCCTCGGGCACGGAGGTGTCACCATCCACCCGCGCGGTGGCCAGCGAGAGCATGCGCGGCACGTCCTGGTGGCGGAACACCGGCTCGCCCAGCAGCTCGTAGTGCATGTTGCGCCGCATCGGCACGTAGCCGGCGTCCTCGACGTTCGCCACAATCTCGACCTCGTCCATGCAGTAGGCGGCACCCGCAGCCCGGACGACGTTTTCCTCGATCATCACGCTGCCCATGTCGTTGGCGCCGAATGCGAGGCTCAGCTGCCCCACTTTCCCGCCCTGGGTGACCCACGAGGCCTGCAGGTTGTCGAAGTTGTCGAGGACGATGCGCGCGAGCGCCAGCGTCCGCAGGTAGTCCACGCCGGTCAGCTCGTAGCCGCCGTGCTCGGTATGCTCGGGCTGGTAGCTCCACGTGATGAAGGCCGTGAAGCCGCCGGTCTCGTCCTGCAGGTCGCGCAGCCGCATCATGTGCTCGATCCGCTCGGCCTCGGTCTCCACGGTGCCGTACATCATCGTGGCCGTGGTGCGCAGGCCCGCCAGGTGCGCCTCGCGCATGATCGACAGCCATTCGTCCGACGACGCCTTCGAGTAGCAGTTCAGGATCTTGCGGACGCGGTCCACCAGCATCTCGGCGCCGCCGCCGGGAATGCTGTCGAGGCCCGCCGCGACCAGCCGGTCGATCACGGCCGCTGTCGGCAGCGATCCCAGGCGCGAGATGTGCAGCACTTCGGGCGGCGACAGCGCGTGCAGCTTGAAGTCCGGGTACTTCGCCTTGATCGCGCGGAACAGGTCCTCGTACCACGCCAGCGGGAGGTCGGGGTTGTGGCCGCCCTGCAGCAGCAGCTGGTTGCCGCCGACGGCGATCGTCTCGTCGATCTTGTGGAAGATCTCCTCGAAGCCCAGCACGTAGCCGTCCTTCGACCCGACCTCGCGGTAGAACGCGCAGAAGTTGCAGCGCGCCACGCAGATGTTCGTGTAGTTGACGTTGCGGTCGATGATGTAGGTCACCACCCTCGAGGGGTGCTTGCGGCGCCGGATCCCGTCCGCCAGCCGGCCGAGTGTCTGCGTGGGGGCCTGCTGGTACAGCAGCAACGCTTCGTCCGCGTCCACACGGCCCCCGCCCGCCACCTTGGCCACCACGTTCGCCAGCGTCATGCTAGCGAGGCTCCGCCTCGGACCGACGAGCATGCAGGCTCCGCCTCGCTAGCGCAGTGTCTGATTGCCCCGCCTCCGGCGGGGCGTAGAAAACTTGACTCATTTGGTCAGGATTTGGAGCAGTCAAGTTTTCTAGTCGCATCAGAAGAATTCGACCGCGCGCGGGCGCAGCCCCATATCCAGGCCGGCGGCGTAATCGAGAAACAGCTGGAGCCCACGCCGCTCGGGCTCGCCCAGCCCGTAGCGGACATTATCCCTGAGATACCGGGCGGCTCGCGCCTGCCGGCTGGCATCGCCCGGGGCGTACTCGGCCGCGATCTCCTGGACGTGCGCCACACCCTCCGCCTGGGCCCGCGCCAGCGCCTCGACATCGTCGCGCGTTACGGCACCCGGGCGACCGGTCCATGCCGCGTACACGAACGGCAGCCCCGTCATCTCCCGCCAGGCCTCGCCCATGTCGATCTTGGACAGACCCAGCGCCTCGTGGTCGGCCTCGAGCGCCGGATCCCCGATGAGCACGGCCGCGTCGCAGGTCTGCGTCATGGAGCGCAGGTCAGGGCCGTGATCGACGAAGGCCGGCGCGATCCCGAAGTGGCGGCCGCAGAGAATGCGGATGAGGGCCACCGACGTCCGCGAGCTGGTGTCGAGCGCGATGCGCCGGATCTTCTGTGAGCGGCACCCTGGCGTACAGCGCCACCGACGCCACCGGCCCGTCGGAGCCGATGCCCACGCCGGGAACGAACCGGTAGTCGGGGGCGGACAGGAACTCCACGCTCGGCGTCAGGCCCAGGTCGACGTCGCCCGCCCGCAGGAGATCCGCGCACACGGCGGGCACGTCGTAGCGCACCAGCCACCGGCCGGGATCGCGATCGAGTGCCCAGGTCAGCGGCCGTGCGTTCAGGTAGCCGACCGCGCCCACGCGGATCGGCGTCATGCGCCCGGAACGGTGAACCGGCCCGTACGCTCGACCGGCTCGAAGCCCGCGGCTTCGATGTTGCGGCGGATCTCCTCGAGCGGCGCGCGGCGCCGGCCGAGCGGCGCCTCATCGGACGCCGAGACGCCGTCCAGGTCGTTGGCGCCAAACGTCAGGGCCACCTGCGCGAGCTTGGGACCATAGCGCGCCCAGTCCACCTGCAGATGCGCCACGCCCGGCAGCGCCAGACGCGCCAGGGCCACGGCCTTGACATCGTCGTAGCCCGTCGTCGGCCGGAACGTGCTCAGCATGGTGGGCAGCGGGTTGACGCTCGCGATGGCCGCAGATCCAGGGAGGTCCGCCAGCCGACACCACAAGTCGGCGCGCTCGCGCGCGGGTCCCGGCCGGGCCACGTGCACACGCAGCCGGTCGAAGCCTGCCGCCGAGAGCGCTCCCAAGCACGGACTCCACCGGCGTCTCGCCATCGAGTGCCACTTCGGCCAGCGCGTCGAGGCCGGCGTGCCGCAGTTGTCTCAGCACGGCGTCCAGACCGCCAGCCGCTTCGGCATAGCGGGCGACGTCGGCCCAAGTCAGCGCGGCCAGCGTCCTGGCTCCGGCGAGCGCACGGGCGGGCCCCAGCGCCTGGAGCGCTTCCTTCAGCGACGCCGGCGCGCCCGTCAGGCGCAGCTCCCCTCCCCCGGCGGCGGCGGCCGGCGGGGAGGCCACGGCGTCGACGGCGCAGGTGGCGACCCGCAGATACGTGACCGTGGACCCGTGCCGCACGCGGCGCTGGGCATCGGCCAGCATTCCGGCTGCCAGGATGTCGGGCGAGTCGGCCAGCTCCAGCAGCTCGGCGCGAGTCAGGGTGGCGCCCGCCTCGATTTGTTCCAGCGCCTTGTCGACGACCAGCGTGCTCATGACAGTCCCGCGGCGCTCTGCATGGCCTCCGCGATGCGCGTGGCCAGCGCCAGCGCCTCTCGCCCGGCTTCGCCTGTAACCGTGGGAGCCCGCCCTTCCAGGACGGCGTGTACGAAGTCGGCCAGCTCGAGCTGCAGCGGCTCTTCCGCGGTCACGGGAATCCGGCCACCCTGGATCACCGGCCGCCCGTTGCCCTTTACCAGCCGGTACATCTCGGCCTCCCGCGCGCCGAAATCGATCGACACGTAGGCGTCCTGCTGGAAGAACCGCGCCTTGCGCACCTTCTCGCGGCTGATGCGGCTGGCGGTCAGATTGGCGATGCACCCCGAGCCGAACCGGATGCGCGCGTTCGCGATGTCGGCCTTCGGGCGTGAGCACGTTCACGCCGACGACCTCGAGGTCCACGACGTCGGAGCCGACGCTGGTCAGCAGCAGATCGAGGTCGTGGATCATCAGGTCGAAGATCACGTCGATGTCCAGGCTGCGGTCGGGAAAGGTGCCGAGCCGGTGCACCTCGACGAACCGGGGGCGCGACACGAAGGGCAGCGCCGCGACCGCGGCCGGGTTGAAACGCTCGGTGTGGCCCACACCCAGCGCGACTCCGCGCCTGGCAGCCGCCTCGATGATCGCGTCGGCCTCGGCCAGGCTGGCCGCCATCGGCTTTTCGACCAGCACCGCCATCCCCGCCTCGATACAGCCGAGGGCGACCTCGTGATGCGCCACGGTCGGCACCGCGATCGACACGGCATCCACGCGGCCTACCAGTTCTCGCCAGTGTGCGCAGCTGGCCGCCCCATGCCGCGCGGCGACTTCCTGCGCCCGCGCCGCATCGATGTCGGCGACGGCGACGAGTTCCGCCTCCGGCATCGTGGCCAGGATGCGGGCATGATGCTGGCCCAGGTGACCGACGCCTACGACACCGATGCGGAGCCGATCGGTCACGACGCGGTCTCCCGCGCCACCCGTCCCACCACCGTGATCCCGGCCGCATCGGCCGCCGTGACGATGTCGGCGCCCTCGATCAGCAGCGTCTTGCCCGCATCGATGGAGAGCGCGGTCGCACCGGCGGCGGCCATCGCGCGGATGGTGGCGACGCCGATCACGGGCACGTCGAAGCGCATGTCCTGCTTCGGCTTGGCCACCTTCACAACGACGGTGCCAGGGCCGGCCAGCGTGCCGGCACGTTCGATCACGGCGTCGGTGCCTTCCATCGCCTCCACCGCCACCACGGCCCGTCCTTTGACCACGATGGTTTGACCGACATCCAGGCCGGCGATCCCATCGGCGACCGGGTAGCCAAACTCGAAGTCCGCGCGTTCGGCATCGGTCGGGTGCCGAGCGGTCAGCACGCCGCCAGCGGCCAGGAGGGGTGCCAGGAGCTCCGTGGAATCCACCAGCACGATGCCCCGTTCCTTGAACACGTCGGCCACGGCCCCGATCACGCCGTCGGTGGACATGGACCGGACGCGGCGCAGGACCGACAGGAAGGTCAGGTCCGGCACGATCCCGCCGCTGAAGATCTTCGTGTGCTTCACCTGGCCGGCCATGACGGCGTGAGTGACACCGGCCTCCTCGAAGACGCGCAGGCACGTGCCGAGCTGTCCGAGCGAGATCCAGTGCACCGCGGCGCCCACGCGCGCCGCGAGTCCCTCAATCTCGGGGAATGTCTCCTCCCGCGCGGCGATCACCGTGACGTCATGACCCTTGGCGCGGGCGGCCTCGAGGACCAGAAACGGGAACCGCCCGTTGCCCGCGATGAGCCCGAGCCGGACGGCGCCCTCGGCGAGTGCGGCCACGTTAGTGTTACTCGTCGATCAGCGCTTCGGAGCGCTTGGTGGGGCGCCGGAGGATCACCCCCCGCTGCGAACCGCGAATGAAGTCCACGAGCGTGCGCACCTCCGGGACGGCCAGCTCCGCATCCGCCTCGATTCGTGCCAGCGCCGCGGTGGTATTCAGTTTCGATTGCAGCAGATAGCGATACGCCTGCTTCAGCTTCGCCACGGCGTCCGCCGTGAACCCCCGCCTGGTCAGCCCAATGCTGTTGACGCCGAAGACTCGGGCCGGCCGGCTGCCGATCGTCCGGGCAAACGGCAGCGCGTCCTTCGTCACCACGGGGTACCCGCCGATGAAGGCGTGACGGCCGACCCGGCAGAACTGGTGCACGGCCAATCCCGCGCTGATGTTGGCGAAATCGTCCACGTGCACGTGCCCGCCCAGCGTGGCGTGCGGCCCGAAGATGGTGCCGCTCCCCACCGTGCTGTCGTGCGCCACGTGGACGTAGGCCATGAAGAGATTGCCGTCCCCGATTCGGGTGACGCCGCCGCCCACCTCGGTGCCGCGGTTGATGGTGACGAACTCGCGGAACACGTTCCGGCGCCCGATGACCAGCCGTGTCGGCTCTCCGTGGTACTTCAGGTCCTGGGGCGCCAGTCCGATCGAAGCCATCGGGAAGATCTGGGTCTCGTCGCCGATCTCGGTGAGTCCCTCGATCACGACCGAGGCGCCGATCCGGCACCGGTCGCCGATCCGCACGTCCGGGCCGATGACGCAGTGTGGCCCGACGGTGGTGCCACGGCCGATGCGCGCGCCTGCGTGAACGATCGCGGACGGATGGATGATGGCCGCCCCGGGCTCGACCTTGAGCAGCAGCGTGGCCTCGGCCACCCGCTGATCGCCGACGTAGGCGCCGCCCAGCGCCTTGGCCAGGGGCGACCGGCGGCGCCCAAGCGCAACCTCGAGCCGCAGGACGTCTCCCGGGACCACAGCGCGACGGAAGCGGCCATTGTCCACGCCGCGCAAAGACACGGTGGCGGTGGATTCCGGTCCTTCTGCTTCGAGCAGGAGCACGGTGGCGGCCTGCGTGAGCGCCTCGACCATCAGGACCGCGGGCATCAGCGGCTGGCCTGGAAAGTGACCCTGGAAGAACTCCTCACCGACCGTGAGGTTCTTGGCCGCCACGAGCCGGCGACCCGGCTCGTGCTCGAGCACGACATCGAGGAGACACGACGGAAAGCGCGGCGCGAGCCGGCTTAGCAGCGCAGCGACGTCGAGTGGCGAGGAACTCGGGCTCAGGTCTATCGCCTACCGTGCGACGGGCACCGGCGGACCCGCGGCTGGAGCCGCAGGCGCGGGCGCCGGCGCTGCCGGAGCCGCCGCGGCCGGTGCGGCCGCAGCAGGTTTCGCCGTCGCCGCGGCATCGAAGGCCTTGATCACGTCGGCCGTCAGGTCCATCGTGGGGTCGGCCCACACCAGGCCGCTGTCGGCCGCGCTGAAGACCATGTGGACCTGCTTTTCCTTGGCCACGCGGTCCAGGATGGGATTCAGCTTCCGCTGGAACTCTTCCTGGAGCTGCTGCTGGAGCGCCTGCACGTCCTGCTGGGCGTCTTCGGTGAACCGCTGAATGTCGCGCTGCTGCCGCTCGACTTCGCTCTGCAGCTGTGCGCGCGCGACGTCGTTGAGCACGGTGCCGCCCTGCTCCAGCTTCTGCTGGGCCGACTGCAGCGCCTTGTTGCGATCGTTCAGCTCCCGGACCTTCTGGTCGTTGAGCGCCTTCACCTTTTCGTTGGCCGCGCGGCCTTCGATGGAGTTGGCGGCGATCACGTCAACCCGCAGATAGGCGTATTTGAGCCCGTCCTGAAACACCGCTTGCGGAACAGGAGGAGCCGCCGGCCCCTGTGGCGCGGGCTGCGTGGGCCGCGGCGCCGGGGGGCCCTGGGGCGTCGCCGGGCGTGGAGCCTGGGGCCGGGGCGGGGTCGCTGCGCCCTGGGCCAGGGCCCCGGAGGGGGCCATCAGCACACCAAGGCCGAGGGCGACGGCGAGCACTTTCATCGATGCCAGTCCTTTCTGATCACTTCAGCGTCTGATTTTACTGTACACGTTAGCGCCAAGTAAGATCGACCTACATGTCCCGATTGATTCTCTCCGCTGCGGCGTTGCTCGCGGCGTTTTGCGCCACGGCGTGCGGCAGCGACGATCCCGTCCTTCCGGATCCGGGCCCCTCGCCGGTCGCCGTCACCGAAACCTTCGACGGCCGGCTGACGATCAACGGCGGGGTCACCCACCCCTTTGCGGTCGACCGCATCGGCTCCGTGACCGTTCGACTTGCCGCCGTCGATCCGACCGACGTGACCATCGGCCTGAGCCTGGGCACGTGGAACACCGCCGGCAACACATGCCAGGCGATCATCACCAACGACGCGGCGCCTGGGGGCGCCATTGTGATCGGCACGGCGTCGGTCGGCGGCAATTTCTGCGTCCGGGTCTACGACGTCGGCAGGCTCTCGCAGGCGATTCTCTATACGCTTGAGGTCACACACTTCTGAAAATTCACAATTCACAAGTCACAAGTCACAAATCAGAGGTCGAGCCGTAACTGCAGTTCCGATCCTCTTTTGTGAATTGTGCATTGTGACTTGTGAATTGTGACTTCTAGAACGTGGTCCCCACTGCAAATCGGAACGTGGTTCCCTTCGCGGGCTCCAGCTGGTTGTTCAACACGCCCTTACGCGAGGGGTTGAACGAGTAGATCAGCCGGAACGGGACGTTGAGCACGGGCATGAAGAACCGCAGCTCGACGCCTGTTGAGGTCTTGAACGCGTGCGCGTCTCCCACCGGAATCGTCTCGCCCACGCCGGCGTTCGGGTCGAGCAACTGCGACGTGGCAAACGGATCCAGCAGCGGCGGCAGAGACGGTGCCCGGAACTCGATGACCGGTTCCTTCCAGGAAAATGGATCGCCGAAGTCCTTCACCTGTCCGGCGTCGAAGAAGCCGACGATGCGCACCTGGCTGGCAATCGAGAACATGTACTCGGCATTGAAGAGCAGGCTCTTGTTGCCGCCGAGGACCACGAGCGACCCTGGAACCGAGGGGCCAATCGACCGGATGTCGAACCCGCGGACGCTGTACTCTCCGCCCAGGAAGAGGCGCTCGAAGACCGGTAGGAATTCCGTCTTGCCCACCGGGGCGATGTACTCCAGCTGGCCGCGGAAGCCGACCGAGGTCCGGCTCGTGTGCCGCATGAAGATGATGCCCTCGACGCGGGGCTTGTACGTACTGCGTATTGCCGCCCAGGACGGCCAGGTCGATCGAGGTCGTCAGGCGCCGGCCGGTATTCGGAAAGATCGGGTTGTCCACCGTGTTGTGGACGAAGCTCGGGATCACCTTGCTGATCGTGCGCTCGCCACCCTGGCCCAGCAAGAGCGAGTCGTAGATGAACGGGTTCCGCCGAATCACCTCGATCTGCGCCGGCGTGAGCTGCGACAGGTCGCCCAGCGACGAGATGATCGAGCACCCCGTGGGCCGATAGACGCACGACGTGTCGATCAGCGCCTCGTTGAGATCGGACATCTTCACCGTCTCGTACGAGTAGTTGACGAACATGCGGCTGAAGTCGGCCACGGGGAACCCGAAGACGAGGTTGCCGCCGGTCGATTTCTGCGTGTAGTAGCCGATATATTCCAGCGACCGCCTGTAGACGTCGAACCCGCCCGTGATGTTGCGGTCGAAGAGGAACGGCTCGGTGAAGGCCACCTGGTAGTTCTGCGACCGGGTGCCGGCGGTCATCGAGACTGTCAGGCTTTCGCCGCGTCCCAGAAAGTTCGCGGTCTGGAAGGCCAGCTGTCCGAACACGCCCTCGAACTGCGACACGCCGGCGCCGAAGGTCAGCTGGTTGCGGTTCTGCTCCTCCAGCTTGACCGTCACGTCCACGGCGTTTTTGCGGTCGGTGGTCTTTACGACCTGCATGTCCTTTTCGTTGCCTTCGAGCTGCTTGAAGTACCCCAGCTGGTTCAGCCGGCGCACGCTGTACTTCAACGCCTCGGTACTGAAGACGTTGCCCTCCAGCAGCCGCATCTCGCGGCGGATCACGTTGTCCCGCGTAGTGGTGTTGCCCGTGAACACGAGGCGGTTGACGAAGTACTGCTGCCCCTCCTCGATCCGCATCGTGATGCCGACGGTCGGCACCTCGGCCTTGTCGGGTCCGGCCTCCGGCGGCGCGCGCAGCGCGTCGGGGACGAGCGCCGCCAGTTGATCCTCGGGGCCGGGGTCGTCGCTGGGCTTGAGATCCGGGAACGCCGTGAACTCCATGTAGCCGGCGCCGCCGTAGATCTCCTGCGCCTTCTTGCGCCCTTCGTCCACTTCCTTGCGGCTGTACCACTCGCCCTGCTGCATCTTGAACAGCGGCCGCAACTGCTCACTCTTCACCAGCGTGTTGCCGGCAAACGACAAGTCGCCCACGCGGTAGCGCGGGCCCTCGGTGACGGGAATCCGCAGCTCAATCCAGCGCGTCTTGCCGTCCTTGGTGTTCTCGATCACCTTCAGCTCGGGTTGGCCCACGCGGGCGCGAACGTAGCCCTGGTTCTGGTAGTACTCCACGACCCGGTCGGCATCCGCCTCGAACTCGGTTTCCTTGTAGGTGCCGCCACCGGTGATGAACGAGAGGATGCCCTTCGGCTTGTTCTCCTTGAGCTTCCGCTGCAGCGTGCCGTCGCTGACGGCGCTGTTGCCGACGAATTCGACCTCGCGGATCTTGATCTTCGGGCCTTCGCTGACGTTGAACGTGACATTCACCAGCTTTGGTCCGCCGACCACCGGCGTCACCTTGTGCTCCACTTCAGCGTTGGTGAAGCCCTTCTCGGCCATCATCGCCCGCAGCACGGTCTTCACCCGCCGGATCACGCCCTCATCGAGAAATGAATCAAGGCGCAGCTCGATGCCCCGTTCGCGCAGCTGCTCCTCGATCTTCGTACGGTCGATCTGCTTGCTGCCCTCGTAGTTGACGATCTTGACGCGCTCGCGTTCCTCCATGTCGTAGGTGACGATGATGCCCACCACGCCGTTGGGGAACGTGTACTCGTCGAGATCGATTCTCAGGTCCTCGAGGAAATTGGTGGCCCACAGCCCCTTGAAGTCGGCGAGCATCGTCCGCTCGGCGGCTTCGTCCATCGAGATGAAGACGCCCTGCGACGGCTGGCTGGGCCGCAGCTTGACGTAATACATGTAGGTTTCGTTCTCTACGGTCGACGCTCCGCCCTGGCGCTGGAAGCAGAGTTCGAAGATCCAGAGGAACGGGGGGCTGCCGGCTGGCGGCAGCGCAGCGGGGGCCGCCAGCGCGTTACCGCACTCGGTGGTCTTGATCGCGCCAGCCGGGACGGCGCTCGGAGGCGCCTGCACAGCTCCGGGGGCCGGAGCCGTCTGCTCGACTCCGGCGGCCGGAGCCTGGGCGGCCACCGGAGCGGCCGCATCTTGCGCCCGGGCAGCCGTCGCGAGAACCAAGAGCGGGAGGGCCGCCAGTGCAAGAAGACGTGATATCGGCATTCGTATACTGTCCACTACCCGCCCGGCCCCACCGCGTCGACCGACGCGCGGGACTGACCCCAAAAGTATGACCCAGGACGCCGGACCGAGAAAGACGGGCTGCGTAGGACCAGGACGCCGTCCCTCCCGGGAAGGCCGGGAGGGGTCTGCTGGCGCGTGCCGGGCGGTTCAGGCTAATTGGCGGCCGGCAGTCAGCTCGCCGGCCGGGCGGTACGCGATCTGCCCGCCCTCGAGGTATACCTCGACCTCCCCGTCGCGGAGATGGCCGCGGATGAGCTCCTCCGAGAGGGGATCCTCCACGTAGCGCTGGATGGCCCGCCGCAACGGGCGTGCGCCGTACGAGCGGTCCTTGCAGGTGACGTCGATGATCCAGTCGATGACCTCCGGCGCGATGTGGATGCGCATGCGGCGGTCCGCCAGGTTGGCGTTCAGCTGGTCCACCAGCAGGCCGGTGATCCGGCGCAAGTCGTCGTCGCCCAGCGCCTCGAAGACGATGATCTCGTCCACGCGGTTGATGAACTCGGGGTTGAACGTCCGCTTCACCTCGCCAAGCACCATGTCGCTGACGTTCTTGTCCATCGCCGCCAGGTCCGAGCTCTGGAAGCCCATCGACGCCTTCTTCTGGATGAAGCGCGCGCCGATGTTCGACGTCATGATGATGATGGCGTTCTTGAAGTTCACCCGGTTGCCGAGCCCGTCTGTCAGGTGGCCGTCCTCGAACACCTGCAGCAGGATGTTGAAAATGTCGGGGTGCGCCTTTTCCACTTCGTCGAGCAGCACGACGGAATAGGGGTTCCGCTTGACCTTCTCGGTCAGCTGTCCGCCCTCTTCGTGGCCCACGTAGCCGGGAGGCGATCCGATCAGCTTCGACACCGAGTGCTTCTCCATGTACTCGGACATGTCGAAGCGGATCAGCGCGTTGTCGCTGCCGAAGAGGAAGTTCGCCAGCGCGCGCGCCAGCTCTGTCTTGCCGACGCCCGTCGGGCCCAGGAAGATGAAGCTGCCAACGGGCCGGCTGGGATTCTTCAGCCCGGCGCGTGACCGGCGAATCGCGCGCGACACGGCGGAGATCGCCGTGTCCTGGCTCACGACGCGCCGGTGCAGCTCGGCCTCCATGCGCAGCAGCTTGTCGCCTTCGTCCTGGTTGATGGACGTAATCGGCACGCCGGTCCACTTCGACACCACTTCGTCGATGTCGGCGCGGTCCACGACCACGCGGCGCGTGCTCGACTTCACGTCGAACCGCTCGCGCACGAACGCCAGGTTCTCACGCGCCGAGGCTTCCTGATCGCGGTAGAACTTGGCCGACTCGAAGTCCTTGCGGGACACCGCGCTTTCCATCTCCTCGACGGCCACGCGGATGCTCTTGTTGATCTCGCCGAATTCGTCGCTGTAGCCGGCCTCGCGCAGCTTGGCGCGCGCGCCGGCTTCGTCCACCAGGTCGATCGCCTTGTCGGGCAGGAAGCGGTCGGTGATGTAGCGGCTGGACTGGTAGACCGCCGCCTCGATGGCGTTGCGCGTGTACTCGACGTGATGGAACTGCTCGTAGCGATCCTTCACGCCGAGGAGGATCTCGATTGTTTCCTTCTCGGCTGGCGGGTCCACCTTGATGGCCTGGAACCGCCGTTCGAGCGACCGGTCCTTCTCGATGTACTTCCGGTATTCGGCCGGCGTGGTGGCGCCGATGCAGCGGATCTCGCCCCGCGAGAGCGCCGGCTTCAGGATGTTGGCCGCGTCCAGCGAGCCTTCGGCCGACCCCGCGCCGACCAGCGTGTGCAGCTCGTCGATGAAGACGATGATGTTGGGGCTTTCGGTCAGCTCCTTCATGATCGCCTTGAGCCGTTCCTCGAACTGGCCCCGGTACTTCGTGCCGGCCACGATCAGCGAAATGTCGAGCGCCAGGATGCGCTTGTCCGCCAGGAAGTGCGGCACGTCGCCGTAGTAGATCTTCTGCGCCAGGCCTTCCACGATGGCGGTCTTGCCGACGCCCGGTTCGCCGATCAGGACGGCGTTGTTCTTGGTGCGGCGGCAGAGAACCTGCTGCACGCGCTCCAGCTCGTAGTCGCGGCCGACCAGCGGATCGAGCGAATTCTTCATGGCCGCTTCGGTCAGATCCCGGCTGAACTCGGCCAGGAGCGGCGTTTCCTTGCCGCGGGTCAGCGTGGTCTTTTCGTTGAGCAGCTGGACGATGTCTTCTCGAACCGTGTGCAGCCGCATCCCCTTTTCCATGAGGATGGTGGCGGCCACCGACCGTTCCTCGCGCAGGATGCCGAGAAGCAGGTGTTCGGTGCCGATGTAGTTGTGCAGCAGCCGATCGGCCTCTTCCGCCGCCGCCTGCAGCACGCGGCGGGTCTCGACGCTGAACGGGATCTCGACGGACGTGGACACCTTGTCCCGGAACACCGTCCGGCCTTCGATTTCCTTGCGGATGCTCTCGAGCGAGAGGTGCGAGCGCGCGAAGATGCGGCTCGTCAGGCCCTTCCCCTCCCGAATCAGCCCGAGCAGCAGGTGCTCCGTCTCGATGGAGACGCTCCCCAGCTGACTGGCTTCGTAGCGACCGAAGAACAATACGCGTCGTGCGCGTTCTGTGTACCGTTCGAACATCAGGCCGCCCTGGAGGTTGGGTTGGTTACGTGAACCTCGAATCGATTATAAGGCAACGCGACTGCACAGGCCAGCACGCGCGCCGCTAACTCGCTCGTTGCATTGAGGTTCGCGCACGCGCCTGCATGCTGCCGCACGTCACGCGCGCGGTACGGGCGCTGCTTCGTTCCTTCGCCGGCCCGCGAAGCTGGGCCCAAAAGACACTGGACAACTCATCTCACGACGAACGACGCCGCGGTCGGGAGAGGAGTTCTATACTGCCCACATGCCGGAGACCATCGGATTCATCGGGCTGGGGCTGATGGGCAAGCCCATGGCGCTCAACCTGCTCAAAGCGGGCTACCCGCTGATCGTCAACAGCCGCAGCCAGGGCCCCGTCGAGGAACTGGTGGCGGCAGGAGCCTCACGCGCGGACACTCCGGCGGAGATGGCTGGACAGGTCACGCGCCTCATCACGATGGTGCCCGACTCGCCGGACGTCGAGCTGGTTCTTGACGGCCCTCACGGGGCGTTTCGGGGGCTGCGGCCTGGCACCATCATCATCGACATGAGCAGCATCGCACCGGCCGCCGCGCGCCGATTGGCGGCGCGCGCCAGCGCCCATGGGGCTGTGATGCTCGACGCGCCGGTGAGCGGAGGCGACATCGGCGCAAAGAGTGGCACGCTGTCGATCATGGTTGGGGGTGATGCCCAAGCGTTCGCTGCGGTCCGGCCGATTCTCGACGTCATGGGCAACCCTGAGCGAGTGGTCCACGTGGGCGGCGAAGGCGCGGGCCAACTGTGCAAACTGTGCAACCAGATGGTGATCGGCGGCACACTGGTCGCGGTGGCCGAGGCGCTCGCGCTCGCCCGCAAGGCCGGTGTGGACGCGGGCAAGGTGCGCGAAGCGCTGCTCGGCGGCTTTGCGCAAAGCCGCGTGCTCGAGGTGCACGGCGCCCGCGCGCTGGCCGGCACCTATGTACCCGGGTTCAAGACGGCGCTCTTTGCCAAGGACCTCAATAACGTCGTGAGCACCCTGGCCGAGCATTCGCTGCCGGCGCCCGTGACGGCCGTGGTCCAGCAGCTGCTGCACGCCACCATGGCCGCAGGGCGTGGCGACGACGACAATTCGGTGATGGCGCAGACCGTCTTCGACATGGCCGGGCTCCACTGACGTCCAGCACACCGATGGCCATCTCCGCCGTTGCCCCTGGCCCCGCCGCGAAGCCTGCTGTGGCGCGTGCCGCTTCTGGCGGCGGCCTACGTGGCGCTGGCGAGAGTCGGGTTCACCTTCGACATCGAGCCGGGGTTTGCCAGCTCCATCTGGCCTGCCGCAGGCGTGGGCACGGCCGCCCTGCTGGTCTGGGGGCTGCGCCTCTGGCCGGGCGTGCTGCTGGGCTCGTTCTACTTCAACTGGTGGCTGACCACGCTGCTCGACAGTGACGACCCGGGTAACTGGGTCGTGCGCGCCGCGGTGGCGGCGGCGATCGGCGGAGGCGTCACACTCCAGGCACTGACGTCGGCCGGGCTCGGGCGGCCCCTGCTGGCCTCGGGCGGCGTGCTGCGCAGCGTGCACCAGGCAGTCCCCTTCCTGATCGTCACCGGACCGGCATCGTGTCTGCTGTCGGCGACGACCGGCGTGGCGGCACGCTGGGCCGTCGGCGACCTGCCCGCCGACGAAGTGTTCGCCAACTGGTTCACCTGGTGGATGGGCGATTCGATAGGCGTCCTGCTGCTCGTTCCGCTGACGCTGCTGGCGCTTCCCGAGGCGAAACTGCGGCGCTGGCCGCTGGCCGTACGGGTCGCCTTCCCCCTCGTCGCCGTCGTGGCGTTGATCACCGTGGCCCATCAAGCCACCCAGGAGTCGCGTCGCCAGGACATGTCGCGGCAGATGGCCGCCCTGCAGGACGAGCTGCGCTTCCTGATGGCCGAACCGATCAACCAGCTGGGTGCGGTCGAGCGGTGGCTGACCGTTGCCAGCAGTGCCACCTTGGATCAATTCCGCGAGGTGACCAGGAACGCCCGCTCCTTTACGTCGCTCGAATGGACACCCAGCCCGGAGGCCGCTGTGGAACTGGGCATTGAGGGCGTCTCAAGCCCGGACGCCTTCCGGATCGACTATGGGCACGACGACCTGGGCGCGGCCGTGATGGCGCCGCCGGACCTGGCGTTCGCCATCAACCGCGCACGCGACACCGGGCTGACCGCGATCACGTCACCGTTTGCGCCGGGAGGAGCCACTCCCGCGAGCATCGTCCTGGTGATGCCGGTGTACGCGCAGCCACCCAACACACCTCCACCAGGCTACCGTGGCGGAGCGGCGCGCGCGCATTCGTGGCTACACCAGCGGCATCGTGCCGGTGGACCACGTCTCGAATGAGCTGGCGCGCGAAGCCTCGACCCTGGGGCTTTCGGTGAGGCTGAGCGACGTCACGACGCCGGGCATGGAAGTTCCAATCCTGAGCCAGGGACGTCCGGCCACAGGCGGTGCCAGCCTGCGTGTCTCGCTGCCCGTTGCCTTCGGCGGCCGCACCTGGCGACTCGACATGGCGCCGACCCGGCCCGATTTGTTGCCCGGCGAGACATCCGAAGGCCGGCTGCTCCTGGCCGGGGCGATGGTGCTGATGTTCCTGACGGGACTCTTCGTCGTCACCGAGGCCGGCCTTGGCGTGGCCGTTGCCGCAGAAGTGACGCATCGCACCGCCGAGCTCAACAGCGAGGTGGTGATTCGCCGGCGTCTCGAAGCGATGGCTCGTGAGAGCGAGGCGCGACTCGACCTGGCACTGCGGGGTTCGAGGCTCGCGCTGTGGGATCTCGAGGTCGCGTCCGGCCGCGTGTTCCTGAGCGACGACTGGGCTGACATCCTCGGCCAGGACCGCAGCAGCAGCGTGGTGCAGATCGCGTCGCTGAAGGATTCTGGTGCACCCCGAGGACCTCGAGCGCATCAGCACGGCAGCGTTCGCGGCGCTGAAGGGCACCACGCCCGAGTACTCCGTCGAGCACCGGGTTCGCACGGCGTCCGGCGCGTGGAAGTGGATTCACTCGCACGGGATGGTGACGGAGCGCTCGTCCGACGGCCGCGCCGTCCGCATGACCGGCACGAACGCGGACATCGACGAGCGGAAGCGTGCCGAAGAAGCCGTGGCCAGTGCCGAACGCCGGCTGCGGGAAGTGACCGACGGCCTCCCAGGCGCGGTGTACCAGTTCCAGTGGGTCACGGGCGCCGCGCTCCCCCGTATCAACTTCGTCAGCGCCGGCGTGGCGGAGATGCTTGGCGTGGAACCGGAGTCGGTGGTCGAGGACTCGGGCCGGCTGTTCGGCGCCGTAGCGGCCGAGGACCGGGCGCACGTGCTCGACACGTTGCAGGATGCGCATGCGAGCGCGGCGACACACTGGACGGCCGACTTCCGCATTCGCCGATCAGACGGACGCGTTGCGTGGACACGCAGCCAGGCCAGCCGTGTCGGGGTCGGCATGGATGCCGTCTGGAACGGGTACTGGGTGGACATCAGCCCGCTCGTCGAAGCCGAGCAGCGGCTGCGCGACGCGCGCGACCAGGCCGAACGCGCGAACCGCGCGAAGACCGCGTTCCTGGCGGCGATGAGCCATGAGATTCCGCACGCCGATGAACGCCATCCTGGGCATGGCGGAGCTGCTCGAGATGGGCACGACCAACTGGGAGCACCGCGAGATGCTCGGCGTCATCAACGCCTCGTCGCAGTCGCTGCTCCGCATCCTGAACGACGTGCTGGACATCTCCAAGGTCGAGGCCGGTCATCTCAGCCTGCATCTGACGGCCGCCTCGGTGCCCGAGGTCGTCCGCAGCGTGGCGATGACCTTCGCCGAGTCCGCCAAGCAGAAGGGGCTCACGGTGGAGTGGTCGGTCGATCTGGCGATCGCGCCGGCCCACGTCTGCGACCCCGTGCGCCTGCGACAGGTGCTCCTGAACCTGGCAGGGAACGCCGTCAAGTTCACCGGGACGGGGAGCGTGGCAATCCGCGCGGTCCGTCGCGCCGAACAAGCGGGCCTCGAGCATTTGGAGATCACCGTCACGGACACGGGCATCGGCATCTCGCCCGAGGACCAGGTGCGTCTCTTCCAGCCGTTCGTGCAGGCCGACGCTCCCGCGTCCCGGCACCGGGGCGGAACGGGTTTGGGCCTGGCCATCTCCAAGCGCCTGGTGGAGCTGATGGGCGGGTCGATCGAGCTCGAGAGTACGCCAGGCAAGGGCACCGCCGTTCGGATCGCCCTCAACCTGCCCGTGGCGTCGGCGCCCGATCTGACCGCCCTCGCGGGAATTGCCCAGCCGGAGACGCGCTCGACGGCGCCGCGCGGCCTGATGCGTCCCATCCTGGTGGTTGACGACAACGAATTCAACCGCTCAGTGCTCGTCAAGCAGATGTCGGCCCTGGGATACATGGCCGAACAGGTCGGGGACGGCGAGGAGGCGCTGCGGCGATGGCGCTCCCACGATTACGCCCTCGTGCTCGCGGACTGCCAGATGCCGGGGATGGACGGGTTTGCATTCGCGCGCGCCGTTCGGGAGGAGGAAGCGGCACGACCTGGCGCATCCCGCGTGCCGATCGTCGCCTGGACCGCCAACGTCATGCCCGACGACATCGAAGCGTGCCTCGCGGCAGGCATGGACGACGTGCTCGCCAAGCCGTCCGCTCTGTCAACCGTCCAGCGGATGCTCGAAACGTGGATCGACGCGAAGAATGAGACCGTGCCGCTCATATCAACTCCCCTGGCTGTCAGCGACCAGGGCCACGAGCAGCCGATCGATCGAGAGCAGCTACGGCTAATCATGAACGGCGATCAGGCGCTCGAGCGAGAGATGCTCGACGGATTCCGACAAGCCGGCTCACGCGAGGTCGAGGCGCTCAGCCAGGCCATGGCCGATCGCGAGTGCGACCGCGTACGCAGCGCCGCGCACCGGCTGAAAGGGCTGGCGCGGCTCGTTGCCGCACCATCGCTGGCCGCGGTATGCGAGGGCATCGAGGGCTCAGCCAAGGCCGGGGCGCTGGAAGAGGTGCAGGTAGCCGAGGCGGCCCTCACTCGAGAATGGGACCGAGTCCGCCAGTATCTCGATGCGAATCACTGACCACGCACGTCCGAATATGGTCTAATTCAGTCGTGACCCAGGATCTCAGTGTTCTCGTCGTCGACGACGACGATCTTCAGCGTCGCTTTCTGGCAGCCTTGCTCGATCGCGCCGGGGTGGGTCAGCTGGTACTGGGCGAACAACGGACGAACGGCGCTCGAGATGTTCCGGCGCGGGCCGCAGGTCGACGTGGTGGTGTGCGACCTGCTGATGCCGGAGATGGACGGGCAGACCTTCCTGACCCTGCTGCACGACGAGGGACACTCGCCGTCGGTCGTCATCGCGAGCGGGGCCGACTCCGACACCCGCCGGGAGATGGAAGACACCGCCAACCGCCTTGGGCTCCGTGTCCTGGGATTCCTGTCCAAGCCCGTGTCGCTCGACGCGCTGCTGGCGCTCTTCGACAAGCACGAGCCGAGGGCAGCCGCGCCCACCGCTACTGACGCTGCCGGCGCTTAGGCGGCCGGGTTCACGCATCGGGGAAGCCCGGCGAGTGCGTGACGCGACGCGCCTGCTCGACGTGCCGCCGGTCGTGCGCCACAACAAGCCGCCACCCGTCGAGCACGCTGTACGTGACGACCCTGACGAAGGGTGACGTCATGATGGCGCGCGCCGCGTCTCGCTCCTCGAGCGCCCCCACTCGCGCCACCGCGTCAAGGTGCTGCGCCACGAAACGCTGAACGACGTCCGCGGGGAAATCGCTCGTCGCCGGCTGCGCTTTTGACGGTGCGGTGAACTTCCGCGCGGACCCGGGCGCCTGTGAGCGAATCAGCATCCGGCCGAGGACACCGGGCAGGACCGGCAAGCGCTCCCAGATCGTTGGCGGCCGCGCGCCGCTCAGGGCGTCGTCCATTTGCAGGAACATCAGGCGGTTCGCCGTCAGAAGATGCTCGAAGCACTGCGCGACGCTCCACCGCGCCGCGTCGGGCCGCCAGTTCAATTGCCGCCCGCTCAAGCCGCCAAGCGTCACCTGCGTCTCGCGAGCGATGTTGCCGAGCTCTCTGCTGACGTCGGTCAAGGAAAGAGCCGTGTAGTTCAGGCCAGGCGAGCTCTCAACCATTCCTCACGCGACTCGCAGCCGTCCGCCTTCCAAACGAAGCACGCGGTCGCAGGCGCCGGCCAGCCGCGGGTTGTGCGTGGCGATGACCGACGTCAGCCCGTGCTCGCGATGCATCTCGCGCAGCAGATCGTGCAGCGTGTCGGCGGTGGACTCATCCAGATCGCCCGTCGGCTCGTCGGCCAGGAGCAGCGCGGGCCGCATGACCAGCGCGCGTGCCACCGCCACGCGCTGCTGCTCGCCGCCCGACAGCATGCCGGGCCGGTGGTCCTCGCGGTCGGCGAGGCCCACGCGCATCAGCAGATCGCGAGCCCGTTGTTCGACCTCGGCGCGCGGCAGGCCGGCGATGCGCATCGGCATCTCCACGTTCTCCCGCGCGTTGAATTCAGGCAGCAGGTGATGGAACTGGAATACGAACCCGACGCGGCGGTTTCGAAACTCCACGCGGGCCGCGTCGCTCAGGTCGGTGATCCGGGCGTCCCCGATGTCGATCGAACCGGCCTCGGGCCGGTCCAGCCCACCGATGAGGTGCAGCATCGTGCTCTTGCCCACGCCTGACGCGCCCACCACAGCCACCATCTCGCCCGGCTGCACTTCGAGGTCCAGCTCGCGCAGGACCTGCAGGGTGGCCCCTCCCACTTGGTAGATCTTCGACAGGCCCGTGACGGTCACCAGCGGCGCCATCGCTACTCGAACCGCAGGGCCTGCACGGGATCCAGCCGCGCGGCTTGCCGCGACGGGTAAATCGTGGACAGGAAACAGATCGTCAGGGCGGCCACAATCACCACCAGGAAGTCGCGCGGCACCACCACGAACGGGACGTAGGCAATCTGATAGACCTCGATGTCGATCTGGATCAAGCGGTACCGGTCAAACGTCCAGCACAGCACGAGTCCAAGGATCCCGCCGATGGCCGTCCCCACCAGGCCGATGATCGTGCCCTGCAGCATGAAGATCCGCATCACGCGGCCCGCCGGCGTGCCCATCGTCTTGAGAATGGCGATGTCGCGGCTCTTCTCCATCACGAGCAGGACGAGCGACGAGATGATGTTCAGGGCGCCTACGATGACGATGAGAAAGATGGCGATCGAGATCGCCATCCGCTCCAACCAGAGGGCCGGGAACAACGGGCCGTTGATGTCGCCCCAGTCCTGCGCCACGTACCTCGCGTCCCAATTCCTCGACCAGGCGATCTGCCAGCGCCGGCGCGGCGTAGATGTCGGCGACCTTCAACTGGATGAGGTCGGGGCGCTCTTTGGCCAGCAGGCGCTGGGCGAATGCCAGCGACACGAACCCATACGCCGAGTCGAACTCCAGCAGTCCCAGCGAGTAGATGCCCACGACACGTGCGATGCGGCTCCGCGGCAGGACACCCATCGGCGACAGCGTGCCTTGCACTGTGAGCAGCGTCACCGTGTCCCCGACCTGGACACCCAGCTGTCCGGCGAGGTCCTTTCCAAGGAGGATGCCCGGCCGCCCGTCCTCCCGTTCGTCGGCGAGCGCGCTCAATGAGCCGCTCTGCATCGACCGCCCGAGGTCGGTGACCATCGGCTCCAGGGCCGGGTCGATGCCCTTGATCCTGATGGGCAGGTCGGCACGGTTGGTCGAGATCAGCGCCTGGCCGAGGATAGCCGGCGCCGCCCCCACCACTCCCGGCCTGCTGCCCAGCCGCTTGACCTCCGCGCCGTAGTCCTCGATGCCCGCGTTCTTCCACACGTAGATGTGCGAGGTGCGACCCGAGGATCTGGTCGCGTAGTTCGCCCTGAAGTCCCGTCATGAGGGCGAGCGCGATGATCACCGCCGCCACGCCCACGGCCACGGCGACGACCGAAATGAGGGAGATGACCGAGATGAAGGCCTGTTTGCGGGGCGATAGGAGGTAGCGAAGCGCGACGAACAGCTCGAATCTCATGGAGGCGTCCAGCTCCCTACCGCGGGCGCATCAGCGGAAACAGGATGACGTCGCGAATCGACGGGCTGTTCGTCAGGAGCATCACCAGGCGATCGACCCCGATGCCGCACCCGCCGGTCGGCGGCAGGCCGAACTCCAGCGCGCGCACGTAGTCCTCGTCCATCGCATGGGCCTCCGCGTCGCCGGACGCCCGCTCGCCGAGCTGTTCCTCGAATCGCCGGCGCTGCTCCACCGGATCGTTCAGCTCGCTGAAGGCGTTGGCCACCTCGAACCCGCCGATGTACAGCTCGAAGCGCTCGACGGTATCGGGATCGTCGGGCTTCTGCTTGGACAGCGGCGACACCTCCGTCGGGAAGTCGTACACGAAGGTCGGCTGCACGAGGTCGTCCTCGCACAGCGCCTCGAAGAGCTCCGCCGCGATGCGGCCCGCACCTGCGCCAGCCGTGACCTCGACCCCGAGCCGCGCGGCCAGCGCGGCCGCATCGTCCGTCACCCGCAGGGCCTGCTCCGACACCTCCTCACCGAGCCGCCGGCTGGCGGCGTGGCGCACGCCTTCGCGCAGCGACAGGCGCCGGAAGGGCGCGGCGAAGGAGATCTCGTGCTCGCCGAAGGGCAACGTCGTCGCGCCGGGGCCGCCGCGGCCACCTCCGCGAGCAGCTGCTCGGTCAGCGCATGAGGTCCTGGTAGTCGGCGTAGCTCCAGTAGAACTCGAGCATCGTGAACTCGGGGTTGTGCTGCGTCGAGATCCCCTCGTTGCGGAAGTTGCGGTTGATCTCGAACACGCGCTCGATGCCCCCCACCGTCAGGCGCTTCAGATACAGCTCCGGGGCGATGCGCATGAAGAGCGGCATGTCGAGCGCGTTGTGATGCGTCACGAAGGGCCGTGCCAGCGCGCCGCCCGCCATCGGCTGCATCATCGGCGTCTCGACCTCGAGAAACCCGCGCGCCACAAGGAAGCCCCGCATCGACGGACACGACGCGGCTGCGCGTTTCGAATACCCGTCGCGAGTCGGGGTTGACCACCAGATCCAGGTACCGCTGGCGATACCGGGTTTCCACGTCCGTCAGACCGTGCCACTTCTCGGGCAGCGGGAGAAAGCACTTCGCCAGAAAGGTGAGGCTCGACGCCCACACGGTCAGCTCGTTGGTCTTGGTGCGGAACATCCGCCCCGCCACGCCGACCCAATCGCCGAAGTCCAGGAGCCGGAACACCCTGAAGTCGATTTCCGGCAACGGAGTCCTGCCGCACATACACCTGCACGCGGGCCTTCCCGTCCGAGAGCACCAGGAAGTTCGCCTTGCCGAACGTCCGCATGCCGAGAATGCGCCCCGCGATCCGTACCTGAACGCCCTGGGCCTCCAGCTCGGCGCCGGTGGCGTGTCCGTGCGCGGCCACCACCTCGCTGATGGTGGCCCCTGCATCGAAACGGCGAGGGTAGACGTCCACGCCGAGTTGCCGGATGGCCTCGAAGTTCGCGCGCCGTTGGGCGGTCTGGTCGGACTCGGGGTGCTCGGTCACTCACGCTCCAGGCGGCGCCTGACGGCGTCGAGCACGCCGTTGACGAACGGCACAGCTTCGTCGGAGCTGAAACTGCGCGCGAGCTCGATGGCCTCGTTGATGATGACGGATGCCGGCGTATCCGGTTCCTTGAGAAACTCGAAGATCGCCAGCCTGAGGATCAGGCGATCGACGATGTTCATCCGTTCGACCCGCCAGGTGGACGCGGCTTCCGAAATCAGGGGGTCCAGCGTGGCAACCGTCTCGACGGTCCCCCCGGCCAGCCGGACCGCAAACGCGTGCAGCGGCTCGGGCAGCTGGCCTGCGCCCTCCGACAGCGCCGGCCAGCCGCTCAGCACGTCGGCGATGGCCATGCCGCCCACTTCCCACTGGTAGAGCATCTGCAGCGCCACTTCACGAGCGCCGTGGCGGGTGGCTCCCGACTCGTGGCCGGCGGGCCCGAGACGTCGCGTCGGCCTTCACGACGGCGGCCCTTCGTCGAGGGCCTGAAACAGCGAGGCCATCTCCAGGGCCGCGCGCGCGGCCTCCGCGCCCTTGTTACCAGGACCAGGGGCCGCACGCTCGACAGCCTGGGCCTCGGTCAGCGTCGTCAGCACGCCGAGCGCAATGGGGATGCCGGATTGCAGAGCCACCTGAGCCAGGCCGTGCGCCACCGACTCGGCGATGTACTCGAAGTGCATCGTGTCGCCCTTGATGAGACACCCGAGACACACGATCGCGTCGAAGTCGCCCGACTCGGCGAGGCGCTGGACGGTAAGAGGCAGTTCGAACGCACCCGGTACCCACACGACCGTGCGGGCGGCGGGCGACACGCCACCGTGTTCGAGGGCGGCAAGCGCGCCCGTCGAGCAGGCCTTGTGTGATCTCGGGATTGAACCGCGACACGACGACCGCGAAGCGGTTGCTGCCCGCGCGCTGGTCTCCCTGCAGTTCCACGCGGTGTCGCCTATCGAGGAGGTGTGTCAAACATCAGAGCGGGAACGAATTATACCCCACGCCCAGCACGCGGCCGTGCCCACCACGGCGCCCACCGCGTCGGCCCACACGTCGCGCAGGTCCGCGAATCGTCCCGGCACGAACGACTGATGCCACTCGTCGCTGCAGCCGTACGCGGTCGTGAGTGCTACGGCACCGACGGCGCGCCACCACGACAGGCGCACGCCGAGTCCCCCCGCCAACGCGCGCGCCACCAGTGCGCCCAGGCCCGCGTATCCCGCCGAGTGCGCCTGCTCGTTCGTGAGGCCCTCGGGCGGACGCATGTCCGGCTGCGCCGACGCGATAAAGATCGCCGTCATCGGCCACGAGCACCGGTCCCCACAGCCAGGCGCGACGCGGCCAGGTCACAACGGCAGTGGATACAGCAGCCAGCCCAGGACGTACGCAGCCCCCACGAAGGCACCAAAGAGCTTCGCGGCGAACCACGCCTGATCGCGCACGGCGTCGCGGGCCAGCACGGCGAAGGTGGCCGATACCAGCAAGGCAAAAATCAGCAGCAGGCCTACGTGACTGGTCACTTACGGCCCTGGGAGATGTCGTAGGCGTCCAGCACCGCGAGCATGTTGAGCAGACCGGCCACGATCACGAACGTGTTGCCGTACTCATACGTCGCAGCCACGGCCTTGCCGAGACCCGCTCCCAACGCCTTCGCGACGAAATACGGCAGTCCCACCCCGAGGTCGGCGAGCGCCGCCAGCCCGACGAGCGGATCGGTGAAGTCGAATGGAAACAGGCGACCCTCGATCCACAGGCCGAGCGCGAACAATACGGTGAGGAGAACGAGGAGCGACAGCCCTTTCTGCACCCGGCCCAGCCAGAAATGTCCGGCGCCTGGGACTGCCCAGGCAGCCGCGCAGATGATCAGGGCTTGCGAGGGCGTGATGGTGCGTCCAGCCGGTTGGGGCATCGCCCGTAGTGTAGCGTGTCGGCTCAGCGCGGACCACGATGGCGCGCGATCGCCACCGCAACGGTCGCCAGCACGCTCATGCCAAGCGGAAGACCCGCGACGAGCCGGACCGCGTGTGACGGCGTCCACGCGCCCAGCCACTCCGACAGCACCGTCACTGCGGTCGGCGCCGCGCCTGCAAGGAGCAGCGTGCGCACATGCGGGCCGAACGATGCGATGCGCGCTGGACCAAATGCGGCGGCTCCCGTCGCCGCGAGCGCCGCGCCCAGGTAGATGCCCGTGCATCGCGCGCAGACCGCGAACTGCACCGCGCCCCAATAGAACGACCTCTCAGGAAGCTGGTGACAGACGAGCGACGAGATGCCGTAGACGAACGCCGCGGGCCACCCCGGAAGCACGGGAGCCGTGAGCACGGCCGCGACCCAGGCCGTGACCGCCAAGGCGAGCGCCCATGGCGCCCATGCCAGCATGGTCATGGACTAGACTCGATCGAGAGCGTGAGCACTCCGTCGGTCACCGCCGCCTCCTCCGTCGCGCGCGCGTCCACGGCGCCCCGGACCGCGCTGGGGATCCTGAGCGCCATCAGCCTCTGCCACCTGCTGAACGACCTGATGCAGTCGGTCGTGCCGGCCGTCTATCCGATCCTGAAGGAGTCCTACGCCCTCGACTTCGGCCAGATCGGCCTCATCACCTTCGCCAACCAGGCCACGGCGTCGCTGCTCCAGCCTATCGTGGGCCGGTTCACAGATTCCCAACCCAAGCCCTATTCGCTGGCGATTGGCATGACGTTCACACTCGTGGGGCTGCTGCTCCTGTCGATGGCGCCGACTTTTGGCCTCGTGCTGGCCGCCGTGGCGTGCGTGGGCATCGGCTCGTCGATCTTCCACCCCGAGTCGTCGCGGGTGGCCCGAATGGCCTCGGGCGGGCGACACGGCTTCGCCCAGTCCTTCTTCCAGGTCGGCGGCAACGCGGGTTCGGCGATGGGACCTTTGCTGGCAGCCTTCGTCGTCCTTCCCCGCGGCCAGGGCAGCATCGCCTGGTTCGCCCTCACGGCCCTCGTGGGCATCGTCATCCTGGCGCGTGTGGGCGCCTGGTACCGGCAACACTTGCCCTCGCACAACCGCCGCAAAGCAGACGCTGTCGAGCCCGGTTCCCTCCGCCACCGTGCGACGCTCGCTGGCCATCCTTGTCGCCCTGGTCTTTTCGAAGAACGTCTACCTGGCCAGCCTCACCAGCTTCTACACGTTCTACTTGATCCACAAATTCGGCGTCTCGGTCCAAAGCGCCCAGCTGCACTTGTTCATTCTGCTCGCAGCCGTAGCGGCCGGCACCTTCATCGGCGGGCCCGTCGGCGATCGCATCGGCCGCAAGTACGTGATCTGGGCATCGATCCTGGGCGTGCTGCCCTTCACCATCGCCATGCCCTATGCGAACCTGTTCTGGACCGAGATGCTGACGGTGGTCATCGGCCTCGTGCTGGCGTCGGCATTCCCGGCGATCGTGGTGTTCGCCCAAGAACTCGTGCCGGGCCGGGTCGGGACGGTGTCGGGGATCTTCTTCGGCTTCGCGTTCGGCGCGGGGGCGATTGGCGCGGCGCTGCTCGGCCACCTGGCCGATGCCACCAGCATCGAGCTGGTCTACACCGTGTGCTCGTTCCTGCCGGCCATCGGACTCTTGACCGTGTTTCTGCCCGATCTCGAGCCCGCCCGGCCCAGCGGCTCGCGGTAGCGGACAGGCCCGACCCGGCCGGCGCTACAGGACTCCCGCTGCCAGCGCCTTCACGTCGCCTTGAACGCGGGGGCCGAAGTGACTGATCACCCGCGCCGCCATGGCGCCGCCCAGGCGGCCGCAGGTCACCAGGTCCCGACCCTGGGTGTAGGCGTACAAGAAGCCCGCCGCATACGCGTCGCCCGCGCCCGTCGTGTCCACGACCTTCACGCCCTTCACCGCGTCGATGATGTGGACGTCGTCGCCGGCCACCACCACCGAGCCCTTCTCGCTCCGCGTCAGGGCCGCGATCTCGCAGTGGCCACGTACCTTCTGCAGCGCCTCGTCGAACGTGCTGGTCTGGTAGAGCGACAGGATCTCGCTTTCGTTCGCAAACAGGATGTCTACGTGGTGTTCGGCGAGGTCCAGGAATTCGTCCCGGAACCGCGCCACGCAGAACGAGTCGGACAGCGTCAACGACACCTTGACGCCCGCGCGCTTGGCCTCGACCGCCGCGTTCTGCATCGCTTCCTTGGCTCGCGGCTGGTCCCACAGGTAGCCCTCGAGATACAGCACCTTCGAGGCGGTGATGTAGCCCATGTTCACGTCCTCGGGGCCGAGCTGCGACGTGGCACCCAGAAACGTCTGCATCGTGCGCTGCGCGTCGGGGGTGACGAAGATGAGCGAGCGAGCGGTGGACAGCCCGCCCGTGAGCGGAGGCGTATCGAATGTGACGCCCACGGCGCGGATGTCGTGGGTGAACACCGCGCCCAGCTGATCGTCGGCCACCTTGCCGATATAGGCGGCCTTGCCTCCCAGGGCGGCGATGCCGGCGATGGTATTGGCGGCCGAGCCGCCCGACGCCTCGACCCCTGGGCCCATGGCCGCATAGAGCCGATCGGCAGTCGGCGGGTCGATGAGCTCCATCGCCCCTTTGGTCAGTTTGAGCTGCTGCAGCAGGGTGTCATCGGTCTTCGCCAGCACGTCCACGATGGCGTTGCCGATGCCGGTCACGTCGAAACGGGCGGTCGTCATGCAAGATCCTCCGGGAGCTCGGGTACGCCCTGCGTCCCGGCACGATGAACGGTAGTGGTGGTCAACTCGGTAGGCTGTGCGACAGATACTTGCCGACGAGCGGCTCCAGCTCTCGCCGCGTCGCGTCGGGCACGGCATCGGGACGCGTAATCAGCGCGTACTTCAGCGCGCTGGCGCATTCGCACGTGCGCTCGAACGGCAGCTGGGCCACCGCGTCCGCGATGATGGCCTGCGCGGTCACCGCGTTCTGCATCAGCACACCGATCACCATCTCCACCGTCACCGAGTCGTGGTCGGGATGCCAGCAGTCGTAGTCGGTCACGAGCGCGATCGTCGTGTAGCAGATTTCCGCCTCGCGGGCGAGCTTGGCTTCCTGCAGGTTCGTCATGCCGATGATGTCGGCGTTCCACGATCGGTACAGCTTCGACTCGGCCAGCGTCGAGAACTGCGGGCCCTCCATGCATACGTAGGTGCCGCCCTGGTGGACGGTAGCCCCGACTCGACGCCCGCTCCCGACCGCCACCGCGCTCAGCGTCTTGCAGAAGGGGTGCGCGAAGCCGACGTGGGCGGCCAGGCCGCGGCCGAAAAAGGTGCTGACCCGGCCCATGGTGCGATCGATGAACTGGTCGGGCACGACGATGTCGAGCGGCTTGTATTCCTCCTTGAGGCTGCCAACGGCGCTCGCGGAGAGAATGTATTCCACGCCCAGCATCTTCATGCCGAAGATGTTCGCGCGGAAGTTCAGTTCCGAGGGCAGCAGGCGGTGTCCGGCGCCGTGCCGCGCCAGGAACGCCACGCGGCGCCCGCGCAGGGTGCCCAGCACGTAGGGACCTGAAGGGTCGCCGAACGGCGTGGACACGACGTGCGTCTCACGGTCCGTAACCTCGGCCATGTCGTACAGGCCGCTGCCGCCGATGATGCCGATATGAGCGGATTCCATATGGTGGAGGGATCGATTCTATAGCACTTGCTCCACGGAACGCCGGCCCGCGCGCTCGCGGATGTAGCCGGCCGCTACGCGCGGGTCGTGCTCGAACACGATCAGGTACTCGCGATCGATGGCCTCGCGGATGAAGCGCTGCTTGAACGCCAGCGTCTCCATGGGAAACAGGTCGTAGCTCATGACCCACGGGTCCTGGATGTGGGCCGTCGTGGGAATCATATCGGCCACGAAGACCACGGTCTTCCCGCCCGACTCCGCGTAGACGATCTGGTGCTGGCCGGTGTGGCCGCCCGTGCGTACGACCCGCACGCCAGGCCGGATCTCGGAATCGTCGTCGAACCAGTCCACGACGCCTGCGGCGTCGAGCGGCAGGAAGTCGTCCTGCAGGTAGCTGGCGCGGTTGCGCGCGTGCGGGTGCGTGGCGTCGTGCCACTCGGCCCGACGAATCACGTAGCGCGCGCGGCCGAAGCGCGGCACGATTCCGCCCGGAGTGGCTTTGGTGGCGCCGCCGAAGTGATCGAAGTGCAGGTGCGTCGGCAGCACCACGTCGATGTCGTCGGCCGTCAGGCCCACCTCGTCGAGGGCGTGATCGAGGTGCCTGGTCCGGTCCAGGGCGTAGATCTCCCGCGCCCGCTCGGGCATCTTTCCCCCGACGCCGCAGTCGACGAGCATCCTGCCCCAGGATGCCTCGACCAGCATCGGGCGCATCGCCAGCTGGATGCGATTCCTGTCGTCCGGCGGCGACAGCGGTTCCCACAACGTGCGTGGCACCACGCTGAACATCGCCCCCCCGTCCAGCCGGAACGGCCCATCGTGCAGCACGCGAATCTGCAAGTCGCCGACCGCCAGCGGGCCGCCGACCTCGAGACGCGCGCCGTGACCCACAACCTGCTTGAGCTCGACCAGCACGCCGTGCGCGGCGTGCGGATGGATGAACGCCACGAGTGACCCGCCGGCGCCTACCCGCGGTGTCTGATCCACCAGCCTCACGCCGCGGGCGGTCAGGTGGGCCAGGACGGCACGGATGTCGTCCACGCGCAGCGTGATGTGATGCAAGCCCGGTCCGCGCTTCTCCACGAACGTGGCGATGGGCGACTGCGGGCGCAGTGGCCTCCAGCAGCTCGAGGGCCGACAGTCCCGCCAGCGGTACGAAGTGCGCCCGAACCGACTGCGACGCCACCTCCTCGGGAGCCTCGACCTGCAACCCCAAGGCGTCACGAAAGAACTGCAGCGCCGGCTCGAGCCGCTCCACCGCAATGCCGACGTGGTCCAGAACCGCGCGCATCAGGCCGGATCCTTTCGCGTCGCGAAGGCCCGCGCCAGCAGGCGATCGGCGGCTGCATCGGGGTCGACCTCTCGTGCCATCACCTCGGTCACCAGCCGCGCCCACTCGTCAGCCCCGATCCGCTCGGCCACCTGCTCCAGCGCGCGGCGCGCCACGGCGTCGCGGACGCGCGCCGAGTGCTGATCGCGGACCCGCGGAGCCTGGTCGAGGGAGGCCTGGTGATGGCGACACCGCTGCACAGCCGCCCACACCTCGTCCACGCCGGTGCCGCGGAGGGCCTCCGTCTTGAGCACCGGGGGCCGCCACTCACCGGCGTCGTAATGCCTCAAGGCCATCGTGGACTCGACAGCCTCCACCAGCCGATCGGCATCTGGCCTGTCGGCCTTGTTGATCACGAAGACGTCCGCGATCTCCATCACGCCGGCCTTGAGCGCCTGCACGTCGTCGCCCGTGCCCGGCACCAGGACCAGCACGGTGACGGCTGCCAGACGCATGATCTCCACTTCGTCCTGTCCCACGCCGACGGTCTCGACCAGGATCACGTCGCGGCCCGCGGCGTCCAGCACGGCCACGGCGCCGGCGGTCGCCTGCGACAGCCCGCCCAGATGCCCACGCGTGGCCATGCTGCGGACGAACACGCCGGGATCGGCCGAGTGGCCGACCATGCGGACGCGATCGCCGAGGACGGCTCCCCCCGAAAAGGGACTGCTCGGGTCCACGGCCACGACGGCGACCGTCTGGTTCTGGCGCCGAATCGTCGCCACCAGGCGGTCCACCAGCGTGCTCTTGCCGCTGCCCGGCGCGCCGGTCACGCCGGCGACGAACGCGCGCCCGCCAAGCGGGTGGAGCCCGCTGACCAGCGGCCGTGCACCGGCGTCGCGGTCTTCCACGAGAGAAATCGCGCGGGCGACCGCGCGCGGATCGCCCTCGCGGATCCGGGCGATCAGCTCCTCAGGCGGTGAGCCCATCGGGCGTCTTGTCGAGGGCGAGCAGCTGACGGGCGATCACGAGCCGCTGGATCTCGCTCGTGCCTTCGCCGATCGTCGTGAGCTTCACGTCGCGAAAGAATTTCTCGGCGGGGTAATCCTTCACGAACCCATAGCCGCCGTGGATCTGGACGCCGTCCTCGGAGGCGCGCACGGCGATCTCGCTCGAATACAGCTTGGCCATCGCGGATTCCAGCGTGAAACGCGCGCCGGCATCCTTGAGTGACGCCGCTCGATAGGTCAACAGGCGCGCCGCCTGGATCCGCGTGGCGGCGTCCACGAGCTTCGCGCGCACGCTCTGGAACGTGCCGATGAACTGGCCGAATTGCCGCCGGTGAAAGGCGTAGCCTCTCGCCGCGTCATAGGCGCCCTGCGCCAGGCCCACGGCCAGCGCGGCAATCCCGATGCGGCCCGCGTCCAGCACCTGCAGGGCGTTCACGAAGCCCTGCCCTTCCTGCCCCAGCAGGTGTGAGGCCGGCACCCGGCAGGCCTCGAACACGACCTCGCTGGTCTCGCTGGCGCGCATGCCCAGCTTGTCTTCCTTGCGGCCCGGCCGGCATCCTGGCGTCCCGCGCTCGATGACGAACGCGGAGATCCCGCGCGAGCCCTTGCCCTTGGCCGTGACGGCCATGGCCACGAGTACGTCGGCCGAGGCGCCGTGCGTGATGAACTGCTTGGTGCCGTTCAGCACCCAATCGCCGCCTTCCTGAGTGGCCGTCGTCCGCATCGAGGCGGCGTCGCTGCCCGAAGACGCTTCAGTCAGTGCCCAGGCCGCCAGGTGTTCGCCGCGGGCCAGCGCCGGCAGGTAGCGTTGCTTCTGCTCGTCGGTTCCGAACATGGCGATGTGCGACATGCCCAGCCCGTTATGTGCTGCGACCGACAGGCTGACCGAGGGGATCGACGCGAGCCAGCTCCTCGATGCACAGGCAGTAGTCCACGGCCGACAGTGCAGACCCGCCGAACGCTTCAGGGCACTGCATGCCCATCAACCCGATCGCGCCGAGCTTGGCATAAAGCGCTGGCGGCAGAGCCTGTGCGTCGTCCCACTCGCGCACGAAGGGACGAAGCTCGACGTCACAGAACTCCCGCACACTGCGACAGAGCAGCTCCTGATCCTCGGAGAGCGCAAAGTCCATCGCCTGGAAAACTTGACTGCTCCAAATCCTGACCAACCCGAGTCAAGTTTTCCACGCCCCGCCGAAGGCGGGGCAATCAGGCACTGCCCTAGCGAGGCGGAGCCTACTGCTCGTTGGTCCGAGGCGGAGCCTCGCTAGTCATCGTATCATCCGGTATGGCCTTCATTCGGGCGAGTGCTCGCGCTCTGCGTGCTCACGGTCACGGCCGTGCCGGCGGCCGCGGACATCACGGGCTTCATCGGCACAGCCACGTCGCCGAACAATCGCCCGCTCTTGGGCGCGGCGTTCGGAATAGGCCTGCTGATCGTGGGGTTCGAGTTCGAGTATGCGAGTGTGGTCGAGGACGCGCCCACGGGGTCGCCCGCGCTGCGCACGGGCATGGGCAACGTGCTCCTGCAGACGCCCGGGCCAATCATGGGATTCCAGCCGTATTTCACGACGGGCGGCGGCGTCTACCGGGAGAGCTTCGGCACCCTCTCGAACACCGACATCGGGATGAACAACGGCGGCGGCGTGAAGATCAATCTCCTCGGCCCGCTGCGCGTGCGGCTCGATTACCGTGTCTTCTCGCTTCGCGGGAGCCCGCGTGCCAGCCCGGTCCACCGGCTGTACGCCGGCGCGAACATCAACTTCTAGCCGCCTTCGCCTTGCTAGAAGTTGATGGCAGTGTTTGATTGCCCGCCCTTCCGGGCGGGCGTTTGCTTAGCGGACACCCGCGTCCGGCGGTGGTGGCTGTTGCGCTGCTGGCACCGCGGCCGGCGCCGTCTCCGGTGCCGTTGGTGGTTTGACGGTCGCCGAAACCGGGCTCAGGTTGACGAGGCTGCCACCGCCCGTGACCGAGCCGGTGTAGAGCGCCCACACCTCCTGCAGCTTGGCAGGATCGGGAAACGCCTCGACCAGCACCTTGCCCAGCGAATAGTCCGCTCCGGGCACCACGGGATCGATCACGAACACGAACATGACCGCGCCGCCCGAGACGGCTTCCGCCGCCTTGTAGAAGCGCCAGCCCTTGGCCTGCGCCTGGGTCGCGGGGTTCTTGCTGTTGGCGAGCGCCGTCTGCACCTCGGCCAGCAGACGCTCGAAGTCGGCCACTCTCTCGGGGCGGACCGTGTTGAACACGAGGCCCACCGGCGCCGTGAACGTGCGGGTCAGTATCGCGGTCGTCGGCGCCGCCGGGGCCACGGCCCCAGGCGTCGTCGGCGTGGCCCCCCGGCCGGGGACAGGTGGCTGCTGCTGCCCCGGCTGGACCGGGGCGGGATTCTGTGCGGCGCTGGCGCCGCCCATCCAGGCGGCCAGCGCGACGATCACGACAGCGCTATTCCTATTTCGCCAAGTCAAAGGCCACGGTGCCGCTGATGATGCCCAGATTGCTGGCCAGGGCCCCGCGATAGAGATCGTACAGCGCCTTCTGCTCGGTCGGATCCGTGAACACGGTGTACATGACCTGCAGCAGGTTGTAGTCCGCACCCGCCACCGGCGTGATCACGTGGATGTAGTGGATGTTGCCGTCCGGAAGCGGCTTGGCCACCTTGATCACCTTCCAGCCGGCCAGCTGCTGCTTGGCTTCGGGCGCGGTGGACTTGGTGAGCGCTTCCTTCAGCTTTCCGAGGAACTGCTCGAAATCGGCGGTCTTGTCGGGGCGAATCGCGACGTTCCAGAGCGCCAGATCGCCTTCCATTGTCTGCTTGGCCTGGGCCTGCAGGGTCGTGTGCTGGGAGAACGCCGGCAGGATCAGGACCCCGGCAGCTAGAACCACTCCGAACAGTCGTCGCATCTTCACGCCTCCTCAGAAAGGGCGGCCCATCCTACCGTACCGGGCCGTTTCCTGCCCATTCAGTCCACAAATACCGCCATGACGTCGTGCGCAACCAGCATCCCGGCGCGCGACAGCCGCAAAGTGTCGCCATCATAGATCAGCCAGCCCTCATCCACGAACGGCTGCAGGGACTCGCCGTAGCGCGACCACACGTCCACGCCGTACCGTGCTCTGACGTGTGCAAGCGTCACGCCATCGGCCAGCCGGAGACCGGTGAACAGCGCCTCCTGCACGCGTGTCTCGGAGGTCAACTCCCGGCGTTCGAGCTCGCGCTGCGTCCCGGCCGCCACCGACGCGATGTACTCCTGCGTCGAGGCCTCGTTGCGCCAGCGCACCCCATGTCGCGTCGAGTGCGCGCCCGGGCCGACGCCCACCCACTCACCGTCGCGCCAGTACTTCAGGTTATGCCGGGACCGGCGCCCGGGCTTCGCGACGTTGGAGATCTGGTACTGTTCGTAGCCCGCGCGCTCCAGCCGCTCCATCGACTCGACGTACATCTCGGCGACGTCGTCGTCGGGTGCGACCGACCAGCCTGACCGCGACATCAGGTCCTTCAACGGGGCGTTCGGATACACCTCGAGCATGTACAGCGAGGCGTGGTCCGGGGCCACGCCGATGAGCGCGTCCACCGATTCGAGCCACTCGGCCACCGTCTGCCCCGGCAGCCACATCATGAGGTCGAGCGACAGGTTGTCGAATCCCGCACGTCGCGCCTCGGCCACGGCGGCGCGCGCGCGGTCTGCGGAGTGCAACCGTGTCAGCCGCCGCAGCTCGTCGTCTCGAAACGACTGCACGCCAAAGCTGAGCCGGTTGACGCCGGCCGCGCGGTAACCCTCGAGCTTTGGCTGGCTGACGCTCTCGGGGTTGGCTTCGAGCGTCACTTCGGCGTCCGGGGTCACGTCGAACGCGGCGCGGCAGGCGCCGACGATGCGCGCGACCTCTGCTTCGGTCAGCAGAGATGGCGTCCCGCCGCCGAAGAAGATCGAGTCGGCCGCCACAGGCTCGCCGCGCGACTCTATCTCCTGGCACACGGCGTCCACGAAGCGCGTCTTCAGCGCCTCGTCGAGGAGCCCCCGGTTGAAGTTGCAGTAATTGCAGATCGCACTGCAGAAAGGGACGTGAACGTAGATGCCTAGCACTAGTTTCAGGCCCCAGGCTCCAGGCCCCGGGCTCCAGGCCTCACCCTAGCTGCCGGCTTTGCCGCCCGACCACTTCAAGTCGGTCTCGGCGCCATGGCCCCGCAATCTGGGCGCGCGCCTGCCCGCCCGTGCGCCCCGGAACCCCCGGTCTTCGCATCGTCTTGTCGCGAACTTTCCAGAGTCCCATCAGATCGTCCACGCCGCCATTCCTGGGCAGCATCCGATAGTCGCCGCCATCCAGGTACAAGAACTCGCACATCTCGTGGAGACGGGAACGCATCCGAAAGCCGATCCGAAACAGCAGCGTATCGGGGTCGGTAATGTCGGGCTTGTCGTCGAAGTTCGAGGTAAAGATCGTCGTTCGCTTCTCACTGTACCGGGCGTTGACGATGTGGTTCAGCGTCTCCTCCACCCACTCGGACGTCTTCTCGGCGCCGAGGTCGTCAAGCACCAGCAAATCGGCGGTCATGACCGGCCGCAGCACGTCCATCTCCTGCGTCCGATTCACCGGGTCGTAGGTGCTGCGAATGACACGCAGCAGATCCCTGCGTGTCGTAGAAGAGCCCGACCGCTCCGCGGGTGCGAATCACCTGCCCCAGTACGGCGACGGCCAGGTGCGTCTTGCCGACGCCGGGCGGGCCCTGCAGGAACATCCCCTTGTCCACCACCGGAAACCGCTCCGCCAGCTGCGAGGCGTAGCGCCGCGCCTTCTCCAGGTGCTCGTTGTATGCGGTGAAATTCTCGAAGGTGCAGTGCTCGTAGCGCTTCGGAATCCTGGAGTGAGCCAGCAGTCGTTCACCCGTGGATTCCCGAATGCAATCGCAGCGCGTGACCCGCGAGACACCGTCGACGACGCTCGACTTCCATCCGGTGTCGTCGCAGATCGTGCACGCCACGGGAGTATCGTGACTCAGAAATTCAGAATTCAGAATTCAGAATTCAGAAACTGCACGGCAGCACGCTCGTGCGGAACTGTAATCAACCTTTTTGTCGTTCGGCGCTCTGGCTCTCGGGCGGCCGGGGCGCGAGCTCGGTGGGCGCCGCTTTCACCATCGCGGTGCCGAGGCGCTGCTCCCAATCGTCGATGCCGCGCGCGAGCTCCCGCTTCACGTAGTCCATGAACTGGTTCACTTCACCCTGCATCTGCTCGATCTTCGCGCGCATGTTCAGGATGATCTCGACGCCGGCGAGGTTGACGCCGAGGTCGCGTGTGAGGTTGAGGATGGTTTCCAGCCGCTCGAGGTCGTCCTCCAGGTACAGGCGCGTGTTGCCGTCGGTGCGCGAGGGCGCCAGCAGGCCCTCACGTTCGTAGAGCCGCAGCGTCTGAGGGTGGATGTTGTACCGTTGCGCCACCGCGCTGATCATGAAATACGCCTTGCCCCGCTCGGCTTTCTTGGTCATCGCCCACTCCCGCTCGGAGCGCCCGACCGCAGCCCCCCGTTCAGCCGCCCGAACTCCCGCAACAGCTCCTTGGAGCGTTCGTCGAGGACGTCCGGAAGCATCAGCCGCGCCTCGACGATCAAATCGCCGCGGACCCCTGTCCGCGTGGAGGGCACGCCCCGCTCACGCAGGCGAAACCGCTGGCCCGATTGGGTTCCGGGCGGGATCCGCACCCTGACGGGCCCGTCCAGGCCCTCGAGCTCGATGCGCGCGCCCAGGGCCGCCTCGTGGACGGCGACCGGCACCGTCACATGCAGGTCGTTATCGTGGCGCGTGAAGACAGGGTCGGCCTCGACGTGCACCTTGATGTACAGGTCACCCGATTCACCGCCGCGGATCCCGGCGTCTCCCTTCTTGGGCAGACGCACCAGCTCGCCATCGGCGATACCCGGCGGAATCCGCGCCACGATGTTCTCCGTCTGCAGCAGCTGGCCCGTCCCGCTGCAGGTCCGGCACGCGCGCGGCCGTTGGCGCCCGTCGCCCCCGCAAGCCGTGCAGGTGCGCGAGAACACCATGTGCCCGCGCACCGTCCGGACGGCGCCCGAGCCGTGGCACATCCCGCAGGCCGCCGGCGTCGACTGCGCGACGCCCCGGCCGTCGCACGTCGCGCACACATCGTTGCGGCTGATCGTCAACGCCATCTCGCCGCCGAGAAACGCGTTCTTGAACGACATCGAGGCGTCCTTGTGCCGATCGGTCCCTCGCTCGCCGCGCGCCGGACGCTGCTCGCGATGGAGCAGCACTTCCGCGAACAGATCGCCGAAGCTCGCCGAATAGTCCACCCCGCGCGTCGAGAAGTCGAAGCCCTCGAACTCGCTGCTTCGGGGACGGGAGGCGTCGGCGGGATGCTGGCCCGAGTCGTAGCGCGTCCGGCGCTCGCGGTCGATCAGCGTCTCGTAGGCCTCGACGACCTGCCGGAACCGGGCTTCGGCCGTGTGATCGCCAGGATTGATATCCGGGTGGAACCGCCGCGCCAACCGCCGGTAGGCCCGCTTGATGTCCGTGTCGGTCGCGCCGGGCTGCAGACCGAGCACGATGTAGAGATCCACTACCTTTTGTCGTCCTCCACGACCTCGGCATCGATGACGTCATCGCCGGGCGGCGGCGGCGGGGCGCCTTCGGTCCCCGACGGCTCACCCGCCTGCGCGCCGCCGTTGGCGCCAGCCTGCTTGTACAGGGCCTCCGCCACCTTGTGTTGCGCCTGCGTCAGCGCCTCCATGCCGCTCGTCATCGCGGCGACGTCGTTCGACTCGATGGCGGTCTTCAGCGTCGCGATGGCGCCTTCGACCGTGGCCTTGTCGGACGCGCCCAGCTTGTCGCCCGTGTCCTTGACCATCCGCTCAGCCGCGTACACCGCCTGGTCGGCGCGGTTGCGCGTCTCGATCTCGTCCCGTCGCTTCTTGTCCTCCTCGGCGTGCGATTCGGCGTCCTTCATCATCCGATCGACCTCGTCCTTGGACAGGCCGCTCGACGCGGTGATCGAGATCTTCTGTTCCTTGCCGGTGCCCTGGTCCTTGGCCGACACGTTCACCATGCCGTTGGCGTCGATGTCGAACGTGACCTCGATCTGCGGCACGCCGCGGGGCGCGGCCGGGATCCCGACCAGCTGGAACCGGCCCAACGTCCGGTTGTCGCGCGCCAGCTGCCGTTCGCCCTGCAGCACGTGGACCTCCACGCTCGTCTGGCTGTCGGCCGCGGTCGAGAACGTCTCGCTCTTGCGCGTCGGAACCGTGGTGTTGCGCGAGATGAGCGTCGTCATCACGCCGCCCAGGGTCTCGATGCCCAGCGAGAGCGGCGTCACGTCGAGGAGCAGCAGATCCTTGACCTCGCCGGCGAGCACGCCGGCCTGGATTGCCGCGCCCACGGCCACGACCTCGTCGGGGTTGACGCCCTTGTGCGGCTCCTTCCCGAACGCCTCGCGCACGATCTGCTGGACGCGCGGAATGCGGGTCGAGCCCCCGACGAGCACCACCTCGTCGATCTTCGAGGCATCCAGGCCGGCGTCGGCCAGTGCCTGCCGCGTGGGGCCGACGGTCTTCTGGAGCAGGTCGTCCACGAGTTGCTCGAACTTCGCCCGCGTCAGCTTCATCTGCAGGTGCTTCGGACCGCTGGCATCCGCCGTGATGAACGGCAGATTGATGTCGGTCTCGAGCGTCGTCGACAGCTCCATCTTGGCCTTCTCCGCGGCCTCGCGCAGCCGCTGAAGCGCCATCCGGTCCTTGCTCAGGTCGATGCCGTCGGTCTTCTTGAACTCGGCGACAATCCATTCGATGATGCGATGGTCCAGGTTGTCGCCGCCCAGGTGCGTGTCGCCGTTGGTGGACTTCACCTCGACCACGCCTTCGCCGACCTCGAGGATCGAGATGTCGAACGTGCCGCCCCCGAAGTCGTAGACGGCGATGGTTTCGTCCTTCTTCTTGTCGAGACCGTAGGCCAGCGCGGCGGCGGTGGGCTCGTTGACGATGCGCATCACCTCCAGGCCGGCGATCGCCCCGGCTTCCTTGGTGGCCTGGCGCTGTGCGTCGTTGAAGTAGGCCGGCACCGTGATCACGGCCTTGGTGACCGGCTGACCGAGGTACTCCTCGGCGGCCTGCTTCAGCTTCTGCAGCACCATCGCCGAGATCTGCGCGGGCGCGTACTCGTCCCCCAGGATCTTCACGCGCACGTCGCCGTTGGGCGCCGACCCGACGGCATACGGCACCATCTTCATTTCCTCGGTGACCTCGCCGTGCCGCCGGCCCATGAACCGCTTGATGGAGAACACCGTGTTCTCCGGGTTGGTCACCGCTTGCCGCTTGGCCACCTGGCCCACCAGGCGCTCGCCGGTCTTGGTGAAGGCGACGACGGACGGCGTCAGTCGGCCACCCTCGGGGTTCGTGATGACGACCGGTTCCCCGCCTTCGATGACCGCGACGACGGAATTGGTGGTGCCGAGATCGATGCCGATGATTTTGCTCATGGGAGTTCAGAATCCTCGTGGGCGCCCGGCTTCGCGCGAGCGGCGCCGGCCCAGCAGTTTAGGTGCGAACGCATAACCTATATGAGTATAACGTAGTCAGATCATGCGCATGGATTGGCACGCTGTGGCCCCTCAAGTCTTGTCAGGTCAATCACTTCTCGGCTAAATTGGGATATGCTCTCCTCGACGACTTTCACGTCTGGATGACTGCCGCACGGCGCATCACGGTCGTCGCCCTTCTGCTCCTCGCCGCCGGCCTGGGCACCGTCAGCGGCGTGCTGTTCGCGTTCGCGGACGACATCCCGGAAATCAGCGCGCTCGATCGCTACCGCCCGAACACCATTACCCGCCTGTCGTCGGTCCAGGGGAGCGTCATCGGTGAATTCGCGACGGAGCGCCGGGTCGTGGTCCGTTACGAGGACATGGCGCCGGTGCTCCGCCAGGCGATCATCGCCACCGAAGACGGCGACTTCGAACAGCACTTCGGCCTCAGCATCTCGCGCATCCTGATCACCGCCTTCAAGGACGTGGTGACCGGGCAGCGCGCCGGCGCCAGCACGATCACGCAACAGCTGGCGCGAAACCTGTTTCTGCAGACCGAGTACATGCGCGGCGGCGTGTACGAACGCTCGCTCGAGCGGAAGGTGAAGGAGGCCATCCTGGCCATCCAGCTCGAGAAGCGGTTCACGAAGGCGGAGATCCTCGCGCTCTACGCCAACCAGGTACCGCTGCACGGCGCCTACGGAGTGGAGGCGGGTGCGCGGTACTACTTCCAGAAGTCCGCGCGCGACCTGACTCTCGATCAGGCGGCCACCATCGCCGCCATCATCCAGGCACCCGCGCGGCTCAGCCCGTTCGTGAACCCCACCCGCACGCTGTCGCGACGCAACAACTACGTGCTCCCGCGGATGGTGGAGGAAGGCTTCATCACCCAGGCCCAGGCTCAGGAGGCGATGACGCGGCCCGTCACAGGCAGCGGCGTGCAGGCCGACCGGGCGCAGGCCGCCTACTTCGTCGAACACGTCCGGCAGGAGCTCGAAGATCGCTTCGGCGCGGAAGCCATCTACGAGACGGGCCTGCAGGTGGCCACGACGCTCGACGCGCCGTGGGAGCGGGACGCCGAGATCGCGCTCGACCGCGGACTCCGGCGCATCGACAAACGGCGCCTCCGGTTTCGCCGCCCTACGCGGAACGTGGGCGCCGACGGCACGGTCAGCCTGCCGGTGCCACCCGAGGCGCTTCGCCCTGGCGACATCGTGCCCGCGGTCGTGGTCAAGGTCTCCGACGGCAAGCCGGCCAATCCGACGCTCGTCCGCGTCGGCACGCGGGAAGTGGAATTGGCGCGCAAGGGCTACGCCTGGACCCGGGCCAAGTCGCCGCAGGACCTCGTCAAGCCCGGCGACGTCGTGGAAGTCGCCATCGGTAGCCTGGAAGACGGCGTGCCCGGCGACCTGACGCTCGAGCAGCAGCCCCTCATCGAGGGCGCCGTGGTGGCGCTCGACAACCGCACGGGGCAGATCCGCGTGCTCGTGGGCGGCCAGAGCTTCGCCCGCAGCAAATTCAACCGTGCCACGCAGGCGCGGCGCCAGGTCGGGTCGCTGTTCAAGCCCATCGTGTACGCGACCTCGCTCGATCAGGGCCTTACCCCGGCCTCGACGTTCCTCGACGAGCCGGTGTCCTACGATGCAGGCCCCGGGCAGCCGCCCTATCAGCCGCTCAACTACGACCGGAAGTACGAGGGCCTCGTGACCGTGCGCCACGCCCTCGAGCAGTCACGAAACATCCCGGCGGTCAAAGCGCTCGAGGCCGCCGGCCCGGCCGCCGTCGTCGCCCAGGCCAGGCGCCTCGGCCTGACCGGCGACTACCAGCCGTACCTCTCGCTGGCCCTGGGCTCGGCCGAATCCACGCTGCTGGAGATGACGAGCGCCTATTCGGCGTTCGCGCACCAGGGTGTCCGCATGGAACCCTATGCCGTCCGGTCGGTATCCGACCGGGAGGGGAACCTGCTGTATGAGTCGCGGCCCCAACCGCGCGAAGCGCTGCGCGCCGACACGTCGTTCCTCATCGCCTACCTGCTGCGGGGTGTGGTCGAACGCGGCACCGCGCAAGCCGCGCGCGCGCTCGACTGGCCGCTGGCCGGCAAGACCGGCACGATGGACGACTACACCGACGCATGGTTCATCGGGTTCGACGCCGACGTGACGGTTGGCGTGTGGGTCGGGTACGACGAAAAACGGTCGCTCGGGTACGGAGAGACGGGCGCCTCGGCTGCCCTGCCCATCTGGATGGACGTGATGAAGTCGTATCTCTCGCGCCGGCCGGATCGCGCGAACCCACCCGCGCTCGAGGCGCCGGGCAACATCGTATTCGTCACCATGCCCAACGGGCAGTCCGAGGCCTTCATCAGCGGCACGCAGCCCGCGGGATCGGGGCTTCAGGAGGACGAAGGCGCCTCGCCCGCCGGCCTCGTGCCGTAGGGACTCTAGGCTTTCGGCTCTCGGCTTCCGGCTCCCGGCCGGGCTCTCGAGCGACCAAAGTGACGCGAAGCGGTCGCGGCCCTTCGTGCTCTTAGGTGATCGTCTGCGCAACTCCATGGATCCAGATGGCGTAATACGAGTTCGATGTCTCCTGACCCCAGCGTAGACGACATGCTCGGCCCGGCAGTGTGCACAGGCTATCCGGAGGAAGACAGGGTACCCGCCATCGTGGGACTTCCCAGTTGCAGTGCTGATGTCGAAGTGCCGGCCGACGGCGGCCGCCGCTTCAGCATCAAACTGCTCTTTCCAACCCCACGCTTTCTCGACAAACCTCTGCCCATCCACGGTCAAACCGGTGCCGCATCGTATACACGAGAACGAGTACCCGCCCTCGATCCGATCGCCTTCGAAGTCCGGGGCCCGTTGGAAGCTGGGACGCACTGTGGGACTTGATTTGAGCCTCATCAGAGTCTTCGTCTTACGCGACAGTCAAAATGCTGATACTGCGCCGGAGATCAAGGTCGAAAGCCGGAAGCCGAGAGCCTAAAGCCGATCAGGCGCCCTTCTGCAATTGCAATTGGGCGCGAAGCATGGCCTCCTGGACGTCGGCCTCGAGCCAGCAACCGGCCGGATCCACGAACGGGTTCGGTGCGCCGGGCGTCAACCGCGCGTGCTTGGCGGCCATGTCGTACTGCGCGGGGTGATCGCCAGCGGCACATCACACGGCAGGGTTCGGATCAGGCTGAACGTGCGCGTGAACTCGGCTTCGATGGCCGGCGTGACCGGCGCGGGCGCCCGGTAGCTGCAGGCCAGCACCACGTTCAGCGCGCGGCCGCCCTCCAGAACCTGGGTCGTCCACGTGGTGCAGCCGCGGGTGTGACCGGCCGTGAGGCGCGCCACGAGGGTGGTGCCCCCGAGCGTCACGCGATCGCCGTCCTTCAGCGTTCGATCGATCGGATGGGGCTTGCCGCCCGGACGGATGGACTCCAGCGCGGGCACGTCTTCGGCCATCGCCATGACCTGCGCGCCCGTCATCGTCTTGGCAAGCGCGTCGCCTTCCTGGTGATCGCCGTGCGCGTGGGTGCCCAGCACGATTCGGACGTCCGAGAACGCGAACCCGAGTTGCGCCACGGACCTTTCGATCGTGCGCACGTTGCGTTCGTAGGTCGTGTTGATCAGAATGTGGCCGGCCGGCGTGGCGACGAGAAACGCGCTGAGCGTCCGCGTGCCGACGTAGTAGATGTTGCCGGCGATTCTGTGAGGGGGGAACGCCGTCGTCTGGTCCTCCTCGGAGCCCATATTGCGAGCCAGGATCGATCGCGGCGTGTACGTCTGGCCACGAACAGTGACGGCCGGCAGGTCGGGCGGCCCGACCTGCGCTGCCGGGGGGGCCGACAGTTCGTTGTAGATCTGCTGCAGGCTGTCGCGCACGGTGAGGTTGGGCGCCGCTGTGGCCGCGTAGCCCCTGAATCTGGCGGGCACGACGTACTCCGCCGCGGCCTGGTCTGCCGTTTTCGCGGCCTTCATCGCGCGCACCGCATACGCCACGAAGTCCTGACTGAAGTCGGCGTACTCGCGGAACTCGGTCCACGTGGACACCGGCATATGGCCCCCGATGACTGTGTCCACGTTGGCGATCCCCATCAGGGCCGCAGCCAGGCTCTTCGCGTGTTCCACCGCGCTGCCGCCGTTCGGGGCATCGATGAACGGCAGGGCCTTCCAGGGAAACATGTCGCCGGCGTGCACGGTGCGTTGGGATGGAAACACGACGAAGGCGTCCCCGTCGGTGTGCCCGCGACCGAAGTAGTACACGTCGATCTGATCCCGGCCCGCCCCAACCGTCCATCGCTCTCCGAACGTCGTCCGCGGGGCCAGATTCTTCGCACGCCGCATTGCGCCGTCGGCTCCAGCGTGCACCACCGTCTGGACGCCCGCGCCGAAGGCAAGATTGCCGCCGGTGTGATCGGCGTGCGCGTGTGTGTTGATGATCCGGATCACCGGCTTGCTGGTGACGCTCCTGAGGCGCTCGAGGATGGTGGGGCCGAAACCCGGCAGCTTCGTATCAACCAGCGTCACGCCGTCGCCGGCAATGAAGGCCGCCGTGTTCCCGCCCGCGAACGCGTTGCCTGGCGTCGCGCCCGTGATGACGTACAGCCCATCCTTCACGCGTTCGATGCCAACAGCGGCGATGGCGGCCGCCGACGGGCCCGGTGGCCCCTGGGCGCTGAGAGCCATCGACAACGACCCGGCGCCAACCAGTGCCGTCAGAACCAGCGCTCGATACATCGTGCTCTCCTTCGGGACTCCCTACTCGTCGCCCTCCGACGCGGCCGAACCGAGCGTGCCGCTGGCCTTCTGCATCAGGTACGTCTTGATGAAGCCGTCCAGGTCGCCCCCGAGCACCCTGGAGACGTCGCCCACCTCCATCTTCGTGCGGTGGTCCTTGATCATCTGGTACGGCTGCAGCACGTAGCTGCGAATCTGGCTGCCGAAGGCGATGTCTCGCTTCTCGCCGCCGATCTGGTCCAGCTTGCTCTGCTGCTCCTTCGACTTGAGGTCGAAAAGCCGCGCCCGCAGTACTTTCATGGCCGACGCGCGGTTCTTGTGCTGCGATCGCTCGTTCTGGCACGACACCACGATGCCGGTGGGCAGGTGCGTGATGCGAATCGCCGAGTCCGTGACGTTGACGTGCTGTCCGCCCGCGCCGCTGGACCGGTAGGTATCCACGCGTAGATCCTTGTCGTCGATCTCCACCGACACGTCGTCGGGCAGCTCGGGCCAGACGAAGACCGACGCGAACGACGTATGCCGGCGCGCGGCCTGATCGAAGGGCGAGATGCGCACCAGCCGATGGACCCCCGCCTCGGCCGACAGCAACCCGAACGCGTAATTGCCGCTGAAGGTCAGCGTGACGCTCTTGAGGCCGGCTTCGTCGCCGGGCTGATGGTCGATGACCTCGCGCTTGAAGCCGCGCCGATCGGACCACTTGACGTACATCTTGAGCAGCATCTCGGCCCAGTCCTGCGACTCGGTGCCGCCGGCGCCGGGGTGGATCGACACGATCGCGTTCGCGGCGTCGTACTCGCCGCCCAGCATCTTTCGGATCTCACCGGCTTCGACCTCGGACTCCAGCTCGTCGAGCCCACGCTCGAGATCGGTGGTGACATCCTCGCCCTGTCCGGCCCAGTCCACCAGCACGCTCAGGTCATCGGCCCGGCGTCGCAGCGAGTCCCGGAGCGTGGCGTCCTCTTCGAGCCGGCGGCGCCGTTGCATCACCTTCTGGGCCTCCTGCTGATTGCTCCAGAAGTGCGGGCTCCCCGGCAGCGCGCTCGATCTCCGCTAGATGATCCTCGAGACGTGCGCCGTCAAAGATACCTCCGGAGTTCGGACGCCCGCTTCGAGAGCCCATCGTGCCGCTTGACCAGATCCTCGATCCCGATTGCCACTGCTACCTCCCCTGCCTGCGTCCGCCGGCGCCCGATCGGCGAAGACGGATGGCCGCGAGCGCCACCGCCAGGATCGCCACGCTGGTCCACGGCACCACGTCGCCCACGGAGGCGTAGATGGTCCTGGCCTGTGATGAATCGTACCTCGCCCACGATCCCCGCCTGCTCGAACACCCGTGATCGGTGCGTCACGTGGCCATAGGGATCCACGATGCCGCTGACCCCCGTGTTGGCGGCCCGCGCCAGGTACCTGCCCTGCTCGATCGAGCGCATGGACGCCATGGCAAAGTGCTGAAATGGCGCCGAGGTCTCGCCGTACCAGGCGTCGTTGGTGATCGTGGTGAGCAACTCGCTTCCCGCCAGCACGGCCGCGCGCGCCAGGCGCGGGTAGACCACCTCGTAGCAGATTGCCGTACTCGCCCAGTGGGAGCCGGCCGGCAGCATCACCACTGAGCTGCCGGCGGCAAACGGCGCCGCACGCTCGACGAGCGGCGAGACAAACGACAGCCAGCGCTGGAGCGGAAAGAACTCGCCGAACGGGACCAGCTGAATCTTGCGGTACACGGCCTGGGTCCGTCCGTCGGGCCCCACCAGAAACGCCGAGTTGTAGTACTTCGGATCGTCGCCACGCTCGAACTGATCGCTGCCGAACAGCAGGGGCACTCGCAGCTCGACTGCCAGCCCGCGCACGGCCTCGGCGACGCCTGCATCCTCCTCGAACATCGCGGGCGTGGACGACTCGGGCCAGATCACGAATTCCGCGCCGCGCTTGACCACGTCGCGCGACATCGCCATGTAGGTCGTGATGATCCGCCGGGCCTGCCGCGGATCCCATTTGTCGGCCTGCGCGATGTTGGCCTGCACGAGGCCCACGCGCAGCGGCTGCGCCTGCTCCAGCAGGGCGCCCCGCCCGATTCGCCAGGTGCCCCAGCCGCCCGCCGCCGCAAGGGCAATGACCGTGGCGCTTACCGTCAGCCATCGCATGCGGCCGCTCGACAGAAACGCCACCACCACCGCCACGTTGACCGCCGCGACAAGCGCCGACAACCCATAGACCCCGACCACGCTGGCCAGCTGGGCGATGGGCAGCACCTCTACCTGGCTGTTGCCCAGGGGCACCCAGGGAAAGCCTCCGAAGAAGGCCCCTCGCATGAACTCGGTGGCGGCCCAGGCTGCCGGCACCAGCGCCAGGCCACGATCGCCGAAGCTGGCCACGCAACTCGCCGTCACGGCGTACGCTGCCGCAGGGAAGAGCGCGAGGTACCCGGCCAGCAGCAGCATCGCAAAGACCGCCACCGGCGTCGGCAGGCCGCCAAACTGCGCCAGCACGCCGCTGGTCCAATACACCGTGCCTGTGAAGTACACCAGCCCCGCCCACCAGGCGAGGAGAGTGGCCCGCCGGACGTCGAGCGGCGCGGGGCGACCCAGCGGGCCGGTCCCGCGGAGGGCGAGCAGCAGCGGCACGAGTGCCACCCAGGCACAGGCCGGATGGCCGAACTTTGGGAAGCTGAGCGCGAGCAGGATGCCCGTCGCGCTCGCGAGCAGCCAATGGACCTTGATCACTTAGGCCGGACGGCTCTCGGAAGAGGCCATCGGCGGCTCCGTCAGCACCGATCGCAGGCGATCCACGATGGCGCGCGTCGTGAAGGGCTTGCCGATGAAGGGGAGATCGTCGGACGGGGTCAGATATTCCTCCCTCGCGTACCCCGACATCAGCAGCACTCGAGCATCCGGGGCGGCGCGCAGGATCCGTTTGGCCAGGTCCACGCCGCTCATACCCGGCAGGCTGATGTCGCTCAGCAGCACGTCGTACGTGCCGGGAGCAAACCCGATCGCGTCCTCGGCGCTGGGCACGGCGGTGACCGTGAAACCATTTCGCTCCAGTGCGCCCGCCAGCAGCTCCCTGACCGACCCTTCGTCCTCCACGACCAGCACATGGGGCCGCGCCTCGAGTGGTGGCACGGCGCGCAACGGGGCCGGCGACGGGGCGTCGGACACTGCCGTCGCGGGCCCATTCGCGGGAATGAGCAGCACGACACGCGTGCCGCCACCGCGTGCGCTCTCGATCCAGACGAAGCCGTGGCTCTGCTTGACCAGACCGTAGACCGCTGGCAGGCCCAGGCCATCCCCGGTCGCCTTCGTGGTGTAGAACGGCTCGAATGCGTGCGCGGTGGCCTCGGCGTCGAGCCCGGGCCCCGAGTCTTCCACGACGAGCCTGACGTACTCGCCAAGCCGCAGCCACGGCCGTTCCGCGCGTTCGGCCGCATCGATGCTCACGGTGTCTGTTGCAATGACCAACTGTCCACCCTGCGGCATCGCGTCGCGGGCGTTGTCAACGAGCGCGCCCAGGACATGGATGAACCGCGTGCGATCCAGGCGCACGGGAGCCGTCCACTTGCCGCGGCGCAACACCAAGCCGACCGCCGGGCCGACCCGGCGTTCGATTGGGACCCGCAGGTCCAGGAGGAGCCTCGGCAGGTCGAGCAGCTGCGGATCCAGCAGCTGGCGCTGGCCGAACGACAAGAGGCGATCGGTCAGATGCGCCGCGCGCAGCGCCGCCCGCCGGATCTCGACCGCCGGGACGTGGATCGGGTGCGACTCCGGCACCGCGCCGATGACTGTCTCGGCGTGCCCGAGGATCACTTGCAGCGCGTTGTTGAAGTCGTGGGCGATCCCGCCGGCAAGACGCGCGACGGCGTCGAGCCGCTGCGCTTTCGCGACCGATTCCTGCGCGTGCCGGCGTTCGCGCACGTCGAGCGCCGACGCCAATGTGGCTGGGCGTCCGCCCGCCGAGCGTGCGACCAGCGTGCCGAACACCCAGACGTCGTCCCCCGAGGGCCGCCGCAGGCGAAATTGTGCGCTGTGGGTCTCCGTACGCCCGCGCTGGTGCTCGTCCAGGCGCTCCAGGACGTGACCGCGATCGTGGGCGTGAAGCAGGTCCACGATCGGACGGCCCACCACGTCGGCGGCCGGGACGCCGCACAGCTCGCAGAACGCCTGGTTCGCGTACCGCACCGTGCGGTCCTGCACCAGGAACAGCGGTACGGGGCTCAGGTCGGCGAGGCTGTCCGGATGTGTTCGGGGGCCGCTGTCAGACATGAATCGGCCGGTGGAGGCGCGCGGATGCGCCGGAAATCAGCGAGTCACCCAGGGCTCCAGCTGCTCTTCGCGCTTGAGCCGCGTGGCGATGGCCTGGGCCTCGTCTCTCGTCTCGTACCCGCCGACGCGCACGCGAAACCACGTGCCCGCCGAGGTCGTAGCCGTCGTCACGAAGGCCGGGTATCCCTTTCGCGTCAGACGATCCCGCACCGTGGACGCGTCGCCCTCGCGCTGATAGGCCGCCACCTGGACCTGGAAGCCGCCCGCAGTGGCGGCGGCTGGAGCGGCAGTGGCCTTCGGCGCTGGCGCGGTCTTGCCGGCTTTCGTCGCTGTCGCGGCGCTGTCGGGCTTCGCCGCGGTGTCTGTTTTCGCCGCTTTCGTGACGGTGGCGGCAGTGACTCGACGCGGCGTCTCCGGCCGGGCGACCGCGGTTTCCGCGGCAAACGGCCGAGCGGGCGGCGACGGCTTGAGGGGCCGGTCCACTGGCGGCTGCTCGCTGACCAGATCCGGATACTGGAGCGGTGCCGGCTCCGCACCGGCTGCGTCCGCAAGCTCACCGGACGCGGCGGCGGCTGGCGCGCCCGTATCGGTCGTCGTCCCCAGCACGTCGGCGTCGGCTTCGATCGGCTCCGCGACGGCTTGTCGCGCGGTTGGGACGCCGCGGCCGACCATCACCCCGCACAGGAAGATCACGACAGCCACGACCGTGGCCGACATGGCCAGAAAGACCAACTGCTTCCCTCTGAGCTGGATCTCCTGCAATCCTTCGTCAGACATGCGGCGCGTTGAAGCCGATTTTAACACGCTTCACGCCTCCTGACGGCTTGGAGCGGCGAGCGCAATCAGACATCGCGTGGCGCCCGCCGCCAGGCATTCGGTTGCCTGCGCCTCGTGCGGCAGATCGAAGTGCTGCAGCATGTACCGAAGCGCCGACACATAGAATTCGCAGAGCGGATGCGGCATACGGTCGCGCACCTGACAGAACACCGAGCCACGCAGGTCGAATTGGCCGCCCTCGCTCGTCGCGCGGCGAATGATCGCGCGGCTTCCACCGTAGGTCTGGCGGACCAGCCGCCTCGCCAGCCGCATCACGCACCATACGCGCAGCCCGTGCGGCAGCCGCAGCATGATCCGCCGATGGAGAGGAGACATCGCGTCCACGAGCCACGCGGCGCTGTAGCGCCCCGCCCGCGCCGCGACTCGAAAGTACGGATCACCCGTCTCCTGCCGAAGGAAGCTCAGGACCGCGGCCAACGGGGCCAGCCCGATGCGGCCGTCGCGCAGCCCCGCGGGATTCAACCACGACTCGTAAAACTCGAGTCGCGACGGCAACTCGTCGGCGATGCCCTGATGCAAGCTCGCCACGAGCAATCGTCCGACGCCTCCGTCCTGCATGCGGATGTTTTTCTGATAACGTAGCCGGACTCAGCGTACTCGCAATGATTCTCACGGTCCACACCAAGCTACGAGATCACATCACACGCACCCTCCAGACGTTGTACGGCATCGAGCCGACCGACGCTCCGGCCATCGCCCTCGAGTATCCGCCGACGCGCGATCTCGGCGACCTGGGATCCCCGGTGGCCTTCGAGCTTGCCCGGCGGCTGCGCAAGGCGCCGAAGCTGATCGCCCAGGAGATCGCCGACGCGTCCGCCGGCATCGAAGGGGTCCCGCGGGTGTCGGCGGCCAATGGCTATCTGAATTTCGGGCTCGATCGCCGCCGGTTCGCCATCGACTGGACCACCAGCCAGCCCTCGCCCGACCGGCGCGAGGGCAAGGCCATCGTGGAACACACCGCGATCAACCCGAACAAGGCGGCGCACATCGGCCATCTGCGCAACGCCGCGCTGGGCGACACGCTGGTCCGGGCGCTCCGCTTTCAGGGCACACACGTCGAGGTGCAGAACTACATCGACGATACCGGCGTGCAGGTGGCCGACGTGGTCGTGGGCTTTCGCGTGCTCGAAGGTCTGTCGCTCGACGACATCCACCGCGTCGCCGACACGACCCGGTTCGATCACTACTGCTGGGATCTGTATGCGCGCGTGACCGAGTGGTACGACGGCGACAAGGCGCGCCTGGAGACCCGTGCCGCGACACTGCACGACATCGAGCACGGCGGCAACGACAACGCTCGGGCGGCCGCCTTCATCGCCGAGCGGATCGTGCGGTGTCACCTGGCCACGATGGCCCGGATGAACGTGGACTACGACCTGCTGACCTGGGAAGGCGACATCCTGCGGCTGAAGTTCTGGGCCCACGCCTTCGAGGTGCTGAAGGCCAAGGGTGCGGTGTACCTCCGCACCGACGGGCGGCTGGCCGGGTGCTGGGTGATGCCGATTCAGGAAGACCTGGATGCCCCGGACGCCGGCGCGCCAGAGGCGGCCGCGCCCGGGTCGCCCGGCGCGGGGGCCGACGAGGACGCCGAGGAGCGGGAGAAGGTCATCGTGCGCTCCAACGGTGTCGTGACCTACGTGGGCAAGGACATCGCCTATCAGTTCTGGAAGCTGGGTTTGCTGGGACGCGACTTCCAGTACCGCCGCTTCGTGGAGCGGTCCCAGCCGCTCTGGTCGACCCAGACCGAACCTGGCGCTCCCGAGCATCCGCCGTTCGGCGGCGCGTCCTACGTGTACAACGTCATCGACGTCCGCCAGTCCTATCTCCAGAAGCTCTTGAAACAGGCGCTCCTGGCCGTCGGGCATCCCGAGGGCGCCGCCCGGTCTCACCACTTTTCGTACGAGATGGTGGCGCTGTCGCACGCCACGGCAACCGAGCTGGGCTTCGCGCCACCGGCGGGCTCCGAGGAGGCGAAGAAGCCGTTCGTCGAAGTCTCGGGGCGCAAGGGTCTTGGCGTGAAGGCCGACGATCTCATCGATCGATTCGATCGCCAAGGCGCTGGCGGAGGTGACGGCGCGCAACGCCGACATGCCGGAGGAAGACGCCGGCCGCGTGGCGCGGGCGATTGCCGTCGCGGCGGTCCGCTACTTTTTGGTCAAGTTCTCGCGCGGCAAGATCATCGCCTTCGACCTCGACGAAGCCCTGAGCTTCGAGGGCGAAAGCGGTCCATACATCCAGTACGCCGTCGTGCGGGCGCGCAACATCCTGCAGAAGGTGCAGGAGCGGCTGCATCTGTCGGAAGCCGATCTGCTCGGTTCGCTCGAGGGAATCCCACACGGAGAGCTGGACGGCGCCAACGGCTCGCACGAGGTGTGGGGGCTCATCCTCGAGGCCGCCCGCCTCGACGACGTGATCGAGCAGGTGATCCGCACGCTGGAGTTCTCGATCCTGGCGAAGTACGCGTTCTCGGTGGCCCAGTCCTTCAACGCGTTCTATCACCGCGCGCCCATCGTGAACGAGGAGCGCGAAGACGTGCGGCGATGGCGGGCGGTGGCCGTCGTCTACGTGCGCGATCAGCTGACCCGGGCCCTCGATCTCATGGGCATCGAGATTCCGGTCCGCATGTAGGCGTCATGCCCCGTATCGCCGTCACGCCCTGCAATCGCCCCCTGGACTACGACGCGGCCGTGCGGAAGGCGGGCGGCGAGCCGTGGTCGCCGGTGATCGGCGTGGACGATCCCGCCGCCGTCCTGGCCCAGGTGGACGGGCTGCTGCTGCCTGGCGGAGACGATGTCGATCCCGCGCTCTTCGGCGAAGCCCCGCATGCACGCTACGAGGTTTCGGAGCCCGGACGCGACGCGTTCGAGCTGGAGCTGTTGCGGAGAGCCCTGGCCGCCGACCTCCCCGTGTTCGCGATCTGCCGCGGGCTTCAGGTGTTGAACGTCGCGGCAGGCGGCACGTTGATCCAGGACATTCCGAGCGAGCCCGGAGCCTACGCGGCGCACAGCGTCTACCCTCCGGCCACGCAGCTGGCTCATGACGTGGTCGTGCGCCCAGGCTCGCGCCTGGCCGAGCTGCTGGGCACGCGTCTGTCGGACGGGCGATGCGCGGTGAACAGCCGCCATCATCAGGCCATTCGGCGACTGGGCTCGGACCTGACGGTCACAGCCACAGCGCCCGACGGCATCGTCGAAGGCGTGGAATCCCCAGCCTACCGCTTCTGCGTGGGCGTGCAGTGGCACCCCGAGAGCTTCCATCGCACCGGCGAGTTCCACGAGCTGTTTCTCGGGTTCGTCGAAGCCTGCCGGGCCCGGCGCTAGACGCGCGCTAGCGGACCAGCACGCACACGGCCTCGACGTGCGCGGTCGAGGGAAACAGATCCAGGCCCGTCAGCGAACGCACCTCGTAACCACCCTGGACGAGTGCGCGGACGTCGCGGGCCAGCGTGGCCGGGTCGCACGACACGTAGACGATTCGGGCAGGCCGATCGCGCAGGGCCGCCGCCCGCACCGCCTCCGACAGCCCGGTGCGAGGCGGGTCGACCACCCACGTCACGAAACCCGTTCGCGGCTGCGCCAGATACGCCTCAACGCTCAGATGCTCCACGGACACGTCCGTGGCCCTTGCGGCGGCGTTGAGGGCCAGATCATGACCGCTGACCGGGTCGCCTTCGACCATCGTGACCGACGCATGTTCTGTTGCGGCCAGCGCCAGGCCGAATAGCCCGGTCCCGGCGAACAGATCGAGGACGCTCCCCTCCTCCGTTGCGTCACTGACCAACTGCACGAGCGGCGCCAGCAGGAAGCGGTTGCCCTGAAAAAACGATCGCGCCCCATGGCGCAGGGATACCCGCACCGGCCTGCCGCTCTGCGAGAACTCGATCACATCGGTCACCGATGGGTCGCCAGCCACCACGACGGCGCGCGAACGCGCCACACCGCGATCGGGCACGCCGATCCTCCTGGTCCTCATCGACGCCGGCCGCCTCGCTTCCAAGCGACAGGCCCGTCAACCCCGCCGCCAGCGGCTCGAATGTGCCGGGCACTACCCCGGCGCGAACGTGCAGGTGGCAGGCGCGCTCCGTTCCGGTTGCGTTCTCGACGAGGTCCAGGGCGACGAGCGCCCGGGCGGCAGCGATTGGCAGCGCCGCTTCGGCATCGCGAAGCCACGTGAGGGTGGACTCGCTCAATTGCCCTGTCGCGGCCGGCTCGCACAGGTGATGCGTACCTTCGCGGAAGAAGCCGAGGCGGCCGTCGCTAGCGTGCAGGCGGGCTCGCGAACGATACCCGTGCTCGTGCGACGCAAGGACCCGCACCGGATCGGGGACCGGGAGACGCGCGATGTGCCGCCACGCGTCCTCGATGATGGCGGCCTTGAGCGTGACCTGCCGGTGGTAGGCCACGTGGCCAAGGATGGACCCGCCGCACCGCCCTTCCACACCGGGGCGGCGATCGGGTGAGGCTGCGACAACCTCCACGGTGTCAGCGTAGACCGTGCCGCGGGCCACGCGGGTCACTCGTGCCGTGATCCGCTCACCGGGAATCGCGCCGGCCACGAGCACGACCTGCCCCTCGTGGCGCGCGAGCATCCGGCCGCCGGCAACGGGCCGTTCGGCGTCGAGCGTCACGCGCGCGCCCAGCGAGAGGGCCATGCGGCTAGTCCACGGCCACGAACGGCAGCTTGCACCGTTCGCGCACGAGCCGATCCACCAGCGCCGCCACCGCTGCGCCATGCGCCTCTGGCGTCATGCGATCGCGGAACGAGAGCAGCTCCTGCTCGGCCTGGCGCCTCAGTTCCGCCAGCGCCGCGACGCCCAACTCCTCGCGCGCGACAGTCAGCAGTTGGGCGTCCAACTGCGTCAGGCGGTTCAGGAATGCGGCACGGGCATCGCCCCGCAGCCCCTTGGCGCCGAACATGGCAGCGTCCAGCTCACGGACCACGCCAGCTGCGGCGGCCGCGAGCGATGGTGTGAGATCCGGACGCGCCTGCAGTGCGGTCAAGCGGGCGATGATGCGCTCGAGGTGCGCCGGCAGCGAGCCGGCGCGACGAGCCGGCGACTGGTCGTCTTCGTCGGTCCGCGGCGGCGCGCCAATCGCCCTCCGCCACTCATCGAACAGATCCAGCACGTCCGCCTCGCAGAACTCGATGCGAATCGGGCGCCGTCGGGGGCCCTTCGACGCCTGTCGATCGACGTACCGGTCGATCCCCCGGCACGCGACCCTCAGGGGCACGCCACGCCCCGCCCAGCCCGACACCAGATCGAAGGAGGGGCCCACGATGCGCACGAGATGTCCCGCGTTGCGACGGCTCAGGTGCGCCTCGACAGCCCGGCAGTAGGCGCCGACGTCAGCCGGATCCTCGATCGGCTGGGACTCTACGTCAGCCATCGGACCTCCCCAGACGCGATCCGCGCCACGCCCTCGGCCGTGTCTACGACGAGGGCGCCCGACTGGTCCACGTCGCGGGCCACGCCGCGGCAGGCCTTACCGCTCGACTCCCACTCCACGCCCCGCCCGAAGGTGGCGACCCCCCGGGCACGCCATGCCTGGAGTACGGCGGCGTCGTCGCCGGCAACCAGCTGCTGGTACCGGTGCCACAGCGCGGCGCAGAGCTCGGCGGCCACCACGCCACGGTCCACTGGCCGGCCCAGCTCGGCCTCGATCGAGGTCGCGCGTTCGGAAACATCGGGCGGCAACGCCGCGCGTCCGACGTTCACACCCACGCCAACGACCACGTACTCCACCTGCGCTCCCGATGCGTTCGCCTCAGCCAGGATGCCTGCCACCTTGCGAGGGCGCGACAGCGGCAGATACACGTCGTTTGGCCACTTCACGCCTGCCTCTGCGCCCGTCGCGGCCTGAATGCCCTCCGCCACGGCCACGCCGGCGGCCAGGGTGAGCAAGCGAACGGCGTGCGGCGGCGGCCGCAGGACGGCGGAGAGGTACAGGCCGCCTCCGGCCGGCGATGCCCAGGCGCGGCCGTGACGGCCCCTGCCGGCGGACTGGCTGTCGGCGCCAACGAGCCATCCCTCCTCGGCGCCGCGATCGGCGAGTGCCAGCGCTTCGTCGTTGGTGGAGGCGATGTCCGCGTACCAAGACACGCGTGCACCCAGGCGCCCGAGCCTCGGTCGGGTCAGTGCCAGCGCCTCGGCCACGTCGTCCGGCACGGCGATGAGCCCGCCTGTCCCCCAAGGCGCCTCGCCTCTCACGGCCATTCGCTCACGCGTCGCTTCTCTCAGGCCGGCTCGATTTCGAAACTGAGGTCCGCGGCCGGCGCCGAGTGCGTGAGGGCCCCGGCCGATACGAACGTGGCGCCGCTGGCAGCCAGCGCCGGCAGCCGTTCGAGCGTCACGCCGCCGGAGATCTCGGTCCGCGCGCGGCCCCGGCAACGCGCCACGGCCTCGCGGATGTCCTCGAGTCCCAGGTTGTCGAGCAGCACGGTGTCCGCGCCGGCGCGCAGCGCGGCATCGACTTCGTCGAGGCTCTGCGCCTCGACCTCGATCGGCAGTCCCGTCCCGGCCGCCCGCGCCCGCGTCACGGCCTGCTCCACGCCACCCGCCAGGCGCACATGGTTGTCCTTGATCAGCACGCCGTCATCCAGGCAAAACCGATGGTTGGTGGCGCCGCCCACCCTGACGGCGTACTTCTCCAGCGTACGCAACAGCGGCGTCGTCTTCCGTGTGTCCAGGACGACGATGCGGCCGGCGGCCGCATCAACGAACCGGCGCGCCATCGTGGCCGTACCCGACAGCCGCTGCAGAAAGTTCAGCGCCACGCGTTCAGCAGACAGCAGCGCCGCGGCCCGCCCGCGCACCTCGGCCACCACCGTGCCGGGATCGCACCACTCGCCGTCGGCCCGGTGGCACTCGATTGACACGCCGGCATCGCACTGGCGAAAGGCTTCCCCGGCCACGGCCAGGCCGGCCAGCACGCAGCGGCCCTTCACCACCAGCACGGCGCGCGCGCGCTGCTCCGGGTCTACAGTGGCTGCCGTGGTCACGTCTCCCCGGCCGATGTCCTCGGCCAGCGCGGCGCGGACCGTGTCCTGATAGTCCTCGAGCGCCAGCGCCGCACCTGCGGCGTGGGTCACGCGGGCGCTCCGCTCGGCGGAACACTCTCCTCGTAGACGAGCTGCGGCTCGGTGACGCTGTCGAACGACAGCTCGCGCACGTGGGACGCCGCCTGGAAGTCCCGCATCGACGGCCGCAGCCCTTCCAGCGCGTGCGGCAGCACGGCTCGCACGATCACGGCCTTGACGGGCCGCTTCTCCAGCGCCTTCAGTCGCCGCACTTCAGCCAGCGCGGTCTGGGTGGCTGCGAGCACCGTCGCGGCGTCCTCGTCCCTCCCGCCGATGACCTCGACCACCTCGGCGGAGGTCGGCCACGTGGCACGGTGGACGGAGCCGGGCTGCCACCAGGACCACACCTCTTCGGTGACGAACGGCAGGTACGGCGCGAAGAGACGCAGCAGAGTGGACAGCGCCACGAGCATGGCGCTATTGGCGCTGGCCGCGCCCTCTGGCCCGAAGTCCCCGTACCGGCGGGACTTCACCAGCTCCAGGTAGTCGTCGCAGAAGCCCCAGAAGAACGTCTCGACACGCTCCAGCACCCGGGCGTAGTCGTAAACCTCGAGCTGCTCGGTCGAATCCTCGACCAGCCGCGACAACTGCGTCAGCATGCCCCGGTCAAGCGGCTCCACGACCGCCCCGCGCGGCTCCGCTTGCAAGAGCGCGAACTTCGCGGCGTTCAGGAGCTTGATCGCCAGGCGCCGTCCCACTTTCATCTGCGCGGGATCGAACGCCGTGTCGGTGCCGGGGCGCCCGCTGGCGGCCCAGTACCGCACGCCGTCGGACCCGTGCTCTTCCAGGAGGCCCAGCGGCGTGACGACGTTGCCCTTGGACTTCGACATCTTCTTGCGATCGGGGTCGAGGACCCAGCCGGAGATGGCGGCGTTGGTCCAGGGCAGCGACCCATGCTCGAGCTGCGCCCGGAGCACGGTCGAGAACAGCCACGTGCGAATGATGTCGTGCGCCTGCGGCCGCACGTCCATCGGGAACACCAGGGCAAAAAGCGCGGGATCGTCCAGCCAGCCGGCCGCGATCTGCGGCGTCAGCGACGACGTGGCCCACGTGTCCATCACGTCGGGATCGCCGGTAAAGCCACCTGGCACGTCGCGCTGCTCCGCCTGGTAGCCGGCCGGTACGTCAGTGGACGGATCCACGGGCAGGCGCGATTCGTCCGCCGCCAGCACGCGTGCGTAGTCGGTGGTGCCATCGGCCCGGACCTGGTACCACAGCGGAAACGGCACGCCGAAGAAACGCTGGCGGCTGACGCACCAGTCCCCGGTGAGGCCGTTCACCCAGTTCTCATAACGGTGCTGCATGTACTCCGGGTGCCAGCGCAGCTCGCGTCCCCTCGCGAGCAGCGCTTCCTTGTGGTCCATGGTCTTGAAGAACCACTGGCGGCTCGTCACGATCTCGAGGGGCCGATCGCCTTTCTCGTAGAACTTCACGGGGTGCGTGATCGGACGCGGGTCGCCGACCAGCGCGCCACTCTCCCGCAGCTGCTCCGCGATCTTCGCGCGGGCTTTCGTCACGGACAGTCCCGCCAGCTGGTCGTAGTGCGCCTGCGCGGCCCCGGGGTCGGCCGAGGGCCACTCGTCCGACCCGAACGTCACCGGGCGCAGCGCGCCATTCGGCTGGATCACCGCGCGCACCGGCAGCGACAGCTCGCGCCACCAGATCACGTCTGTCAGATCGCCGAACGTGCAGATCATGGCGATGCCGCTGCCCTTCTCGGGATCCGCCAAGGGGTGCGCCTTGACCGGGATGGGGACGCCGAAGAGCGGCGTCCGCACCAATGTCTCGAAGAGCGGCTGGTAGCGCACATCGTCGGGATGTGCCACGAGGGCTACGCACGCGGGCAGGAGTTCGGGACGCGTGGTCTCGATGTCCACGAACGAGCCGTTGGCGCCAGGGAACCGCAGGCGGTGATAGGCGCCCGGCTGCTCGCGATCCTCGAGCTCGGCCTGCGCCACCGCCGTGCGGAAGTCCACGTCCCACAGCGTCGGCGCCTCGAGCTGATAGGCCTCGCCGCGCTGCAGCAGCCGGAGAAACGCCGCTTGCGAGACCCGCTGCGCCGACTTGCCGATCGTGGCGTAGGTGCGCGACCAGTCCACCGAGAGCCCCAGGTGGCGCCACAGATGCTCGAACGCCTTTTCGTCCTCGTGGGTCAGGCGCGTACAGAGCTCGATGAAGTTGGGCCGCGACACCGCGACCGCCTGCTTCCCGGGCTTGTCGGGGGGCGTGAAGGCCGGGTCGTACGGCAGCGACGGATCGCACCGCACGCCGTAGTAGTTCTGAACGCGGCGCTCGGTGGGCAGGCCGTTGTCGTCCCACCCCATCGGGTAGAAAACCGCCTTGCCGCGCATGCGCTGGAAGCGCGCGACGACATCGGTGTGCGTGTAGGAGAAGACGTGACCGACGTGCAACGAGCCGCTGACGGTGGGCGGCGGCGTGTCGATCGAGAAGACGGTCTCACGGGTGGCCGGCGGCTCGAACCGGTAGGTCTCCTCGTCCGCCCATCGGGCATTCCACTTGGCCTCGAGGCCTTCGAGTGCGGGCTTGTCCGGCAGGCGGATGGGATGCGAGGGTGCGGCCATTCCCCTCATTGTAGTCGCCGGTCGTAGACCGGAGCGCTGTCGGTGACCGGGCCGCGCGCGCGTCAGTGCGCGTCGTGCTGCGATCGAGCGATCTCCTGCACGACGAGCCGGCGCAGGGTCTCGGCGACTTCGGGCGCCAGGCGTGCCAGCACGCGTTCCGTGATGGCGTCCACAATCGCCTGCGAGGGAGCGGCGGATGGTGGCTGAACCATCGAAGGCGCGTCGCTCTGCGCGGAGGGTACGGTATGCGCCGAGCCGATTTCAGCGCCCTGCGCCATCAGCGCGGTCACGGCTTCGAGGATTGGATTGGCTGTCTCGGACCGCCGGTCGAACCTCAGCGTGTTGCCGGCTGGCGACAGCCATTCCTGGGCCGGCGCATCGGCTCGCGGCGGCGCGGCGGCTGGCGTTGGCGGGACCGGTGGCGCCAGATCCTCCAACCGGTCTGGCAGCGACTGAAACGGCCGGGGGGCCGGAACGCTGGCCTGCTCGAAGGCCACGCTCAGGCGATCGAAGTAGTCGTCGAGCGTCGCGCCATTGCTGGTGGGCGCCGCGGTGAGCGGCTCGAAAGCAACCGGCGGTTCGAGGACGAATGGTTCCAGTTCAATCGCTCGTTCTGGTTCCGGTTCGGACTGAAGCACCACAGGAGACTCCGTTTGGAACTCCGCACTCGAGTCTGGCGGCGGCTCCGTGGGCGGCTCCGGGGCCGCGACAATTTCAGGTTCAGCCGGACGCGCCGCCCGGGAGGGTTCGAACAGTGCCTGGTTCAGGCTTTCGAAGAGTTCGTCCAGCGAGTGCACCGCTGCGCCATCGGCTCCAGCGGCGGCGACGGGTTCGGGCGCAGCCTCGCGGACCGGCTCTACCGGTTGCGGTGCGGGTTCCGGAACAACAGGCGCCTGCGGCACGAGAGCCAGCAGCTCCTTCACGCGTTCGATTACCTGCCGCGGTTCGAATGGCTTGATCAGCACGCCGTCGGCCCGCACCTGCTCGGCCCGCGCCTGATCCACCGGCTCGAAGGCCCCCGCCAGCAGCAGGACGGGGATGTGCGCCAGGTCGGGGCGTCCCTTGACGAACGCTGCCACGTCGTAGCCGCCCTTGCGAGGCATGCCGATGTCGGCAAGTATCACGTCGGGGCGCTCGAGCGGGATGCGGGCGATGGCCTGCTCGCCGTCGCTGACGGCCAACACCTGCACGTCCTCTCCGGAGAAGGTCAGTTCGATGACCCTCTGGATGGTGACGCTGTCGTCGGCAAGCAGTAGCTTGTGCATTCAGTCGACCTTCGCCGCCACGCGTTCCCGGATGAACTCCACGATGTGCTGCATGGGTGCGCCGGGCTGAAAAATGCCGCCGATGCCGATGGCGTTCAACTTGGGCACGTCCACATCCGGAATGATGCCTCCCACCACGACCACCACATCCGACAACCCCCGCTCCCGCAGCAGCTCCATCACGCGCGGGCAGATGTGCATGTGCGCCCCCGACAAGATGGAGAGCCCGATGACGTCCGCGTCCTCCTGGAGCGCCGCCGTCACGATCTGCTCCGGCGTCTGCCGCAGGCCCGTATAAATGACCTCCATGCCGGCGTCCCGGAGCGCGCGGGCGATCACTTTTGCACCCCGATCGTGACCATCCAAGCCAGGCTTGGCGATCACCACTCGAATCCGCTTCTGCGACACTCACCCTTCCCCGCGCCGGGCTCTGCCCGGCGCCAGCCCCGCGAAGCGGGGCCAAAAAGCACTGGGATAATTTAGCGAGTCGAGTGAGTCGTCTCGCTAAATTATCGGGAGTTCTTCGTACTCGCCCCAGATGGTGCGCAGTACGGCACACATTTCCCCTACCGTGGCATACGCCCGAACCGCGTTCAGCAAGGCTGGCATTGTGTTTTCGTCACCTTGGGCCGTTGCCGTCAGGTTCTGGAGCGCCTTTTCGAGAGCCGTCGCGTCCCGCCGTGCGCGAACTTCCCCCAACCGGCGCAGCTGGTGGCGGGCCGCTTCGTCGTCGATGTATAGCGTGGCGACTCCTGGTCCACCCGTCCCTGCCGACTCGTTCACGCCCACGATCAGGCGCTCGCTCCTCTCCACCGCCTGCTGGTCGCGATAGGCGCTCTCGGCAATCTCGCGCTGCGGGTACCCCGCCTCGATAGCCTGAATCATGCCGCCCATCGCGTCGATGCGCGCGATGTAGGCCTCGGCCTCCGTCTCCAGCTCTCTTGTCAGCTGCTCCACGGCGTAGGAGCCGCCCAGGGGGTCCACCACCTCGGTGATGCCGGTTTCAAAGGCGATGATCTGCTGCGTACGCAGGGCCAGCGTCGCCGCTTCCTCTGTGGGCAGCGCCAGGGCCTCGTCGAGCGCATTGGTGTGCAGCGACTGGACCCCGCCCAGCACGGCCGCAAGCGCCTGCACGGTGGTCCGCACCACGTTGTTGTAGGGCTGCTGCGCGGTGAGCGACACGCCGGCCGTCTGCGCGTGGCATCGAAGCTGCCACGACTTGGGGTCGCGCGCACCAAAACGGTCGCGCATGACACGTGCCCACACGCGGCGGGCCGCGCGGAACTTCGCCACCTCCTCCAGAAAATCGTTCTGCGCGTTGAAGAAGAACGACAAGCGAGGCGCGAAGCTGTCCACGTCGAGGCCCGCATCGATGCCCGCCTGCACGTACTCGATGCCGTCGCGAAGCGTGAAGGCCAGTTCCTGTGCCGCCGTCGCTCCGGCTTCACGGATGTGATACCCGCTGACCGAGATGCTGTTCCACCGCGGCACATGCTCGGCGCAGAAGGCGAACGTATCGGTCACGAGCCGCATCGACGGACGCGGCGGATAGATGTACTCCTTCTGCGCGATGAACTCCTTCAGGATGTCGTTCTGGAGCGTGCCGTTCAGCCGTGTCCACGCAACGCCCTGCCGCTCGGCCACCACGAGGTACATCGCGAACAGGATCGATGCCGGTCCGTTGATCGTCATCGACGTGGACACGGCGCCAAGGTCGATGCCTGTGAACAAGGCCTCCATGTCCGCCAGCGAGGCCACGCTGACGCCGCACTTCCCCACCTCGCCAAGCGACAGCTCCTCGTCGGGATCGCGGCCCATCAGCGTCGGCAGATCGAACGCCACGCTGAGCCCGGTTCCGCCCGCGGCCAGCAGGGCCCGGTAGCGCTCGTTGGTCTCCTCGGGCGTGCCGAAACCGGCGAACTGCCGCATGGTCCACAGCTTGCCGCGGTAACCCTCGGGATAGAGCCCACGCGTGTACGGGAACTGTCCGGGGTCGGGCGTGTCGCGGGCGTAGTCGAGCCCTTCGACGTCGGCTCGCGTGTAGACGGGCTGTCGTGTTGCGCTCGAGGCGGGAGGATGCGGCTGGCGCGGAGACGGGCTCATCGGACCGTTATGCAGGCTCGGACGTCTGGCCCCGGCTTGATGCTGATCCGCATATAAGGTCCAGCGCGCGAAGCGCGCAAAAAGAAGTACCCTAGAATCGCCGAGGGCCTGTACTGCTGCGATGGCCCTTCTCGATTCTAGGCCACAATACCGAGGGAATGGCAGAACACGGACCGCTCTTCGCCGCGATGCTTCAAGAGTTCGACGAGGCGGCGAAGCTCCTCTCGCTCGAGCCGGGCATCTGGCGGATCCTCACGCGGCCCAAGCGTCAGATTGTCGTCTCCTGCCCCGTGCAGATGGACAACGGCGAGATCGAGGTCTTCACGGGCTACCGCGTCCAATACAACATCACGCTGGGGCCAGCCAAAGGCGGCATCCGCTATCACCCCGACGTGACGCTGGATGAGGTCACGGCACTGGCAGCCTGGATGACGTGGAAGTGCGCCGTCGCGCAACTGCCGTTCGGTGGCGGCAAGGGCGGCATCGTGTGCGATCCGTCCCGAATGTCCAAGCGCGAGCTGGAGGCGCTGACGCGCCGCTACGTGGCCGAGATCATTGACGCGATCGGGCCCGAGAAGGACGTTCCCGCTCCCGACGTCAACACGAACGAACAGATCATGGCCTGGTTCATGGACACGTACAGCATGCACGTCGGCCACACCGAAACGGCCGTGGTCACGGGCAAGCCCGTCGAGATGGGCGGGTCGCTGGGCCGGCGCGAGGCCACCGGCCGTGGCGTCATGATCATCACGCGCGAGGCCGCCACGCATCGTCAACTGGCGATTCAAGGCGCCACGGTCGCGGTGCAAGGATTCGGGAACGTAGGCTCGGTCAGTGCCGACCTGCTCTCACGGATTGGCGCCAAGGTGGTTGGCGTGAGCGACTGGAAGGGTGGGGTCTACAACGAGCAAGGCCTGGACGTGGCCGAACTGCTCAAGCACGCTGCGCAGCACAAGACCGTGGATGGGTTCCCCGGGGGCACCGAGCTGACCAACGAGGATCTGCTCGCGCTCGACGTCGATGTCCTGATCCCGGCCGCACTCGAGAACCAGATCACCGAGGACAACGCCGCGGCCGTTCGGGCGAAGATCGTCGTCGAGGGCGCCAACGGCCCCACCACGCCCGAGGCGCATCAGATGCTCCACGATCGGGGCGTCTTCGTGGTGCCCGACATCCTGGCCAACGCCGGCGGCGTCACCGCGTCCTACTTCGAGTGGGTCCAGAACCGCCACGGGTATTACTGGTCGGAGGACGAAGTGAACACACGTCTCGAAGCCAAGATGATCGAGGCCTTCGACGTCGTGGTGGCGACGTCGAAGAAGTACAACGTCGACATGCGGACCGCCGCCTACGCAGTCGCAATCGCCCGCGTCGGTAATGTCACGCGTTTACGGGGTATGTACGCGTAGACCAGGTAAAGGCAAAGGGCAAAAGGCGCAAGGCAAAAGGAATATTCCTTCTGCCCTTTGCCTTCTGCCTTCTGCCCTGTTCTTCTATTTCCTCCCCAACGACGCCTTGATATCCGCGACGCTCGTCAGCCGGTCCGGATTCAGGCTGTGCACCGACATGATGCGCTCGACGTCCAGCTTCAACCGATCGAGGTTGTCGGCGAACACACCCGTTCCCGTGACGGGTGGATTCGGCACCGGGTCGTTGGCCGGCGGCAGATTGAACATGTCGGCGTAGACGAGAAGCTTTTCCTTCGGCAGATAGCCGACCACGAGGCCGTCTGCGTGCGGCAGTCCCCGGATGACGTGCACTTCCAGAGTCCGCGTCCCGTCCTGGAAGACACGCTTGTCGCCGGTGAAGCCTTCGACGACCGGTTTCTTACCGGATTTGGACTGTGAGTCTGGTGCCAGCGTGCGCGGCGCCGACAGCGCCGTCATCAGGAAGTTGCGGTTCACCTCTGGCGTCACAATCGTGATGCCTTCCGCCACCACGGCCGGCAGGCCTCCCGTGTGGTCGAAGTGGTGGTGCGAGAGGATCCCGTAGCGGATCGGCTTGTTCGGGATCACCCTCTTCGTCTCGGCGATGATCCCCAGGGCCCGCGCCTCGTTCTGGGGGCCGGGCTCGAACAGCACGATGTGGTCGGCGAACTCGATGGCCAGTGCGTTGTAGGCGCCGTTGATTCGGAAGACTCCCTCAGCGAGCTTCTCCGACGTCGGGCCTGGCGCCGCGCCCCCCGGCCCGCCAGGACCGCCCGGACCGCCTCCGCGCCCCGCCGGCGGCGGGGTCGGCGTCAGCAGCGCCTGGAGGTTCGCCGGGTTTGCGTGCGCGCCCAGGATGTAGGCCTCGAACGTCGGCCAGCCGCCGCGCTTCTGGACGATGCTGGCGGGGAACTTCAGACCGTTGTTGTCGCGGTAGTGGCCGTAGTCGGCCTCCACCAGCATGTCGCCGAAGACGGGGTTCTCGAGCCAGGTCTGCACGCGGTCCACCAGGCCCTGCGCGTTGATGAAACCGACCAGGCGGTACGGCTGGCCTCCCGGCGACTTGATCGGCGCGTTCCACGTCACGACCTGGTAACGGGTGCCGTTCACGGTCTGGTTCCTGACGGTGGCGCTGTTGGCCAGCCCGCCCTTCACGAATCCCCAGGGCGTGATCCAGATCTCGAGCTGCTGCCCCCACGCCTGGTTGGCGGGGAGGATCAGCTGCTGCGTTTGAGGCGTCCCGGTGACGAGCGTGGCCCGCCCGCCCGTGACTGGCACTCCGTAGTTGGCCCAGGTGGCTCGCGACGCCGGCTGCGAGAAATCGATCGCGCGCACGTAGTCGTTCATCGCCGCCATCGGCCAGGGCTGGTTCGCGTTGTTGTTCTGCCCGAGGTTCCCCGCTGCCGCGGTGCCGTAGAAATGGATCGAGGTGACGTTATCGATCCCCATCGCCCGCGCCGCATTGCCGAGCACCGTCTTGGCGTCCTGCGCGGCCGCCGTCGACGCCACCATCATCAAGACGGCCAGCGCCGTCATGCCCTGCCTCACCATGTTTGCGCTCCCTTTCGAAATCGAACCCGTGAGACACACCTCCGGGCGACCGCCATTATCAATCAGGTGTGAGCGAAGTCTAAGATCCGACGCGGAAGGCGACGAGCGACGAGACGTCGCCGGTTGCGCCCTTCAGGCTCAACTCGACCAGGTACTCGCCGGGCGGCGTGGTGTTGAGGCCCACGTCGACCTGATGGGTGCCGCCGGCTCCGGCCGGCACGACGGTCAGGTCCGAGATCTTGTCGCCGGCCCGGTTCAGCAGCCTCGCGATGGGCGCTGCCTGTTCGGTCCCTGGCACGTACGCATCGAACCGAATCAACAGCCGCTCGGTGCGCGAGAATTCGCGCGCCACCGTCGGCACGGCCGCGCCGTCGGCCTGCACTGACTGGAGATCCCGCGCCGTACGGCCCCGGAACACCCGCGGCGTGCTGAGCGACGGCTCCGCTGCCGAGAAGTCGGGCACATCGATGGTCTGAGTCTCCCGGTCCAGCGTGCCGGCACCGTCAACGCCTTCCACAGTCAGCCGAAGCTCCAGCTTGCCGGGCGGCGCGTCGAAGCTCACCTGCTGTGGCGGCACGGAAGCTGCGGCGCCGCCGCTGGGCGGGCTCGCTGGACGCACTGCGCCCGGGCCCGAGCCCACGTTGGCGGCGCCGTTGCCGCCGGAGCGCCCGCGGAACACCAGGCTCCCCGTGCCGTTCGCGGCCAGGACCGAGAGCGCGCCGATCGCTTCACGGCGAACGCCCGGCGAGGCCGGCATCGGCTCCCACACCACCGTAACCTTCGTCTTGCCGTTCTCGCCGCGCTGGCTGCCCACCCAGGTCCGCACGTAGCGGCTGGCCTGGACCGAAGGCGCAATCGACGCCAGCGCATACTGGACCGGCTTGGCGATCTCCTTGGCCGGCTTGGAGATCCTTTCGATGTCGGCCGCGCTGGCCGCCCAGAAGCCGCGGCGCGCGCGCACGTCCGCGCCGCGTCGCTTCACGCGGACCTTGATCTGATGGAACTTTCCGTCGGTCGGCGCTTTCGAGGTGTAGCCCAGCAGGTAGTAGTAGCTCGAGTCGCGGACGATCTGCGTCATGCCCTCGAGCAGGGTGTTGCGGTTCACGATCGCGCGCCCGTCGGTTTCCTCCGACAGCACCCGCAAGGTGTCGGTGGTCATCTGCAGCGTCCGGCGATCGGTCGCAAACGACGGCGTCGGCCCGAACGTGTCGTCGATGTCGAACTCGAAGACGGCCAGCCCACGGGGATCCAGCGAGTAGATCGCGGTGTTGTTGCGATTGGCGGCTTCGAACACGTCGCGCAGCCGCGAGTACACGTCGGCCTGTGAGAAGAACGCCGCCGACTCCTCGCGCGGCGTGTCGCCCGCTCCCGACGGGATGCCGCGCGTGAGCGGGTCGATCGGCGACGAGGCGTCGGCGCGCCGCATCTGCGGCGGCAGCATGGCCGTGAAGCCCTCGCTGACGAAGATGATGGACTTGCGGCGTTCGCTCAACGAGCCGAGCCGCACGGACAGGCCGCGCAGCGCGCCCATCACCACGTCGTTCCGGATGCGCTCCACCGTTTGGGTGTCATAGCGCACGTAGTTCTCCTCCATCTGGTTCCGCGGACGGTAGTCGTACTTCCGCCCCTCGAACTGCTCGATGGCCCGGATGATGGAGGCGTGGTCGCGGGTGAAGGACACATCGCTGGCCGGCATCAACGGGACCATGATGGCCAGCATGTCGTTCGGCCGCAGCTGCGTCTGGATGAACCTGGTGAGCGGCTCGCGGATCGAGATCGAGTTCGCCCTGCGCACGTGGTAGTCGTCGAGGAAGATGGTGTACACGCGCACGTCGTCGCGCGCGGCCTCGGATTCCTCGTCGTCGCGATTGCGGAGCTGCCGCGGCGGAGGCTCGCCCGGTTTCGGGTTGCCGTCCACCTTGATCAGCCGGAACTGCTCGACCGGCTGCGGCTGGTCGTCCTCGAGGACCTCGAAGTCCTCTTGCTTCAAGTCGGTGATTGGCGTGCCTCTCCCGTCGGTCACGATCACGTCCACGCGCACGAAGCTGATTTCGCCTCGGAACGTGGGTTGCTCGGGCAGTTGAATGACAGGGGGCGGGGGGTTGTTGGGCGGCTGCTGCGCCGGCGGAGCACCCTGCTGCGCGGGCGGCGGGGCCGCGGGTTCCTGCTGGGCCTGTGTCTGCCCCGTGTTCGAGCCGAGCACCCATGTCAACGCGATGCCGAGCAGTGCGACTCGGATCGACGGGCGAGAGCGCAAGTCCACCTTCGCCCTTCGGGCTATGGCGGACAAGAAGGCGCCGGAACGCTCGAGCATGGGCATCCGCCTGTAGTCGCGATGATAGCATTGCGGCTGTGACCGTCGAGGCGTCCGCACGGCAGCCCCTTTCGGCGCTGGCGGAGGACGAGCGGCTGTTTCGCGACTCCCTGGCCGAGTTTGCGGAGCGCGAGATCCGGCCCCTCGTGCGGGCCATGGACGAGCAGGCGCAGCTCGACACAGGGCTTATCGCTCGCCTGTTCGAGCTTGGGGCGATGGCCATCGAGGCTCCCGACTCATCGGGGGGCGGCGGCGGCACGTTCTTTCACTCCGTACTGGCGGTCGAGGAACTGTCCCGCGTGGACCCGTCGGTCGGCGTGCTGGTGGACGTGCAGAACACGCTCGTCGTCAACGCGCTGCTGAAGTGGGGCCGTCCCGATCAGACCGCGCTCTATCTTCCGCGCCTCGCACGCGACACGATCGGCGCGTACGCCCTGTCGGAGGCCGGCTCCGGCAGCGACGCCTTCGCGCTGGCGACCCGCGCCGTCGAGGAGCGGCGGCGACTTCGTCCTGACCGGACGCAAGCTGTGGATCACCAACGCGCGCGAAGCCGGGCTCTTCATCGTGTTCGCGACGGTCGATCCGGCCGCCGGCTATCGCGGCGTCACCGCCTTCCTTGTCGAGCGCGACACGCCCGGGCTGACGATCGGAAAGAAAGAGGACAAGCTCGGCATCCGCGCGAGCAGCACCTGTGAAGTCGTGCTCGACGGGTGCCGCGTGCCCCGAACGTGTCTGCTCGGCGAGGTGGGCAAGGGGTACAAGGTGGCCATCGAGACACTGAACGAGGGCCGGATCGGCATCGGCGCGCAGATGGTGGGTCTCGCGCAGGGCGCGCTGGACCATGCGATCGCCCACGTGAAGGAGCGGCGACAGTTCGGCAAGGCGATCGCGGAGTTCCAGGGCGTGCAGTTCCAGCTCGCCCGCGTGGCCACCGACATCCACGCCGCGCGTCTCATGGTCTACGACGCCGCGCGACGCCGCGACAGCGGCCAGCCGTTCCTCACCGAGGCGGCGATGTGCAAGCTGTTCGCGTCGGAGACGGCCGAGCGTTCGGCGTCGCTGGCCGTGAATCTCTTCGGCGGCTACGGCTTTGTCCGCGACTACCCCGTGGAGAAGCTGTATCGCGACGCGAAGATCGGCCAGATCTACGAAGGCACGTCCAACCTGCAGCTGCAGACGATCGCCAAGCAGCTGCTGGGATGAGCTGATAGCAGGAGGCACCATGGCCATCACACGCCGCTTCGATATCACCGGGATGACCTGCGGGGGATGCGAGCGCGCCCTCGGGCGGGCGGTGTCGCGGGTGCCCGGCGTGCAGGACGTAACCGCGTCGCACGCCGAGCGTTCGGCGACCGTCACGTACGACGAACGGCTGACCACGCCTGAAGCGATCGCCGCGGCGATCCGCGACGCCGGCTACGAACCGGCTGACGCGCAGTCCTGAAGGGCTTCAGGCTCCAGGCTTCAGGCCGAATACGACTTCGCTCGATATGCTCACCGCGGTATTCGCACTGATCCTGGCACTGCAGGCGCCGATGGCGTGGGCGCTCGACCCCGCGCAGAACGTCGTGCGCCGCATCCACGAGGGGCCCTTCGAGGGTCACACCATGCTGTGGGTTCGTCTCGCCCCGAAAGCAAAGGACCCGAGTGTCTCACCGAGCGCTTTGGTTCTGGTCGCGGAGTTCAAGGGCAAGCATCCTCGCACGCGACCCGACGTGACGATGCACGTGGCGACCGACGTGCGGGTCTATCCGCTGATTGCCCGCGTGGCCCGGCTGCAGATCACGATCGATCGCGATCCGCCGATCGACTTCCTGGCGCCGGGAGGAGGTACCTCGATCGGGTACTGCTGTGACGACGGCGCCATACCCACCAGCGCGATCTCAGCGTTGAGCGCCGGCCGACTGGACCGGTTGGCAATCGCAACCACGATCTCGGGCGACATTCTGGGCGTGCCGTTCGTGCTGGACGGCACGCAGCTGAAGGCGATCGCCGAGTTCAGGCGCAGCATCCTGCCCGATTCGCGATAGAGCGTCGACCTATCGGGCTACGGACGCGCAGTATTGCTTCATCGTTAGACACCGGCCGCGGGTGCCTGTTCCCGCGGCAGCTGGCGTTGCATCCGCATCGTCCGATCGCGCAGCCGGTTCAGCCACTCCAATTGCATCGCCAGTCCAGTTCGGAACATCTGGAGGAACGAGGGGGGCAGCATGGAGAAGTCGATCGTCTCCTTGCCGCCCCAATCCGGGCGACTGCCGTCGGCGTCGGTGAACCCATAGTCGTGGCTCAACTCCCAGGAGCTCCACAGCTGACCGGTGCGTGAGAGCACCTGCGGGTCACCGGCCAGTGCGGCAACAGCCCGCCCGACGAAGAGCGGCGACTCGGATTCCAGGAAGTTGCTGTCCTGCTTACCCGCGTCCCGCCAGTTCTCCTCGGTCACGCCCAAGCCATCGAGCATCGACTCGGACCGCAGGAATCCAGGGGTAACCGCGACGGCGGTCACACCATGCTCGTGGAGCTCCCCGGCCATGGCCAGGGCCATACCTTTGGCCGCGGTCTTGACGGACCACGCCAGGGGATTGCCGCCCCCTCCCAGGATGTCGTTCTCCGTGATCTCGGCGATGAGCCCGCGCCGCTGGCGGATCATCACCGGCGCGACGTGCTTGGCGGTGATGATGCGCGACACGAGCGCCTGGCGAAGGACCAGGTCCGCCTGCGCCAGATCGACTTGCCAGAACGACGCCCACTGCCCCATCAGCGGATCTTCGCCGGCGACACTGTCCGCCAGCACGTCCAGCCGGCCATGATCGCCGACGATGCGCGCGACGAGCGCCTCCACCTCGGCCTCGACCGTGTGATCCACTCGCACCGCGATGGCCTGGCCGCCGGCCGCCGTGATCAGCGCGGCCGTTTCGTCGATGGTTTCCGGCCGTTTATAGGGTGACGGCTGGCCGGCCGTGCTGCGGCCCGTGCAGTAGACCGTCGCGCCAGCCTCGGCGAGCGCGCGCGCGATCCCACGGCCCGCGCCCCTGGTGGCCCCGGCCACGAGCGCAACCTGACCCCGCAGATCCATGGCTCCTCCTTCCAACCAACACCGTCACGCAACAGTCGTTCACTAATTCGGCACATCAGAGAATATGTCGGCCGTGCGATCGGCCTCTCGCCGGGCGCGCTCGTCAAGCGCTTCGGCTCCACGCGCGGCCTTCTCCTGGCGATGTCCCGTCAAGCGATGGAGTCGGTGGATACCTGCTTCGCGGCCGTGCGCACCGCACACCCCGCGCCCCTCGACCAGATCGATATCAGCGATCCGATCGCTACCGGACCGCCGGCGGCAAGACGCGCTCGGCGACGGCTTCGCGCAAGGCCTCCGTGCGGCCGGCGAAGAGCTCCAGGGCGCGGACGTCCTGAGACAGGCGTTCGAGCACGTGGCCACGCTCGAAGGAGCCGAGGCCCACGACCTGCGTGGCCCGCAGCACGGCACGTTGCGCCGCCTCGGTGGCCAGCAACTTCGCCATCGACGCGTCTGCGAGGTCGACCGCTGCCGACCGGGCTGCGTGCCACGTCACCACCATCGCGGCGTCGAGTTCCGTGGCGGCATCGGCGAGAAGGCCCTGAACCGTCTGCTCCCCGCCCGGGCCGCGACGTTCGTAGGCTCGCGCCGCGGCAAGGGCCTCCCGCAGCGCCCGGCGTCCCATGCCGAGGCCCACGGCCGCCAGCAGCAGACGCGCCCACGCCATCACGGGCTGCGGCGAACCCATCGGCTCACACGCGGCGCCCGACAGCTCCAGGTGCGCACACGGCAGACCCTCGAGGCCGTTCGTCTCCGCGGGTTGAATCACCACGCCGGGTGAGTCGAGCCGAACCGCGCACGCCACCAGTTCGTCGCCGCGACGCGCCCCCACGACGCCCACGCCCTTTCCTTTGACCGGGGCCAGCCAGACGGCGCGTCCCGTCAAGGTGCCGCCGTCGAGGACAGGCACCGGATCCGATGTCAGGGCCACCAATCCGACGGCATCGGCTGGAAGCGGCGAGGTAATCGTCCGAGCCACCGTCGTGTGCAGCGCCAGCGCGACGGCAGGGGCCGCTGCTTCCGCGGCCATTGATTCGAACAGCAGCACATCGCCCAGGCCATCGACATCCCCGTCGAAGAGCCCGGCTTCGCGCGCCCGGCCGACGACGTCCGCAGCCGACCATGTGGCGCCGAGACCGGCTGCCAACGATCGCCCCAGACCGCGGCGGCGCGACTGCGCCTCGGTCAGCGAGAAGTCCACACGGTCCTCAGGCGCGCAGCCGTCACGGGCAATTCCTCGGACAGCACGCGCGTCTCGCCCACCACGCTCATGAAGTTGGTGTCGCCCTTCCAGCGAGGCACGAGGTGCAGATGGAGATGCTCGCGCAGGCCGGCGCCGGCCGACTTGCCCAGGTTGATCCCGACGTTGATGCCGTCGGGTTCGAACGCACCTGTCAGCACCTGCTCCGCCCGCTGTGTCAGCTCCGCGAACTCGTGCAGCTCGCTCGCCGAAAGATCGACCAGCGACGGCACGTGCCGATATGGCAGCACCATCAGGTGCCCGATGTTGTAGGGATACCGGTTCAGGATGACGTAGGTGTTGGTGCCGCGATGCACGACCAGGGAGAGTTCGGCGGGCTCGTTCGGGGCAGCGCAGAACACGCACCCCGGCGCATCGGTGCGCGGAGCGGATCCGGTTACGTACGCGTGCCGCCATGGGGACCAAAGCTGATCCATGGCGTCACGCCCGGAAATTCACAATGCACAATTCACAATTCACAAACAGACCGGAGCTGCAGTTCCGGCCCCCTTTGTGAATTGTGCATTGTGAATTGTGAATTGTGAATTTGTTCCTGGTACTGGGACACGCCGCCGCCGGCGACGGGCGGCGCGGCAGCCGCGGCGGCATCGGCCGCCTCGGCTTCCTTGTTGATGAGATCCTTCAGCTCCTTGCCGGGCTTGAAGTAGGGCACCTTCTTCGGCGGCACGTCCACCTTGTCGCCCGTCTTGGGGTTGCGGCCCTTGCGGGGCTCGCGCTTGCGCAGCCTGAAGCTGCCGAAGCCGCGCAGTTCGATCTTCTCGCCCCGGTGCAGGGCGTCGATGATGCTCTTGAAGACCGTGTCGACGATGACCTCGGAGTGCTTCTTGGTCAGGTCGGAGACTCGGGACACTTCTTCCACGAGCTCCGCCTTGGTCATGCTGCCGCCTGGAGTGTTCATCAGCTACAGGTTCTTGAAGTGATCGCCGAGCGTCGCCGAGCCGGTGCCTTCGCTCTCGCGGTGATCCTCCCAATCGGATCTGTACTCGTCGGACTTCAGCGCGCGGATGCTCAAGCCGATCTTCCGCTCGGCCGGGCTCAGCTTGATGATCTTCATCTGGTAGCTGTTGCCGACCTGCAGGTCGATCTTCTCGGCGCCGGCCGGGGCAGCCTGCGAGTCGTCGAACTCGGACACGTGGATCAAGCCTTCGATGCCTTCGTCCAGTTCCACGAATGCGCCGAAGTTCGTCATGCGCGTGACCTTCCCCTCGACGATCGCACCCACCTTGTGGCGCGAGAAGAAGTCGTCCCAGATGTCGGTGGCGAGCTGCTTGAGCCCGAGTGACAGGCGCTGGTTCTCGGCGTCGATGCTGAGCACCATCGCCTCGACCACGTCCCCCTTCTTCAGTACCTCGGAGGGGTGCTTGACGCGCTTGCTCCACGACATGTCCGAGATGTGGATCAGACCGTCGATGTCCTCTTCCACTTCGACGAACGCGCCGAACTCGGTCAGGTTCCTGCACCTTGCCCTTGATGCGCGTGCCAACCGGATACTTCTCGGTCAGCTCGTGCCAGGGGTTGCTCTCGACCTGCTTGAGCCCAAGCGAGATGCGCCGGGCCGCCGGATCCACGCCGAGGACCATGGCGTCCACGGTGTCGCCGACGTTCAGGATCTTCGACGGGTGCTTGACGCGCTTGCTCCACGACATCTCGGACACGTCGATCAGGCCTTCGATGCCCGCCTCGAGCTCGATGAACGCGCCGTAGTCGGTCAGGCTCACCACCTTGCCGCCCATGCGGGCGCCCACCGGATAGCGGTCCTGCACCGTTGCCCACGGGTCCTGCACCAGCTGCTTGTGTCCGAGGGACACGCGCTCGGTGGCCGCGTCGTACTTGAGCACGATCACGTCCACTTCGTCGTTGACCTTGAACACCTCGGAGGGGTGTCCGACGCGGCCCCACGACATGTCGGTGATGTGCAGCAGGCCGTCGATGCCGCCGAGATCGATGAACGCGCCGTAGTCGGTGATGTTCTTCACCGTCCCGCGCAGCACCTTGCCCTCGGACAGCGTCTCGAGCGTCGTCTTCTTCTTCTCGGCGTTCTCTTCCTCGAGCAGCGCCTTGCGCGACAGCACGATGTTGCCGCGCTTCTTGTTCACCTTGATTACGCGCATCCGCAGTTCCTGGCCGCGCAGCGCGTCGAGGTTGCGGACGGGGCGCACGTCGATCTGCGAGCCGGGCAGGAACGCGCGGACGCCGATGTCCACGGCCAAACCACCCTTGATGCGCTCGATGACGCGGCCGATGACGACCTTGCGGTCGGCATACGCTTTCTCGACCTCGTCCCAGATCTTCATCTTCTCGGCCTTCTCGCGCGACAGCACGATGTGGCCGTTGCGGTCTTCGGTGCGCTCCAGCAGGACATCGATGATGTCCCCGGCCTGCACCGTGACCTCTCCTCCTTCGTCGAGGAATTCGCTGATGGCGATCAGGCCTTCCGACTTGTAGCCGACGTCCACGACCACGGCGGTCTCGGTGAGCCTGAGGACGGTCCCCTTGACCACCTCTCCCTCCGCCATGTTGCGGAAGCTGTCGTCGTAAAGGGCGATGAGCGATGCGTACTGCTGCTCATCCACGTCGTCGCGCTGCATGGGCTTGAATGTCGGCCCTGCTGGTTTGCCCGAGCGTGTGCGTCCTGGAGCGGGCTGTGTGCCCAGCACGTCGGGCGACACAATCCCGTTCTCTGCGTTCGCCATTCCTTGCATGTCCTCCTTTGTTCCGATTGCCGGTTTCTGTTGCGGGCGCCGGCTACCCGCGCTATAAGGGCCAAGGGGACCTGTAAAGGGGTCAGGCGGACCGGTCCGCAACCCCCAAGAACAGAAGCCTCCGTGTGCCGATAAGCATTAGACTTTACGTGACTTAACGGCCGCGTGTCAAGGAACTGAAAGGACGCCTCATGGCCAAACGGAAGCCGGCTCGGCGGCGACGGCCCGCTCCGGCACCAGCGAAGCGGACGCGACGGGCAGTGCCAGCTCGGGCAGTGGCTGCGCGAAAGGCACGGCCTCGAAAGGCCCGCAAAGCCGCTCCGCCAAGCGCACGGCCCGTCCTGCCAGCACGAAGCGGGCGAAGGTCACCAAGGCGTCGAAGTCGGTGAAGGCCGCGCTTCGCGGCCGGGCCAAGGTCGCCAAGGTTGTCAAGGTTGTCAAGGCGGCCAAGAGGTCCGCCAATCGGGCCAAAGTGACCAAGGTGACCAAGGTGGTCAAGGTCAGGAAAGTCAGCAGGGCCGTCAAGGCCGCCAAGCGCCCGCAGGCCACGCCAGCCGGCCAAGGTCGCCCGCAAGGCTCCGGCGGCGCCGGTGCGCAAGCTCCTGACGCCGGAACTGGCCAAGCGAAAGCACGTGCTCGACCTGGGCCGTGATCGGCGGCGGATCATCGACGACGACGATCCGATCTCCACTACCCCGCCCTCGTCCCTGGGGCTCGACCGCACTGCGTCAGCGGCGCGCAGCGGACGCCAGGAACTACAGGAGCGCTACGACAAGCACACCGAAACCAGTCCCGCCTTGACGGGCGGCGACGTGGATGCCGATTGGGAATCGGCCTACAGCGTCGGCGACGAGGCTCCCGGGGGCGACAACCCCACCCCGGACCAGAGCGTCGTGGACGACATCGGCGCAGCCGTGGGCGTCGAGTACGACGACAACGAGGAACTGGAAGGCGCCGAAAAGATCGTCGAGCGGGATCGGCATCGCTGGGAATACGACCCCGCGTCGTCGGACGACTTCGACGAACGCTAGACCGCCTTCGCAGGCTACGCGCGGCTCGCGAGTCCAGCTGGCGCCGCACCAGATCCAGCACCATCCGGACGACCTCGTCCACGCCAACGTCGGTGGTGTCAATCACCACGGCATCCGGCGCCACCGTGAGCGGCGACGCGGTGCGCGTCGTGTCCGAACGGTCGCGGGCCTCGAGCGCGGCCGCGACCGCCGCCTGCCCGGCGCCCCCGCCCGAATGGGCACTGTCGTTGGCCCGCCGGCGGGCGCGTTCCTCCGCCGAGGCGTCCAGATAGATCTTCACGTTGGCCCCCGGAAAGACCACCGTGCCGATGTCGCGGCCTTCCATCACCACGCCGCCCTGCGCGCCGATGGCGCGTTGTCGAGCCACGAGCGCCGCACGCACGCGCGGAAGCCGCGCCACGGCGGCCGCGGTCTTGTCCATCTCGGGCGTCCGGATCGCGCGCGTGACGTCGTGACCATCCACGGCCACGACACCACCCTCGACCACCAGGTCCGCGCGTTCGGCCAGGCCCGCCAGGGCCGATTCGTCGTCCAGCGACAGGCCTTCATGAAGCGCCTTCCAACCGACTGCCCTGTACATCGCGCCTGTATCGATATGCCGGTAGCCGAGAGTCTCCGACACCGCGCGAGCAACGGTGCCCTTCCCCGCCCCTGAGGGGCCGTCGATCGCAATGATCATCGGAGTCGATCCTAGCAGGCCCCAGGCTCCAGGCTCCGGGCTCCAGTCCTGGCAAAGATCCTAAAGCCGAGAGCCTGGAGCCGGAACTGCATCAACGGCGTTACCATCTCCGCGCATGCGTCGTTGGATCGCTTCGCATCGTCGTGGTGCTCGTCGTCGCCGCTGCCGGAGCCGCATTCCTGCTCCTGCCCTATGCGCGCGCGGCGGCCCTGCTGCTGCGAGTCTCGGACACTGGCGGTGGCGTCGGTGACTGGGTCGGTCGCACGGACTATCCGTTCGAGGTAGCCCTGCCCCACCAGGTGCCGACGCGTCACGGGCCGGTGCCGGCGCGGTTTTATCGGCCAGCCGGAAGCACGCGCCGCACGATCCTGCTGGTCCCCGGCATTCACTCAATGGGCATCGAGGAGCCGCGCCTCAAGGGCCTCGCCGCGGATCTCGCGGCGACGGGCCATCCGGTCATGACGCTGGCCCTGCCAGACCTGCAGCAATACCGCATCACGCCGGCGGCCACCGACGTTCTCGAAGATGCGGTCGCGTGGATGGCCGCACGGCCCGAGCTTGCGCCCGACGGCCGCGTGGGTATGGCCGGCGTGAGCTTTGCCGGTGGCCTGTCCACATCCGCGGCCGGCCGCCCGGGCATTCGAGACAAGGTGGCGTTCGTGCTGTCGTTCGGCGGGCATGGCGATCTACTGCGTGTGATGCGCTACCTGGCGACCGGAGAAGAAACGCACGTCCCCGGAGTCGCGGTCCATCCTCCGCACGATTACGGAGTGGCCGTGATTCTCTATGCCCTCGCGGACCGCGGTGTGGTGCCCCAGGACCAGGTATCGGCGCTGCGCGACGGCGTTCGCACGTTCCTGCTCGCCTCGCAGCTCACGCTGGTGAACATGGATCAGGCGAATGCGACGTTCCAGAAGGCGCGCGACATGGCCGCGGCCCTCCCGGAACCGTCGCGCACGTACATGACGTACGTGAACGACCGAGCCGTAGCGAAGCTGGGCCCGGTCGTGCTGCCCTACCTGGATCAGCTGGGCGTCACCGACCCGGCGCTCTCCCCGCAGCGCGCCGAGCCTCCCGCGGCGCCGGTGTTCCTGCTGCACGGCAACGAAGACACCGTCATCCCGCCCGCCGAATCAGTGCTCCTTGCGGAAACGCTGCGCGCCAAGGGCGCGGACGTGCGCGTGCTGCTCAGCCGCATCATCACGCACGCCGAACTGGATCGCTCCGGGGATTACGGCGAGGCCGGCCGCCTGATCGCGTTTTGGGCGGATCTGTTGGGCCGGTAGCAAGAGACGGCTGCCTCGGTCTTCAGTCGTCGGTCTTCGGTCGTCGGTCAGGTGGGGAAAACTGAAATTGCACGGCCCCGTCGTTCTCAGGCAGCCCGATTGAGTAGTCCGGCGGCGTGGCGCGTTTGTCGAATGGTCGTCGTCGCGTCCGCCGAAAACGGCGCATTGACCATGGGCGGCCGTGCGAACGGACCGCCCACCTCCGGCACGGGCTCTTGAGCGAGGCCAGGCGCTGACGCTGCGGCTAGAAGCCCCACGAGAATCCAAGTGCGGGTGGCGCTCATTGCAGAACCAGAGCAGGACTGGAGACCGAAGACTGGAGACCGGAGACTTCGGTCCTCTACTTCACTTCCGCCGCGGTCGACTGATCCGGCCCCATCCCCCAGACCTGAATCACCACTTCTTCAGTCTTGGCCCCGTCGTAGTGGATGCCTTTGGCCTTGTGATAGACGTAGGTCCCCGGCCCGGCGGCCACAGTCGAATTCGGGTCGTACTTCTCGCCCGAGCCCAGCCACCACGTCCCGGAGATCACCACGAAATGCCGGTCGTTGGGATGGAAGTGCGGCCGGCTCATGTTGCCGGGCAGCCACTTGATGCGGGCCACATAGGGCTCGGCCTTGGAGGGGTCGCCGAATAGCACGGCGCGCTCCTGCGTGCCCGCCGCGTTACGTACCCATTTGATATCGGTGGGTTTGATCGGCTGGACGGCCGCGCCCGCCGGATTGGCCTGCGCACCGGCGCGGTCCGCCGAAACGGCGATGGCGGCAACGGCCGCAAGTCCCAGGATCACTAATCGTCGAGTCATCGGGCCTCCTGTATGTCCAGTGCGGCCTTAGGATAGACGGAATGCAGCAGAGGCTCCAGAAGATCCTGTCGCAGGCGGGCGTGGCCTCGAGGCGCGCGGCCGAGACGCTGATCACCGAGGGCCGCGTCTCGGTGAACGGCTCGACCGTTCGCGAGCTGGGCACCAAGGCCGACGCCGAAACCGACGACATCCGCGTGGACGGGCGGCGCCTGAAGGGCGCCGAGAGCAAGCGCTACATCCTGCTCAACAAGCCGACCGGTTACGTGTCCACCCGCTCGGATCCGCAGCGCCGCGCGACCGTGATCGACCTGCTCCAGGGCGTGCGTGAGGACGTGTACCCGGTCGGCCGGCTCGATTACGACACCGAAGGCCTGCTGCTTCTGACCAACGACGGCGATCTCGCCGCCAAGCTCACCCATCCGCGCCACGGCGTGGAGCGCACCTATCGCGCCACGGTTGCGGGCGTACCCGACCAAGCCGCGCTGCGCCGTCTGCGCGATGGGATTCCGCTCGACGGCGTGCGCACCTTGCCCGCCGATGCCAGCGTGACGAACGCTGCCCGCGACGGCCGGTACGCGACGCTGCGGCTGACGATTCGAGAAGGGCGTAACCGCCAGGTGCGCAGGATGTGCGAGGCCGTCGGGCATCCGGTGCGATCCCTGGCTCGTACCGGGATCGGACCGCTGACCGGAGGACGCCTGCCGTTGGGTGCGTGGCGTGAGCTGACCGGCGCCGAGATCAGGACACTACAGGCTTTGGCGAGTCGTCCTCCGACAGCTCGGCCTCGACGTCGCCCTCGTCCAGCGGCAGGACGTCCTCGCGCGGCGTCTGCTCGATGAGGCCGCCGGGCGGGTCGAAGCCCAGCGCTTCGGCCATGTCCTCGATCCGGGGCAGATCGCCCAGGTCCTTGAGTCCGAAGCGGATCAGAAACTCCTTGGTCGTCGAGTACATGAACGGCCGGCCCACCACGTTCTTGCGGCCGACGATCTTGATCAGGTGGCGCTCGAGCAGCGTGGACAGGACGCCCGCCGTGTTGACGCCGCGAATCTCGCCGATCTCGAGCGCGGTGATGGGCTGTTTGTAGGCGATGACGGCCAACGTCTCAAGTCCGGCCACTGTCAGCTTCTGCGCCGAGCGCTCGTGAAACAACCGCTGCACCCACTGCTGCAGCTGGGGGCGCGTCACGATCTGGTAGCCGCCGGCCACTTCCACCAACTGCAGGCCCGGGCGGTTCTCGTAGTCGGCGCGCAGCGATTCCACCGCCGCCAGCACGTCTTCCTTGGGCTCCTCGGCCAGGATCCGGCACAGCCTGCGCGGCGTGATCGGCTCGGGCGATGCAAAAATCAGCGCTTCCACCGTGGCTCTCACCTCGGCCGCCGGCGTCCGTGCCGGCTCGGACGCCAGCAGATCATCGGCAGCCGTCGCCGCGGGCTCTTCAGGGGCCGACAGGTCTTCGTCGTGGTCTGACATCGTCTCTCCGTCCGTGCTCACGAAAGCCGCACGTCTCCGATTGGCTGCGGCGCGTCGGCGGGCCGCACGCGCTTGTACACGCGAATCACGCCCGTGCCCGCGGGCTGAAACACCCGCACCTGCTTCAGCCGAATCATCTCCAGCAGCGCCAGGAACGTCACGATCATGAATGGCCGGGAGCCGTCTCCGTCGGCAAACAGCTCCTCGAATCCGCAGGCCTCGGTTTCCGACAGCCGGGCAAGCAGCTGCGTCATCCGCAGCTCGATCGAAATCTGCTCTGGCGGGATGACCATCGGCGGACGCCGCGACGCGCGCTCCAGCACGCCGCGAAACGCCGCCATCAGACTGAAGAGGTCCACTTCCAGCTCGGGCTCGTAGTCCTCTCCGGCGACCTGCGCCACCCGCTCGTCGGGCCGGCCGTACTGCGCCGCGCGCAGCATCTCGCGCTCGCGCAGCTGTTCAGCCGCGGCGCGGAACTTCTGGTGTTCCAGCAGCCGCCGCACCAGCGCCTCGCGCGGGTCTTCCTCGGTGCCATCGTCGTCGAGCAACGGCTCCGGGCGCGGCAGCAGCATTCGCGACTTGACGTGGATCAGCGTGGCAGCCATCACCAGGAACTCACCCGCGACGTCGAGATTCAGCTCCTGCATCAACTCGATGTAGTGCAGGTACTGCTCGGTGATGAGCGAGATCGGGATGTCGTAGATGTTCAGCTCGTTCTTGCGGATCAGATACAGCAGGAGATCGAGCGGGCCCTCGAACGCGTCCAGCTTCACCTGGTACGCGTCGGGCGAGCTTTCAAAGTCCTCGTGCACGTCGTGCATGGTGAGGCTCAATAGCGCAGGTGCACGGCGTCGCGCACCCGCTCCATGGTGATCTGCGCCTGCGTGCGCGCCCGCCGCGAGCCGTCCGCCAGCACGTCCTTTACATAATCCGGACGCGCCAGCACCTCGCGGCGCCGTTCGCGCAGCGGCGCCAGCGTCGCGTTGACGGCCCGGGCCAGCTTGGTTTTCACCTCGACGTCGCCCACCTTCCCCGCGCGGTAGCGTGTCTTCAGGTCCTCCACTTCCGCCTCGTCGGGATTGAAGGCGTCATGGTACGTGAACACGGGGTTGCCCTCCACCGTGCCCGGGATGTCGGCCCGGATGCGCTTCGGATCCGTGTACATCTGACGGACCTTCTTCACGACGGTCTCCTCGTCGTCGGACAGGTCGATCGCGTTGCCGTAGCTCTTGCTCATCTTGCGGTTGTCGAGCCCGGGCAGCCTCGACACCGGCGTGAGCAGCGGCTGCGGCTCCTCCAGCACCTCACCGTAGAAGTTGTTGAACCGGCGCACGGCCTCGCGCGCCAGCTCGAGATGCGGCACCTGGTCGTCCCCGACCGGCACGAACCGGGCGTCGTACAGCGCCACGTCGGCCGTCTGCAGCAGGGGGTAGCCCAGAAACCCGAGCGTCGACAGATCCTTCTCGGTCAGCTGCTCCTGCTGCTCCTTGTAGGTGGGAACGCGCTCCAGCCACGGAATGGGGACGACCATCTGCAACAGCAGGTACAGCTCCGCGTGCTCGGGCACGAGCGACTGCACGAAGAGGGTGCTGCGCGCGGGGTCGAGCCCGGCCGCCAGCCAGTCCGTCACGTTGTCGAGCGCGTTGGCTGTCAGGTCCCCGGTGCTCGCGTACTCACTCGTCAGGGCGTGCCAGTCGGCGACGAAGTAGAAGCAGTCGTAGCGATCCTGAAGGGTCGTCCAGTTCTTCAACGCGCCCATCAGGTGACCCAGGTGCAGCCGGCCCGTCGGGCGCATGCCCGAGACCACTCGTGGTTTCCGCTCGCTCACAGTGACCGTCGAGGGTACCACGTTCGGCGCTCGCAACGACCAACGACTAACGACTAACGACCAACATCACCGACAGTCCGCTACCGTCGCGCGAAGTACTCGATTACTGCGGCCGCGACCTTGGGGCCGACCACCGGCGTCAGTTCTTCACGCGTCGCGCGGCGCACGCCCGCCAGGCTGCCAAAGCGCGTCAACAGCGTCCGGCGGCGGCGCGGGCCGATGCCGGGCACGTCGTCGAGCTCCGAGCGCAGGTCGCGCATCGAGCGTGCCTTGCGGTGAAACGTCACCGCAAACCGGTGGGCCTCGTCGCGGATGCGCTGCACCAGGTGCAGGGCGGGATCCGTTCGATCGAGCGCCACCGGCTCCGCGCGATCCCGGAGGATCAGCAGCTCCTCGCGTTTCGCGATGCCCACGGCCACCAGGTTCGACAGTCCAATCGCTTCCAGCGCCTCGTACGCCGCCGTGACCTGGCCCAACCCACCGTCGATCAGGATCAGGTCCGGAAAGGGTCCACCCCTCTCCAGCGCGGCGCGATATCGCCTGTGCACCACCTCGCGCATGGCCGCGAAGTCGTCCGAGCCCTCGTGCTCACGCGTCCTGACCCGGAACTTCCGGTACTCGGACCGCTTCATGCGGCCGTCCTCGCAGACGACCAGCGCCGCCACGGTCTCGCTGCCCTGAATCGTGGAGATGTCGAAGCACTCGATGCGGCGCGGCAGCGCAGGCAGACCCAAGCACGCTTCGCAGCGTCTCCAGCGCCTCGAAGTGGGCGGCCGTGTTCTCGTTGAACCGTGTGCGGTACGAGAGCTCCGCGTTGCGCGTCGCCAGCTCGACCATGGCACGGCGGTCCCCGCGCTGGGGCGTGGACACGCGAACCCGCCGCCCCGCCAGAGCCGACAGCCACTCCTCCACTGTCGGTTGCTCGTCGATCTCCACCGGCAGGTCCAGCTCCGCGGGCGGCACGCGCCCGGCATAGAACTGAGTGATGGCGGCCGACACGACATCCTCTTCGCCCGACGGCAGCGCGTCGGCGTCGGCCACCAGCTCCAGGCGCTCCACCACCCGTCCGTCGCGGACCGCGAAGATCTGCGCCACCGATCCGCTCGGCCCGACCTTGACCCCGAACACGTCGCGCTCCACCAGCCGGGCGGTCGCGACTTTCTGCTGCCGCTCCGCGAGGGCCTGCACCGTACGCATGGCGTCACGATGTTGCGCCGCCTCCTCGAATCGCTCCGCAGTCGCGGCCTCGGTCATCCGGTGGCGCAATCGCACCGCCAGCTCGTCGGCCCGCCCCTCGAACAGCATTCGCGTGTTCGTGACCGCAACCGCGTAGCTCGACTCGGTGCAGATCTCCGCGACGCAGGGCGCGATGCAGCGGCCGATGTCGTACTCCAGGCAGGGCCGTGCGCGCTGCCCGGTGATCACCTCGTTGCAGGAACGGATGCCGAACACCTTGTGCGAGAGCGCCATCGCGCGCCGGGCCAGCTTGGCGGGCAGGAATGGACCGGCGTAGAAATCCCCGCTTCCATCCTCGACGCTGCGCGCCACCAGCACACGGGGATACGCCTCGCTGGTCGTGAGACGCAGGTACGGATAGTTCTTGTCGTCGCGCAGCAGGATGTTGTACCGAGGCGTGCGCTGCTTGATCAGGTTGTTCTCGAGCGCCAGCGCCTCCATCACCGAGTCGGTGACGATCACGTCCAGGGCCGTGATCTCGGTCAGCAGCGCGTCGTGCCGCGGGCTCGTGCCCCATGCGCCGAGATAGCTGCGGACGCGGTCGCGCAGCGAGCGGGCTTTGCCGACGTACAGCGTCTGGCCGGCCGCGTTCGCCCACAGATACACGCCCGGCTGCTCCGGCAACCGCGCGATCTGTTCCTTGAGGTCTTCGACGGCCATGGGCTAGTATGACGAGTTTGCGAAAGACGATCGGACCGTTGGACACCGGCGCCAGATGACCGTCACCGGCCTCATCGGCACGGTATGCATGGTCCCTATCAGGGCCATTATCGCGGTCAGCGTTGCCCTTCGCATCCACCCGAACACGCTCACGCTCATCGGCCTGCTGATCAACGTCGGCGCGGCGGTCGCGCTCGGCCTCGATCGGTTCCTGCTGGCGGGCGTGATCATGATCGTCGCCAACATCTTCGACTTCATCGACGGCAAGGTCGCGCACATCACCAACACCGTCTCGCAGTTCGGCGCCTTCTGGGACTCTACGCTCGACCGCTTCTCCGACATCGCGCTGTTCCTGGGCCTCATCTATCTCTACGCCGACCTGCGCCGCACCGACTACGTGATGATCACCGCCCTGGCGATGATGTTCACAATCATGATCAGCTACACACGGGCGCGCGCCGAGTCGCTGATCGAGAAGTGCAAGGTGGGGTTCATGGAGCGGCCCGAGCGCATCGTGCTGTTCATGATCGGCGCGTTCACCGATCGCATGGCCGGCGTGATGTGGGTGATCCTGATCCTCTCGATCGTCACCGTCCACAACCGCATCCACTACACCTTTCTCGCGCTCAACAATCGGCCCATCCCCAACGGCCCCAACGCGCTCACGGCCGCGTTCTCGCGCGCGTTCTTCTGGCGGGACGAGCGGACGACCATTCCCTACGATCTGTGGGTCGTGGCCATCCTGGCCTTCGTGTGGCTGACGCCGCCCGACTGGCTCCGCGACCCCACGGCCTCCGGCCTCGGCATCTGGGGCTGGTAGCGACGCGCATGGCCGGCCAGGACGCCGCGCGCCAGTCGGCCGACGCGCTCGAAGCGCTGCGAGCCTTCGGCCCGGTGCTCTCGATCAAACGCTATCGCCTGGCCCTGGAGCCCCCGCCTCCGGTGCCCACGCTCCCATGCCTCGACCACGAAGCGATGCTGCACGAAGGCATTGCGCCCCACGTCGCCGCCTACGTCCAGGACGCCGCCTCCGGCGACCTGCACGAGCTGGTGCTCATCCCCGCGAAGCGGCGGATCGACATCGACACCGTGTCCACCTGGGGGGAGTATTCCGAGGAGTCCCTGGCGCGGCTCAAGGCGCATGTGGCCCAGCGCTTTCCCCAGCATACCGTCCGCGTCAACGGGCCGTCCTGGTGGCGTGGCGAACAACGTGTCGCGGCCGCGTGCCGGGCCCAGGTCTCGCTGCGCGACGTGCTGCTGGCTCCGGACATCGCCCGCGTCAAGGCGTCGGTGGACCGGCTGCAGATTGTCGGCTCCCTGATGGAAAAGGAATCGCGCGTGGCGTCGTGGGGCGTCCGCACCGTGACCGGCCCGCTGCTGGCCGCGGCCGGCGTGGTCCTGTACAGCCTCTTCGGCGGGCTGACACCGCGGCTTGGCGAGGATGGCGTGACCGCGCTGCGCTACACCATCGTGACCCTGCTGGGCGCGTGGTTCCTCTATTACGGCCTCAAGGCCGTGCAGCTCACGGGGATGTCGAACCGCGTGTGGAAGCGCTCGGCCGAGTACCGGCCTTGATCCTGGCCGAGCGCCAGCGGTTGGCGCAGAAGACGTAGCGCAAGACTTTGCGCTTGCGGGCGCCGTTCGCCGCCTTGGCCTTGGCGGCCTTGACGCTCACCACCTTGGCGGGCTTCTTCTTCTCGGCGCTCACCGTATTCAGGCTGCGGCGCAGCGCTTCCATCAGGTCCACGACCTTCGGCGGCTCCTCGATTTCCGGCGTCACGATCTCCTCGCCGGCGATCTTCGCCTCGATGATCTTGCGCAGGCCTTCCTTGTACTCGTCGGTGTAATCCTTCAGGTTCAACTCCGACTCGAAGGTGCCAATGACCTGCTTGGCCAGCTTCATCTCCTCGGGCTTCACCTTGCTCGGCACCGAGTCCAGCTCCTCGATTTGCTCGATCGCACGGATCTCGGCGTCGTGGTGGAGCGTGTACATCACGAGGCCCTTCTTCTTGGGGCGCACCGCCACGAGGTATTCGCGGCCGTAGAGCGCCACCTTGCCGATGCCGGCCTTGCCGGCCATTCCCTCGCGCATCACCGCGAACGACTGGGCGGCCATCGGCCCGTCGGGCGCCAGGTAGTAGGCGCGATCCACGTAGATGGGATCGATCTCGGATTCGTCGGCGAACTGGGCCAGATCGATAACCTTGGTGGATTCGACCCGAACCTTGGCGATGTCCTCTTCCTCCATCACCACGTAGTTGCCTTTCGCGTGCTCGTAGCCCTTGACGATCTCGTTGTTGGGCACCTCGCGGTCGCAGGTCGGGCACCACTTCTTCATCTGGATGCGCGTGTTGCATTCGCGGTGGAGCTGGTTGAAGGCGATGCTCGCGGCCGATTCGGTGGCCGGGAACACCTTCACGGGGATCGTGACCAGGCTGACCTTGAGGTAGCCCTTCCAGGTTGGTCGTGCTGCCATATGTGAGCCTATCGGTCCTTTGCCGCCGGTTGTGCAGGGGTGCGCAGTTCCGACCCCCGGATGAGCCCGGAATGGGCCCACTCTCAGGATTCTAAACTGCGTCTCGCTCGTCCCGGATCCCCAGGTCCAGCCCCGCCCCGCCAATCTGGATGTCGTGGGCCGCGATCCGGTCCCGCAGCAGCCGCCGGACCTGGCCATAGAGCGGCCCCGGCACGGTCAGGTGGCGGGCGATGCTGCGGACGCGCGACACCAGGATCAGGGTCACGCTGGGCTCCTCCTTCCACGACACCGCCGAGATCTGCGTCCAGGGCATGAAGCCGGTGTCGGCCCAGATCCCGTCGCCGTAGAAGCCGCGCGCGATGCGTATGCTCATCGGGAAGGCGTAGCCGTAGTAAGCGCACATCATCACTTCGCCGAAGAGCTGCGCCAGCGGCCGGCGAAGCACGAAGACGTCCAGCGCCAGCAGCACGCCGAACATCGCGCCCAGGCCCAGGTTGAGGCCGTAGTAGCGCGGTTTGGCGGCCTCCCAGACGAGCAGCGCCGACCGCCGCCGGCGCCGGTACGCCAGGAGCTGCCACGCCACCCAGAGATTGGCGCCCAGGAACCCGATGCCGAAGACGATCGACAGACGCGGGGCCAGCCACCTGACCAGCCCCACCACGTCGTCGGCCGGCACGGGCTGCTATGCCTCTGCGCGGGCGGGCGGCGTTTCGGGCGCCCCGGCCAGGAAGGGATCGAAGCAGGTGCGGCAGCGCGCTTCGTAGAGGCCCTGGGAGCCCACGAGCACGCGGTCGCCGCTGGCCACGAGGCGCTGGGTATGGCTGGCTGGGTTGCCGCACACCATGCAGATCGCGTGGGTCTTGGTGATGTACTCGGCGATGGCCAGCAACTGCGGCATCGGCTCGAACGGCTTCCCCAGGTAGTCCTGATCCAGGCCCGCCACGATCACGCGCGTGCCGCGATCGGCGATCGTATTGACCACCATCGGCAGCTCGAGGTCGAAGAACTGCCCTTCGTCGATGCCGACCACCTCGGCGTCGCCTGCCACTTTCTCGAGCAGCATACGGGAGGTGGCCACAGCCTGCGACGGGATGCGCATGTCGCTGTGCGACACGATGTGATCGTCCGCGAACCGGGTGTCGATGATCGGCTTGAAGATCTGGACGCGCTGGCGGGCGATCTGCGCGCGCCGCAGGCGGCGGATGAGCTCCTCGCTCTTTCCGCTGAACATGCAGCCGACGATGACTTCTATCCAGCCCTGGGTTGGTTGTCGAACGACGTCCATGGCGGCTCGACCTCTGCCGGCGCGATCAGGCCCGCGACGGGTACTCGCCGGTTTCGGTGCTGACCCGGATCATGTCGCCACTGTTCACGAAGGGCGGCACCTGGACCACGAGACCCGTCTCGAGCGTGGCCGGCTTCACCTGTGCGCTCGCGGTCGCCCGGTTGATGCCGGGAGTGGTTTCCACGACCTTGAGGTCCACCGTCGCCGGCAGCTCGATGCCCACCGGCTCGGTGCCGTAGAACTCGACCTGGATGGTCATCTCCGGCTTGAGGTAGTTGACCGACTCGCCCAGGGCTTCGCTGCTGATGTGTGTCTGCTCGAACGACACCGTGTCCATGAAGTAGTAGGCGTCGCCGTCGAGGTAGAGATACTGCATCTCCTTCTCGTCGAGGGTCGCCCGTTCGACGGTATCCTCCGACCGCAGCTTCTGGTCGCTCAGCGAGCCGTTGCGGATGTTGCGGAACTTCACGCGGACGAACCCGCGCAGGTTACCCGGCGTCACGTGCTGGAGCTCGAGGACGCGGAACAGGTCCTGCTCCATTTTGACCAGCATGCCCTTCTTGAGGCGCGTCGCTTGTATCGATGCCATCTTTTGTCGTTGAGGGAACCTGACGATCGTAGCACAGCGGTCCGCGTCACCCGGACCGCCCCAACGCCGTGCTACGATGCCGATTGTGGCGTTTGCCCGTTGGGATCCGCTGCGCGACCTCCTCGCTATTCAGCAGCGTCTCGACCGTTTCGCGCCGGGACCGGCTGGCTGGCAACCGTCCGTCGATCTCCACGAGACGGCGCAGGCCTACGTGCTCACAGCCGAACTGGCGGGCGTTCTCGAATCCGACGTCACGGTGCAGGCCACCGAGCATTCGGTGACGCTGGCAGGCATGCGGCGCGAGCGGCCCGGGTCGTGCGAGCAGTACCATCGACTGGAACGCGGCCACGGCGAGTTCGCGCGACGGTTCGAGATGCCGCTGCCCATCGACCCCGACTCGATCTCGGCGGTGATGCGCGACGGCGTGTTGACCGTGACCTGCCCGAAGGCCGGCGGCACTGCCAACCGCCGCATAGACGTCACCTGAAGGAGAGGTTCGCGTGAGTCGCCTGCTCCCGCTCATCGTGATTCTGGCCCTGGGGTTCGCCGCAGGCCGTGTGTTCTCGGACGCCGGCGACCCGGCGCCGGACCCGCCCGCGGTCGAAGACGCGCAGCAGCGGGCGGCGCGCCAGCCCGCCGTCACCACGCCCGGGCCGCTGCCGGCGGGCGCTACGCTGCCCGACTTCACTCGGGTCGCCGATCGCACCGTACCGGCCGTCGCCAATATCTCGTCGCAGCAGCTGGTGCGACGGCAGCCCACCCCCTTCGATGCCTTCTTCTTCGGCGACGAGGACATCTTCGGCTCGGGCGGCCGCGTCGAGAGCAGCCTGGGCTCCGGGGTCGTGGTCAGCCCCGATGGGTTCATCCTCACGAACAACCACGTGGTGACCGGCGATCAGCGGCGCATCAGCCTGCAGGATCTGGCGGTTCGCGTGTCGATCGGCGCCGACAAGCGGGAACTGGCCGCGGGCGTGATCGGTGTGGATCCGGCCACCGACCTCGCGCTGCTCAAGGTGGATGCGCGCAACCTGCCTACGATTCCGTGGGGCGATTCGTCGGCGCTCAAAGTGGCCGAGTGGGTGCTGGCGATCGGCAACCCGTATCAGTTGAACCAGAGTGTCTCGCTCGGCATCGTCTCCGCGATCGGCCGCACCAACCTGGGCATCCAGGCCTACGAGGATTTCGTGCAGACCGATGCCGCGATCAACCCTGGCAATTCGGGGGGCGCGCTCGTGAACGCCCGCGGGGAGCTGGTCGGCATCAACACGGTCATCTTCAGCCAGAGCGGCGGCTATCAGGGCATCGGGTTCGCCGTGTCCAGCAACCTGGCGCGGCGCGTGATGGCCGACCTGCAGAAGTACGGCGAAGTGCGGCGGGGAGACATCGGCTACGTGGAGATCCGTCCCCTGACACCGCAACTGGCCCGGGACCTCGGCGTCACTGGCACCGATGGCCTCGTGGTGACGCGGATGGGACGTGCTGCCTCGGCTTTCCGCGCCGGCATCCGGCCTGGCGACGTCCTCCGGACGGTCAACGGCGTGGCGATCGCCGACACCGGCCACCTGTCCCGGATGATTCAGGACGCGCCGGTTGGATCCACGATCGCATTGGGCATCGTGCGCGAGGGCCGCGCGCAGACCATTCGCGTGCCGATCGAACGCCCGCGCAGCGGCGCGTAGTTCAGGAGGCGCGAACGGTGCGGACCGAAACCACGACCTCGTGGATATCGGCGTCGGTCAGGATCTTCCGATCGTCGGCGATGCTCATCAGCGCCCGGTAGACGGCGAACAGTTCGTCGCCCTCGAGCGTGAACCCAAGGTCGGCGCAGCGGCGCTGCACCGCGTGGCGACCCGAGTGCTTGCCCAGCACCAGCGGGTTCCACGGCGCCCCCACGTCCTCGGCGCGCATGATCTCGTAGGTGCGGCGGTCTTTCAACATGCCGTCCTGGTGGATGCCGGCCTCGTGCGAAAAGGCGTTGCGGCCGACCACGGCCTTGTTGACCTGCACGCCCTGACCGGTCAGCGCCGTCAGCATCTCGCTGGACGGGTACAGCTGCCGCGTTTCGACGGAGGTGGAGTACGGCAGCCGATCGGCCCGGACGTGAAACGCCATCACCACTTCTTCGAGCGACGCGTTGCCCGCGCGTTCGCCGATGCCGTTGACGGTGCACTCGACCTGACGGGCGCCGCCTTCGACGGCCGCGATCGAGTTGGCCACGGCCAGGCCCAGGTCGTCGTGACAGTGCGTGCTGAAGATCACGTCGTCGCCGTGCGGCACGCGCGAACGGATGGTGCGGAAGAAGTCGCGGGTTTCATCCGGCGTCAGATACCCGACCGTATCCGGCAAGTTGATCGTCGTGGCGCCGGCCTTGATCGTGGCCTCGATGACGCGGCACAGGAAGTCCATGTCGCTGCGCGTCGCGTCCTCGGCCGAGAACTCCACGTCCGCGGTGTGCTGGCGGGCGAAGCGCACGGCATCGACGGCCGTTTCGAGACACTGGTCGCGCGACATCCTCAGCTTGGCCTGCAGGTGCAGGTCGGACGTGGCGATGAACGTGTGGATGCGCCCCTGCGCGGCCGGTTCGATGGCCCACGCGGCACGCTCGAGGTCCGCTCGATGGCACCGGGCCAGGCAGGCCACCACCGGCCTCCGGATCTCCGTGGCAATCTTTCGCACGGCTTCGGCATCAGCAGTCGACGCAATCGGGAAACCGGCCTCGATGATGTCCACCCCAAGGGCATCGAGTTGACGGGCCAGCTGGAGCTTTTCGGCGGGTCAACGAAAACCCCGGCGATTGCTCGCCGTCGCGCAGCGTCGTGTCGAAGATCCGTACGTGCTGTGTGTCCATCGGACCCCCTGGAAAGACGGCCCCCCGTAAGCCAGTAGACGCGACCAGCCCTGATAATGTCAAAATGATAATTATTCTTTTTGAATCATGATTGCTTATCAGGTTGCACCCCCGCCTGAGTCGAAAGAGCGGCATGGAACTGGCTGAATTGCGGGTGTTTCTGCGCGTAGCTGCCGAACGCAGCTTCTCCAGGGCCGCCACCAAGCTGCATCGCACCCAGCCCGCCGTGAGCCAGGCCGTCCGGCGGCTCGAGGAGAGCGTCGGCGAGCGGCTCTTCGATCGGGCGACCAAAGACGCCCGCCTGACCGACGCCGGGCGCCTGCTCCGTGACTACGCGGAGCGGCTGCTGAGGCTGTCCGACGAGGCCGAAAGCGCCGTCCGGGACCTCCGCGATTTGCGCCGGGGACGCGTGCTCATCGGCGCCAACGAGGCATCGGTCCACGTGGTGCTGCCCCTGATCGACCGGTTCAGAAAACAACACCCCCTCGTGCACATGGACGTGCGGCGGATACCGGCGCGCCAGATCGGCGCCGAGGTGACTCACGGCACCCTGGACTTCGGCGTGCTGACCTTTCAACCCGCCGAGCCCAGGCTGGCGTCGATCACGCTCGGAACCGACGAGCTGGTGATGCTGGTGCACCCGGCCCATCCGCTCGCCGCCAGCAAGGAAGTGACGCTGTCCGAGTGCGCGCGACAGACCGTGATCGCGCACAACGATCCGTCGCACATGCGCGACCGCGTGCTCCGGCTCTTCGAGCAGCAGCAGATACCCGCCAACATCCTGGTGTCGCTGCCCAGCCTGGAAGGGATCAAACGGGCCGTCGGGATGCAGCTGGGCGTCGCGCTGCTGCCGCGCCGGTGCGCCGAGCTGGAGATCACGCGCGGCGAACTGGTGGCGCTGGCCATGCCCGAGATTCGGCTGCGCCGCCAGGTGCGCATGGTGTTTCGGAGAGGCGGAGAACGATCGCATGCCGCGACGGCGTTTCTTCAGGCCGTCGAAGAGGATCGGAAAGAGCCGAAAGCGAAGAGCTGGTACGGCAGGCGCGCCGAGGTTGCACGCACCTCGTCGAAACGGTCGAGCAGCATTCCTGTGGTATCCCAGGCACCGGTGAGGAACGCCTCGCGGCTCTTGGCCGGCATCCCGACCTTGCACGAGAACTCCCCAATCGTGCAGGTACCCTGTTCGACGTCCACCACCATCGTGGCCTGCGGATTGGCTGCGATACGCGCGAAGATCTCCTTTAAGTCGGACGGCGCGGCGGTCACGCACGGGAGGCCGATCATCACCGAGTTGCCGAAGAAGATCTCGGCGAAGGACTCCCCCACGAGGGCCTGGATCCCCCACCGCTGGATCGCCTGCGGCGCGTGCTCGCGCGACGAGCCGCACCCGAAGTTCTCCTCGACCACCATCACCGACGCGCCGGCATAGCGCGGATCGTCGAACGGATGCGGGCGGTTGGTGCCGCGATAGCCGCCGGCCTTGCGCTCGTCCTCGAAGACGTGCTGTTCCATCCCGTCGAACGAGACGCTGCGCAGGAACCGCGCCGGGATGATGCGATCGGTGTCGATGTCGTTGCCAGGCAGCGGAAGCGCCCGGCCTTCGATGCGTGAGATGCGGCGGATCACATCAACTCCCGCACGTCGGTGACCTCACCCGACACGGCCGCCGCGGCCACCATCGCCGGGCTCATCAGCAGGGTGCGGCCGGTGGGGCTTCCCTGCCGCCCCTTGAAGTTGCGATTCGACGACGCGGCGCACACCTGGCTGCCCTCCAGCTTGTCGGGGTTCATGCCCAGGCACATCGAACATCCGGCGCCGCGCCACTCGAAGCCGGCCTCGCGAAAGATGTCGGCGATGCCCTCGCGCTCCGCCGCGCGGCTGACCGATGCCGAGCCCGGCACGACCAGCGCCTTCACGTGCCTGGCCACGCGCCTGCCCTTGACGATCCTGGCGGCTTCACGCAGGTCGGACAGGCGCGAGTTGGTGCACGACCCCACGAACGCCACGTCCACCTTCATGCCGGCGATAGGCTGGCCGGGCGTGAGTCCCATGTATTTCAACGCGTCGGCGGTCGCCTCGGCGTCCGCGCCCGCGGCGGCACCCGACGGCACGCGACCGTCCACGCCGATCGACTGGCCCGGGTTCACGCCCCAGGTGACAACCGGCGTCAGCTCCTCCGCGCGCACTTCCACCTCGTCATCGAACACGGCGTCGGCGTCCGACGCCATCGAGCGCCACCACTTCGCCATCTCCTCGAACCGATCGGCCGCCGGGGCGAAGGGCCGGCCCCGCAGATACTCGATCGTCGTGGCGTCCGGGTTCACATAGCCCACACGCGCGCCCCCCTCGATGGACATGTTGCACATCGTCATGCGCTCGTCCATCGACATGCGGTCCACGGTATCGCCCGCGTACTCGTAGGCGAACCCCGTGCCGCCCCGCACGCCCAGGCGCTGGATGATGGTGAGGATCACATCCTTTGCGTAGACGCCGCGCGGAAGCGTCCCCGTGACTCGAATCCGCCGCACCTTCAGCGGCTCGATCGCCAGGCACTGCGAGGCCAGCACATCGCGCACCTGCGACGTGCCGATGCCGAACGCCACCGACCCGAACGCGCCGTGCGTCGAGGTGTGGCTGTCGCCGCAGGCGATCGTCATCCCCGGCTGCGTGAGCCCCAGTTCCGGCCCGATCACGTGCACGATGCCCTGCCGCTCGTCGTCCAGCCCGGCCAGGCGCAGCCCGAACTCGCGGCAGTTGCGCTCGAGCGACGCCATCATGTCTTCGGCCATCACGTCCAGGAACGGCCGCTGCCGCTCGCGGGTCGGGATGATGTGGTCCACGGTGCCGAACGTGCGCTCAGGAAACGCCACCGTCCATCCGTTGGCGCGCAGCGCGTCGAAGGCCTGCGGCGTGGTGACCTCGTGGATCAGGTGCAGGCCGATGAAAAGCTGCGTCTGCCCGGTCGGCAGCTGGCGCACGGTGTGGAGATCCCACACCTTTCGAAGAAGTGTCTGTCCCATGGATGGTGTCGTGCTCAACTCCTGATGGTACCACCCCGTGGTCCAGAGACTGCCGGATGCCCGGCCACGAAGCACCGCCACGGGCGGTCCACACCCACGCGGATGCCGATGCGCGGGCCCCACGCCACGCGCCCCAGCTGCAGCCCGTGATCCTCGATCGTCAACGTGCTCTCGACCAGGTCGCTGCGGTTGTGGCGCAGCGACACTCCCAGTGCCCTGGCCAGGTTGCCCGGACCGCGGGCCAGCGCGTCCGGCGCGGTATCGGGGCCCACCTCGCGGCGCCGGCGCATGACCGACAGGCCTTCGAGCGGCGTCATCGCCCGGATCAGGACCGCGGCCGGATGGCCTTCGCCTTCGGTCACCGCGTTCAGGAGGTAGTGCACGCCGTAATTCAGGTAGACGTACGCCAGGCCGGGCGGGCCGTACAGCGGCGCGTTCCTCCGCGTGGGTCCCGGCGCGGCGTGACACGCCGGATCCGATTCCCCGATGTACGCCTCGACCTCGACGATCGCGCCAGCCACGCGCGTGCCCGCGGCGGTGTGGTGCACCAGCACCTTGCCGATCAGATCTTCGGCCACGGCGAGCGTGGGCCGTTCGTAGAATCCGCGCGGCAGACGCCGCGCGCCCGCTAGTCGTTCGCGCCAACCGGCGTACGCCCGTTCACGAGCACGGGGCGGAGCGCACGCCCCGTGTGCGATTCTTCGTTGGCGGCGATCTGTTCGGGCGTGCCCGTTACCACCACCTCGCCGCCGCCCTCGCCGCCTTCCGGGCCCAGGTCGATGACATAGTCCGCGGTCTTGACCACGTCGAGGTTGTGCTCGATCACCACCAGCGTGTGTCCGGCCTCGACCAGCTTGCGAAACGCCGCCAGCAGCTTGGCGATGTCGTCGAAGTGCAGCCCCGTGGTCGGCTCGTCCAGGATGTACAGCACCCGCTCGCCCCCGCTCGAGGCCAGGTGCGCGGCAATCTTGATGCGCTGCGCCTCTCCGCCCGAAAGCGTCGTGGCGGGCTGGCCCAGCCGCAAGTAGCCCAAGCCGATCTCGTCGAGCACGTGCAGCCGCCGGAGCACCTTGGGCGAGGCGCTGAAGAAGGCGATCGCCTCTCGAACCGTCATCTCCAGAATCTGGTGGACGTTCTTGCCCTTGTAGCGGACGTCGAGCACCTGCGATTTGAACCGCTTGCCGTCGCAGTGCTCGCAGGGCACGAACACGTCGGCCAGGAACTGCATCTCGACTCGCACCTCCCCTTCGCCCTGGCACGCCTCGCAGCGGCCGCCCGGCACGTTGAAGGAGAAGTGGCTCGCGGAGAGGCCCCGCGACTGCGCGTCCTTGGTCAGGGCCAGCAGTTCCCTGATCGGATCGAAGGCCTTGAGATACGTCACGGGATTCGACCGCGGCGTCCGGCCGATGGGCGTCTGGTCCACCAGGACGACGTCGGTGATGTACTCCAGGCCCTCGATGGATTGGTGGGCGCCCACGCGTCGGTCCCAGTCGCCCTTTGCGCGCTTGATGGCGGCATACAGGACGTCGTGCACCAGCGTGGACTTGCCCGACCCGCTCACGCCCGTCACGCACGTGATGGTATTGAGCGGAATCTGGATGTCCACGTCCTTGAGGTTGTGCTCGGTGGCGCCGGTGAGGCGGATCTTCTGCGGCAGGCCAGGCCGGCGTGAGAGTGGCACTGGAATCGACAGCTCGTGTCGCAGGTACTTCGCCGTCAGCGATCGCGGCTCCTGGAGCAGATCCGCGTAATTGCCGGAGAAGATCACGCGCCCGCCCTGTTCGCCGGCCCCCAGCCCGATATCCACCACGTGGTCCGCCACGCGGATCATGTCCTCGTCGTGCTCGACGACCAGCACGGTGTTGCCCTGATCGCGCAGCTGACAGAGGATGTCGATGAGCCGCTGGTTGTCGCGCGGGTGGAGGCCGATCGAGGGCTCGTCGAGGACGTACAGCGTGCCCACGAGCGCCGACCCGAGCGACGTCGCCAGGTTGATGCGCTGCGATTCCCCGCCCGAGAGTGTCGAGGACAACCGGTCAAGGGTGAGGTACTCCAGGCCGACGTCGCTCAAAAAGCCCAGCCGCCGCTCGATCTCCCGCAGGACCTTCCCAGCCACTGCCGTTTCCTTCGCGGTCAACGCCAGATCCGTGAAGAAGGCCTGCGCCTGGCGGACGGTCAGCGACGACACCTGATCGATGGTGCGGCGCTCCCACCTGGACGTCCCGCGCCTCGCGCCGCAGCCGCGCGCCGCCGCAATCCGGGCACGCCTGGTAGCTGCGATACCGGCTCAGGAACACGCGGACGTGCACCTTGTATTTCTTGCGCTCGAGCCAGCGGAAGAACCCGCGGACGCCGTCGAAGTCCCCGAAGCCCTCCAGGACCATCTGGCGCTCTGCGTCGCTCAGGTCGTGCCAGGGCACGTCCATCCTGGAGACTCGTCTTCCGGGCTTCGCGCTTCAGCTCGGCCAGGTGCGACCGGTAATGCGGCTTGGTCCACGGCTCCACCGCGCCGCCGGTCAGGCTCTTCGACGCGTCGGGGACCACGAGCTGCATGTCCAGCTCGATCACGTTGCCGAAGCCGTTGCACGTCGGACAGGCGCCGAACGGATTGTTGAACGAGAAGAGCCGCGGCTGCGGCGTCTCGTAGCCGATGCCGCAGGTGCGGCACTCGAAGCGCTCGGAGAACACCACCCGTTCGGTGGCGCCCCCCTCGTGCAGCACGAGCGCGAACGCAGCGCCGCCCCCCTCACGGTAGGACGTCTCCACCGAATCGGTGAGGCGGCTCAAGAGCCCGTCCTCGACCTTCACGCGGTCTACGACCACCTCGACCGCGGGACGGCCCTTCAGCGCGGCCGGATCCACCTCGTCGAAGGCCACCGCCTTGTCGTCCATCAGCAGCCGGCCGAAGCCGCGCCGGCGCAGGGTATCGAGCGTGCGGGCCACGCGGATCCGAATCCGGGCGGGAGCGGTTGCCGGCCGCATCCGCGTCATCGAAGGTGTCGGGGTCCTCGGTGGCGCCGCTGTCACTGGACATGGCGACCAGCGGTACCTCGAAGCCGATCATCAGCCGCGTGCTGCTCGGCAGCTCGCTCGAGCCGCCTGGCCACGATCTCGGCGGTCTCGCGGATCACGTCGGTGCCGCACTGCCGGCAGATGGTGCGGCCCACGCGCGCAAACAGCAGGCGCATGTAGTCGTGGATCTCGGTCGTCGTCCCGACGGTCGAACGGGGGTTCCTGATGCTGTTCTTCTGCCGGATCGCGATCGCGGGGCACATGCCCTCGATGCGATCGACGTCGGGCTTTTCCATGCGCTCCAGGAACTGCCTGGCATACGCCGAGAGCGACTCCACGTAGCGGCGCTGCCCCTCGGCGTAGATGGTGTCGAAGGCCAGCGACGATTTGCCAGACCCGCTGACCCCCGTTACGACGATCAGGCGATTGGCCGGGATCGACACGTCGATATTCTTCAGGTTATGCGTGCGGGCGCCGCGAACCACGATGGGGTTGCGCTGTCCGGACGGTGGTCGGGGGGGTCTCGTGCATCGGCTGTGATTCAGGCCGGAACCGTAAACCGTCATGGTCCTACGTCCCGGCATCGTTGGGCTTGCCCGGAGGACGCCTGGCTATATACTTACGGAGCTTGGCCACCCCCCGCTTTCGGGCAACCCCCCTTTTCGGGCACTCTCGGTTTTCGGGCTTCGTCGGCCCAGGAGGTTCGTTGATGCGCGCATTGATGACGATGGGGCTCGCGGCAGCCCTCGCGGTGAGTGTGACGGCCCAGGCACCGGCCCCGGCAGTCGAGTTGAAGGTCGGCGACATGGCCCCCGACTTCTCCCTCCAGGCGTCCGACGGCAAGACCTACAAGCTGTCCGACTTCAGGGGCAAGAAGGCCGTGGTCGTGGCGTGGTTCCCCAAGGCGTTCACGCAGGGCTGCACCATCGAGTGCAAGTCACTGGCGGAGAACGGCTCGAAAATCCGCATGTACGACGTGGCCTACTTCATGGCCAGCACGGACAACGTCGAGGACAACACCAAGTTCGCCAAGGCGACCAGCGTGACGCTGCAGGGCCGCAACGGCGGGCCTTCGACGGTCGTGGACAAGAAGGAAGCCGACTTCCCGCTCCTGGCCGATCCCAACAAGGAAGCGGCCTCCAAGTACGGCGTGCTGATGGCGAACGGCCAGCTGGCCAATCGCTGGACGTTCTACATCGACAAGGCCGGCAAGATTGCCTACATCGAGAAGACCGTGCGGCCGGCGACGTCGGCCGAGGACATGATTGCGAAGCTCGGCGAGCTGAAGGTGCCGATGAACCACTAGCCCCGAGCCTGCGGGACACGGAGAAGGCGGGCCGCCGGGGCCCGCCTTTTCTTTTGTACGTGCTACGATCGGAGGTCGTTTCCCAAAGCCGGCGTAGCTCAGTTGGTAGAGCAGCTGATTCGTAATCAGCAGGTCCTCGGTTCGAGTCCGAGTGCCGGCTCCAGATTTCCCAGACAAGTCGATCGACTCTAGCGGCTTCCAAGCCGCTAAACGCGGCGGTGACTGCCAACCGTACTGCCTAGCCGACGCTGAGCACGCCATCCATGTGTTTAGCGGCTCTAGTCTGCTGTTGCAAATGCCCGTACACGTCAGCCGTCACGAGCAGCTCGGCGTGGCCGAGGAGCATCGACACTTCAACAAGTTCGACACCGGCCGCGATCAAGAGGCTCGCCGCAGAATGGCGCAGATCATGGAATCGCATCCGTCGGAGATCCGCGCGCTTCAGCACGGCGTGTAGGGCGCGGAGAACGTTTCGCGGGTGCAGCCCCGCGCCGACGGCCATCGCCCGCCCTTTCCCCTCGCGACAGGTGATCGCGCTCAACATGGTCTTTGCGAACCTGATCTTCAGGCCAAAGACAGCCGGCTGATGCCATATTTCGAGGCGTACGCGCGGCTCGCGTTGAGGGCGCAGGCCCAAACCGACTTGCTCCACGCGTTGCTGAAGCTGCGAGGACCACGGGATCAGCCTTTGCCCTCGCCGGGATAGTAGGCGTCGTAGCCCACTGCCGGCAGGACTCGAATCAGCCCAGCCTGAACCATGGCGCTTAATTCGCGTCGAACGCTGTGCTCATCGGCATGAACCATGGCGGCGATGCCCGCGGGCGTCCGGTGAGTGATGTCGGCATGCCCGCCCCACAACCACTCGAGAATGCGGGCGCGTAACGGCCGCTCTGGCGCGGGCGGCGCGTCTTGATACCCCTTCGCCTGCGCCAGGCGATGCCAAGCCGCGGCGAACGCTTCAGCGGATGCATTGCCGACGACTTTCTGGACGAGCAACTGGTCCTGCTCTCCCTGACCAGCGCGAAGTTCGAGACCGTCGGGTGTGCGATACAGCGCGCACGTGATCGCGACTTTGGTTTGCGGACTGACGACGACCCAGAACGTTCGCACGCGAACGACCGGCGTCACACGTCTTTGCGACGCTGGCGGATCGTCGTAGGCCGGCACGCCATCCATGCAATCGCGGACTATATAACGCAGGCTGCGCATTCGCGGTGTCTCAATGCGAGACACGCTCGACACTCAGACCCGCTGCGCCACCTCACTTCTCGAGCGTGGATGGTCGGCACTGCTCAGCGTGATTGGGTTTTGATATACGGACGGCCGCCGTAAAGACTGGCGAATGCCAGCGGTAACGCGAGAGCTGCTTGCTCGAGGTGGGAAATGTTGGGATTCGGCGACCCGGGGACTGGCGGTAGTGGGCTACTTTGAAAACTTGCTCCACACTGCGCCGACGAGAAGTATCACTACCCCGATTGCAGTCGGCGCCTGCTCCGACTCGTCCCGCCTGCGCTCAAGAGAAACCCCAACGAACCGTACGCGAGGATGGCCACGCCGATTCCTACCGCACAGCTTCGCTAAGGTCGTAGTTGCCAGTTAGTGACGAGGTATATGCGAAATTGTTAACGGGAAGTAGCCGATCCGTTCAGCGACCGTACGGACCGGGCGCTAGCTGGAGTATGTTGCGGGCCTTCTCATCATGACCATGCGCTTTGCCCGACATCGACCGCCAAACCGCGAACCGGCGGAAGACTGCAGCAACCATCGCGCGGGCTGAATGACTACCGCTGCAGTAGCTGCGGCCACGTGTGGACCACGACGAAGGACGACTACGACTTATCCTTAGGCACGTCACCAACCCTCAGGCACCGCGCACCAGCGGGCGCATTAGCGCTTCTTCGCCGCCTTCCGTTCGTCGGACTTCGCGCGCTCACAGGCGACACTCTACGCGTAGGTGCCGGCCTTCGCCAGCACCGTGCAGGACGAGAATCGCAGCGGCTCCCCCGATACGGAGGGCCTCGCAGGCTGAAGGGCGGCGGGGCCCGTCCCGGGGCGGCGCGCGACAGGTAAGTGGGTCGTTTGCGGATCGATAGGCCCGAACCAATGACTCACTGGACCCATGAAGCCGGACACGGTGTGCCCACGCGTGACGCGAACCTGAAAAACCTCAGATGTTCCCCGTCCCTCGGACAACGAGTCGAGGATGACAGCGCGGCCGACGACATTGACGACGAGGCTATCAGGAGATGCGGATCGCTTTCGCAGGCGCCTGACCGGCAACTGAGTCAAGCCAGGGTTGAGGCCAAGCGAAGGGTGCTACCGACGCCGGCGCATATTGCGGAATTCCTCGCTGTCGCGCAGCGCGCGTGCCACATCCTGCTGCGACCACCCCTCGTTCAGCACCCGATCCACGAAGGTACTGCTCTCCGGATCCGGCTCGCGGTTCAGGACCGACAGGTACGCCTCGCGCACCACCTGCTCTGCCCGTGCCCTCGAGTTCCTGGCGCGGTTCTCGCCGACGCGATCCTGACGTTCGGCGCTGCCGCGCAGCGCCTGACGCAGCTGCTGTTCCGACCAGCCCTCGTTGAGCAGACGGACACGGTATTCGCGGCGGCCCTCCTCGTCGGGCTCGCGGCGAAGGATGTCGCGGTAGGCGCGGTCGATAATCTGATCGGCCTCGCGCACGCTGCGCACGTCGCGCGGGCCGCCGGCCCCAACCCAACCCCACCCCAGCCTGGCCGGCTGGCGTCAGGTCCGGCGACGCGAATCGACGACAGCTGATCGTTCCAGCCTTGTTGCTGCAAGTTGGATACGTCGGAGGTGAACCGGGTCGAGCGGCCGCCAAAGTCGGTGCTCTGGTAGATCGTCACCTCGGTACCCCCGAAGGTCCTGATCGAGGAGATCTGGTCGTTCATGGCGACGGGCAGAGTTGCTATCTCCTCACCCGGCCGCGCGCAGAAGTAATCGCCCTCGAAGTTCGCGTCGCGATAGAAACATGCACCCGATTGCCGAGTGCTGCCACGTCCCGATCGCGGCTGTGCGGACGCAGTGCCCTCGGTGAAGACCCCCAGGGTGGCGACCATCGACGAGACAGCGACCAGGTGAGAGAGTGCCAATCGATTGTTCATGTCCGGTCTCCCGCGTGTGCGGTCGAGATGCACCGCCTCCCGGTTGACGATGCACATTCGATACCGACCCTCGAGAAGCTCGAGAAGCTCCGTAGCTCGGCAGTGTTTGGCGTCTGTGGCACCCAATGGCTAGCTTATGAGGGTCGGTGCCTCCCCTATAGCAACGGCCAACCCTTCGGCCAGTCACTTGTCCGGTTGGGCTTAAGGCATCGACAGAAGCTCGGACAGCCTCCCCGAGCGAGCTGTGTGTCGAACGGCAGGGTGCCGCTCCGACCTACGCTCACAGCACACGCAAGGGGCGCGATTGCCACGCATGGATCCGCCAGCGCAGTCTCCGGTCCCCAGTCCGTCCTAACGAGTTCGCGCCGCCGCCGACCGGAATCAGCGCTGCGGAACGATATACCCCTTGCTCGCCCGCAGCACCCCCCGTCGCCCCCGCAGACGTCTCCGGCGTCGCGTGTGAGCTCGATCTTGATGGTTCGTTGCGCTCGCGGTGCTGATGCGTCAGTACGACGCGCTGCGGTAGGCTAGGCGGAGCGCGTTGGTGGCTACGCGCTCGGTGGCCCTGGGTCGCATCTATCGCGGCCCGTCTCCGTCATTCTGAATACAAACACCCCCACACCACGGATCAGTGCAGCTTCCGCGCCATCAGGGATTCGGGCGATTTTCCGCACGTCGCCAACGGTGGTCCGTGGCTTATCACCGCACGGTGACAAGTGTCCGGGAGTCGCCGCCGTAGCCGCAAGCAACTCGCGAATCCTCTGCTTCACGAGCGGCGCCGGAGCTTCGACCTGGCCGGCCGTTGCGATCTGGCGGTTCTCAAAATATGCGTCGGCTTGTGCGTGCGGCATGGTGTAAGTCGCCAGAATGTCGGAGTCCGAGATCCGATTCTCACGCAGGAGAAACACGGTGAGTCGGGCGTAGGCATCCACCATATCGGGCATGCCATCGAGCCGGGTGGTCGCAGCATCAACGGTCGCAAGATCAGCAATCATCCGGACTACTCCCCTTTGCCCATGGCATTGCCTCCCGCGTGCCGCCGCGCTCGTTGCCGGCGGCTGCTCACCGCGGCTCGCGGCTGCCGACTGCCGGGACCCGACCCGTGTTCCACAACCGGCCACGATCTGGACGCCGGCTCTAAAGATGGGACACGGGCGGCCGCAGCAAGTTGTCCACCAGCCCGCGTGTGCGCGGATACCTAGGATGGCGTGCTCTGATCTGGTCGTTCAGTATCGGGGTCGCGCCATACCCATCGGTGCCCGCACGCTGGGCAGTACACGGGAAGTTCGTCCCGCAAGTGTGGTTGGGCGTCGTTAATCTGGCCGACCCGTAGATGACACTTCGGGCACATCAAGCCGGTTTGGAGATGCTCGGGCATGGCTATGGAGCGCGCACGATGGTGCCGTAGGTCCGGCAGGGGAGAAAGAGAAATGGCACCGTTTCTCTGCGAGGGATTGTGCTGTATCGGGAGTCGATGCCTGTCTGGCAGTACGTGACCCTGTTCCTCTTGCTCTTCGTCCTGGCCTTCGGCGTTCTGTTTACCGTTTCACCTCTGACTGACATCCTGGCCGCCCGCGTGTTCTTTTGGCTGCCCATGCACCTTCTCCCAAATGTCGAATCCCTCTCTCCCGAGCCTGCTCGGGCAGCCGTTCTGCTTGCGCTGGTCACCGGGCTGGTGGTCGATGGGATCATCAACCCCGTCGTCGAGGAGTTGTATTTTCGCGGTTACCTTCTGCCGCGAATTTCCCGCCTGGGATGGTTGTCGCCTCTTCTCAGCGCCTCGCTATTCACGCTGGCGCATTTCTGGCAGCCTTACAACTATCCGATCATCCTTCTCATTCAGTTGCCGCTCGTGTACGTCGTCTATTGGAAGCGGAATATCTACATCGCCATGCTGACGCACTGCGCGGCAAACACAATCGGAGCACTCCTGTCTCTCGTATCGTTTCTGGGATCGGGATAGCATCCGGGCTCAAGGCTCCGGGCTCCGACCAATCCGCGCCCGGACAGCCTCGTCCCACAGGCGAACATTCGGGCGCGTAGCGAAAGTCTTTTCGCCAGTTTTCCTCGGTCTCTGCCGCCGGCCAAGTCGGCACGCGCCTTGATCGATCAGGCGTGAAACCGGCGAACAAAGGGACCGTGTTCCGCGTAACAGAAGGCGTTGGACTGATGCTCGAAACCATCTGGCAGGACGTACGTCACGGGGCACGGATGCTGGCGAAGAACCCCGGGTTCTCGCTCGTTGCGGTGCTGTCGATCGCGATTGGCGTCGGCGCCAACACCGCCATGTTCAGCGTGGCGGACGGCTTGATTCTGCGTCCCCTGCAGATACCCGACGCGAACGGCCTTGTGTCCGTCAGCGGCATCACCCCCACAGGCGAGGTCCGCAACGGCGGCACGTCGTACCCGGACTATGCCGACCTTCGGGACCGGGCCCGCAGCTTCGACGGGCTGGCCGCGTCGGACGGCCTGGTGGCCGGCCTCGCTCGCGATCGGGACCAGTCGGCCCAGGGACGGTTCGGGCTGGCAGTCAGCGCCAACTTCTTCGACGTCCTTCGAGTCCAGCCAGCGTTGGGGCGAGCCTTCCTCGCCACCGAGGAGGCCGTTTCCGGTCGCGAGGCGGTGGTCGTCCTGGGGCATGACACGTGGATCGACCAGTTCGGAGGCGACCCCGCCATCGTCGGCCAGACAGTCCGCCTGACCGGGCAGGCTTTCGTGGTCATCGGGGTCGCGCCGGAGGGCTTCAAGGGCGCGGAGTTCTTTCTGACGCCGGCGTTCTACGTTCCGCTGGCGATGCTTCCGGCGCTCCGACCCGGTGCCCCAGCGCGACCTCCTCGAGGATCGGGAGGCTCGAACGCTTGGCGTCATCGGCAGGCTGGCGCCCGGCACGTCAGTGGAACAGGCCAGCGAGGAGGTGACCCTCATCGGACGCAGGCTGCAGCAGCAGTACCCCGCGACCAACGAGCGCCGCGGGATGCTGCTTCGGCGCGAAACGGATGCCCGGTTCGACGAATTCGCGCCGATGGCGGCGCTCAGCGCCATCCTGATCGGCCTGGCCCTGGCCGTCCTCTGTCGTCGCGTGCGCCAACGTCGCGGGGCTCTTGACGAGCCGCGGCCCGATCCGCGCCCGCGAGATGGCTCTGCGTCTGGCCATCGGCGGCGGCCGCGCCCGTCTGATGCGTCAGTTGATCACCGAAACTGCCCTGGTTGCCGTGATCGGCGGCGTCGCGGGTGTCGCGCTGGCCTATGTGGGAATCCTGTCGTTCCGCCAATTTCAGATCGTCACAGACGTCGGCGTCAGCATGACTTACGAGCTGGACCGCCGGGCACTCGTGGTGGGACTGGCGTTTGTGGCCCTGAGCGCACTGCTGTCCAGCCTGATCCCGGCCTGGAGCAGCACGCGCGCGCTCGATCTCTCGACCACGCTGCGCGCCGTCCCGGCCACAGGAGGCCGGACCGGCCGGCTGTGGGGACGCCATGGGCTGGTGGCCGCCCAGATCGCCCTCACGCTGGTGCTCCTGACTGTTGCGCTGTCGTTCTACCGTGCGTTCGAAATGGAATACAGCCGCGGACCGGGATTTCGCACGGATCACCTGTTGCTGACAAGTCTCGATCCCGGGCTGGCCCGCTACGACCGGCGCCAGGCCGACTCGTTCTTTCGACTGCTGAAGGAGCGCGTCTCGGCGATTCCGGGTGTCACCTCGGTGGCCCTCACGTCGTTCGTGCCGCTGAATCAAGACGGCGCGGGCAGCGCGTCCATCGTTCCCGAAGGCTTCGAGCTGCCGCCGGGGACCGACAGCGTGACGGTGACGTCCGCGCGCATCGACGAAGACTATCTCGACGCCATCGGCATTTCGGTCGTGCGCGGACGGGCGTTCCGGGCATCCGACACCACCGACGCGCCGCGCGTGGCGATCGTGAATCAGGGCCTGGCTGCCCGCTACTGGCCTGGGGACGATCCCATCGGCAAGCGGATCCGCCTGGCCGGCCCGGGCACCGCGTGGACGGAGATCGTTGGTGTTGCGGCCGACGCGAAGTTCCGCTTGTTCACTCCGTCATCGTCGCCCCTGCTGTACCTGCCCCGGCAGCAGCACGACTCGGTGAAAAGCACGCTCATCGTCAGAACGGGTTCCGCGTCGAGCGCGGCAGCCGCCCTGGTGCGTACCGCGATTCTGGAGACCGATCGCGACGTCCCCATCCTGTGGATGCGCACCATGGAGGCTTTCTACAACACGAACTCGAAGAACCTGAACACGGTCATCGTGCGGACGATCGCCGGAATGGGCACCCTGGGCCTCGTGCTGGCGCTGATCGGCCTGTACGGGCTGACGGTCTATGCCGTGAGCCGGCGCACGCGCGAAATCGGCATCAGGATGGCGATGGGCGCCCGGCCGGCCTCGGTGCTGCGCATGGTCCTGCGGCAGGGAGTGCTGCCGTCGCTCGCGGGCATCGGCCTTGGCGTGCTGGCGAGCATCGCCGTGGGGGGCGTCATCGAGGGCGTGTTCCCCAACACCGGCGGCGACGCGTTTACCTTCCTCCTGATCGTGCCCGGCGTCGTCGTGGTCGTGATGCTGGCGGCCTATGTGCCAGCCAGACGCGCGGCGTCGATCGATCCGCTGGCGGCGCTGAGACAGGACTAGCAGCCCACGGGGCCGATTTGGCCCCGGACGGGTTTCATACGATCATCCCGAGTGCCCACGGGAAGCGAAACGATCCTCCTCCCGCAGAAGAAGTCGCCGACTGCGTCCGGCCAGACCCGCGGCCTCTCGACCGAAATTCTCGGCCAGAGCGCGCGCCGGCTTCGGATTCTCGCGCTCGTCTACGCCTTCGTGTTCTTCATGTCGGCATTCATGGGCAACCTGTTCTTTGCCGAGGCCCGGGCCTACATGCTGGCCAACGCGGGCTATTGGCTACCCGACATCCTGTCCATCGCCATGGCGCTGCTGGTCGCGGCGCTGACTCTGACGAAGAAGATACCCGTGTCGCTCGTCATGCATTTCGGGCTGGCGTTCCTCGTCACGAGCAACTACGGCATCGCGATTTCCGAGTACATCAACCCCGAGCGGCTCGACAACCACGGCTGGGTCGGCCTGTCGTGGGTGGCTGTCTGGACGCCCCTCTACACCGTCGCGGTGCCCACGCCCCCGCGAAAAGCGCTCGCGGCGATGCTGGCGTCGGTCAGCGCCGTGCCGGTGGTCGTCGGCTACATGCTCCTGACGGAGCAAACCGTCATCCGGCTGAGCGGGCTCGAGTTCTTCTTCGCCTTCGTGTTTCCCTACCTCCTGGTGGTCCTGCTCGGCTACGTCGGCGCGCACGTCGTCTACGACCTCGGCAAGGAGGTGACCCGGGCGCAGGATCTCGGCAGCTACCACCTGGTCGAGCGGCTGGGACAGGGCGGCATGGGCGAGGTGTGGAAGGCCCAGCACCGGCTGTTGGCGCGGCCCGCGGCCATCAAGCTGATTCGGCCGTCGCTGATCGAGCAGAGTGGCGACGCCGGTGGCGTGCTGCGCCGCTTCGAGCGCGAGGCACAGGTCACCGCACAGCTGCGGTCGCCGCACACCGTGGAGCTGTGGGACTTCGGCCAGGGCCACGACGGCGGCTTCTATTACGTCATGGAGCTGCTGGACGGCATGGACCTGGACGCGCTGGTCCATCGCTTCGGCCCCGTGCCGCCCGAGCGCGCGATCCACCTGCTGCGCCAGGTGTGCCACTCGCTGGCCGAGGCCGAATCGAAGGGCCTGGTGCACCGCGACATCAAGCCGTCGAACATCTTCGCCTGCCGCTACGGCGGCGATCACGACTTCGTGAAGGTGCTGGACTTCGGGATCGTCAAGGCCACCGACCCCTCGTTGATCGAAACGGGCGTTCAGGCCACCAGCACGATGATGCTGCAGGGTACGCCGGCGTTCATCGCGCCCGAGCAGGCGCTGGGCGGCACCGCCATCGACGGCCGCGCCGACATCTACGCCGTCGGCTGCGTGGCCTACTGGCTGTTGACCGGCCAGCTGGTGTTCACCGCCGATACCGTGATGGGCACCATCATGCACCACGCGCGCACGGCGCCGACGCCGCCGTCGGAGCGCTCGGAGCTGCCGATTCCGCCGGACCTCGACGCGCTCGTGCTGGCCTGCCTGGCCAAGGACCCTGCCGACCGGCCACAGACCGCGCGCGAGCTGTCGCGCCGGCTGGCGAGCGTCCCGGTGGCTCGCCGTGGAGCGACGAGCAGGCGCGCGAGTGGTGGAGCGCCCACTATCCGGCGCCGGCGCCGGCAGCCTAGCGCTCCACCACTCCGGTTTACAGCGCGCCGGTTCCCCAGGGGCCGGTGATCGCGAAGGTGATCCCCGGGCCCTGCAGGTTGCCGAACAGCCACTGCCCGTTCGGGCTGTAGCAGGCGCCGGCAAACTCGGTGCCGCGGAAGTCGCCGATGATCCCGTTGCGCTCGCCGTTCAGCACCGCGGTGTTCTTGCGAACTGGAAAATCTGGCCGTCCAGCGTGAGGCCGTGCAGGAACTCGTCGCCGCTGCCGTCCTCGCAGAGCACGAGACCGCCGCGGGGGCTGACGGTGATGTTGTCGGGCGCGTTCAGCACCGCGGCGCTCGGCGACTGGAACAGCAGCGCTGATGGTCTCTTCGGCGGGTCGTGGACCCAGATCTGGCCCTGGCCGCTGCCTCCGCTCGTGGACACGATGTAGATCTTCCGGTCGTTGCCGTACCAGCATCCTTCCAGGCGCGCGAACGTCGCCGCGCCCGGCGGCCCGGCCCTGCGCCCACACGAAGTTGCCGCGGCATCGTCCGGCGCTGGGTTGTCGGGCTGCGGATCGCGCACCCAGTCCACGCCAAGTCGTGCCGTTGGGATGGCCGCCGCCAGGTTCGCGGGGCTTCACCGTCACACCTGCATCATGTACAGCTCGCCGCCCTGGTGCAGGTCGTTCCGGCTCGTTCGGCACGAAGCGGTAGAAGCCCGCGAAGGTTCCCGGCGTCCTCGGTCTCGTAGACGTAGCCCGTCGCCGGATCGACCGCAATGGCCTCGTGCGAGAAGCGGCCCATGTCGCGGATCGGCTCGGGATCGCCATCGCCATCGGCCGGCACGTCGAAGATGTAGCCGTGTCGGCCTGCGCTGTCGCGCGGTGAACGCGTGGTCTCTTCGCACGTCAGCCACGAACCCCACGGCGTGGACCGCCGGCGCAGTTGCGGATGGTCCCGCTGAGGCTCGGCGCCGTGCTGCACGTACTCGCCCGTTCTTCTCGTCGAACACCAGAGTCGTCGTGCCGCCCGCCGCCTGCGGGATCGTAGCCGCACGCGTCGCCGAACGGAGTGCCGCCCCCAGCTCGTGGTTGCGAACCAGGCGCACGAGTCCCTTGCCGGTGGATACGCGGCCATCCCGTCGTGCGCTCCTGGCGTCGGCACCCCCGTTCGTCATGGCGTCACCGGTCCATCCGAAGCTCAAGTATCTGAAGCCCTCGGGCAGCGCCAGCAACGCCAGAGCCGGTGGTCTCGTCGAGTGTCGGCAGCAGCGGGCCGTAGCCAGCGGCCGCAACGTTTTCTTCTAGCCTCAAGGCGCTGCCACCAACGCGGAAAAAGGAACCGATGCGGCGGCTGCCATCGCCGCATTTTTCAGAAAGGATCGACGCTGCATGAATGGACCTCCAGACTTGCGGCCGGGTCAAGTCGGCTCGCGTCGAGCAGTCTGGAGAGCGGTGATGACGGCGCGGTGGCGGTGATGTAAACACCGCGCGACGTGTCAATCGATGAGCTTCTTCTGGACGTGCCACCCGGCCATCGCGCAGAGGCCGCAGTCCTTGCCCACGAACATCCTGGCGGCGTGCGCGTCGTCGCGCAGACGCCACTGCAGCCACGCGACCGCCACCGTGCCGAACGCGCCGCCGTTCGGCTCGCTGTAGGTGCCCGAGTGCCCCATCTTCTCCAGCCATGCGCGGAACACCGGGATGTGGTTCAGCCTGGCGAAGTCGTCTTCTGCGTTCACGAACGCGATGTCGGAGGCGTCACCGCTGACGTAGATCGCCGGGACGCGCAGCGTCTTCAGGCTCTCCTTGGTGGCGTCGGCGCCCGCGAGCACGCGCGGATCGGGCCCGCCGCCGATGACGCCGCTGTTCCAGACGCCCAGCGTCGTCACGCGGGGATCGTGTGCCGCGTCGATGGCCTGCAGTCCCCCGCACGACATGCCCATGGCCGCCACCTTCGTGGTGTCCAGCTTGTTGTGATAGCGGCTTCCTGCCCGGGCGTTCTCGGCCATGGCCCAATTGATGGCGTCGATGAGCTGCGACGCCCTGGTAGCGGGCGATCGACGCGCCGGCGCGGCCGTGTTGACTGGCGGTGGGGCTGTGCGCGGGCGCGGGGCCGGAGCTGGGGCGACAGTCCGCTCGGGACCCATGGGACCGATGGCGATCGCCAGATATCCATGCGACGCGATCTCGGTCAGGAAGTGGCGAAACGCGTTGCCGACGTTGACGCACGCACCGTTGCCCCAGACGACGATGGGCATTTTTCGGGGACCCAGCGCTGCGAGGTCCCTGGGGCGGTAGACCATGTGCGTGGTGAGGCCGGGGTCAGCCTCCATCACGGCGGGAAACGCGCCCGTGCCAGCCGTCACCGGCGTCTGTGCCAGGACCGGGCTCAGGGCAGCCCCAGGGTCAGGGCGATCGCAAGGCCGAGCGTTCGGTGCATGTCTCCTCCCGGCGGCAGTATACGCGCCGATGCGGTATCCTCGCCGGCAGCCCCCGATGCCGACGCGACGCCAGTTCGTGAAGCGTGCCGGAACCGAAGTGGTCGCCGTGCAATTGGCGCTCGACACGGACGGCTTCACCTACCGCAAGTGGGGCGACGTGCAGACCTGCAAGCCTGGTGATTGGATCGTCCAGAACGACGGCGAGGTGTACACCGTCGATCGCGATACCTTCGCCCATACGTACCGCGAGGAGTCGCCGGGACGCTATCGCAAGGTCTCACCCGTGTGGGCCGAGAAAGCCGACGAGGCGGGAACGGTGCGAACCAAGGAAGGCCTGACCCACTATCCCGCCGGCGCGTACCTGGTGTCCAACGACGCCGAGGGCACAGACACCTATGCGGTGCTGGCCGCGTCCTTCGAGGCGATGTACGAGCCGCTCTGAACCGTGCCACAGCCACACCCCGTCGTCAGCCGTACCTTGCGCTCCTGCCCCAGCTGGCCGGACACGCGGTTGGCACGGAGCAGGCCAAGCGGGTGGCGCCGGAACAGTTCGACGCGCTGGCCGCCGCCGGCGTGTTCCGCATGACGGCCCCGCGGCAGTACGGCGGTGACGAGGTGGACTTCCAGACGCAGTGCGACGTGCTGGCCCAGGTGGCCAGGGCCTGTCCATCGACCTCGTGGGTGGCGACCATCTTCAGTGCGATGTCGTGGCTGGTGGGGACATTTCCGGACGAGGCCCAGGAGGAGATTCTCGGCGCGCGCGACCCGCGCGTCAGCGGTGTGTTCTCCCCCACCGGCACCGCCACGCCGGTTGACCGCGGCTACCGCGTCTCTGGCCGATGGGGCTTCAACACGGGTGGCCAGGGTTCTAACTGGACCATCGTGAATGCCCTGCTGGGGTCGGGCAGGGACGCGATGCCGCTGTGCACCATCGTCAAATCCAGCGAGCTGTCGAGGCTGGACGACTGGCATGCCAGCGGCATGGCCGGCACCGGCAGCCACACCGTCGTTGCCGAGGACATCTTCGTGCCGGCGCACCGTGCCCAACCGCTGCCCGCGATGATCGAGGCGAACTACGTTCCCAACCGCCACAACGCCGGCAACCCGTACTTCAATCTGCCTCTTGCGGCCGTGCTGACGGTCAACGGCGGTGGCACACCCATCGGCATCGCGCAGGGAGCCTTCGACGCGTTCTTCGCGCGGCTGCCGGGCCGCCCCATCACCTACACGACCTACACCAACCAGGCGGAGGCGGCGATCACGCATCTCCAGGCGGGCGAGGCCGCACTGCTGCTCGAGTCGGCGGACGCGCACATCCGGCGCGCGGCGGCGATCCTGGACGATCCGGAGGCGCCGCGTCCCTTCACGATGCGCGCGCGCGTCAAGGCACGCGCGCATGTTGCGTACGCCACCGGCTTGTCACGTCAAGCGGTGGACCTGCTGTTCCACGGCAGCGGCGCGTCGGCGATTCAGTCGCACGTGCCGATTCAGCGATTCCAGCGCGACATGCAGGCACTGGCGAACCACGCGGTCATGCACGCGCCGACGGGCATCGAGCTCTACGGCCGCGTCCTGTGCGGGCTCGAGCCGAACACGCTGTTGTATTGATGAGCCGCGATCGCCGCGGGCCGGCCGATACTAGCGAGGCTCCGCCTCCGATGGCGTAGGCTCCGCCTCGCTAGGGCAGTGTTTGATTGCCCGCGCTCTGCGCGGGCGTAGACGTCTTGAACGGGTGCAGAACAACTTGACTCGATCGCAAGGATTCCAGGCGTTCAAGACGTCTAGCGGCGGGATGAGCGGCGTCTGCGGTCGTGTGGCGATGGCGTCGATGCTCATCGCCGTCATGGCCGGATGCCGGCAGCCCGTCACCGGCTCCGGAGGCGTGGCCTCGCTGCCCCGCGACGGCATTACCGTGGCTCAGCGCGCGGAGTGGCGCACGCACTTGATGTGGCCCGATGCCTGTGAGGACGCGTTTCGCGCCAGCCACGCCGGCGACAGCGGCGGGATGACGGTGGCGAGCCTGGGGCCTGGCGTCTTGCTAGCGGAGGTGACGTGCGCGGCCGGGGCATACCAGCCCTCGACGATGCGGTACAAGGTCAGTGAAGACGCCAGCGGAACGCGTGGCACCTTGCTGTCCTTCCCGGTATATGTCTCGGAGGACGGGCGCGAGTTGACGGTGTCGCGCGACACCGAGGTATGGGGCGAGTCGGTGGTTGACGGCACGAGTGCGACAATCGCGATTCTGAGCGTGGCTCGCCAGACGGCCGACTGCGGCGTCTGGGCACGCTATTCGCTGACCGGGAACGAGCCGCGCCTCCTGGCTGCCGCCGCGCGGCTGCAGTGTCCAACCGAGCCGGACTCCCCGGCCCAACTCTCGGCAGCTGGCCCTCCCGCGGATGGGACGCGATCCCGCGAAAGGACTGACGGATGTACATCGACCACACGGCCTTCTTCAACGGATACCGGTCGGCGTTCGGCCGGCTCAAGCAAGGCCAGGTCACGGGCATCGAATTGCTGGGGCGCCACATGGAGGCGGACTCCGCCATCACGGATCTGCGGTGGTCCGCCTACATGCTGGCCACCGTGAAGCACGAGTGCAGCGATACGTGGCAACCGATCATCGAGCGCGGCCCGCGCAGCTACTTCGATCAGTACCGAAACGGGCACCGCCAAAGGCACGCGTCTGGGCAACACGGAGCCCGGCGACGGGTACCGCTTCCGCGGGCGGGGGTATGTGCAGATCACCGGGCGCGCCAACTATGCCCGTCTGACCACCGCCCTTGGACTGGGTCCCGAGGCCAACCTCCAGCAGGATCCTGAGCACACGCTGCGCCCCGCGATCGCCTACGGGATCATGTCGGTCGGCATGCGGAAGGGCCTCTTCACCGGCAAGAAGCTGTCCGACTACATCTCGCGGGCGGGCGGCTGCGACTACAAGCAGGCGCGGCGGATCATCAACGGCCAGGACCGCGCGGCGCTCATCGCCGACTATGCAGTCACGCTCGAAGACATCCTTCGCGCGTCCATCATGAGGTAACCGTCGATGCGTGACTATCTGGCCCGGGCCCGGGCGGCCCTGAATGGCTTCGACGCGGCCGCACGTGCGCTGTCCGCGGCGGCGGGCACCGCCGACACGCCCCCCATCCTGCCGAAGAGCCGCGAAACGGCCTCCGCGTTGCTGGAGGCCACCGCGCGCTTTGCGGGTATCACTGGCCCTGCCGGAGAACACGGCCGTGGACATCGCCGATCTGCAGGTGCGCCTCGAGGACCAGTCACGGCGCCTGGCGCGCCACCTGAAGGCGCTCGGCGAAGCCGTGGCCTCGGCGACGGGCGCCGCCCGCGCCACGGCGGATGCACTGGGCCCTGCGTTGCGGGACCTGGAGGAGCACGCGCAGCGCGTCGCGGCGGCCGTCTTCCCCAGCGCGATCGAAGGCGTGCGCGAGATCAACAAGACGCTGTGGGAGATGCGGCTCATCTGGAAAGACTACGGCGACGTGCTCGATCGCGGTGTCAAAGGCAAGCTGCCGGGCCTGAGCTCGAAGCAGCTCGATGCCGTGGACACGACGGCACAGGAAGTGCTGTCGCGATTCGACGCCGTGAATGCGCTGATGAACAACCTGGTGACGGCGCCGCTCGTCGGCGACGGCGCTCAGGCGGCGGCGCTCGTCGAAAGCGCTCGCGCCGAGCTGACCGCTGCCGTCAAGCGGGCGCGCTCGAAGGCTGCCGATGCGTACAAGCCGTTCCACGCCGTGCTGTCGCGCGCCGAGAAGCTGGCTGCGCGAAGATCGCCGATCTCTTCGATGGCCTGCGCATCCCCGTATTCCCCCCGGCGGATCAGCTGCTGGCCTTTGCCGACTACATCGATCACGACGCCTACCGCGCCCTGGCTGGCGTGGAGCGGTTCGCGCTGATGAACATCGGCGCGCGCCTGCAGAGCGTCGCCCTGGGTTCCGGAGAAGGCGGCGGCACGCTGGCGGACCCGCGGTTCGGGATTCGCGTGTTCGACGTGTTTCCGGACCGCATCTACTTCACGGCGAAGGTGGAGTTTCTCAGGGCCGTCGAGGCGCTGGCCGATCCCAGGCGGAAGGTGTTCGAGAAGGCGCCCGCGGGCTTGCACCGGTTCCGCGACGGCAGCTACAAGCAGCGCCAGGGGCGCAAGGGCAACCTGCAGGTCAGCTACGCCAAGGGGACGCTGGCCGACCCGCGCGACGCGACGCGCATCTGCGTGGACGCGGACATCGATCTCTATCGCGGCACCGTGGCCCACCTCTTCGGCGAGGTCCTGGTGAACCACCTCACCGGGTCGAAGACCGATCAGTTCAAGGTGTGGGACACACTGGCCGACAGCAACGTGCGTCCGATCGGCGGCTTCGACGTCATCAATGTCTAGTAAACAGGACGTTGGGGCCGGGCCTAATTGCGTGAGACGGAAATTAGGCCCGGCCCCGATGTCCTCTAACGAGGACCACCTGCGCGGACGTCATCGCCGTCTGAATTCCGCCAGCGCGTCGTAAATCGCGCGGCGCGCGCGGTTCATGCTGCCCAGGGGACGGTGCGGCACCAGCGCGTGCCACGGGTTGAAGCGGATGGCCTCGCACTGCGCCACCTGCTCCGGCGAATCGAAGCGCTGCGACGGGATGCGAAGCGTCGCCACGACCTGGAAGGGCGCGGTCTCGCTCGACCATTCGACGCTGGCGTCTTCGATCGGCATCCGCTCGGCGTCGGTCTGCACCTGTACCGCGAACTCGAACATGGCCTCTCCGCCGGCGAGCCGCGTCCGCAGCGCATCGGTGAGGTATGACGGCGTGCTGGCCGGCGGCGGCGAGGTGCGCTGACCGGGCGCCGGGCGCATGTGGTACTTGACCGCGCGGCCCTCGCCGAACAGATACGGCGTCGCGCTCCAGTACGGGATGTCCAGGTGGCAGGTGTGATTCTGCTGTGCGGCCCGGGCGATCCCCGCCGCCCTGAGGTGCGACACGAAGTACAGGATGCGCCGCAACCCGCCGGCTTCGTTGGCGCGCAGCAGTTCCAGGAAGGTCTTGGCGTCGGCGGCCATCATCACCGGGTGGCTGTTCAGCACGAAGTCCTGGTCCGTGGCGCCGGGCGTCAGGTTCTCGCCGGATACGCCCTGTACCTTGATCGACATGCCACGAATATCGCGCTCGCGATCGGAGCTGGACGTGGCGTTGGCGAAGCGTACCCGCGCCGGATACGTGCCCGGCTGCGCGAACAGCCCGACCCTCAGCATCGTCGGCAGGTCGGCCGGCACGGCGAATTCGGCCTCCACGCAGCCCGCCGCGCGCGCCTGGTTGAAGCGGCCGATCGGGGCGCCCGGCGCCCGTGGCCGCCGCGCGCTCGACTCCTGCAGGAACGTGATGAACTCGGCGATGGTCGCTGCCTCGTCGGCAGCGATCGTCTCCTCCGCCAGGTGGCCGCTCATGAGTGTCCTCTACAAATGACGCCAGACCCCATTACACAAATGGTGGCGGGTCGTAGACGGACATGATCTGCGCCACCATCGCGTCGCGCGACGGGTAGCGCGTCTCGTCGTAGCAGCCGAGCGGGTTCTCGACCACGTTCACCAGGCAGCGGTTGCAGTAGGTGCACGGCTTCTCGGCCTTGTCCTGCCCCCGCTGGAACACCTGTACCAGGTCGTTGTTCGCCACGAGCGTCCTCGCCGCGCTGACCGCGTCGCAGTCGCCGCGCTCGATGGCTGCGGCGATCACCGAGGCGGTCTGGAACCCGCCGGTGCAGATCACCGGCACCGTCACGGCGTCCTTGATCGCCCGCGCATCCTTCAGGTTCTTGCCCTCGATCTGATCGGGCGGCCCGGCGGCCCTGTTCCACGCCGAGCGCGCTATCTGACCGGTCATCCCATGGAACAGCAGGAAGTTGGCGAAGGTGCGCTCTCCGTTCGAAATCATCGTGTCGTAGCTGGCGGCCAGATCCTCGACGGGCAGGTCCGAACCCGCGGGGTTGCGCGGGTGCGGAAAGAAACTGCCGCTGGACACGTGGATGGCGTCCACGCCGGCCTCCACCAGCCATTTGCAGACCTGGATCGATTCCTCCAGCGTGTTGCCCGACGGCCCGAAGTTGAAAACGGCCAGAGCGTCGTCGAACTCCTGGGCGCTGATCTTCATCTGCAGGTGGAAGTCGTGGCCGACCTTGGCCCGGATGGCTCGCACCACCTCCAGGACGAACCGCGCGCGGTTCTCGAGCGTCCCGCCGTACTCGTCCTTCCGGTCGTTGATCGCCGAGCTGAGGAACTGGGTGATGAGATACCCGTTCGCCCCGTGCAGCTCCACGCCGTCCAGCCCGGCCTCGCGCGCGCGCCGGGCGCCCTCGGCGAAGGCGGCCACGGTCTCGGCGATCTGCGCCGTGGTCATCGCCTGGCAGCGGAACCCGTGCAGCGGGTCGGCCTTGCTCGTGGACGAGAGGCCCACCGGGTACTCGATGCCGTTGATGTCGCGCTGGCGCCCGCCGTGGCTCAACTGCATGATGAACTTGCAGTCGTGCTCGTGCACGGCCTTCCCCACGGCGCGCCAGAACGGGATGTGGCGGTCGTGGTCGATCATCGCGTAGTTGGGCACGATGCGGCCGCGCAGGTGCACGGGCACGAACGACGAGATGATGCAGCCCACGCCGCCCTTGGCGAACTTGCGTTCCCAGTTGATGCGCGCCTGGTTGCCCGACCCGTCGTAGTTGTCGAAGCGGCCGGAGATGTTCGAGCGGAACACCCGGTTCTTGACCGTCAGGTTCTTGAACGCGAGCGGCTTGAAGATCGCGTCGAAGGCCACGGCTAGCCCACCTTTCGCCAGGGTTTGAATGCGTTCTCGACGCCCTCGAGCGCCGGCTTGAGCGCCGGCACATGGCGGCGCAGCACGTCGAGCATCGTCGTCTCCTCCACCCACTCGATGCCCGGCTGGGTGTACATCTCCGGGGTGTAGTCCTGCGACAGGAACCGGTCGCTCTTGAGCCGCCGCGAGGCCATCAGGATGAAGACGCGGAACGCCGTGTCGCTGAATCCGAACCCCTCGGGCAGCGGCTCGCACATCAGCCCGACCAGCAGGTCCACCTTCTCCAGATCGCCGTCGTAGACGCGCTTGATCTCCTGCGCCCACTGCGGGTTGTCGGTCAGCTCCTCGAAGCTCGTCACCGGCTTCTTGTGGAAGAGACGGCGGAACTGGTTGTAGCGCGGCACGCCGCGCTCGCGGTCGCGCAGGATGTCCACGGCGGCGATGTCGAAGAGCTCGCCCGAGTCCTTCTTCAGCTGCTGCAGGTGCTTCGGGAAGTTGTGGAGCCGCAGCGCGCCCGGGTGCGAGATGCCGAACGAATAGAGGAGATCCGCCACCTGGCACCGCTCGAGCACCTTGCGCCCGGCACGGCCGGACAGCCCGGGCAGCTCGAACCGCTCGAGCTCCTTCCCCGTCTCGGCCGACCACAGGGTGAAATCGTCCGGAAGCAGCGAGTGCATGCGGTAGACGGCCGACGAACTCTTCGGTCAGCGAATACGGCGCGGTGTGGTGGTCGGTCGGCGAACCGGGGATGCCGCTCGAGATACTCGTTGTCCTGGAGGCTGGGGAACACTTTCTGGAGTCCCGGCACCAGGCCGTACCAGTTCGTGCGCAGCGCCAGCACGATGAGCGGATGCGGCATGATCGCCGGCGTCCACTCCACGGTGTGGATCTTGGCCATCAGGGCGCTGACGACCAGCCGTGCCTTGTCGAAGAGCTGCTGATCGTCCCACGCGGGAAACTCCTGCGCCAGCCGGTCGCAGACCGCGTTGTGTTCCAGGGCGAAGAGGCCGTGCAGCAGGCTGAGCGCCACCCAGGCGTTCTCCGTCATGCCGGTGACTTCGAGCCCCGTGACCGGGTCGAGACCCAGCCGGCAGTCGTCGCCGACCTTGACCTTGCCCTTGGTCCCGGTCCGCAGCGTCGCCTGCACCGCGGGCGTGCTGCCGTAGACCTGCGAGCCGTCCCACCAGTGGGAGTTGTCGTTGACGTAGGCCGGCGGCCGCTTGGGATCCGGCCGCTTTTGCGGATCGACCGGCGTCTTGGGCAGCCGCATCGGCCGCTCGGGCCACGCGTCGCCGTCTGCCAGCGGAATCTCGTGGGCGTTGTCCATCGTGCCCTGCCGGTGCAGGAACCAGTCGTGGGTCTGGAACTGGATCCACGCCGCGGCCATCACGTTCGAGGATCGTGACCGGCTGGAACTTCTCGCGCGTGAACAGCTCCTGGCTGACCGTGCGCGGGTTCGGCGTCATCAGGTTCGCGGTGTCCGGGAACGGTCTCGGACAACGGCACGTTCCGGCCGAACCGCGTGCCGCTGCTGCCCATCACCGGGCACCGCAGGTCGTTGAACTCGCCGTTGGCCGGTCCGGCTGGCCTTGGCCTCCGCCGGGATCGTGCCGGGGTCCTGCGGAAGCGGAGGGTCCTCGGTGTCGTGAAGGTTCTTGGCCCTGAGCTCGTTGCGGATCTCGACCAGCCTGCCGGCCGCGGCCGGCTCGCGGCAGCTCGAACCACTCTTTATCGCGTGACATAGGACGCGCCTCCATGGGTCTGAGCAGGTCAACGAGCAACACGACGCCGGCGAACGTGGGGCCGACAGCAAGGGCATGATGGCCACGGGCAGGCTTGGTCACGCGCCCTCACCGCGGCGCCGCGACGCGCTGACGATGGCGAAGCGCACCGCGAGGAACGTCACGATGCCCCAACCCAACAGCGCGATCAAGCTGAACAGGATCAAGCCGGCCGGGGCGATCGAGCAGCGACGACAGCCCGGCGAGCCGCGACATCGGTGCCTCCAGCCCGACAGGCGCTCCATCGGTCCGCGAAGCTGCGCCAGCTGATCCATACTGCCCGACAGGTTCGCGACCGCCGCCAGCTGCGTCTGCAATTCCCGACACACGATCGAGCGACGGCTGCAACGCCGCCACCGCTTCGAGGCTCGGCCGCATCCGCGCCAGCCGATCCATCGACGGTCCCAGCGCAGCCGTGGCCTCGAGCCCCGGCCGTATCTCCACCAGGCGGGACATCGGCGTCTGCAGCTCGGCCAGCGCGCGCATCGACGGATCGAGGCCGGCCACGCGGCCCATCGGCTCGCGCAGATCGGCCACGCCTTTCAGCGTCGGCTCCAGCCCTGCCACCGCCGTCATCGGCTCGCGCAACCGCTCGACGCCCTGCAGCGCCGGCACCAGCGCACGCGTCGACCGCCGTGGATTGCTTGATCGTCTCGCTGTTGGCGATGATGGCCGCCGTGCTGGCGCGGATGTTCTCGTTGTTCTCTCGCAGGGTCATCGCGAGCGAGCAGCCACTGCTCATCGAACGTCGCAAGTGCAATATGGATGAGTCGAACGCGTGCTGTCATGGTGCCTTGCAGTGTAATGCGACCCTTGCTCCGCTATTGCGCGTGTGCTTGAATGCCATCACTCGTGCGCAGCGACCTCAGCCGTAACGCATGGCGCGAAGGCACCTGGCTCCTCCGCGTTCAGGATCCTGTTCCGGCGGGGCGTAGAGCACGTGACTAGCCTGGTTCAGCGTTGACGGTCAGCTGTCACAGAGGTCTCTGGCCGTGGCTGCTGGCGCGCTCGATCGCTGCCATGTCATTGCCTGGGTCGTCGTGTCGGTTCGCGTCGATCGGCCCGTCGCGTTCGACGACATCGAGGAACACTTCAAGTACGGCTCGATCGGCAGCGAGCCCGGCGTGTCGCTGCTGCAGCCCGTCGGTGGCGTGCTGCCGCCCTACTGGGTGTTCCGGGCGCTTCCGGCCATCTGTCCCGACCGCATCCGCGGCGGATACGAATCGTTCGGCTTCACGATGGAGCCGGCCACGAGCTGCCCATCGGCGTCTCGCGCCGCCGGCGCATCGGCGTGGACCACGTCGGGATGAACTGCGCCGCCTGCCACAGCAGCACCGTGCGCGACACGCCCACGTCTCCAACCTCGCGTGGTGCTGGGGATGCCGGCGCACAAGCTCGACCTTCAGGGCTTCGTCCAGTTCGTCCTCGAGTGCTCCCTCGACAGCCGGCTGACGCCGGCGGCGGTGCGTGCGCAGTTTCCCGCCAACGGCGAGCGGCCTTCCCTCTTCGAGCGGGCGTTGCTGCGCGCCGGCCTGATCGACCGGCTCAAGCTCCAGACGCTCGACCTGCGCAACCGGATCGCGCCGATTCTGGACGACGCGCATCCCACGCTGGGGGCAGGGCCGGGTCGATACGTTCAACCCCTACAAGGCGATCCAGTTCAACTGGAACATCGCGAAGCTGCCGCCATCGGAGCTGATTGGGGCCGCGGACTTTCCTTCCCTGTGGAACCAGGCGCCACGGGAGGGGCTGCAGCTGCACTGGGACGGCAACAACGACTCCGTGGACGAGCGCAACCTCAGCGCCGGCCTTGGGGCGGGCATTACGCCGGTCACGGTCGATCACGCCGGGCTGGCCCGCGTGCGTGAGTGGACGTGGACGCTTGAAGCCTCCCGACTATCCGTATCCGGTGGATCGGAGCCTGGCCGACGCGCGGCGTGGCGGTCTACGGACAGATGTGCGCCTCCTGCCACGGAGACCATCGCTTCCGCGATGGGCAGCGCTCGGGCGACCGGCTGGGCCAGGTGGAGGACATCGATCGCATCGGCACCGACCGCCACCGCCTCGATTCGTACACGCCGGCCTTCGCCGCGAACCAATACACGCTCTTCCCGGACTCGCCGTACCGGTTCAACCGATTCCGCAAGACCCGCGGCTACGCAAACCACCCGCTCGACGGCATCTGGCTGCGCGGACCCTACCTCCACAACGGGTCGGTGCCCACGCTGCGCGCGCTCCTCGACGAACCGTCGCGGCGCCCGGTGTCGTTCTATCGCGGCTACGACGTGTTCGATCACGCAAGGCGTCGGATTCGTGTCCACGGTGGCGCAGGCGGACGGCCGCAGCTTCTTCCTCTTCGACACCGCGATTCCCGGCAACGGCAACGGCGGGCACGAGTACGGCACCACCCTCCCCGACGCCGACAAGGCCGCCATCGTCGAGTACATGAAGACCTTCTGACCCGCGAGGACACCATCATGGCCATCGCCACAACCTCCGCCGGCCGCTGGTTCCGTCGCGTGGTCTGGCTGGGCATCGCCGCCAACGTGGCGCTGGCGATGCCCACCATCGCCGCGCCCGATCAGATGATCGCGCTCAGCCGGGTTGCCCACGGTCACGCCCCACCTGTGGGCGCGGTTTGCGGGGCTGCTCCTGATCCTGCTGAGCGCGTTCTACGCACCCGCCGCCATCGACCCCGACCGATATCGCGCCAACGCGTGGCTGGCCGTCGTGTCGCGGCTGGCAGGGGTCGTGTTCTTCATGGGTGAGCCGGTCTACCGGCTGCTGGGGCTTTTCGACCTGGTGTTCCTGGTGCCCGAGGCGGTGCTGCTGTTCATCGCCACGCGGCGCGAGCCGCCCGTCATGAGGGATCTGGCCGACCCGCCGCCAGTGGCGGGCATCCTCGTCGGCCTGGTGGTGCTCGCGTTCGCCGGCGCGCTCGTCGACCTACAACCGCTTCTTCCGCGAAGCGGACCCGCCGGTGTTTCAGTCCGACGAGGACCATTTCCTCTTCGGCTCGATCGGCACCGAGGCCAACGAAGGTGTGCCGTACTGGATCTGGCTGGTGCTGCCGCGCATCTTCCCCGACCTGCTGCCCGCGGCCCGGCGGCTACGCCTCGCTGGGCTTCGTGTCCCGCGGCGGCGCCGACATGCCGATCGGCCTCTCGAGGGTCACGGTGGGGTTCCCGCGCGTCGGCATCAACTGCGCCTTCTGCCACACGGCCAGCTACCGCCTGCGGCCCGACGACCCGCCGGTCCTCGTCCCGGGCGGCCCCTCGCACCAGACGGCGCCGCAGGCGTACTTCCGGTTCCTGTTCGCGGCCGCGTCCGATCCGCGGTTCAACGCGTCCGCCATCCTCGGCGAGATCGCCAAGAACTACCGGCTGCCGCTGATGGATCGGCTGCTGCTGCGCTTTGCCGTCATCCCCGGCACGCGGCGCGCGCTGCGGCGGGCACGCGACGAGCAGGACGTGTGGATGCGCAAGCGTCCCGACTGGGGTCCCGGGCGCATCGACCCCTTCAACCCCGTGAAGTTCCGGATGCTCGAACTGCCTGTGGACGCCACCATCGGCAACAGCGACATGGTGCCCGTGTGGAACATCCGCCGGCGCGAGGGCTGGGCCTATCACTGGGACGGGCTCAGCCCCTCCCTGCGCGAGGTGGTGATTTCATCCGCGTTGGGCGACGGCGCGTCCAGCGCGTGGGCGGATCGCGACGTGGCGAAATGGGACGACGCCGACCCCGCGCTCGATTTCGAGCATGGGCGGATCACGAACTTCATGCTGTCCAGCTCGGCGCCACGGTTCCCCTTGCCCGTGGACGCGGCGCTGGCGGCGCAGGGCTCCGCGATCTACCAGGCGCAGTGTGCCGCGTGCCACGCGCCGAACGGCCCGCGTGCCGGCACGATCGTGCCCGTGGACGAAGTAGGGACCGATCGGCACCGGCTGGACATGTGGACCAAAGCGTCGGCCGCCGCCTACAACGCCTACGGCGAAGGTCACGCCTGGGACTTTTCGGCGTTCCGCAGCACCACCGGCTACGTGCCGCCGCTGCACGACGGCTTGTGGCTGCGCGGACCGTACCTGCACAACGGATCCGTGCCGTCGCTGGCGGATCTGCTGTTGCCGCCGGCCGAGCGCCCCACGCGCTTCTGGCGCGGGTACGACGTGGTCGATCCCGTGCGCGTGGGCTTCGTGTCCACCGGCCCCGAGGCCGAGCGCGCGGGCGCGCTCTACGACGACGTCCGCTCCCGGCAACAGCAACGCCGGCCACACCTACGGCACGACGCTTGCCGGAGGCCGACAAGCGGGCGCTGCTCGAGTATCTGAAGACACTGTGAGCGCCATGTCCATCCGTCCTCGGCCCACGCCCGACATCACGCTGGTCTTCCATCCGCAGCAGGACGCCTCCTACGTCCACTTCCTGGATGGCGAGGCGCATCCCTTCGACCCGGCGCGAGGCGGCTGGGCCGCCGCAACGCCTGGTGGCTGGCCGAGGCGGCGCTGCTGTCCTACTGGGCACCCGACGAGGCGCGGGCGCGCTACGGGCGCGTGGGGTTCGAGGTGGAGCCCGTGTTCGGCGGCACCACCCAGGGCTACGTGGCCTGGAACGACACGGCCGTGATCGTCTCCTTTCGCGGCACCGAACCAGGCGAGCCGGGCGACACCTTCGACGACCTGACGTTCGCCCTGGTGCCGTGGGATCGGCACGGGCAATTCGTGCACCTGGGCTTCAAGATCGCGCTGGACCGCGTGTGGCATGCCTGTCGGCCCGCCTGTCGTCGCTGGCCGCTGGACGCTCGGTCTGGTTCGCCGGGCACAGCCTGGGCGCCGCCCTGGCCGCGCTGGCGGCCGACCGGTACGGCGACGCCACGGCCGGCGTGTGCACGCTGGGCGGCCCCCGCGTCGGCGATCTGCACTTCGCGAGCGGACCACTCGGCCCGGTTCGGGGCGCGCGCCCTTCGCTACGTGAACGACGCGGACGTGGTCACGCATGTGCCGCCGCCGTTGCCATACAAACACGCCGGCACGGACGATTCATCGACCCGAAGGGAAACGTCTCGGCCGTGCCGCCGATGCTGCACCACTACTTTGCCAGCCTGGTGGGCGATCCGGGGCACATCAAGGAGGTGCAGGCTGGGCCTGGACCACGGCCACTTGCACCGTCCGCCCGACTTCCTGCTGGACCACATGCCGCGCGCGTACGCGGTGGACATCTGGAACGACTACGCGCGCTTCGGCGATTAGGGCTTGAGGGCGCGCTCTATCCGGCGATCCGGAACCAGCCAGATGACCGCGACGACGATGTAGAACACCAGCGACAAGGCGGTGTGGACCCAGCTGGAAAGAATGCCCACGACGTAGAGCACCAGCGAGACATTGCCCTTGGCATCTCTGCCAATGGCCCTTGCGAGGGCCGAGTCGGGCTCGTGATGCTTCAGCAACGCGCGCACCAGCAGCGAGTAGGCGAAGCCCGCCATCAGCAACACTCCGCCGTAGAGCGCCACGGGATTCCTCGCGAACGCGTTCTCGCCCATCCACGCGGTCACGAACGGCACCAGCGACAGCCAGAACAGCAGGTGCAGGTTGCTCCACAACACGCCGCCGCCGATCTGTTTGGTCGCCTGGAGCAGGTGGTGATGGTTGTTCCAGTAGATGGCGATGTACACGAAGCTCAGGACGTAGCTGAGGAGCACCGGTCTCAGCGGGCGCAGGATGCTCCACTCGACGCCGTGCGGCGCCCGGAGCTCGAGCACCATGATCGTGATGATGATGGCGAGGACGCCGTCGCTGAAGGCTTCCAGCCGGCCCTTGTTCATCGTGCGGAGCAGGGAGTGGGATTCCAGCCTCGCGCGTCCGGGAGCTTCTTGAAGTCCGAGCTCGTGGTATAGGTGCGGGTGAAGTACTGCGGATCCTCGACCTTGACGATGACCGTCAGCCACGGATCGCCGTTCGGCATCGTGTTCAGGTCCCAATACTCCGTCACGACGGCTTTATCGCTGTACGGCGCGCCGTTCTTGCGGACGTAGCCGGGACGCAGGTTGGTCGTGACCACCTTGAGGCTGCGCGCAGCCGTGTTCCACTGCGCCACCGAATGCCCTTGCCACGTCGCTTCGGCCGGAACGGGCGCGGTGCCAAAGCGCAGCAGGCGAGTCTGGGTGCCGGTATCGGTCTCCACCTTCAGCGTCGCGTCGTCCTGCCACGAGATGCGCAGGCGTCCTGGCAGCCGCATGATGCCGCCCGCGCCGTAGGCCCGGCACTGCTCGCCGGACGCCTCGTCCCGCGCCGGATCCCAGCCCTGCCCAATTTTCCGGCCTTCCGCGTTCAGCGGCACCGCGTCGAAGACGCCTTTCGACGGCGTGACCATTCGGTACTTCCAGTCTTCGATGATCGGTGACACCCAGTGGCCGGCGAGATCGATCGGAGCGGCCTGGCGGGGGTTGAGGGCGGGACCGGCCGCGCGGCCGCGGCCACCCTGCTGCGCGTCGAGCGACGCCGGCGATACCAGCGCGCACACCGCGGCCAGGAGAAGGACTCGTTTCATGATGGTCGACGGAAAGCCTGAAGGGGCCCCTCGTCGTCAGTCCACGACTTCGTTCGAGCCACGACCCCAGTTGAAGCCGTCTGCCGGCCGCGTGAGGCTGACCATCAGTACCCTGTACTCGCCAGGCACGCGCGACGGACGCCCGTTGATGACCACCTTGTCGCCGACCTTCAGCGTGTCTCGCTTCACGCCGGCTTGTGCGAGCTGCCCGGTTCCGCCCCACTCGACCGCCCATCGCTGCGAGACGCCGCTCGCGTCGGGCGCGTCGACGTGCACGAACGAGTGCGGGTTGCGGTAGACGAACTGGACGATCGCGCCGTCGAGCTTGATCGACTGGGTGGTCTCGTAGGTCGCGCTGAACGAGTGGTGCGCGAACGAGCTTGATGCCGCCAAGGCGGCGACGGCAGCGATCAGGCCTACGACGAAGCCTTCGCCATCTTTGTCTACCCCTTACTTCCTGTGTCTACCGGAAGGCCTTAACGGCCTTCCTAAAGGGTCTTGTAGACCGCCTCGATGAACATGTGGGTCGTCCAGGGTCCCGTCGTGGAACCGTACCGCCCGTCGAAGTCCAGCGTCGGACGCGCCGCGATCACCTGTTCGAGCGTCATTCCCTTCTTCTTCAGCTCGCGGATGCGATCCCTCATCATCACCAGCATGTTGCGGTAGGACGCGACGTCGGCCGTGTCCGACAGCCGTCCGCGGCCCGGGACGATCCACGTGCCGCCCTGCGAGCGATACTCCGCGACCGACAGATCGAGAATCTGGTTGAGGCCGTCGATCACACCCTGAATGCTGCCGCCCTTGGCCGTGTCGATCAGCGGATAGCTGACCGTCGAGAACAGGTTGCCCGCGGCGATCACCTCGGAGTGCCGGAAGAACACGAAGCTGTCGGCGTCGGTGTTCGCCGCTTTCGCGTGATAGAGGATGACCGGCTCGCCGTTCACGTACTCGGACAGCTTGTGGAACTCGTCGAAGAACGTGTCCGCCGGCAAGGCTCCTTCCGGAGCCGCCGGGGCCTTGGCGGTTGGCGTGCTCATCGCGCTGAGGACGCCCTCGTGGGCGACGATCGTCGCCGTCTCGCCGAGCTCGCGCACCGCGCCGCCGAATCCGCCGACACCGCCGCGCGCGAACCCGTCCAGACGCGGCTATCTTCTCGTTTCCGCCGACATGCTCCGGAGCCGCGCTGGTATTGATGATGTAGCGCATCGGACGCGCCGGTCGTGGCGACGCGACGACGGTGTTGAAGTAGGGGCTCGACCAGCTCGGCATGCCCGGGCAGTTCGCGCCGAAGCAACTGTTCGTCGCTGGCGCGCTGACCGCCGTCTCGACCAACTCGGTCAAGCGCCGCCAGCACCTTGTCGGTCATCGGCGCCGAGCCGGTGTTGACGATCGGCAATGCCGTCCCTGCCGACCGATGCCGTGATGTTGGTGCCGTCGGCAACCAGCATGTAGATGTTCCCCTGCACCGGCAGCACGTGGACCTGCCCGTCGCGCGGACTCTGATCGGCAATGCGCTTCGCCACGTCATTGGCCGACTTCGAGACCGGGACGGTGAGCGTGTCGAGCGCGGCGCTCTTGCCGATGACACCGCGGTACTCGGGATAGATCGTCTTCACCCCGCCGCGCACCGGCTCGAACGGAATCCAGTTCTGCGTCTTGAGGAACTCGCCAATGCCGCTGTTCTGTCCCGGAAGGAAGTGCGGCACCCAGTGCCGATCGCGGCCGCCGTTCTCCGCAAACGACGAACCGGTGCAGTTCTCCGTCACCGGGCCGGCAGTGGGATCGTAGGTGTAGGTGATCGACAGGACGTACGGCTCGTCGAGATAGATCGGGTCGTCCACGACCTGCACGATCGAGAGGATGTCGTCGTGCCGGGTGATGAACTCCGTCATCGTCAGCATGTCGGAGGTCTGCGGCCCGCCGCGCTTCAGGTACCCGTCCTTCAGGTGCGTCGTCGTGACTTTGAGCGTCTGGCCGATCCATTCGCCGGTCGAGAACCCGCTCCAGCTGTGCGGCGCCCAGGCCGGCGGGTGCGGCCGGCCGTCCACGAAGATCGGCCGGTCGAGCGAGCGCATGAACTGCAGCCGGTAGCCGACGATCTCGCGGGAAATCGGGTCCAGGTCCTTGAGAATGCGCGCGCCGCCGACGCCGCGCCACTGGTGCGGGGCGGAATGCGGCCGGCACTGGTATTCCGGGGTGCCCCAGATTGACTCCGGCGTCGTGTCGGCGCGAAGGCGGCCGGCTTCGTTGAGCGCCAGCCCGAGATAGTCCGCCAGCGGCGGCTGGCCCGGGTCCTCGGCGCTGTCGAGCCGCCATTCGCCGGCGATATCCGGCGGCCGCGCGCCCTGGGCGGCGACCCGAAGGTTGAGCACCGTGGCGGTGGCAGTGGCGACGACGAGCAGGAGGGCCGCTGAACGCATCAAGGTTGGTTGGACTTATACGCCGCGCGGATGGATAGGTCAACAACACATGCAGCGGCTGGGGCCATGGCCCTCGGACAGCACTCGCCCGGTGGCGTCGGCAAGCGTGATAGCCAGCACCCGTCCATCCGCGAGCGTCAGCTGCACCGGGAGGCCGACGAACTCCGAGAGCGACGTGGCCATCCCCGCATCCACCATGCCTTCGATTTTGAAGAGACCCGGCACGGGCAGACCGTTCGCCGCCAGTCCCTGATGGCGTGTCAGGATGTAGCGCACCTGAGCCACGGTGTGGCCCCCGTGCCGCAACTCTCCGACCCCGCGGTAGTCCTCGACGATGTTCATGCCGGCGCCGGCCTTGCTGCGGCCGCCTGCCGGCGATAGTCCAGCGCCGCTTCGACGATGAGCGCCGAAGGTCCCACCAGGCACAGCGCATAGAACGGCGCGTACACGACCTCGTTCAGCCGCAGCAGCATCTCCACGAACGCCACGATGAACACTACTACGCACTGCGCCCACTTGGGGCCCACCGCCGTCTTCGGGTCGGTGACCATGAAGAAGATGAACAGCTGATACATCGGCCCGGTGATCGGCGCGACGTTGGCCAGCCATGTGGTCCCGGTCACCATCGACCGGACCACCGAGAACAACAAGAACGACGCCACGTAGGTGGCCGACAGGTGGAACCGGCCCACGCGGTACACGATCACCGAACCGAGCACCCAGATGACCACCATCGGCGCCACCACGTTGCCCCATTGCACGCTCAGGAGGGAGACCGTCTCGGGCGCCAGGAACAGGACCAGGCTGACGCCGAGGTTGGACGGGTTCCACAGGTGCTTGTCGCCGATCCGCAGGACGTATTTGGAGAGGATCGAGATGAACGAGCACAGAAAATACGGCCACAGGAACGGCGACCGCAGCAGGATGCCCACGCTGATGCCGGTGATGTACGCGCTGGCGGGATGGACCCAGACGCCGTAGGTGATGCGGCCGAGCGCCAGCTCCGCGATGATGGCCGTCGCGATCGCGAGCCCGGTCCGCTCGGGTCCTTCAAGGATGCCGAACGAGAAATGCGCCGTCAGCAGGATCGCCGTGATGAGCAGCGGCGGCAGGTAGCGGTTGTCGAGCCGGAGCCAGTTCATTGGCGACAGCTCCTTGACCCGGTGCACCTGATCGACCGCTGGACTCACGAGCGTATCCTGCTGGCCCGACGGCCAGGTGATCACGGCGCGTTCGACCTGCGCCGCCGCGCCGAGCCCGAAGTGCAGGCGCCGCTGGTTCTGCGCGCTGAAGCCGCTGGCCGCCACCAGATCCTGCCGCTGCACCTTCCCCGACCAGTGCAGCTCGACGCGCGCGCCAATCGCTCTGCGGTTGCTCTTGGTGCCCTCCAGCTCGAAGTCGATCCAGTGCCTCGCCGGATCGACGGTGTTGCGATACAAGAGCAGCGGTCCCCGCTGGTTGGCGACCACCACGTCGAGCGCGCCGCGATTGCCGAAGTCGGCCAGGGCCACGGCGCGGCCGTCAAAGGCATCGTTCGCGCCCACGGCCTGCGCCACCTCGGTGAAGGTGCCCAGACCGTCGTTCAGCCAGACGCGCTTGCGCTGGTAGCCGGAGAGGCTGCGGCCCCGCATCGCCGGCCAGTTGGCGGCGTCCCCGATGATCGTGCTGTGCCCGACGGCGATCACCGAGAAGTCGTACCAGTAGCTGCTGCGCTCGCCCGCAGACACGTACCCGTTCGTGAGATAGAGATCCTGGGTGCCGTCGTTGTTCAGGTCGCCGAATTGCGCGCCCCAGCTCCACCCGCCGAGATCCACGCCGAGCCCCGTCGCCAGGTTCTCGTAAGCCAACGCTGAGCCTTCGGCGTTGGCCCGCGGCACCCAGAGATCGTTGCCCTGCACGAGCACGCCCGGCTCCGAGATGTTGGTCTTGTAGATCGCGGTCCGGCCGTCGTTGAAGATGTCGCCCAACGAGGCGTTCATGCCGCTCTTCGGCGTGCGGCCCACGCCCGCCGTCTGCGCCACGTCCACGAACCGCTTGCCGCCCTGGTTCGCGTACAGCTCCGACACGCCGTAGTCGTTCGCGAAGAAGAGGTCGGGGTAGCCGGTCCCGAGAAGATCCGCCGCCACCACCGCCAGGGTCCAGCGCCGGCTGGTGATGCCGAGCGCCTCGGTCACGTCCTCGAACGTCCCGTCTCCGTTGTTGCGGAGCATGTACTTGCGCCCGCCGTTGGTGGCGTATTCGAAGCTCTCCGGCATGATGCGGGTGGTGCTCAGCCGCCACAGGTTGACGCCGTCGGCCCAATAGCCCGCGATGAAGAGATCCAGGCGGCCGTCGCGGTCGTAGTCGAGCCACGTGGCGCTGTTGGCATTGACCCATGCCGGCAGCCCGGCCCGGCCGGTCACACGCTCGAAGGAACGGCCCCCCAGGTTGCGGAACAGCTCCGGCCGGCCGTACTTGTAGACGAACAGATCGTCGAAGCCGTCGTTGTCGTAGTCGCCCCACACGGCGCCCATCGACACGCCCGTCTCCACGCCGTTCACGTCGGCGACGCCCATCTCCGCGGCCACGTCCGCAAACCCGCCCTGCCCCGTGTTGCGGTACAGGCGATTGAGGCTGCCTTCGCCGCTGTTGGTGACGTAGAGGTCCTGCCAGCCGTCGCGGTCGAAGTCGGCCACCGCCACCGCCGCGCCCATCGCCGCCACCTGCGGCATGATGTGGCCGAGCCGCGCGTCAAAGGTCGGGCCCGTGTGCGTGAAGTCCAGGCCCGACGCACGCGATGCCTCCGTCAGTTGGAAGCCGTAGCGGCGCGGACCCCTCGCCGGCTGGAGCCGAGGCCCCGATGGTCTGCCGGTTGAGCACCGGCACCGCGGCGACGGATGCCGCGAACAAGATCGCCCACGCCACGCGGGCCGCGCGCCGCCGACGCGGAGTCACCATGGATCCGTCGAGTTTACCGGGAAGGCACGTGGCGCTTCTCTAGTGCCTTTCAACTAGGCCCCAGTCTCCGGTCTCCAGGCTCCGGTTCTTCCTAGAGCCCAGAGCCTAGAGTCCTAGAGCCTCCTCAGGGTCGAAGACCGCGCAGGAAACGGTCGGGCGTCACGTAGCGCGTGTGAAAGTCGCTCCAGTCGCCCGGGTGTCGTCGGTAGACCGGATCGTCTTCGAGCGCCGCTGCGATCGAGCCGGCGCCGTAGTCCGGCGTGTCGTGCGCGGGCAGGGGCAGCACCGTCTGCGAGTGGCCCGTGTTGTAGTCGCCGTCCTTTTCCCACCCGTCGCCGATCAGCACGAAGTCGCGGCGCCACCCGTCCGCGGGCGCGGGCTGCGCGGGAAACCGCAGCCGCAGCTCGTCGCCGGCGTTCATGATCACGTAGCGATCGTCCACGCCCTCGAGCAGCGGCTTCACGTCCCCGAAGCGCGTGTAGTAGCCCTCCAGGTCGCGCCAGCGCTGCGACACGCTGGCGATCGACGCATACGCGGGCGTCTCGGGCTCGTCGCCCCGCGGAGACCTGGTGGTGGAGAACCCGCGATAGCGCAGCTCCGCGGCAGACGCGGCGAGCCGCGTGGTCCGCGGCCGTTCGCTCACCCGCTCCGCGATCGCGAGCCGATCCCAATACACCTCGAGGTTCGTGCGCAGGCGCAGCCGCGTCGCCCCACCAGCGCCGCGCAGGTCCACCACCATCGTCTTGTTCTTGCCCGCCGGGAACCCGATGTCCGGGTCCACCACGCGCCAGCCGGCGCCGATTCTCGCTTCAAGCGCCACGCCGCTCGGCCGCACGGCGCTGCCTTGCGCGATGGCCATGTTGATGCTGCTGTCGGTGGGATACACCCAGCCCTGCGCCACCAGCACGCGGTCCGCGCCGCGGTCCTCGGGCAGGTCGAACTCCACGAAATGCTCGCGCGCGATGCCCTGGTAGGCGCCCTTTGCGAAGCCGGCCACCGATTGGCCGTCGCGCGCCGCGACCAACGCGGTGACGTCGCGCCCCTCGTCGTCCTGCGCGCTCGGCACGGATTGCAGCGCCCGGACGGTATGGACGTCGAGGGCGGGCGGCCGCGAGGCCGAGAACCGCTCGTCCACGAACACCTCGGTGTCCGGCGCATGATCCACGACCATCAGCGACACGTGATCGAAGAAGTGCGTCTCCCACAGCTCGGCGGTGATGCGGACGTCATAGGCGCCGTCAACCGGCGCGAGCTGGTCGCCGCCAATGCGGATCCAATCCTCCGTCTGGACCACGCCGGCCGTGTCCTGCGCATTGATCCGCAGCCCGAGCGGTGAACGCCACAGAAAGTCGGTGACGAACCGCACCTCCTCGCCATCATGGGCGAATACCCACGGGCACGATCCTTTCAGGCGCTGTTCAGCGACGAGCGGGCTGTCGATGGCCGGATCGAACTCGGCCTGCGGGATGCCGTTGGGCCACACGACGCGTGCCACGTCGATCGCGCGCGCCTCGCCGAGGCCGAAGTGCAGCACCGGGCCGGTGATCGGCTGCTTCTGCCACATCAGCCCCGATCGCACCTCGATCTCGCCGCCCAGGCCGAAGGAGTTGATCCGCTGATCGCCGGCGTTCTGCTGCGCTTGCAGGCGAATCGCCTTCCAGTGGTAGCCGCGCGTTCCCGCACCCACCCACCGCGTCGCCTGTCCACCGGCGAGGCCGACCAGGTCCAGCACACCGTCGCCGGTGATGTCCAGCACATCCAGCACCGTCCCACCAACGCCCGACGGCCGCGCCTCGAATCCACCGTCTGTCGCCAGCCACACCTGGGCGCCGGACGGGCTCGATGCCAGCAGGTCCAGGGCGCCGTTGTTGTCGAGGTCCGCGGCCATGACCCGAGGCCGCTGCCCGTTCCAGGGTTCCGGCGCTGCCCCACTGTGCCAGGACTCCCACGGCCCACTGCCCGCGTGCACGGCCCGCACGCCGAAGCGATCCGTCCTGGCCCAGCGCCACCACCTCGAAGCCGTCGCCGGCGTCGAGATCGGCGATGGTCAGTGCCACCGAGGGTCCGAGTCCCGACACCGGCGGTTCAGGCGCGAAGACACCGGCCTGCCGGTTGAGGAGCACACGCAGCGCTCCCGTCGCGTCCAGGAATGCGGCGTCGGGATCGGCGTCCGCGTCGAGATCCGCCCACGCGAAGGCGCGCGCACCCGTCACGGCGGCAAACGACGACGTGAGGCGCCACGTGCCGTCGCCATTGTTCCGCAGCACGGCGGTCGGCCCGGTGGTCACGCCAACCACCAGGTCCAGGTCGCCGTCCATCTCTACGTCCGCGGGCCAGGCCGCCACCACGTCAGTCGGAACGGCGCGGCTCGGAAACCGGCGTCTGGTCGGCAAACGCACCGCTCGCGTCCTGGACGAACAGCCGCAGGCCGCGCGAGCCGTACACGGCGACGTCGGACCTGAAGTCGTGGTTCCAATCCAAGGCGACCGCGCCGCGGTCGGCCGTGCCCGCCGGCCACGTGGCAAGCAGCGTCCCCGATGCGTCGAAGCGTCGCAACCCGGTGCCCTCGGCGAACACCAGCGTCGGCGCGCCTTCGGTGGCATAGAGCGTAAGAAACGCGGCGGCGCCCGCCAGCGCGCGGATCGGCGCCGGCGTGTACGACAGCGCGGCGTCGGGCGCTGACGGGCGAGCCACTGGTGACGTCAGCGCCACGAACGTCGTCAGCGGCTGGCTCACGAGCTCGGCGGGGGTCCGCACCTGCGACAGCGATTCCGAGAAGGCCGGGACGCGGGCCAGCACATTGCGCAGAAGCGCCGCGGAGCGCACGGCATCGGGCCACTGCCCGGCGGCGACCGTACGGCGGAGTCCGGCCAGCTGCTCGAGCGCGATGTCGGGCCAGCCAACAGAGAGGGCGTCCAGCCTGCTCACGCTGTCCTGCGCACGCGCGACATCCGACCGCCGCGCCGCGACACGGGCACGTTCCACCACCACGGCCAGATTCGATGGCGCCTGCGCGATCAGATCGTCCAGCAGCCGTGGAACCTCATCGCCTGCGTCTCCCTGGCCGGCGCGCTCCAGTTCCTCGACCAGGGCAAAGCGCGCGCGCAGATTGGACGGATCCGCCGCGACCGCGCGGCGCAGCAACGCGACGCTGGGATCCAACTGGCCACGGGCCGATTCGAGCCGCGACGCCAGCAGCAGGATGTCCGCGCGATTCGGCGCCAGTGCCAGCGCGCGCTCGATGGCGGGCGCCGCACCTTCCGTGTCGCCCAGCCGGAGCCTCGCCAGCGCCAGGTTGGCCCACGCCGCGGGCTCCTCGGGCACGGTCGTCGTGGCCGAGGCGAACTGGTCGCGCGCGTCGTCCAGCAGGCCCACGTCCAGCGCGGCGAGGCCACGATAGAACGCGCGTGTGACCTGCTCGTAAGGCTGCGAGCCAGGGGCGGGCAGGCTGGACCGCAGCGTGAAATACGTTCCGGCTGCGACGGCGACCAACCCGAGCGTCGCCAGGACCACCCAGATGACGGTGCCGCCGGGCACCATCACGCCGACACCGCCCGACCCCCTATTCGACACCCAGGTGCAGCCTCCGCTCCAGCTCCGCGAAACCGCGCTCCTCCGCGGCTACCGGCCTGATGAGGGACACCAGGATGGCCACGGCGAACGAAAGCGGGATGGTCACGATGCCCGGATTGCGCAACGGAAACCAGGCCGACTCCGCCTTCAGGATGTCGACCTGAATGGCCGGCGACAGGTAGATCAACGCCACCGTGGAGACGGTCCCGACGATCATGCTCGTCTGCGCGCCCGTGGTGGTCAGCCGTTTCCAGAAGATCGACAGCACGAGCGCGGGAAAGTTTGCGCTCGCGGCGATGGCAAACGCCAGACCGACCATGTAGGCGACGTTCTGCCCCTTGAACACGATGCCCAGCACCACGGAAACGACAGCCAGCACCACGGTGGCCAGCCGCGCCACCATGAACTCCTCGCGCGGGTTGGAGTGGCCCTTGCGCACGACGTGCACCCACAAATCGTGCGACAGCGTGGCCGCCCCCGAGAGCGTCAGGCCGGCGACGACCGCAAGGATGGTCGCGAAGGCCACGGCGGAGATGAACCCGAAGAAGGGCGTGCCGCCGACGCCCGCCGCCAGGAGCGGCGCCGCCATGTTTCCGCCGGCGTCGATCGCCGTGATCGCCTCGCGTCCCACGATCACCATCGCGCCAAAGCCGAGCACGAATGTCAGGAGATAGAAGCTGCCGATGAATGCCGTGGCGTAGCCCACCGACGTGCGCGCGGTCTTCGCATCGGGCACGGTGTAGAAGCGCATCAGGATGTGCGGCAGGCCGGCCGTCCCCAGCATCAGCGCCAGCCCCAGCGAGATCGCGTCCACGGGATCGGTGACAAGGCGACCGGGGCTCAGGACGCCCTCGCCGTAGAGCCGGCTGGCTTCGGCGAAGAGCGCCAGCGGGTTGAACGCAAAGCGCGCAAGCACCAGTCCGGCCAGGAGCGCCGCACCGGTGAGCAGCAGCACGGCCTTGATGATCTGCACCCAGGTGGTCGCAATCATCCCGCCGAACAGCACGTAGACCAGCATCACGCCGCCGACGATGGCGACGGCGAGCTCGTAGGGCAGGCCGAAGAGCAGCCGAATCAGGTTGCCGGCGCCTACCATCTGCGCGATCAGGTAGAACGAGATCACGGCCAGCGAGCCGATCGCGGCGGCGATGCGCACAGGGACCTGTTGCAGCCGCGCCGCAACCACGTCTGCGAAGGTGTAGCGGCCGAGGTTCCGTAGCGGCTCCGCGATGAGGAACATCACGATCGGCCAGCCCACCAGCCAGCCAACCGAGTAGATCAACCCGTCGAAGCCGGAGAGGGCTACCAGCCCGGCGATGCCGAGAAAGCTGGCCGCGCTCATGTAGTCGCCGGCCAGCGCCAGGCCGTTCTGCAGCGCGGTGACACTGCGGCCGGCGGTATAGAAATGCTCTGTCGTCCGCATCTTCCTCGACGCCCACACCGTGATGCCGAGCGACAGCACGATGAACCCGAGGAAGAATCCGATCGAGATTGCGTTGGGCTCGCCCAGGCCAGCGTTCATCGGCGCAGGCCCGCCAGCGCCGCGTCGTAGTGCGTGTTGGCCCAGTGCACGTATGCCCAGGTCAGGAGCCACGCGACGACGATGACGCCCGCGCCGAGCAGCATCCCGAGGCTCAGACCCGGCGCGAGGAGGCGCCCGAGGAGGGGCTTGTTGAACGCCACGAGCAGGACGAAGCCGAAGTAGGCGGCCATCATCGCCGCCGTCAGGCCTATCGCAATCCGCCAGCGGGCCGCTGATACGGCTTCCAGTGCACCAATGGGCTCAGCCATGGCGGGAGCGTACATGAAAAACCCAAGTCCCACACCTTCCGGCGTGAGACTTGGGTTCTTTAAGGAACGGCGTTAAGCCGTTCCGGTAGACAGCGGGACGAACCCCGGCGCCTACGGCACCGGCTTGGCTCTACTTCTCAGGACGCTCGTCGGGCGCGCCGATGCCGGACGAGCCCACGAACAGCTTCTTGCCGTCCGGGAAAGTGATGTCGCGGCCGTTGGCGCGCGTGGCGCCGTCCTTGGCCTGGAAGCCCTCGACGAGGATCTCCGTGCCGGGCAGAAGCGAGTTCTTGTTCCACCCGCGGCGGAGCAGCGCGTTCGGGGCGCCACCCTCGACCATCCACTTTTCGGTCTTGCCATCGGCTGTCTTCACGTCGATGTGGATCCAGGAGTGCGGGTTGATCCACTCCATCTTGGTCACCGTGCCCCGCAGCTTCACGGGCCGCTTGGCATCGAATTCGGCGGCAAACGAGTGGTGCGCAATCACGGGCACCGCGGCTGCCGTCACAACAAGGGCGGCCCCCGCGACAACGCTGAACAGTTTGCTTCGCATCTGTTGTCTCCCTACCTGGTCCCTTCCAAGCCCTTGGGTTGAACCCCGGACCTGCTCATAAGAGTAACAGAAAACGGGCTTTTGGCTCTGGGCTTTAGGCTCTAGGTGACTCTGGGCCTTCCGGCCTGGAGCCTGGAGCCCGGAGCCTGGAGCCCTATTTCTTCTTCAGATCTCCGTACAAAAGCTCCTCCGAGAACTCCACGCACTTGAACTCCAGCAACTGGACGTTCGGCTCGATGCGACGGTAGAGCGGCATGCGGATCGTCCACGGCCGTGAGAACGTCTTCGGGTCCTCGATACGCGCCTCGTAGTTGAGGTGGTTGTCGCCGGCCAGTGTGTAGCGCTCGGTGACTTTCAACGCCTCGGTGTGATGATTGCCGGCACGGTCGAACCAGGTCGCATCGTTGAAGCCGTTGACCTCGATGACCAGCGTATCGCCGTCCCACTTCCCGTTCGACCAGCCCATCCAGCTGTCCACCGGCGCCTCGGTGTGGTTGCTCATGTGCACGATGCGATTGGAGCTGGCGTACCTGGTACACGAACAGGATGTCGCGCTGGCCCTGGACGATCTGGAAGGGATACGGCATGTAAGTGGCGCGCGGAATCCCGGGCATGTAGCACTTGGCCTCGGGGTCCGACTTGGGCCAGCCGGCCACGTTCTCTTCGCGCCGCTTCAGCGCACCCGGCAGATACGGAATCGAGCCGCCCTCGATCACGCTCTGACCCGCGGGCACGGCGTACAGGGCGCCCAGCTGCCAGAACGGGGTTGCCGATGCCGAGTGATCCTCGAGGTTCCAATGCGCCGTGCCGAGGGCCTGCCAAATGCCATTGAGGTTGGGCCGTCCCGCGATTCGTGCTGGTCGAGCCGCCGCCGCGCCTCGGCCCTGTCCTGCCGGCGCCGCGGGAGCCGCCGCACCGCGGCCTTGCCCTGCCGGAGCCGGTGTCGCGGGCGCCGCGGGCGCCGCGCCGCGTGCCTGGCCGGCGAGCGGAATGACCGCCAGCGACACCGCCGCCGCCAGCCCCAATCCCACGATCGCGCCTGTAAACCGAATCTGCATCTGCCAGATCTCCTGAAAAAGTCCTGCCGTTCGAGGCGTTCGAGGGGTAACTATAACGGAGTTTCTTTCAGCAAACACAAGATCTTTGGCTCGTTAGGGGGCCGTCAGGACCCTCGGCTCTGCAGCTCTGCCCGCACGAGAGCCGCTCCCTCGGCCAGCGCCCGCATCTTGCCCAGGGCGGCGGCCCGGGTTCGTGGCACGAGGCCGCAATCGGTGCACGGCTGAAGGTGGGCGGGGTCCACGTACGGCAGGACCCGTCGGATGCGCGCCGCCACGGTCTCGGGCGCCTCCACGTCGTCGGTGCCGACGTCCACCACGCCGACCAGGACGTCCTTGCCGCGGAGCGTCGCCAGGACGGACACGTCCACGCCCGACGCCGCGGTCTCCACGGACACCTGGTCCACCGAGGATTTGGCCAGCAGTGGCAGCGTGACGCCGTAATGGCCCCAGTCGGTGTTCTGCTGCTTCCACTTCAGGACTGTCGCCGTCCCGTAGCCGTAGCAGATGTGCACGGCCTTCCGCGCTGTCACGCCCTGCATGGCCACTTCCAGGGCGTCGATGCCCCAGGCCGCCACCTCGTCCAGGTAGATGTTGAAGCACGGCTCGTCGAACTGCACGATGTCGGCGCCGGCCTCCACCAGATCGCGCGCCTCCGCGTTGAGGATGCGGGCAAACCGCATGGCCAGGCTCTGCAGGTCCGACTCGCCCGCCTCGTCGGCCACGCTGTCGGCGACGGTCATCGGGCCGGGCAGTGTGACCTTCAGCGTCCTGCTGGTGTGTGCCCGGGCGAAGCGGCACGCGTCCACGAACACCGGTGATCGCCGCTCCACCGGACCCACGAGCCGTGCCACGTCGGTCAGCTCGCTGTAGCGCCCGGCGCGAGACCGCGCCTTCGTCAGGCGTTCGGTGTCGGTTCCGGTCAAGCCGTCCAGGAAGCCCCAGATGTAGTGACGGCGGCGGATCTCGCCGTCGGTCACGACGCCCAGGCCTGCCGTCTCCTGGTCGAGCAGCGCGATGCGCACGGCGTCGTCCTGCGCCTCGGCGAGCGCGGGGCCCGACAGGCGCCAGGGCGCGCGAAGGACGTTCGGTTCGGCCAGCCAGGCGGGCTTCGGGAGACTGCCGACGATCGACGGCCGCAAGAGGGCGTGAGACGACATCAGTGTTTCGACAGGAAGGCCAGCACCGCGCGGTTGAATCCGTCCGAATCTTCCCAATACGCCGAGTGGCCGGCTTCGGGGAAGACCAGGGTCTCCGCGCCTTTGATCCTCGCCGCGAACATACGCATCACCGGCGGCGGCGCATACAGGTCGGCGCCCCCGGTGATGAGCAGCGTCGGCACCTGCAGCGACTCGAGAAGCTGGAACGTCAGCCGGTTCTTCGTGGGCTGCGGAGACGTGCCCGGCACCTGCGGACGGCTGGCGTGCTCGATCTCCATCCACCTCGCGAGCCCTGCGGGATCGCCCGCGCGGTACGACGGGCCCACTTCTCGCAGCTCCGGCGGCAGCTGGTCGAACTGCGGCGACGGGCGGATGCGGCGTCCCAGCGCCAGGTAGTCGGGATCCTGGACACCGCCGATGCTGTTGGCCACGACCAGCCCACGAAGGCGCTGCGGAAACGACACCGCGTAATCCAGCGCGACGATCCCGCCGGCTGCCGTGCCCACCAGGTGAAAGCGCGGCAGGCGCAGCTGCGTGGTCAGGGCTTCCAGGTCGTCAGCCGCCGTACCGGCGGACGCATCGGCCGCCAGCCGGGAACGGCCCGAGCCGAGCCGGTCGTAGGCAATCACGCGGTATCCGCGCGCGGCGAACGCCGGCACCTGTCGCTCCCACGCCAGCGTGCTGCCCGTGCGGGCGTGAAGCAACACCACCGGCACGCCAGTGCCGCCGGTGTCGCGGTACCACAACTGCCGGGTCCCGAGATTCGCGTACTGACCATCTGACGGCGTTGCAGATCGCCTGCTGGGCCTGTGAACGAGCGGCGGGCGTCGCGTGGACCGCGGCCAGCACCGCGAGCAGCATCAAGGTGCGTCTCATCACGCTTCTCCTACCCGTACCACGAAGCGGCCACGCGCGCGTCCGGCCAGCAGCGTTTCAAACGCCTGATCAAGGGCGTCGAACGAAATGACGGTCGCGATGGACTCGAGCGCCGGCGGCTTCATGTCCGTCGCAAGCCGTCGCCATGTCTCGCGGCGCAGGTTCATGGGACACGTCACCGAGTCCACGCCAATCAGGCTCACACCGCGCAGGATGAAGGGCATCACGGTCAGCCGCACGTCCACGCCCCCGGTGAGCCCCGTGCTTGCCACGCCGCCCCAGGGGTTGGTCGTACGGACGAGCCACGACAGCAAGTCGCCCCCGACCGCATCCACCGCGCCGGCCCATGTGGCCTTCTCGAGCGGCCGCGTACCGAGGTCGAGCGTCGTTCGCGAGACGATCGCCGCTGCGCCGAGACCACGCAGAGTACTCGTGCTGATCGTCCTTCCCGGTAATGGCGGTCACGGCATACCCGAGGCGGGCCAGCGCTGCGACAGCGATGCTGCCGACTCCGCCCGTCGCGCCCGTGACGGCGATCGGGCCCTGGTCGGGCCGCAGTCCCTGACGCTCGAGCCGCACGACCGCCAAGGCTGCCGTGAAGCCGGCCGTACCGAGGGCCATGGCGTCGAAGACGGAGAGCCCGTCCGGAATCGGCACCACCCAATCGCCCGGCACCCTTACGTACGCGGCATATCCCCCGTCGTGGTCCACGCCAAGGTCGTATCCAGTGACGAGCACCGCGTCGCCGGGTGCGAATCGTGAATCGCTGCTCGACTCCACCGTCCCCGACACGTCGATGCCGCCGATGATCGGAAACCGCCTGATGATCTTGCCTGCCCCAGTGCCGGCCAGCGCGTCCTTGTAGTTGACGCTGGAGTACGCCGCACGGATGAGGACATCCCCGGGCGACAGCTCCTCCAGCGCCGCATCGACCACGCTGCCGCGGATGCGGCCGTCGGCGTTGACGATGCGATAGGCAGCGAATGTGGACATCGTGGGCAGGTAGCCGGGGGCGGCCAGTATACTCGCGCGTGTGAGCGTCGTTCCTCCACTGGTACGGAAGTGGCTCGACGATGGAGCGGCCGATCCGGAGGCCTTCTGGGCGCGCGCCGCGGCGGAAGTGCCATGGTTCCGCCGCTGGGATCGCGTCTTCGAGGCCGACTACCCGACGTTCCGCTGGTTCCCCGGCGCGCAGACGAACCTCGCCTACAACGCCGTCGATCGCCAGGTCAGCTCGGGGCGCGGCGAACACGTGGCGCTTCGCTACCTGAACGAGCAGGGAGACGAGCGGTCCGTGACCTATCGGCAGCTCCTTGCCGAGGTGGTTCGCGCGTGCGCCGCACTGCGCGCCCTGGGCATCGGCCGGGGTGATCGCGTCACGCTGTACATGCCGACCTGCGTCGAGGCGATTGTGATCATGCTCGCCGCGGTCAGAATCGGCGCGATCCACTCGGTGGTGTTCGCCGGCTTCGGCGCACGGGCGCTGGCCGATCGCATCGTGGCCAGCGGGTCCATCGCCGTCTTCACGGCCGACTACACCTTCCGCAAGGGCAAGCAGGTGCCGCTGAAGCCCATCGTCGACGACGCGCTGGCGACCGCGGGACATGCGGTGCGCCATGTCGTCTCGCTGGAGCGCACCCCGGCCGACGCAGGCTTCCAGAAGGCACGCCATCTGAGCTGGGACGAATTTCTGGCCGGCGGCGCCGGGCACTCCAGCACGTACGAGGTGATGGAAGCCAACGCGCCGGCGTTCATCCTGGCCACGTCGGGCACGACGGCCACGCCGAAGCTGGCCGTGCACACCCACGGTGGCTACCAGGTGCATATCGCGAGCATGGGCCGCTGGTGCTTCGGGCTCGACGCGTCGGACGTCTGGTGGGCCACGTCGGACGTCGGCTGGATCGTGGGCCACAGCTACATGGTGTACGCCCCGCTTCTCGCGGGCTGCACGACGGTGGTCTTCGAAGGCGCGCTCGATTACCCGACGCCGGCCGGTCATTGGCGGCACGTCGTCGAGGCCTACGGCGCCACCGGGATCTTCACGTCGCCGACCGCCGTCCGCTTGCTGCGGCGGTACGGCGAGGACACGCTCGCCGACGTCGATCACGCAACGCTGAAGCGCGTGGTGTGCGCCGGCGAGGTGCTCAATCCCCAGGCGTGGGACTGGCTGCAGCACACCGTGCTCCACGGGCGCGCCCCCGTCATCGACCACATGTGGCAGACCGAGACGGGCGGCCCTGTGTTCGGGATTCCATACGGGCTGGCCTTGATGCCGATCAAGCCGGGCGCCGCCGGCCTGCCTTTGCCCGGCATCTCGGCGCGCGTGGTCACCCTGGAGGGACGCGCGTGCGCCGTCAATGAGAAGGGGATCATGGTGATCACGCGCCCCTTCCCGGGTCTGACGCCGACGCTGTGGGGCGAGCCGGAGCGCTACGGGCGCGACTACTGGGAGCGCATTCCGGGGATGTACTACTCCGGCGATTCCGCCTACGTGGACGAAGACGGCTACTTCTGGTTCTGTGGCCGTGCCGACGAGATCATCAAGATTGCCGCGCACCGGCTCGGCACCATCGAGGTCGAGAGCGCCATCGTCACGCATCCCGCCGTCGCCGAATGCGGTGTCGTGGGCCGGCCCGACGAGACGCGCGGCGAGGTGATCGCCGCGTTCGTGCTGCTGAAGAACGGCTACTCAGCCTCCGATGCGCTGCGGCGGGAGCTCCTCGACACCGTCCGGCGCGAGCTGGGGCCGGTGGCCGTCGTCGGCGAGCTGAACTTCGTCGCCATGCTGCCCAAGACGCGCAGCGGCAAGATCATGCGGCGCGTGCTTCGGGCCGTCGTCCTCGACAAGGACCCGGGCGACATCACCACGATCGAAGACGAGGGATCGGTGGAAGAGGCTCGCCAGGCCTGGCGCGCCCTCAAGAGTGGACGTTAGGGTAAGTTGGGGTCGGGCCTAATTTGCAGTTCGCAAATTAGGCCCGACCCCAACTTACCCCAACTTACGGATCTGTCACCGAGCCCATCCCGAGCGCGATTTGAACGGCAGGGCGCGCGCGATCGATTGCGACGCCACCGGCTTGCCCTCGCGAACGCGGGTCAGCGACACCGCCATCACCGTGAACGGCCCCGTAGTGGCGGCACGTCCCCGTTCGGCACCGGTCACATCGCTGAGCGTGAGCTCGAGCGCCAGCCCCTGCTCGGTGTCCCGGATCAGCTGCCGGCGCTCGCGCGCGTTCTCTGAGGGCAGGGCCAATGCATAGCCCGTCGCTCCAAGAGCCTGATCGTCGGAACCGGCGCGGTCGAACGCCGCCCACTCGAGCGCGAAGCCTGTAGGATCGAACGCCTCGCGCAACCGGGGAGCGAACAGCGTCGCCGTGTCGCCGTCCGGCGGAACCAACTCCAGGCGCGCGACCACGGCCTCGATCTCGGCAATCCGGCCGCCTTGGACCTTGAGTCGCGCAGCCACCGCGCCGGGCACGTCGTTTTCGGTGATGCCCACCAGGACGCCGGCCGTGCCACTGCCCGCGTCCACCGCCACCCGTCGCTCGGCACTCACCGCGGTGATCGTGCTCCAGATACCCTTCCCCACCGGCAACACCTGGCCGTTTTCGGTGTACCGCAGGCCGGGAGCTTCGAACATCGCGTCGCGCCGCTTGGTCGTGAGCGCGTCGAGCCAGCGGGCGACCACCGACGTCAGGCACTCGCGATCGCAGCCAGCCGCCTCCGTCCTGGATCCGCTCGAGGACGCGCCACCCGCCGCGTCGGCCGCGGATGCGGGACGCGTCCCATAGGGGTATTCGGCCAGCGTCACCTCGATGAAGCGGATCTTGCCGCGCTCGAACCGGAAGACCTCCGCCGCCTGCAGCGTGCGCGGCACGGAGAGGTACGGCGGCACGCGCGGCATGGTCCCATCGCCGGCGTACTCCTGCGCGAGGCGCCATCGTGGTCCAGCAGCGCGACCGCGAACACCGTCTGCCGCTCGTCGTCCACCACGGCGTAGCGTCGATCTCGGACGCGCGTGACGAACGGCCCGAAGCCCGCCTCGAACTGTGAACGGCAGCCCAGGCCCGCGGTGTTGGCGTGCTCCATCCGCTCGCAATCGGCAGCCAGGAAGTCGTATCCGCCGCTGGAGTCATGCCGCTCCATGCGGGAGTAATACTCATCCACCGTGGCCAGGAGCGCCTGCCGCGGCACGCGCTCCGACGCCGGCACAGTCGCCAGGGTCGGATCGCGAGGCAGGGCCAGTTCCTCGTAGCGGCCGGCACCCGCGGTGTCGCGCACCATCATCGACTCGACGTGGGTGATCGCCCGATTGGTCACCTGGAGCGTGAGGTTCAGCAGGACCTTCGCGTCGCCTTCTTCCACCACCACAATCGCCGCCACGCGCCCCGCGGAAGGATCCGCCACGAAGTGGCGGTAGCCGCCGACGCCGGTGATGCTCGTCCAGGTGCCTTCGCCGATGGCGAGCGGCTGCATGTCCTCCACGAAGGTGGCGCCAAACGCGAGCGGTGCCCCCGACGGATTGCGGGCCACGAGCGCGCGCAGATAGCTCGTGACGAGGTCCTCGAGGCACGCACGGTCGCACGGAGGCTCGCGCTCCTCCGGCGCCGGCCGCGGGCTGCATGCTCCCAGCGCGAGCACCGCGGCGAGCGTGCCCAGGGAAATCAGGCCCGACCCCCTTACGGTTTTGTTAGCGGGGCGGGAGGGCGTAAACGATGTAGGCACCTTGCACAGGGGGGGGACCGCCCGCGCGTCCACCGCGACCGCGTGCCGCGCCGGCTGCGCCCTGCGCAGCGGCCGCTTCGGGCGCGGCATTGGCCGGCGGCTGTTGAGGCGGTCCGCCGAACCGAATGGAAAACCCTCCGGTTCCGGCGGAGACCGGGAACGCGATGAACTGGCGTCCGTTCACCTCGTAAGTGGCCGGCACGCCCTCGGAGCCCGTGGGCAGATCGGCACGCCACACCACCTTGCCCGAGTCTCGGTCGTAGGCGCGGACCGTGCGATCGGACGCCGTGGCCACGAATACCAATCCTCCGGCCGTGACCAGCGGACCGCCGCGCGGCATGTGCGACCCCGAATCGTCAGGAATCCCGCTGCCGGGCGGCGCCATCACGCCGCCGTGCGGCACCCGCCACTTCATGTCGCCCGTGTTCAGGTCGTAGGCCGTGATGTGCGACCAGGGCGGGCCAATGGCGGTCATGCCGCTCGTCGGGCTGAGCATGAAATCGTACGGCGAGGTATACCGGATGGGCCCCTTGGCCGACGCGTCCTTGGCCTCGGCGATGAGCTGCGCCGCCTGATCCTTGGTGATGATCGGCTGCGCCGGGCCCCCGCCCAGGGCGCCGCCCGCGGTCGGCTCATCGTTGCTGCGCACGAGACGCAGCATCACCGGCATGTTCTTCGACACGACGTAGAACTCGCCCCGCACGGGATCCACGGCGCCGCTGCCCCAGTTGGCGCCACCGTTGTGGCCGGGCATCGACACGGATCCCTGCAGGCTCGGCGGCGTGAAGAGACCCTCGTTACGCGAGTTGCGCAGACGCTCGCGCAGATAGTCCTTCTCGGCCTGGGGCAGGAAGGGGTTGATGTCCTTCTCCGTGAACGACTGGACCGTGAACGGCGCGGGCTTCACCGGCACGGGCTGCGTGGGCCACGTCACTTCTCCCGGCACGTCGGTCTGCGGCACGGGCCGCTCCTCGATCGGGAAGAAGGGTGTGCCCGTGACGCGATCGAACACGAAGATGTAGCCGTGCTTGGTGGCCTGGGCCACCACGTCCACGTTGCGCCCGTTCTGCCGCAGCGTGAGGAGCTTCGGCGACTGCGGCAGGTCGAAGTCCCAGAGGTCATGGTGCACGAGCTGGTGATGCCACAGCCGCTTGCCGGTGCGCGCGTCCAACGCCACCAGGCTGTTGCCGAAGAGATTCGCGCCCTGCCGGTTGCCGCCGTAGAAATCGAACCGGGCGGTGCCGAACGGGATGAAGGCGATGCCCCGCTGCTCGTCGATTGTCAGCTCGCTCCAGTTGTGGACGCCGCCGGCCGTGCGAAACGCGCCCTCGGGCCACGTGTCGTACCCGAACTCGCCCGGGTGCGGAATGCTGTGGAACGTCCAGAGGATCTTGCCGGTGCGGACGTCATAGGCCTGCACGTCGGCGGGCGTCGATTCATAGCCCGCGCCCTGCGCCGGCAGCGAGATGATGATCACGTTCTCGAAGATGCGGCCGGGGTTGCTGGTCTGCAGTGGATTGCGGGCCGGCCGCCAGAGTGCATTGCGCAGATCCACCCGGCCGTTGGTGCCGAACGACGTGACGGTCTGGCCCGTGCGGGCGTCGATCGCGGTCAGGTTCCCGGCATTCAGATACAGCAGCCGCCGATCCGAGCGATCGGGACTTTCCCAGTAGTTGAGCCCGCGGGCGCCGATGCCGCCCTGGTTGGGATGCGTCCAGATCTCCTTCCCGGTGCCGGCGTCCAGCGCCACGATGGCGTTGCCCGTGCCCTGCACGAACATCACGTTGTCGATGACGATCGGGTTGAAGATCACGTTGCCCGTGACCGGATAGGTCCACGCAACCTGCAGCTGGGACACATTGGTCTTGTTGATCTGGTTGAGCGCGGAATACTGCGAGGAGTGCGAGCCGCCGCCATACGCCGTCCATTGGGTGTACGGCCGGGCGTTCCCCGATCGGCCTGCGCGTCCGTTTCCGGACTGCGCAACCACGACCGCGCCGATTGCCGCGACGCCGAGCACCACCAGCCCCAGCCGCGCGCCGCGAATCGATCTCACACCCTGGATCATGCCCCGGACCTCCGCCATATGATACGCCGGAGGCATGAGTCCGGCGTCGCGGCGGTTACCGCGCGTCCACGTCCTTCTCCCACTCCGCGATCAGGGGCCGCAGGGTGCGGGCGATGTCCTGGCGCGTTCGCGCGAGATCGTTGCGCTCGCCTGGATCGTCGCGCAGGTTGAACACCATCACGTTGGGTCCGTCGGCCAGCACTTTCCAGTCGCCGCGTCTGACCGCGCGCTGCGTGCGTGAATTGGGCAGCGTGTTGCGGAAGAACAGCGTCCGCTCGAACGGCTGCACCTTCCCCTCCAGCACGGGCAACAGATCCACGCCGTCCAGTTTGGCGTCGGCCGGCACCACGGCACCGGTCGCGGCCAGGAGCGTCGCCGTGAGGTCCATCGTGATTCCCGCCTGCGCGCTGGTGCGCCGCGCCGGGATGCGCGCGGGCCAGCGGGCAATCATCGGCACGCGCACGCCACCCTCCCACACGGTGTCCTTGCGGTGGAAGAACGGCGCGTTTCGCGACAGCCACTCGCCGCCGTTGTCCTGCGTGTAGATCACCAGCGTGTTGCGCGACAGACCGTGGCGATCGAGCGCCGCGAGAATCTTCCCCACGCCCTGATCGGCCCGTTCGAGGATCGCCACGTAATCCTGGCGCGTGCTGGTGTCACTGTCCTGCGGCTGCACGAAGCGCGCGTTGTTCGGAGCCACCGACGGTTTATCAGGCACCTGGAACGGCCAGTGCGCCGCGTTGTACGCCACCTCGAGGAAGAACGGCCGTTCCCTGTTGTCGTCGATGAATTTGACCGACCGGTCCGTGATCAGATCGGTCATGTAGCCTTCCACGTGGACCGGCGCGTCGTTCTCGTACAGGTCGTGGTTGCCGCCCTGATCCGTGTGCTGGTAGTAGTCCACCAGGCCCGACAGAAAGCCCCAGAAATAGTCGAAGCCGTGCGCCTTGGGGCGGAACTCCGTCTTGTAGCCCAGGTGCCACTTCCCGACCAGGCCCGTGGTGTAGCCGGCGTTCTTGATGAGTTGCGGCAGCGACCGCCCGGTGGCTGGAAGCCCCCGCTCCCCGTCGGCCGACTTCGGCCCCCCGAGCGGACGCTGGATGCCCGCCCGCTGGTAGTAGCGGCCCGAGATGAGGGCCGTGCGCGTCGGCGAACAACTGGGCGCGGCATAGAAGTCCGTGAGCCGCATGCCCTCGCGCGCCAGGCGATCGATGTTCGGCGTCTTGACGTCGGGTGCGCCGTAGCTGCCCAAGTCGCCGTAGCCCACGTCGTCGGTGATGATCAGGACGACGTTCGGCTTCCCAGCGGTCCCCTGCTGGGCGTACGCCGCCGCGGGTATGACAAGCAGGGCCGCGATCACGGCCCCGAAAAGTGGTTTCAGCACGAGGATCCTAGTTGCGCATTTGTCGCGCGTAAGCAGCGTCATAGAAGGACAGCTTCGCGGACGGCGGTGTGGGCTCCAGCCCGATCGAGTCGCCCAGCACCATCACGCGACCGCCGGCGTGATCCTTGTACACGGGCCACATCGGGAGGCCCGGACCGTTGGGATCGCCCTTGGTCGCGAAGTTGACCCAGTAGGACGACATCGTCTCAGCGATCTTCTTGTCGGTCTCGTCCCAATTGAGCCCGGTGGGGTTGTTGAAGGCGTATTGGATCTCGACCGTGTGCGAGGAGCCGCGGGCCGACGGCTTGCCGTCGGCTGTCCGCGGCACCCGTGTGAAGTAGTAGGCGTAGGACTTCTTCCCGCGCTTGTTCTGCGTGGCGGCCCACTGACGCATGTTCCAGTTGGTCTCGTCCGAGTACGACGCGAGATAGGACGAGGCGGCTTCGGCATCGGTGCCCGCGACATAGAGCTTCAAGTAGGGCTCGGCCAGCTCGCCGAAGCGCTGCTGCGCGCGCGCCTTGAAGCCATCGGCGGACGTGGCCGGACCGCCGGGGAAGAACGTGCCTTCGTCGGCGTTCGACCCGGCCAGAAGCTCCACTTCGTTCTGCCGGCCCCGCGCGTAGGTGATCGACAGGTCTTCGGGAATCAGATAGCCGTCGATGACGAGGTTCGCCGGAGCGCGGAGGCCCGCCGCCACTTCCTCGGTGGTCTTCGCGCGGAGGTCGGCGATCGACGCCACGCCCATGTCGGCCATCGCCTTCGCACCCGCCTGTTCGAACTGCGCCAACGGGGTCGTCCGCCCCATCGTGAGGCCCATGTAGCCACCGCTCTGCGCGATGGCCCGCTTGAAGAGGCCTTTGGCCTGCGCCGATCCCACCAGCGCGCCGATCATGTTGGCGCCCGCGGACTCGCCGAAGATCGTCACGTTGTCCGGGTCGCCGCCGAACGCGCGGATGTTGCGCTTCACCCAGTTCAGCGCGGCCAGCGCGTCCATCATCCCGTAGTTGCCCGAGGCGTTCCGGCCCGACTCCTTGCTCAACTCGGGATGCGCGAAGAACCCGAACTGGCCGAGCCGGTAGTTGAACGTCACCACCACGGGTCCCTTGGCCGAAAGCCGGTCGCCGTCGTAGCGCTGCTCCGAGCCCGAGCCGCCCGTGAAGCCACCACCGTAGATCCACACCATCACCGGCCGGCGATCCGACGCGTTCGTGGCGCTGGTCCACACGTTCAGGTACAGGCAGTCCTCAGCCGCCGGGGGCTGCGGCACGGGCGCGGGAGCCGCAACGGGCGCCGGCGCTGCGGCGGGAGCAGCTGCGGGCGCAGGTGCGCCTGGGGCGCCTGGGGCGCCGCCGCGGCCACGGCCAGCAGCCGCGCCACGGCCGCCGCCGAATCCACCGCCGGCGATGCAGCGGTTCCCGAAGGCGTCGCCAGCGCGCACGCCTTCCCAATTGGCGGCGGGCTGCGGGGCGCGCCAGCGGTTTGCGCCCACGGGCGCCGCGGCGAACGGAATGCCCTTGAAGGCGCGCACTCCGGCGCTGATGCCAGCCGCGCTCGACACGATCCCGTTCTCCACGCGAACCTGGTCGGGGATCGCCGCTGAGATGCTCGCGACGACCGCAACGGACACGGCAACGATCCCGCCCACAATCACTCTCATCGTCATCTCCTCGGCTCGGCTCCAGTCTCCGGTCTACCGGTCTCCGGTCTCCAGTTCTTCCTAAAGCCTAGAGCCTAGAGCCCGGAGCCTCGACGAGCGCTCACTTCGCGCCCCTCTCCTTCGTGCGCTCGGCGCTCAGGATATTCCGCATCGCGTAATTGCCCTCGTGGCACGCGTACTCGAACAGATGATAGTTGTCGTCTCGCCGCCACGGAAACGCGATCGTCCAGGGGCGCGTCCACGTCTCGGGGTCGTCGATGGTCGCCTCGTACTGGAGCGTGGTGGCGTCCACGCGCGTGAAGCGCTCGGTGATGGTGGCCGCCGCGGAATGCTGCCCGCCGGGACCAATGGCGGTGCGATTCGTGAGGTTCGTCGTGCGAACCACCAGCGTGTTGCCGTCCCACCGGCCGCGCGAATCGCCCAGATAGGTTCGGACTGAGGAGCCGACGTGCGGCCGGCCGTCGAGCGGAATGACGCGCGCCTCGTGAATCATCTCGTTGCGCAGCACCACGTACCCCGGAGCCTGGATGATCTCGTTGCCCGCGTTGTAGACGGTCGGCAGGATCGATCCGATGAGGCCGCGGGTCAGGCAACGGTCCCACAGGCTCCGGTCTTCCCACGAATCCGCAGGCCCCCTGGCGCGACGCGCCTGCTGCAGCGCCGCCACGCGCTGGCGCCCGGCGGCGGTCAGCGCCGGCACGCGGCCGTCGGGTGGATCGACCACGAAGGACGCTTGTCGCGTGGCCTTGCCGCGCTCGAGCCAATGCGGAGGCGGCGAGGTGGCCGAACCCACTTCGCCGGCATTCGAGGTGTCGGCGGTCTCCACCTCGAACTCGGCGTTGTCGGTCTCGAGCTGCCGCTGCGCCTGCTCGGCGCGAGCCTTGAACTCGGCCTCGGTCAAGGTATTGCGCGTGCCGAATTCGGCCGGGCGCTGGAACGGCGTGCCCAGGAAGTCCGTGGTCGGCCACACGCCCTGCAGATCCGGATCGCCCCACGGCGTCCGCGGAGGCTGGTACGGAGCCGGCCCGCTCTGCGCCACGAGCGCGACGGACGACGCCGCGAAGACCAGCGCCGCTCCCCAGGCTAGTTGTCGAGGCATCGGTGTTCTCCCCGTCGCCCTTCTACTTGGAACCCGACTAGGCTGTCAACCAACGAGCGCCGGGATCCGGGCGCACAACGGCCCGATCGATTACAATCTCGCGAATGACAAAGGCCTGCTTCAGTGTCGTAGCGGGCGCGGCGCTGACGCTCTCGTGCACGCCGAGCGCGCCCCCTACCCCCTATAAGCCTGTCGCCACCGTCGTGGAATTGATGGAGGGCACGGTTCAGCCGGCGGCCGAGATTTTCTGGGGCTCGGTCTCCACGACCATCAGCGCCGCGGGAATCGACGAGAAGTATCCCAAGACCGACGAGGAGTGGGAGCACGTCTGGGGCGGTGCGATGACCATCGCGGAGTCGGGCAACCTGCTGATGATGCCGTCGCGCGCCAAGGACGAGGAGTGGATGCGCCTGTCGGCCGCCCTGGTGGATGTCGGCGTGGAAGGCGCAAAAGCGGCCAAGACCCGGAACCCGGAGACGGTCCTCGAGGTGGGCGAGAAGATCTACAACGTCTGCACCGAGTGCCACATGAAGTACATCACCGAATAAGAGCGTCACGGCCCGGCCACATCGGGGGTTGACACAAGTCTGACGTGGTGTAAGATACGCGCCACCGTGGGCGCGAACCTCCCTTCCATCTCGACAACCGAAGCGCTGGTGATGGACCTGCTGCGCGACGGCGAGCGCTTCGGGCTGGAGCTCGTGGACCAGTCGGCCGGCTCCCTCAAGCGCGGATCCGTCTACGTCATCCTGGCGCGCATGGAGGCCAAGGGGTTCGTCACGTCTCGTCTCGACGACAGTCCTCAACCCCCGGCGGGTGCGACACGGCGCCTGTATGCGGCCACCGGATACGGCCAGCAGGTGCATCACGCCTACGGACTCCTGCGCCAGGCGCTCGCCTTGCGGCCGGCGGCGGTGCGATCGTGACGCCGCGCCTCATCGACTGGCTCGGGCGCTCGCTGCTCCACGAACGCACGCTGGCGCTCATCCTCGAGCCCGCACTGGCCGACTTGTCGTTCGAGACCGCCGAGCCCGGGACCGGCTGGCGGTCGCAAGCCAGGCTGGGACCGTGGGTGGCGTTCGTGCTGGCCGTCTGGCACGACATCGTCTGGGACCCGCGCGGTCCGGCGTGGGGCCGATCGCTGCGCGCCCTCGGCACTCTGGCGCTCGTCGTCGCGTCGTATCACGCCTCGATGCTGACGCTGATGCTGGGCTTCGAGTCGAGGTGGCGCGCGGGCTTCACCCAACAGCTCGCCGCCGTCGTCTCGGGCCAGTCGGTCACGCTGCTCATGGCGATCACGTTCGCTTTCGGCGTCGCGTGGGTGGCACGCCGTGCGCACCTCGCCGACGGTCCTCCCTGAGTCCGCCAAGCCGGCTCGCACCCTCACGGCAGGAGCACCGCGATGCTGGAAGTCGTCAACGTCACCAAGACCTATCACGGCATCCTGGGCGTACGCGGCCTGAGCTTCACCGCGACGCCCGGCCGCGTCATCGGGCTCCTGGGGCCGAACGGCTCGGGCAAGAGCACCACGGTGCGCATGCTGGTCGGGCTTGCTGCGGCCGTCGGCTGGCACCATCCGGTGGAACGGCGCCGATATCCAGCCAGGCCTCCGCGACTTCCAGCGACTCGTCGGCTACGTGCCCGAGGAGCCGCGGCTCTACAGCTACCTCACGGCGATCGAGTACCTGGAACTGGTCGGCGGGCTCCACGACATCGCGCCGGACGTGCTGTCCCGACGCATCAGCGAGTACCTCACGCTCTTCGGTCTGGACACCGATCGCTACCTGCAGCTGTCGGCGTTCTCCAAGGGCATGCGGCAGAAGGTGCTGATGTCGGCGGCGCTGCTGCACGACCCGCAAGTCGTCGTCTTCGACGAGGCCTGCTCGGGCCTCGACGTCGCGTCCATCCTGATTCACCGCCGCATGGTCGCGGCGCTGGCGGCGCGCGGGAAGATCATCGTCTACAGCTCCCACGAGATGGACCTCGTGGAGAAGGTGTGCGACGACGTGCTGATCCTGCGCAAGGGCCACGTGGTGGCCAACAACTCCATCGCCAACCTGCGCGAGCTGGCGCATGCGGCCACGCTCGAGGACGTGTACACGTCGCTGGCCGTGGACGACGATGTGGACCGCGTGGGCGCCGCCCTGGCCGGCGTCTCGGCGCCGTGAGCGATTGGCTCGACCGGACGCGCGAGCGGCGGCAGTTCAAACTGCTGGCCCGCGATTCCGTGCGGCAGATCCTGGCCAGCGCCACGATGGCGCGCGACGGCGATCCGATGCAGGTGGCGATCTGGGGCACGGCGCTGGCGCTGACGGCGCCGTTCCTGGTCGCCGTCCGCAAGATCATCGACTACCCCTTCCTGTTGAGGGCGCCGGCGGAGTACGTCGAGCGGGTCGTGATGGCCGACAGGCTCTTCTTCGTGCTCTACGGCATGCTGGTGACGGCGCTGGTCGTGGCGCTCTTGTGGGACGCGCTCTCCCCCACCCGGCACGATCACGAGATCGTCGGCGTCCTGCCCGTGCACCCGCGAACGCTGGCGGGCGCGCGGTTCATGGCCGCGGTGGGCGTGGGCCTGGCCTTTGCGCTGGCTGTCACCACCCCCTCGGCGCTCCTGTACAGCGCGGCGTCGGCAGCGCATCCACTCGTGGGGATCTTCCCGCGCGTGCTGGCCGGTCATCTGGTCGCCGTCGTGTCGGCGTGCGCGTTCGTGTTCCTGTCGATGCTGGCCGTTCGCGCCCTGGTCCTCGTGGCCGTGGGCGACGCCGTGGCTGCCCGGCTGGCCGTCGCGTTGCAGATCCTGACCTTCGTGCTGCTGGTGCAGGTGTTCTTCTTCCTGCCGGGCATCCTGCCCCAGTTGCTGAAGGACCTCCAGTCGGGCGGCGCGGCCTACGACTGGCTGCCGCCGATGTGGTTCATGGGACTCTTCTTCTCGCTCGCCGACGGGCGCACGGTTGCACCAGGACTGGTGCTGTGGTCTGCGGTCGCCGTGCTGACAAGTGCGGCGGCCGCCGCCGTCGTCAGCATCATGCCGGCCGCGATCATGCGCCGCCGCGATCTGGAGCGCCGCGCCGACGTCTCCACCGGCCCGGTGATGCCCGTCGTGCGCGCCGTCATGCGCCGCGTGGTTCACGCCTCGGACGCGCGCGCGCTGTATCTGTTTGCCGTCGCCAGCCTGGCGCGGAGCCGCCGGCACGCCGTGCACCTCGGCACGTTCGCGGGGCTGGGCGTGGCCGCTGCGCTGATCGGCATCGCCACCGCCAGCATCAAGGGAGGAGTGTCACTGGACACGCCGCAGACAGCGCTCCTGGCCCTGCCGCTCGTGGCCATGTTCTTCGCGATCCTGGGCTTGCGTTCCGCGTGTGCCATCCCGGTTGACCTGGACGCGAACTGGCCGCTGCGGCTGCGGCAGCCGACGCTGCGCGCGTCGCTGCGCGCCACGCGGCTCGTGCTGCTGACGCTGGGCGTGCTGCCGCCCGTGGGGCTGTTCGCGCTTGCGAGCAGCTGGTTCTGGGGTGCGCGGGCGGCGGGGTGGATCGCCATCTGGGATCTGACCGCAGGCCTCCTGCTGATCGAGCTGGCGCTGTCGTCGTGGAATAAGGTCCCGTTTGCGACCACACACGAGCCGGCCGTGGAGTCGCTGCGATCGAAATGGCCCTGGCTGATCGTCGCTTTGTACCTTTATGGGTTCCACCTCGCGCTCGTCCAGGTCTGGTGCCTGGCCGCGCCCACTCGACCTGTTGTCCTGGAGGGTGTGGGTCTGGTGTGTCTGGGCGCCGCGATGATCCGCACGCGCCGCCGGCTGCGCCATCGCACGGTGACCTTCGACGCGGACCCCGAGACGTTCGAAACCCTGAAGTTGTCTCCAGCCCTCGATTGACCGCCCGTTCAGCGGCAGACGGCGGGCGGTGCGGTCACGCGCGCGCGCCGGCCGGCCGGGAATCGGGTGCCAGCGCGATCCGGCGCAGCTCGCCGGGGTCCAGCCAGTTCAGCCCGCAGCGCTCGCACGTGTCCATCACGATGTTGCCGGGCCCGCCGTAGTGGTGGGACGTCATGTCGACCGCCGCAGCTCGGACACTGGATCTGCCGATCCCCGGGCGCCTGCTGACGCGGCGGCAGCGCCTCGAGCGTCTGTCCCTCGAAGAAGCGCACGACGGCGACGACAGCGACGAACGAGGACATGTCGATGAGCGCACCGTGGCACGCCGGACAGACCTGGATGGGCCGCCCACCCGCCGCGGCATTCAGCAAGGCGGCGCGACACGCCGGGCACTGCCAGCCCCGACGGTTCCAAAAGGTCGAACGCCTGCAGGCCCACGGGGACTGGCTCTTCCGTGCCGCAGTGCCGGCACGTGAAAATCAGCCGGGCACGGTCGTATTGCCGCGGCGCCCCGCAGCTCCGGCACGCTGTCATCTCCCTGGATTATCGGCCGGTCTGCTGTGTTACCCTGCCTCGCGATGGACACCAAGAAAATGGCCCGTATCCTCCCGATCGCGTGCGGTCTCGTGGCCGCCGCCAGCCTGTTGCCCTGGACCGCACCGCCGGCGTTCGCGCAGGCCAAGGCCGCCGCCGAGTCGAACGCCGCGGCGCGCAAGACCCCCCACTGGGCACCGCCCAAAACCGCCTGGGGCCATCCCGACCTCGAAGGCATCTGGACGACCGACGACATGCGCGGCGTGCCGATGTCGCGCCCGCCGCAGTTCGGCGATCGCATGTATCTCACCGACGAGGAGTTTGCCGCGCGCGCGAAGCAGCGCGACAGGGCGCGTGGCGTCGACAACGCCAGGACAGGCACCTTCCGCAACGAGGAAGGCACGCGCGACTTCGGCTACACCTCGATGGTGATCGATCCGCCCGACGGCCGAGTGCCGGCTCTGACGGCCGCGGCACGAGCCCGGCCACGGCTGCAGGGCTCCTTCGGCGTGGGGCCGTGGGAGAAGGTGCAGGACTTCTCGCTTTACGATCGCTGCATCACCCGCGGAGCCGTCGGATCGTGGATGCCAGCCGTGTACGGCAACGGCGCCCGCATCATCCAGACGCCGGACTCGGTGGTCATCAGCTACGAGATGGTGCACGACACGCGCATCATCCCGCTCGACAACCGTCCCCGCCTCGGCCAGGGCATCCAGCTCTGGATGGGCGACTCGCGGGCGCACTTCGAGGGGAACACGCTGGTGATCGAGTCGCGCAACTTCACCAACCGCACCGCGGTGGGGGGCGCGCCGCACAGCGCGAACCTGAAGCTGACCGAGCGGCTCACGCGCGTGGACCCCGAGATGATCGACTACGAGATCCGCGTGGAGGACCTGGATACCTTCGTGAAGCCGTTCACCATCCGGATGACGGTCACCAAACAACCCGGCTACGTGATCTACGAATACGGCTGCCACGAAGGCAACAACGCGATGCGAAATGCGTTGAGCGCCGAACGCGCCTACGAGCGGGCGGCTGCGGAAGCGGCCGCGAAAGGCCTGCCGCCGCCGGAGCGCGTGTTCGAACGGGTCAACGGAGAAGATCGCGCTCGTTGCTCGTTAGTCGTGGGTCGTTAGTCGTTGACGACGAACTACGAACCACGAACCACTAACTGACAGCATCAGGAGCAGTGACATGACGCTTCGTATCTCGTGGGCCGCAGGTGTCGTGATGGCGTTTCTCGTCGCACTAGTCGCGGCCAATGCGCAGCAGCGTCCGGCTGCTCCTGATGTCGCCATCGACGCCGACGACATCGGCGGCGTGGTGACCGGACCGGCAGGACCCGAGGCCGGCGTGTGGGTCATCGCGGAGACACGCGACCTGCCCGTTCGCTATATCAAGAGCGTCGTGACCGACGACCGCGGGCGTTTCGTGGTGCCCGACCTTCCCAAGGCCAGCTACACGGTGTGGGCGCGCGGCTATGGCCTGGTGGACAGCGCCAAGGCCACCGCGCAGCCGGGCCAGCGGCTCTCGATCGCGGCGGTCCCCGCGCCCAACGAAGCCGCCGCGGCACACTATTACCCCGCGATCTACTGGTACTCGATGCTCAAGATCCCGGCCGCTGACCAGTTCGGCGGCAAGAGCAGCATTCCAGCGCGGCTCACGCAGACGGCGTGGATCAGCTCCATGAAGAACACCGGGTGCGTCGGGTGCCACCAACTGGGACAAGCGTCCACACGAACGATTCCTCCGTCGCTCGGCACGTTCGCCTCGGGCGCCGAGGCCTGGCGGCGGCGCGTCCAATCGGGTCAGTCGGGCACGCAGATGCTGGGCCAACTGAACAACCTGGGCGAGACGGCGTTCGCCAACTACGGGGATTGGACCGACCGCATCGCCAAGGGCGAGTTGCCATTCGCCAAGCCAGCGCGGCCGCAAGGGGCCGAGCGCAACATCGTCGTCACGCTGCGCGACTGGATGAACGAGAAGCAGTACCTCCACGACCTGATCGCCAGCGATCGCCGCTTCCCCACCGTGAACGCCTACGGACCTCTGTTTGGATCGCCGGAGTACAGCTCGGACACGCTGCCGATCCTGGACCCCGTGAAGAACGTCGCCACCACCTTCGTGGCGCCGGTGCGCGACGCCGGCATGCCGCTCAGCCTCGGCCCCGGTCACGCGGCCGCCCTCGACGCGCTGCAGCCGTCGCCCTACTGGGGCGTGGATCGCATCTGGGATACGCGCGCCAACAACCACAATTCGATGTTCGGGCGCGACGGCCGGCTGTGGCTGGCGGCTTCGATACGCGCGAACGAGAATCCGGCGTTCTGTAAGCAGGGCTCCACGCATCCGTCGGCGCAGGCGTTTCCCATGGAGCGCGCCACCCGCCACGTCACGATGCTGGATCCGAAGACGAAGAAATACACGTTCATCGACACCTGCTTCTCGACCCACCACCTCCAGTTCGGCTACGACGCCAACGAGACGCTGTGGACGAGCGGCGGCGGCCCGGTGGTCGGATGGATCAACACCAGGATGTTCGACAAGACCGGCGACGCCGCGGCGTCACAGGGCTGGACGGCCCTGGTCCTCGATACCAACGGGAACGGCAAGCGCGACGCCTATGTCGAGGCCGACCAGCCGATCGATCCGGCGAAGGACAAGCGCATCCAGGCGGGGTTCTATGCCGTGATGCCGAGTCCAGTGGACGGATCGGTGTGGGGGTCGGTGCTCGGCGTGCCGGGCGCCGTTGTGCGGCTCGCGCCGGGATCGAATCCGCCCAGCACGGCGCTGGCCGAGATCTACAACGTGCCGATGCCCGGCTTCGGCGCGCGCGGCGCCGACATCGACAAGAACGGCGTGGTGTGGGTGTCGCTTGGCAGCGGCCACATGGGCAGCTTCGACCGCCGCAAATGCAAGGCCCCGCTCAACGGCCCGAAGGCCACGGGCGACCACTGCCCTGAGGGCTGGGCGTTCCACCAGTACCCGGGGCCGGGCTTCCGGGGCATCGGTGAGAACAGCGCCGAGTCCAGCTACTACTCGTGGGTGGACCAGCACAACACCTTCGGGCTCGGCGAGAACGTGCCCATGTCCACCGGCAACCTGAACGACGGCATCGTGGCGCTCAAGGACGGCCGCATGGTGGTGCTGCGCGTGCCGTACCCGATGGGCTTCTACGCCAAGGGGTTCGACGGCCGCATCGACGACCCGAAGGCCGGCTGGAAGGGCCGGGGCCTGTGGGCCGCCAACGGCGATCGAACGCCGTGGCTTGTCGAAGGTGGCAAGGGCACCAAGCCGCTGGCCGCGCATTTCCAGCTGCGGCCCGACCCGCTGGCGCATTGAGGAGACGGACCGCGGGTCTCCCCGCGGTCCGCTCGTTAACCCGGCCCCGCTACCGCCCTGGCACGCCTCGCCACGAACGCGATTGGCCTTCGTGGACCACGGCGTCCAACGGCGGGCTCGTCACGGCGAAGCCGGCCGCGGACAGCACCTGTCGCCACTGACTGCAACGAGAACAGCGCCGTGCTCGTGCCGGTCGTGCACGACGCGGACGCTGCCGCTCTCTCGCAAGAGGCAGGCGAAATGGATTCGTACAAGCCGTCGCCCGGATCGGCGTCAAACGTCCACTCCAGATAGCGAAGCGCGCGGCCGTCCGGCCCGTCGTGGCCGCCGTCGTCCACGGACTCGGCGAACGTTTCCGCGGTACCGTCGGGAACGAATAGCGCCACACCGCCGGGCCGTCGTGTGGACGTATGCCGTCGCGACGGCGCGCGCGAGTTCGTCGATGCGTCGTCATGTACTCGACGGCATCGTGCAGGAACACTGCGTCGAACTCTCGCCCCAGCCGCAGCTCGCGCATGTCGCCGGCCAGGTGTTCGCAATCCGGGTTGATCGACCGCGACACTTCCAGCATGCGCGGCGAGAGGTCGGTCAGCGTGCAGGAGAACCGGCGCTTCATGTGAAACGCGTTGTTGCCCCCGCCGGCGCCGAGCTCCAGCAGCGTCCGGGCGTCGGGACAGGCGCCCTCGATCAGGCGCACGTAGTCGGCAGCCTCCTCCGCGTACTCGCTCGGGTGCGTGAGGAGGTGAAACCAGTCGGCACACTCGTTGTAGATCTTCATGAATCCTCCCTGTCAGGAAAAAGCGGTCGGCGGGACATCGGCCGGCCGGGGAGGACCACGAGCCCGGGATCAGGAAGGAGGACGCGCGAGAGCCATATTCCACATGATGCCGCAAGGTTACCTCGCCACGCGGTCCAGGCCGACGGACGAATACGACGAGCCTGTGCTCGGCGCGATCAGACAAGCGATGGCCTGCCGGGCGGCGGCGCTCTGCGTGCCCGCGGACGCCACGGCCGCGGCGAAGCTCATCTCGCCCTGAAACTCCGCCGGCAGCGCGCCCACCATCTTCAAGCCGGCCACGGGCACGATCTCGCTGATCAACGTCAGCACGATGTCGGATTGGCCGTTCACGACGCGTGCTGTGGCACGCGGGGAGCCCTGCTCGGTGTGCGTCTTCCCCGCCATCTGCGCGGTGATGCCGAGCTTCTCGACCATCTTCTCGATGAACGGCCGGCTCGCGCCGTCGCTGGCCCAGGTCACCGAGGAGGCACCGAGCAGCGCCTTGCGCACGGCGTCCGCGGTGCGGACGTCTGGCGCGGGCGCGCTCTGTCGCACGCCCACGCCGATGCGCGTCTTCGCCACCATCGTCTTCGACGCGGGATCCAGTTTCTTGTCCGACACCATCGCGTCGATGGCGTCCTCGGTCATCACGGCGATGTCGAACGGCTGCCCCTTCGCCGCGGTGGCACGCAGCCCATTCGAGGTGCCGAACTCTGCGTCCCAGGCGAAGCCGGTCTGCGTCTCACACCCCGGCTGCACCGCGACCAGCGCCGCCTTGACGCCGTTCGACACCAGCAGGCGCATCCGCCCCTTCTGGCGCCGATACGGCGACGGGCGCACTTGCCAGCACGCCAGCCGCCACCAACGAGACCAGGCAACGACCAACGACTAACGACCAACGACTACCGACGAGTCCGGCCATAGGCGGCATTCTGGCACAATCATGCGAGGCTCCGCCTCGCTAGAACAGCATTTGATTGCCCGCCCTTCGGGCGGGCGTAGACGTCTTGACCGAGGAACAGTTGACTCAGGATCACGCATTCGAGCCGGTCAAGACGTCTAGGCAGTGCCCCCGCTGCCAGGCCGCCATGGAGGAGTGTCCGCTGGAAGGGCGGACTGGCACACCGTTGGTCATCGACATGTGCCACGGCTGCCAGGCCTTCTGGTTCGACGCACACGAGAGCCCGCGCCTGTCGCCTGGAGCGACGCTGGCGCTCTTCTCCGCGATCGGCGCGAAGGCCGCGCGTCCCTCGGCCTTCACCGAGGGCGACGTCGCCAAGTGCCCGCGCTGCAACGGCCGGCTGCGTTTGACGCACGACCGCCAGCGCAACACCACTTCGCCTACCTGCGCTGCCCCAACGGCCACGGCCGGCTGACCACCTTCTTCGACTTCCTGCGCGAGAAGGACTTCGTCAAGCCGCTCAGCGCCCAGCAGCTCGCCGAGCTGGCGCAACGCTTCCGTGCGGTGAACTGCTCCAACTGCGGCTCGCCGGTGCACCTGGCGGCCGGCAGCTCGTGCACCCACTGCGGTTCACCGCTTTGCACGCTGGATCTGCCGCACGCGGAAGTCTTGCTGGGCCAGTTGAAGCGCGCCGACGAGCAGGCCGCGCGCCCTGTCGATCCGGCGCTGCCGATGCGGCTCGCCGCGGCCCGGCGCGAGGTGGAGGAGGCTTTCGGCGCCGACAGGGGCGGCTCCTCCTGGGACAGCGACGCCTCGTCGATGGGCCTCGTCGGCGCGAGCCTGGCAGCGCTGACTCGCTGGATACGGAACCCCTAGCCCAACCCTTCGTCAAACAGTCGTGGAGACGGCATAAGATTCGGATTCGGCGCATTCGCGCCGATCCGGTCAGGAGGGCCTCGGACAGATGGGCATCTTGGACTTCATCAAGGGCGAGCTGCTTGAAATCATCCAGTGGACGGACGACTCGCGCGACACGCTGTCGTGGCAATTTCCCGACGACGACAAGGCCATCAAGCGCGGCGCGCAGCTCATCGTCCGGGAGTCGCAGGTGGCGCAGTTCGTCTACCTGGGCCAGTTCGGCGATACGTTCGGGCCGGGCAAGCACAGTCTGACCACTGACAACATTCCCATCCTCACCCGGCTCAAGTCCTGGCCCTTCGGCTTCGAGTCCCCGTTCAAGGCCGACGTCTACTTCGTCACCACGCGGCTCTTTACCGGCAACAAATGGGGCACGTCGAACCCGGTGATGCTCCGCGACGAAGACTTCGGGATCGTCCGGCTGCGGGCGTTCGGCACCTACGACTTCAAGGTGGTCGAGCCGAAGACGTTTCTGCGCGAAGTCGCCGGCTCCGACCACAACTTTCGCCTCGACGAGTTCAACGACACGATGCGGTCGCGCATCGTCGAGCATCTTCACCGACTCGATCGCCTCGGCGAAAATCCCGGTGCTCGACGTGGCCTCGCGCTATACCGAGCTGGGCGACGCGCTGCTGCCGCTGATCAATCCCGCCGTGACCGCGAAGTACGGGCTGGAGATCACGAGCTTCATCGTGGAGAACGTGTCGGTGCCGCCTGAGGTCGAGCAGGCCGTGGACAAGCGCAGCAGCATGGCCGCTGTGGGCAACCTGAACGACTTCGTGAAGTACCAGATGGCGAAGGGATTCGAAACGCCCGGCGGGGGCGGCGGCGCAGCCGGCACGGCGGCCGAACTGGCGGTCGGCTTCGGCCTGGCGCAGCAGATGCTGAAGGAAGGCCTCGCCGGTGGCGCCGCGACACCCACTGTGACACCCGCGGTGCCGGATCTGCTCGGTCCGGCCGACGCCGCACGCGCGCTCGGCGTGTCGGAGGCCGACGTGATGGCCGTGCTGGAGTCCGGTGAGCTGAAGGGCAAGAAGATCGGCGCCAGCTGGCGCATCACGCGCAGCGCCCTCGACGCCTACCTGGCGTCCTGACGTTGGCCGGCGTCACTCCCCCACCCCTCCCGCCGCCGCTTCCGCCGGCGGCGGGAGAAATCACCGCGCTCGAGAAGCATGCCTGCCCGGCCTGCGGCGCGCAGGCCGAGTGGAACCCGACGCAGCAGAAGCTGTCTTGTCCGTTCTGCGGCACCGAGTCGCCGTACAAAGTGGACCGCCGCACGGGCCTGGTGCAGGAGCTGGATCTCGCCGCGGCGCTCCGCGCGCTGCCGGAAGAGGAGCGCGGCTGGCACACCGAGCGCCGGAGCATCCAGTGCACCAGCTGCCGAGCCGTGATGGTCTTCGAACCGTCGCGCGTCGGCCAGAACTGCGAGTTCTGCGGGTCGCCGGCGCTCGTGGACTACCAGGCGATCAAATCACCGATCAGCCCACACGGCGTGCTGCCCTTCAAGATCGATACGGCACGGGTCCGCGACGATTTGCGCCGGTGGTGGCGCAGCAAGTGGTTCGCCCCGTCGCGCCTGGCCACGAGCGCCCTGGTGGACACGCTGAAAAGCCTGTACATCCCGTATTGGACCTTCGACGCCAAGGCGCACTGCCCGTGGGAGGCCGAGGCCGGCCACTACTACTACGTGCCCGTGCCTGGCCGCGACGCCAAGGGGCGGCCCACCGTGCGCATGGAACGGCGCGTCCGGTGGGAGCCGGCGTCGGGTGTAGTGGACCACGTCTTCGACGACGAGCCCGTGCCCGGAACGCAGGGGCTGCCGATCGACCTCTTGAAGTCCATCGAGCCCTTTCCCACGCGCGACGCGGAGCCGTACGACACGGCCTTCCTGTCGGGCCACGTGGTCGAGCACTACCAGGTGGTGCTCATCGAGGCGTCCCAGCGCGCGCAGGATCAGATGCACGCCGCGCTGGAAGCCCTGTGCGGCGCGCAGGTGCCGGGCGACACCTATCGCAACCTGCGCATCCACCCGGTCTACGACAGGCGAACGTTCAAGCACGTGCTGGTGCCGGTGTGGCTGCTCGCCTACACCTACAGCGGCAAGCCCTTCCAGGTGATCGTGAACGGCGTCACCGGCAAGATCGCCGGCCGCCATCCCTACAGTGTGTGGAAGATCGTCGGCGTGATCGCTCTGGCGTTGGCGGTTGTGGCGTTCCTCGCGCTCACCAACGCGGCATTCGAATAGGGCTCTCGGCTTCCGGCTTCCGGCCAGAAACGAAAAGGCGGGTCCCGCTCTCGCGAGACCCGCCTCAGTTCCGCACCTCCAGGACTGGAGACCGAAGACCGAAGACTGAAGACCGATCGTCTCTAGAAGTCTATTTGCGCGCTCAACTTCACGAACCGCGGCGACAAGACCGACTGTGGCGTGAGCCACGTGCCGGTCGGCGAGTACGTCTGGTTGTAGGTCAGCGTCCGGTTCGAGTTGAGACGTTGAAGATATCGACACCGACATTGGTTCGGGTCCGGCCGAACCTGAGCACCTTCGCGACGCGAAGGTTGATCTCGTTGATGCGATCACCCCACACCTGGCCGGGCGACAACAGATTGATGGACTGCGTCGTGCCCGCGATGTTGGCCGGGCGTCCAAGGGCCGCCGAGATCTGCGCGACCGGCACGTTGTAATTGGCCTGGAGCGAGGCACCCTGATCGCTCCTGAACGTCCCGGCAAGGAGTACGTCAATCTTGGGGACGGTGTAGGCCGCGACCGTACGCATGCCCGTCACCCATCCGGGAGCGCTGTGGCAGTACGGATTGGTCGGGTTGGTTTCCGGCAACGCTGCCCGGATTTCACAGCTATCGGTCACCGTGACGCCGCTGTTGACGCCGCCTTGGAGGGTCAGGCCGTTGCTGATCCGCGCGCTGAAGCTAACCAGCATCCCGTTGAAGCTCTGATACTGGTTGCCGAAGTTATTCGCCCGGGTGATGCTGTTGCTGGTGCGACCGAAACCCGAAGCGACCACGTTGTAGAGCGTGCCGACCGGGTAACCGCCACCGTCGGGCAGCCGCGGGTCGACCGGCGCGGTGATGCTGAACGGTGTGAAGTCGCTGGACGCGACCGCGAGGTTATCGGTGGCCGTGAAGTTCTGGAGCCACCGCTTCAAGTAGCCAATCTCCACGGAGACGCGAGGCAGTACTGTTGCTGCACCGACACGCCGACCTGCCAGTCCCGCGGACGAACGCCCCAGCCGTTGAGAAGGTTCGGGTCGATCGCCGCGGTCGTCAGCGCCGACGTACCGAACGTCGTCTGGGTCGTCGCCGCGCATTCGCCGTTGGCCGCGTTGTTGGTGAGATCGCACTGGGGAACGAAGTCCCCGGCCGTTCCCGGCACTCCGACGATTCCGGCGTCGGTCCATGTCCGCGACGCCGTCGTCGCGATGCGGGCAATCGGATTGGAGATCGAGTAATTCCCGTTCAAATTGCTCGCCGGATCCATGTATTTGCCGAAATTGACTTTGAGGGCCGTCTTTCCGTTTCCAAAGACGTCCAACGCCAGACCACCGCGCGGTGACAGGTCCCTGAAGTTGACGCCGTCGGTTCGCGGGAATGCCAGCGGCGTCGCGAGGAATGTCTGGCCATTGATGAGCGCGGGACCGATCGTCTGCTCCGGCGAGTAGCTCTGCGCGTTGTCGAATCGCAGCGCTCCCTGCAATGTCACTCGTCCGCGGGTCCATGAATCCTGCACGTACAGCGCAGCGGTTCTCACTCGGTCCTTCTGCTTGAACACCCGAAGGCTCTCGGTCAACTGGGAGGGCCGGCCGCCGTTGAACTGATACGCGAGGTTAAGGTCGTTCCCGTGATTCTCGATGTCTTCCACGAGGTAGCTGCCTTTGTACCCGAATTTCATGCTGTGAGCGCCGGTGACATACGACGCCGAAGCGCGCCACCTGTTCGGATTGTCCCAGTTCTCGGCCCAGTTGGCCGACCGGTAATTGAAATTGGCGACCGCGCCGTTCCGGGCCTGGAGCTCGGTCACGCGGACGAGACCGCGCGTGAGGTTGCCGGGGGCCTCGAAGGGACCCCAAGCCGCGACGTACGACCCCAGGCCGGCCTCGAGCAACAACTTGTTCGTGACCGGAGACTGCCAGGTGACCTGGCGATTCTGGACGGTCGTGCGCAGGTATCCGGACGTTTCCGGCGACGTGGTCGCCGACAGGCCGCCGAGCCCGAGCGGCCCGACGACAGATCCGTCTGACTGCTCTCGGCACGCGTCGCCGGATGTGAACGAGGCACCGTTGCACGGCCACTGCCCGTCCCAGTGGACATTGAACTTGTTCCGCTCCGATGCCTGGATAGTCAAACGCACGCTCGCGAGCTGAAAGCTTTCCGCGCCGCGCGCCTGCCGGCTGGTATCAGGCGCGTACTCCCATTTCGTCGGGTCTCCGGCGTTCAGATTCGGGAAGATGCCAGGAATCGTCCGGTGCTGGCCTTCGTCCCGGTAGGTCGCGTAATACCACAACCGGTCCTTCTTGATCGGACCGCCTACGCCGAAGGTTTCGTCCCACTGCTTGATCAACTTGCCGGGCGTGGCCAGTCCCGCGAGTCTCAGCTCCTCGGTGTAGTTGCTGCTCACGAAGCTCGACGGCACGCCGGAGAGGTAGATCTGGCCCTTGACGTGTTGCCGCCGCTCTTGGGCACGATGTTCAGGGACGGCCCGCCGACTTCGGCTTCGCCCAACCCGCCGGAGTTCGTTGTCACGACTTCCTGCGCGTTCGAGATGTCGGCCACGTACGTAGAGACGCCGCCGCCATTCAGCGCGGCGCCGGTCCCAAGGCCATCGACCTGCATGCGGCCTTCGTTCGCGCGGCCGCCGGCGCCACCGAACACCGTCATCTGCGGCGTCACCTGAATGTCAGAACTCGTCCCGGCTTGAATCGTCACTCCCTGAAAGAGCGACGCAATCGTGTAGCCAGGATCGTGCGTTCGGCACCGTCGTCAGCATTTCGTTGGTGAGCGTGGTCTGCCGACGGACGCTCTGCACATCGACGATGGGTGATTCCCCAGTGACCGTGATGGTCTCCTCCAGTGCGCCAACTTTCAGGTCGGCGTTGATGGTCGCGACAAAGGAGCCCGTGAGCTCGACGCCCTCGCGCTTCACCGAACTGAATCCCGTCAAGGAAAACGTCACGCGTGTACGTGCCAGGGCGCAGATCGACGATTCGATACTGGCCGGAGCCGTCGGTCACGGCAGAACGAACCTTCTCGATGAGCACCGGGCTCGACGCCTCGACGGTCACGCCGGGAAGAACGGCACCCGACGCGTCACGCGCGACGCCGGCGATGGAGGCCTGCGCCAGCGCGATGGACGGCGCCAGTATCAGGATCGCCAGGATGGCTAGGGCTTGTGTGGCTCTGCGCATTTGAGAGATGTCCTCCGAATCCAAGTAGACGAACCCCGCCGACACGACCCGCCCCGAACGCGAAACGAACGTGAGCCTATCTCGACCGATTGCTCAAGAAGAACTTCGCGAGCAGCAACGAAGTGATGACCGCCGTGGCGATGAGCGCCCAGGCGACGAGCAGCGGAATGGTGGTGCCCGCTTCAGACGCCTGGGAGAAGCTCGGGAGAAACCCGTTTCCCAGCAGGACACTCAACAGCCCCAGCGCCAGCACGATGATCGCACACAACACCCACAGCATCTCTATTTCCTCGTTGGTCGTTGGTCGTGGTCGTTGGCGTCTTGTCTAGGTAAACAGGCCGATCAGCCGGGCTGGAATCGCGACCGAGGCCCAGAGGACGATCGACAACGCTCCCACCAGCTTGCGCGTGGCTGCGCCGAACTGCCCAGTCGGCGCCAGCGTCACCTTCCGGCGGATGGTAAACGTGAAGACGAGCGCCACCACCATCACGACCATCTTGAACCAGAAGAAGATGCTGTAGGTACTCGCGGAGCGCGTTCGAGATCAGCTGCGGCACACCGGTCAGGAACAGCAGGAAGAACCCCAGCAGGAGCCACGGCTCGGCGCCCCGGGCAATGGCGTCCACTGGCGTGCCCTCGTCGTTGCCCACGAGCTTCAGGTCCACGATGAGCACCGCCCCGACGAACATCACGAGCGCCGCCAGATGCGCGACGTTCACCATCGGCGACATCCACACCGATTCGCGGATCGCCGTGCTGACGGCCCAGTTGTTCATCCATTCGAAGTAAGACAGCACCGGCGACTCCTATTGGAACCAGTTATAGGCGATGAGACGCCCCGACACCACCACGCCGACCCACAGGACCAGCCCCAGCGCGCCCGCCAACCGTGCGGCCGGCGGCAGGATGGGATCCTTGTCCCAGCGGCTGACGGAGTTGTAGGTCAGGTAGTGGAACGCCAGCGCATTCAGGCCGGCCAGCGCCATCATCACCATCTTCACCCAGAAGAAGATGTTCACGTAGAAACGCATGGGCTGCGCGTAGACCAGGGCCGTGCCGGTGATGGCGCTGAATATCATCCCCGCCATCTGGTACGGGAACAACCGGCGCTGCAGCTGCGAGAACGGCGTCTGCATGTTGCCCACGCCCAGCAGGCGCAGGTCCATCATCAGGATCAGCCCGGCAAACCAGCACAGGGCCACGACGTGGGACGTCAGCAGGCCCGGGTAGACGTACTGCGACTCGCGAATGGCGATGCTCGACGGGAAGGCGTCGAGCCACTCGAACACGCTCCGCAGCGGCATCAGGAGCTCGAGCATCTACATGCACCGGTCCTTGTTGTCCGGCTTGTCACGATACACCTCGTGACAGGCCGCGCACGCATCGGACACCGTCCCGCTCACCTCCACCATCGCGTCGAGGTTCTTCGACTGCGCGGCCTTGAGCGCCGCCTGACCGGCATCGGCCAGACCCTGGGTGAACTTCTGGAAGTCGGCCCGATCGAGCGGGACAGGCCGCCCGTTCTCGCACAAACGCCCGGGGATCATGATCAGGTTCGCGGTTTCGGAGAGCGCCAGCGCGGCGTTCTCGACGGCTTTCCACCCGCCGTAGACTCCCGCGTAGGCCGACGTGGCGCCGGAGCCGCCCTTCTCCGTGGGCTTGGCGCCAGGGTCGTTGGATTGCGTGTCGAATATCAGGTTCGAGGCGGGGAACGGAATGCCCTGCATCACCTGCGCCAGATTCGAATACGCCTTCGGCGACGGCCCGGCCGGAGCCGCATCCTGCGCCGGTTGGTTGGATCCCGCACATCCCGCGGCCACGCCGGCCGCGAGCACCATCACGCACACACTCTTCATGACAACCCCCCAAGCCGATGGCAAGATCGCGCAGCATAACTCACCCATTTCAGACCGGTCAAGGCATGGATCGGTTCGATATATGATTCGAAATTGCCGTCTCCTCCCCTCGCCACCCGTTCATGACGCTCGCCACTGATGTCGAAGCGCGCGCGCGCCTCAGCCTCGGGACGAGCGCCGGACCGATCTATCGAACCGTGGCGGCACTGCTGGCGGAGCGGCGCGCGGGAGGCGTCCTGATAGACGTGGGGTGCGGCACCGGCAATCTGCGGCGAGCGGTCGGCAACCGGTTCTCACGGTACATCGGAGCCGATGTCGTCCGCTACGAGGGTTTCCCAGACGACGGAGAGTTCCACACCATCGATACGAACACGGGACGCGTACAGCTGGGCGACGGCGTGGCCGACGTGGTCACCGCTGTCGAAACCATCGAACACGTGGAGAACCCGCGGGCGTTCGCGCGCGAGCTGACACGCCTGTGCCGGCCGGGCCAGTGGGTGGTGGTGACCACACCGAACCAGTTGAGCCTCTTGAGCAAGCTCACGCTGGTCCTGCGGCACGAGTTCAATGCCTTTCGGGACAGCAGCTATCCCGCCCATCTGACGGCACTCCTCGAAGTGGACTTGCGCCGCATCGCCACCGAATGCGGCTGGACCGAGGTCACGATTCGCTACACGAGCGAAGGACGCATCCCGGGAACCAGCCTGCATTACCCCGGGTGGCTCAGCCGCCTCTTCCCCCGGGCGCTGTCCGACAACGTCGCGCTGGCCGCGCGCACTTCGAGCGGAGCACACACACGATGAACGACCTGACCACGGGCTCGCTGACCGGCCACCTGCTCAAGACCACCAGCTTCATGCTGGTCAGCATGGTGTTTCAGACGCTGTATGTGCTGATCGACCTGTACTGGGTCGGCCGGCTGGGCACCGACGCCGTGGCCGCCGTGGGTGTGAGCACCAACCTGATGTTCTTCGTGCTGGCAGCCACGCAGATGCTCGGCGTCGGCACCACCACGCTCGTGGCGCACGCCACTGGCCAGCGTGACCAGGCGCGTGCGTCGTTGATCTTCAACCAGGCACAAGGGCTGTCGGTCGCCGTCGGCGTGCTCTTCCTCGTGGTCGTGCTGGCCATTCGGGTCCCGTACGCCAACCTGCTCGCCGCCGACGCCGTGACTGCGAAAATGGCGGCCGACTACCTGCTGTGGTTCGTGCCGGCGATGGCGCTCCAGTTCGGGCTCATCGGCATGGGCGCGGCCTTGCGCGGCACCGGCAACTTCAAGCCCGGGATGATTGTGCAGACCGCCACCGTGATCCTCAACATCGTCCTGGCGCCGGTGTTCATCTTCGGATGGCTGGGCGCGCCCGCCATGGGGGTCGTGGGCGCCGCGGTCGCGACGCTGATCGCGATCGTCGTCGGCGTGGTGTGGATGACCACGTACTTTCTGTCCCACAAGTCGTTCCTGCGCTTCGTGGCGGCCGAGTGGACCCCCCGTCCAAAGCTGTGGGCGGAGATGCTGAAGATCGGCCTGCCGGCTGGAGCCGAGTTCGCCCTCATTGCCGCCTACCTGATGCTGGTGTACGTGGTCAGCCGGCCGTTCGGCGCCGCGGCCCAGGCGGGATTCGGCATCGGCCAGCGGGTGCTGCAGGCGAGCTTCCTCCCGGTGGTAGCGCTGGGATTCGCCGTCGGTCCCGTGGCGGGCCAGAACTTCGGCGCGCGCAAGGCGGATCGCGTCAGGGCCACGTTCAACTCGGCGGCGGGGCTGGCGACGGGGGTGATGCTGGTGCTGTCCACCATCACGTGGCTGGCCGCGGCATGGTTCATCCGCATCTTTTCGAACGATCCGGCGGTCGTGGCCGCGGGCGAAGAATACCTCCACGTCGCGGCGGTGAACTTCGTGGCCTCGGGCGCTATCTTCGTCAGTTCCAGCATGTTCCAGGCCATGGGCAACACCTGGCCTGCGCTGCTGACCTCGGTCGCCCGCATGGTGCTCATCTGCGTCCCGGTGCTGTGGCTGTCGGCTCAGCCTGGCTTCACGATGAAGTGGGTCTGGTACGTCTCGGCCGCCGGCGTATTCGTGCAGCTGGGCCTCAACCTGTGGCTGCTGCAGCGGGAATTTCGCATCCGCCTGCGGTTCGACGACCCTCCGTTACCCGTCCCCGTGCCCGCGCTCCAATCGGAGTCCACGCCGGCGTGAGACACTAATGGTGGACATGGCGCGCGGATGGGAGAGCAAGGCGGTCGAGAATCAGCAGCAGGAAGCGGCTGACCGCTCCTCGATCCCGCCGGTCCGGGAGGATCCCACCCGGCAAGTCGAGCGCTCCATGCTCATGCTTGCACGGTCACGGGCCCTGGCCGACCTGCAGCTGGCGTGCGCGCCGGCCCACCGCGCGATGCTGGAGCAGGCCATCCGCGACCTGGACGCGCGCGTGGCCGCGCTCGGCTGAGCCGATCTATACCTGCAGCAAGATCGCGCGGGCCGGCTTGCCCGTCGCCAGCCGGATGGCCTCGGCGTAGGCTGCCACCTGGCGGACATAGCGATCGAGCGCCGGGGCCACGGCGCGATCGGTTTTGAAATCCACGACCGTCAGGGCACCATCGATTTCGAAGGCGAGATCGGCCACGCCCTCGAGCAACCGATCCCCATCGAACATCGAGACAGGCAGTTCCCTGTAGCACCGTCCCTCGCGCTCGGCGCGCCGTGCGTCGTTCATCAGCGGATGCCCCAGCACGGCGGCAACCACGGCGACGGCCGCCGACACCTCCTCCGCTGTGGCACCCACGATGCGTCCGTGCGTGGCGACGAGGGCGTCTTGCGCCGCGGGGGTCGCGTCGAGCGGGACGGTCGCCAGCGCCGCATGGACCAGCGTGCCGAATCGCACGCCGGCCGGACGCTCCCCTCGTGACCGATCGTGACCGTGTCGGCTTCCGGCACGCGGTGCCGATCGTCGGCGGCCCACTCGGTCATCGTGCTCACCGACACCCATGGGGTGCTTCCACGCGCGAGTGCCGCCTGCCGCTCCGCTTTCCACCTGTCGTACGTGTTCGCGCCGTCCTCGATCACCTGCGGTGGAACATCCTTCGCGATCAGCTCCTCGCGCCGCAACCCGAACGGCGCGGCGACGTCGAGGTGCAGCGCCGCGGGGTCCCACCAGACCACGTCGTGCGCGGCGTCCCCGTCGCCCATCCGGTGCAGGCCTGGACTCACTGTGGAGGCGCCCGCGATGCCGCCGTCCGGCCGCTCCAGCACCGAGTCCCGCTTGAAGGGCGGGCACCCCGCCGCCGAGTCCGGCGTCCGGCGTTGAGGCAGTGGCGGATACACCGCCCGGTTCAGCGGACTCACCCATCCGCCCTCGAACGGCTCGTCGCCCACGGCCGGGACCACGAGCAGGTCGCGGGCGCGCGTTGCCGCCACGTAGGCCAGGCGCACGCCCTCTGCCAGGTCCCGCCCGTGCTCCTCGGCCTGCCGGTCGAGGAGATCCTTGGGGGACCATCCGCCGATCCGCAGCGCGCAGCGTCCCTGGGGACTGTCGATCGATCGGCTGGCCTCGAGCATCGCGAGCTTCGCCGTGATGTCGGCCAGCACCACGACGGGAAACTCGAGCCCCTTGGCTTTGTGGACCGTCATCAGGCGAACGCCGTCGCTGCCGTCCTCGACAATCGGCGCCTCGGTGGCGTCGCCGCGCTCGGCCGCCTCCCGCAGCGTCTCGACGAACCCCCGAAACGACAAGCCGTCGTTGCGTTCGTACTGGCGGGCCAGCTCGGCCACGTGCAGCACGTTGGCCAGGACCTGCTCGCCGCTGCGACGCAGCGCGAAACCGACGTGCGCCCGCGTCAGATCCAACAAGCGCATCACCGTCTCGGCGACGGGCCGCCGGTTGCGTTCAGTGTGCAGCCGCGCCAGTGCCGTCAGGGTGAGACCGATGGGGTGCAGGTGCGCGGGCAGATCGGAGGGTACCTTGAACGGATGCAACGCGCGCGGGATACAGGTGCCGGTACTCGAGCAGCTCTTCGTCACCGATCGCGAACAGCGCCCCCGCAGCGTCGCGAACACCGACAGCTCGTCGTCCGGCCATTCGATCGCGGCCAGCGCGGCGCGCAGCGTCTCGATCTCCTCGCGATCGTGGAACGCCCGCCCCCCGACGAGCAGGTGCCGCACGCCACGGGCCTCGAGCGCGTTCACGTAGTCGCGTGTGACATCGGTCCCGAAGCTGACGAAGCGCCGGAACAGGATGCAGACGTGGCCCGGTTGGACCGGCACGGGCGTCTCCGGGTCCTGCCGGGTTGTGACCAGCCAGCCGCTCTCTTGCACCAGCCAGGCGATGAAAGCCCCCACGGCGTCGGGCAGCGACTGCTCGATGGCCATGGCCGAGATGTTGCGGCGCCCGTACGGCCGCGGTACAGGAAGCGCCACGACCGATGGCTGGTCGGCGAGGCGCGGGCGGCTCGGCGAGAGCGGGATATAGCGGGCCTGCAGCGTGTCGGTATCTTCGACCATCTCCTCGCCGAACCCTGCGTTGACCGCACGCTGCAGGTTGGGCGTGCTCCTGAAGCTGGTGGTGAGGGTGAGGTGACGGGCGCCGTGAGCGAGCAGCTGCCGGCACACCTCGTGGTACACCTGCACGTCGGCGCGGCGGAAACGGTAAATCGACTGCTTGGGGTCGCCGACGATGAACAGCTTCCCCGGAACGCGGACGCGCCCGCGTCCAGTTCCGTTCGTGCGGGTCGTCGGCGGTCAGCAGCAGCAGGATTTCCGCCTGGAGCGGATCGGTATCCTGGAACTCGTCCACGAAGACACGAGCGCACCGGGCCTGGAGCTGGGACCGAACGGCGTCATGGTCGTGCACCAAATTGCGTGCCCGGTGCAGCAGATCGAAGAAGTCCAGTTCACCTCGCCGTTCCTTCAGCCTCTCGTAGAGATCGAGGCTGCCGCGCAGCTCGTCGCGGAGCAGCGCCGCCAGGTCCGCATCGGCGTCTCGCTTGAAGACGTCGAGTTGCAGCAGCAGCTCCCGAAAGGCTTCGTAAGTGTCCGTCCGAGTCAGTCCCTTCGCGAAGTTGGGCCCATAGCCCTTGCGAGCGCGCCGGAAGTCGCGGTCCCGGGACAGGTCGATCAGCAGCGCCTCGGCGCCGTCCAGATCACCGGCCTCGATCAGCATCGGCAGCTCGTCGCTGGCACGACGCGCCGGTGCAGTGTCCAGATACAGCGGATCGCGAAGGCTCGCCGCTTCGCGCGTGATCGCCGCGAACGTGCGGACGCACGTGGTCAGACGGTCGATCTCCGTCTCACGCGAAAACTCCGGACGCGTCCACGACGCCGTGAAATCGCGCCACTCGGTCAGCTGCCATCCCGCCGCTCGCAGCCGTTCCACGGGACCGTCGGCGTCGGCGTCGCCGCCAAGCGCCCGGCTCGAGCGCCGCAGCGAGCGCCGCACGCCTTCGGGCATTCCCTTGAGAGCGTCCTGGAACCACGCGGAGAACGCCTCGGCGTAGCGCCGGCGCGCCTGATCCTCGGTGAGCACGACGAACAGCGGGTCCACGCCCGCCTCAACGGGGTACTCCTTCAGCAGGTCGGCGCAGAAACCGTGGATCGTGCCGATCTGCGCTTCTTCGAGGCTGCGCAGCGCGTCTTCCAGCGCCTGGCTCTCGCCCTCCGGCAGGCCGGCCGCCGCGCGGGCAGTCTCCAGTTCCTGGCGCAGCCGCAGCTTCAGTTCGCCCGCGGCCTTCTCGGTGAAGGTCACCGCCACCAGGCCGCTCATCACCGCCCGGCCCGTCGCGAGCATGCGTACCATGCGCTGGACCAGCGCGGTCGTCTTGCCGGTGCCGGCGGCCGCCTCGACCACCAGCGTCTCGTCGAGCGACGAGGCGATCCGGTCGCGGTCCTGAGTGTCCACTGCCGCCTTCATGGCCGGCTCCTCAGCCACACGAGATCGGCCAGGAACCCCTGCGGCTTGCGAGCCACGCGCTGCTCGCTGCCGGGTCCGCACACCGGGCGAAACTCGCACCAGGTACAGGCACCGTCGGCCGGAGCCGGCGCCAGCGTGCCCCGTTCAACGGCGCGATCGATCGTCTCGAGCGCCTCGATCGCCATCCCTTTCGTGACGGAATCCAGCAGGACCGGCCGTTGCTTGAAGCCTCCGGCCGAGGTGCAGAAGAACAATCGGGATTCCCCGACCGGCACGTCGAGCATCGCCTCCGCCACCGCGGCGTAGACGAGCGGCTGCAGCACGCTCCCGCCGCCGATGACCAGCGTGTCCCTGGTGCGATCCTTTCCCGTCTTGTGATCGGTCACGCGCAGCACGCCGGTCTGGCGGTGCACGTCGATCGCGTCGATGGAGCCCCGCAGCGGGAAGCGGCCGTCGACGAGCACCGGATCGCGCACGCTGCGAGGATCGCGTTCGCCGTCGTGCGGCAGCCCGAACGACAGTTCGAAGTACCGAGGCTCCCAGCCGTCGTCGGCGGCGACCTGGCGGAGCCAGCCGCGGAGGTCGCGCGCAATCGCCGCGATCTCCTCCTGCCAGACGCGCTCGATGGCGGGCACCATGCGCTCGCGATACTCCTCCGCCACCTGCGCGATCGACGAGTCGAGCACCTCCAGCGCCTGGGGCAGCGATTCAGCCGTCAGGGGCATCCGCCGTTGATCGACCAGCGCACGCATCGCGACCGCCTGGATCCGGTGGACGATGCTGCCCTTGGTGAGTGGATCGAGGCGCTGCAGCGGCTCCGGCTGCTCGGCGGCCCGCAGCCGGTGAATGCCGCTCAGCAGGAACTGGTACGGGCACGACGCGAAGCGCTGCAGCGCCGTGACCGAGTAAGGCCGGCGGCCGAGCCGCTGGGTCGCGAGCGCCTCGCGGGTGCGATCCGTGACCTGCACCAGGCCGTCGGTACTGCGTCCACTTCGCCGCGGTACGCGCCCAGCGCTCCGTCACCGTCCGCCGCAGCGCCTCGTTGAGCCGCAGCAGGTACTGCGCGCGGCCCCGCACGCTCTCACCGGGTGCGGCGTCGAGGAGACCGCGCAGGACGGCAAGGTCGTGCTCCTGGGTGTCGATCGCCATGGCGGCATCTGGCGGCGCCGGCCAGGCCAGCGTCGCGTTTCCCGCGCGGACGGCTGCCGCGGCCAACTCTTCGTGGTCGGGAATGCGGCCCGTGACCGCACGCATCGCATCGAGCGCGTAGAACGACGGGACGCGCACGCGCGACTCCCCCACGTCCAGACGCGGGTACGAGAGATACAGCCGCTCGGTCGCGGCACCCACGGCGAGATGGAGCAGCTGCCGCTCCTTGAGGCCTCGTTCGCTGCTCGTCTCGAGCTCGCTCGTCAGGTACGCGCGGAACCGATCGGGCAGCAGCGGATCCTGACGTGCCTTCTGCGGGAACACACGTTCGGCCACCCCGGGGACGAACACGACCTTGAACGATCGTCCGCTGGCCTGCTGCGGACTGCCGATGAACACGCGGCCGTAGCGCCGCGGCGGCGGGTCGGCCTCGACCAGCCGCAGCCGCTCGGAGAGCACGGCCCGGACCTCGCGCAGGCCCACCGGGCCCACGGCCGCCATCGGGCGCAGGTCCGCGAGCACGCGCAGTACGTGCCCCGGGGCCCGCAGCACCCTCGGTGCCAGCTGCTCGAACCGCTCGAGCCACTCGCCCCATGTCGCGCGCTCCGGCCACGCCGCCATGTCGCGAATCAGGGGCAGCGCGAAGGACGCGAGGTGCGCCAGCCGCGCCGCGTCGCGTTCGAGGGCCTGGCTCAGCGACGACTCGGGATCGGCCCGTCGCGACTCCTCGAGACGGATGCGCAGCTCCTCGGCGAACCCGTCCAGCCGCCGGCGCCATCGCTCGGGATCGCCGCCGATCACTGCGGCCTCGACCAGCATCCATTCCCACCGCCGCGGTGTGCGCAGGGTTCCGGCGATCTCGGGTTGGTCGTCGTGGGCGAGCTGCAGCGGCGCCTCCGGCTCCGGGGGAGCAGGCGCGGCCGCATCCGAGATCCCCGCGAACACCTCGTCTCCAGGCGGCACCCACACGGGTGCCGGGACACCCGCCGGCGGCAGCTGGCCCAGCGACAGGTACTCGGCGAACCGGTTCGCCGACAAGCCTTCGTCCGCGCACGCCAGCAGTGCCAGAAAGGCGCGTCCTCCCGCGTGCGGGCGCCGTGTTCCGCGCTCGAAGTAAGCCGGCACGCCCGCGCGCGCGAGCGCGTGCTCGATCAGGCCAAGGTAGTGCGCGGGGGCACGCACCAGGACCGCGATCTCGTCGAAGGCTACCCCGCGCCGGGCCTCCTGGAGGATGCGGCGGGCGATCTCCACGCACTCGCGCCCTTCGCCAGGCGCCGAGAAGAACTCGAACGAGCCGTCCCCGACACGAGGGAGCAGGGGGCCCTCCCAGAAGAGATGCTCCTGGATGGCCCGCAGATCGCCGTCACCGGCCGGCTCCAGATCCTCGAAGTCCGCGCCGAACATCGCCCACGATTGTTTCGCGCGCTTGTCGTGCGACGACACGGTGGCGAATACCTCGCTCGAAGCGGTCACGAGCGCGTGTACGAACGCGAGCTCCATCTGCGACGCAACGTCCACGTCCAGAAGGATCAGCGGGTGCGCCAGCGTCCGGTCTTCCGCGACGCCTCCACGAGCCACGTCGAACAGCCGCGCCCGATCCGCGACGTGGGCCTCGGCCAGTTCCTGCTCCGACTCCTCGACAAGATGCGAGAGGTCGACGGCGGTCGCGGCCTTGTCGGCGCCGCCACGCACGTGTTCCAGCGGCACGGAGGCCATCCGGAGGTCGCCGAGCGTGTGCGTCAGCGCGCGCGGGAAGCCTGGTGTGTCCGCAATCGCGGACAGCACTGACAGCCGGTCGTGACGCTGCGCTTCGAAGGCGGCGCGCGCGGCCACCGCCTCGAGCGCCAACGCGCTCGCCGGTGCGACGCCGGCCCCGGCAAGCCGGGGCCCCGCGATCCTGGCCGCGAGCTGCGTCAGGCTGAACCGCGACAAGCCGATGGTGGCCGGCCGGGTTCGCGCGATCGAGCGCGCGAAATCATCGGCCGCGCCACGTGTCGCGGCGACGATCGTGAGCGGCTGTGACGGAGGATAGGCGAGCGCGAACGCTCGCGCGGCTTCCAGACGCCTGGCCGCTGAGGGGGAGAGAACGCAGCGAAGACGGGATGGTGCGTTCACCGGGAATTCACAATTCACAAGTCACAATTCACAAGTCACAAAGACAGGCCGGAACTGCAGTTCCGCGTCCGCTTTGTGAATTGTGAATTGTGAACTGTGCATTTCCTCAAGGAGCGAGCCGAACGCGACGCCATGAGTCACCGTCGCGGATGTAGGCGAGTCGGTCATGGAGTCTGTTCGGCCTTCCTTGCCAGAACTCGTACGCGTGCGGCGCCAGGCGATAGCCGCCCCATGACGCGGGCCGCGGCACCGCGTCGCCGAACCGCTGCCGGGCGTCTTCGACCCGCGTCTCCAGTTCGTCGCGGCTCGCGAGTGACCGGCTTTGCGGCGAGGCCCAGGCACTCCACCGGCTCTCGAGCGGCCGCAACGCGAAGTACTCATCCGACTCGGCGTCCGTAATGCGTGCCACCTGTCCTTCGATGCGCACTTGCCGATCGAGCGAACGCCAGTAGAACAAGAGGCTCGCGCGGTCGTTGGCCGCCAGTTCCCGTCCCTTCCGGCTCTCGTAGTTGGTGTAGAACGTCAACCCGCGGGCGTCCAGCTCCTTGAGCAGCACCAGCCGGGCCGAGGGCTGACCGTCGCTGCCGGCTGTCGCGAGCACCATCGCCGTCGCGTCGGCCTCCAGCGGCTCAGCGGCTTGAAACCACGCCATGAAGAGCGCCAGCGGATCCTCCCCGGCCCCATCCTCGATCAGCGGCGTGCCCAGATAGTCGCGTCGCGGCGTGCTAAGTGCCACCGGGGCCGTCCTCGACGAGCACGATCGAGCCGTCCTCGACCGTGATGCGAACCGCGCCCCCGCGAGCCAACGAGCCGAACAGCAGCCGTTCCGACAACGGCTTCTTCACCACGCGGTCGATCAGCCGCGCCATCGGCCGCGCCCCAAATGCGCGGTCGAAGCCCTTCTGCGCCAGCCACGCTCGCGCCGAGGGATCGAGCACTATCGTCACGTTCTTGGCCGCAACCAGCGCGCGCAGCTCGTCCACCTGCTTGTCCACCACGCGCTCCACCTCGGCCGTCCCCAATGCACTGAACGTCACCGTCGCGTCGAGGCGGTTGCGAAATTCCGGCGTGAAGGTGCGTTCGAGGACTCCGCGCGTCGAACCACCCTGCCCCGTGTCGGCGAACCCGAGGCGCCGGTCCGACACGTCGCGGGCGCCGGCGTTGGTCGTCATGATCAGGATCACGTGGCGGAAGTCGGCCTTGCGGCCGTGCGAGTCGGTCAGCGTGGCGTGGTCCATCACCTGGAGCAGGATCGCGTACATATCCGGATGGGCCTTTTCGATCTCGTCGAGCAGCAGCACGGCGTGCGGCGACTTCCGCACCGCATCGATCAGCAGGCCGCCTTCTTCGTAGCCCACGTAGCCGGGCGGCGCGCCGATGAGACGCGACACCGCGTGCTTCTCCATGTACTCCGACATGTCGTAGCGGATGAATTCCACGCCGAGAATGCGCGCGAGCTGGCGGGCCAGCTCGGTCTTGCCGACGCCCGTCGGACCGGCGAACAGGAAACTGCCGATCGGCTTCTCGGGGGCGCGAAGCCCCGAGCGCGCCATCTTGATCGCCGATGCCACCTCGCCGATGGCCGCGTCCTGCCCGAAGATGACCTCACGCAGCGACACGTCCAGCGCCGCCAGGGCCCGCGTGTCGTCGTGCGACACGGACTGCACGGGCACCCGCGCCATCTTGGCCACCACGCGCTCGATGTGCGCGGGCTCAATCTCCTCCGTCCGCTGGTCCGGCGGCAGAAGCTTCTGGGCCGCGCCCGCTTCGTCCACGACGTCGATCGCCTTGTCGGGCAGGTGCAGGTCCCTGAGGTACTTGGCGGACAGGGTGACCGCGGCCTCCAGCGCCGCGTCGGTGAACCGGACGCCATGGTGCGATTCGTAGTGCGAGCGGAGGCCCTTGAGGATCTCGACCGTCTCCTCGGCCGACGGTTCGACGATGTCGATCTTCTGAAAGCGTCGCGCCAGGGCGCGATCGCGGTCGAAGGACTGTTTCACGTCGGCGAACGTGGTGGACCCGATGCACCGCAGCACGCCGCTCGCCAGCGCCGGCTTCAGCAGGTTGCCGCCGTCCATCGCGCCTCCCGACGCCGCGCCCACACCGACCAGCGTGTGGATCTCGTCGATGAAGAGGATGGCGGAGGGTTCTTTTGCCAGGCGGTCGAGCACCTGCTTGACGCGCTCCTCGAAGTCTCCGCGGTAGCGCGTGCCTGCCACCAGCGCGCCGAGATCCAGCGCGAAGACCGTCGCGCCCTTCAGCGGCTCCGGCACCTCCCCCTGGTGGATGCGGAGCGCCAGCCCCTCGGCCAGTGCCGTCTTGCCAACGCCGGGCTCACCCACCAGCAGCGGGTTGTTCTTGCGGCGCCGGCACAGCACCTGCACGATGCGCTCGAGTTCCGCGGCCCGGCCGATCAGCGGATCGATGCGACCCTCGGCGGCCTTGGTGTTCAGGTTCGTCGCGTAGGTCTCCAGGGGATCGGCCGCGGGTGGTGGGGCTTCGCCTCCGCCCGGCGTCTCTGCCGGGACGGGCTGGGCGCCGCCGTGCGAGATCACGCGGAGCAGCGTCAGCCGTTCGACCCCGCTGGCCCGCAGGAAGTAGGCGGCATGGCTCTCCTCCTCCTGGAGCATGAACACGAGCAGGTCGCCGCTCGACACTTCTTTGGCGCTCGACGCGGCGGCATGCATCACCGCGTACTGGATCACGCGATCGAATCCGGCGGTCGGCTCCGGCTCGACCTTGGCCGTACCGGGCACCGCGGGGAATCCCCGTTCGAGCACGTCGGCCGCCTGCGATCGCAACGTGTCCACGTTGGCGCCGCAGGCCTGGAGAATGCGCCGCGCGCCGGAATCCTGCGTCAGCGCGACCAGCAGGTGCTCGAGCCCCACGGCGTCGTGGCGGCGGGCGCGCGCTTCCCTGAACGCGCGCTGCACGGTTTCCAGCGTCTCGGCGGCAAACGGAACGGGTGACCGGGCCATGGTTATTCGCTTTTCTCCTCACCATCCGGCTCCATCGTGACGAGGAGCGGAAAGTCTTCCTGCTCAGCCGCGTCGGTGGCCGCCTGGACCTTGCTGGCGGCCATGTCGTGCGTGAAGACACCGGCCACGCCGAGCCCGGACTGATGGACGCTCAGCATGATCGCAAACGCTTCAGCCTGCGGCTTGTGAAAAATGTGTTGCAGCACCCACACTACGAACTCCTGCGTCGTGTAGTCGTCGTTGTGGAGCAGCACGCGCCACATAGTGGGCCGCTTCAGCCGCTCCTCGACGCGCGGGACCGTCAGCGTCGATTCGCGCGTGTCAGGTCCAGTTCCCATCGGCTGCCGTCCCTTCCATTCTAGAAAACTTGACCGCCGAATTCCCGACCAAACACGTCAAGTTTTCTACCCCCGCCGGAGGCGGGGCAATCAAACACTGGACTAGCGAGGCGGAGCCTCGCTAGAGCGCGGACAGCAGGTCTGCATCGAACGCCCAGGGGCCCGTGGGCCCGTCCAGGCGCGCCAGGCGGGCCACGTGGCCCAGGAACTCCGCTCGCGGGACGTCACACGCGCCAAGCGACGCCAGATGCGCGGTGCTCGTCTGACAGTCGATCAACGGGAATCCCCACCGGCCGAGCTGCCGCGCCAGCGCCACCAGTGCCACTTTTGACGCGTCGGCCCGCCGCGAGAACATCGACTCGCCGAAGAACATGCGTCCGAGGCTGACACCATAGAGCCCGCCGGCGAGCCTCTCCCCTTCCCACGCCTCCACCGAATGCGCGTATCCATGCGCGGCCAGCTGCTCGGTACGCGTACATCATCCCCCGCGTGATCCAGGTTCCATCCTGACCCTGCCGTGGCGCCGCACAGCCGCGCATCACTTCGCCGAACGCCGCATCGCAGGTCACGCGCAGCGCGCCCGACCGCGCCGTCTTGCGGAGTGACCGCGACACGTGCACCTGGTCCGTGAAGAGCACCATGCGCGGGTCCGGGCTCCACCAGAGCACCGGATCCTCGTCGTTGAACCACGGGAAGATGCCATGGCGATACGCGTCGAGCAGGCGCGACATCGACAGGTCGTCGCCGGCCGCCAGGAGCCCATTCGGTTCCGCGAGTGCGCGTTCCACGGGCGGGAACGGATCGCGCGGTTCGAGCCATGGGATCATGAGAGGGTCCATGCAGCGAGGCGTCGCGTGATCGAGGCCACTCGTCTCGGGGAGGCTGTCGCCCGCCGGCTGCCCCGGCCTCCGATCACCCGGTTTGCCCCATCCCCGACAGGGTACCTGCACCTGGGGCACGTGGTGAACGCCATCTTCGTATGGGGCGTGGCGCGCGCGGCCGGCGGCCGCGTCCTGCTGCGCATCGAGGATCACGACCGGAGCCGCTGCCGGCCCGAGTTCGAATCGGCGTGCCTGGACGATCTTGCCTGGCTGGGTTTCGTGCCCGACGAAGGGCTGACACCCCTTCATCGGCAGCAGGATCACAACTCGCGCTACGCACGCGCGCTCGCGCGACTGGTTGCCGCCGATCGCGTCTACGCCTGCGCGTGCTCCAGGCGCGACATCGGCGGTGAACGATACGACGGCGCGTGCCGCGCGCGTGGGCTGGTCCACGCTCCTGGCAGCGGGCTTCGCGTCCGCCTCGACGACGACGTTCAGACCGTCGACGACGTGCGAATGGGGCCGCTGGTCCAGCGGCCGGCCGAACAATGCGGGGATCTGCTGGTGAAGGATCGCGACGGGCAGTGGACGTATCAGCTCGCCGTCACGGTGGACGACCTGCACCAGAACGTATCCCTGGTCGTTCGCGGCGAGGATCTCCTGGAATCGACGGGCAGGCAGCTCGCGCTGGCCCGGCTGCTCGGGCGGGAGGAGCCACCGCTCTTTCTTCACCATCCGCTCATTTACGCGGGACCCGGCGTGAAATTGAGCAAGTCGGCCGGCGACACCGGCGTGCGGGCACTGCGGGAGGCGGGCGTGCGGCCGGAGGTCGTCGTCGGCCGGGCGGCCGCCGCGGTAGGGCTCGGCGTCCCACGGCACGGTTGTCCCGGCACGGGAGGTCCACCGGCTATTCGGCGGCTGACCGCCCGCGGGTCTGGAGTGGCCAGGGGAGAGCCGACGGCCCGCACGAAGTGCTGGGCCAAAAAGACACTGCAACTAGCGAGGCTTCGCCTCGCTAGTTTTTGGGATAGAATCGGGAACCGCCTGAAAAGGCAACTTCGAGGAGCTCTTGGCAGTCCGTCTGTTCATCGGGAATCTTCCTTACGGCGCGAGCGAAGCCGACCTCCGCGCCCATTTCTCAGCCGTCGCAGAACCCTCGCATGTGGTGATGCCCGTGGACCGGGAAACCGGCCGGCCGCGCGGCTTTGCCTTCGTCGAGTTCGTGGACCGCGCCGCTGCTGAGGAAGTGGTCAAGCGATTCGACGCGCAGCCGTTCCAGGGCCGCAATCTGGCGGTCAGCGAAGCCCGGGCACGCGAAGACCGTCCGCCTCGGCCACCCGGCAGCTTTTCGCCCCGGCCTCCGCGGCGGTGGGTTCGGCGGACCGCGGCCTGGCGGTGGCGGATTCGGTGGTGGTGGCGGCGGCTTCGGCGGCGGTGGAGGCTTTGGCGGCCCACGGCCGGGGGGCGGCGGCTTCGGCGGCCCGCGCCCCGGAGGGTTCGGACCTCCGACTGGTCCCGGCGGCCGCGACCGCAGCGCCAACTTCGGACCGCCGGCTCCGCCCAAGCGCCTGCGCGGCGGCAAGAAGGGCAACGCGCAGCAGGAGAGCAAGCCGCGCGGCCCCATCAAGGAAAAGAGCGGCGGGCGCATCTACGCCGTGGATGACCTGGACGACGGCGCGCCGATCGACCTCGACGACGTCGCGACGAGCGCGCCCGCCGTCGTCGACGCCGAGGTCGAGGTCGATGTCGACGTCGACGAGGGAACCGACGAGTAGTCCCGGCTCGCCAGGGGTTCCTTCCTCCCCGCTCCGTTCACCCACACGCACGATGCCGCTCGCGGCGCGCATCGCCGCGTGGGTCGCCATCCTGATTGGCGTCGCCCTCTTCGCGGTGACGCTGTGGAGGCTCGACCTCCGAGAAACCCTGGAGCACGCCCGGCGACTGGGATTGGCGCTCCCGGTGCTGCTCCTCCCCAGTGTGGCGTGGCACCTGCTGCGTACTTGGGGATGGGCGATCGCGTTTCCCGCGCGCTCGCTGCCAGTCGTACCCGGAAGGATTCCCAGCTTCTCGCGCCTCTTTCGCGTCCGGCTGGCCGCCGACGCGATCAGCTTCTTCACCGTTCGCGGTCCCACGGGCGAGCCGCTGAAGGTCCTGCTGCTCTCCGACCACGTCCCGCCGGCCATCTCCGCCGCGTCGATCGCCGCGGAACGACTGGCCTTCGCGGTGGTGTCGGTGGCGGTGGCCGGGACGATCTCGCAGCTGGCGGTGCCGCAAATGTCGCTGGCGCCGGCCTGGGACGCCACGTTCACGCTGCTGTCGATTGGCGCCGTGCTGCTGGTGGGCATCTTCGCGCTGGTGGCGCGCCGCGGCAGCGGCAACTACCTGGGGCGACTGGTGGCGCGCTCGCGCCAGCGCCGGGACGACGACGTGTCGCGCAGTTCGATGGTGGTGCGATTCATCCTGGAGGTGGAGCGAAATCTGCTGGCGCTGCTGCGGGGCAACCGGCGGCGTCTGGCCACACTGACGGTGCTGCCGATCGTCTGCTACGCCATCAACGCTTTCGAGGTGTGGGCCATCTTTAAGGCGATTGGCGAGCCCATCGGGATCGCCGAGGCGCTCGTCATCGAGACCTTCGTACGCCTGGCCAGCGTGGCCGGCGCGACCGTACCTGGCAGCCTCGGAACGCTGGAAGCATCCCACATCGGGATCGCGACGGCGCTGGGGCTCTCGGGTGGTGGAGCGCTGGCGCTGGCCCGGCGGCTGCGCGCGCTGATATGGGCGGCGCTCGGGCTGGCGCTCTACCCGCGCCTTGGCACGACGAGGGCTAGCGAGGCTACGCCTCGCTAGCCGACGCGCAGTATCTTCTTGCCCCGCTTCGCGGGGCGGTTTCTCGCTACCGCAGGCGCCGGTAATTAGTCCATTCGATCACCTGGTCGATGGCCAGGCGCCGGAACAGCAGCGCGCGCCCCGTGCCGGTGAACCGAACCGACGTCGGCAGCCACAAGTCCGGCTCCACGCGCTCGCGCGTCAACGTCACCGACGTCCCCTTTCCGAGCCGCGCGACCATGCCGAACCCGTAGGTCAGATCGTCTACCGCGGTGGCTTGCGCGCGCACGACTTCTTTCGAGGCCTCGTGCACGTAGATCGTGCCCGCAAAGCGGCGGGCCAGATTGCCCTCGCGCGTCTCGGCCGAGACACCCGGTTTGGGCTCGAAGCGCACGGCAATCACGGGCTGGCCGGCGATGGTCTCCCGGCCCTGGATGGTGAACCGCAGCACACCGACCGCGTCCTCGACGGCCGTTCGCCGCGACTCGCGCCCCCTTCGCGGCGGGCGCCGCTCGACGGGACCATCCGGCACCGGGTTGCCGTCCCGTTCGAGCAGCCGGCGTTCGGCACCGCCGTCGGGAAGCGGCGTGTACTCGTAAACCACCGTGCCGCCCGTGCCCAAGCGCCCGAAGGGATTGAGGTGCAGCTCGGTGCGCCGCTCCCTGTAGGCGAACTCGCGCTGCTCGATCTGGGCACGTTCCAGGTTGGCACGGGCCGCCGCGTAAAACGGCTCGGGGTCGGGCAGTGGCGCGGCCTGCCTGGAGGCATCGGGCGTTGCGGCGACCAGAATCACGCCGACGAGTGCCGCCCACTTGCCCACGCTAGACCCGATGCAAGCGCTCTGCCGCTCGTTCGAGCGTCTCGTCTCGCTTGGCGAAGCAAAACCTGAGCACGGGGCCCGCGGGCTCGCCGGGCTGGAGGAACGGCGAAATCGGAATCGCGGCCACGCCGTGTTCCTTGATGAGCCGCAGGGCGAAGTCCGCGTCACCTTCGGTGGTGATCGCCGAATAGTCCATCACCTGGAAATATGTGCCGCGGCAGGCCAGCGGCTTGAAGCGGGAGCCGGCGACCAGCTTCAGGAACTTGGCCTTGCGACCCTCGTAGAAGGCCGTCACGTCGTCGCAGCCGGGATTGCGGTGCACGGCGTCGGCATAGGCCATCTGCACGGCGCCATTCACCGAAAAGGTCATCCATTGGCGCACGCGCAGCACTTCGGTGACGAGCGCGGACGGGCCCGAGCAGTAGCCCACCTTCCAGCCCGTCGTGTGGTACGTCTTGCCGAAGGAGCTGATGACCAGCGCGCGGTCCGCGATGTCGGGATACCGCGCGAGGCTCTCGTGCCTCGCCCCGTCGAACCGCACGTGCTCGTAGACCTCGTCGGAGATCACGACGGCGTCGGTCCGGGCGAGTACGCCGCGCAGTTCGCGCATGTCGTCCTGACTCCACATCATGCCCGTGGGGTTGTGGGGCGTATTGAGCAGGATGACGCGTGTCTTCGGCGTCACCACGCGCCGCACGTCGTCCCAGTCGATGCGGTAGTCGGGGTATCGCAGCGTCACGAAGCGCGGCAGGCCGCCGCTCAGTTGCACTGCGGGCAGATACGAGTCGTACGCGGGCTGAAACAGCACCACTTCGTCGCCGGGCCGGACCAGTGCGGTCAGCGCCGCAAACAGGCCCTCCGTGGCGCCCGTCGTAATCGCGATCTCGGTGACGGGGTCGTAGCGGCGTCCGTAGAGACGCTCGATCTTCATCGACAGGGCTTCCCGCAGCGCGGGAACGCCCGGCATCTGCGCGTACTGGTTGTGGCCCTCGCGCATGTAGTGCGCCACGGCCTCGATGAGCTCGGGCGCGCAGCCGAAGTCGGGGAATCCCTGGGAGAGGTTCACTGCCTGGTGCTGGCGCGCCAGCCCCGACATCACCTCGAAAATGCTGACGCCGCTCGATGGCAGCTTCGACAGGACGGTCTGCACGCGTTCGATCATACGAAAACCGTCCTGGGGTCGGGCGTCCAGAATTGTGGAATTGGGGTCGGGCCTAATTGCCGGCGATGGTTCCAATTAGGCCCGACCCCAATTCCACAATTCTGGACACCCGACCCCACCTCTCATTTCACCCAGAGCGACGCGCGGATGGACACCAGCGGGTACCGGCGCCGCAGTTCGATCACGTGGCTGGAATACTCGGCCTTCTCGATCTCGCCCCTCACCAGCCGCTGGCGCAGCCGGCGCAACTCGAACCGGTAGAGGTCGTTGATGAACTCGTGGACGAGCGAGGGCGGCGTGTCCTCGGTGGGGAACACACCGAATCGAGCCAGCTCCTCCAGAATGACTGGCTGGTAGCGGTACGCCATCAGCGGCGCCCGGAGGGCCGGCACGCGGGCTGGCGCAAATATCCTTCGGCTTCGGTCAGCTCCTCCTGCATCGTCGCGCGCAGCGCACCGGCCTGATTCGCCAGCCGGCGATACTCCTCGCACGCCGGGGCAACCTGATTGAGGCGTGCCAGTGCGCGCGCCAGACCCATGGTGACTCGCGGCGAGTCTCCGGCGTAGCCGCGGGCCACGCGATACGCCGCCGCGGCTTCGTCGAAGCGGTGCACCTGCAGCCACAGATCTCCGGCCATCTCGTGCGCCGTGAGGAGCGGCGCCCCGCTGAGGCCGCGTGCGCCGCGGACGCGCTCGACCTGCAGCGCCTGCGCCAGCAGCACCGACATCTCGTCGCGTTCGCTTTGGGCGGCGGCCACGGACGCGCGCAGCACGAAACCGACGATCTCGGCCACCTCGCCCAATGCTGCACGCTCCCCCACTGCTGCGATCGCCGTACGCACCGGCGCCAGGGACGCCTCGTCGCCCCCCTTCGCGTAGGCGGCTCTGGACGCGACCAGCCCGCGAAGGTAGATGAGCGGCAGCTCCAGCCTGCAGTCCTGGAGCCCACGCGCCGTCAGCGCGACCTCGGCGCGGGCCGGGTCCATGCGCAGCAGGCTGGTCCGAGCCGCGAGCAGCGCCGCGTCGCATCGGGCAGTCTGTGCCAGCAGGAGCAGGGCAACGGCTACCACTACCCGCCCAGCCTACACGCCGCCGGGCGACGGGCTCAAGCTCTCGGTTAGACTAGATCGCTATGAACGTCGGACTCATCGGATGGCGCGGCATGGTGGGGTCCGTGCTCGTCGAACGCATGCTCGCCGAGCGCGACTTCGACCTGATCGACCCCGTGTTCTTTTCCACTTCGCAGACGGGCACCGAAGGCCCGTCCGTGGGCAAGCGCACGCCCGCCGTCAAGAACGCCAAAGACCTCGCCGAGTTGAAGGCGTGCGACGTCCTCATCTCCTGCCAGGGGGGCGACTACACCAAGGAAATCTACCCGAAGCTGCGTGAAGCGGGCTGGAATGGCTACTGGATCGACGCCGCGTCGTCGCTCCGGATGAAGGACCACGCGGTCCTCATCCTCGATCCGGTCAACCGCGACGTCATCGATCGCGCCCTTGCGGCGGGCCTCAAGGACTACATCGGCCCCAACTGCACGGTGAGCCTGATGCTCATGGCGATGAACGGGCTGTTCCGCGCCGGCCTCGTCGAGTGGGTCACGTCGATGACCTACCAGGCCGCCTCGGGCGCCGGCGCCAAGAACATGCGCGAGATGATCGCCCAGATGGGCCATCTGCACCGCGCCGTCGCGGCGCCGCTGGCCGACCCCGCATCGACGATCCTCGAGATCGACCGCGGCGTCACCGCCGCGCTGCGCTCGCCCGATCTGCCGACCAGCGCATTCAGCGGGCACGCGCTCGCCGGGAGCCTCCTGCCGTGGATCGCCGATGACCTCGGCAACGGCCAGAGCAAGGAGGAATGGAAGGCCATGGCCGAGGGGAACAAGATTCTCGGCACCTCGAACATTCCCATGGACGGCCTCTGCATCCGCATCAGCTCGATGCGGTGCCACAGCCAGGCGCTCACCATCAAGCTCACCAACGACGTGCCGCTCGCGGAGATCGAGTCGATGCTCGCTTCGGCCCACGAGTGGGTGACGGTCGTCCCGAACGTCAAGGAGTCGTCGCTGCGCGAGCTCACGCCCGCTGCGGTGACCGGCACGCTGCGGGTGCCGATCGGCCGGCTGCGCAAGCTGCCGATGGGCGGCGAGTACCTCACGGCCTTCACGGTCGGTGACCAGTTGCTCTGGGGTGCCGCCGAGCCGTTGCGCCGTATGTTGCGCATCATCCTCGGCGCACACACCGGCGCGACGCGCGAGACCACGGCCGCAGCCGCGGCACGATAGGGCCGCTAGGAGAGCGGGACGCGGTAGAGGTTGCGCAGCGTCGGTACTGCGATAGAACGCATACACGCCGATCGACGGACCCGGCACCGTCATCGCATCGACTCGACGGGCCCCCTGAAGCTGCGCGACTTGTCCATCGGACTGAAGGCCGGCCGCCGGCATTGGTGGAAGGACGTCACTTGGCTGGAGCGGAATGAGGTAACTGTGCCCCTCGTCCACCGGTCTGCCCGAAACGGAGACCGAATCGCCGCTTGACGACCAGTTCACGAAGATACCCGCACCAATCGTCACGGGAGGAAGGCTTCCGGCGAGTGAGAACAGCTGGACGGCCGAGACGTCCGTGTCGGGAATCGCGCTCCATCCAGCGATCCAGCGGCCGTCGGGCGAGATCTCGCCCAGTTGCGGTACCGGCTGTTCCACCACGCGCCGCAGTTCCGTCCCGTCGGGGCGGACACGGGAGACGAACGTTGCCGCTCCTTCCTGGCGCCGAAACACGATGTCGCCATCGACCCCGAATCGGGGCTGCTTGCCTTCCAGGTTCGGAATCTGCCGGGGCGTCGTCTGACCATCGAGCCCCGCCAGCCATAATCGTGAGACCCCTGCGGGATCGGCCACTTCCATCACGACCTGCCGGCCGTCACGGGAGACGCTGTAGTCGATTGTCTGAAGGCCGGGCGCGAGTACCTCGGACCGGCCGCTTGCCAGGTCCGCGACGCGCAGAACCCCGGGCGAGGGATAGGCGCCCAGCGAGCTGACAATCTTGTACAGGAGCTTCTTCCCGTCGGGTGTGAACTTCGCGTCGACGGCGTTGCCTTCGACAGAGATCTGCCGCTCTCCCTGTTGGTCGTGCAGCCACACCGACGTGTTCCTCAACGCCACCGCGGTGACCAGGGAGCGACCGTCTGGCGCGACCGCAATGCCTTCCTCTTCGGTCGGACCAGACGTGATCTGCTCGGGCTCGCCGTCGGGGAAACGCTGCCGCCAGATGTGATTCGAGCCCCCCGCATTCGAGGTGAGATACATCCACCTGCCGTCCGGCGACCATGCCCCAAACGTGCAGGCCCCCGGAGGGCCTACCAAACGTCCCTGAGACGTACCGTCCACCGGGACAAGACGGCACGGTGTCCATGCGTGATTGCGATCCATCTCGGTCAGCAGCACCCACCGCCCGTCGGGTGAAGCGTAGGAGAGGTGCGCCATGCCTTGCGCGTGGGCCGGCACGTAGACGTCATGCCGCCGGCGCCTGCTCTCGTCGGCCGCCACGATTCCCATGTGCGGAGTCTTCCGCATCTCGGCGAACAACACCTGGCCCAGGCCGGTCCAGCTGAGCCCGGACGCATTGTCCAGCCATCGCTCCGGCTTGCCCCCCGACGCCGCAACAGTCCAGGTGTCCCAGGCGAACTGCCCATCGACGGTTGCATACGCAATTCGCTTCCCGTCCGGCGAGAAGACGGGGCTCATCTTTTGGAGGCCGTCGTTCGTCAGCTGAACCGGTTCGCCGTCTGGGAGCGTCTTGACGTACACCTGGCCGGGTGAGAACGGCACCACCGCGCTAGATTGAGCGCGAACGAACGCGAGCATCCGGCCATCCGGCGACAGGGCTGGATGGATCACCGAGTCGGGCAGCATCGTCAGCTGAATCCACTGAGAGTGATCGGCCGGTCGAGCGGGCGCCAGCCAGTAGGCGCCAGCGATCGTCAGTGCGGCGACCGCCGCTGCCGCGACCGACGCGACCCGCCACCAGTTCCATCCGCGCTGCGACTGATCGATCGTGGTCCTGGCGTCCTCGATGTTCTGCAGACGGCGAGCCCGGTCCTTGTGGAGACAGCGTCGCAGCAGCGCGCGGATGATCGAGGGAGTGGCGGCCGGCAACGCCTTCCAATCCGGCTCGCCTTCGAGCACACCAGCGCGCGTGTCCGTGGCCGTCTGGCCGGTAAACGGCGGCCGCCCTGTCAATGTCTCGTACAGCACGCAGCCGAAAGCCCAGATGTCCGCGCGCGTGTCCACCTCCAGACCCCGGGCCTGCTCAGGACTCATATACGCCGCCGTCCCGAGGATGGCGCCCACGCGTGTGTCGCTGGTCGCCTTCCCGGAGGCGCGCCAGGAGTCGTGAGCCGGTGCCGCATCGGCAACGGCCGCCTTGGCCAGACCGAAGTCCAACACCTTCACGACGCCGGCGGGCGTGATCTTGATGTTGGCCGGCTTCAAATCCCGGTGGACGATGCCCTTCTCGTGGGCAGAGTCCAGCGCGTCGGCAATCTGGCGCGTGACCGCCAGCGCGTCTCGCAGGGGGAGCGGCCCGCGCGCCAGTCGATCGGCCAGCGTCTCACCCTCGACGAGCTCGAGCACCAGAGCAGGACTGCCATCGACGTTCTCGAGCCCGTAAATCGCGCCGATGTGCGGGTGATTCAACGCCGCCAGCATGCGAGCCTCGTGCTCGAACCGCGCGAGCCGTCCAGGATCGTGCGCGAAGAGAGGAGGCAGGATCTTGATGGCGACGTCGCGATGGAGCTGCTCGTCGTGAGCGCGATAGACCTCGCCCATCCCGCCAACGCCCAGAAGCGCGCCGACGGAATAGCCTCCGAGCCGCCGGCCCACAAGTGAGACCGGCGTCCCCGCCGGCGCCTCCAGAAAGTCGTGAGCGAGCGAGTGCGACGCCAGCAACGACTCCACTTCCAGGCGCAGCGCACGGTCGGTGCCGCACGCGTCGGCGAGGTAGGCCGGCCGCTCGTCGGCCGCCAGCGCCAGCGCACCTGCGAACACCTCCCTCAGGCGCGGCCAGTTTTCGGGAGACAGGGTCATGTGTCCAGGACGGCCTCTCTCGACGCTGGTGCCAGCGGGACCAAGCGCCGATAGAGCCACGCTTTCGCCAGCGCCCAGTCGCGTTCGACCGTTGCCCTCGACACGTCGAGCGCTTCGGCCGTCTCGTCGGCGTTGAGACCGGCAAAGAAGCGCAGCTCCACCACCCGGGCCTGGCGGACGTCGAGCACGGACAGGGCATCGAGCGCCTGGTCGAGCGCGATCACGTCCACGTTGGACGGCTGGGTGACGGCCGACACGTCGTCGACGCTGACCATCGTATTGCCGCCGCCGCGCTTGCGGGCCCGTGTCCGGCGTGCGTGATCGACAAGGATCTGGCGCATCAGCGTGGCGGCCACGGCCAGGAAATGCGCCCGGTTGTTGAGCGTCAGGCGGTCCACGTTCACCAGCCGCAGGTAAACCTCATGGACGAGGGCCGTCGCCTGGAGAGCGTGGCCTGGAGAATCGCGCCGCAGATGCCGGCGCGCCACGCGGCGCAACTCGTCATAGACCAGCGGAAGCAGGCGGCCGAGTGCGGCCGGGTCGCCCTGACGCCACGACAGCAGCAGTTCGGTGACGTCTGGCACGCCGCATCGTCCTTTGACAGCTGTGAGGGGAAACGCGCCCGTCTTGCGCTTCACATCTTATAGGACGCTAGAACGAATCAACGCCTGATTCGGCGGTCCGTTACAGCACGGCGTCGTGCCGTCCAACTCGAGGTGCCGTATGAAGATGAGTCGTATTCAACGTCGAACGGCGTGGTTTGTGAGCGCGATTGCGCTCCTGCTGCAGATATCACCCTCCCTTGCCAGCGGCCCATCTCCTGAAGGACGGCCCCGGCGGGTGAATGAGGAGATCACCTTCATCAAGTGGATCTCCACCTATCCGGACCTGGACATGGCGGGCTTTGTCGGGGGGGACGCCACGGGCCCGTTCGCGGGGAAGGTGCTCAGTCTGACGCCGATCTCTGCCGACGAGGTCGAGATCGAAGCGACCTATGAGGCCGGATCCGGCGAGGACGCCTTCGTCGCACACATCAAAGGCAAGCAGAACAACCAGAGCCAGACCGCCTCGCTGAACGGCTTCGTCACGAAAGGGCGGCTCAAGGGTGCGCGCGTGCACGTCGAGTACAACGTGATCGTGGCCTGCGGCCAGGCCGGCGCGGTCATCAACGGGGAGTGCTACATGGGCACGATTCGCATCTTCGGGCGGGTCCCCAGGTAGTCTGAGGCAAAGGGCGGGCCCGAGAGGGCCCGCCACGACTAACTACGAACCACGAACTACGAACCACGAACTACGAACTCCCACCGACAGTCCGCCCTAACTGCCCCCGACAGTCCGCAAATACGCGATCACATCGGCCGCGTCCTGCGCATTCATCCGGAACCGCGGCATGGGCATGCGCAGCTGGGAGCCGTCTCTCTTGATGGCCCCCTGCGTGAGCAGGCGCGTCGCTTGTTCGTCGGTGTAGCCGGGTAGACCGGCGATCCGGGGGAAAGCGTTGGGCCAGTCCGCCGGCCACGGCGGACGCATCGGCATCGGCCCGCCCTGAAACCGCGTGCCCCCCACGATGTTGCCCGCCTGATCGCGCGACGAGTGGCACTCGCCGCACATCACGACGCGCTCCACCAGGTACCGTCCCCGCTCGACGCTTCCCCGGCCGGCCGACGGTGCGGCCGGAGCTTGTTGCGCCGAAACGCCGGCAACGCCCACCAGCACGAGCAATGCACACAAGGCCTGGCAATACCTGTTCATCGAGGCCCCAACGCCACTCATTATGAAGAAAAACGGGCTGGCCGTGAGGCCAGCCCGTTCAGAACTACGAACTACGAACCACGAACCACGAACTAGTACCGATAGAAATCCGGCTTGTACGGCCCTTCTACCGGAACTCCGATGTAGTCGGCCTGCTCCTTCGTGAGCTTCGTCAGCTTGACGCCGATGTGGTCGAGGTGCAGCCGCGCCACTTCCTCGTCCAGCGCTTTCGGCAGCATCGTCACCGTCTTGCCGTAATTCTCCGCATTGGCGTGCAGCTCCAGCTGCGCCAGCGTCTGGTTGGTGAACGACGCCGACATCACGAAGCTCGGGTGACCGGTGGCGCAGCCCAGGTTCAGCAGCCGGCCCTCGGCCAGGATCATCACGGAGTGGCCGTCCGGGAACACCCACTCGTCGGTACTGCGGCTTGATGTTGATCCGCTTGATGCCCGGCGTCTTCGCCAGCCCGGCCATGTCGATCTCGTTGTCGAAGTGGCCGATGTTGCCGACGATGGCCTTGTCCTTCATCTTCGCCATGTGCGCGGCGGTGATGATGTTGAAGTTGCCGGTGGTGGTGATGAACATGTCGGCCTTCTCGAGCACGTTCTCGAGCGTGTTGACCTCGAAGCCTTCCATCGCCGCCTGGAGCGCGCAGATCGGGTCGATCTCACTGATGATCACGCGCGCGCCCTGACCGCGCAACGCCTGCGCGCAGCCCTTGCCCACGTCGCCGTAGCCGGCCACGAACGCGGTCTTGCCGCCCATCATCACGTCGCTGGCGCGGCAGATGCCGTCGGTCAGCGAGTGCCGGCAGCCGAAGATGTTGTCGAACTTGCTCTTGGTCACCGAGTTGTTGACGTTGATGCCCGGGAACAGCAGCGTGCCCTTCTTCTCCATCTCGTAGAGACGGTGCACGCCCGTGGTGGTCTCTTCCGAGACCCCGCGGATGCCCTTGGCGATCCCCGTCCAGCGGCCGGGATTGGCCGCCAGCTCGCTCGACAGCGCTTTCAGGATGACGCCCCACTCCTCGGGATCGGACGCCGGGTTGAACGCCGGCACCTTGCCCGCCTTCTCGTACTCGGCGGCTTTGTGCACGAACAATGTCGCGTCGCCGCCGTCGTCCACGATCAGCGAGGGGCCCTTGCCGTCAGGCCACACCAGGCACTCGACCGTGCACCACCAGTACTCGTCGAGCGTCTCGCCCTTCCACGCGAACACCGGGATGCCCTTCGGGTTCTCCACCGTGCCGCCCGTCTCGGGACGGCCCACCACCACCGCCGCGGCGGCGTGGTCCTGGGTCGAGAAGATGTTGCACGACACCCAGCGCACGTCCGCCCCGAGCAGCGACAACGTCTCGATCAGGACGCCGGTCTGGATCGTCATGTGCAAGCTGCCCATGATGCGGGCGCCCGCCAGCGGCTGCTTGCCCTCATACCGCTTGCGGATCGCCATCAGGCCAGGCATCTCGCCCTCGGCGAGCCGCAGCTCCTTGCGGCCGAACTCGGCCAGACCCAGGTCGGCCACCTTGAACGGAACGCGACCGGCCGCCTTGGCCACATCGTATGCGTGCGCGATACTTGCTGTTGCCATCTGCTCTTCTCCCTCGAAGGGGCCAGCGTCGCCGCCGGCCCCGTGTTACGCCGATTGCTCCTGCTTGACGCCCACCGCCGCGAACAGAGCCGGCCCGTTCGCCGCGCGATCGGCTGGAATCATGCGGGCCCGCACCTGACCGAAGCCCGCCCCCGTCAACACCCGCGTGATCTGTTTCTCCGAGAACCCGAGCCACACGTGGCCCATCTGCTGCTGATACTCCTGGTGCTCGTGCGGCAGCATGTCCACCACCAGCACGCGTCCGCCAGGGCGCACCACCCGGCTCACCTCCGTCAGCGCGCGCGCCGGATCCGCCGCGTAGTGAAGGACGAGCGACAGCACCGCCGCGTCCAGCTCGCCGTCGCCGAGCGGGAGGCTTTCCAGTTCGCCCCGGCGCAGCTGCACGTTGGCCATCCCGTCGAGGCGCGTGCGCGCCGCGGCCAACATGTCTTCGGAACCGTCCACCGCCACGACCTTCCGGACATACGGCGCCAGCGTCTCGGCGAGCTGCCCCGTGCCGCAGCCCAAATCGCCGACGACGAGCGACTGGTCGATGAGGCCCAGTATTCCCCAGACGAAGAACGTCTCGCCGAAGAGATCACCCCGGATCCGATCCCACTCGGCCGCCGCCGTGGCGAAGAAGCGCTGCGACGTGGCGCGGCGGCCCTTGATGACGGCCGCAAGGCGCCGCTCGTCCTGCCCCGCCGCCGACGTACCCTGCACCTGTTCGCGGATGAGCGGCCACAACTGCCGCGCGCCCGGGTCGAGGTCGTCGAGCACCATGCTGTAGAAGCGGCTGGTACCGTCGCGACGCGACGTCACCCAGTCGTCCTCCGCCAGCGTCTTCAGGTGGCGGCTGACGCTCGACTGGGGCATCTGGAGCACCGTGCACAGCTCCGACACGGTCAGCTCATGACGCTCGAGCAGGAGCAGCATGCGGCACCGGGTCTGGTCCGACAGGGCCGTCATGTGTTCCAGGATGGGCGCGGTCATATATCCGTATATCCGGATTAAATCATATTTCCGCCAGGGCCCCGCCGTCAAGCCCCGGTTTTCGGCGCAATCAACGGATCAGCTCACCCGGCCCCCAATTCCTGCTCGAGCCGGGCCACCAGCGCGTCCAGCTCCGTGGCGACAGCCTGCACCGTGTCCGGCTGGCCCAGATCCACGCCCGCCTGCGACAGAAGCCGCATCGGGAAGTCGCTGCCGCCGGCCCGCAGCAGCGACAGGTAACGCTCGACGCCGTCCGCAGCCACGGCCGTGCTCGCGGAGCGGATGTCCTGCATCAGCCGCGCGGTGGTCGCGAAGCAGGTGGCGTACTGATAGACGTAGTAGGGCGAGCCGAAGAAGTGTGGAATGCGCGCCCACGTATGGCGCGCCAGCGGGTCGTGATCCACGGCGTCGCCATAGTAGTCGCGCAGCAGTCCCTCGTAGATGGCGTTCAGCGCCTCGGCGGTCACCGGCTCATCGGCCTCGACCAGCCGATGGGCCTGCAGCTCGAAGTCCGCGAACATCACCTGGGTGTAGAACGTGCCGGCGATGCTGTCCACGGCGTGTTGCAGCAGCACCGCACGCTCCTCGCGGCTCCGCGCCCGCGTCAGCATCAGGTCCAGGAACAGCGCCTCGTTCAGCGTGGACGGCACCTCGGCGACGAAGATGGTGTAGCCGGCGTACACGAACGGCTGGGAGCGGTGCGCCAGCAGCGTGTGCATCGAATGGCCCATCTCGTGGGCCAACGTGAACACCGCATCCAGCGTTTCGTTGAAGTTCAGCAGCATGTAGGGGTGCGTGCCGTAGACCGGCGCCGAGTACGCCCCGCTCCGCTTGCCCGTGTTCTCGAAGACGTCGATCCACCGCTCGCGGAACGCCGCGCGCACGTGGGATTGATACTCGGCGCCGAGCGGCGCCACGGATTCGATGATCAGCTCCCCCACCTCGTCGTAGGGGTACCGCGCGTCGTGCCGGGCCAGCGGCACGAACAGGTCGTGCAGCTTGTAGGTGTCCACCCCCAGCACGCGCCGGCGCAGCCGGTGGTAGCGGCGCAGCGGTTCCACGCCGGCCTTGGTCACGCGAATCAGGTTCTCGACGACCGATGACGGGATGTCGTTGCCGTGCAGCGCGGCATCGAGGGTCGTGGCGTACCCGCGGGCGCGCGCATGGAACCAGTCCCGCTGCAGCACGCCGTTGTACATCGCCGCATACGTGTTCTGGTTGTCGGCGTACGCCTGGTGGAATGCCGTGTAGGCGGCGGCGCGGTCCTCCTGCCGCCGGTTGGTCTCGAGGATCGCCCGGTACTGCCCGTAGGTCAGCGTGATCGACTCCCCCGTGCTGATCGTGATGGTCGGAAACTTGCGATCCGCCGTCGTCAGCGCCGAATAGCTGTCGCCCGGCGCGCTGTTGAAGCGGCTGGCGTACGAGAGCAGCCGCTCGCCCGGCTCGTCCAGCACGTGCTCCTGCTCGTGGAACAGCGACTCGATGGCGAAGCGGTACACCGCCAGGGCGTCGTCGGCTTCCATCCACTGCCGGATCGTCTGGAGCGGGATGGCCAGCACTTCCGGGTTGAACCACGCGCTGGCCTGCTGCTGGCGGGCGAACACGATCTGGACCTGCTGCCGCTTGGCGTTCGCGTCGTTGTCGCGCTGGTCTTCGTCGTAGTGGAGCGCCGCGTAGTACCACACCCGGTAACTCAGCGCACCCACTTCGTCCATCGCGCGCAGCGCAGCCAGGAGATCCGAGGGGCCGTTGGCCAGCGTGCCGCGCAGCCGCGCAAACCCCTCGATCGCCTCTTCGAGCCGGCGATACGCCCGGCCCCAGTCGTCCCAGTCCTGGCAAATGGAGGACAAGTCCCAGCGGTAGCGCTCGGGGATCCCGTCCCGCGACGGCGACTCCCCTGTCGGCGGTCGAAATGTCTCGAGATCTGGCAAGGCTCAGTTCCTCAACAGCGCGTGAAGCGCCGCATAGTCGGCGGGAAGGGACAGGGCGTGCCGCGGGCGCTTCACCGCCTCAGCCAGCGCGTCCGGCAGCGGCACGGGCCGGCCGATCGCCGGCTCGACCACCTCGCGGAACTTGGCAGGGTGGGCGGTGGCGAGAAACACCCCCTGCGGCCCGTGGGCCAGCGTGCGCCAGGGCGTCGTTGATCGCAAGCCACCCGATGGCGCCATGTGGGTCGAGCACGTAGCCGTGGCGGCGGGAGACGTCGCCGATAGCCTCCACGACCTGTGCGTCGGTGTATGCCACGCCCGAGACGTCGCGCCGCAGCGCGTCGAGCGAGCCGCCGTACATCGCCTTTATGCGCTCGAAATTGCTGGGCGCGCCCACGTCCATCGCATTGGCGACGGTCCTGATCGACTCTCTGGGCTGATACTGTGCCGGTCCGCAAATAGGCCGGCACCGCGTCGTTGACGTTCGTCGCCGCCACGAACTTCGCGATCGGCAACCCGATGCGCCTGGCCATCAAGCCCGCGGTCAGATTGCCGAAGTTGCCGCTGGGGACGGCCACGACGGGCCCATCGCCTTCACCGCGCAGCCCGGCCAGCAGGAAGTAGTAGAAGACCTGCGGGAGCAGCCGGCCCAGGTTGATCGAGTTGGCCGGGGTCAGCCACACGTGCCGCCGCAGCTCGTCGTCGGCAAACGCCTGCTTGACCAGGCGCTGGCAGTCGTCGAACGTGCCGCCGACCGAAATGGCCTGGACGTTGTCGCCCATCGAGGCCATCTGCGCCTCCTGCACGTCGCTGACCTGGCCCGCGGGATACAGCACGAACACTCGCGTGTCGGGCACCCGGTGAAAGGCCTGGGCGACGGCACTGCCCGTGTCGCCGGAGGTCGCGACCAGGATCGTCAACGGCGTGCCATCGGTGAAGTGGTGCAGCAACCGCGCCTGCACCCGCGCCCCGACGTCCTTGAACGCCAGCGTGGGGCCGTGAAACAGCTCCAGCGCCCACACGCGGTCCGTGACCGGCACGAGCGGCACCGGGAAGTCCAGCGCGTCACGCACCAGCGGCTCGAGCTGCGCGGGCGTGATCTCGTCCTTCAGCAGATGGGCCCCGATGCGGGTGGCCACCTCCACGACGCCGGCCCCGCGCAAGGAGTCCAGTGTGCCGGCCGCCAGCGGCTCGAAGCGCTCGGGCATGTACAGGCCGCCGTCGGGCGCCGTCCCGGCAAAGAGCGCGTCCACGAAGGAAATGGGCGGCGATTCGCCCCGGCTGCTGACCCAGTGCATCCGCGCCGCCTTCAGGTTGTCCTGCTCGCCGGGTCCGGCTCCGGGTGGACCGGGACCGGCCGCCCATCCGCGCCCACGGCCACCAGCACCACCTCGGCCGCGGTCACCGGGATCGAGACGCTCGGCCCTGGCCCGACGGCGGCCCGCTCCGCCTCGACTGACACCCGCACCGTGACCGACGTCCGTCCGACGCGCACGGTCTCGGCGTAGAAGCTCACCAGGTCGCCTACCAGGACAGGTTCGTGGAATTCCACGGCGTGCATCGCTCGTGTGACGTAGCGGTGGGCCGCCACGCGTTGTGCCTGGACCGCCGACGCCAGGTCGATGTGCGACAGAATCACGCCGCCAAAGATGGTGCCGTAGGCGTTGGTGTCCTTGGGGAGCAGGAGCACGCGGATGGCTGGTTCCCGAACGGGCATCGCAACTCGTTATTCTGGCCCATCGCCAGCCGCCGTGTCATTTTGTCGTTGAGCAATCGTGATGTGACGCTTACGATTGGTTAAACATGAGCACGGCCACCAACGGACGAACCACAGCCGCCCTCGACCCGAACGGGTCCACTGCCCGCAAGTGGACGGTGCACGACGCGAGCGAGCTGTACGAGGTGGCCCGCTGGGGCAACGGCTACTTCTCGGTCAACGGGGCCGGCCACGTGCAGGTGCACCCGACCAAGGACACCGCCAGCTCCATGGACCTCAAGGAGCTGGTGGATCGGCTGCAGCTGCGCGGGATCAGCCTGCCCGTGCTCATCCGCTTCACCGACATCCTGAAGCACCGGCTCGGGGACATCTACGGGGCCTTCCAGGCGGCCATCAGTCAGAACCAGTACCAGGGCAGCTACACCTGCGTCTATCCCATCAAGGTCAACCAGCAGCGCCAGGTCGTGGAAGAGGTGCTCAACTTCGGCAAGCCGTACAAGTTCGGCCTCGAGGCGGGCTCGAAGCCCGAGCTGCTGGCCGTCGTGGCGCTGGCCGACAACGACACGCCGATCATCTGCAACGGCTTCAAGGACGCGGAATACATCGAGACGGCGATGCTGGCCCACAAGATCGGCCGCAACATCATCCCCGTCGTCGAGAAGTACACCGAGCTGCAGCTCATCATCGATACGGCCCAGCGCATCGGCGTGCGGCCCCAGATCGGGATGCGCGTGAAGCTGGCGTCGCGCGGCAGCGGGCGCTGGCAGTCGTCGGGCGGCTTCCGGTCGAAGTTCGGCCTGACCGTCACCGAGATCATGCGCGGCCTGGAGGAGCTGAAGGCGCTCGGCATGCAGGACTGCCTGAAGCTGCTGCACTTCCACCTGGGAAGCCAGATCACCAACATCCGGATCGTGAAGGGCGCGCTCAACGAGGCCGCGCGCGTCTACACCGAGCTGGCGAAGCTGGGCGCGGGGTTGCGCTACATCGACGTGGGCGGCGGGCTGGGCGTGGACTACGACGGCTCGCAGACCAACTTCGAGTCCAGCATGAACTACACGCTGCAGGAGTACGCCAACGACGTCGTGTACCACATCCAGACGGTGTGCGACGAAGCCGGCGTGCCGCACCCGACGATCGTGTCCGAGAGCGGACGCGCCGTGGTGGCCTATCACAGCGTGCTGGTCTTCAACGTGCTGGGCGTGTCGGGCTTCAGGGACGAAAACGTGCCCACCACGGCCAACCCGGACTGGGAGCAGCCCCTCCTCGACCTCGTGGAGACCTACAACAACGTGAACGCGCGCAACGCGCTCGAAGCGTTCCACGACGCGCAACAGTCGCTCGACATGGCGCTCAGCCTGTTCAGCGCCGGCTACCTGCCGCTCGAACAACGCAGCCTGGCGGAGAACCTGTTCTGGGCCATTGCCACCAAGCTGCAGCGCATTGCCCAGTCGATGCCGGAGGTCCCCGAGGATCTGCAGAACCTGGACGAGCAGCTGTCGGACACCTACTTCTGCAATTTCTCGCTGTTCCAGTCCATTCCCGACAGCTGGGCGGTGAAGCAGCTCTTTCCGGTGATGCCGATCCACCGACTGAACGAGAAGCCGATGAGCCACGCCGTTCTGGGAGACATCACGTGCGACTCCGACGGCAAGCTTGACCGGTTCGTGGATCGCCGCGACGTGAAGAAGACGCTACCGCTCCACTCGGTCAACGGGGACGCCTACTACCTGGGTATCTTCCTGGTGGGCGCCTACCAGGAGATCCTGGGCGACTTGCACAATCTGTTCGGCGACACGCACGCCGTACACGTCAGCCTGGACGAACAGGGCGGCGCGCGCCTCGACACGCTGATCAAGGGCGACACCGTGCGTGAAGTGCTGGACTACGTGGAGTTCGATGCCGAGGCGCTGCTCGGCAAGCTCCGGACCGACGTCGAGACGGCGGTGCACGCCGGCCACGTGGACTACGAGGGGGCAGGCCGCCTACTGCGTTTCTATGAAGACGGGCTGCACGGGTATACGTACCTGGAGGGATAGGACCCTCCAAGTCACAATTCACAATTCAAAGTTCACAAACCGCAGGACCTGAGCCTGAAGCCCGAGGCCTGGAGCCCTACCGCAACGCCGCCGTGAGGTCGTAGCCAGCCACGCGGTTCTCGAACAGAAACGGCACGACGGCGGTGCGCGAGGCAGGCACATAGCCGAAGTCGGCGCCACCGGCGGTGAACTTCGCCAGCACTCGCACGGCACCTGAGGGCGCTACGTGCAGAAGCCGCTGGCCGATCACGTCGGTCACCAGCAGCCCGCCCTTGCCGTCCGGCTCGATCCCGTCGATCCCACCCACCGGCTCGGCCGTCAACGTCGTGCGGGCCTTGGTGCGCAGGTCGAACGCGAAGAGATGGCCCGACGGCGGCGGTCCCTGACCCCGGCCCCGGCCCTGCCCTGGCTGCGGCGCGGGGCCGATCGAGCCAAGAATCAGGCGTCCCCCGTCCACCAGCAGGCCGTTCGGCTGCTCCACGACGTCGGCGCCCTCCACGAAGACCGACGACTTTCCGTCGCGGACCTGGTACACGCGCAGCGTGGTCGAGTCCGAAACGTAGACGGTGCCGTCGGGCGCCGTGGCCAGATCGTTCAGGAACTGCGCGCCCTCGATCTTGACGCGCTGGGTGATGCGCGCGCTGGCGACGTCGATCGCCACTACCTCGTCGATGTCGGACACCCACAGCACGCTGCCGACGCTGCGCAGGCCTTTCGGCGCGTTCAGTCCGGTGACCCACTTCGCGCTGACGACCTTGCCGTCAGGAGTCAGGCGGGAGATGTACCCGTTGCCGTCGCGATCGAGGATCTGCCCGTTGATCGACGAGACGAACACCGCCTTCGACGCCGCGTCGTAATAGGCGCTTTCGGGCGCGGCGAAATCGCCAGTGAGGTTCCACAGCGGCGGCAGCACGGGCCCGTCCGCCGGCGCCTGCGCCGCCGGATGTGACGCAGTCACAATGGACACGGCCAGCGCCATCACGCCGAACACAACACGGATCATTGGAAACTCCTTGGGCGGGTGCGGCTAGGACGCGCGCCGGCGATCGTCGTAGAACTTGCGGCAGGCGCGCTGGAAGCGCTCGTTGAGCGGGCCGGCCACCGACGCGGGGACGGGGCCCAGTCGCATCCACTGCTGCTGGGCACTGCGCACTTCCTGCTCGGCCTCGCGCCACTTCGTTTCCTCAGCCTGCTTGGATTGTCCGCCGGTCATGGTGTTCGACGCCAGACGCTCGCGCCACCGCTGGGCCAGCAGTTCCGCCGGCGATGCGGCCGGCGCGTGCGAGCCGCCCTGCGCGGACGAGAGCTCCTCTACGCGAGCCAGCAGCTTCTCCATGCGCTTGCGCGTGCGTCGGGATCCAGGTCCGTACCCGCAAACGCCGTCGGCCAGCGGGACACGAGCCGCGCGAGCACGTCGTGGTAGCGCATCGCCAGGTCCTGCTGGAGGGCACGCGGGACTTCGGGCGCATGCTGCCAGGCGGAGCGGGCCTTCTGCACGGTCTCGTACAGCCCGCCGGGAGCCTCCGCATCGGCACCCTCGACGGCCACCAGGCCTTCCAGGTCCTCGATCACGCTGGTGCGGGCGGCCGCCTTTTCCTGGATCTCGATCTGGTCGCGGTGCTTGTAGCGCTCGAAGAAGCCGTCGCACGCGGTCCGGAACCGCTGCCAGATCACCTCCGACTTCGACCGCCGGACCGGACCGATGCCCTTCCACTGCGCCTGCAGGCGCTTGAACTGCGCGGCCGTGGCGTCCCAGTCGTTCGACTGGGCCAGCCGTTCGGCTTCCTCGCACAGCGCTTCCTTCTGGGCCAGGTTGGCGGACCATTCGTCCTTGCGCTTCTTGAGATCCTCCTGCCGCCGGCTGAAGAATCCGTCGCAGGCGGCGCGGAAGCGCTCCCACAACGCCTTCTCGTGGCCGCGCGACACCGCGCCAACGGTCTTCCACTCGGCCTGGAGCGCCTGCAATTCGGCCGCGGTCTTGACCCAGTCCGATGACGGCGCGAGCGCCTCCGCGCGAGCGCACAGATCCTGCTTCTTCTGCAGATTTGCCCCGCGGGCCGCGTGCTGTTCGGCCATGTACACCGAGGTACGGGCAAACACGGCGTCCTGCGCCGTCTTGAACCGGCGCCACATGGCCTCGCCCTGCGTGCGCGGGGCCAGCGCCACCGATCGCCAGCGCCCCTGGAGCTCGCGCATCCGCCGCGCGGCCGTCTCCGGGCTCTCCTCCGACGACAGCGCCTCCATCTGCTTCGCCAGCTCCTCCTGCACCTGCAGGTTGGCCCAGCGCTGCCACTCGTCGGCGTCGCGCAGCTCCTGGACGCGTGGCGCCAGCAGCGCACGCGCCGCCGTGAGCCGGGCCTGGGCTTCCTGACGGTCGGCTTTTGTCGGCAGCGGTATGCGGGCGTCAAGCGCTTCGCGGATGTCGGTCAACGCGCGGTCTCCGGCCTTGAGCGTCAGCTGGTCGCTCCCCGCCAGCGTCTCCGCCTGCCGGCACAGCTGCTGGAGACGCTTCAGGTTGTCGTGCTCCTGCTTGGCCTTGACCTGCTGGTGCTCGTGCTCCTTGTCCTCCAGCACGGCGACGGCGCGTTCCACGCGATCGGCCGCTCCCGGGTTGGCGTCGGCCATCTCGCGCAGCAGATCCGTATCGCGGCGGAGCATCCGCCAGCGGGTCAGCACTTCGGGCAGCGGCTGCTCGGCCGACGCCAGATGCTCCAACTCGCCCGCCAGCGTCTCGAGCCGCGCCGCCGCGACCTCGGCCAGTCCGCGGCGTCTTTCACGCTGCTCGAACTGGCGGCACGCGTCCTGGAACCGCCGTGTCAGCGTCGCCGAATAATCCGGTGGGAATCTGCGGCAGGCTGTCCCACTTCACCTTCAACTCGGCGAACCGATCCACGGCGTCGGCGCCTTCCAGCCCTTCGATCGCTTCGCAGACGGCGACACGTTCGGACTGCTCGCGCTCGCGCTCGACGCGCCGTTCCTCTTCCGCCGCCCATTCGGCCGCGCGCACGGCCGCCGCTTCGCGCACGGCCTCGATCGCAGCGTCGAACCGTTGCGTCAGGGCGGGATCCACATCGGTGTCGGCCTGCAGCTCGGCCCACGAGACGCGCATCCGGCCGATGGCCGAATCGGCCTCGGCTGAGTCCGGCACCGCAACCAGCGTCTCGGCCTCCGCTACCAGTGCGGCGCCACGCTGACGATCCTCAGCGCTCATGGCCTGGGCCGGCGTAGGCGCGGGCGCCATTACCGCGTCTTCCAGGAGACGCTGGCGGGCGCGCGCCTTGCGCATCGCCACCTTGTTGCGTGCGCGCTGTGCGACGGCGGCCACAGCGGTGGGATCGAGCAGACGATCCAGCGCCGCCACCGCGGTGTCGGTGTGTTCAGACTTGAGGGCGACGGCGCTCAGCTCGTCCGGATCCGACAGGCGCGCCAGCGCTCGCAGGCGCGTCTGGCCGTCGGTGGCGTGCCGGCTGACGGACCCGAGGGCGCGGACGTCGCTCAGCCCGTCCACGACCACCGCCTTCACGCCGGGATGCGCGCTCGCGCGCGCCACGACGGTCAGCTCCTTGAAGCGCCCGGATTCGGCCAGCTGCCGCACGACGTCGCGGGCCACGTCCTCGTCCGCCGTCTCGGCGGCTACGCCGACCAGTTGACGCAGCGCCTCTGCGCGGACGTCCGTGTCGGGATCGGTCCGGAACAGGTCGCCGAGCACCGTGATGTCGAAGATCCGCGAGGCAGCGGCGCGGCGGACCCGGGCCTCGGCGTCGTCGCGGGCCATCGACACCAGCACGTCGGCCTCGTCGGCCCCGATTTCGTACACGGCAGCAACGCGCACACTGGGATCGGCGTGCTTCCAGCGAGGTGAGGACCGAAACTTCTCCAAGATACCCATGGACGTTCGCGACGTGATACGCGGGGGTCTAGTCTACACCGTCGATTCTTGCGGATTCGGCGCTTTCGACGGTCGAAAACGTACTCAGAAATCGTAACGGGTCGGTCCCGCGGCGCCGTGTCACCGGGAAAAACAAACGGGCTGGACGTGAGTCCAGCCCGTTCATGCCGGAAGCCGAGAGCCCGGAGCCGAGAGCCTACTTCACGAAGAGCATCTCGCGGTAGGTCGGCAGCGGCCACAGCCCATGCGGCGTCAGCGTCTCGATGGCGTCGCCGGTCGCGCGCAGTTTGGCCATGGCCGGCACCACCTTGTCGCGCATGTACTTCGCGTGCTTCTCGGCCGAGCCGCCGCTGTGGTCGAGCAGCCCCGCCAAAGCGTCGGTCTGGACCCGGAACGCGTCGACGAGCTTGGTGTACTTGCCCAGCAGCTTCTTCCCCGACACGCTCCTGCCGCCGCCAGCCTTCACCGCCGACACGCTCTGGCCGACCTGCTTCTGGTACTCGAGCGCCGCCGGCAGGATGTAGCGGTTCGCCATCAGCACCATCAGCTGGCCCTCGACGTTGATGGTCTTGTTGTAGTTCTCGAGGAACACCTCGAACCGGGCGTGCGATTCACGCTCGTTCAGGATCTTGAACCGGTCGAGCAGCTTCATCGCATCCTTCGTGACGAGCTGCGGCAACGCGTCCACGGTGTTGCGCAGGTTCAGCAGGCCGCGCTTGGCGGCCTCCTTCGTCCATTCGGCCGCGTAGTTGTTGCCGTTGAAGATGATGCGCTTGTGGGCCTTGATGAGGCGCGTGAGCAGCTTGCCCACGGCGGTGTTCAGGTCCTCGCCCTTGGCGGTCGTCTTTTCCAGCTCGTTGGCGATCTCGTCGAGCGAGTCGGCCATCGCCGCGTTCAGCACCACGTTCGGCATCGCGATGTTCTGGTTCGACGACACCGCGCGGAACTCGAACTTGTTGCCGGTGAACGCGAACGGGCTGGTGCGGTTGCGATCGCCGGCGTCGCGCGGCAGCTTCGGCAGCACGCTGGCGCCGAGCTCCATCATCCCGCCCTGCTTGGTGGACTTGGCCGCGCCCTTCTCGAGCTGCTGAAACAGATCGGTCAGCTGGTCGCCGAGGAACACCGACAGGATGGCCGGAGGCGCTTCGTTGGCTCCGAGGCGGTGATCGTTTCCCGCGCTGGCGATGCTGGCCCGCAGCAGGCCCTGCCACTTGTCCACCGCACGCAGCACCGCGGCGCAGAACACCAGGAACTGCATGTTCTCGTGCGGCGTGTCGCCCGGGCTCAGCAGGTTGTTGCCGAACTCGTCGGAGAGCGACCAGTTATTGTGCTTGCCCGACCCGTTCACGCCGGCGAACGGCTTCTCGTGCAGCAGGCACGCCAGGCCGTATTTCGGGGCGACGCGCCGCAGCGTCTCCATCGTCATCATCTGATGGTCGGCGGCGACGTTGGCGTTCTCGAACACCGGGGCGATCTGGTACTGGCTGGGCGCCACTTCGTTGTGGCGGGTCTTCACCGGCACGCCTACCTTGTAGAGCTCGGATTCGACCTCGGACATGCACGCCAGCACCCGCGCGGGAATGGCGCCGAAGTACTGGTCTTCGAGCTCCTGGCCCTTCGGGGGCGGCGCGCCGAACAACGTCCGCCCGGCGTTGATGAGGTCCGGCCGCGCGAAATAGAAGTTGCGATCGATCAGGAAGTACTCCTGCTCGGGACCGCAGGTGGCGAACACGCGCTCGGCGGTCGAGCCGAAGATCTTGAGAACGCGCACCGCCTCCCTGGACACGGCTTCCATCGAGCGCAACAGCGGCGTCTTCTTGTCGAGCGCCTCCCCGGTCCAGCTGACGAATGCCGTCGGGATCACCAGCGTCACGCAGTTACCGTCGTTGAGCAGCCACGGGGGGCTCGTCGGGTCCCACGCGGTGTAGCCGCGCGCCTCGAACGTGGACCGCATGCCGCCCGATGGGAAGCTGGACGCATCGGGCTCACCCTTGATGAGCTCCTTGCCGCGGAACTCGGCGATCGCGGTGCCGTCGCCGGCGGGCGACAGGAACGAGTCGTGTTTTTCCGCCGTGATGCCGGTCAGCGGCTGAAACCAATGCGTGTAGTGGGTCGCGCCGTGCTCGACCGCCCACTCCTTCAATGCCGACGCCACGGCATCGGCCGTCGCTCCATCGAGCGGCTCGCCCCGAGTGATCGTCGCGCGCAGCGCCCGATACGCCGGCTTGGGCAGACGGTCCTGCTGCATCTTGTCGTTGAACACCAGACTGCCAAAGGCGTCGGTGGCCTTGACCGACGAGGCGGTGGACACACGCCCCTCGTTGAGCGACCACTCGCGAATACTCTTGATGGCTTCAGACAACGCGGCAGATCCCATCGTGACGGCCTATCCTTTCTCTCTCTCGTGCACGCGACGACACACTCGACTGAGCGGTGTGCACAGATGTCGAATTATGCACGATTAGGGCGTCACCGAGCAACGATCCGGGATTGTCCAGGGCCAGAACTGGGTCAAATCTGCAGGCTGCCGTTTCAGTTGTGCGTACCATGCACGATTTAGATATCACCCTGCACGCGTTTGACCTCCGCGGGCCTCCGCGCGAGCCAACCACTGCACGGCGGCCGTCGGCAGCGTGCACGCTCTGCCGACGGCTTACGCCGGCGGCATGCCTCAGCGCCGCCGGCGGCGCGTGGGGCTGCCCGGTACAATCTCAGCGTGGAGTACCTGATCAAGCACTACCCGCTCGAGACGGGTGCGCTCGAAATCCAGTACATCGAGGAGTACTTCGGGGAGTTTCCGCGGAAGAAGACCGCGCAGGAGATCGTGGCGCGGCTTCGCGATCGCGAGTTCCTGATCCTCATGGCGGAGGCGCCCCTGCCCGACGACCCTGGAAGCGTCGTGCCCGTGTCTTTCAAAATCGTGCACGAGTTGCGCGCGGAGGAAACCGAGCCGAAGCTCGCCGACCTGGTGAACCGGCTCCGCGACTCGCTGACGTTCTCCGGCCGGAAGGTCCTGTACAGCTGGATCGGCGGCACTCGCCGCGACTGGCGAGGGCAGGGGCACTTCCGCGCGCTGACCGAGGAATCGGAAGCCTGGGCTGTCGCGCAGGGCTACCACGAGGTCGTGGTCAAGACGAAGAACCGCTTCTACGGGATGCGGAGCACGCTCGACCACCTGGAATTCGACGTCGTGAAGTACGAGCCGCAACCCCGCGGACAACCGCAGCTCGAAGGTGTACCTCAGCAAGCAGCTGACGGCGGATGTGCTCCGCTCACACACGAGCGCGCGAACGGTCACGCACGCGTAGATCAGCGCGCCGGCGGAGCGGCGTCGAGCACCTTCATCAGGCGCTTCAGCGCACGGCCCACGGCCATCCGTGCGGCGTCCACGCTCTTGATGCCGAAGTGCGTGGCGATTTCCGACACCGTCCACTGCGCCTCGATGCGCGCCACGATGAACGCCTTCTCGCGGGATGACAGATCGTCGAGGGCCGCCCGGTAGCGGCGGTACGCCTCGTGGCGCACGGTGGTTTCGAGCGGCGACGTGTCGTCGGTCACCAGATCGCCCGGCAGTTCGCTGGGCGCCGGACGGCGCGTCACCTTGCGCACCTCGTCCCGGATGCGGTTGATCACCGACTGGTGGAGGTACGCCTGCATCGCGCCCACGTGCCGCGGCTCGAAGTGATCCAGCCGCCGCAGGACATGCAGGACGGTTTCCTGCACGAGGTCGCCGGTATCCAGGTTCCCTCGCGCCGAGGCGGGCAGGCGCCCGTGGGCCCACCGCTTGAGCTCGGGCAGGCAGCGTTGGAGCAGCGCCTCTACTGCGAGGCGGTCGCCGTCCCTGGCCTTGATCACGAGCTCGATCGTGGGCTCGTCGCTGATCAGGCCATCGCCCCGGGGGGCGGCGCGCTTGCGCGCGGAAGGGTCCGTCGGCCGCGTCACGAGGGTCATTGTACGTGTACACTGCCGGCTAACGCACGATTCATGCTCGGCACCGCCGTCAGTCACTATCGGATCGTCGGCAAGCTCGGGACGGGCGGGATGGGCGTCGTCTACGAAGCCGAGGACAGCCGGCTGCCCCGCCATGTCGCCCTCAAGTTTCTCTCGGAGGAACTGGCCGGCGACGCCGACGCCGCCCGGCGCTTCGCCCGCGAGGCCGCGACAATCGCCCTGCTGAGCCATCCCAACATCTGCACGATCTTCGAGATCGACACCCACGAAGGGCGGCAGTTCATCGCGATGGAGAAGCTGGACGGCGTCAACCTGAAGACGTACATATCGCGGCAGACGCTGCCCACGGCCGACGTGGCGCATCTCGCGCTGCAGATCACCGACGCTCTCGACGCGGCGCACCAGAAAGGCATCGTCCACCGCGACATCAAGCCGGGCAACATCATCGTCAGCGACGCGGGCCACGTGAAGGTGCTGGACTTCGGACTGGCGCGGCGCTTCCGCCTGGCCGATGACACCGAGGGCGTGGGGCTGATGGGATCGACGCTGCCGGGCCGGCCGCTCGGCACGGCCAACTACATGGCGCCTGAACGCATCCTGCAGATGCCCCTGGATCCGCGGAGCGATCTGTTCTCGCTGGGCGTGGTGATGTTCGAGATGGCCACCGGCCGGCTGCCGTTCGCGGGGGCCTCGCCCGGGGACACGGTCACCAACGTGCTGGAACACGAGCCGCCGCCGCTCACGTCCCTGTCGAGCCACTCGAAGGCGCTGGAGAAGGTGGTGATGAAGCTGCTGGCCAAGGACGCGGCCGGCCGCTTCCAATCGGCGGCCATCCTTCGGACCGTGCTGGCGCCGCTGGCGTCGCCGGCACCCTCGCGCGTGGGTCGTGCGTGGCGAAAGCTGGTGGGAGGACCGTAGCAGGTCCTCCCACGAACTGGCGCGGCCCGCAGCTGCGCGGGCCGCGCACAGCATCTGGCAAACCGGCTTGACGCCGGTTCGCGACTCAGCCGAGCGCGAACATCGCGCGCTCGGTAAAGGCGCCGCTGACCCGAATCGACTCGCCGTTCGCCGCGGCACGTACGACGCCCATGTCGCCCTCAATCGAGAAGCGCATCGGCTCGCTTGCCACCACCCGCTCCAGTCTGACCGGCTACGCCCGACCCGGCCACCACGACGCCCACTACTCCGACCACCACCAGCTTCACCATCTCGCGTCGATCGATCATGAGGCCCCTCCTGGGAGCCCCACTTATCGTCACCAGTCGACGCGAACTTCAGCCGGCGGATCGGCCGGTTCGACCTTGTCCTTCGGCGCGGTTGACCGCCGGCACGTCGAACACCAGGAAGTAGTTGCCGTTGTCCTCGGCTGACCGACGCCGACCGCCAGCGCCTGGTCGGCCTCCTCCTGCGTCCCGTACCGCAAGCGGCACACGGAATTTGCCGGGCGTGAGGCCGCGTGCGGCATCCACGCCGATCTCCTCGAACTTGATCGGATCGCGCCCACGAATGGCGCCTGGCTTGTCCGTGCCGTTGTGATGCACGACCGACCAGTGGACGCTCTGGTTGCCCGAGTACTCTCCGTATCCCATTGACGACCTCCGGTTGTCTGACAGCCCGACGAGGCTGCCGCACAGCGTCTATATCATCCGTGCACGGCGGAACGATGCACGAGTCCAGGAGTTAGCTAGCTGTAAAGACCTGACGTAGATAGGCACTCTGCGGCTAATCGCGCACGCTCACCAGTCGACGCGCACTTCGCTTGGCGGCGGATCGTCGGCCGACGCGCGATCGATCACCGGGACGTCGAGCACGAGCACGTACATGCCGTCCTCGAACATCACGCTCTGCGCCGCGGCGGCGGCATCGCGCGCGTCCTTCATCCGTTCGAAACGCAGCCGCACTCGGAAGTGGCCGGAGTGGCCCTTCCGCTTGCCCGACGTCGGGTGGCGAGACCGGGATCCCGGCCGCGCACGCCGTCGTCCACGTTCACGTCATGGGCCTTGGTCGGATGCGCCGACCGCCCCGTCTGCGCTGCCAGCTTCGACCGCCTGCCCTTTGTCGTCTTCGTGCGTCACCGACCAGTGCACGCTCTGTTTGCCCGAGTACTGTCCGTAACCCATTGCGTCTCCCTCCTGTTTGTGCGTCGCTGGCGCTGCTACTGGCCCGGAGTCGCTGACCAACGCGGCGATCCCCGGCCGATGCGCGAACCGGTCCGCGCGCCGCCTCGGGCAGGCCCTGCCACCAGCGCCGCGATCAGGCGGCGGATCTCCGCGCGGGCCGCGGCCGCCTGGGCGACGTCTCGCCCAGCCGCGCGAACACTTCGGCGCGGACGCCCTGGACGGCCGCCGCGGTCTCCGGGTCGAGCCCGGTCTCGACGCCGGGTCGAGCTTCAATGTCGACAGCGCGCCGGCCGCATCGCCGGCCCTCGAGCTGCATGCGCGCCTGCAGCACGCGGCAGACGCCCTTCCAGACTGGCGCGCTTCAGCACCGCGGCACGGGCAACGCGTCGCGCGAGCGACTGGCGTGAACGCCGCCCGCCACCGCCGGCGGACAGCCAGTCGCGATACGCGGACGCAGCCACCGCCGACGCATCGGGTGGCTCGTCGCTGCGTACGGCGGCCGCCTGGCGGAACAACGCCAGCGCGCGCGTCCGGTCGCCCTGCTCCAGAGCCAGCTCGCCCCGCGAGAGCAGCAGCAGCGGCGCCAGACTCGCGTCGCCACTCGTATCAACGTCCTGGGCCGCCTGAGCGAACGATGCCTCCGCCGCCTTCGTGTCCCCCAGCCGCGCCCGGGCCACGCCGGCGAGCACCTTGGCATGCGTGCTGTCGCGGCTGCGTGGCTCGCGCGCCACCGCTTCGAGCGCGGTCAGGGCGCTCGGCGTAGCGGCCCTGCGCCAGCTGCGTCCGGGCGATGTCCAGTCGGATGCCCACGGCGTCGTCCTCCAGCCCCCGCTCGCGCGCAATCGCCAGCGCCTGATCGAACGACTGTTCGGCCTCGCGCGTGCGGCCGGCATTGCGGTGGTAGGCGCCCTGAGCACGCGAAGCCCCAGCACCTCGAACGATTTGTCGCCGATCTTGCGGAACACCGTCAGTGCGCTCTGCACGCGGCGCACGCCGTCGTCGGGGCTGGGGCCGTATTCGACGAGGATCGCCGCAGCGTTGACCTGCGCCCGCGCGGCCTGCGCGCTCGTCGCCCAACGACTCGTTCAACGTCACACTCTGCTCGTAGTAGGCCAGGCTCTGCCGGCGGCGACCCAGGGCCTCTGAGGCCACGCCGAGGTTCATCAACACGACGCCCTCGAGCGACCGGTTCCCGGTGGCGCGAGCCCCGGCCAGCGCCCGCGTCCAGGAATCGACGGCCTCGGCCTCCCGCCCCGCGCCAGCCAGCGCGACGGCCACGTATTGGTGCGCGCGCGCTTCGTTGAACTTCTCGCCCAGGCCGTCGAAGACGCCGAGCGCATCGAAGCTGGCGCCGATGGCCTGGCCTCGATCGGCGGCGTGCACCGAGCCGCAGGACGTCGGCCTCGCACAAGCAGCGCCTGCGCCTCGCCGCTGCGGAAGCCCATCTCCGCGATACTGCGCGATCGCCAGCCGTGGCGTGCTCGCGCGCGCGCGACAGGTCGTCCCGGCGCGCGTAGAGCCGGCACAAATCCACGTCGAACCGCGGCAGCGCCGAGCGCCGTGCCGCGCACGCGCTGGTAGATGGCCACGGCGTCGTCCACGCGGCCCTGCCGCTCGTAGAAGGCCGCCAGCTCGCCCTGCCACCGCGGCTCGTCGGGATAGCGCGCGGCCAGCTCCTTGTACAGCGCCTCGGCGCCGGGGAAATCCTGGCGGGCCGTGGCCCACACCGCGCGCGAGAGCAGCGCGTCCGACGGCGGCGTGTCGTCGGTCACGAGCCGTGCCGCGCGATCGGCCGCCTCCCCTGCGGCATCGGTCCGCCGCAGCAGCTGCTCGACGCGGCTCAGCCACGCCTGCGGCAGCGGATGCCGGCCATCGAGCGTGGCAGCGCCGCGCAAACGCTTCTCGCGCCGCGCGCATACTCCATCCGCTCCATGGCCATCAGCCCCGACTCGAGCGCCTGCACGGCGTCCAGCGTTCTCAGCCGGGCGCTCAGCGGCCGCGTGGAGGGCAGCGGTCCGCCGCCCCGCGCGAAGTGCCGCTCGATCAGGTCCGCCAGCGCGACGATGCGCGAGTAGGCCGCGTCCTTGGTCAGCGACGAGGCGACTGCCTCGGTTTCGAGCTGCGTCACCGTTGACCCGGTGGACGCGTCCTGCACCTCGGCCCGCGCGCGCCAGGCTCCGTTCTCGTGCAGCAGCGTCGGCACGATGGTCCAGCTGCGCTCGGCCCTGCGCCGCCAGAGCGCGCTGGACCTCCTGGTTCGACACATCGGCGCCGCTGGCAAGCGCCGGGCTGACAAACTGCGTCACCCGCCCGTAGTCCAACGGACGCACGCGCGTCGATTCGGCCAGTTCCTGGATCAGCGCGTAGGTCAGCGCCAGCCGGTACGGCGCCAGCTCCTGGTAGCCGGTCTGGTTGACCACCGGCACGACGCTGACCGTTTCGCGGGGACCGGCGGACCGGCCGGATCGCCACATCGCGGTCCCCGCGACAGCCAGCGATCAACGCGCCACGGCGGCCACAATGGGCCAGCGCCGTGAGCGAGCCGACCGCCCGCCGCTGCCGACCAGGTGTGGCCGGCACCTCCACGACGCCGGATCGCAGGTCCACCGGCGCCGACAGCCCGCGCGCCTGCAGGAGCGCCAGCGCCAGCTCCTTGCCGTTCGCGTAGCGAACGGCCAGGTCCTTGTGCATCGCGCGAAAGACCACGCGCTCCACCGCCTCGGGCACCTCCGGCCGCGACGCCCGGATTGGCGCGGGCGATTCGTGGCGGATGGCATGCGCGATGGCCTCGAAATAGCTGCCCTGGAACGGCGGGTGTCCGACCAGCATCTCGTAGAGGACGACGCCGGCCGCCCAGACGTCGCTCTGCGCCGTCGCTTCTTCCGCGCGGACCTGCTCGGGCGACATGTAGGCGTAGGTGCCCAGCGGGGCCGCGGAGACCGTGAGGTGCAGCGAGTCGGCGAACTTCGCCAGGCCGAAGTCCACGATCTTCACGGCATCGTCGGTGAGAATCAGATTGCTGGGCTTGATGTCGCGGTGCACGACGCCCGCGCGGTGCGCGCGCGCCAGGCCTTGCGCGACCTGCGTCGCGATCTCGAGGGCCTCCTCGACAGGCAGCGGGCCGCCTTCGAGCCGCTGCTTCAGCGTGACGCCCTCGTAGTAGGCCATCACGATGAACAGCTGGCCGTCGGGCGCCTGGTCGATGCCGTGGATCGTGCAGATGCTCGGGTGGTCGGTCGCCGACGCCGCCTGCGCCTCGCGCATGAAGCGCCGCTTGGCGTCTTCGTCGTTGCTCCACTGCGCGGGCAGGAACTTGAGCGCGACCTGGCGTTCCAGGCGGTTGTCGCGCGCTCTGGTACACCACGCCCATCCCGCCGCCGCCAAGCTTGGCGACGACGTCGTAGTGGCCGACGGTCGTCCCGATGAACGGATCGGTCATCGCGTGGTGAGCAGAATCTTACCGATGTGGTCGCTCGTTTCCATCAGCCGGTGGGCCTCGGCGGCCTCCGCTAGAGGAAACGTGCGATGGACCACCGGGCGTACGCGTCCGTCGGACACGAGCGGCCAGACCTCAGCCAAAACCGCCCGGGCGATGATGGCCTTCTCGGCCACGCTCCGCGGACGCAGCGTGGACCCGGTGATGGTCAGACGGCGGCCCAGCACCTTGCGGAAATCCACCGGCGCTTCGGGCTCTCCCGCCATCAGGCCGATCAGCACCAGGCGGCCGTCCACGGCCAACGCGGACAGGTTTCTGGGCACGTAGGACCCGCCCACGATGTCCAGGATCACGTCGACGCCGCGCCCGTCGGTCAGGCGGCGCACCTCGTCCACGAAGTCGCGATCGCGGTAGTTGATGGCCGCAAACGCGCCCAGCTCGAGGCACGCCTGGCACTTCTCATCGGAACCGGCCGTGACGATCGCCCGCGCGCCTCGCGCCGCGGCCATCTGAATGGCGGTCGTGCCGATCCCGCTCGATCCGCCGTGAAACAGCGCCGTCTCACCGGCCGCAAGGCGCCCGCGGTCGAAGACGTTGGTCCAGACCGTGAAACAGGTCTCCGGCAGCCCCGCCGAGGACACGATGTCGAGGCCTTCGGGTACCGGCAGGCACAGCTCGGTCGCGGCGACACACCGTGTGGCATAGCCGCCCCCGGTACCAGCGCGCAGACCGCCTCGCCGATGCGCGACCGCGGCACGCCGTCTCCCACCTCGAGCACCGTGCCGCTGACCTCGAGGCCCGGCAGATCGCTTGCCCCCTTCGGCGGTGGGTAGCCGCCACGGCGTTGCAGCACGTCGGGCCGGTTGACGCCCGCCGCCACCACGGCGATGAGCACCTCGCCGGGACCCGGGACAGGGTCCGGCCGCTCGGCTAGCTCGAGCACCTCCGGGCCACCCGGCTGGCGAATCTCGACGCAGCGCATGTCAGCGGGCTACGGCGCTGCGGAGAGGTCCGAGGGCAGCCGCGGAGAAGACAGCAGGCCCGTGAACACCTGCCACCGGCGAGCATCGTCGCCCGAGCCGGCCAGCCGCTCGACAAAGGCCTTCACCAGGTCCTGGCCCAGGTTGTAGTTGATCACGTAGCTGCGGTACTGGTCGATGAACCGCACGCGCTGCTCCGCTCGCGGCCGCGAATAGAGTCCCCACGAAACCAGGATATCGACGGCGCCCTTCGCGTCTACCTTGCCGTCCAGATACTGCCGCGCGGCTTCGTTGCCCGCATACGATAGCTGATCCATCAGCGCCTTCACCTCGTAGTAGGCCGCGGCCCCCGCTGGATTCAGACCGGCCGTCGGGAAGACCACCTCACGCTCGAACTTCAGGCGCTGCTCGCCCGGAAATGCGACGTCTATGCCGTAGTTCGCGGTCCCCTCTGCAATCAGCGATTGCGGCGAGAAAAGCGCGTAGACCGAGAACTCGGGCCAGCCGCGCTCGCGCACCAGGTGCTGCTCGAGCAACACGTTGTAGACGTGATGACCGGGGTAGCCCTCGTGGCACGCCAGATCGACGGCGCGGTCCACCAGGATCGGCAGGTCGGTGTTCACCTGGATGAGGCTGCGGTAGTTGCCCTGGTACCAGTTGTAGCCGCTCCAGCTCTTCCCGGTGACGTACTCCACCGTGAAGCTCTCCTCCGGCGGTAGTTCCACGTGCGCCAATGTCCTGGCCCGGCATCCGTCGATGGCCGCGCGAAACGTCGCGTCCACCTTGTCCGTGGGGATCGTGTACTCGGTCGCGGAACGCCTCGTACCGGTCGGCCAGAGGATCCTGGGCCGGGGAGACGGCGCTCCAGCTCGCCGAGGACTCGCTCGAAGTCCTGACGCGTCCTGGTGGGCGCCACGGCGTCGTAGAGCGCCTTCGATTCCTGGTCGAAGGTGAGCTTCGTGCCCGAGAGCATCGCGATGCGCGTGCGCAGCGCCGACAACTGCCGCGTCAAGTAGCGGTGGCGCAGGATGACCAGCTCGTTGCCGGTGGGCGCCGGATTCGCTGCAAGCTGCGCCTCGAGCGCCTGTGCATCGGCGTCGATGTCGCCAAGGGGGCGCTTGTCGCCCGTCGGCTTCCAATCGGGCGGGCCGTAGTAGGCATCCACGTAGTCGGCGTCGTGCTGGCCCATGGCCAGCACCAGCCGGACGTAGTCCTGCGCGAGCGTGTTCATTTCCGGTGCCTCCGGTGCACCCTCGACGGATCGATCGCCGGCCGATCCCCCGCACGAAAGAACCACTGCCAGCAGGCACGTCGCCAGCACCAGTCTGGCCAGTCGAAGTCTCATCGGGCGTAGCGCTCCCTGATCGTGGGGATCAGATAGTCGTCGAAGGCGGATTCGAAGTCGAAACGGGGCGCGAACCCCCAGTCGCGCCGTGCCGCCGTGTCGTCCACGTCCTCGGGCCATGAGTCGATGATCGCCTGCCGCTTCTCGTCCACGTCCCAGGTAATCGTCGAAGACGGAAACGCGCGCATGACCTGCTGGCGCACGGCTTCGGCGGTGGGGCTGAACGCCGACAGGTTGTAGGCGGTCCTGGTCAGCCGCTCAGGGGCCGCCGCCGCCAGCGCCAGGAGCGCATCGACGGCATCGGGCATCGCCATGAACGGAATACGGGTGTCGGGCCGGACGAAACAGGCATAGGGCTCGTTCCGGGCCGCCGCGTGGATCATGTCTGGAGCATAGTCGGAGGTGCCACCCGCGGGCACGGTGATCGCCGAGATGAGGCCGGGGAACCGCACGCAGCGAAAGTCCACGCGACCGACCGCGTGGGCCGCCAGCTGCTTGTAGTAGTGCGCGTAATAGCGGCCCAGGTGCTCGCAGTACAGCTTGTTGCAGCCGTACATCGTGCGCGGTGTATTCCACGCGTCCTCGGGAACACGCCCGGCCTGCCCCTTGGTCTTCAAATCCGGCAGGCCGTAGGCGGCGATCGACGACGGGTACACGAAGATCACCGGCCGCCCGTGCGACTCCCCCTCGCGCTGCGCGAATTCCAACAGGTTCAGCGTGCCATCCACGTTCACCAGGTGGGCCGTCAGCGGCGTGAACTCGGCGCGTGTGGACAGGAGCGCCGCCAAGTGGAAGATGAGGTCCACCTCGAACTCCGCCAGCACGCGCTCCAGCACGCCCGCGTCGGTAACCGAGCCGGTGAAGGAGCGGAGCACGAGCGGCACCAGGCCGGGTTCGAGGCCGGCGATGTCGATGGTGACGACGGGACGGCCCACCGCCGCAAGGCGGTGGACGAGTGCGTGGCCGATCTCGCCGTTGGCGCCAGTCACGAGCGTGACGGGCTTGCGCATGCGAGCTATTGTATGGCTCCGGGCTACAGGCTCCGGGCTCCGGGCCCTATGATTTTCGCCTTCCTCGAAGACGGCACCCTCCAGATCCTCCAGACGGAGGACGAGGCCCAACGCGAGTTCGAGGGCATCGATGTGGAGAGCGGAACGGTCCGCTTCTATGACGAGTCGGGCGTTTACCTGGAGCCGCGATTCACGGTCCCGAACCGCCGCGGGAAGACCCTCTGGCTTCTAAGTTGGGTGGAGTCGGGAACGTACAAACTGGTACCAAATCCGAACGCCCAGCAGGACTCCTTTGCGCTTGCGCTCTACGAGACGGCAGTCCTCCAGCCGAATCGGTGGTTCGCGAGCCTTGACGAGCTGAAGAACGCTCTCGCTGAGCGCGGCATCGAGGTGGTGTTCAGGGCCGGCTCTGGGCTTTAGGCTCTCGGCTGGAAGGCCTGGAGGCCTGAGCCGGAGCCTGAGCGCCCTAGCTATTGTCTCCGTCCAGTATTCCTCCGAGTCCGCCGAGAATCGAACCCTCGCCGACGCGCCGGCCGCCGGCCGCCGGCGCGGCCTTGTAGATGCGATCGGCCATGCGGCTGAGCGGCAGCGACTGCAGCCACACCTTGCCGGGGCCGGTCAGCTGGGCGAAGAACAGACCTTCCCCGCCGAACAGCGCCGTCTTGATCTTGCCGACGAACTGGATGTCGTAGGACACCGACGGCTGCAGCGCAACCAGACATCCGGTGTCCACGCGAAGGCTCTGTCCCGGGCCGAGGTCCAGCGGATGGAGAGTGCCGCCGGCATGGACGAACGTCAGCCCGTCGCCCTCCAGCCGCTGCATGATGAATCCTTCTCCGCCGAAGAGGCCCACGCCGATCTTGCGCTGGAACGCGATGCCGATCGACACGCCTCTCGCGGCGCACAGAAACGAGTCCTTCTGGCAGATCAGCTGTCCGCCGAGCTGCTTCAGGTCCATCGCCAGGATCTTGCCAGGATACGGCGCGGCAAAGGCCACCTGCTGCTTGCCCTGACCGTTGTTGGTGAAGGTCGTCATGAAGAGGCTCTCACCCGTCAGCAGGCGCTTGCCGGCCCCGAGCAGCGCACCCATCACGCCGCGTCCCTGCGCCGACTGGGAGCCGTCGCCGAACACCGTCTCCATCTCGATCGACTGGCGTCATGTACATCATCGAGCCGGCTTCGGCCACGGCACTCTCGCCGGGGTCGAGCTCGACCTCGACGAACTGCATCTCGCTCCCCAGGATGCGGAAGTCGATGTCGTGCGCCCGCCGGCCGGGCACGAGCGGCGGGGGCGCACCGCCCGCCGATGCCGCCCCGCCGCCGAGGAACGAGGCCAGGTCGGGCACATCCCTGAGCGGCGTCCAGTTCGACAGGCCCGCCTTGTAGACGAGCGTGTTGCCGTCCACCGTGCCGTTGCGGATGTTGGTCACGACATCGTCGCGCGTGACGGGACCGACCTGGTGGCCGCCAATTGCCATGAACCATTCCTGCTGTGACATCGTGTCGGTGCTCCTCTCGAGCCTAAAGCCTAGAGCCCAGGGCCTTCGTCCGGGGCCCGGTCGATTCTCGCGGCGGCCTTCGCTTCCAGCGTCGCAACCGCGGCCGGATCCAGACCGAGCAAGTGGGCCAGCTGTGCCAGGTAGATACGTTCGGCGCCGCTGACCTGTTCGTCCGCGCGCACCACGGCGAAGGCGAGTCCGTAGAGCGTCGCTCGTTGGCCCGGATCGGTGACGCCCGCCACAATCGAGGCCAGCGGCGTGGCACGTGTCAACGCCGCGGCGGCCTCTTCGGCCATGCCCTGTTCGACGGCCATGCGCTGGACCTCGGCACTCTCCTTGTCGCCCATGCCGCCGTCGGCGTGCGCGGCCGAGATCGCCAGCAGCACCATCCGGTGCGCATCGCTCTGAATCTGTACGGCCGGGGAACCGCCCATCACCGGCAGCGGCGGCAGCGGCGTCGACGGCGTTCCGCCGCCGGCAGGACGTGGCGCGCCCGCCTGACTATCCTGTCCACTCATCGTCTCGATGAGTCCCCAGGCCACGCCGGCGGCAGTCAGCAGCATCCCGGGATTGCTCAACAGGCTGCCGCCCAGACGCCCCAACCCCGGAATACCGAGGCCCAGGCTTGGTTCCGTCAGGTACCGCGAGGCGCGCCGCCCGCGCTTCCGCCGTCCGCCCAGCACGCCTCTCAGCACGCCTTCCAACAGCCTGGCTTCGTCCATCTACGTCGCGCTCCTTAGGCTAGATCGCGGTTCCCACGCGAGCCGGTGGCGCCGGACGTTCGGGCTCCGGCGTGAAGTCCTCCCCAGGGTTGATGAACCGATCGGACTCGAACTTGTACTGCTTGTCGTGCAGCTGGCGGTACCGGCCGCTGGCCGCCAGCAGCTCGGCGTGGCTGCCGCGTTCCACGATCGCGCCGCCCTCGACGACCAGGATCTGGTCGGCGCTGCGGATGGTGGACAGCCGATGCGCGATCACAAAGGTGGTGCGGCCCGACCGCAGCTGCCGCAGCCCGTCCTGAATCATCTGCTCGCTCTCGCTGTCGAGGCTCGACGTGGCCTCGTCCAGGATGAGGAGACGCGGGCTCGCCAGAATCGCCCGGGCAATCGACACGCGCTGCCGCTGTCCGCCCGACAGCTTGACGCCGCGCTCGCCGACCACGGTGTCGTAGCCGTTGGGGAACTGGGTGATGAACTCGTCGCAATGCGCCACGCGGCAGGCCTCGACGATCTCGTCGCGTGTGGCGCCGGGCTTGGCATAGCCGACGTTGTCGGCGATGGTGCCGTCGAAGAGGAAGTTCTCCTGCAGCACGGACGCCAGCTGACGTCGATAGTCGCCGAGCTTGAGGCTTGCCAGATCCTGGCCGTCGATGAGCACGCGGCCCTGTGTGGGCCGGTTGAAGGCCATGACCAGGCTGATGAGGGTGCTCTTGCCCGAGCCGCTCGAGCCGACGAGGGCCGTGGTGGTGCCGGCCGCGGCCTGGAACGATACGTCCCGCAGCACGGGCCGTCCGGGTTCGTACTCGAACCACACATGCTCGAACGCGACGTCGCCCCGGAGCCGGCTCACGCTGGCCCGCTGCTCGTCTTCAGCGTCCTCAGTGGCCATGTTCAAGAGCTCGCGGATCCGATCCAATCCGGCGAACGCTTCGGTGATCTGCGTGCCGATGGACGCAATCGAGACGAGCGGGGCGGCCACGAGCCCGATGAAGAAGATGTACATGACCAGATCACCAAGGGTCATCTGGCCCGCGAGGATCGCCCTGCCGCCCAGGCCGATCATCAGGACGCCCACCACGCCCACGATCACCGTGCTGCCGGCCGTCGTGGCCGAGACCCCGGTCATCGATTTCGCGATGTTGCGGAACAGCCGGTGGGCGCCCTTGGCGAAGACAATCTCCTCGCGCTTCTCCGCGGTGTAGGACTTCACCACGCGGATGCCGCCAAGCGCTTCGGTCAGCCGGCCCGTCACTTCGGCGTTGATCTTCCCGCGCTCGCGAAAGAGCGGCCGGAGGGTGTTGAACGCGAAGGCCATGCCGCCGCCGAAGGCGCCGAGCACCAGGATGGTGATGACGGTCAGCTGCCAGTTGAGCCAGAACAGGATCGCCAGCCCCATCAGCGCCGTCACGAAGCCGCCGACCAGCTGCACCAGGCCGGTGCCCACCAGGTTTCGGACCCCCTCCGCGTCGCTCATGATGCGGGACACCAGGGCGCCGGTCTGGGTGGAGTCGAAATACCGCACCGGGAGCCGCAGCACCTGAGCCTGCACGCGCTTGCGCATATCGGTGATGGCTCGCTGCGCGGCGACCCCGAGGATCTGGGAGAGCACGAAAGAGGTGACGGCTTGCACCGCCGTCGCTGCGCCCGCGGCAAGCGCGAGCGGCATGAGCAAATCTGCGCGGCCGTTCCCGACGACTTCGTCGATCAGCCACTTCGAGGACGCCGGCAGGACCAGACCGGCCAAACGGCTGATCAGCATCAGGATCAGGCCGAGCCCGAGCCGGCGGCGGTGAGCCCACACCAGTTCGCGTGCTTCTCGCCACGCGTCGGCGGCGGTCACACGCTTTTTCGGTTGGGGTCCGCTCACTGATGCTGAAACTGTACTACGAGGAAGCCGCTCGCCGGTTCCACGACCTCCCAGTCGCATCAGAGGGTCCGTGGCATAATTGATGGGTAACGATGAGCGACGCCACCAGGGACAGCAAGGACACAGCGCGCTCCGGCGCCGACGGACCGGCCAACTCGCCGCCTATGGGCGTGCGCGTCAGCGACACGGTCACTAGAGGCATCAGAGTCGAAGTCAAGAGCGAGTACGTGCCCGAGCGCAGTTCGCCCGCGGAGCACGAATACTTCTTCCAATATCACGTGCGGATCTCGAACGTCGGCACCGAGCGCGCCAAGCTGGTGTCGAGGAAGTGGGTCGTCACCGACGCCGACGGTCAAATCGAGAGGCACGAGGGGCCCGGGGTCGTGGGGGAACAGCCGGTCCTGGCCCCTGGCGCGGCGTTTGAATACACGAGCTTCTGTCCGCTCAAGACGTCGGTGGGGGCCATGCAGGGCAGCTATCACATGGTAACCGCCGAGGGCGACCGCTTCGACGCCGCGATCTCCGTCTTCACTCTCGCCGTTCCAGGCTCCCTCCACTAGATTCTGGAGCCCGGAGCCCTACTTGAAGCTCGCGAGCCCCTCGGCTTCGTCTTCGAACGAGTCGAACACCGTCGACAACCGGGTCACGACCAGCAGGTCCTTCAGGCGCTTCGTGATGTTGAGAAGCTTCAGCTCGGCCGCGCTGCGTCCGGCGGTCACTTTGACCTGCACCAACTGCCCCAGCCCAGCGCTGTCCACATAAGACACGCCGCCCAGGTCGAGCAACAGCTTCTTCCGCCCTTGCTGGAGGAGAGAGTTGATCTTGTCCTTCAGGATGACGTCGCCGCCCTTGTTGAGCGTGATATCGCCCGTAACCTTGACGAGAGTGACGTCTCCCGCCACCCGTTCCTCGATCTGCATTCGTCCTCCTCAGGAACTCGACCGGCGCGAAGAGCGGTGATCTTATCCCAACCGCTGGTTCGTGGTTCGTTGTTCGTGGTTCGTGGTCCTACCGGAGCCGCTCCTGCGCGTCCGCATACCGGGGCGAGCCGGCGGCCACACGAGCATAGGCCGCTCGTGCGCGCTCGGTGTCCTTGAGTTTCTCGCGATATAGCTCACCCGCGCGCCAGGCGCCGTCCCTGCGGCTCCGCGGGAAGTGGGTCGCCAGCGACTCCCAGGTTCGGGCGGCCTGCTCGTAGCGCTTGAGATCCTCGTACAGCGCCGCCAGCTTCTCGTGCGCGACCTCCGCGGCCGCGGACGACGGGTACTGTTCGACGACGGTCCGGTAGCTCTGGAACTCCCTCGGCACGGACGTTCCCAGCACCGGATCCACCACACGGGTCCGGACACGCTCCTCCAGCGCGGCCCGCCGCACCAGCGCCAGCGGCGCTTCGGCGCTGGCCGGAAATGCCGACGCCACTTCGCCGAACAGCACACGCGCGGACTGCTCACGATCCTTCTGCTTCGATCGGAGGACCAGTTCCGCCAGCGCCATCGTGGCGGGCGCGGCCTCCGCCGCCGACGCGTGGCTCGATCGCAGCTCGACGTACGCGGCCATCGCATCGTCGGGCCGCCGCTGGCGCTCGTGGATTCGACCGATGAGGAGCCGCGCGGCAGGTGTCGAGGCGGCGGTCGGGGCTGCCGCCACCATGTTGTTGGCGTCGGCGAGCGCCTGATCGTAGAGACCGGAATCGAACTTTGCCTGGGCGGCTTTCAACCGGGCCGAGCCGGTGTCAACGCCAGGCGCGGCCGCCGTGACCCCCGTCGCAGCTGAGCGAGGTGCGACGGGCCCCGTCGCGGCAGTTCCACGTGCGACGGGCCCCGTCCCTTTTGGTGCCGATGCCACCGCCGCATTAGGACGAGGCGCGACGGGCGCCGTCGCGTCAGGACGAAGCGCGACGGACGCCGTCGCGGCTGAAACAGGAGCGACGGGCGCTGTCGCAACAGCGCCAGGCGCCGCGGGAGCACTCGCGGGCGTTGGCTCGGCGGGCACGACGGCCACCGCCTCCGTGGCATCTGGAGCCACGCTGCTCAGCGCCGGGGCGGCGGGCTCAATGGGCACGCCGGCCGGTGCATCGCCCACACCCATCCAACGCCACGCGAGCAAACCGGCGAGCACGATGGTGGTGACCGACGGCGCCAGCACGGCGACGCGAGGACGGCGTCCGCGACGCAGCCGCGACAGCCGGCGTCACTGCCGTTGCTGAAGGCCAGGTGGGCCGGCTGGTCGCGGAAGCGCGAGTCGACGGCGCCGCCGGAATAGCGACGGCCGAGTCGCGCACACGCGCAACGAGTTCCAGATCCTCGCGCATCTCCGCGACGGTCTGATAGCGCGTGGAGCGGTCCTTGTCCAGCGCGCGGGCGATCACGCGCTCGAGCGCCGGGGGCACGTTGGCGTTGAGCTCGATCGGCGCCCGCGGGTCGCGGTTCAAGATGGCGTCGAATACGAGTGCCGTGGTGCTGCCCTGGAACGTCTGCTGGCCCGTGGCCATCTCGTACAGCACGACGCCGAAGGAGAATACGTCGCTCCGGACGTCCAGATCCTCGCCCCGCGCCTGCTCGGGGGACATGTAGGCCACGGTGCCCATCGCCGTGCCGGCGCGCGTCGTCAGGACCGCGGTGGGCTGCTGTGTCAGGCTGCTCGTCTCGGCCGTCAGCTTGGCCAGACCGAAGTCGAGCAGCTTCGCCTGGTCGCGGTCGGTCACGAAGATGTTGGCGGGCTTGACGTCGCGGTGCAGCACCCCGCGCGCGTGCGCGGCGTCGAGGCCGTCGGCGATCTGGCTCGCCAGCCGCAACAGCAGCCCCACCTCGAGCGGCCGTCCGTCGATGCGCCGGTCGAGGGTCCGCCCTTCCAGCAGCTCCATCGCCAGGAACGGGCTGCCCTCGTGCTCGTCCACCTCGTAGATGGTGCAGATGTTGGCGTGGTTCAGGGATGACGCAGCACGGGCTTCGCGCAGGAACCGATCGGTCGTGGCGCGATCGTGGCTGCGGTCGCCTGGCAGGAACTTCAGCGCGACCAGCCGGCCAAGCTTGATGTCCTGCGCCTTGTAGACCACACCCATTCCGCCCGCGCCGAGCGGTTCGAGGACCTGGTAATGAGAGACGGTTTGGCCGACCATGGGGAAAATCGAAGCTTAGAAGCCCACGCTGGCCGGCGTCAACCGCTGAGTCGGCTGCGACCGGTCAGTGGACGACGCGGCGACGTCAGTGGACCACGGCGGTGGCGTCCCCTGGGGCGGCGATGTGACGAACCGGTGACGTGACGATGCGGCGCGAGGCGTCGCGGATCTCCATCCGGAGACCCACGCCAATCCAGCCCACTTTCAGGAAACTGCCGCCCAGGCTGGCGCCTTCCAGCACCGCGGGCGTGGGCCGATCGAAGAACCGCCCGCCCTCGACCAGCACGTCCCCGTGGGCCGACACGACGAATTGATACTCAGAATTGCACGTCCGAACGACCAGTCGCGTCAGCGGCTCCAGGTCACGCAGGTAGACGCCCTGGACCGCGTCGGTGGCCTTGGCGAAGCCGTCGAGCGTCGCGGCGGTCCGGGTACTTGTCACGCGACGCTCCCGTGATACCGGAGGGCGAGCACCGTGATGTCGTCGGCTTGCGGCGCGCCTGCGGAAAAGCGCGAGACCGCGGTCAACAGCCGCTCCAGGACCGTCTCGGCCTTGAGGCCGTGGCACGAGACCAGCGCCTCCAACATGCGATCGCGGCCGAACTCCTCCCCCTTCACGTCCCGTGCCTCGGTCACCCCGTCGCTGCAGACCACCAGGACGTCGCCAGGCTCCATGCGCAGCGTCTCGAACTCGTAGCCCACGCCGTCCAGCAGGCCCAGCACGGGTCCGCCGGTTTCCAGCCACCGCACGCCCGACTGCCCGACGACGAGCGGCGGCTCCTGGCCCGCGTTGCACGACTGCAGCACGCCGTCGGCGCTCAGCACCCCGTAGCACATCGTCGCGAAGCGCGCCTCGATCGCGCGTCGCAGCAGCGCGGTGTTCACGCGGCTCATCGTCTGCGCCGGGTCCGCGCCGATGGGCGCCTGGGCCGAGAAGTTGGCCTGGACCACAGCGGCCAGGATGGCCGCCGGCGGACCCTTCCCGGCCACGTCGCCCAGCGCGAAGCCGAACTGGTTGTCCCCCACCTGGAGATAGTCGAAGAAATCGCCCCCGACCGTACGGCATGGCACCGACGCCGCCGCGACGTCGCAAAGCGGGCTGTCGTAGTTCGGATCGGGCAGCAGCGCGCGCTGGATCTCGGCCGCAATGCGCAGGTCGCGGTCGATCCGCGCCTTCTCGGCCGACTCGGCGTACAGCCGGGCGCTTTCGATCGCCAGCGCGGCCTGCGTGGCAAACGCCTCCAACGTGCCGCGCGTCGCCGGCGACAGCATGGTGCTTCGCTCGCGGCCGTCCAGGTACAAAACGCCTATCGCGCGGCTGCCACTGGGAGACCCGGCGGCCGCGCCCGCGGCGCCGACGAGCAGGGGCACACACACCACGTGGCGAATGCCCACCGCGATGGTGCCGCCGTGGTCGTTGGCGAAGTTGCCGTCCAGGAGATCGCCAACGATGCGGCTCTTGCTGGTCGCGAAGACCTCGCGAGGGATCTTCTCGCTCGTGGCGAACGTCGTGCCGGACAAGGTCACTTTGCCGCGGCCGCGCGCGGTCTTGAACTCGAGCGTCTGTTGCTGATCGGCCAGCATCACGAACCCGCGCTCGGCCCGCGTGGCATCGATGGCCGAGTCCAGAACGAGCGTCAATACATCCTCGAGCACCCGGCCGGCCCCCAGCGCTCGCAGGCCGTCGAGTACCGCCGCCATCTGCGCGAAGTCGCTGACCTCGGACGAAGATCCGGCCCAGGCCCGACTCCTCTTCGTCCGACAGGAACACCATCTCCACACCGTCGCGGTGTCCCAGCCGGATGGCGTCGCCGTGCCTCAGCCGGCGTTCCGACACCGGCTCGCCGTTCACGTAGGTCCCGAATCGCGAGGCCTTGTCGCGCAGCACGAACGCGTCGCCATCGGCGAGAATCTCCGCGTGCTCGCGCGACACGTCCGTGTTGAACACCTGGAGGTCGGCCGTCGTCCTCCGTCCGATGATGAACGGGAGCCGGCGCAGCGGCACCAGCCGCTGGCCTTGTGCGTCGGTGAGTCGCAGCCGGGGATCTGGCATGTGCTCGCTAGTTGGGCTTGGCCTTGAGCATCCCGACCTGCACCAGGAGCCCGGTGAAGTCGTAGATCCGGCGCTCCTTGACGATGAGCCCGTCGCGCAGGTCATACAGGAACACGATCGCGAACCTGACCGCGCGGCCGGTGGGGGCCATCCCCATGAACCCACCCCGATCGGTGCCGCTCGCCTGGGCGAAGAGCGCCGCGCGGTCGCCGTCGATCAGCAGATCCTTCTTCTCGAGCTTGATGTCGGTGAACGCGCGAAAGTAGGTGGCGTACAGCCGCTCGATGGCCTCGCGGCCCTGGCAGGTCCCCCCCGCCAGGGGGCTCTCCACCACGCAGTCCTCCGAGTGATCGAGGGTGAGTGCAGCCGCATCCCGTCCATCCCAGGCGCCGGCGCGGCGGTCGATGAGCTCCTCGATCTCGTCTCTCGACATGGCAACTCCCTCCTGAATCCTAATCCAGGTGCCCACGCTCCGAATCACCCATCTCGACCGCGGCGCCCGGGAAATATTCGCGCCACCGCTGGCTAACCAGCCGCGCTGTATCCGGATCGCACGAAAGTTCCCGCGGGTACCACGGTTTCAGCCGCGCGTCGATCACGATGGGCCCGGAGTACGACACGTGGTTGCGGACGATCCGCTGCTCCGCCGCCGCGACGTCGGCCGCCGGCTCGAAGCGCGTAAAGGTGGTCCACAGGAAGTTGATATCGCTCCGTGTGGCGCGCGCGGCGTCGTCGGTCAGCACCACCAGCGGCCACTGGCGCGAACGCCGGGTCGCGCGCGAGACGCGTGGCGGCCCCGGTCTCCTCCTGATACGGCGGCGCCTGAACGACCAGGCACCCGCCGCAATAAACGCGGACGTCGGCGACACCAGCCGGGACGGCCTCCGCCGTGAACTGCCTGGGCAGATCGCGAACGGGATCGCCCAGGCCCATCCACACGCCCTTGGATCCCTGGTTCACCGCGGGGCCGGTGTAGTCCAGCGTGTCCATCGACAGGTTGGAGAACACGTACAGGTCGGTTTCGACGCGGGTCCGGGCCAGGATGTGCTCCAGCGTCCCCTTGAAGCTGCGCACGTCAACGGCGCGATCGGTGACGAGCAGGAACTTCGTGAGCGAGAGCTGCCCCTCGCCCAGGATGCGGAAGGCACTGGCCATCGCTTCGCGCGCGTACCGCTGCTTCACCACCGCTGCCGCGAGCGAGTGATAGCCGGTCTCGCCGTACGACCACAGCGTTTCCACCGCCGGCATCACCACGGGGAAGAGCGGCGACAGCAGCTCCTGCAGCAGGTCGCCGATGAAGAAGTCCTCCTGGCGCGGCTTGCCGACCACCGTCGCCGGGTAAATGGCGTCGGCCCGGTGCGCCAGCTCGCGCACGGTGAACACCGGATAGTCGTGCTGCAGCGAGTAGTAGCCGTAGTGATCGCCGAAGGGGCCTTCGGGCCGGCGCACCCCGGGCTGCACCTCGCCGATGAGCGCGAACTCGGCGTTGGCCACGATCGGATGGGGTCCGACACCCTTGACCTGGCGCAGTCGCTCTCCAGCCAGCAGCGACGCGAGCAGAAGCTCAGGCACGTTCTCCGGAAGCGGGGCGATAGCCGACAGGATCAGCGCCGGCGGCCCACCCAGCATCACCGTGGCCGGCAGCGGCTGCCCCAGCGCCTCCGCCACGGCGTAGTGATAGCCCCCGCCCTTCCCGATCTGCCAGTGCATCCCGGTCGAGCGATGGTCGTACACCTGCATGCGGTACATGCCCAGGTTGTGCCCGTGCTTGGTCGGGTGCGTGGTGTAGACGAGCGGCAGCGTGATGAAGGGCCCCCCGTCGTCCGGCCAGGACGTGATGACGGGCAGCGAATCCAGGCGCACGTCCCGCGTGACCCGCTCGGTCACCGGACCCGACCCCACGCCGCGCATCCCGACCCTCAGGAGCGCCGCACCCACGTCGCGCGCCGCCCACAGCTTTGCAGGCGTGGGCGGGACGAGGGTTTCGACGAGCTCGACGAGACGCTTGATGAGTCGCAGCGGCCGCTCGCCGAATGCCAGCTCGGCGCGGCGCGCGGTGCCAAAGAGGTTCGTGACCAGCCGGTGACGGCTGCCCTTGACGTTGGTGAAGAGCAGCGCCGGGCCACCGGCGGCGATCACGCGGCGGTGGATCTCCGCGACTTCCAGGCGCGGGTCAACGGGGGCGTCGACGGTCACAAGCGCGCCGTCGCGCTCGAGCTGCGCCAGGAACGCGCGGAGATCCGGAAACGACATGCGGCCGCCCGGCGGACCGCTACGCGCCCATCGGTTCGTCGGCGCTGCCGCCGTAGATCGACGGCACCTTCGATCCCATCGCGCGCAGATAGGACGCCAGCTGGCCGCGATGGTGGACGCCGTGGGTGGTGGCGATGCCCAGGTAGGCGGCGTTCGGCTGCTTCATCATGCCGAAGAAGTCCACCACCTGCGTCAGCTTCTCGGCCGGCAGCTCGCGCAGCGCCTTGATGCGCGCGGGCACCTCGCGCTTGTAGAACTCCACCACCTGGCCGACGTTGGAGAACTGCTTCACGGCCTTGTCGGCCTCGGCCGGATCCATCTCGAACTTGCCGTCGAGGATGCTCTGGAGAAACCACACGTCGCCTGTCGCCAGGTGCGTGGCCAGCTCCCAGGCGGTGCGGGACTTCGGATCCGGCTTGTAGTCGCGCTTGTCGTCGGGGACGGCGGCCAACACCTTTGCGGTTGTGGCGCTCTCGCCCTCCATCAAGGTGGCGAAATAGCCGGCGAGGAACTTTGCTTGGTCTGCGTTCATCGTGCCCTCCTTAGCGTGTCAGCTTCCGGTACTTGATCCGATGGGGGCGATCCGCCTCGGCGCCCAGCCGCCTGCGGCGATCGGCCTCGTAGTCCTGATAGTTGCCCTCGAACCACACCACCTGGCTCTCGCCCTCGAACGCCAGCATGTGCGTGGCGATGCGGTCCAGGAACCAGCGGTCGTGGCTGATCACCACCGCGCAGCCCGCGTAGTTCAGCAAGCGCTTCCTCGAGCGCCCGCAGCGTGTCCACGTCGAGGTCGTTGGTCGGCTCGTCGAGCAGGAGCAGGTTCGATCCGCGCTGGAGCAGCTTGGCCAGGTGCACGCGGTTCCGCTCCCCGCCCGACAGCGTCCCCACCTTTCGCTGCTGCTGCGATCCCTTGAAGTTGAACCAGCTGACATAGGCGCGGGACGACACGGGCCGCTTGCCGACGACGAGTTCGTCTTCCCCGCCGGTGATCTCCTCCCAGACCGACTTGTTCGGGCTCAGCGCATCCCGGCTCTGGTCCACGTAGCCGAGCGCCACCGTCTCGCCCAGGCGCAAGGTGCCGGCGTCGGGGGTTTCCTGCCCGGTGATCATCCGGAAGAGCGTGGTCTTGCCGGCCCCATTGGGACCGATCACGCCCACGATGCCGCCGCGCGGCAGCGTGAAGTTCAGATCGTCGAAGAGCAGCTGGTCGCCGTAAGCCTTGCGCAGCCCTCGCGATTCGACGACCACGTCGCCGAGCCTGGGTCCCGGTGGAATGTAGATCTCCACCTGCTCGATCTTCTGCGCGCTGTCCTCATTGAGCATCTGCTCGTAGGCGTTGAGCCGCGCCTTCCCCTTGGCCTGGCGGGCACGTGGCGCCATGCGGATCCACTCCAGCTCGCGCTGCAGCGTCTTCTGCCGCTTGGTCTCGGACCGTTCCTCCTGCGCCAGCCGCTGCTGCTTCTGGTCGAGCCACGACGAGTAGTTGCCCTTCCACGGGATGCCGGCGCCGCGATCGAGCTCGAGGATCCACTCCGCGGCGTTGTCCAGGAAGTAGCGGTCGTGCGTCACCGCCACCACGGTGCCCTTGTAGTCCTTGAGGAACTTCTCGAGCCAGGCCACCGACTCGGCGTCCAAGTGGTTGGTGGGTTCGTCCAGGAGGAGCAGGTCGGGCGATTTGAGCAAAAGCCGGCACAGCGCCACCCGGCGGCGCTCGCCGCCCGACAGCGTGGAGACATCCGCATCGGGCGGTGGACACCGCAGGGCGTCCATCGCCAGTTCGAGCTGGGAGTCGATGTCCCAGGCGTTGGCCGCGTCGATGCGATCCTGCAGGCGGCCCTGCTCTTCCATGACCTTGTCCATCTGGTCCGGGGGCAGGTCTTCGCCAAGCTTCATGTTCAGCTCGTCGAACCGATCGAGCATCGCCTTGATCGCGGCGACGCCTTCCTCGACGTTCCCTTTCACGGTCTTGGCGGGATCGAGCTGCGGCTCCTGCTGGAGAAAGCCGACGGAGACTCCGTCGGCGGCGTAGGCCTCACCGGTGAAGCCGGTGTCCTCGCCGGCCATGATCTTGAGGAGCGAACTCTTGCCCGAGCCGTTCAATCCAAGGACGCCGATCTTGGCGCCGGGAAGGAACGACAGCCAGATGTCGCGGAGCACCACGGCATCGGGCGGGTGCGCCCGGCCGAGGCCCTTCATTGTGTAGATGTATTGCATGCCTTGTGTCGGGGGATGCGAAACCGCAAGTATATCAGCCGGCCGACGGCTTCTGGCTCCCGCCACCCGGCTCCCGGCTGACTGCGAGGCCAGTGTTAGTATCCCGCCTTCGAGAATCGCTTCAGCAGCGGAGACAAATGATGTCGACATTCGTTCTTGTACACGGTGCATGGCATGGCAGTTGGTGCTGGAAGCGTGTCCGTCAGGCTCTCCAGGCGCTCGGGCACGAGGTGTTCACGCCGACACTCACCGGTGTCGCGGAGCGCTCACACCTGCTCTCGCCGCAGGTCAACCTGGACACGCACATCGACGACGTCGTCAATCTGATTCAGTGGGAGGAGTTGTCGAACGTCATACTGTGCGGCCACTCGTATGGTGGTTGCGTGATCAGTGGCGTTGCGGATCGTCTCCCGGATCGCATCGGCGCACTGGTCTACCTGGATGCATTCGTTCTGGAGGACGGCGAGAGCCTGCACGACACGTTGCCGGCCGCTCAGAGAGAAATGCAGCTGGATCTCGCGATCCGTGTCGGCGACGGCTGGAAAGTGCCGCCAATCCCAGCCGAAGTGTTCAACGTCAATCCTGCCGATCGCGCGTGGGTAGACCGCCAGTGCACGATGCAGCCGCTTGCGACCTTCCAGCAGGCGATCAAGCTGAGCCGAGGGCTCAACGCACCAAAGGACACGACGTTCATTCTTGCCACGGGTTTCAGCGGTTCTCCGTTTCCGGCGTCTTCCCAGCGAGCCAGGGAGAAAGGCTGGACAACGAGCACGATAGACTGCGGTCACGACGTGATGCTGGACCGGCCGGAGGAGCTGACGAGCATCCTGACGCGCGTCGCAGCGTCGCGGCCCGCAGCGAGTTGTCCTGAGGGACGACCAAGCCGCGGGGCCGCCTGGACCAGCGATGGGTGGGGATGGCCGTGGCTCGGCGATCTGTACGTAGCCCGACGACGCCCCGCTCGGAAAATGGGCGTAGCGATGCGAGCCCGTCTTCGATCCGCGCGTTCCTGAGTCACGAGTAAGGGCGGACAGCATGATCGTGCTCACCGGCTCTCGGCTCGCGCCTAACTGGAGCCTTTGGCCTCCCGAACCTGACCGCAGTCGCGTGTTAGCATCGCGCCGTCGATGGCCCGTCTACAGGAGCGACAGCATGAATCGAGCCCTCTTGGTCGGTCTCGTCCTACTGGCGACGGCGCAGACCACCTGGACGCAGCAGCCTCGCACGCACGATCTCGCGCTGACACCCGGGCATGTGCATTGGGGTTACTACGACTCGCGCGTACCGCCGGTGCTGCGGATCACTTCGGGCGATCGTGTGCGGGTCGAAACGATGGTCGCAGGCGGACTGCAGCGACTCAGGTTGGCCGGGGCACGCGAGTCTGAGATTCCCGAGACTCTGAAGGCCATCGAACTCGGTGTCACAGAACGGGGTCCGGGTGTACATCCCATGACCGGGCCGATTTTCGTGGAGGGCGCCGAGCCGGGCGACACGCTGGAAGTCCGGATTCTCGCGATCGACTTCCTGCATCCGTTCGGCGTTGTCGCGTTCAACCCCGGCGGAGGTGTCCTCCCCGACGACTTCCCCTACGCCCATTTTCGGCTGCTGCGATGGCAGTCCGGGGCCGACCGCTTCGAGTTCACGCCGGGGATTTCAGTGCGACTTGCGCCCTTCTTCGGCTCGATCGGAGTAGCGCCGCCACTCCTTGTCGGACGGATTTCGAGCCGCCCGCCTGGATGGCACGGCGGCAACCTGGACAACAAAGATCTGATCGCGGGATCGACGCTGTACCTGCCGGTGCACGTGCAAGGTGCGCTGCTGTCGATCGGCGACGGCCATGGTGCGCAGGGCGATGGTGAGGTGACCGGCACCGCGCTGGAGACGTCACTTCGGGGCACGCTCGAGATACAGGTTCGCAAAGGCCAGCGGATGCGTTGGCCTCGCGCGGAAACGCCGACACACTACATCAGCATGGGACTTCACGAGGATCTCGATGAAGCCACGCGGCTCGCTACCCGCGAGATGATCGAGTTCCTGGTCGTCGAAAAGGGGCTCTCACGAGACGAGGCGTATGCGTTGTGTTCGCTCGCGGCCGATCTGCACGTGACGCAGGCTGTCGATCAGACGAAAGGCGTGCACGCGACGATCGCCAAATCCATCTTCAAATAGGCGCCGTTCAGAGAACTATCTGGTCGTCGGTGTGGGCGTCGTCTCCGGTAGCAGGCTCAGCACCGTGTAGCGGTCCGCCGGCAGATACTTCTGCGCGGCGGCTTGGATGTTCTGCGCCGTCAGGAGATCCGTGCGTTCGCGGCGGCGCGGGATCAGCCTGGGATCGCGGCCCATCACGTGCGCCGACTGCAGCGAGTTCAGCCAGAAGCCGTTCTGCGTCAGCGCGGCGGCGATGTCGTTCTTCTCGCCTTCCTTGACGTTGCTGACTTCACTGGCCGTGGGTCCGTCTCGCCGCAGCTTGTCCACCTCGGCCAGCACGGTCGCCACCAGCTTGTCCACGTTCTCGGGAGAACTGCCGAACTGGACCTGAGTCGTCCCATAGCCAGGCTGCGGCGCGGTGTTCGAGTAGTTGACGCCCACGGAGTACGTCCCGCCCAACTCCTCGCGCAGCACATTCCGCAGCCGCGTCTGCAGGACCTCCGCGGCGGACTCCGCGCGGTGACTCTCCGCCTCGTCGAGGCCGGTGTCCGAGAAGTACGTGATAACGGTGTTGGCGCGGGGCTCCTGGCCTTTGCGCACCACCTCGCGCACGACCGACGCCGGGAACCGCAGCCCGAGGTCGCGGGTTTGTGACTCGGGCTTGCCCTTCGACGGCAGGGCCCCCAGATAGGTGGCGATGAGCGGGGCCACGTCGTCCACCTTGAACGACCCCACGAAGAAGAAGGTGAAGTCGGCGGCGTTGGCGAACCGCGCCGTGTAGTAGTCCAGCATCGCCTTCGCGTTCAGCTTCGGCAGGTCCGCGAGCTTGATTTGCCGCGCGGTGTAGTGACCGACGGTGTTCACCTCCCGCAGCCGCTCTCCGAACACCGCGCCGGGGCTCTGTCCCTGATTCGCCAGGTTGGCCTCGATTCGGCGCTTCATCAGCTCGAGCGCGGCGGGATCCTGATTGGGCGAGGTGAAGCTCAGATACGCGAGCTGGAGCGACGTCTCCAAGTCCTTCGGCGTGGTGGAGCCGCTCACGCCGTGGAGATAGGTAGACAGGTAGCCGCTGGCCGCGGCCAGCCGCCCGGCCAGCATCTTGCCGACGTCGACGGGATTAAATCCGCCCACGCCCCCAAGCCCGACGAACGAATTGCTGAGCGACGCGTTCAGGTAGTCGGCCTCGGACGCCAGCGACACGCCACCGCGCGCGTAGGAAGTGAAGATGATCTGATCGTTGCGGAACTCGGTAGGCTTGAGCCACACCTCGACGCCGTTCGAGAGCGTGAGCACCGTGACGCCAATCTCCTCGATGTCTCGCCGCGCCTGTACGGTGCCGGGGCGCGCCGGCCTCGTCATCAGCTCCTTCGAGGACGCCTCGTCGCGCCACGCGGTGACGGTGGCCGCCAACCCTGCCGACAGTGCCTCGCTCAACTGCGCCTGCGTGACGGGTGCCTGACCAGCCATCTGGGGCGCGGATGCCAGCACCACGCGGTTGGTGTCCGGCAGCACCTCGCGGGCATACGCCGCCACCTCGTCTCTCGTGATGGTCTGCAGCAGCTGACGCGCCAACGGCAGCTCGCGCTCGATGCCAGGGACGGCTTCCTGGCTCAAGTAGTGGCGCAGCAGCTCCGCGGCCAACGCGCCGCTTTGTCCGTTGTTGCGCTCGTTGTATATGCGCTCGTACTGCGCCAGCGTCGAACGCTGCGCGCGATCGAACTCGGCCTCGCCAAAGCCGAACTGGCGGACCCGCGCGACCTCCTGCGCGATGGCACTCAACCCCTGGGGGATCTGGCCGTCGTTCGCGCGTGCCGAAATCGCCATCGCCTGCACGGATTGCCCGAGTGTCTGGTCGCCGATTGATGCGCCCAGGAACGGAGCCCCTGGCTGGCGCGCCATCTCACCCAGGCGCGCGTTCACCATCTGCGACATCAGCCCGCCGACAAGCGATTTCCGGTAGTCGGCGATCGAGATCAGGGCGCGCAGCGGGCGCTTGTGGATGATCGACACGGTGGACCCCTGCGCCTCGGGATCCGACACCGTGACGACGCGCGTGTCGGTGTGCGTGGGGATGGGATACACCGGACGCGCCGGGGCTCCGCCGGACACTCCGGCAAACAGCTCCCGGATCAGGCGCTCGGCGTCGGCCGGCACGATGTCGCCCACGACCACCACGGCCATCCGGTTGGCCCGGTAGTGCGTGCGATAGAAGTCGCGCAGGCGCGCCACCGTGAACGCCTTCAGGCTCTCCGGGGTGCCGATGGGCAGGCGCTGCGCGTACCGCGACATCGGGCCGAAGATGCCTTCGATCTGCGGCTGCTGCATGCGCGTGCCCGCGCCCAGCCGCCCGCGCCATTCCTCGATGACGACGCCCCGCTCCTTGTCCACCTCGTTCGGGTCCAGCGTGATGCCGCCGGCGAAGTCGCTCAGCGCCTCGAAGCCGCGCCGCACCGCGTTGGGGCGGTCCGTCGGCACGTCGAGCATGTAGACGGTTTCGTCGTAGCTCGTGTAGGCGTTGACATGCGGGCCGAACCGCGAGCCGATCGACTCCAGATACTTCACCAGCTCGCCCGGCTTGAACTTGGCGCTTCCGTTGAACGCCATGTGCTCGAGCACGTGCGCCAGCCCGCGCTGATCCTCCGCCTCGTCGTTCGACCCCGCGCGCACGGCCAGGCGCATCAGCACGCGGTCGCCGGGGCGCGGGTTGTGGCGGATGAAGTAGACGAGGCCGTTGGGCAGCCGCCCGGTGGTGATCGTCGAGTCGAGCGGCAAGGGCGCGGTGAGATCCTGCGCTCCGCCCAGGATCGCCGTCCCGAGGATCAGGATCAGCGCGTATGCTGAAAGCATGCAGCTTCGGTTGAGACGCCTCGATCCCACAGTTCCCCTCCCCGCGTATGCCACCGCCGGTGCGGCCGGTTTCGACCTGGCGGCGGCGCGCGACGTGACCGTCGCGCCGGGCCAGATGGCGCTGGTCCCGACGGGGCTGGTCGTCGAAGTGCCGCCCGAATACTTCCTTGGTATTTTCGCCCGAAGCAGCACGCCGCTCAAACGCGGCCTGGTGGTGGCCAACGGCGTGGGCGTGGTGGACTCCGACTACGCGGGACCGGCCGACGAGGTGCGCATTCCCGTGCTGAATGTGACAACCCAGGAGGTGGTGGTGCGCCGCGGGGACCGGATCGCCCAGGGCATCATCCTGCCCGCGCCGCGCGTCGAGTGGGCGGAGGTGGAAGAGCTGCGCCAGGAGAGCCGGGGTGGATTCGGAGCCACGGGCCGCTGAGCCGGGTCCGCCGGCGGTCCGGCGCATCCTGCACGTGGACATGGACGCGTTCTACGCGTCGGTCGAGCAGCGAGACGATCCGGCGCTGCGGGGCCGTCCGGTAGCCGTCGGAGGCCGGCCCGAGGGGCGCGGCGTGGTGGCTGCCGCGAGCTACGAAGCGCGTGCCTTCGGGGTGCGATCCGCGATCCCGATGGCGCGGGCGGTGCGCCTGTGCCCCGAGCTGGTGATTGTCCGGCCGGACTTCGCGCGCTACAAGCGCGCTTCCGACCAGGTGTTCGAGCTCTTCCGTGACGTCACGCCGCTCGTCGAGCCGATGTCGCTCGACGAGGCCTACCTGGATGTCACCGAAAACGCCTGGCACGAAAGGCTGGGCATGCGCGTGGCGCGCCGGCTCAAGGATGCGATCCGCGAACGCACCCAGCTCACGGCATCGGCCGGCGTGGCGCCCAACAAGTTCCTGGCCAAGATTGCCTCGGGCTGGCAGAAGCCCGACGGACTCACGGTGATCGCGCCCGAACGCGTCGAGCACTTCCTGCACGGCCTCGACGTGGATGCGCTGTGGGGCGTTGGTCCGGTCACAGCGCGCAAGCTGCGGGCGTGCGGCATCGCAAAGCTCGTGGATGTGCGCACCGCCGACATCGAACAACTGCGCGGCGCGGTGGGCTCGCTGGCCGAGTGGCTGCAGCAGCTCGCGCGCGGCGTCGACCCGAGGCCCGTGGTGGCGACATACGAGCGCAAGTCCGCGGGCAGCGAGACCACGTTCGCCGAGGACCTGACCGATACGGCCGCGATGCGCGCGGTGCTGGTGAACCTGGCTGGCGGCGTGGCCGCCTATCTGACCAGCCACGATCTGTTCGCGCGCACGGTGACGATTAAAGTCCGCTACGACGACTTCTCCACCGTCACGCGCAGCCACACCAGCCAGCCGGCGCAATCGGCCGATGACCTCGCGACACGGGCGTGCGCGCTCCTGGACAAGACCGAGGCGGGCCAACGGCCCGTGCGGCTCCTGGGCGTGAGCGCCCACAATCTTGGCCCGCGTGAGGAGCGCATGGCCCAAGGACTGGTTGCCGTTCGGAGGGCCCGAAGGGCTTTAGGCTCCAGGCTTTCGGCTCTGGGCCTGATAATGGCTCATGCTCAAAGGCTCGCGGGAAGCCGTGCTGAAACGACTGCAGCCAATCAGCATCCATGGCCAGCTGTCATACGACGTGCACTACGTGTTCGCCGACGACACCAACGAGTCTGTGCACGTGGCGCGTGTCGGGCCCGAGGCTGTGGCTCGAGGCCTGCAGGCTGGCGACCGTGCAAAGCTCGATTTCCTCGTGGGCGTTGTGACCGCGATCAACCGCTCCACCGAGCCCCACGAGTCTTAGGGCCTGAAGCCCGGAGCCTGGAGCCCGGAGCCCGTCAGGGTTCCACCCGCGCTCTCATCACTTCAATGCGCGTGACGGGAGCCTCTCCCTCCACCGGCTGCGCCTCGATGGCGGCCACGGTCTCCAGCCCCGCCACGACGCGCCCGAACACGCTGTAGCGCCCATCCAGGGCCGGCGTGCGCGCCAGCACGATGAAAAACGAGCTGGTCGCACTGGCCGGGTCCTCGCCGCGCGCCATCGACACGATGCCCCGGTCGTGCGGCGTCGGCGTGAACTCGGGCTGCAGCGTCCGGATGTAGCGCTCCTGACGATCGTCGGGCGGCTCCTTCCGCGTTGGCATATGGCCGCCCTGGATCACGAAGCCCTTCACGACACGGTGAAACGCGGTGCCGTCGTAGACGCCCGCGGCCGCAAGACGCAGAAACTGGCGCACGTGGTTCGGCGCCCGATCGGGATAGACCTCGACGGTGATCGGCCCGAGCGTCGTCTCGAACACCACGCGCCGCTTCGCCATGTCCTCCACCGTCGCATCGACAAACGGCTCGGGGATCGGCGCCGGCTTGTCGCGGATGGCCACCTTCCTGATCTCGACGCGTTCGCGTGGCACCGTGGCGTCGGCCGCCACCGTCGAGATCTTCTGTGCGACCGTCAGGCCCTCGGCCAGCCGTCCGAAGACCGTGTACTGTCCGTCGAGCGCGGGCTGGTCGCTGACGCTGATGAAGAACTGCGAGCCCGCGCTGTCGCGCCGGCCCGGCACCAGCACGGCCGACACGGCACCGCGCGTGTGCTTCTCCCCGTTCTCCTCGAAGCGCAGCACACCCAGTCCGCCCGTGCCGTACTTCGCCGCCTGCGCCGGGTCCTTCGAAATGGGATCCCCGCCCTGCACGATGCCCATCGCGATCACGCGGTGGAACGTGGTGCCGTCGTAGGCGCCCTCGCGGGCCCGCGTGATGAAGTGCGCCACGTGGTTCGGCGCCGCCTCCGACAGCAGGTCGATCACGATGGTGCCCATCGACGTCTCGAGCACGGCCTGCTTGCCGGCGATCTCCGGCGCCGCGAGCGTGGACACGAAGAACGGATCCTTGGGCGGAGGCGCGGGCGGACGCGCGGCCGGCGACGGACGCGGCGTTGCTGGCCGCGGTGCCGTGGCCCGGCCCTGGTCGGCAGCCGCGCCGGCAAGCGCGAGCACGAGCAATGTCAGGATCATGCGCGCATTATAGGAGCCAGCATGGGCAAATCAGTCGGGTTATAGTCCAGTCGTGAGCGAGTTGGCCTCGGTGCGTGCGGCAACGGCGGCACAAACCTACGAGGAGTATTACGGCTTCGCGCACGCGCCCTTCACGCTCGCGCCCGACCCGCAGTTCCTGTACCTCAGCGAATCACACGACGACGCGCTGCAGGCGATACGCGAACTGGTCGCCCGCCGCAATGGATTCGCCGTGCTCACGGGCGAGATCGGCACCGGCAAGACCACCCTCGCGCGGGCGCTCCTGACACGGCTGGACCGCACGGCGTTCGCGTCGCTGATCCTGAACCCGTTCCTCTCGATCGAGGAGCTCCTGCGCGAGGTGCTCCTCGACTTCGGCGTGGTGTCCAAAGACGACGTGCGCAGCGGCCGGGCCGCGGCGGCGTCACGCGAGGATCTCGTGCGCACGCTTGGGGACTTCCTGTCCTCCCTTGGCGGCATCGGCGGGCACGGCGTCCTGATTCTGGACGAAGCGCAGCACATGCCGGCGGCGGTCCTCGACCAGCTGCGCCTCATCGCCAACGCGAACGGCAATGGGAACGGGAACGGGAACGGCACGCGCCCGCTCCAGCTCGTGCTCCTGGGCCTGCCCTCGCTGGCGGACGAGCTGGGCGAACCGGAACTGCAGCCATTCGACTCGAGGGTCGCGTGCCAGCTGCGTCTGACACCGCTGTCGCGTCCGGACCTCGACGGCTACGTGGCCCATCGCCTGCACGTGGCCCGCAGTTCGACGGCCGTCTACTTCAACATCGAGGCGATGGACCTGCTGCACGCGCTCAGCCGTGGTGTGCCCCGGTCCGTGAACCTCCTGTGCGATCGGGCGCTGATGCTCTGCGCGCGCGAGCGCATTCACGAGGTGGGGCCGGACGCGATACGCCGGGCGGGTCAGGCCCTGGACATGACGGCTGAAGGTCCGGCCGCCCTGCCGCGGCGCCGGTGGCGTCCGTGGCTCGTGACCGCGCTGGCCGTGGCCGCCGGTCTGGCTGTCATCCTCGCCTTCGCCCCGGTGGCGGATTGGGTGAATGCGCCGCTGCCGGACCTGCCGGGTGCTCCCCACGTGACGCAGGCGCCACCGGCCGAGCCGTATCCAGTGCCACCCACGATGGAGCTGGATCTCCTGCCGACGCCACAGCCGCCGCAGCCTTCACCCATTTTTGGCGCCTTTTAGCCGCAGCTTCTGGCCAAGCGCCTTGTTGGCGATCTTGGAGCGACGCTTCTCGTCCAGGCGGGCGCGCACGTCCTGGCGCGCCGCCAGGTGGCGCAGCTCATCCTGCAAACGGTGATAGCTGTCCACGCGGGACGCGTCGAGCCGGCCGTCGCCCACGGCCTCCTTCACCGCACACCGCGGCTCGTCGCGATGACGGCAATCCGAGAAATGACAGGCCAGGCCGATGGCTTCCACGTCGTCGAAGGTCTGCTCCACCGCGTCGCCCACGTCCCAGAGCTGCACCTCGCGCATGCCGGGCGTGTCGATGAGCAATCCGCCCGCGGGGATCGGGATGAGCTCGCGGTGCGTGGTGGTGTGGCGTCCCTTCGAGTCGCCGGCTCGCACGCTCCGCGTGCGGCGCAGGTCGTGGCCGACCAGCCAGTTGACGATGGTGCTCTTGCCAACGCCAGAGGATCCCAGCAGGGCGCAGGTGCGCCGGGGCCCCGCGTAGGCCGCAACGTGCTCCATACCGTAGCCCGACCGCGGGTTCACGACATGGACGGGCACGTCACCGGCCACCTTGACGACATCGGCCACGAGCTGCGGCACGTCGTCGCACAGGTCGGGCTTGGTCAGCAGCACCACCGGGCTGGCGCGCGCCGTCTCTCGCCAGCAGCAGGTAGCGCTCCACGCGACGGCTGCTGAAGTCCGCGTCGAGCGCCGTGACCACGAAGACCACGTCGATGTTGGCGGCGACCACCTGCTCGTCGGTCACTTCGCCCGCGACCTTGCGGGAAAAGGCGCTGGTGCGCGGGAGCAGGGCCACGATGGCGGCCTGATCTTCGTCGGGGCGCCGTCGCACCACGGCCCAGTCGCCGACCGCGGGCAGGTCGGCGCGGCGCTCCGCCCGGTGCTTCATGCGGCCGGCAATCACCGCGTCCCATTCGCCGTCGTCCACATAGACGCGGTAGTTGTGATTGAACTCCACCGCAACCCGCCCTGGGTAAAGATCGGGCTTCCCCGCGGCGGCCTCGTGAAACTGCCGCGCTCGGACGTCGTCCCAGCCCAGGTCGCTCAAGCGCACGGCGCCCAGTGTACGATGCGCCCGTATGCGCGTCTCCGCCGTCGTGTGTGGCGTCAGCCTCCTGGCGGTGGCCCTGCTGGCCCTGGCCGGGCCCAGTTACCGCATCGGCCTGCCGCTCGGGTTCGGCTTCGGAATGCTGCGGTACGCGGCCTACGCGGGGCTGCTCGCGCTGGTCCTCGGCGTCATCACGGCGGCGTGGCAGTGGAAGCGGTCGAGGGCCGCGGCGATTGTGGCGGCTGTTGGGGGTGTCGTGGCGCTGGTGGCCGTGTTCATCCCCTGGTCCCTGCAACGGCGGGCGCAGAGTGTGCCGCCGATCCACGACATTTCCACGGACCTGGAGAATCCCCCGGTCTTCGTCGCCATCGTCCCGCTGCGAGCCGACGCCCCGAACCCGCTCACTCGCACGCCGGACGTCACACTTCAGCAGCGGGAGGGCTACCCGGACCTGGCCCCGTTGACCTTGCCCGAGCCGTCGGGCCAGGTATTCGCGCGCGCCCGCCAGACGGCCGAGCGCCTGGGCTGGGCGATCGTGAGCGCGGATCCCGCCACCGGGGTGATCGAGGCCACGGACACGACGCGCTGGTTCGGGTTCGTGGACGACGTGGTCATCCGCATCACGCCCTGGGGCACGGGCACGCGCGTGGACGTGCGCAGCGTGTCGCGGGTCGGCCGCAGCGACATCGGCACGAACGCGGAGCGGATCCGCGACTTCCTGGCGGCGCTGCAAGAGCCGTGACGTCGTCTCATCCGATCGAGGGTGCGTACCCGACGTCGGCCACCTATTACGCGAGCGAGGGATCCTCGGATGCCGCGCTCCTGCTCGCTCACGGCGCTGGAGCGGGCCAGCAGCACAAGTTCATGGTCGGCATGTCCGAGGCCCTGGCGGCACGCGGGTTGGACGTCGTGACCTTCGACTTTCCCTACATGCACGCCCGCCGCGGCGCACCGGACCGGGCTCCCGTGCTCGAAGCGTCGTTCGAGCACGTGCTGGCGTGGACGACCGAACGCGCGGCGGCCCGCGGCCGGACGCGCGTCTTCATCGGCGGCAAGTCGATGGGCGGGCGCATGGCCACGCACCTCGGCGCCCGCGGCGTGCCCGGCATCGCGGGCATCGTGGCTCTGGGCTATCCCCTGAGGCCGCCCGGCAAGAGCGGCAACGAGCGCGCGGCGCACCTGGCGGCCATCACAGTGCCGCTCCTCATCGTGCAAGGCACGCGCGACACCTTCGGCTCGCCCGACGACTTGCGCGCGGCCTTGGCTGGGACGACGGCATCACCAACAATCGTGACAGTGGCAGGCGGAGATCACTCATTCGCCGTCCGCGGGCGCAAGCCCGCAGAAGTCTTGAGCGAAGTCGCGCGCGCGATATCGGATTGGCTCTCGGCTCTAGGCTCTCGGCTCTAGGCTCTAGGCTCTGGGCTCTGTAGGCAGAACTGGAGACCGGAGACTGGAGACTGGAGACCGTAGACTTCGGTCTACTCCGTGATCTTCTGGCGCAGATGCACCGGCTCTGACTTGGCGCGGACGCGAATGTTGATCATCTCCACGAACACCGAGAAGCCCATCGCGAAGTAGATGTAGCCCTTCGGGATGTGCTGATCCAGCCCCTCCCCGAGAAGCGACACGCCGATCAGCAGCAGGAAGCTGAGCGCCAGCATCTTCACCGTCGGGTGCTTTTCCACGAACTCCCCGATGCTGCGCGACGACACCAGCATCACGCCGACGGCGATGATCACGGCGGCCATCATGATGGTCACGTGATCGACCATGCCCACTGCGGTAATCACCGAGTCGAGCGAGAACACGATGTCGAGGATCAGGATCTGAATGATGACCCCGGTAAACCCGGCAGCGGCGCGGGTCGTACTCTCGCCCCCCTCACCTTCCAGCTTGTCGTGAATCTCGTGCGTGCTCTTGGCGATGAGGAACAGCCCGCCGGCCAGCAGAATCAGGTCGCGGCCCGAGACCTGGTTGTTCATCACGCTCACGAGCGGGGTGGTGAGCCCCATCACCCAGGTGATCGCCAGCAGCAACGCGAGCCGGGTGAGCATGGCCAGCGACAGGCCCCAGCGGCGCGCCCGATCCCTCTGCTCCTTGCGGAGCCTTCCCGCCAGGATCGAGATGAAGATGATGTTGTCGATGCCGAGGACGATCTCCAGGACGGTCAGCGTCAGCAGGGCGATCCAGCCCTCGACACCAGTCATCCAATCGAACATCAGGCCTTCTCCGCTGGCTCGGGCGCCTGGCGCTCTGGAGCATCCGACAGAGCGCCCCAGGTCTCGGGGTCCTGCCACATCAACGTGGACAGATACAGCGAGACGTCGTCGGCCGGGTAGGCCTTGCCGATCGCGCTCGCGGCCGCCAGCAGCTTCTCAGGCGGCGGGGTTGGCGCCTCCTCCTCGGCGATCACGCCTTCTTCGTGCTTCACGCCCAGGGCGTCGAGGAAACTGCCCATCATCGGCCGCTGGTGCGCGAGGTGATACGCGATCAGCAGCCGCGCGGCGACCAGCTCCGAGATCGGCATCGCGATCAGCTGCCGCGCCTTCTTGTCGAGCGGCATCGCGATGACCGACTTCGTGCGGAACTTGATGCGCTGCGCGATAGCCGCGATCGCTTCCGCGTGTTCCATGCTGGCCTCGCCGTCGCGCCAGAACGCTTCGGCAGCGAGTTGCTTCAGTTCGGGCGGCAACGGCTTCCACAGTTGCGAAGGTCGCGTGATTTCAGGTGCCATCGACTCGATACGTTAACATAGCGGTATGCCGAGCCTGACTGTGGAAGGGTTCTCGACCGTGGACGTCGCAGAGGGAACGCGACTTGTCAACGCGATCGAGGGTGCTGGTGTAGACATCTTGCACGCGTGCGGGGGCAACGCCAAGTGCACGACGTGCCGCGTGGAGTTCGTGCAGGGCGAGCCCCAGCGGATGACCGTGGCCGAGCGCACCAGGCTGGCTGAGAAGGGGCTCTCGGGAGTGCGGTTGTCGTGTCAGATCACCGTGGATGGCGACATGACCGTGCGAGCGATCAGCCGGCTGGAAGGCAGCGGACGGCCGGATCCGGGACGGCCCCCGGAGCCGACGATTCAGCCGCCCCCAGAGTGGACGTAGCTCGCGGGGCTCGTCAAGGCAAAGGGCAAAAGGCTAAAGGCTAAAGAGAAGGCCGGAGCCGAGAGCCGGAAGCCTAATCGATCGACACTTTTCGCAGCAGCGCAAAGTCCGACAACATCTTTCCCGCGCCCAGGACGACCGAGGACAGCGGATCTTCGGCCACTTCCACCGGGAGACCGGTTTCGCGCCGCAGACGCGAATCCAGGTTGTGCAGCAGCGCGCCGCCACCGCTCAACACGATACCGCGGTCGTACACGTCGGCCGAGAGCTCCGGCGGAATCCGCTCCAGGCCGTCACGCACCGCCTGGACGATCTGGCGTATCGGCTCGGCCAGCGCCTCGCGGATCTGCCCGTCGTGCAGCGTGACCGTCGTGGGCTTGCCCTCGAGAACGTGGCGGCCCTTCACTTCCATCTCGCGGCGCTCGCTCAGCGGCGCGGCTGATCCCAGTTCGATCTTGATCCGCTCGGCGGTGCGCTCGCCAATCAGCAGGTCGTGCTCGCGCTTCACGTAGGTGATGATGGCTTCGTCCATGGCGTTGCCCGCCACGCGCACGGACCGGCTGTAGACGATGCCGGCCAGCGAGATCACGGCGATGTCGGTCGTGCCGCCGCCGATGTCCACGATCATGCTGCCGGAGGCTTCAGTGATGGGCAGCCCCGCGCCAATCGCCGCGGCCATGCCTTCCTCGATGAGGTGCACTTCGCTGGCCTTGGCGCGATAGGCGCTCTCTTTGACCGCGCGGCGCTCCACCTGCGTGATCTCCGATGGCACGCCGATGATGACGCGCGGGCGCACGAAGCTCTTGCGGCGGTGGGCCTTCTTGATGAAGTAGCCGAGCATCTTCTCGGCGGCGTCGAAGTCGGCGATCACGCCGTCGCGCATCGGCCGGATGGCCGTGATGCTGCCGGGCGTCCGGCCCAGCATTTCCTTGGCGTCGGCGCCGACGGCTTCAATCTGATCGCTGACCGTGTTGACCGCCACGATCGACGGCTCGTTGAGGACGATGCCCTTGCCACGCGCGAACACGCAGGTGTTCGACGTGCCGAGATCGATCGCCAGGTCATTGGAAAAGAACGACAACGCGCCCAGAAACACGCAAACCTCCCGGCCCTAGGCCGTGAACGAAAGGGAGCCACGATACAAATGACGGGCTAAGTGCAAACGACATACCGGCCGTGCCCCTGCGTGCAGGCCTGGGGATTCGCTCGATGGCTCGCGATTGCACACTCCTTCACGACCGCGCCAAAACAGGCGTCGGATTTCTGACGACGCCAGCCGATTCACTGACGGTTCTGTAAGGGGGACGAGTTGGGGTCGGGCCTAATTTCGCGCGCGTCAACCGCGCGCGAAATTAGGCCCGACCCCAACTCCACTCGATTACGTTTCTGATCGCTTCGGCCGCATGTTCGCGGCCAGGATGCGCTTGCGCAGCCGGATCGTCTTCGGCGTGACTTCCACCAGCTCATCGTCGTTGATGAACTCGATCGACTGCTCGAGGCTGAGGCGGCGCGGCGGTATCAGGCGGATCGCCTCGTCGGCCGTGGACGCGCGCATGTTGGTTTGCTTCTTCTCCTTGGTGACGTTCACGTCCATGTCGCTCTGGCGCGCGTTCTCGCCGATGATCATGCCCTCGTAGACGGTCGTTCCCGGCTCGATCACGATCTCGCCGCGCTCCTGCAGGTTGTAGATCGCATAGGCCGTGGCCACGCCGGAACGATCGGACACCAGCGCGCCGGTAACGCGCGCCGAAATCGCGCCATGCCACGGCTCCCAGCCGGCAAACAGGTGGTTCATGATGCCGGTGCCCTTGGTGTCGGTCAGAAACTGCGAGCGGAAGCCAATCAGGCCGCGAGTCGGGATCCGGAACTCCAGGCGCACGCGGCCGCTGCCGTGGTTGACCATGCGGGTGGGCACGCCGCGCCGGCTGCCGGCCATCGCCATGACCACCCCCTGGAAATCTTCGGGCACGTCAATCACCAGATCCTCCACCGGCTCCATCCGTACGCCGTTGACGTCCTTGGTGACGATGTCTGGACGCGACACCTGCAGTTCAAAGCCCTCGCGGCGCATCATCTCGATCAGGATCGACAGCTGCAGTTCGCCGCGGCCGATCACCCGCATCTGCTCCGGCGAGTCGGTGTCCTCGACCCGCAGCGACACATTGCCCAGCAGCTCCTTCTCGAGCCGGTCACGGATATTGCGGGAGGTCACGAACTGCCCGTCCCGGCCAGCCAGGGCGGACGTATTGACGCCGAAGATCATCGATACCGTGGGCTCGTCTATCGCGATCGGCGGGATGGCCTGGCGGTCCTCGGGGTCGCAGATCGACTCGCCGATGGTGATGTCCTCGATGCCAGCCAGGCAGATGATGTCGCCGGCGGCAGCCTGGGCCACCTCGATCCGCTTCAGCCCGTCGAACGAGAAAAGCTTCGTGACCTTGGTGTTCTGTGCCGATCCGTCCAACTTCATCACGGACACCGCATCGTTCAGCTTCACAGTGCCGTTGAACACGCGGCCGATCGCGATCCGGCCCAGGTACTCGCTGGCGTCCAGGTTCGCGACCAGCATCTGCAGCGGGGCCGCCGGGTCACCGCGCGGGGCGGGCACGTGCGCGATCACGGCCTCGAACAGCGGCCGCAGGTCTTCGCCCTTCCCCGCCATCTCGCGCGACGCCACGCCCTCGCGCGCGTTGGTGTAGAGCACCGGGAACTCGATCTGGTCCTCGTTGGCGTCCAGGTCGATGAAGAGGTCGTAGACCTCGTTCAAGACCTCCTGCGGACGCGCGTCCGGCCGATCGATTTTGTTCAGCACCACGATCGGCGGCAGCCCACGCTCCAGCGCCTTCCGCAGCACGAACCGCGTCTGCGGCAGCGGACCCTCCGAGGCATCCACCAGCAGCATCACCCCGTCCACCATCGACAGCGTCCGCTCCACTTCCCCGCCGAAATCCGCGTGGCCGGGCGTATCCACGATGTTGATCAGCACGTCGCCGTAGTGCACGGCCGTGTTCTTGGCCATGATCGTGATGCCGCGCTCGCGCTCCAGGTCGATGTTGTCCATCACCCGGTCGGCCACCTGCTGGTTGGCCCGGTAGACGCCGCCCTGGCGCAGCAGGGCGTCCACCAGCGTGGTCTTGCCGTGATCCACGTGGGCGATGATGGCGATGTTGCGCCGGAGCGGATTGGCTATCTGCGTGGACTTTGGCGTGCGAGACATCTTGTCAGTATATCCAGCGAGGCGCGCTCACGGGGCTACTCGCCGGATATGCCTGTCTTTTTGCCCGCGACTCGCGCGTGTTGGACGATTCGGTCGCCGGTCCGATAAGCAATGTGACGGGATGTACACTCAGCGTATGCGAGCGGCGTGGGTCACGCTGTTGCTGGCGGCAGCAGCCGCCACGGGCATGGCCGGTCAGGCCGCAGGTCCGCAGCTGCGCGTGGTTGTCGGCTCATCCATGTCGCAGGGCGACGTGCAACGGGTGGTGGTCGAAGGCGCCGGCGCGGATGCGAAGGTCAGCGTCCTCGCGTTCGGCTTGCCGGTGCATCTGGGGCTCACCAGCAAAGGCGCATGGGAGGGACTTGTCGGCGTCGATCTGGCGCAGAAGCCGGGCGATTACCAGTTGGCCGTCGCGGTCACGCAACCTGACGGCTCAGCGCTCACGGCTCAGTCGACCCTGACGGTCACCGCCCGCCGCTTCCCGACCCGCCGTTTGAAGGTCAACAGCCGGTTCGTGGAACCCTCGCCGGCGGATGCCGCTCGAATGGCCGCCGACTCCAAACGGCTCGCCGAAGTCTTCGCTTTCCTGTCGAACCGCCGCTGGCAGGGGCCGTTCAAACCTCCCGTCAGCGGCCCATCGACCAGCAACTTCGGCTCACGCAGCGTGTTCAACGGGCAGCCGCGGGCTCCGCATGCGGGCGTGGACTACGCCGGCGACGTCGGCACGCCAATCGTGGCGCCCAACGCGGGCCGCGTGATCCTGGCCGAGGACCTCTTCCTGACCGGCAACACCGTGGTCGTCGATCACGGCCTCGGCCTCTACTCACTCTTCGCGCACCTGTCGCAGATGGACGTGCACGTCGGCGACGAGCTGAGCACCGGCTCTCCGGTGGGCCTTGTAGGCAAGACCGGCCGTGTCACCGGCCCCCATCTGCACTGGAGCGTCCGCCTCGGCGCGGCGCGTGTGGACCCGACGTCGTTGTTGCTGCTGGGGCTCTAGGGAAAGGCTCCAGGCTCCGGGCTCCGGGCTCCAGGCCGTCAGGTAGAATCACCTTATGCCTCTGTTTGAGTACGCTTGCCAAGCCTGCGACCACGAGTTCGAGGCGCTGGTCCGCAACGGCCAGGCGCCCACGTGCCCGTCTTGCGAGAGCCCGAAGCTCCAGAAGCGCCAGTCCACCTTCGCTGCCCGCAGCACCGGCGGCGCGTCGGCGGTGACGGAAGTCCCGATGGGCGGGGGCTGCGGCCACTGCGGCGACCCGCGTGGCCCCGGCAGCTGTTCGCTCAACTAGTCAACGGCGCCGCCCTCTCGAGATCGACCAGCGCCACCGCGTCGGTCCGTCATCCCATGTTTATGGACTTCGCAATCCGTGGCCAGCGATGGCTGGCACGGAGGTGCCTGGCAATCACGAATCGCAGGTAGTACTGGATCGAATGGTCCCGTTCGGCTATCGCGCGTTCCGCCCAGTGCGCGCCGGCGTCGACGTCACCCATCAGCAGGTGGTACACCGCCTGCGCGCGGCAGTCACCGAAGCGTTCTCCCGAGCCCAGCGTCTGGTGCAACGCCCGCCCTTCGCCATCCTGACCCGTGCGCCGCAAGAGCGCCGCCAGCGTGGCGACGGCATCGGGATACCAGTGCCCGACCGCGTACGCCTCTCGCGCGGCCGCGACAGCCTCTGGAAGCTCGCCCCAGTCCGCGTGGAAATGCGCGACCGACACACGCGCAACCACCAGATTGGGATCCAGCTCCAGCGTTCGTGTCACCTGCGCGTAGGCCTCGCGGTCGCGGCCGGCCCACTGCAGGTAGGCGTGTAGGTTCATGTGCGGCCACACTTCCAGCGGGTCCTCTTCGATCGCGCGCTCGGCTAGCTGAATCGCCTGCGACACATCACCCCGCATAAAGAGCAATCCGCCGTACAAGGGCCGCGTGAGGGGGTAGCCGACCTGTCGTGCCATCGGGAAGCTGAAGTGGCGTTCCGCCGCGTCCCAGTCGAAGTCATAAAACGCCGCCGCATACCCCAGCAGTGCGTGCGCTTCAGGAATCGAGCCGTCGATCTCCAGCGCGCGGCGAACGGCCGCGCGCACTGCCGGCACCGCCTGGTGGGCCGGGATGTGACCGAAGATCGTCGCGGCCAGCCAATAGAATCCAAGCCCCACATGCGCCAGACCGAACCGGGGATCCACGGCGATCGCGCGCTCGTAGCACTGCCTCGCGAGTTCCAGCGACTCGGGCGTCACTCGCGCCAGGTTGTATTTGGCCTTCAGATATTCCTCGTAGGCCGGAAGGGCCGGCGTGTAGCGCGGCGACGCCACCGGTCCCGACAAGGTAATGCGCAGCGCGCTGGTGATGGCCGCCGCGATCTCGTCCTGCACCGCCAGGATGTCGCGCAGCTCGCGGTCGTATCGTTGACTCCAGACGCGGGCGCCGTCGTCGCCGGCAACGAGCTGCGCCGTGACGCGCACGCGCTCTCCCGCCCGGCGCACGCTGCCTTCGAGCACGTGCGTCACGTTCAGCGCCGCGGCAATCCCGCGGATGTCCTCTTCCTTGCCGCGGAACGCGAACGACGACGTGCGAGCAATCACCTTCAGCCCGTCCACCTGCGCCAGGAGGCTGATGATCTCCTCCGCCAGGCCGTCGCTGAAGTACTCCTGCTCCTTGTCGGCGCTCAGGTTTGCAAACGGCAGCACGGCCACGGACGTGGCGGCTGGCGCGAGGTTGGCCGGATGGGGCCCCGGCAAGGCCGCGCGCAGCTCGCCGGCCAGCAGTCCTGCCGTCTGCACCCGATCGACGGCACTCTTGGCCAGGCATTGTCCAATCAGCTTCGCGAGCGCCGGTGGAACGTCGGCCTTGGTCAGCGTTGGGGCAGGATCCCGCAGAATCGAGGCGGCCAGTTCGACCGACGAACGGCCCTGAAACGGGCGCCGGCCGGTGGTCATCTCGTACATGACGACGCCCAGGGAGAAGATGTCCGTACGGTGGTCCACGGTCTGTCCCGCCAGTTGCTCTGGCGACATGTAGGATGGCGTCCCCATCACCATGCCCGGCTGCGTCAGGTCGTGGACGGCCATCGTCGCGTCGTCCGGACCGGCAGCGCGCAGGTCCTTGGCCAGGCCGAAATCCAGGATCTTCACCCGCTCATCGCGGGTCAGCATGATGTTGGCTGGCTTCAAGTCGCGGTGCACCAGCCCCTTGTCGTGCGCGGCGGCCACCGCATCGGCGATGACCGCGGCCAGCTGGATCACTCGGGATGCGGGCAAACCGCTTGCCGGAATCAGTTCGTGAAGCGGCTGGCCGTCTACCAGCTCCATGGTGAGAAAGTGGACACCGCCGCTTTCCTCCACCGAGTACACCGTCACCACGTTGGGATGGTTCAGCGCCGCGGCGGCCCGCGCCTCGCGGCGAAAGCGCGTCAGCCGTTCGGGATCCGCCGCGGTTTCTGACGGCAGCAGCTTCAGCGCGATCTCGCGGCCGAGCCTCGTGTCCACCGCCCGGTAGACCTCGCCCATCCCGCCGGCGCCGATCCGTGCCACGATTTCGTAAGGGCCGAGCGTATGGCCAGCGAGCGACATCGGCTCAGTAGCATACGTGGATCGGCGGGGATCGGTGACGCGAGGTCACCAGCGGAACGTGATCAGGCGCCGGCGAGCTAAATATCGCCCCAGACGCGGACGACGCAACGGTTGCAGCCCCAGAAGGCACTGGCAAAGCCTGCTGCTGCAAACGCGAGCAAGATCGTGCTGATCACGAACACGAGCCCGTTGGGCGGCTGACGCTGCTCGAGCCACACGACCGCGACGATGGTCAGCGCCACCACGGACAGCCAGGGCAGGAGCTTCCGGTACCAGGGGTTGTACGGCTTCAGTTCACCCCAGAAACACAGGCCTTCTGTCACGGGGCACAACGGGCAGTCGGACTTGTGAGGCACTCCTCCAGCCATATCGGTGGATCGATCGTTGGTGGTTAGTCGAGGCGCGACTGGCCGCCATTATAGAGGCGGCTCAGCTATCCGTTCGCTGAACTAACCGACCGGCGCCAATTGAGCCTTGGCCTCGGCGACCACGTTGTCGACCGTAAAGCCGATACTCCTTCATCAGCTCCTTGAGCGGCGCCGAGGCGCCGAATGTCTGCATGCCGATGACGCGGCCCGTCGAGCCGACGTAGCGCTCCCAGCCAAAAGCGGACGCCTGCTCGATCGCCACGCGCGCCGTGATCGCCGGGGGCAGGACGCTGTCGCGGTATCCTTCGGCTGATGCTCGAAGATATCCCAGGACGGCATCGACACGACGCGCGAGCGCACGCCATCGACGTTGAGCCTTTCGTGCGCTTCCACCGCCAGCGTCACCTCGCTGCCAGTCGCGATCAGAATCACCTCAGGCTTGCCGTCCGGCGGATCCGCCAGGACGTACGCACCGCGCGCCACGCCAGCGGCCGACGCGTATTTGCTCCGATCGATCGTCGGCAGCGGATGTCGCGACAGGACCAACACGGCCGGCTCATGGCGCAGCGGCATGAGGTAACGGTACGCCTCCACCACTTCGTTGGCGTCGCCGGGCCGCAGCGTGACGAGACCCGGAATCGCACGAAGCGATGCCAGGTGCTCGACCGGCTGATGGGTCGGGCCGTCCTCGCCGTCACTCAGCGCGTCGTGCGTGAAGACGAACACCGTGGGCAGCTCCATCAGCGCGGAGAGCCGCATCGCCGGCCGCAGGTAGTCGCTGAAGATGAAGAACGTCGCGCCAAACGGCCGCAGCTTCGTCAGCGACAGCCCGTTCATGATCGACCCCATCGCATGCTCGCGAACGCCGAAGTGCAGATTCCTGCCGCCGGGACTGGCGGCTTGCAGATCTCCGGCGCCGGCGAACGTGAGCGTGGTCTTGTTCGATGGGCCCAGATCTGCCGAGCCACCGAGGAACCATGGAACATTCTGCGCCAGGACGTTGAGGACCCTGCCCGACGCCTCGCGCCCTGCGAGCCCCTTCGGATCGGCCGGGAAGACCGGAAGGTCACGATCCCAGTTCGCCGGAAGCACACGGCGCTGGATCTGGTCGAGCTCGGTCGCGAGATCCGGATACGTCGATCGATATGCCGCGAACAGCTGGGTCCACGCGCTTCGTGCGTCGGCTCCGCGCCGTCCCACGCCGGCGGCGAAATGCTCGCGGACACCGTCGGGCACGAGGAACTTCGCGTCCTCCGGCCAGCCGTACACACGTTTGGTGAGGCGTATCTCCTCATCGCCAAGCGGTTCGCCGTGAGCGGCGGCGGTGCCCTGCCTGTTCGGTGAGCCGTACCCGATGCTGCTGTCGAGGACGATGAGCGTCGGCCTGTCCTTGGTCTGCTGAAACACGCGGAGGGCGTGTTCGATCCGCTCGATGTCGTTGGCATCGCCGACGCGCAGGACGTTCCATCCGTAGGCAAGGAAGCGGGTCGCGACGTCCTCGGTGAACGTGATGTCGGTGCTGCCTTCGATGGTGATGCGGTTGTTGTCGAAGATCCAGCAGAGGTGATCGAGACCGAGGTGGCCGGCCAGCGACGCGGCTTCGGCGCCTACGCCTTCCATCAAGCAGCCGTCGCCGCAGACAGCGTAAGTGTTGTAGTCGAACAGCTCGAAGCCCGGACGGTTGTAGCGATCGGCAAGCCACCGCTCCCCGATCGCCATGCCCACGCTGGTCGCGATGCCTTGCCCCAATGGGCCAGTGGTCGTTTCCACACCAGAGACCATGCGGGTACTCGGGGTGCCCAGGGGCTTTGCTGCCCAGCTGACGGAACCGCCGGATGTCATCGAGGGTCACCGACGGATCACCCAGCCGCTCGTAGTCGGCATTCACGGCGCGTGTCCCGGTCAGGTGGAGCAGCGACCAGAGCAGCATCGACGCGTGGCCGTTCGAGAGCACGAAGCGGTCGCGGCCGGGCCAGATCGGATCCTCGGGATCGAAGCGCATGACGCGATTCCAGAGGGTGTAGACCAGCGGCGCCAGCGCCATCGGAGTGCCCGGATGCCCCGAATTGGCCGCCTGGACCGCATCCATCGACAAGGTCCGGATGGTGTTAATGGCGAGCTGCGCCGTCTGGGTGTCAGAGACCGTGGTTGTGGTCATGGTGCCTCTTTCAGGTGGTCGCCGCCGCGATCAGCAGCACCACGGACCGGGGCTGGACGGCATACGCCGAGCCTTGCACCGGCGGCGCGTCCGCCCAGGCGCGCACATCGTCGGGCGAAGACAGCGACGTATCGATGATGCGCCGCCACCCATCGCTCCCCTCGCCAGCAGGAGGGATCTCGAACGAAAGCGCCTCCCAATAGGCGTTGGCGATCACGTGGAGCTGAGCCTGATCGCCCAGCAGACGGGTGGTCGCCGCCAGCGTGTGTGAGTCGCTGCCCCAGTCCGGTTCGTGCAGCTTGACGCCGTGCCATGTGAGAGGCTGGTGCTGCAGCATCTCGCGCAGCGTCATGTCCGCTCGCTCGATCGGAAGACTGCGACTGAGGCGAAGCGCGATGAGCTCCTTCGCGAATCGGTGTACGTCGGCATGCCTGGCCACGAGATCCCAGTCGAACCACGTGGTCTCATCGTTGATGCAGTAGGCGTTGTTGTTGCCGCGCTGCGTGCGCCGCACCTCATCGCCCATCAGCAGCATCGGCGTCCCCACCGAGAGCATCGTCAGTGTGAGGAAGTTCTTCACCTGGCGGTTACGGAGCCGCTCCACGGCGGGATCGTCGGACGGTCCTTCGACACCGCAGTTCCAGCTCAGGTTGTCGAATGCGCCATCGAGATTGTCGTGACCGTTCGCCTCGTTGTGCTTGGTGTTGTAGGAGACGACGTCGTTCAGCGTGAAGCCGTCATGGCAGGTGACGAAGTTGATGCTCTGCTCCGCCTCGCGCTCCTCGTGCCCGAACACGTCGGGGCTGCCGGTCAACCGAAACGCCAGGGCATGGACGGTGCCGGCATCGCTTTTCAGAAAGGCTCTGATGTCGTCACGAAACTTGCCGTTCCATTCCTTCCAGCGATCCCCGATGAACGAGCCGACCTGATAGAGGCCGGCGGCGTCCCACGCTTCCGCGATCAACTTGACGTTGGCGAACACCGGGTCCGTCTCGATATCCCAGAGCAGCGGTGGCGTGGCCATCGGGCGCCCGCTCTCGTCGCGGGCCAGGATCGAGGCCAGATCGAAGCGGAAGCCGTCCACGTGCATCTCGGTCACCCAGTAGTGCAGGCTGTCGAGAATCAGCCGGCGCACGATCGAGTGGTTGGCGTTCAGCGTGTTGCCGCAGCCGCTGTAGTCGGCGAAACGTGACCCGGGGTCGTCCAGGATGTAGTAGGCGTCGTTGCCGAACCCGCGGAAGCACATCGTCGGACCGTCGGCACCGCCTTCGGTGGTGTGGTTGTAGACCACGTCGAGAATGACTTCGATGCCGGCGCGGTGGAGGGCCTTGACCATGTCCCGGAACTCGTCGAGTGCGCCGAGCGCATCGGGGCGCGAGCTGTACGCACCATGGGGCGCGAAGAACGAAGCCGGCTGGTATCCCCAGTCGTTCACGCCTCCCGGCGCATCCTGGTCGTCGAAGGCGAACACGGGCAACAGTTCGACAGCGGTGATGCCCAAGTCCTTCAGGTACGGAATCTTGTCGATCACGCCTTGATACGTTCCGCGCTTCGGCGCCGCGACGCCGGAGTTGGGGTGCCGGGTGAAGGCGCCCACGTGCATCTCGTAGACAACCGTCCTCGCAAAGTGGGTGTGAGGTGGACGGTCGCCCTCCCAATCGTACGCTCCCGGATCTGCGACCACGCTCTTCAGGGCGGTGGCGCAGTTGTCTCCCGGCGCGCGCGCCGCCGCGCGGCTCCAACCCAGAGGCCGCGCCACGCACTTTCCGTACGGATCGAGCAGAACCTTGTCGCGATCGAAACGATATCCGCGCTCCGGATCGAACGATCCATCGACACGATAGCCGTAGAGCTGCGCTGCGGCGATATCGGGCACGAAGGCGTGCCAGTAGTGATACGACCGCTGATGCCGAGGATTGAGGTCGATGACGTGCGCGGGCTGCTCAGCGTCTACGCGATCGAACAGGAGCAACTGCACGCCGGTGGCGCGCTTCGAGAAGACGCTGAAGTTGACGCCACTCGGATAGACCGTGGCGCCGAGGGGAAAGCTCGTGCCGTGCGGAGATCGAGTCACCCTCACACCCTTCCCGCGCCGCCCATCGACGACGCTTCCATGCGACCCGCCGCGGCGCGGTCCGCGAGCACCACGGCGTGGTCCTGTCGTACGCGTCCGGCGGGAATGCTCGAATCCCCGCGGCACAGGCGGACGAGCATGGCCGCCTTGTCTTCGCCGGTGATCAGCCAGAGCAGGCGCCGCGCCCGGTTGAGGGCCGGATAGGTCAGCGTCATCCGGCGCCGTCCCTGGTACACGCCGGTGAGGGCGACGTCCCTGTCGGTGACGTCGAGTACCGCATCCCCCGGAACCAGCGACGCGGTGTGGCCGTCGGGACCCAATCCAAGATGGACGAGATCGAGAATCGGCGGTGACCCGGCGAGTTCGACCAGGGTCGCCGCATAGCGCCCGGCCGCCTTGCCGAGATCGACCGATTCCACGGGCATCGCATGGAGCTGCGCCTGACCAACTTCACCTTGTGCCAGCAGGCTCGCGCGCATCTGTGTCAGATTCCGGTCTTCGTGACCCGCGGGGGCTATCCGTTCGTCCGCTTGCAGCACGTGGACGTTCTGCCACGGCACGTCCAGAGCACTCAGCGCGCGCAGCATCAGCCACGGCGTTCGGCCGCCGCTGATCGCGACCACGAAGCGGCCACGGGCCTCCACCGCCGCTCGCGCCTCGCCGGCGATGACCTCGGCCGCGTGACGCGCTACCGATTCGACGTCGTCCAGCACATCGAGCTTCATGGCTGCCGATCGCGGCGAACTCGACGCTCGTCCGACACCAACGGTGCGATGGGTTCTGTTGCGAGCGCCGCCACGAGTGCGGTCCAGCCGGTCTGGTGGCTGGCGCCGAGGCCGGCGCCATTGTCGCCGTGGAAGTACTCGTAGAACGGAATGCAGTCGCGCCAGTGCGGGTCGGTCTGGAATTTCTCCGTGCCGCCGAACACCGGACGCCGACCCGCCTCGTCACGCAGGAAGATGCGTTGCAGGCGACCGGAGATCTCGGCGGCCACCTCGGAGAGCGTCATCAGCGTGCCGGAGCCCGTCGGACATTCCACACGGAACGAATCGCCGTGGTAGGCATGGAAGTGGACCAGCGCGCGAATCAGGAGGACGTTCATCGGGACCCACACCGGGCCGCGCCAGTTGGAGTTCCCGCCGAACATCGCGCTCTCCGACTCCGCCGGCTGATACGAGACCTGGTAATCCTTCCCGTCCGCACGCACGGCGTATGGATGCGCGTCGTGCCAACGCGACAGCGAGCGGATGCCGAAGGGGCTCAGGAACTCCTGTTCGTCCAGCATGCGTGAGAGGATTCGCCGCAACCGGTCTGGAGCCACGACCGCCGCGATGGTCCGGCCCGAAGAACCCTCGTTCTCGGGAGCAGCCGGGTGAATGCAGCCCGAGAGTTCAGGAATCTGGCGGAGGCGCAGCGCGAGCGCCGCCACCACCCGCGGCACGCGCTCGCTCTGCTCCGCTTCGATGACCGTCGTTGCGCAGAGGGGCAGCAGCCCGACGAGCGAGCGGACTTTGAGGCGCGTCGCCCGTCCGTCCGGCAACCGCAGGACGTCGTAGTAGAAGCCGTCTTCTTCGTCCCACATGCCGTCGTCGCCAACCCTGTTCATGGCGGCGCCGATCCACAACAGGTGCTCCGCAAACTTGTAGGCAAGCTCCTCGTAACTGGCGTCGTGGGTCGCCAACTCGATGGCGATCTCCAGCATGTTCTGGCAGTACATCGCCATCCATGCCGTGCCGTCGGCCTGCTCGAGGTGGCCTCCGGTGGGCAGCTCGGCGCTGCGGTCGAAGACGCCGATGTTGTCGAGGCCGAGGAAGCCCCCCTCGAACACGTTCTTTCCCAGGCGGTCCTTGCGATTGACCCACCACGTGAAGTTGACGACGAGCTTGTTGAAGGCACGCTTGAGGAACTCGAGGTCCCCTTTGCCGCGGCTCGCCTGCTCCATGCGGTATTGGCCCATCGTCGCCCACGCATGCACCGGCGGGTTGACGTCACCAAAGTTCCACTCGTAGGCCGGCAGCTGACCGTTGGGATGCTGATACCGTGGCTTCAACATCAGGCTGAGCTGATGCTTCGCAAAGTCCGGGTCGACGCCGGTCAGCGCGACCGCGTGAAAGGCGAGATCCCAGGCGGCATACCACGGGTACTCCCACTTGTCTGGCATCGAGATGATGTCGTCGTTGAGCATGTGGAACCAGTGACGGTTCCTGGTCGACACCGACGCAGGCGAGTGGAGCGGGTGCACGCCATGTTCTCGGAGCCACATGTTGACGTCGAAGAAGAAGTACCTGCTTCGTCCAGAACAGGCCTCCAAACGCTTGTCGTATGACTTGCGCGGCGTCTTCGCTGGCAGACTCTGGCGTGTGGCAGCGGTAAAACTCGTCCGCCTCGCTGCGCCTCGCCTCGAGTGTCTTCTCGAAGGCGGCGAACGGACGTGACTGCGACGAGCCGGTGAGGCAGAGTCGCACCGTCACCGACTGGCCGGCACCGACCTCGAGGAGGTAGTGAGCCGCGGCCTTCGTGCCGACCTGCGCCGGGTTGACGGCGTCGGCCTTGTTGTGCACGACAAAGGCGTGGAACGCGTCCTTGACGTGGGGGCAGGCATTAGGCGTGTCGAAGAGTCGCTCGGTATTGGTCTCGTTCTCGGTGAACAGCAGCCGCGGTGCTCCATCGCAGTAGAGCCATCGATCGCCCACTTCGGGGTGCGACGCCTTCACGGCGCTCGTGCCAGTGGAGGCTTGTGCCGCCGCCAGGCCAGGCTTCTTCGTCTCCGGCCACCAGCTCCACGTGTTGCGGAACCACAGGGTCGGCAACAGATGAACCGTCGCGGTCTCGGGGCCCCGGTTCGCGACCGTGATCAGAATGAAGCAGTCCTCCGGAGAGGACTTCGCGTATTCGACGAACACGTCGAAGTAGCGGGCGTCGTCGAACACGCCGGTGTCGATGAGCTCGTACTCGAAGTCCTGGCGCGTGCGACGCGCATTTGTGTCCAGGAGGTCCTCGTACGGGAACGCGGCCTGCGGGTACTGCACAGCCACTTCATGTACGAATGGGTCGGCGTGGAATCAAGGTACGAGTAGTATTCCTTCACGTCCTCGCCGTGGTTCCCCTCGGCATTGTTCAACCCGAACAGCCGCTCTTTCAGAATGGGGTCCTTGCCGTTCCACAGCGCCAGCGCGAAACACAGCCGCTGCTTCAGGTCGGAGAACCCCGCGAGCCCGTCCTCTCCCCAGTGGTAGGCGCGCGACCGCGCGTGTTCGTGCGTGAAGTGATTCCATGCGTCGCCGTCCTGACTGTAGTCCTCACGAACGGTTCCCCACTGCCGCTCGCTGAGGTAAGGGCCCCACCGTCTCCAGGGCGCATCCCACTCACTCCCGGCTTCCAGGCGCTCGAGTTCAGCGGATTCCTTTCGACTCCTTCCGCTGATATCAGCCATGAACCGACACTTCCGCCCTTTTCGTCGGGTTGGCCCAGCCTCCAGGGGGCACGACGTCCTGAACAGGGTCGACCGGACCCCAGGTCCCCGGCTCGTAGTCGCGAATTGGGGTGTTCATCTTCAACACGGGATCGACGATGCGCCACGCTTCTTCGACGTAGTCCATCCGCGCAAACAGCTCGGTGTCTCCCTCGAGCGCGTCGCTCAGGACGCGGTCGTAGGCGTCTCTCTCGTGAGCGCCAGGCTGCCGGCTGGCGACGAGCTCGGTTCGCTGGCCGATCATCTGGTCGCCCTCATCCATCGCCGTGACGCCGAACGCGATCGTCTGCCGCGGAACGATTTGAAACCGGAAGTAGTTCGGCAGCGGAGCCGCGTCCGGGAACAGGAATGCCGTGGGAGGCCGCCGCAAGCGAACGACGACTTCTGTGCACGTCAGCGGGAGGCACTTTCCGGCGCGGATGTAAAACGGGACGCCGTGCCACCGCACCGAATCGATACGGAGCCGAACTGCGGCGAACGTCTCGACCTGCGAATCGGCGGCGACGCCAGGCTCCTGCCGGTAGCCGCGGAACTGTCCACGAATGACGTCCTGTGCGTCCAGGGCCGAAACGGACTTCAGAACCTTCACCTTTTCGTCCCGCAGAGACTCGCCATCCATCCTCGCGGGCGGCTCCATCGCCAGACTGCTCAAGAGCTGAAAGAGGTGATTCTGAACGACGTCGCGGATCGCCCCCGTCGCGTCGTAGAAGCCGCCGCGTCCCTGGATGCCAAAGTTCTCCGCCATCGTGATCTGCACGCTCTCGACGTAGGTTCGATTCCAGAAGGCCTCGAGGACCGGATTCGTGAAGCGAGAGAACACGATGTTGTTGACCGGTCGCTTTCCGAGATAGTGGTCGATCCGGAAGATGTCGCGCTCGACGAACGACCCGAGCAGGATCCGATTCAGGTCGCGCGCCGAGGCGAGATCCTGGCCGAACGGTTTCTCAACGACGACCCGGGCACCGCGTGTGCATGCCGATCGATCGAGTTGCTCGACGACTGGTCCAAACAGCGGGGGCGGGATCGCGAGGTAGTGCGCGGGATGCTCTGCGCTTCCGAGCTCGCGTCGAAGTGTGTCGAAGGTCGACGGGTCCTTGTAGTCCCCATCGACGTACTGCAGCAGTCCGGACAGCTTGTCGAACGCGGCCCGGTCCAGGCCGCCGTGCTTCTCGACACTGTCCTGCGCCCGCGCGCGCATCTGGTCTAGCGTCCAGCCCGCCTTCGCCACGCCGATCACGGGAACCTCGAGCTGCCCGCGCCTGGCCATCGCCTGCAGCGAGGGGAAGATCTTCTTGTATGCGAGATCGCCCGTGGCTCCGAAAAACACGAGCGCGTCGGAGTGTGTGCCGCTCATCTCGATCCCGTGGTCACGCGTTCACTTCGTGCGCCGCCTTCTCGTGATGTCCGCCGAACTGGAAGCGCATCGCCGAGAGCAGCTTGTTCTGGAAGTCCGCTTCTCCGCGCGAGCTGAAGCGCGCGTAGAGCGCCGCCGTGAGCACCGGCGCCGGCACCGCCTCGTCGATCGCCGCCATGATCGTCCAGCGTCCCTCGCCGGAGTCGGACACGCGGCCTGCGAACTTCGACAGCGACGGATCCTCCAGCAGTGAAATGGCCGTGAGGTCCAGCAGCCACGATGCGATGACGCTTCCCCGCCGCCACACCTCGGCCACTTCGCCGAGGTCGATGTTGTACTGATAATGCGCGGGGTCGCGTAGCGGCGTCGTCTCGGCGTCCACGGCGTGCGTCTGCTTGCCGACGTTGGCGGCGCGCAGGATGCCCATCCCCTCGGCATAGGCCGCCATGAGGCCGTACTCGATGCCGTTGTGCACCATCTTGACGAAGTGCCCGGCGCCGTTCGGTCCGCAGTGGAGGTACCCCTGCTCGGCGGTACCGGTGGCGGGCTTGCGACCTGGGGTTCGGGGGATCTCGCCGATGCCTGGTGCGAGCGACACGAAGAGTGGATCGAGATGCGCGACAGTGGCCGGTTCGCCGCCAATCATCATGCAGTAACCGCGCTCGAGGCCCCAGACGCCTCCGCTGGTTCCCACGTCGACGTAGTGAATCTTCTTCGCGGTCAGCTCTTTCGCCCGCCGGATGTCGTCGACGTAATACGAATTGCCGCCGTCGATCAGGATGTCGTCGGGCTCGAGCAGCGGCAGCAGATCGTTGATGGCCGCGTCCACGACTGCCGCGGGGACCATCAACCAGATGGCTCGAGGCTTGCTGAGCTTCTGCACGAGCTCCGCGAGTGACGCCGCTCCCTCGGCGCCTTCCGATGCGAGCTCCGTGACCGCGCCAGTGTTGCGGTCGTACACGACGCACGTATGGCGATTGCGCACGAGACGGCGCACCATGTTGGCGCCCATGCGGCCGAGACCGATCATTCCGAGCTGCATGACGAACTCCTCCTCAGAACACGCTATGAAACCGTGGGGCTCAGTTCTCCGCGGATGATCGCGGCCCGTAACCGCTTCACCGCTGCGGCCACTCCGTCACTGTCCCCGACAATCGCCGTCCCGGCCACCAGCACGTTGGCTCCTGCGTCGACGACGAGCGGAGCCGTCGTGACATTGATCCCTCCATCCACGGTGCAGATGCGACACCCGTCGCAGCCACGTGAGCCCGGGCATCCCGCCGGTCGGATTGGGCACGAATCGGCCGTCCATCACATCGGCGTGCAGCCGATCGGCACCGGCCGGCTCGACTTCGGCGACTTGCTCGCCCAGCCGGCCAAAGTCGGCCGCAAGGAGCGACGCGGCCAGTTTCACAGTCACGACGCCCCTTCCTTGGCTTTCCGGTAGCGCCGGATGAGTGCGTTTGTCGAGCTGTCGTGATTCAGCGGCGCCAGGCGCGCTGGGGTCGAGCTCCGGGATGATGCGCTGCGCAAGCACTTTGCCCAGCTCGACGCCCCACTGATCGAACGAATCGACGTTCCAGATCACGCCCTGCGTGAAGACGATGTGCTCGTAGAGTGCGACGAGCCGTCCGAGCGCGGCAGGCGTGAGTCGCGGGAGCAGAAGCGTGTTGGACGGCCGGTTCCCCTCGAACGTCCGATGCGGAACGAGCCACTCGGGCGAGCCTTCGGCGCGCACCGCGTCGCGTGTCTTGCCGAAGGCCAGCGCCTCGCCCTGCGCGAATACATTGGCGAGCAGAATCTCGTGGTGCTGACCGAGAGGGTTGAGCGTCTCGCTGAACGCAATGAAGTCGCACGGGATGAGCCGCGTCCCCTGATGGATCAGCTGATAGAAGGAGTGCTGGCCGTTCGTGCCCGGCTCCCCCCAGTAGACCGGACTGGTATCGCACGACACGTCATCCCCGTTGAGTGTCACGTGCTTCCCGTTACTCTCCATCGTCAACTGCTGGAGATAGGCGGGAAACCGCCTGAGGTACTGCTCGTACGGGAGCACCGCGACCGTATGAGCGCCCAGGAAGTTGGTGTTCCAGATCCCGAGAAGCGCCATCAGCACCGGAACGTTCTTCGCGAAGGGCGCGGTGCGAAAGTGCTCGTCCATCTCGTGAAAGCCGCCGAGCATCGCCCTGAAGTGATCCGGGCCAATCGCCAGCATCGTCGAGAGGCCGATGGCGGACTCCATGGAGTAGCGTCCGCCGACCCAGTCCCAGAAGCCGAACATGTTCGCCGTGTCGATGCCGAACGTCGTCACTTCCGTGGCATTGGTGGAGACGGCCACGAAGTGCTTCGCGACCGAGGCCGCATCGCCTCCTGCCCGGGCCAGCAGCCATTCGCGGGCGGTCCGGGCGTTGGTCATCGTTTCGAGCGTCGCGAACGTCTTCGACGACACGATGAAGAGCGTCGCCTCGGGGTCGAGATCGCGAACCGATTCGATGAAGTCCGTGCCGTCGATGTTCGAGACGAACCGCAGCGTGAGGCTTCGGTCGCTATAGTGTCGCAGCGCCTCATACGCCATGACTGGCCCGAGATCGGAGCCGCCGATGCCGATGTTGACGATGTTGCGTATCCGCTTTCCCGTGAATCCGGTCCATGAGCCGCCGCGCACACGATTGGCAAAGTCCGCCATCCGGTCCAGCACGGCGTGCACGTCGGTGACAACGTTTTTTCCGTCGACGAGGATCGAGGCGTCGCGCGGAGCACGCAACGCGACGTGGAGTACGGCGCGATTCTCCGAGACGTTGATCGGGTCGCCCTGGAACATCGCGTCGATTCGGGCCCGCAGGCCACAGTCCTCCGCGAGGCGGACCAGGAGCGCCACGGTCTCGTCGGTGGCACGGTTCTTCGAGTAATCGAGATAGAGGCCCGCGGCGTCCAACACAAGCCGTTCACCGCGTTCAGGGTCGCGCGCGAACAGCTTGCGCAGATGCACGTCGCGGATGTTCCGATAATGCTCTTCGAGCGCTTTCCAGGCCGGTTGCTGAGTGAGTCGGCCGGCGCTGGCTGACTTCACGGGGCCCAGGCTCATGCCGCGGCTTCCGGCACATCTCCGCGAGCAGCTGGCCGCTTGACGGCCCGTGCTTTTGCGGACGGGCGCTTCGGTGACGCGTTCTCACACAGCCGGAAGCCTCCGATGAACGCGTAGGAGTTGTCGCCGAGCCGGCAGCCCTTCGGCAGTTTCTTCAGTTTCTTCGCATTCCCGCCCCCAAGGACGATGTCATCCGGGTGGAGCGCCTCGAACAACCGATTCGTCACGAACTCGACGTGCTTCTGCCACTTCTTCCTTCCCAGTCGTTCCAGGGCACGGACGCCGAGGTATTCCTCGTAGGTGCGACGCTTGAACGACAGGTGTGCCAGCTCCATCGGGATCACGACGCCGTTTGCCACCAACGCAGAGCCCAGGCCCGTTCCGAGACCCAGGAAGAGCAACAGTCCGCTCTTATAGCTGCCGAGCGCCTGCATCGCGGCATCGTTCATGAGTTGGACGGGACATCCGAACGCGGCCCCGAAGTCGAACCCGACCCACCCAGGGCCGAGGTTCTTCGGTTCCACACCGATGCGGCCATCGAGGATCCGTCCTGGGTAGCCAATCGCCACCGCGTCGTACGTCCAATCGCCGGCCAGTTCCTTGACCCCGGAGACCATCGCCTCCGGCGTCAGCTTCCGGCCGGACAGCAGCTTCCGCGGTTCCTTCTCGCCGGTCGCGAGAATCTTCACGTTCGTCCCCCCGACGTCCACAACCAGCACCCGCATCACGTGTCTCCTTGTCTCAGGTGACGAACCTCTACCTTACTGCCGTAAGCGTCGCGCTCTTCGACGCAATCACCGCCATCAACGACACCCACGATTTGGCGAACGATGCGGCGCCCTCTTCCTGCAGCCGTGTCGAAAGGGCCTGCAGATCCACGCCGGCGCTGGAGAAGCGTTTCAACACCTCCTCGCAGTCGCCTCCGTTGGCCGGCAGAAGCCCTGAGAGCTCGCCATGGTCGGCAAGCGCGATCAACGTTTTCTCGGGGATCGTGTTGACCGTGAAGGGTGCGGCCAGCGCCTTGATGTACAGCACGTCGGACACCGCGGGGTCCTTGGTGCCTGTGCTGGCCCACAGGAGCCGCTGCGGCCTGGCGCCGGCGTTGTAGACCCGCTGCCATCGCGGCGAGCTGAGGAGCGCCCGATACGCTTTATAGGTGCGCTTGGCCATCGCGATACCGAGCTGATTATGCAGCGCCTCTGGCACTTCGGCGGCCACTGCGGAGTCCCACCTGCTCACGAACACCGAGGCCACCGATGCGACGTCCGGCCTCAGCCCGGCATCGATCCGCCGTTCCATGCCGCGCAGGAACGCTTCAGCGGCGGCGAAATAGTGCTCGCGCGAAAACAGCAGCGTCACGTTGACCGGGATGCCGGCGTAGATGGCCTCTTCGATCGCGGGCAGCCCTTCCGTGGTCCCGGGGATTTTGATCATCACGTTCGGACGACCGGCCCGCCCGAGGGCAAGGGTCTTGGCGGCCGCAATGGTCCTGTCGGTGTCGTTCGCAAGTAGCGGCGAGACCTCGAGCGACACCCAGCCGTCCATGCCGTTGGTTCGGTCGTAAATCGGTCGAAACAGATCGGCCGCACGCCTGATGTCTTCGAACGCGAGTTCGAAGAAAAGCGCTTCGCCCGATTTGCCCTGCGCGCGCTTGGCCACGATCACTGGATCGTACGCGGAGCTGTTCTTGATCGCCTGCTCGAAGATCGTCGGATTCGACGTGAGCCCGGTGACCGACAGGTTGTCGATGTATTTCTGGAGCGTCCCGCTCGTCAGCAGATCGCGTGTGATGTTGTCGAGCCACAGGCTCTGGCCCAGCCGATGGAGCTGCCCGGTGGCCTTCAACGCGTCGGTCTTCGCCGCTTCGGCCCTCGGCAGGATGAACTGGTCCACGGCGTGGGCGAAACCCTCGTCGTTGTGGGACGTGGTCACGTGCGTCGCCTGCCGCTGCACGTCCTCGTGCGCGTTGCCCATGGCGATGCTCAGGCCGCTGCGCTTGAACATCATCACGTCCGTGGGCTGGTCGCCGATCGTCGCGATCGCCTCTACCGGTATTTTCAGGTATCGCGCCAGCCGCTCGACGACCGTCCCCTTGTTTGCCGTGGGGTGCGTCACGTCAAGGTAGAAGGGCTGGGATCGCGCGGCAGCGACCTGCGTGCCGAACACTTTCTGCAGCTGCGCTTCACACGCGGCGACGTGGTCGTGGTCGGTGCTGACGCCGACGATCTTGACGACGCCATTGAGCACGTCGTCGAACGTAGTCACCACCGTGGGCTCCTGCTGACTGGTCGAGGCCTCGCGATCCACGCGTGGGGCCCCACGGGAGCGGACGTACCAGTCGGCCGCGCTGTAGATCCAGACGTCGAGACCGTGCGCCTCGATGGCCTCCACGATTGCGGGCACGATGTACTCAGGCAGCGCCCGCTCGTCGAGCACGGACAAGTCGGGGAGCACGATCACGCCGCCATTGAATGCCGCCATCGGCATTGTCAGCTGAAGCGGCTCGACCAGCTTTTGCAGGCCGCGGGGTGAGCGGCTGCTGCAGATCGTGAAGACGATTCCGCGCTTCCGCAGCTCGCGCACGGCCACGATCGCGCGCTCGGTCAGCGCCTTGTCCTGAGTGACAAGCGTGCCGTCGATGTCGGCCAGTACCGCGGAGATTGGAACCGCTGTCTGAACGGGCCCTTCGCCGTCGCCCATGATGTTCCTCGCTTAGCGGAAAGCTACCTCCGGTGCTGTGAGAGGCGACTACACGCCGGATCTGGTTCCGGGCGACCGGTCGTTCCTGCGCACCTCTTCGACGTAGTCCAGCCCGCGCGTTTGCGAGACGAAGTCGAACTGAACCCGCGGTGCCTCCGGGACGGATTCGAGTACTTCGAGAAACTGCGTAAACCGCTCCGAAAGGACGTGTAGGCGCATCGCCTCTTCGGTTGCCCACTCCTCCTCGTACCGCACAAGGGACTCGTCGCCCTCGTCGGTCGACACCCGGCACCCAAGGCAGCCCGGTTCGAAGCTGGTCGGCAGAGCCAGGAATCGCAAGGCGTGAACGAGTTGCTGTGTGCCGTGTACCGGCGGGGCCAACACAACGGCGAGACGCACCACGTGCTTGCGAAAAGCAGCAGACGTACCAAGTGGATACCGGCCTGGCGTGGCAGCGCTATGCTGCTGCGCAGATTCGACTTGTCGCGATTCCGCGATATAGCAGCCGGGCACGCGAGCTCGCACTTGTCCCCCGAATCACGGAGGCAGCCCCAAATACCGGAGTCAGTGACGCGGGCGCTGGAGCCCCAGCTTTGCCATCCGCGTCTCGAGCGTCGTCGCCTTGAGCCCGAGTTGATCGGCGGCGCCGCCGGCGCCGCGAATCCGCCACCTCGTACCATCGAGCACGCTCTTGATGTGCTCCTTCTCCACGTCTGCCAGCCTGACGCTGCGTCTGTTGCTGGCGGAGGACGCTTGCGGCAACGCAATCGTCAAACGAGGGCCGTTGGTGGCGATCATCGCACGCTCCACGAGGTTGCGCAGCTCGCGGACATTTCCTGGCCATGCGTATCGTTGCAGCATCTCGATGTTGTCTTTCGAGATCGACTCGATGCGCTTCCCGAACGCCGACGAGAACTCCTCGACGAAGCGCCATACCAGCATCGGGATGTCCTCAGTGCGTTCGCGTAATGGCGGTACCCGAATCGGGAAGACGTTCAGCCGGTAATACAGGTCTTCCCGGAACTGGTCCGCCTCGATCCGTTTCTCCAGATCGCGGTGCGTCGCGGCAATGATTCGCACGTCGACTTTCGTGGACTTCGAACTACCCAGCCGCTCGAACTGCCTGTCCTCGAGCACGCGTAGAAGCTTGACCTGGACGTCGATTGGCAGATCACCGATCTCGTCCAGGAACATCGTCGATCCGTCGGCAAGCTCGAAGCGCCCGACCTGGCGCGACAGGGCGCCCGTATACGCACCTTTCTCACGGCCGAACAGCTCGCTTTCGATCAGCGTCGCCGGGATGGCCGCGCAGTTGACGCGAACCATCGCGCGGCCGCGGCGCCGGCTCAACTCGTGAATCTTCGACGCAAACACCTCTTTGCCGGAGCCGGTCTCGCCCAGCAGGAGCACCGTCGCATCGGTCTCGGCCACCTGCTGCACCTGCTCTTCCACGCTGCGAAGCGCGGCGCTCTGGCCAGCACGCGAGGTATCGAGGGTGCTTTTGACTTCACGACGCAGGCAGACGTTCTCCGCGCGCAACTGTTCGCTGAGGCGTTCCACGTCGGCAAGTGCGCGGCGCAGCGCCTCGTCGCTGTGTCGACGGGCCAGCATCCCGACGAACATCCCCGCCGCGACGCACAGGCGTTGAAGGATCTCTGGTGGCCACTGCCGCTCGCTCCGCATGACCCCGAAGCTCACGCCGCCGACGATCCGTTGGGCGAGTGACAGCGGAACCACGACCGTCGACTTGAGATCGAAGCGACGCAGGCTTGCGCGGTCGACCCCGTCGGGCAACTCGTCGGAGCTGGAGAGGCACACCAGCTCGCCGGCCAGGAGCTTCGGGAGCATCCACGGGAAGCTCTCCCTCGCCGACACTCGTGCGGGCGGCGCGGGAAGCTCGGGACGCCACCAGTCATGCGTGCCGCGCAGATCACCATCGTCGCTGCGCTCGAACAGCGTGGTCCCGTCAAGATCCAGCGCCTCCACGATGCAGCGCTGAGCCTCATGAATCGCGGCGTCCTCGATGACGCTCCTTTCGGCGTACGCAGCTCCAATGGACATAACGATCTCCACCAATGTGCTCGACCGGGGGACGGGCTACATGGGCCAGCTTCACAGGTCGTGCCGGCCTCTGGCGGAGGGCGAAGTCGCGGAAAAGTCGTTGCAATCAGTGAGATTGACGCGGTTTCTACGGGTGCTGCCGGAAGGCGCAGATCTTCGGATCACCGCCTGCCGTGGCGCCTCCCGGCATCTTGAGATCGGGCGTCGCGGGAGTCAGGACACCGCGGAGCGCGGGTCTCTATTTTGTCTTCTTGACCGCCGTCAACTGGACGACCTCGGCGCCGTAGTCCTCCACGACGAACGCGCCCTGATTCATCCTGAGCTTTGCGGCGGGCGCGAGCGTCCCAGAGCCGCTCCCTTTGGCATCGAGCTGGATGTCTATGACGGCAAAGTCATAGCCTTCCTTCGGCTTTGCACCTGGCACACCGGCGCCGATGAACAGTAGCGGCTCAGCGGTGAGGATCGTCAAAAGCCGCCCGTCGGGAATGGGGCGCTCGATCGTGAAGCGCGTCGGCGTGGTGCTGCCCGAGCCAATCCGAACCGACCCGGTCGGGGGACCCGCCAGGAGTGCCTTCCGCAACGCGGCTGCGCCGCCGGTCTTGAACGCGGCCACCAACGACTCCGCCTCGCTTTGCGTCATCTTGCGGTCGATCGTGATGGTCACGGGCGCGCTCACCGCCGCCCCGCCGGCCCCCTTTGCGGCCGCCGTCGCCGTGAACACTTCAGCGGCTGCCTGTCCACGCAGGGTCGCAGGCGTCAGCAGCAGGGCACCCAAAAGCACAGTCGCACCGATGGTCTTGTATGTGACGGTCATTCCTCACCTCTCTCGCGCGGTTGCTCACCAAGGACGTCACAGAGCAACACGCATTCCAACTCGAGACTCCGCGAAATGCCCGGATTCCGAGAGCGTGGCACGTGGCGAGGTCCTTCCCTACGGCATCCGGGGTCTCCTCCGCTATTTCGGGGGTAAAAGCGTCATCACTCCTCAGTTCTCAAGCGATAGTCCTGGCACGGCTCTCGCTGTGAGCGTGACTTGTGGACGATCCCGCGCTGTGGCACAGGCTGCAGTTCGCCTTCACCATCACCTACCACTATCTCTTTCCGCAGCTGACCATGGGGCTCGCGTGGTTCCTGGTGTATTGGAAGTGGCGCGCGCTCCGGACCGGTGATGAGCGCTACGCTGCTGCGGTTCGATTCTGGGCGAAGATTTTCGGGCTGAACTTCGCCGTCGGCGTGGTCACCGGCATCCCGATGGAGTTCCAGTTCGGAACGAACTGGGCGAACTTCTCGGCCTACTCGGGCGGCGTCATCGGGCAGACCCTTGCGATGGAAGGGATGTTTGCCTTCCTGCTCGAGAGCGCGTTCGTCGGGGCACTGGTTTTTGGTGAGAAACGGCTGGGGCCACGGAAGCACTTCGTCGCCGCGGTGGCGGTGGCCGTGGGGAGCTGGCTTTCGGCCTACTTCATCCTCGTGACGAACGCCTTCATGCAGCACCCCGTCGGCCACGTAGTCGCCCCCGACGGCACGCTCGCGATCGGGGACATCCGCGTGTATCTCCTGAACCCCTGGGCCCTTGTGCAATACGCACACAACCAGGCGGCCGCGCTCGTCACCGGCACGTTCGCGGTCACGGCCGTCGGCGCGCTCTATGCGCTGCGAGAATCACATCGCGACCAGGCGCGGTTGTACCTGAAACATGGGACCGTGGCTGGACTGGCCGCGGCAATTCTCGTGGCGTTTCCGACCGGGGACATGCAGGCCAAGATGGTCGCGCGCTACCAGGAGCCGGCACTCGCCGCCATGGAAGGCCGCTTCGAGACCGGGCAGATGGCGGACATCACGCTGATCGGTCAACCGAACGTCAGAGAGCGTCGCCTCGACAACCCGATCAAGATTCCCGGCATGCTCAGCTTCCTCGCCTATGGAACGTTCCACAGCGAGGTGCGAGGACTGGATGCGTTTCCGCCGGACACGTGGCCGCCGAACATCGAGATCCTGTACTACGCCTTTCACGTCATGGCCGGCCTGGGCACCATCTTCATCGGCGTGATGGCACTTGCCAACATCCAGCGCCTGCGGGGACGCCTGGAGACGACTCCTGCGCTCCTCTGGGCGTTGATGCTGGCCTTCCCATTTCCCTTCGTTGCGAACACGGCGGGCTGGATGACAACCGAACTGGGCCGCCAGCCATGGCTGATCTACGGGCTGTTTCGCACGCAGGACGGCTACAGCGACGTGGTCAGCTCGGGAGACGTGCTGTTCACGCTGATTGGCATGGCGGGGCTCTACTTCGTCCTCGGCCTTCTCTACCTGTATCTCGTCGGGCGCGAGATTCTGCATGGTCCGGAAACGGTCACCGTCACTCCCGAGGCGGCGCATGGTTGAAGTGTGGTTCGGGCTCCTCTGCCTGACGCTGACGCTGTTCGTCGGTACTCGACGGCTGGAACATCGGAACGGGCGCCCTGCACTACCTCGCGGGCAAGACCAGCTCCGAGCGCCGCGAGATCGTGGCTGCGCTCGGGCCGCTCTGGAGCTGGCACGAGGTGTGGCTCCTGGCCTTCGGCGGGACGTTGCTGCTCGCCTTCCCCAAAGTCATGGCGACCTCGTTCGCCGGCTTCTACCTCGCACTGTGGTTGGTGCTCTGGTCCTTCATCCTGCGCGGTGTGTCCATCGAGGTCGGAGGCCACATCCCGGACAGGCTCTGGCAATCCTGGTGGGACTTCGTCTTCGCCGTCTCGAGCGCGGTGCTCGCGGTGCTGTTTGGCGCCGCTCTCGGCAACGTGATCCGGGGCGTGCCGCTGGACGCGAGCGGCAAGTTCACGATGTCGCTCTTTACCGACTTCGGCGTGCGTGGGCGCGTAGGGATCCTTGATTGGTACACCGTGTCGGTCGCGGTGTTCACGACGGCTCTGCTCATGGCGCACGGCGCGACCTACCTCCGCCTGAAGACCGCAGATCAGGTGCACGAGCGAAGCGAACGTCTCGCCCGCTGGCTCTGGACGACCGTGCTCGTGCTGTTTCCCGTCATCTCGCTCGAAACCTGGGTCGTGCGACCGGCGCTGTACGGGGTGATGATCGAACGGCCCGTCGCCTGGCTTGCGATCGCGGTTGTCGTGGCTGGAGCCTGGGGGCTGTTCACCGGGTTACGCGGAACAGGGGAATTCCGCGCTTTTGCGGGATCCTGTGCGGTGATCGCGGGCCTCCTGGCCGGCGCAGCCGTCAGCGTGTTTCCGGTGATCCTGTACTCGACGCTGGGGCCCGAGGACTCGATGACCGCTTATAACGGGGCGGCGCCGGCGTACGGGCTCGCCATGGCTCTCATCTGGTGGCCACTGGCGTTCGTTCTCGCGTTGACGTACGTCGCCGTCGTCATGCGGAACTACCGGGGCAAAGTGAATTCGGCGGCGGACGCGCAGGGACACTACTGACCCCAGACCGCTTTGGCGGCGGGAATGATTTCAGAACGTCAGTGCGGCCGCGAGCACGAACGTCGGCGC
>CAWEBF010000010.1:0-176156 GCA_963807235.1 uncultured Acidobacteriota bacterium
GACGATGACGACGAGAATGACCTCGACGATGCCGAGGACGACGACGGCGACGAGGACGAAGACGATGAAGAGGAGGAGGGCGGCGATCCGCCCGGTTGGTCTGACTGATCCCCCTTCACGAACGTTGCCCGAAGGCTGACATGAACAGACGACTGCTGACGACCGCGGTGCTGGGTGCGGGCTTGCTGACGATCATGCTGCCCGGCTAATGGCCTCATCCACCTACAGGCGCAGCAGGTGCCGGGCGCCGGGTTCGCGGCCATCCCTGGCCAGAAGGGTGGACAGGACATCTTCGGACCTTACGAGGCGGTCCCGAACTGGCCGAGGCCCATCGGCGAGAGCCTGCCCGCCGACAAGGACTGGACCTGGTCGCAGTCGATGGACGTGTTCGCCGAGAGCCCGAACCGCGTGCTCCTCGTGCAGAAGGGCATGCTGCCTCTCTTCTCGACGCGTCCGCAGACGGTCAAGCTGCCGCAGGTAGGACCCGGCCTGGAATTCCCGGTGTTCCGGCTGCCGCTGCGGCAGGCCGGCAACTCCATCCCGAACGGGGACGAACTGGACCGCCGGGGGCGGGCACACCCGGAAAGGACTGGCGCTGGGAGAACTGCGTGGTCGCGATCGACGCCAGCGGCAGGATCGTCGAACGCTGGACGCAGTGGGACAAGATGTGGGTGCGGCCGCACGACGTCGAGATCAGCCCGTACGATCCGCAGAAGAACGTGTGGATCGTGGACGCCGAAGGCCACGCCGTCTACAAGTTCAGCAACGACGGCGGCAAGCTCCTGCTCACCCTCGGCACGCCGCGAGTACCGGGCAACGACGACACGCATTTCCGCCGGCCGACCTTCCTCGCCTTCATGGATGCGAACACGATGTACCTGGCCGACGGCTACGACAACACGCGCGTCATCAAGTACGACACGAACGGCAGAAAGCTCGCGCAGTGGGGCCAGGCCGGCACGCCGCCGAACGAGAAGCGCCCGGGCTACTGGAACAACGTGCACGGCATCGCCGTCGATCCGACGACGCGGCGGGTGTTCGTGAACGACCGCGCCAACGGCCGCGTGCAGATCTTCGACGAGAACGGGAAGTACCTGGACGAGTGGAACTTCGGTCCGCGGCCGCCGATGGACATTCACAGCTTCATCGTGACGAGCGACCGGAAGCTCTGGGCGGCCGACCAGGGCACGCACAAGATCCTCGGCTACGACCTCGAGGGCCACTTCCTCTATTCATGGGGAAGCTGGGGCGAGTATCCCGGCGGCATGTGGGGCGTGCACGGGATGTCCACCGACCAGGAAGGAAACTTCTACGTGGCCGAGGTGAACAACGGCCGCATCCAGAAGTACGCCCCCCGGAAGGGCGCGAACCCGGCGTTTCTGGTGGGCAAACCCTGGAAAGGCGTCTGGTAGTCAGTTCGTCAGGCGGGTGAGCTGATCGAGGAGCTTCCCTCGCGGGCTCTCCGCCGGCACGAACCGCTGCACGCGCTCGCCGTTGAACACCTCGCCCGTGTAGATCTGCCCCTGTGAATCGACCGCGATCATGTGGAGGCCGAACCACTGGCCGCCGTTCTCGCCCATCTGGCCCATCTGGCCCACGACCGTGCCGGTTTCGCGGTTGAGGAACCAGAGCTTGTTGTTCGTCAGGTCCGAGATGAACAGCAGCCGCTGCTGACGGTCCGGCGAGAACGCCACCCCGCCGGTCGATCCGCCGGCGCCCGTCTGCGGCGCGAGGATGAACTCCTTGACGAACTTGCCCTGCCTGTCGGTCACGTGGATGCGGTTGGCGTTGCGGTCCGCGGCGTACACGAAGCCGTCGTTCGAGACATTCAGCGTGAGGTGGCCGGCGAACTCTTTCGGCATCGGTCCGCCCGGTGTGTACGCGCGGTCGGCGTCGTTCGTGCTCATCTGCGACAGCGGCCTGCCGTACGCGCCCCAGCCGCGCTTGAACTGCAGCGTCTTGAAGTCGAAGACCATCACGCGCCCGCCAAGGTAGCTGTCGGCGACGTAGATCTCGTTGTCGGCCTCCATGATCCGGATCTCTTCGATCTGTCCGACGATCATCGGCGTGGTCGGCGGATACTTCTGCCTGAACGCCGCCTGCTCCGCGGCCGCGGCCTGCGCCGCCGCCGGATCGGCGCCGCGCCCGCGGCCCTGCGCCGGGAAAGTTGCGTTCGGGCCAGGGCCGCCACGGCCCGGCACGCGCGCGGCCGCGCCGCGCCCGGCCCCGGCACCACCGCCGCCCTGCGCTTCGGCCACACGCGGAATCTCGCCGACCACCTTGCCCGACTTGGGGTCGTATTTCCGGACCGTGTCCTGGCCGATGTAGACGAACCCCTGGCTGTCCACATCCATCCCGTGGCCCTGGGGCGCGTCGAACGACCCGATCACGTTCCCGGCCTTGTCGATGTGGATCATCGACGGTGGCCGGGTGCAGCAATCAGAGATCGCGGGGGAGGGCTCGGCCTGGAGCTCGAGGTCTCGCAGGTCGTTCGGGCGGTTCAGCACCCAGACGTTGTCGTCCTTGTCCACCGCCAGCCCGGTGACGCCGCCGATCTTCCACTTGTTCGGCATCGGCTTGGGCCAGGTTGGATCGAATAGGTAGCGGGGCGCGGTCTGCGCGCCGACCGCGTACGAACACACCATCGCGATGCCCGCGACGAGGCCGAGCGCGACGCCGAATGCACGATTCTTCCCGAACACAAAAACCGTGTCGCATCGTAGCACCAGAGGGCAAAGCCTTGCCCCCGGCAGAGCTAAAGCGCTCGCCCCTGGGGCGGGCGCATCGAGGCCCAAAGTTGCCAACCGGATTCCCGCCCTAAGGCTTCATCAGCCGCACGGTCTGGTGGGAGTGCCACACGACCCTCGCGGGGCAGGAATTCGAGTCGCCATGGCATGATGACGTCGAGCCATATGACGCCCCAATCCAGCCGTCTCGTCGTCCTTGGGCTCCTGGCCGCCTCCATCGCTCTCCTGATTCCGGGTCTGTTCGCCCCGGTCCTGACGATTCGTGGCGTGCTCACGAAGGAGGGACTGAGCCAGGTGGCGCCGACGATGCTCGAAAAGGGGCTCGACGCGGACACGGTCGCCATACTCAAGGCGCTGATGAACCCATCGGTCGTCGCAATTCTCGAAGCGACCGGAGGAGACATCCGCCAGATCATCATCGACAGGCTCGGCCCGCAGCTGACCGCCGCATTGCAGAAGAGCGTGTCCGAAGTCGAAATCTACGAGCAGACCCGCAGCATCATCGGATCCGTGCAGAGGCTCTACGAGGTCGGCAGCCCCGTACCGGCGACGCTCATTCTGCTCTTCAGCGTGATCGTGCCGTTGGGCAAAGGCGTCCTCGTGGCGTGGGCGACGTTCGTGACGGACCTCGCGCGTCGTCGACGCGTGCTGGCGTTCGTCGAGGCGATTGCGAAGTGGTCGATGGCAGACGTGTTCGTCGTCGCGCTGCTCATCGCCTACCTTGCGGCCCAGGCCAGCGCGGCGCCGACGACGGGATCGAACGCCGCATCGGGGTTGATTGCGTTCACCGCACGATTCGGTCCGGGTTTCTACTGGTTCGCCGCGTACTGCCTGTTCTCGCTCGCATCGCAGCAGTTCACCTACCGGGTGGCGGCGAATCCCTCGCCGGCGCAATAGAATGCGTGTCATGCCGAAATGCATCGCCGTCGTCGTCGTGCTCCAGGCGTGCCTGGCGGGCCTGCCGGCAGTCGCGCAAACCGGAGCCACTCCCCCCAGGCCTGGGTTCACTGTTGACCGCGTCTCCGAGATCGAGATTCGGATGGCGGCCGAGGATTGGCGCGAGGTCAGGCTCAGCCACCGCAACGCGTCTCTGACGACGCAACCCGAGGTGACGACCGTTCTTTCGGCGCTGCCCGGCTCGGATGATGACGGCTACGAATACCGGCGCGCCGAGATCCGGATCGACGGCGTCGCCATCGCCCAGGTGGGCGTGCGGAAGAAGGGCTTCATCGGCTCGGTTGTCTCGACGCGGCCGTCACTGAAGGTGAAGTTCGACGAGTACGTCGATGGACAGTCCTATGCTGGCCTGGAGGGGCTGACCCTCAACAACAACAACCAGGATCAGGCGCTGCTCCAGCAGTTCCTTGCCTACGATCTCTACACACGCGCGGGCGTGCCCGCGCCGCAGACCAGTTTCGCGCGCGTGCGCGTGAACGGCGAGGATCTGGGCCTCTACACGCGCGTGGAGACCATCGACAAGGCGTTCCTGCGCCGCGTGTTCGGGAACGACAACGGCGTGCTGTACGAGGGCTATGCCGGCGACTTCATCGGCGACCGGTCGTCGCAGATCGTCGAGAAGCGGGGAGGCAGAGACCAGGATCGAGGCGTGATCGGCCGGCTGACAGAGGTATTGGCCGCGCCTGGGCCGCTTGCGTTGCCTCGCGTGGAGGCGCTTGTCGACGTCGACGCGTTCATCAAGATGTGGGCCGTCGAGTCGCTGATGGGCCACTGGGACAGCTACTCGGGGAACCGGAACAACTTCTACGTGTACGTGCACCCGTCCACGAAGAAGCTGCACTTCATCCCGTGGGGCGCCGACTCGGTCTTCGAGGACCCGGGTCCCTTGACGTTCAGGCCGGTTCCCAAGTCGTTCAAGGCGGAGGGGGTGCTTGCTCGGCGTCTGTGGGAGCTGCCCGAGATCCAGAACCGGTATCGAGCCGTGATGCGGGAGCTGCTGGCAGGTCCGTGGAACGAGTCCCGGCTGCTCGAAGAGTTGCGGACGAAACAAGCGGCGCTGCAACCCCACTCGAACTTCCGGCCCGAAACCATCCGCACCGCGTCCGCACGCATCGAGACCTTCATCAAGGCACGACGCCCGGCGGTCGAGGCGGAGCTCGTCGGGCCAGCCCCGGCGTGGCCGCCTGACCCGACGGTATCCGGCAAGCCAACGCCCGTCGTCCTCAGCGGCTCGTTCGCCGCCCCATGGGGCAAGGCGGCGCCCGCCAATCCCTTCGCCGGCGGCAAGGCCACGATCGACGCCGAGGTGGCCGGTCAGAAGGTGAAATTCGCACAGACTGGCGCCTTTGCCGTCACCTTCGATCAGGCCGACCCTTTGCCGGCGCCGCTTCGAGAGAAGTATCAGAGTGTGTCGCTGATGGGCCTGACCGAGCGGGGCGTCTGGGGGGTGACCCTCATCATCGACCCGTTCAGGTTCGAGTCGGGACCCGGCCCGCTCCCCGTCGATGGGTTCGACGTCTGGGCGATCGTCTTCACCCAGGATGGCGCTGGGCCGCCTCGCCTGGGCCTCTTCGGCAACACCGGCGAAGTGCGGCTCGAACAGGCGGCGGCCCGCGACGGCGGGCAGATCAGCGGCACGTTCACCATTCGCGCGACGCTCCCCTGAGGGCTCGTGCGCTAATGAAGCGCTAACGAAGTACGGGTTCGATAAGGAACGCCGTTAAGGCGTTCCGGTAGACACAGTTGCGCGCGCCCGCAGGGTGCGCGCCTTAACGTGGCGCGAAGACGAACTGTCCGTGCCCGGTGACAGTGTCGTCAAGAGCCCGCGCGATTCGGGCTGTTTCGTGAGTTCACGCGGAGCGCGGCGCTGGCATCCATTGTGCTCTTGGGCGAGGCGATGCGGATCGCTCACGTCCTGGTCCTGCTCACAATCAGTTTTGCCGCCGCGGCTCACGCCCAGACCGGGACCGGCACGGTCGCCGGCATCGTGATCGACGATCGCACCGGGCAGCCAATCAGGGGGGTGTCGGTCTACCTCGAGAACCAGCCGATCGTGGTCGAGACCGATGCGAATGGACGATTCAGCCTGGACGCGCCGCGGGGCCGGCAAACGATCGCCGCCTCGGTCATCGGCTACGCGCTGCTGAGCACCGAGATCGACGTCGGCGAGGCGCCGCTGGACATGACGATTCGCCTCTCGGCGGGCGCCGGAGCGTATACCGAGCGCGTGAACGTGTCGGGTTCACTGCGGGGCGAGTCCGATTCGGTCGCGGGCAGCACGACGCTCTTCGGCCGCGAGCTCGAAACGCTGCGGGGCGCGGTGCTCGATGATCCGCTACGGGCCGTGCAGTCCCTGCCCTCCGCCACGGCGACCGACGATTTCTACAGTGAGTTCGCGGTCCGCGGCAATCCGTTCCGCTACGTCGGGCTGGTGGTGGACGGCGTCTCGACGCGGTATCTGATGCACGCCGTCAACGGCATCACCGACGGCGGCTCGATCGCGATGATCAACAGCGAGACGCTGAGCAGTGTGTCCCTGTTCCCCGGCAGCTATCCGCAGCGCACGGGGCGTCAGATGGGCGCCGAGGTTGGCTTGGCGACCCGCGAAGGCAGCCGCGACGGGTTCCGCGGCCGTGCCGGCCTGAGCGGCACGAGCGCAACGTTTCTCGGTGAAGGTCCGATCGCCGGCGGCAAGGGTTCGTGGCTCGCGTCCATCCGTCGCAGTTATCTCGACTATCTGATCAAGCGGATCGATCCTGAGGCTGGATTCGCGTTCGGCTTCGTCGATGCGCAAGCCAAGGCCGTGTACGACGTGAGTCCCCGGCATCAGGTGTCGGTCACGGCGCTCCTGGGACGCGCGGTGTTCGAGGAAGGCGACCCGAACATCGACGTGAACGAGATTTCGACGGCCGTCAGCCGCGCGTGGCTCTCGTCGCTGTCATGGCGATACCTGCCGAGTCCGCGCCTGGCGATCACCCAGCGGGTGTACTCGACCGGCCTGGATTTCCAGAACGACAATCGCGCCGGTGCGGCACTCGACACCGCGCGGTCGACCAGGGTCGGCTGGCGTGCCGACGGCTCGTTTGTGCCGGCGGCGCGCGTGGTCGTCGAGTTTGGCGGCGACGCCGAGCGCCTTGACGGCCGGAGCCGCATCGTTCGGCAGCCCACGGCGACGACCGCGCCAATCACGCTCAACGACTATGACGAGCGCTCCGCGGCCGGCTCGGCGTACGCGCAGGTGCGAATCGGTCATGGCTCGCGATTGACGCTGACGCCGGGCGGCCGCGTCGATCATTGGACGCTCACCGGTTCGACTGCCGCCTCGCCGTGGATCAACGGCGAGTTCCGTCTGTCTGAACGCACCCGCCTACGCGGAGGGACCGGTATCTATCGTCAGTTTCCTGATCTCGACGAGGTCCTCGGCATTCACGGCGGAGGAGAGGAGCTGAGGCCGGAGCGCGCGCTGCACGTCGATGCCGGCATCGAGCAGATGCTGCCGCGTCAGGCACGCCTCCTCTTCAATGTTTACATGCGCGAGGAACGTGATGTGCTGTGGGCGCCAGGTGCCGAGCCGCGGCGCCTTTCGAATGGCACGCTCCAGCCGGGCGCGTTTGATGCACCCTGGGTGAACGCGCTGAGCGGCGATGCGCGCGGCGCAGAGGTCGTCCTGCGCCGCGACGCCACTGACGGGTTTTCCGGTTGGGCGGGATACGCCTTCAGCCGCCTGCGATACACGGATACACAGAGCGGAGAGAGCTTCTGGGGAGATGCAGACCAGCGGCACACCCTCTCGCTGTATGGGAACTATCGCCTCTCGAGCCGGACGAGCATCAGCTCACGGTACCGGTACGGCTCAAACTACCCGATGCGTGGATACATCGGGGAGCCGGCGGCGGGCCAGGGGCAGCAGCCAATGGTGGACGGCCGTCCGCTGTTCTACGGGCTCGCACCGGAGCGCAACACCTTGCGGCTACCGGCCTACTCACGCCTGGACATCCGCGCCGATCGCGCCTTCACCTGGTCGGGCCGCCGGCTCGTCGTGTTTGTCGACGTCGCGAACGTCCTGAATCAAACGAATCTCCGCAACACCAGCTACTTCGTCGATCGCGCGGGTCGAGTGTTCGAGACGACCGAGTCGCTCATGCCCATCGTGCCCTCGGGCGGACTCGTCTTCGAGTTCTGATCTGGTCCGGCAGCAGCCGGAGAGGGTCTCGCCAGGGGGTATAATCCAGCCCACTCTCGGGAGGTCCAGGTGCGCCTACGACTGCTGGCCGCGCTGTTCGCGCTTGTCTCCGTGCTGGCTCTCGCGACGCTGCGCATCAGCGCCCAGGACCCCTCTTTGGCCCCGTGGGTCAACGATCTCACGCCCATCACCTCCGCCGACTGGACCTACGCGCGGGCGGCTCACCTGATCGAGCGCGCCGGTTTCGGCGCGCCGCCCGACGAGGTTGCCCGCCTCGCGAAATTGACGCCCGAACAGGCGGTCAATGAGCTGGTGGACTACCAATCCATTCGCCAGGACCTGCCGCCGTTCGACGAGTCGCTGATCTGGGATCCCGGCATGGATCCCTTCCCGCCGAGCCGCGCGGAGGCCGTGCGCATCGCGCGCGAGCGCGGCGCGGGACTGGGCGAGCCCGTGCTGCCGCCGGGCACGCAGCGGCGCCTGCAGCCCGTCGTGGACAAGTTCTTCTACTCGCTCCTCGCCAACGGCATCGAGACGCAGCGGCTCGGCTTGTGGTGGGCGAACCGCATGCTGGCCAGCAGGCGGCCGCTCGAAGAGAAGCTGACGCTCTTCTGGCACGGACACTTCGCCACGGGCCAGAACAAGGTGCGGGACTACCGCATGATGCTGCGGCAGAACGAGCTCTTCCGGGCAAAGGCCTCCGGGCAATTCCGCGACCTGCTCGTCGGCCTCCTGAAGGATCCGGCGATGCTCGTGTATCTCGACAACGGCGAGAACATCAAGAGCCATCCCAACGAGAACTTCGGCCGCGAACTGCTGGAGCTCTTCACGATGGGCGTGGGCCACTACTCGGAGCGCGACGTGCGCGAAGCCGCCCGCGCCTTCACCGGGTGGACGAACGACGTCCTGCAGTTCAAGTTCGATGCGGCGCAACACGACGCCGGCGCCAAGACCTTCCTTGGCAAGACGGGTCCGCTCGACGGTGAAGACATCGTGGACACGATCCTGCAGCAGCCGGTGACGGCGGAATTCATCACCTCCAAGATGTACCGCTTCCTGGTTCGCGACGAGATCGCGGCCACGGTGAAAACCGACCTGGCCCGCACCTTCAGGGACGGCGGGTACGAGATGAAGCCGCTCCTGAAGCGAATCTTCCTGTCGAGAGACTTCTACAGCCCGGCGTCGGTGGGCGGGCAGATCAAGAGTCCCATCCAGCTCTTCGTCTCGACCTACCGGAAGATGGGGCTGCGCGAGATCCCGACGATCCCCGACTTCGGCCGGATGACGGCCGCTCTCGGCCAGTCGCTCTTCGAACCGCCCAACGTGGCGGGTTGGGCGGGTGGCCGCACGTGGATCACGCCGTCCACGTTGCTCAATCGGGGCAACCTGATGCGCGGCGTCTTGTTCCCCGACGTCGCGGGGTTCCGGCCGCCCGACCGCGCCATGTCCGCCACCGACTCGCGCGTCGGGCAGCGGCTGGCACAGGGGATGAGCATCACCGACGCGACCAAGGAAGAGGGCGATACGGGCACGATGGCCGAGTCGAACATGATGGTCGAGCGGGACGAGGACTACAACACGCGCTACGCCGGGTACAAGGGGTATCTGATGGCCTGGGAGCGGACGAAGCTGATCCCGCGGCGGACGGCCCGCCTGGATCTGACCGCGATGGTCCGTGCCGCCGGTGCAGAGACGCCCGACGCCGTGGTCGATCACTTCGCAACGCGCTTCCTGTCGGTGCCGCTGGGCACGAAGGAGCGGGGCGTGCTGGCGTCGTTTCTCCGCGATCGGCTGGGGAGTAGTGGACCTTGGACATCCTCCAGCGTGGAGCCCGGCCCGAAGCTGGAAGAGTCGCTGCGGGAGCTGCTGTACCTGGTGCTCAGTACGCCCGAGTACCAGGTGGGTTGAGAGGGCGCAAGGAGGCTGCATGTCCCGCACTCAGAAGACGCCTGGTTGTGACTGCTCGCGGCGCGATTTCCTGGCGCGTGGGCTCTACGGCATCGGCGTCGGCGCCGGGCTTCCCCTGGTTCTGAGCCGCACCTCGGCGGCCCTGGCCGCGCAGGCGCTGCAGGGCACGAGCGTCGAGCGGCATCCCGAACGGATCCTGGTGGTGATCGAGCTGTCGGGCGGCAACGACGGCCTGAACACGGTGGTGCCCTACGGCGACGCCGCCTACTATCGCGCGCGTCCGAAGTTGGGCATTGCCGAGAAGGACGTCATCAAGACCACGCCCGGTTTCGGCTTCCATCCGTCGATGGTGGGATTCGAGCGTCTGTTCAAGGAGGGCCAGCTCGCCGTGGTCCACGGCTGCGGCTACGACCGGCCCAGCCTGTCGCATTTCTCGTCGATGGGGTTCTGGCACACCGGTGTGCCCAACGGGGGTGAGCCGCTCGGATGGCTGGGACGTCTCGCCGATACGCGCTATGCGCCGTCGCAGCGGGACGTGATCGTGGGGATCGGCAGCGCGCAGCCGCTCGCGGTGCGCAGCGGGCGCCACGCCCCGCTCGTCTTCGACGATCCGGCGCGCTTTCGGCGGGAGGGCACCGACGTCGAGAAGCGCGCGCTGACGCAACTGAGTGAGCCTCGCACGACATCGAATCCGATGCTCGAGTTCCTGTCGTCGGCTGCGCACAACGCGGCCGAAAGCTCGGACGTGGTGCGCCAGGCGGCGGCCAGCTATCGCACGACGGTGGACTATGGGATCGGCGGGGGCCTCGGCGGTAACCTGCAGCGCGTGGCCGCGCTCATCGCCGCGAAGATGCCGACGCGGCTCTACTATGTCAGCTACGCGGGCAACTCGTTCGACACGCACGTGCAGCAGGCCGACCTGCATGGCCGGCTCCTGATGTACACGGCGGACGCCGTGCACGGCTTCATGAAGGACATGGAGCGCATCGGCCGCGCCGGCGACGTGGCGGTGGTGATGTTCACCGAGTTCGGGCGCCGCGTCGAGGAGAACGGCAGCCTGGGCACCGACCACGGCACCGCTACGCCGATGTTCGTCGTCGGGAAGGGCGTGAAGGGAGGCTTCTACGGCAAGGCTCCCAGCCTTACCGACCTCGACGACGGGAACTTGCGCATGACCACCGATTTCAGACGCGTTTATGCGACCGCGATTCGGGAATGGCTGGGCTGTGACGATGCTCCGGCTATCCTGAAGGGTAACTTCGACTCCCTCGGAATCTTTGCCTAAGGAAAAGAGGTCGGGAATGCGCCGTATCTCCGGCTCCGTGTGGGTGGCCGTGATCGTGTGCTGTGCGGCCGCGAGCCACGGCCGCGTCGCCAGCGTGACCACGCGGGCACAGTCCGGTGCAGGCCTGCCGACCTTCGTGGTCGATCGCTCGTGGCCCAAGGTCCCCACCGAGTGGCGGCTCGGCGATCCGTCCAGCTTTGCCGTGGACGCGCAGGATCGGATCTGGCTGCTGCACCGGCCGCGCACGCTCACCGGGGAGGCGGCCTCCAAAGCGGCGCCTCCCGTAATGGTCTTCGATGCCGCGGGGAACTACGTGATGGGGTGGGGTGGCGCGGCTCCAGGCCGCGAGTGGCCCGAGCGCGAGCATGGCATCCACGTGGATGGGAGGGGCTTCGTGTGGATCGGGGGCAACAACTGTCCCACCAACGGCATCGCCGGCCTGAAGCCCGTGGCCGACGACCAGCTCCTGAAGCTGGCGTCCAACGGCAACCTGGCGCTGCAGATCGGCAAGAGCAACCAGAGCAAGGGCAACGCCGACACGGCCAACGTGCACCGCGCGGCCGATGCGTGGGTGCACACACCCACCAACGAGGTGTTCGTGGCCGACGGTTACGGGAATCACCGCGTGGTCGTGTTCGATGCCACGACGGGCGCCTTCAAGCGAATGTGGGGCGCGTTCGGCGATCGCCCGATGGATGATGACCACTGCGACGTGGTGACGCCGAAGACGGTCGAGGATCCCGGCCCGCGCAACTTCAGCATCGTGCATGCGCTTCGGGTGTCGCGCGACGGCACCGTCTACGTGGCCGATCGGGAGAACCGGCGCGTCCAGTCGTTCACGCTGCAGGGCAAGTTCCTCAAGCAGCTCGTGAAGGCCGACACACCGTTTGCCAGGAACCTCGCCCTGTCGCCGGATCTCGATCAGCAGTTCCTCTACGTGGGCAACGGCGACGACATTTCCATCGTGGACCGCAGGTCACTGACACTCGTCGGGTCGATCAAGCCGACCGGTCTGCGGAACGGCGGCCACCAGATCGCCACCGATTCCAAGGGCAACCTGTACGTGGCGCAGACCACCGCCGGCATGCAGAAGCTGACGCTCACTTCGCCTGCCCCTCGATAGCGCAGGCTTCCGGCTCCCGGCTCCCGGCTTCCGGACGACCAACGACGAACGACGAACGACGAACGACGCCGGGCCGACGTGTTTTTGTGCTCGGCCCGATACACTAAGCGGATATGCACAAGGTCCGGGCGGAGACCGCCAAGGATGCGTGGCGGGTCTTCAAGTTCGGTGGCTCGAGTGTGGCCGACGCGGCCTGCATGGAGCGCGTGGCCGTCATCATCGAAACAGAGCCGGCGGGGCGTCTGGCAGTGGTGCTTTCGGCCAGCCGGGGCGTCACCGATGCGCTTCTGGCGCTCACTGCTACTGCCGAGCGGCAGGAGGATGTGGGGGAGCAGCTGGCGGCGCTTCGTTCGCGGCACGTGGAGATGGCGAATGCGCTCTGTCCCGAACCAGAGGCCCGGGAGTACATCGAGGAGCTGGAGGCCGACTGCCGCGACATCCAGGCGCTGCTGCAGGCCGTGCGCCTGGCCCGGTCGGCTTCCGAAGCGACAGGCGACCTCATCGTCGGATTCGGCGAGCTGTGGTCCACGCGGCTCTTCACGCGGACGCTCGTGGCTCGCGGCCGCCGCCCCGGTGTCCGGTGGGTGGACGCCCGAGACATCGTGGAAGTGGAGTGGGGCCACCTGGGTCCCGCGGTGCGCTGGGAGGCGTCGCGCGCCAAGGCGGCCAAGGCGGTAGGCGCCGGACCCGCCTCGACGCTCATCGTGCCGGGGTTCATCGCGCGGGATCCGCAGGGCATTCAGACCACCCTCGGCCGCAACGGCAGCGACTTCTCGGCTTCGATCCTCGGCGACCTCCTGAAGCGCCTCCGAGATCCACATCTGGACCGACGTGGACGGCGTGCTGAGCGCGGACCCGCGCCGCGTGCCCGACGCACGCGTGATCGACGCCTTGTCCTACTACGAGGCGATGGAGCTGGCCTACTTCGGCGCCAAGGTCATCCATCCCCAGACCATGGCGCCGGCCGTGGCCAAGCAGATCCCCATCTGGATCCGCAACACGTTCGCGCCTGAGAAGGCCGGGACGTTGATTTGCGCCGCACCCGAGTCCAGCCACGCCGTCAAGGGCATCACCAGCATCGACAAGGTGGCGCTCGTCAATGTGGAAGGCGCCGGGATGATTGGCGTGCCCGGGACGGCGCAGCGCCTCTTTGGTGCCCTGCGCGAAGACAGCATTTCCGTGATCCTGATCTCGCAGGGGAGCTCCGAGCACTCCATCTGCTTCGCGGTGCTCGACGCCGACGCGGAGCGCACGGAGCGCACCGTGCGGAGCGCCTTCGCCGCCGAGCTGCGCGACGGGCAGATCCAGAGCGTGGACGTGCTGCGCGCGTGCAGCATCCTGTCGGTGGTCGGCGACGGCATGGCGGGCACGCCGGGCATCGCCGCCAAGGTGTTCGCCGCCCTGGCGGGGGCTGGCGTGAACGTGCGCGCGATCGCGCAGGGCTCGTCGGAGCGCAACATCTCGGTGGTCATCGACGACAAGCCGATCACGCGCGCCCTGCGCGCGGTACACGCCGCCTTCTACCTGTCGCCGCACACCGTGTCGATTGGCGTGGTGGGGCCGGGCGTGGTGGGGCGCACGCTCCTGAAGCAGATGTGGTCGCAGGTGCCGCGCCTGCTGGCCGACTTCAACCTGGATCTGCGCATCCGCGCGCTGATGACGTCGAAGCGCATGCTCCTGGCCGAGCCGGCGGTGAACGCAGAGACCTGGCAGGCCGATCTGGCAGCCGGCCCGCCGGGGGACGTGACCGCGTTCGAAGAGCACGTGCACGCGGACCACATCCCGCACGCCGTCATCATCGACTGCTCGGCCAGCGAGGAGGTGGCGGCGCTGTATCCGCGATGGCTGGCCGCCGGCATCCACGTGGTCACGCCGAACAAGCGCGCCAACAGCGGTCCGCTGGCCCTGCACGCCAGCGTCCATGCGGCGCGGCGGGGCAGCGGTGCGCACTACCTGTACGAGGCCACTGTCGGTGCGGGCCTGCCGATCATGCAGACGCTGCGCGATCTGCGCGAGACGGGCGACGACATCCGTCAGGTGGAGGGCATTTTTTCTGGCACGCTGGCGTATCTGTTCAACGTGTGGGATGGGACGCAGCCGTTCTCCGCGATCGTGCGGGACGCCAAGGCCAAGGGCTACACCGAGCCTGACCCCCGCGACGACCTGTCCGGCACCGACGTGGCCCGGAAGCTCGTGATCCTGGCGCGCGAGCTGGGCATGAAGCTGGAGCTCTCCGATGTGGCCCTCGAGGGGCTGATTCCCGCGTCGTTGAGCGGGTGCAGCGTGGACGACTTCATGGCGAGGCTCGACGAACTGGACGCGCCGATGTCGGCGCAGCTCACTGCCGCCCGCGCCCAGGACCAGGTGCTCCGCTACGTCGCCGCGCTGGACGCGGCGTCGGGCAGGGCCACCGTGGGTCTGGTGCGCCTGGACCGCGGACACCCCTTTGCCAACATCAACCTGACCGACAACGTGGTGCGTTTCGTGACGAGCCGCTACGACGTGAACCCGCTCGTGGTGCAGGGACCTGGCGCGGGCCCGCAAGTCACCGCCGCCGGCGTCTTCGCGGACGTCCTGCGGGTCTGCGCATATCTGGGGGCGAAGATCTAGTTCGTAGTTCGTAGTTCGTAGTTCGTAGTTCGTGGTTTCTGCTATGGATCGCGCGCACCATTGCCGCGCGCAAATGTCCTCTCGTTTAGCCCTTGGCCTTTAGCCTTTAGCCTTTGGCCTTTGGGGTGAAAGCCGCCTATTATTCGCGCGGCACATTCAGCCTCGGAGGGCACTAGTGGCACAACCCGGACTTGGTATCGCCGCGTCGGTCATTGCGATGGTGATTTCGCTCGCCTTCGTGTCGCTGTTCGACTTCCCCTCGTTTGCCGGCAACGTCACGTTTTTCACGCTCTGCCTGATCCCGATGCAGGTGATGGCGGTGGTGCTGTGGGGCGCCAATCCGCCGTTTCTGGCGAAGATGGGCCAGCCGGCCAAGGGGCTTGCGCTGCTCGCGCTCACCATCGTCGTGGCGGCCATCGTGTTCCCCCTTGCCCTGCGCGCGGCGGGCGAAGGCGTCAGCCCGCCCGGACCGATTCCCGCGCACTTCGCCATCATCGCGGTGCCGACGACTTTCTACCTCTGCGTCATCTTCGGGGGGTGGCCCTTCAACACGATGTTCAAGAACCCCGTCGTCGCGGGCCTTGTCACGCTCGTGGCGGCGTACGTGGTGACCTACGTCGTCTTCCGCGTGTTCTTCAACTACGACTTCCTGCGCGGCGCGCCGGTCTACCTGGCATCGGCCCCGCAGGGCATGTTCATGGGCGTCATGGCGATGGTCTTCTACGTCACGGTGCTGGCGGGCATGTTCGTCGTGATCCACTTCGACCTGTGGCCGCTGACCACCATGCCCGGGGTGATGAAGCAGCCCGTGCTCGGCGTGGTGTGGCTGATTGTGGCGATCGTGCTGGCCGCGATCGCGTTCCAGATCGGCGTCGTGAGCATGGGCACCGACCCGATGATCTTCCTGACGCGCGTGACCGTCCCCTTCATCTTCGGCACCATCATCGTGCTGAACATGCTGCAGAACTCGCTCTTCGCCAAGATGACGCAGCCGGCCAAGGGCGTGGCCAACCTGATCGCCGCCACGGCCATCGGCCTGGCGCTGGCCGCCGTGTACGGCGCGCTGGCGCCGACCGTCACGGGCGCGTTGCCGTCGGGGCCGCCAGGCTACGAGTACGAGATCTGGCTTGCGAACGCGCTCCTCAGCGTCACGTTCCCGATGCCTGATCTTCCTCGCCGCGTACTTCGGCTTCTGGCCGCTCGCCAAGCCCGCCAAGTAATCTAATTTGCAGCCCACCTTCGCGGCCTGCGGCCGCTACGGCGGGCCAGTCCCCGTCTGACGCACAGGGACTGGCGCGGCGCTTGCCACGTACTCCTGTATCCGCCGTAGAGACGTGCGCAGTTGCACGCCGTGGCGCGCGGCTGCCAGACGAATGGGAACAACAAATCTGGCGAAAGGGAGAACGTCTGTGGAGAAGCCCATCGTACGGATGTTCGGCGGCGAGTTCGGCACGGTCCGCTGGGAGACGAAGACCAAGGGGAAGAAGGGCCTCCAGCTCGACGTCAAGGGCCCTCGCGATGCAACCGCGGAACACGAATTCGCGGATCCGCTGGCGCTCGTCGAATACCAGTCCACCTCCGAACGCCGCCTGCTCAACGCCGGCTACGAAGTGCTGCCAACCTCGGAGCGCCGAACGGGCAAGGACCGGCGCGGCAAGGGTCGCCCCAAGCGGGAACGGCGGCGGAGCGAGTAGCGCTCGTCACACTTACGTCGCGCGACTCGAATGGTCGCGCTTGAACCTCAGCTCATCATCGCGGCTATCGTCTCTCGTCGCTGGAATCAATCGGCGACGTGGAGGCCTGCCGAATGTTCGTGAATCGACGACTCGCCGGCGCGCTCGTCGCTCTGTTCATCATGAGCACCGGAGGGCAGGCTCTGGCCGCTCCCATCATGGGGACGCTCGACCTCCTGGTCATCGATCCCGCGATGAATGGGACCGACCTGGCCACGAGTACCGAGGTCTCGGCTAACGACACGCGAGACGTTCGCCGCCACCTTGGACTTCTTCGGCGCCGTGCCGAACGGCACCAACTTCGGCGGGTTCACGCTCGCCACGAACGACCTGGCCGGCACATTCACATTCAGCAACGCCGCTCTATGGGAGCTTCGGAGCCACCTCCGGCCTGATCGTCACGCAAAACGCAACCCTGCTGATCGTGCAGCTCATGGGGATCTTTACGCCGGGACCCGGCTTGGCGGGGTTCAGACCCGTCGAACGCGATAATCGACCTGAGCTTCAGCTTCAGCGGCGCCGAGGGTGACGCCCCGGACGCGACGCTCCGTCTCACCGCCCTGGGCGTCGCTCCGAGGTTCCCGAACCGGCCGTGTGGAGCCTGTTGGCGATCGGCGGCCTGGCGCTGGCCAGCGCCGGCGCGCGAACGCTCGCTAACGCGCTAGCCCCTCGACAAACGGCTCGAGCGCCCGCCCCACGTCGGTGGGGTTCGACAGGAACACGAACGCGTTCGCCCCGGAAAGTTCGACCACTTGCGCCCGGGCCTGCGCCGAGCGCACCAGCTTCTTGCTGTTCTCCAGTCGTTTCGAGGTCCAGTCGAACAGCTCCTGGCATGCCTGGCGCACGGCCGGATCGGCAGCGGAACGACAGCCGGGAAGCGAATCGGGGGACACGGGCGTGGCGTAGAAGGCCAGGATCGGCACTCGAATCGTCGAGTAGTCCACCTTGGTCATCCCGGCCAGGATCTGCTCCCGGACGCCGCGTGATGCACGTTCCCCGGTGACCCGGCCATCCGGGGCGACCTGTGCGACTTGCCTGAACTCGGCTTCGGGGATCTTCACGCCAGAACCACGTGACGCCCATCGGGTCAGCGCCTCTACACTCGCCATGTCTTCAGGCCCCGGGCCTCCTTGCGGCGGGATCCGGCGTGCGATGGCCCTTTCGGTGGCGATGTCGCTTCGATCGTAGGCGGCGTCCAGATACACGAGGCCGGCGATGCGATCCGGCAACCGGGATCCGATAAAGGAGATCTCCTCACCCGCGAACTGATTGCCCACGAGCACCGGGTCCCGAAGATTCTCTGCGTCCAGCACGCGGATGATGTCGGTTGCCAGTTGCTCCGCTGAGAACCCGCCGGTCGCGCTGGATTCGCCGTACCCGCGCCGTGTGATCGCGACGACGCGATAGCGGCGGGCGAGCGTCGGGGCCCAGTCGTCGTAGATGTGGGCCGTCTGGCCCAGCTGCGCCAGGAGCACCAGCGTCCGGCCGGTGCCGCCCCAGTCCAGGAGTTCAAGGCGCGCGTCGGGGCCAACTGGGACGAGCCGACGCGTGTGAGGCGAGGGATCGACCCACGCGGTTTGCGCCAGCGCTGCGACCCCGGCCGCCGACCAGCACGGCCCAGAGCGTGAGTCGTGCTTCAGTGGACGATCATCCGCCGGACGGGGGAGACCATGTGGGCACGGTGCCAGGCGAAGAGGCCCCAAGCCAACGCCATGCCGCCGGTCACCGCACCCACCACGAACCACCGCAGCTCTGGGAGGCCGAGCAGGACCGTCACGGAGCTGGCGAGCACGAAGAAGAAGCCGCCGATGTTGCCGCCGACCGGGATCGCCGACAGGTTGATCTCCGGATCCTTCCCGTAGATCTGCCGCGCGCGCGCCACGGCCGTGGGGTGCTGGTTGTTCCAGGCGCGCAGGCCGACGGCGAGCGCCAGGCCCGCGACCATCGCGCCGGCGACGAACACGCGGAAGATCGGCCACATCGCCGCGAAGAGCAGCAGCGCCAGCAGCGCCAGCGAGCTGCCGCCTCGGCCAAGCAGGAGCGACGTGAGCGGTGCGCCAGCGCCGGCGCCTGGCAACAGCAGCGCCAGCAGGAGCACCTTGGCCAGCGCCACGTAGCCGCGGACGCGCACGGCGAGGCCCGCGCGCGCCGGCATCGAGCACCTCGCGTTGGAAGTCGGCGATGGCCGGCTGGATGATCGTCTCGAGCACCGTGTCTTCGAAGCAGTAGGAGGCGACCCGCATCAGCAGTCGTCCGGGCACACGAGCGCGTCCCTTAGCAGTCATGTCTGCACCTCCAGCCGAAGTTCCTGCGTGTAGAGACTCCAGGCGCGCAGCGCGCGCTCGCCCAGACCAGTCGGCCGATAGCGCCGGCGGGGGAGGCCGATGGCCCCTTCCGGCATGGGCTCCTGCTCGGAGGTGACGAAGCCCTTGGCTTCCATTCGCCCCAGCGTCACGTAGACCGTGCCGCGCTTCAGGCCGCCCTCGGAGCGTTCCACCATCTCGAGGCCGTAGAGCGCCCCGGACGAGGTCAGCAGCTCCAGAATCAGCCGCTCTTTCGGAGGCAGGGTGGGGATGGGCGTCTCGGGCACGAGACGATATTACTGAATGTAAGACCGAAGAATCAAGAGAAGTTCGTAGCTTCGTGGCTTCGTGGCTTCTGGCTGCTGGCTCCGGCGTCTGGGCTGAGGTGACTGAAGCCACGAGCCCGAAGCCCGGAGCCACGAGACTACTTCGCGCTTGGATATGTATCCCGCACTCCAGCTTCTGCCCCTGCCAGCGGCCTGAGCGGGGGTTGTTGGGGTCGAAGGGCACGGCGGTGCAGGGCTCGCAGCCGATGCTCGTGAAGCCCTCGTCGTAGAGCGGCAGCAGCGGGATATCGTGCTCGGCGGCGTAGCGCCACACGTCTTTCGCGGTCCAGGCGGCCAGCGGCGCGACGCGTGAGATGGTCTTCCCCGACGGAAGCTTGAACGGTTCCACCTCCTTCAGGTTGGCGCGCGACGCCGACTGGTCGCGCCGGAGCGCCGTGAACCAGGTGTCGTACCCCTCCAGCGCCGCGAAGAGCGGCTCCACCTTGTGACGCTTGCAGCACGCCTCGGTGCTCTCCTTCTGCCAGAGCCCGACGTCGGGCGCCGCCGCGCGCAGGTTGATCAGGTTGAGCCCCCACTTCGCGGACAGCTCGTCGCGATACGCCAGCGTTTGCGGGAAGTGGTGGAACGTGTCCAGGAACAGCACCGGCAGATCGGGGCGCAGCTCGCGCAGCATGTGCGTCAGCACCACGCACTCGGCCTGGAAGCTCGACGTGATGCACGGCGTCTGCGCGTCCCCGAGCGTCGAGATAATCACGTCGCGTGGGTCCACCGCGCGCGGATCTACGTCCTGGGCCTCGCTCATGTCAGCATCTCCTCCAGCGCCCGCCGCACCTGATCGATGGCCTCTTCGTCCGACGGCGCGTGCCGCGCCATGCGCGCCAGGCGCTCGGCGAAGCTCATGGGCGCGCCGTGCGCCGGCGTGCCCTCACGAACCGGGTCGGTGATCATGCCGGCGCCGCACGTGAACTGCGTGGCCGGATCGATCAGGATGAAGCTGCCGGTGCCCCGGTTCTCGGCGTAGCGGTCGAACACCAGCGGCCGTGCCGTGGACACCTGCACGCTGCCGATCTGATTCAGCACCAGTGGGTGGTTCACTTCGGCCGTTACGGAGCGGGAGCCCTGCTTCAGCAGGTAGACGCGCGTCGGATCGAGCGGCCGCTCGTCCATCCACACCATCTCGGCCTCGAAGCGCTGGCTCACGAACGGCTCGTCCAAGGCCAGCACGTCGCCGCGGCTGATGTCGATCTCGTCATCAAGGGTGACCGTCACCGACATCGGCGCAAACGCCAGCCCCACGTCGCCGTCGTAGGTCACGATCCGGGTCACCCTGGCCGATCGTCCGGACGGCCACGCGGTCACGCGATCCCCCGGCCGAAGCGTGCCCGACACGATCTGACCCGCGTAGCCGCGAAACACGTCGTCGGGCCGCAGCACCATCTGCACCGGCAGCCGGAAAGGCGCCGCGGTGTTGTTCCGGTGCACGTGCACGGTCTCCAGGTACTCGAGCAGCGGCGGCCCCTTGAAATAGGGCGTGCGATCGCTTGTGGTGATCACGTTGTCGCCGTGCAGCGCGCTCATCGGGATGGCGTGCACGGCCGCGCCGGCCAGCAGATCCTCGAAGTCGTCCACGATGCCGTCGAAGACGTCCTGATCGAAGTTCATCAGGTCCATCTTGTTGACGGCGAGAACGAAGTCCTTGATGCCCAGGAGCCGCGCGATGCGCGCGTGCCGGCGCGACTGCGTCCGCACGCCGTTGCGCGCGTCAACCAGCAGGATCGCGACGTCCGCCGTGGAGGCCCCCGTGGCCATGTTACGCGTGTATTGTTCGTGTCCCGGCGTGTCCGCCAGGATGAACTTGCGGCGCGCCGTGGCGAAGTAGCGATACGCCACGTCGATCGTGATCCCCTGCTCGCGTTCGGCCCGAAGCCCGTCGGTGAAGAGGGAGAAGTCGATCGGTCCCGCGTTGCGGTTCTTCGACGCCTTCTCGACCGAGGTGACCTGGTCCTCGTAGACCGACTGCGAGTCGTAGAGCAGCCGGCCGATCAGCGTGCTCTTGCCGTCGTCCACGCTCCCCGCGGTGCAGATGCGCAGCAGGCCGCCGGCTGTGCCGGGTCGCGGCCGCCGGCCGCGCCCAGGTGCTCGGCCATCAGAAATACCCTTCTCGCTTCTTGATCTCCATCGACCCGTCCTGGTCGTGGTCGATGATGCGCAGCTGCCGCTCGGACTGCCGCGTCGCAATCAGCTCCTCGATGATCTTGGGCACCGTGTCGGCATCGGACCGGATGGCGCCCGTGCACGGCGAGCAGCCGAGCGACCGCATGCGGCACCGCACCCGCTGCAGCTTCTCGCCGGGCATGGTCACGACGAAGGGCTGCTCCTGCACGACGAGCGACGCGCCCCGGACGATGACCTCGCGATCCCGCGCGAAGTACATCGGCACGATGGGAATGTTCTCGAGATGGATGTACTGCCACACGTCGATCTCGGTCCAGTTGGAGAGCGGGAAGACGCGGATGCTCTCGCCGGGCCGGATACGCCCATTCAGGAGGTTCCACAGCTCGGGCCGCTGGCGCTTCGGGTCCCACTGACCGTTGGGGTCGCGCACCGAGAAGATCCGTTCCTTGGCGCGCGAGCGCTCTTCGTCACGCCGCGCCCCGCCGATGGCGGCGTCGAAGTTGCCCGCCTGCAACGCGTCGAGCAGCGACTTCGTCTTCAGCAGGCCGCAGCATCGCTGCGTTCCCACCTTGAAGGGCTGCGTGCCGTCGGCGATCGCCTCCTGGTTCGTGTGGACGATCAGCCGGGCGCCGACCGCGCGCGCCATCTCGTCCCGGAACTCGATCATCTCCCTGAACTTGTAGGTGGTGTCCACGTGGAGCAGCGGAAACGGGATTGGGCCGGGGTAGAAGGCCTTCTGCGCCAGCCGCAGCAGCACCGAAGAATCCTTGCCGATCGAGTACAGCATCACGGGCCGCTCGAATTCCGCCACCACCTCGCGCATGATGTGGATGCTTTCGGCCTCGAGAGCCTTCAAGTGGTCGAGCTGCAGGCCGGCGTCGCTGGCGGTGGTGGCTACACTCATAAGTGGCTGACGCGAATCCCCTCAAAACACAAAAGCCCGGGAACCTGAGGTCCCCGGGCTTCAATCTCGCCTTTGTGCTCGTGCAGTCGTGGATCAGTCGAGCAGCCGGACGGTCGCCGTGGGGACCTTGGCGGTCCTGGTACAACAGCAGCGGCGACAACAGGCACGCATGACTAGTCCCGATTGTACTCCGCCTTGAGCCTTCGCGGCGCCGGGCGTCGCAGCGGCCCAGGTGGGTCGCCCAAAAGGGTAGAATTCGGCTTCCAGGGAGGCAAGACATGCGATTGTGTGCAGGGTTTTCAGCCCTTTTTCTCGTTCTTGGCGGAGCGCTTTCGGCCGACACCGTGCCGGCCACGGGAGGCGCCATCGAGCTGACGCCGATGGCCCACGCGCATGTGCAGATCGAGTTCGGCGGCAAGGTGATCCATGTGGACCCCTCGAACCTGGCCGACTTCTCCAAGGCCAAACCGGCCGATCTCGTCCTGGTCACCGACATCCACGGCGACCACATGGATCCACTGGCGATCGACCGGGTGCGGAAGACGGGCACCGCCTACGTGGCGCCGCGCGCGCTGGCCGACCGGTTCCCGGGGGCCACGACGCTCCTGGCTAATGGTGAGACCAAGACGGTGGCCGGCGTGAGCGTGCAGGCCGTTGCGGCGTACAACCTGACGCGCGGCCCGGCGCCCGGCCAGCTCTATCACGCCAAAGGACGGGGAAATGCCTACGTCATCACGCTCGGCGGCAAGAAGATTCTGCTGACCGGCGACACCGAGTGCACGCCGGAGATCAAGGCGCTCACGGGCATCGACGTGGCCTTTGTCACCATGAACCTGCCTTTTACGATGACGCCGCAGGAAGCGGCCGACTGCATGAAGGCCGTGAAACCCGCGATGGTGTATCCGTACCACTACCGCCAGCAGGGCCTGGAACCGGCGAACAAGAACCAGCAGGATTTCGTGGCGGCGATGCAGGGCACGGCGGGCGTCGAAGTGAAGGCCGCGGACTTCTATCCGGCGCCCGCGCCAGCGGCCGGGCGTGGTGGGCGGGGAGGCCGTGGCGGCGACTGACATTCAGTGGGTCGGATCCGGCGCATTCAATCCGCCGGATCTCATCTATAACGAGCTCCAGCTTTACGCGAAATTGGCTGGAAATGAGGCGGAAACTGGAACGGTCCTTTGGGCACGCAACGTGCTGTCAATGAGGACAACCGCCGACACCGTGCTCTGACAGGTTTGGTGGACGCGGACATTGCCTTCGGAGGGGCGGGCTCGGTGCGTCACTGAGTCCGCCCTGACGTTTGTACGGTTGCGCAGGCAAGGCTGCTAGAGTGAACGCGGCTTGTTTGACCCACTCTTTGCGGCGATCGAGAACCTAAAGCTAAGCACCTGGCTTCGCGAGTCCCCGTCGCTCTGGGGCTTTCCGTTCGTCCTCATCCTGCACACCGTGGGACTGGCCTTTCTGGTCGGCTCCAGCGTGGCCATCAACGTGCGCGTGCTGGGTCTGGCGCAGGGCGTGCCGTTCGGGCCCCTTGGCCGCTACTTCACCGTGATGTGGATGGGGTTCTGGGTGAACCTCGTGTCCGGTCTGCTGCTCCTGCTGGCCTATCCCACCAAGGCGCTCACCAATCCGCTCTTCTACGTGAAGCTGTCGTTCATCGCGGTGGCGCTGACCCTGGTCCGGCGGATTCGCGCGCACTTGCAGTCACCCCTGCGCGGGTCTGGTGAGCCGGACACGGCGGTGCGGGGTCTCGCATGGGGCTGCCTGTCGTGCTGGGCCATCAGCATCGCTGCCGGCCGATTCCTGGCCTACACCCATACGCGTCTCATGGTGGATCTAGTGGCGTGGGGAAAGTGACGTCGTGTTCGAGGTGATCTTCGACTGGCTGGCCCCGGTGTCGGGCTGGCTGGAACCGATTCTCCGCGAGTCGCCCATGGGCGAATACGTCCGCAGCTCCCGATGGGCGTGGCCGGTGCTCGAGTCGCTGCACTTCCTGGGCATGTCGCTTCTGATTGGCACGGTGGGGGTTTTCGATCTGCGCCTGCTGGGGTTCGCGCGCGGGATTCCCTACGCCGCGCTGCACCGGCTGATTCCGCTGGGCATCGCCGGGTTCGTCCTCAACGCGTCCACGGGGCTCTTCTTCATCTCGGGCACACCCGACCAGTACTTCTACAACCGGGCCTTCATCGTGAAGGTCACGTTCATGATGATCGCGGGCCTGAACGTCGCCTTCTTTTACGCGCGGGTGTTCGAGCGGCTGCAGCGTACGGGCGCGGACGACACGCCTCCGCTTGGCGCGCGAGTGGCCGGGGGTGTGTCGCTCGCGGCCTGGGTCGGCGTGATGTCGGCGGGCCGTCTGCTCACGTTCTTCCGGCCGTGAAGGGCTCGAGAGTCTTCATCAGCTACCGGCGCGACGACGCGGCCGGCGAAACCGGCCGCCTCGCCGATCACCTGCACAAGCGCTTCGGCCCGGAGCGGGTGTTTCTCGACATCGAGACCATCGAGCCGGGCACCGACTTCGTGCAGGCGCTGCAGCGATCGCTCAAGGAGACAGCAGCGGTGCTGGTCGTGATCGGACGGCGGTGGGTGGACATCACCGGCGCGACGGGTCTGCGCCGGCTCGACGACCCGGCCGACTTCGTCCGCCGGGAAGTGGAGGCCGCGCTTGGCCGCGGCGTGCCCGTGGTGCCAGTGCTCGTGCAGGGGGCTGCCATGCCTCGCGCAGAGGACCTGCCGGCACCGCTCGCGGGGCTCGTGACGCGGCAGGCAGCCACACTCGACCACGCCGAGTTCCACGCCGACGTCGAGCGGCTCTGCGACCGCCTGGCCCCCCTGATCGAACAGCCCCGCGGGGGTTGGTGGCCGCCCTCGACGCGAGTGGCCGTGACCGCCGGCGTGGTGCTGCTGCTGGCCGCCGCGCTTGGCGGCTACACCTGGTTCAGCGGGCAGGCCGCGGAGCGCCGGCGCGTGGCCACCGAAGCCGCCGCCCGCCAGGAGCGGATGGGCCGCGTGGCGGCGCTTCTCGAAACAGCCACCGATCAGCGGGAACGGCGGCAGTTCCCCGACGCGATCAAGACACTGGAGTCGGCGCTGGCGGTGGATTCAGGAGCCGCTCACGTCAGGACCACGCTCGAAGACGTAGCCATGCAGTGGCTGCGCGAGGTGCAGGGCGACGAGAGCACAAAGACCTTCGGCGAGACGTTGAAGCCGCCGCTGGCCATCGTGGACCGCGCGCTGCCAGGCTCTACGGGCGCGCGGCGCGCGGACCTGGTCGCCCACCAGGGATGGGCCACGTTCCTCTTGTGGCGCGACGGCGACCGCACCCTGCGGCCCGAAGACCGGTACCGGGAGGCGCTGGCGATCGACCCCGACAACCCGTACGCCAATGCCATGCTGGCGCATTGGACCCTGTGGCGCGGCGACGACGTGGACGAGGCTGCGCGCCTGTTCGAGGCCGCCCTCCGCCCCCGGCGCGCCGTGGATGTGGTGCGGACGCTGCAATGGGCCGCGTACAGGAACGATACGAGCATCCGGTCGCAGGTGGAGACGGTGCGGCTGGCCGACGCGATGCGGCGCGGCAACGAGAGGCTGACGCCCAGGCAATCCCAGACGATGTGGAGCCCGTACTTCTTCGTGCTCAACGAAGAGGAGCGGCGGCAGCAGTTGCTGCGTGCGCTGCCGCCCGACGACTACATCGCCACGCTCCACTGGGCGTTCGACGACTTCTTCCCGGCAGACGATAGCCGCCGGATGACGCTGCGGTACTACATCGCACTCCTGGACGCCGAGGCGGGCCGGCAATCCAAGGCTCGAACCGATCTCACGGCGCTGAGGACCGAACTGGCTTCTTCGCCCGGCACACTGCTCGACGCCGTTCAAGCGGCTCTCAGGAAGCTCTGACTTCTTGCTTGCGAGGCCTGGAGCCAGGAGTCCTCCTCTAACACCGACCGATTCGCGTGGTGACCCGTAGGTCGGCGCCGCGCGCGCCCACCGCGAAGAGATGCACCCACGAGGTTGCGGGCGTCCGGCTCTCCATCACCCATACGGCATCCGCGGCGAGCGTCAGCACGCCAAGCGGCCGCAGATCCGGCCGATTCGGCCCGCGCGGCAAGCCGTCCTGCTCCCACCGCAGCTCGCCTTTGGTGCCGAGCGGCGTCAGCCCGGCCGGGTCGCGTCGCACGAACCCCGAGACCACCACGCGGATCGTTCCCGGCGGGTCGGTATCCACGTCAGTGTCCAGCGGCGCCGCCACGCTGGGGAGCCGGCGCGACGCCTCGAAGTAGTACGTCACGCGGCCGCCGGCATCGTGCGCGAACAGCCAGTCGAGAAACTGCGGCGCGCGCGCCATCGTGGCCTGCACGAGTCGCTGCTCCCGTTCCCGCCGCTCGGCGAGCGCCAGGATCTGCGGCGCGAGCTGCCTCCACTCTTCTGAGTCGAGGGCGACGGCCCGGGGCGCGGCGACCGGCTGGCTCGCCACGACCGACTGCGCCGCCAGGGGATCGAGGGGCGCGTCGGTCACGATGCACGGTGCCGTGGGCGCCAGGCGGCCGTCGAGGAGTTGGGCCACCGGATACGTGCGGGCACCGTCGGTCACGCCGATCTCCATCGTGGGGGACTGCGCGACGAGCGGGGCCGCCGCAGCGGCAACGATGCACGCGGCGGCGAAATAACGCGTCACGCCGCGCCCGAACACCGCCGCGTCGAGACGGGCGTCACGCCCCGCCGATCACCGCCGCGTCTTCCACGCACTTCAGGTAGTCGGTGGTCGCTTGCCGGAGGTCCGCATGGCCCAGGGCGATGCCCGTCTCGATGGCCTCGAGCCTGGCGCGGCACGCGAGGGCTCGCGCCACGTGCTCTTCGAGATGAGTGGTCTTGAGGGTCGTGGTCGCGATCGTAGCGGCTATCGACGAAAGGGAAGCAGCGCCGCACAGCAGCCGCCACACGGGAGATTCCAGCCCGAGCGCGGCAGTGAGCCACGAGGTGACGGGCGCCCCGCCTACCGCAGGTACCGCGGTCAGCGCCGCGGCCATCGCGCCGCCCACGATGGTCGTGTTCAGCAGCCTGCGCTTACGAGGAGTGGCGGCGGCGACAAACGCGTCCACCTGCGCGCGGGTCGCGCGCACACGGCTGAGGAGCGCATCGACTGGCTCGGACATGTCCTGAGCCGGATTCTACGCTCGTTGGTCGTTAGTCGTTAGTCGTTAGTCGTTAGTCGTTGGTCGTTGGTTGTTCTGCAGTCGGAGGTCGGCAGTTCCGCAGCGGAACCACCAACCACCGACCACGAACTACGAACTACGAACTAGAACCTGAACCCCGCCGACAGTAAGAATGTTCTCGCGTAAAGGTTCTGGCCGGCGAAGTTCTGCGACGAGCGGGGGAACGAGGTCACGGCGGTGGCGCGGCCGAACATCGTGCCGGCCGTGTATTCCGTCGGCAGCCCGTTGGCGTCAACGGCACCCCCCGCCTTCGGCGTCACGACCGTGTTGTAGTTCACCAGGCTCTGATCGTTGAACAGGTTGAACACCTCGGCCTTGACCCACGGCCGCAGCTGCCGGAACACCGGCACGCTGTAGGTGAACGCCACGTCGAACATCTGCGTGTCGTTGAACTCCCCGGCGCCGCGCTCGCCGAAATAGACGGTCTGCGACGTGGGCGGCGTCGCGTAGCCCGGGTTCGCGGCACGCTGCGCGGCGGTCGTCGGCACGCCGTTGGCCACGAGGCTATAGGTCAGTGGCGAGTTGTAGCGGTAGAGCAGGCTGGCGTCCAGCGCGCCGAACCGCGCGAAGTCCAGTCCATAGGTCGTCCACGCGCGGAGCTTGTGGCGCTGGAAGTCATTCAGCCGGCCGTACGGCTCGCTGCGATCCAGGAAGAGGATCTCGGGATAGTTGCCGATCGTGCTCGACAGTCCGGGCTGGCTGGTGGCCTCGCCCTCGAAGGTTCCGTGGTTCTTCAGCTGCAGCGTCCAGTGCCCGTCCACGGTCCACCGGCTCGACAGCCGCCGGTTGGCCTGGAAGAGCATGGCCTGGTAGTCGCGCACCGGCGTGCTGCTGTTGCGGAAGGACACGCGGTCGAAGGTGCCCAGCGTGGCGCCGTTGCGGACGACGGTCACCTTGCCGTTCGCCGACGGATCGTCGATGAAGTCCTCGATGAAGCTGTCGGCCGAGCGCCACTGGTAGCTGACCTTGGCAGCGCCGCGGTCGCCGAACGGCGTCGCCAGTCCCAGCGTGAACTCGCGCGTCAGGGGCGAGTGCATCCCGTCGGCGAAGGACACGTTGGCCGTCGGGAAGTTGCCGTTCAGCAGGCGCGAGTAGTTCAGCGGGTCGAAGCCGGGCGCAAAGTCCACACCCTGCCCGGCCGGTCCCGTGTACTCGTAGGTCATCAGGCTCGGGTTGCCCACGTCGGTGTCGTCCTGGAAGTTGGGCTCGGTGTACTTGCCGGCGTAGTGGCCGTAGGTGGCCTGCGCGATCCAGCGGCCCGTCCCCGACAGGTCGTACGCCGCGCCGAGGCGCGGAACGATCGTGTGCGTGTCCACCGACGAGATGTCGCCCGTGGCGTCGCTCTGCACCATCTCGAAGCGGGTGCCGAGGTCGAGCGAGAGGCGCGGACCGGCCGTCCAGCGGTCGTGAACGTAGAGCGAGTTGGTCACGATCTCCAGCACCGCTCCACGGCTCGGCAGCCAGTTCTCCATGCGCGTCACGCCGGGGGTGAACACCGGTGTCACACGCCCCTGTGAGTCGAGCACCGGGCGGCCACCCGCCACGGCGTAATCGGCGCGGAACACGTAGCCGGTCGCGGTCTGCGAGTTGCCGCCCACGTACCGGCTGGCGTAGTTCTCGAATCCGGCCTTCACGTCGTGCGAGCCCGTGCGCGCCGAGGTCAACAACCAGTTCAACGACCCCGTGGCCTGCCGGTTGTTGCGGTCTTCCGGATCCGTCGAGTCGAGATACGGCGCGTGATAAAACCGGTTGGCCGGAACGCCCGCCACGCCGCGCGTGCGGAAGGGCGAGCTGAGGATGTCGGTCTCGGTACCGCCGGCGTTGCGCGCGCCGAAGTGCCGGCCGGATACCTGCAGTGTGGCCAGCGTGGTGCTGCCCAGCACGCCGCGATACGAGGTCACCCACAGGTTGTTCGGGTTCTGCCGGTTCACCATCGCCGCCAGCTCGATCGTGCCGCTGACGGGTGCCTGATGCGACCTGGTGCTGTTGTTCAGATAGCTGCCCTGAACGGTGTGGTTCGGCGACACGGTGGCGGTCAGCTTGAACTCGCCGCGCTTGTTCGAGGTCTCAGTCGAGAAGGGGACCCCCGTCTCCGGCAACGGTGCGGGTGTCGAGGCTTCCTGCCACCGCCCGGCCGTGAAGAACCACAGCCGGTCCTTGGCTACGGGTCCACCGAACGTCCACTCGTAGTTCTGCTGCACGTCCTTCTGGCGCACCACGTTGGAACTGGTCTCGAACGGCGTTTCCCTGGTCCACGAAGGGCTGTAGAAGTTCAGCCGCGTGCTGCCACTGAAAATGTTGCCGCCGCTCTTGGTCACGGCGTTGACCACGCCGCCGCCGAAACGGCCGAACTCGGCGGAGATGCCGGAGGTCAGCACCTGCACCTCCTGCAGGGCGTCCTCGATGAACAGGTTGTTCGGCGTGCCGAAGATGTTGTCGGCCACGTCCACGCCGTTGATCAGGAACTGGTTGTCGTAGGCAAAGCCGCCGCCGATCGTCAACTGGTTCGGGTTCGGCGTGTTGTCCGTGAGGCCCGGGGCCAACTCGGCGATGCCCCACACCGTGCGGATGTTGGCCAGCTTGGCCACGTCGTCGGCTCGCAGGTTGGCGCCCCCTTGCGTGGAGGTGATGATCGCCGGCGCGGCCGTGGCCGTGACCTGCACGTTTTCCGCGATGGCCACCTGCAGCGTGATATCCACGCGGGCCGTGCGTCCGAGGTCCACGCGCTGCGAGGCCTCGGTCGTGCGCATCCCCTGCAGTTCGAACCGGGCCGCGTACACGCCGGGCGGCAAGCCCGCAAGCGCGTAGACGCCGTTGGCATCGCTGGCCGTGACGCGCGCGCCTTGAAGGGCGGGTGAGCTCACGGTGATGGCGACGCCAGGCAGCGGCAGGCCGCCCTGGTCGCGCACAGTCCCGCTGAGGGTCCCTGTCTGCACGCCCTGGGCAAAAGTAGACGAGGAAACGAGTGTCAGTGCGACACACGTCAAGAGCACACGAACGATCTTGGTCATGGCTGTGTTTCAATCACGAGCCATGCCAGCGCTCGTGTACGCATTCGGCACACGCCACCCGTTGGTGCTTTACGGAATCTCGTGAAGCTTCGTTGGTCCCTTCGGCGCCCCGTGACAGCAAGTTGTTGTGCGATCGGGACGTGGGACGAACCGCATGTCGTTCGTCCCAGAATGGGCACATCTCGCAGAAGTCACGGCGAGGGCAGAGCTTCTGGAGTTTTCAGACTTCCTGCGTCGGTTTCCTGCGCGGCGGCTGCGGCCCGTTTTGCGGCTTCTTCCGCTTGCTTGGCGAGCGGCACCTGCACGGTGAAGAAGCGATAGAGGATCGCCATGTCCAGCACCGCCACGGAGGCGAGCAACAGATACGCCGCGTTGCTCTGGACGATGCCCAGCTCCTTCATCAGTGCCGACAGCCCGTAGGCCACCACCCACGCGTCGAAGCTCATACAGATACGGCGGAACACCTCGGGACGCACGTGCTGGATCACGAAACCGCCGATCGGCACGCCGATCACGATGCTCGGGATGATGTAGGGGATGAGCGCCATACTCTCCGCGCTGTACAGCCCGACGTAGAAATACGAGGCCGCGGTAAACGACGACTCGGCGAGACGGATGAAGCCGAGCGCCGCGCGAAAATCCTGCTTGGTGAACCCCTGGTTGCTGAGCAGCACGGCGAGCGGCGGGCCCGAGATCGTGGTCACCGCGTACAGCAACCCGACACCGCCGCCGAACGCATAGCCGACGGCACGCTCGGCCTTGATCGGCCGCCGGTAGCCAACCGCCTGGATCAGAATGAGCGGCAAGAGCACGATGAACGTGCCGAATTTCAGCCAGCCCGGGCTCACGCGCGACACCAGCATCGTGCCGACGATGACGCCGGGGGCGAGGCCGACGACAATCGGCAGCACGCGGCGCCACACGACCGACAGCGCGTCGCGGTTCACCCACAGCACGTAAGCGTTCAGCACGACTTCCACCGGGACGAGCGCCGGGTTCAGGACGCGGTTGGTCAGGAAGAGCAGCGCCAGGGGCACCGTCAGCGACGAAAAGCCATACCCCAGCGCGCCATTGACGATGGCGGCGCCGAACGTGATGGCCATGAGCGCGACGTGCTGAGGGTCCACTGCCTGGTCCTTTCCCGGCCTTCAGGCGGGGCCCGCTAATCGCGGGCCCCGCGCAGTATCTGGCAAACCGCCTTAACGGCGGTTCGCGACTAAAACAAAAAGGCCCGAAGGCGACTGCCTCCGGGCCTTGAAACCGTCTGCTTTCTTCGCCGGTTCAGCGAGTGACTGAACGCGACACGGGGGACGGCACGGCGCGGAGGCGGGCCTTGGCCCGACAACAACAACACGCGCAGCGCCCCACGAGCAACATCGGGCTCAGAGTCTCAGGATCGACGCCGGGCTGTCAAGATCGCCCCGCGAAGCGGGGCAAGAAGACGCGGCCCGCTGGTCGCGGGCCGCGTGCAGTGTCTGGCAAACCGCCTTAACGGCGGTTCGCGGTTTCCGGGATTTCGACGGGTTGGGGCGGTTGCTTGGGCAGGAACAACGTTGCGCGGTCGTAAAAACCGGATGACGTCAATGTAACGGTGACCGGCGTGTTGCCCTTGTTCTCCCAGTACCAGCCGTGGATACCGTCGTAGGGCGCGGTGTACCCGCCCTTCTTCTGGACCGCCTCGCCCTTCTCGAAGCTGTCGGAGGCGCTGCTGGGCTTGCCGGCAGGCTCGGTATGGAAGTCGAAGTCCACGAAGCCCGTAGCCTTCCACGAATAGATCATCGTGGCGCCCTTGTTGAGCGTGTACTTGAACTCCATCCCGGTTTTCGGCTCGATGGTGAACTGGCGGCTGTCCTCCCGGTACTCGTTGAACTGGGGGTGAAGCGGACCACCCTCGCTGGCCGTGACGGTGGCCGGCGCCGCGGCGATCGCCGCCGCTTCCTGGCCGGCCTCGAAGAGGCCGGTGAGACCCAACGCGCGTCCCGCACCCGTCGGGTCGATACCGTACTCCGCGGGCAGCACCGCGACCACGAGCACGATGGCCGCGACGATCAGCGCGACGAGCGTGGCCTTGAGAAGAGCGCCCGCCGATGGAGCCGGCGGCAGGGTCGCCGGAACCGTGGGACCGGTGCTCATTGCAGGTACCCCGCAATCTGATAGCCCATCAGGACGAAGCCGCCCATCATGAGCGCCGTGTTGGCCGCGAATGAATGCCGGAGGAAGCTGGGGCTCTTGCGCCAGGCGGTGATGGCGATGAGCACTGCCGTCAGGGCCAGCCCCTGACCGATCTCCACGCCGACATTGAAGCTGACGATGTTGGCCACCAGGCCGTTTGCCGAGACGGTCAGCTCCTGGATCTTGGTAGCGAGACCGAACCCGTGGAAGAGACCGAAGACCATCACGGCAAGCTTCGTGTTGGGGCGCCAGCCGAGCAGGCGCTCGAAGCCGCCCATGTTCTCGAACGCCTTGTAGACGACCGACAGGCCGATGATGGCGTCGATGATGTAGGCGTTGGCGCGGATGTCTCCGAGCACGCCGCCCAGCAGCGTCAGGCTGTGGCCAAGGGTGAAGAGGCTCACGTACGCGACCACGTCCCGCAGCCGGTACAGGAAGAAGATGACGCCCACCAGGAACAGGATGTGGTCGTAGCCGGTGACCATGTGCTTGGCGCCCAGATACAGGAACGGCCCGATGGCCGCGCCGTCGATCGACTGCACGAACAGGGCATCGCGGCTCGACACCCCGTGCGCCCAGGCGGGACTGCCCGCCGCGAAGGCGCAGAGAACAAGCGCGGCCGCTACAATGACGCGTCGGGCGGATGACATCGGCGCATTATATAGATCGCCACATGAGCCACCCCAGCCCCGGACGGTGGGCGTGCCACGTGGGCAGGGCGTCTCGGAGGAAGCACCGCAGATGAGAAAGCGACCAGTCGTCCTCGGCGTCCTGCTCGTGGCCGCCGCCGCGTGCTCCTCACCGGCCCCGCCTGCGACCGAGTCGGCGGCCCCCAACACTCCCGCCGCGCCCCCGGCGCCAACCGCCGGGCGGCTCTTCGTGACCAACGAGACCGGCGGCGACATCAGCGTGGTGGACGTGGCGCTGCAGAAGGTGGTCGCCACCATCCCGGTGGGCAAGCGCCCGAGGGGCATTCGCCTGAGCCCGGACGGGACGACGCTCTTCGTGGCGTTGAGCGGATCACCGATTGCGCCGCCAGGGGTGGACGAGTCGACGCTGCCCCCGGCCGACAAAAAGGCGGATGGCATCGGCGTGGTCAGCGTGGCCGACCTCAAGCTCCTGCGCGTGCTGCCCGGAGGCTCCGACCCGGAGCAGACGGCCCTGAGCGCCGACGGCCGCCAGCTGTTCGTGGCCAACGAGGACACCGGCCAGGTCACCGCCATCTCCGTGGACGACGGCAAGGTGCTGGCCACGTTCGCCGTCGGCGGCGAGCCCGAAGGCGTGGACCTCAGGCCCGACGGCCGTGCCGTCTACGTGACGTCCGAGGAAGACAGCCATGTCGCCGTGATCGACGTGCCGACGTTGAAGCTGCTCACGACGGTCAAGGTGGGCCCCCGCCCGCGGTCCACGGGGTTCCTGCCCGACAGCTCGCGCGCCTATGTCAGCTCGGAAAACGGCGGATCGGTGGCCGTGCTCGATGCGAAGACCCACAAGGTCCTGCACACGATCCAATTGAGCGGCGAGCTGACGCGGCCGATGGGTGTCGTGGCTTCTCCGGACGGCACGCGGGTCTTCGTCTCGACGGGGCGCGGCAAGAACGTGATCGTGATCGACACGGCCACCAACATGCCGACGGCGTCGATCGAGGTGGGCGACCGGCCCTGGGGCATCGACATCTCGCGAGACGGCAAGACGGTGTTCACCGCAAACGGTCCGTCCAACGACGTCTCCATCGTGGACGTGGACAGCGCGCAAGTGCGCGCGCGCGTGCCGGTGGGCCAGCGCCCCTGGGGTCTCGTTTTCGTCCCATGAGGCGACCCGAGGACGACGAGTACGGCGCCTACTACGCTCAGTACGTCGCGCGCGTGCCCGAGACCGATATCGTGGCTGCGCTCGAAACGCAGGCCGCCTCCATCGATCGGTGGCCGGCGCGTGTGGCCCACGACAAAGAGACCCTGGCCTACGGGCCCGGAAAGTGGACCGTGCGTCAGGTCGTCGGCCATCTGAGCGACGCCGAGCGCATCTTCAGCTACCGCGCGCTGCGGATCAGCCGTCGCGACCCGACGCCGTTGCCCGGCTTCGAGGAGGGTCCCTATGTGGCGCACTCGGTCTTCGCCGACGTGCCCCTCCAGATGCTGGTCGCCGAGCTGGCGGCGCTGCGCCGCGCGAACCTGCCGCTCTTCCGCCGCCTGGACGAGAGTGGGTGGTCCTCGAAGGGCGAGGCGTCCGGCATGGGCGTGACGGTACGCGCCCTCGCCTACATCATGGTGGGCCACGTGCGGCATCACGTCTCGGTGCTGAAAGAGCGCTACGGCCTCTCCCTCGAGTGAGGCGCACTCAATCTCTGAATCAATCGTCAGGAACTATTCAGGTGCTCGCGCGGCGAACGGCCGGGTAGGATCTGTCTGAAGCGTGCCTTGCCTGAGGCCGGGCTTGCCGGTACACTGCGTGCGCTTCTTCGAGGTGCCATGATGCGACTGCTCAGCGCTGGATTGGTTGTGGCCATGTTCGTCGTGGTGGCCGGATGTGCTCCTGCTGCCCCACCCGCGCCCACGGCGGCTGCTCCCCAGGTGAAGGCGAACCTGAATCAGGTGATGCGGGGCATCCTGTTTCCCAACTCGAACATCATTTTCGACGCGCAGGACACCGACCCCGGTGCGCCGCCCGAGCCGGCGGCCGCGGGATCGAGTCCGTACGCCGGCACCTACGGCGGATGGGAAGCCGTGGAAAACGCGTCGATGGCACTCGCCGAAGCCGCCAACCTGATTTCGCTTCCCGGTCGCGTCTGCCAGAACAACAAGCCTGTACCGCTCGACGATCCGATCTATCAGAAGGGGATCCAGGCGCTGCGCGACGTCGCCCAGTCGACGTTCGACATCGCCAAGGCCAGGAAGTACGACGCCGACGCCATGCTGAACGCGGCCGACAAGGTCACGCAGGCGTGCGCCACGTGCCACGACGTCTTCCGCGACCGCGTCGTGGACGGCAAGCCCATTGGCATGGAGGACCGCTGCACCAAGGGTTGAGTGCGCGGCCCCTGCGGGCCGGGCGTGTCCCACTGGGGTCGATTACTGATGTTGCTGGAACTCTTCAGGTGGTTCGAGGCGAATCTGCCTGGAGGGGCGTACCTGCGGGAATCGACCTTCGGGTTCTCGGCGCTCCTCACGATCCATGTCGTCTCGCTCTGCATTTTCTTCGGCCTGATCCTGATGATGGATCTGCGGCTCGTGGGCTGGGGCAACCTGCGCACGCGAGCCGCCGACATGTCGGCGCGCCTGCTGCCCTGGCAGATGGTGGGCTTCGTGATCATGGTCATCAGCGGCGTCGCGCTGGTCTGGGCGCAGCCGCTGCGCTATTACGGCAAGACGTTCTTCTGGTGGAAGATGGGGCTCATGGCGTTGGCCGGTATCAACGCCGGCGTGATCCACCTGATCACCACGAGATCGGCAACGGCGTGGGAGGGCGGCGCCGCCAAGATCGCGGGCGGCGCGTCGATCGCGCTCTGGACCGCCATCCTGGCGCTTGGCCGGCTGGTGGCCTACGAGTGGTACACCACGAGTCCTTCTGGAATAGCTGGATAGCCGTTAGAGGAGCCGACCTAGACGCCTTGAGAGATCAGAAGTCATGCGAATGAGTCCAGTTTTCCATCGGCCTTTCAAGGCGTCTACGCCCGCCCGGCAGGGCGGGCAATCAAACACTGCCCTAGCGAGGCGGAGCCTGCACGCTCGTTGGTCCGAGGCGGAGCCTCGCTGTGCTGCTGCCCTTCTTCGAGTGGATGGAAGGTCTCGCGATCTACGGATCGACGATCTACCTGGGTCCTGCCCTCAACATCGTGCACCTCTGCGCGATGGTCATGTTCCTGGGCTCGCTGATGGTCGTGGACCTGCGCCTCATGGGGGCCGGGCTGACGCATCAGCCCGTGGCGGTCGTGGCGCGCGACGCCAGGCCATGGCTCCTTGCCGCACTGGCCGTGCTGGTGCTCACGGGCGTTCCAGCCTTGATGGCGACGGCGACGCTGCAATACGGCAACTCCGTGTTCTGGGTGAAGATGTACCTGCTGGGCCTGGGGCTCCTCTTCACGTTCACAGTGCGCAACCGCGTGGCCTTCGCCGAAGAGGGCCGCGTGCGTGGCACGACGGCACGGCTGGTCGGGCTGCTGTCGATCATCGTCTGGCTCAGCGTCGCCGCGCTGGCGCGCCTCATCATGATGATTCCGGGGAATACCTTCGAGTGGCTGGTCGGAGGGAGCGGCGGCTAGTTTTGGTAATCTAGCGGGACAGACGGCGGGGTCCGGCGGGGGAAACAGAGGGTTCTATGCGTGGCGTGTGGCAGACATTGGCGGTGCTGGTTGCCGTGACGTGGATGGCGGCGGTGGGTCTTTCCGCCCAAGCCAAGGTGGGCGGCGATCCCAAGGCCGCGGCCGTCAAGAACCCTGTGCCGTCGAATGCCCAGTCGATCACCAAGGGGCGCCAGGCCTACAACAAGTCGTGCCGGCACTGTCACGGTCTCCGCGGCCTGGGGGACGGCCCGCTGGCGCCCAAGGCCCCCAAGCCCGCCGACCTCACGGACGCGGAGTGGAAATTCGGCGGCAGCGACGGCGAGATTTACACCATCATTGCCAACGGTGTCGGCGGCGACTCCGAGATGAAGGGCGTCCGCAGCGAAGTGACGTCGACCGACATGTGGCACATCGTCAACTACATACGCAGCATCGCCAAAAAGTAGCCAGGACCCTCCGGTGAAGTCCTGGGTCGCTCTTTCGGCGTGCGCTGCGGCGTGGCTGGCCGCGGTCGGCTGCGGCTATATCGACACGACGACGCCCCCGCCTCCTCTGGCGGGCCCCGGCCTCCCGGGTGAATCGCGGAGCGTGACTGACCACCGCCCGGCCCACGCTGCGCGCCGCGCTGGATGACTTCCTGGTGCGCCAGCCGGAACCCGTCCAGCCCATCGAGTTTCCACACAACATCCACGTGGGCAAAGGGATCGCCTGCACAGAGTACCGCCACGAAAGCGTGACCACGGGCCCAGTGGCCGGCCTGCCCAGCGTGCGCACCTGCATGATCTGCCACAACTCCATCGCCACTGACCGGCCGCGTATCAAGCAGATCACGCAGTGGCGAATGGAGGGGCATGACATCGCCTGGCAGCGGGTCTATGGCTATCCCGCGCCCTCGCACGTCAAGTTCAACCATGCACCGCACATCCGCAAGGAAATCGCCTGCGAGACGTGTCACGGCCCGATCGGTCAGCAGACCGTGGCGCAGAAGACGGTGGACCTCACCATGGGCTTCTGCGTGAACTGTCACAAGGAGCGGCAGGCGCCGCTCGATTGCCTGACCTGCCACTTCTGATGGACCGCCGCTCCTTCATCAAGCTCACCGCCGTCAGCGGCACCACGGCCGCGCTGACCAGCTGCGGCGGCGGGGCCGAGAACACGCTCGTTCGCTTCGTGCCCGACGAGGACATCATCCCCGGGCAGGCGACGTGGAAGCCGGGTGTCTGTCCGATGTGCGCGTCCGGGTGCGGGCTCACGGTTCGCGTGATGGACGCCGACCACGACGTCGTGCGGAACGGCCAGGCCGGCGTCGTGCGCATCTACGCGGCGAAGAAGCTGGAAGGCAGCGCAGACCACCCGGTGAATCACGGCGGGCTGTGCACCCGCGGCCAGGCGGCCATCCAGGCCACCTATCACCCCGACCGCATCACGCAGCCGCTGAAACGATCGGGCAACCGTGGCGAGGCCAAGTACCAGGCCGTCTCGTGGGACGACGCGATCGCGGAGCTGGTGGGCCGGCTGGACATGCTGGCTGGCGCGGGGAATCAGCGCGCGCTGGCGTTGATGGGCCGCCGCGCCAGCGGCCATCGCGCGCTCGTGCAGCAGCAGTTCCTGGCGAAGTTCGGCGCCCCTCCGCCGCTGTCCTGGGAGCTGCTCGACGACGACGTGGTACGGCGCGCCAACGCGATGAGCTTCGGGCGCGCGCAGCTGCCGACCTTCGACCTGGCCAATGCCCGGTTCGTCATCAGCTTCGGCGCCGACTTTCTGGGCACCTGGAACTCACCGGTGTCGCAGAGCCACGCGTACGGGGAGATGCGGCAGGGCCGCCTTGGGATTCGCGGCGCGTTCGTGCAAGTCGAAGCGCGCATGTCGCAGACCGGCGCGAACGCGGACCAATGGGTGCCTGTCAGGCCCGGGACGGACGCCGTGCTGGCGCTCGGTCTCGCGCATGCGTTGATGGCGTCGAAGGTGCGGACGCCCGGTGACGCGGGCCGGGCCGGTGCGCTCATCGACGGCTGGGGCGCGGGCTTGCCCGACTACACGCCAGAGGCCGTGGAGAAGCAGACCGGCGTGGCCGCCGCGAAGATCCAGCGCCTCGCCTCCGAGATGACCGAGATGCGGCCGGCGGTGGCGATGATCGGCGGCCCCGCGCTGGCTCACACCAATGGGCTGTTTGCGGCGCTGGCCGTGAACGCGTTGAATGCGCTGCTGGGCAGCGTGGACCAGCCGGGTGGCGTGTCGTTCACGCCGCAGTGGAACGTGGCGGCGGCTGCCAAGGCCACCGGGCCGGCGGCGGCGTCTTCACCGGCGGTACCCGCGTCACTGGAGCGGCTGGCGGCGTCGATTCTGGCGGGAGACCCCGCGGCACCCCAGGTGCTGATGCTGGACGGCGCGAATCCGGTGTTCACGGCGCCGGCAGCCTGGCGTGTGCGCGAGGCACTCGAGAAGGTGCCGTACATCGTCAGCTTTGGCAGTTTCCTGGATGAAACCAGCGGGCTCGCCGATCTGATCCTGCCCGACCACTCCTTCCTCGAGTTCTGGGCGGAGAGTGTGCCGGAGTCGGGATCGCTCGTGGCGGTGGCGAGTGTCGCGCCGCCGGCGATGGCGCCGCTGCACCAGACGCGGGCGACGGCCGACGTCTTGCTCGATGTCAGCCGTCGCCTGCAGACGCCGCTCGAGCTGCCGTGGGAATCGATGGAGGCGCTGCTCGGCGCCACGTTCGCCGCGCTGCCGCCGGCCGCCGAGGGCGGCGACGCGTGGAGCGAGGCGCAGGAGAAGGGCGGCTGGTGGGGCACGCTGCCTCCCGCCCTCGTCGCCACGCCTCCAGCGGCTGCGGCGGGGAGCCCGGCGCCCGCGACGTTCGTGGAGCCGCAGTTCGACGGCGATCCGGCGAAGTTCCCGTACCACTTCCTGCCGTACGCGTCGACCACGTTCTACGACGGCTCCACGGCACACCTGCCGTGGCTGCAGGAGATGCCGGACCCGCTGACGTCCGCGATGTGGAGCAGCTGGGTCGAGATCAATCCCACCACTGCCGGCGAAGCTGGGCATCCGGGACGGCGACCTGGTGGACGTGACCTCGGCGCACGGCACGCTGCGTTCCTCGGCCGTGCTGACGCCGGGCATCGCGCCCGACATCGTGGCCATGCCGATGGGGCAGGGTCACACACAGTTCACGCGCTATGCGACCGGACGCGGGGAGAACCCCGCGGCGCTGCTCGCGCCGCTGACCGAGCCGTCCACGGGCGCCGTGGCCTGGGCGGCGACGCGCGTGACGGTGGCGCGCGCCGGCGATCCCGACGGCCGTCTGGTGCTCTTTGCCGGCGGCTCGCGCGAACATGGCCACGAGCCAGGTGAGGAGCACCGCTGATGCCGCGATGGGGAATGGCCGCCGATCTCGACCGCTGCACCGGCTGCGGCGCGTGCGTCACCGCCTGCCACGCGGAGAACAACATCTCCACGGTGGGCCCCTACCAGGCCATGCGCGGCCGCGCCAAGCACTGGATCCGCGTCGAACGGTACTGGGAAGGGGAGTTCCCGGACGTCAGGCTCAAGTTCCGTCCGGTGATGTGCCAGCACTGTGGCAACGCGCCGTGCGAGCCGGTGTGCCCGACCTATGCGAGCCAGCACACCGAGGATGGGCTGAACGCGCAGGTCTACAACCGCTGCATCGGCACGCGCTACTGCGCGAACGCCTGCCCGTACACCGTCCGCTTCTTCAACTTCTTCAATCCGGAGTGGGACAAGCCGCTGCACCTGCAGCTCAATCCCGACGTGTCGCTGCGCGAAGTGGGCGTGATGGAGAAGTGCACCTTCTGCGTGCAGCGCATCAGGGCGGCCACCATCCAGGCCAAGGCGGATGAGACCCCGCTGAAGGACGGCGACATCAAGCCGGCCTGCGTCCAGTCGTGCCCGGCGCAGGCGCTGGTCTTCGGCGATCTCGACGAACCGGAGAGCGCCGTGTCGCGCCTGTCGGCGTCGCCGCGCGGCAGCAAGCTGCTGGAGGACGTCGGTACGCAGCCCGCCGTGACCTATCTGAGCCGCCAGTCGCAGCCATGACGCGTCCGTCCGACCGCCAGATCAACAGCGACCTGATCCGGCCGCTGCTGCACACCTCGTGGAGGTTCTACCTCCTGGTGCTCATCTTCGGCGGCATCGTGCTCTTCGGCGTGGGTACGTGGTTCTACCAGGCGTACAACGGCTACGGCGTCACCGGCATCAAGTGGCCGGTGTTCTGGGGCTTCTACATCACCAGCTTCGTCTTCTGGATCGGCATCAGCCACGCCGGCACGCTGATCTCGGCGATTCTGCGGCTCGTGCAGGCGGAGTGGCGCCGGCCCGTCACCCGGTGCGCCGAGGTGATCACGGTGTTCGCGCTGATGATCGGCGCGCTCTTCCCGATCATGCACCTGGGGCGCCCGTGGCTGTTCTTCTGGCTGGCGCCGTATCCCAGCGAGCGACTCCTGTGGCCGAACTTCCGATCGCCGCTGGTCTGGGACTTCTTCGCCATCAACACCTACCTGACGGGCAGCGTGCTGTTCCTGCTGCTGCCGATGATTCCCGACTTCGCGGTCGTGCGCGACAAGGCCACGGGCTGCGCAAGAGGATCTACGGCGTGCTGGCGCTCGGCTGGCGGGGGACGCCGAAGCAGTGGCACCGGTTGGAAACGGCGATGTCGATCATGGCGGTGGTGATTCTGCCCGTGGCCGTGTCGGTGCACACCATCGTGTCGTTCGACTTCTCGATGGTCCCGGTGCCCATGTGGCAGTCCACGATCTTCGGGCCCTACTTCGTGGCGGGCGCCATCTTCAGCGGCATCGCGGGCCTCATCATCGCAATGGCGTTCCTGCGGAAGTTCCTGCACCTCGAAACCTACCTGCAGCCCGTGCACTTCGAGAACCTGGGCAAGCTGCTGCTGGTGATGGCGGTGCTGTGGGGCTACTTCGTCTTCAACGAGCGGCTGGTCACCTACTACGGCAACGAGCCGGCCGAGATGGCGGTGTTCTGGCGGACGCAGCGCGAGTCGTTCGCGCCGCTGTACTGGACGATGGTGGTCTGCAACTTCGTGGTGCCGCTTGATCCTGATGGGCATCAAGTACACCCGCCGCACCATCACGGGCTGCGTGATCGCGTCGCTGTGCGTCGTGGCGGGGATGTGGCTCGAGCGGTTCCTCATCATCGTGCCGTCGCTCGGGCACAAGTACCTGCCGTACGCCTACGGCATCTACCGCCCGCGGCTGATCGAGGTGATCATCGCCGGGCGCGACCTTCGCCGCGATGACGCTGCTGTACGTGCTCTTCGCCAAGGGCGTGCCGATCATCTCGATGTGGGAGCTGAAGACGCCCGAGCACGAGCCCGGCGGCGGCCATGCGCCCGAGACCCAGGCATCGCTCGGTGAGGTGCGGCCGTGAAGGCGGTCTACGCGCTCTACGACGACGGGCACGCCGCGCAGCAGGCGGTGAACCGTCTGCGGGCGGCCGGGTTGAAAGACCCCGACATCACGGTGCTGTCCGGGCGGCCGATGGAGGAGTTCGAGTTCGGCCACATGGACAAGGCCACCTGGATGTGGTGGATCGCCTGCGGTGGCGCGCTCGTCGGCATGGCCGTGGCGTACGGGCTGGCCTGGATCACCGAGAACTCGTGGCCCATGAACGTCGGCGGCCTGCCGATCTTCGCGTGGTGGCCGAACCTCATCATCATGTTCGAGTTGACGATGCTGGGCGCGATCGTGGCGACCGTGATTACGCTGGCCATCACCGCCGGTCTCGGTCGCGGCAAGGGGAAGCTGTACGACCCCGAAGTATCCGACGGCAAGATTCTGGTGGGCGTCGAGAACCCGCCGGACGCGAGCGTGGGGCAGTACCAGCAAGCCCTCAGCGTCACCCCCGGCGCACAGATCAAGACCGTCTAGGACTTCGCCACGCCTGTCGAGGTTGGCGCACAGGACGATCACTGCGGGACGGCATCCTTACCGCATGTCGTGACCATCTTCCAGTCTCTTCGTAGCACCAGACCGCGGGTCGCTCGATTTACGCTGACTTCTGAGACACCTGGTCTCGCCGGGTGATGGCCCCTCAGTTGCGGGTAAGCAGTGTGGAGGAACAGCCCATGAAGTCCACACGCAGCCCAACCATTCTTCTCGCGAGCACCCTGGCCCTGTGGTCCATGCCCGCCCTCGCCCAGGCCCCACTTGAACGCCTGTCCGACAAGGACATCAAGACGCTGATCGATCAGGTCGATGAGGGGCGCGACAAGTTCGAAGGCAACCTCGATGGCGAGTTCAAGTCGTCGACGGTGCGAGGACCGGGCGGCGAGACGAAGGTCTCCGGTGCCCTCCAGGACTATCAGGACAACACGCAGAAGCTCAAGGATTGATTCACCCCGGACTATTCCGCTGGCGCCGAGGTCATCACAGTCCTCAAACAGTCGACGGCCATCAACACGTTCATGCTGGGCTCGCCGAGCAACATGAGGGGCCGCAGCGAGTGGGATCGCCAGGCGGCGAACGTCAAGCGCCTGGCGGAAGCGTACGGCACCACGTTTCCCTTTGCGGAGGGAGCCACGGCTGGCCGGATGAACGACAAAGCGACAGCGGGCGCCGCCAGCGCGATCGCCACGGCCGCGGACCGCTTCAAGAGCGATCTCGACAAAGACACGATCCTGACGAAGGCCGAAAAGGATGCCGCCAAGAAGGACGTCGAAGCGCTGACCGACCACGCCAATGCCGTCAAGTCCCGCATCAATGACGGCAGACCCGCGACAAGCGAGGTGCGGCAGCTCGTTGAACAGGTGGCCAAGATCCATGCGTTTCTCGGCGCGCACCCGATCCCCACCATGACGAACTGGCAGGCCGTGCAGGAGTCGCTCGGTAAACTTCAAGAGGCCTTCGGTCTGCCTAAGTAAACCTGGGCAAGGTTTCTGCTGTTCCCCTTCCCGACATCGGGTATCGTGACCGATCGAAGGGGAAGGGTCATATGCGTGTGGCGGAACAGCAGGCGTTGTCAGTATCGATCCCGGTCGCGCTGCTTCTTGCCGTTGCCTCTTTGTGGACGGTGACTGCGGCGGCCCAGAGCAGCCCGCCGCCTGCCGGCATCGCGCCGCTGGCGGTGGACCTGTTCACGACGAAGAACTTCTACCTCGATAGCCGCTACTGGACCGACCGCCGCTATACCCGGTGCAATACCCCCAGGCAGCTGACCGACATGTGGCGGGACAACCGCGTCGGGCAATGGGGAGATTGCAATCTGGATCGCCCGGTCGCCAACATTGCCAGCCCCGACGACTATCGGACCGCCGAGGCGCATTATACGGCCCTCCTGACCCAGGCGCGTGCGACAGGTGGGCCGACCGTGCACACCGGGGCCACGCTGCCAAAGTGGAACGGCTGGTATGAGAGGGGTGCGCGAGGCGAACAGTGGATCTACGGCCGCAACCTGCAGTCGGCGACCATGGTCTCGCTGCTGACCCCCGAGTACCAGAAACGCATGATCCAGATCAGCTACCACGAGGCGGTCACGAACGCACCGCAGTGGACCGCTGCGTTCTGTTATCCCGATGGACTCATGCGCTGGTGGAGCGAGTTCCCCGTGGGCCGTTTCGAAGTCATGCTCGCGCCGGAACAGGCCCAGTTCTTGAGCGGGAACAGCCACAACTTTCTCCGGAGGGTTCTGATCGGCCGGAAGCACGTGCAGCAAGTACCGCAGTGGTACGGCGAGACGGTCGGCTTCTGGAACGGCGACACGCTGGTGGCGTGGACGGCCAAGGTGCAGGGCTGGACGATCTCCCACTCCATGTTCGAGTTCAGCAGCTCCATGGAAGTCATCGAGGTGATACGACCCAACCCGGACGGGAGTGGACTCCTGGTCGAAGCCACTTTCTACGATCCGGTGGCATTCACTCGCCCGCTGCGAACCGTGACGCCCTGGCTCCGCCGGGCCGGTCTTGACGATCCCGAGGCTCGCTACACGTGGACCGAGTGCGCGACGTCTGGAGTCACTGTCAATGGGCCGGACGGGCGCCCGACACAACTCATTCCCGGAGACCCGGCGTATGTCGACTACTACGGCCGCCCGTGGGCCCAGGTCTGGGAGAAGCATTTCGAAAAGGGGTGGAGCCGCCCCGCGAATTGACCGTGCCTGAGGAAAGCGGGCGTGGCTCGGAGGCATCGCCGCCGCGCTCGGCCTCTCGTTCGTTATGCTGCAAGCGGGGCAGGCGCCGCGATTCAGGCGCGCCAAGGGTTCGCCGACCTGCCGGGCGTTCGACTCTGGTTCACCGATTCCGGCGGCTCCGGGGAGCCGGTCGTGCTGCTGCACGCCAACACCGGCACCAGCGAGATCTGGGAACCGCAGATCGCCGCGCTGGCGAAGGCCGGCTTCCGGGCCATCGCGTTCGACCGTCGCGGGTGGGGGAAGAGCACCGCGAATCCGACGACCGGTGCCCAGCCCGGTCACGTTGCTGAAGATCTCGATCGGCTTGCCGATCTCCTCTCGCTCAATCGCTTCCACCTGGTCGGTGTGGCGGGGGGTGGGTTCGTGGCGCTCGATTACGCGGCGTGGCGGGGCGAGCGGCTCAGGAGCCTCGTGGTCGGCGCGAGCACCGGCGCCGTGAGCGACAAGACGATCCAGGAGGTCATTGCCCGGATCGAGATTCCCGGCATTCGCGCCCTGCCCGCCCACTACCGCGAGGTTGGACCGTCGTATCGCGCCGTCAACCCCGAGGGCACGGCACGCTGGCTCGAGATCCACGAGCGCGCCCAGCAGAAAGGCGCGCCGGCGCAGCCGCTGCGCTCACCGAACACGTTTGCGAAGCTTGCCACGATCGACGCGCGCACGCTGGTTATGCCAGCGGGTGCGGATCTCCTGGCGCCGCCGGCCCTCATGTGGATCTGGGCGCGGCACGTCAAGGACGCGCAGTGGGTGGTCGTGCCGGACGCGGGCCATGCCGTGGCGTGGGAGCAGCCGGAACGATTCAACGCGTACCTGCTCCGAGTTCCTACGCGGCCGCTCCCGGTTCCCGAAGGCCAAGGACGCGCCGAGGCCGTAGCTCTACTTCCGCTGTGCGTCCAGGAAATCGAAGATCTGCGGCGCGTAGGTCAGATAGGCGCCCAGGTGCGTGCCGCCGGGCACGGTCGCGTACACGGCGTTGACGCCGGCCGCCTTCGCCGCCTCCGCCATCCGCCTGGAGGCTTCCATCGGATTCGTCGTGTCCTGATCGCCGTGGATCACCAGCAGCCCCTTTCCCTTGATGCGGTCGAAGGGATAGGTGTCGAACACGATTGGCCCTGAGCTGATCACGAGCGCCGCGAACCGCTCCGGGTACTTGGCGCCCAGGTGGAGCGCTCCAGACCCGGACGGGTTCTGGCCGTGAAGGTAGATGCGCGAGGTGTCCACTCCGTACTCCTTCGTGACGAGATCGATCACGTTGAGCACGTCCTGCTCGGCCCGTTCGTCTTCGAGTGGCGTCCAGCCCTCGGCCGGCGCCGGCGGCTTGGGCCTCGCGATTTGATACTTGCTGCCGTAGTAGGGCTGCCGCAGCGGACGGTAACCCATGGGCGTCACGACGAGATAGCCGCGCTGTTCCGCCTGCTGCACGAGGGTGTTCGGCTCGCGGTACGGGTTGTCTACGCTCTGGCCGGCCCGCAAGGTGACGAGCAATGGCAGCCGCGCGCCGGGCTTCCATCGCGAGGGCACGAACAGACGATACGGAATGGACTCGGTGGTCCCGGGGAACTCGTAGACCCGATACTGCTCACCCGTGTGTTGATACAGGGGCCCTTTCGGGTTGGGCTGCAGTGGCGGCGCAGCGGCCGGCTGCGCCGGTGCCTGGCCGTAGGCGGGCGAGCAACACGCCGCGACAAGAAGGAGAGCGGAGACGACGCTGTTCTTCATGAGTCAGCTCCGTCGTTACTTCGATCCAGCTTCCGTTGAGCGCGCGCCAGAGAGGATGTTGCGCATGCCGTAGTTCCCCTCGTGACACGCGAACTCGAAGATCTGATAGCCCGCATCCTGGCGGATCGGCAGCGCCATCTTGAACGGCTTCGTATAGGTCTTGGGATCGTCGATCGTGACTTCCCACTGCATCGTCTTCGCGTCGACGCGGGTGAAGCGCTCCACGAGCGTCATCTGCTCGCTGTGGCGCAGCCCATTGCCATTGAAGCCGATGCTCATCTGATCGGTGAAGTTGGCGGTCTCCACCACCAGCGTCTCGCCGTCCCACCGGCCGCGGGAATGGCCGACGTACTGTCGGATGGCAGGGCCTACGCGCGCGGCGCCGCCGAGCGGAATGATGCGCGCCTCGTGAATCATTTCGTGCCGGATGGCCACGAAGCCCGGCCCCTGCACGATCTCCAGGCCGTTGCCATACGGCCGTGGCAGCATCGAGCCAACCACGCCGCGTGAGATGCAGCGGTCGAAGTTCGTCAGATCGTCCGGGCGATTGAAGGGACCGGCGCCGAAGCTGCCGGTGTCGCGGCCCGCGGCGCGCTTCTGGCCTTCCGCCGTCACCGTGGGAATGCGGCCGTCCGGCGGATCGACGACGAACGAGGTCTGCCGGACCGGCTTCGACGCATTCTCGCCCCAGTGATCGGGAGGACCGATTGGGCGCTGGGGCCGCGCCTGCTGGCGATGCCGCTTGAGCGGCGCGGCGCGCCTCCGCCTGACGCGCTGCCTGCTGCGCGATGTCCTCGTCGGTGAGGAACAGCTTGTTGCCGAGCGCCGGCGGCCGCTGAATCGGCACCCCGATCGTGTCGTCGGTCGTCCACGTGCCCTGGATATCAGGATCGCCCCACGGAGTCCGCGGTCCGGTCTGCGCCGTCACCGGCGCCGACAGAGCAGCGAGTACGAACACGTATCCGGCAGCGCGAGCCAGCGTTTTCTGCGTCATCTCTCCCTCGATTGAAAATCGTAGCACGCAGGCACGTCGCGAGCCGGGATCTAGACCCTGAGCGAACCGCGAAACCCCCTGGCGGCATAGTACCGAGGGTGCTCCGTTGTGATACATGAAGACATGGTCGTAGCGGCGATCGCAAAAGATGGCGCCGCCGAGTGTCCTGATGGCAGCAGGCGTTTTTACCCAGCTTGATGTCGTCGTATCGAACTCGCCAAGCGTCTGCAGCTCTCGATATTGGTCTTCCGTCAAGAGATCGATGCCCATCGCGGCCGCCATATCGAGTGCGTTGCTCTTCGGCTTGTGTTCCTTTCTCGACTCGAGAGCCTGGCGGTCGTAACACACACTTCTGCGGCCTTTGGGACTCTCGGCTGAACAGTCGTAGAAGACGAATTCGCCAGTCTTCTTGTCGTGGCCCACGACATCCGGCTCACCACCGGTTCTTTCCATTTCGTGGAGCGACCACAGTTTGTCGGCGTTGGCGTCGAGCCGCGCCTGAACCTTGGCCCAGTCGAGACCCTTATGGCGGTTCGCATGTTTCTCGAAGCGGGCTTTCAACGCTTTGAGCAGTGCCTGATGTTGTGCTGGTGACAGCTTTGCCTTTGACATCGTCCTTCTATTCTGTCCGGCCTTGGTCTTCGGTCTTCAGTCTTTGGTGTCTCTGGTCTCTGAGACCAGGAGCCACCAGCACCCCGAAGACCGAAGACCGAAGACCGCAGACTACGGATCAGCGGCGAGCGATCTCGTAGAGCGTGCCGTTGGTCAGCGAGAGGACGAACAGATTCCCGTTCGGGCCCGTCTGCACGTCGGTCGACACGCCGAAGTCGCGGCCGAAGAGCAGGCTCTCGCTCTCGGTGATCTCGTGCTTGGCGAGGTTGTCGGCGACGCGGTCCTCCAGTCGAGGATCGTCAACGCCGATCTTCCGGCGATTGCCGGTGAGGTTGAACCGGAACAGGTAGCCGCCCTCCAGCAGCGGGGTTGCGGCGCCGACGATCAGATCGCCTTGATACTGCGGGCCGAGCGCGCGGCCCGACACGAATCCGACCCCTCCGGGCGCCACCTCCCATTTCCAGCTGAATTCCGGATCCTGGTAGTGCGAGTTGGGAAGGCTGAACAGGCGCGACAGCGCCTCCGCCGGGCTGTCGGCAATGTTGGTCGGCGGCCAGCGTATCTGCTGCAGGTTCATCGCGCCGAACGTCGTCTCGATCTCCTTGAATTGCGCGAGGCGTGAGACGGGTCCCATGATCTGGATCCAGCCGCCGTTCATTCCGGCCGTCACGCGATTCAGCTCCGAAAAGCTGTCGTCGCCGTTCTCCTGAATCCAGAGGCTGCCACCGATCGGATCGAATGCCATGCCGAAGCCATTGCGATGGCCGTACCAGTACACCTTCTGGATGTTCGCGCCGACTTCGCCGCCGATGGCCGCGCCCGCCGCGAAGAAGGGGTTGTCAGAAGGCGCCGATCCGTCGAGGTTGAGGCGCAGCACCACGCCGCTCAGATGGGCATTGTCCGGTGCCGGTCCGCCGAACTGATCGTCCGGTGTCGGCGCCGATGGTGGGCAATCGTATGCGTTGGTCGGACCGCAGCGCAGGTTCTGCAGATGGCCGCGGCGCCCAAGGTCGCCGACGAAGACATACAGTTTGTTGTCGGGTCCGATTCGGAGCACACCGCCATCGTGATTGCCACGCTCAGGCTGTCCAGCATCCTGCTGCAGCGCGCGCAGCATGATGACGTTGGCGTCCTGCGCCAGGCTGGCGCCGTTCCAGACGAAACGGTCGACGCGATTGCCGAGCAGGAACGTCTGACTCAGAATCCCGGTATCCACTCCTGTCGAACTTTCCGTCCAGTACAGGAACACATGCGGCGTCGCAGGAAAGTTCGGATGGACGGCGATGCCGAGCAGTCCGCGTTCCGAGCCGTTGTTGACCGCAAGGTCGAGCACAGTTGTCTGCGCATTGCCTTGCACGCGGATCACCCGGCCGGTCTGTTTCTCCAGCACCAGCACATCGTTCGGGCCGATGAACGCAAATGAGGTCGGTGTGTTCAACCCGGTTGCGGCCGTTCGCAGCTCGAGGTTGCGATCGACCAGCGTCGGCCCGGCCGCGTTGACCTCCGGCCGCCGGTCGAATGTCAGCGCGCAAAAGACGCCGACGGTTGCGATGGCGATCCTGCTCAGCAATGTGTGTCGTGACATCCCACACTCCTTTCGGGATGTTGCGTGGTGCAAGGAGGTGGCCCGATTGAGGACGCGTTCCCGTTAGGAATTCGTGAGGATCTGAAAGGGCAGAGTTACTGGTGGCGTAATCGAATTACCGGCGTCGCATCCGCCTCATCTTTCGTCGAGGCCGCTCCGACCGCCTGCCCTCTATTTCTTGCTTTTCGCGCCCGCCGGCTGGGCGCGAATGTTCGCATCCTGCTTGGACTTCGCCAGAACCGCGATCCCGAGCTTGGCGGCATCCTTCTGTTTCTGATCGCGCTGTTTCGACTTGAGTGACTTGTCGCCCATTGTGGCCTCCGTGAGACAACGTGTGACGATCACGGTCTCATGGGCGGGCGAACGGTGCAGTCCAGAACCGCACACAGATACCATGCGCAGCTTGATAACTTTGCTGCTAGCGGCCGTGTCCGTCACTGCGGCTCCAGCGAAGCCCCCACGCCCGTCGCGAGCATCGTCATCGGACAGCCTTCGCCGTCGGCGGGCAGCGTGATCCGCCCGACGAACGCGTTCATCGTCGGGGAGTCCGGTACGCTGTCGATCCCGATCACGGCCACATCGGATCGGGAAGTGGATTGGGCCGCGTTGTACGTTTATCTGCTGTCATCCGACAGCGGGCGGGACTACTGCGGGCAGAACCTGCCCGACACGCCCACCTGGGGCCCATTCCGGAAGGGTCAAACCGTCACGGTGACGATCTCGGGCTTTCAGGTCGGCCGGATGCCGTGTCAGGTAACGGGCATCCGGGCGATGCTCCACACGCGCAACAGCGGCCTCCTGACGCCGCCGACGGCCAGCGAGACGATCGCGGAGGCCACCAGGACGATTGCCTACTCACTGCAGTAGGCGCCCGGACGACGGACCGCTGTAGCCTTGGCAAAGGCGGTCAGGCGGCCCGTTCTCTACTAATTGAACGTGACGGTGTGCGTATGAGCGTTGTCTGTCGTCGAGACGACTGACACCTGCTGGTTCTGCCCGATCGACACCACTTGCGCCGCTGTAAGAGCGATCGTGTGCGTGTGCCCATCGCCTGTGGTCAAGGTCGCTGTCAGCGCACTGCCTGCTGTGATCTGCGCGGACGTGATCGTGACAGAGTGCCCATGGTTCGCGCTGATTGTGCCCGTCTCGTCCTGGCCCGATGGACCAGGTCCGTTGTCGTCATCGTCGCTGCATCCGGTGATTGTGATCGTCGCCGCACCGAGAATCGCCAGCGCTGACTCGAGCGTGAACTTCCGCCTCGTCAGGACATGCTCTTCAGGCATTCACCTCTCCCTACCCCCGCCGCCGGAAAAGCAAGATCAGGAAGTGTGCCAAGACCAGGGCAGCGAACAGCAGGCAATTCTGGTGGACGCGTGATCGCACGCCTACGATCCGCGCAAAAAGGCTACGCCTCAGCCATTCACGCAGGCACGGCCTTCACGAAGAACGGCGCCCGGCCTCGTTGCACGATCCGCCAGGCCAAGAGCACGCTGGCGATCCCGAGGGCGAAGCCGGCGATCATGTCCGGAATCCAGTGAACGCCCAGCACGAAGGTCGACAGCACGATGGCCGCACCGAACACCAGAGCCGACATCCGCATCGGCAGGCGAAACATGAAACAGGCCGCGACGGCCAGCACCGTCAACGAGACGTGAAAGCTCGGAAAGCAATTGTCCAGACCGCTCAAGGGCCGAACGAACTCGATCAATTTGTCACTGACTTTGTCTGAGAGCAGCATCGCTTCGGTGACGGGCGACGACCACCGCTCAGGCACGGGAAAAAAGATGAAAAACGGAAGACTGACCACATAGTCGATCGCCACGGCAAGGCTGACGGCCTGGTACGGGCGCCGGTCCTTGTTGCGTGCGAGAGCCCAGGCCACAGAGAGGCACAGCACGGGAAAGAGCAGGAAGTAAGCGGCGGAATACCCGTAATACGCGATGGGGCCAGTCGTGTCGTGCAGTTCGAAGCTGAGATATCGCTCGAACCACTGGAAGGCGTCGGCGATCGGATAACCGGCCGCGACGCCGAGGCCCCTTGGAGTGAACGCCGCATCCACGCTGGTTTGAACGTAGTTGACCAGGAACACGACCGCCAGGAGCAGCGTGGGTTCCGCCGTTGGATAACGCTGCGCGAGACGGGCACGAGCCGACAGCCTCGACGCTGTCGACGCCGCCGGCGGCTGGCCCTGTGGCTCTGGCGAACCCTGAGCCGCAGGAGTCGCTCCGGACGGAATAAGGCTCTGCAAGCGGCGGATCAGAAGCTGAAATTCCGCGTGTTCGACGTCTCCCGGCCAGTCGGTCAGCGTGGCCGCCTGTGATTGCCTGAAGCCGAGCGGCATCTCGACATCGTCGATCCTGACCGACACCAGGCGGCCATTCTGCTTGCCGGACTCGGCTTCGTCGATCACCCACTCGCTGCCGACCGAGGTCTGCGACCACAGCACGATCACGCAATGCGCCTGCTTCAGCTCGTGCTCGATGGCGCGGCGGAAGCCCTCCCCTGGCAGCAGCTCGCGGTCCCAGAAGACATTCCATCCGCACTGCTCGAGCGCCTGCTCGAACTGCCGCGCCCTGGGCAGGTCCAGCCGCGAGTAGCTGAGGAAGATGTCTGCCATTGCCGATCCCCTTGCTCTGTCGCTCGACACTACCGGCCGGTGAGAACGACCTCACCCGTCGCCGCCGCGTGAGATGCCAGGGCGACGGGGCTCGTCGCCGCTCGTCCGCCGTCGCGTCTGGCGCGTACGGGCTGACGCGAACGCCAGCGCCATGCATCCCATATCAGGGCGGCGGCTCCGACGACCAGCAGCACCACGAACGCGATGGTGAGCGCGCGGAACAACGTCCGGTCTGGCGTCACGCGCATGAGCAACACGCGGAACCCCTGCCGTCCCATCGGTTCGAAGTCCAGGCTCCTGTTGTCGGCACGTCTCGGGAATTCGGCTGTGGCCAGCTGTATTTCGAACGTCTCCGCCTTCTCGATGTTCGCGACGCGCGACTCGCCTTCGAGCCGGTAGTCGTTTCGCTGCGGCTCGTACCACTGGAGTTCCTGGAACGGCACACGCGTGGCGATGTCGAAGTCAACATCCCGCAACACCGTCGGCGAGGTGTCGTTGTAGAGCCAGACGGGGCGGATGCGGTGCAGCCGCGAGTGAATGATCGACACCAGACGGCGAGTGAGATCGGAAGGCGCCAGAAAACTGACATCGAACTGCTGCGTCACTTCCGCGTTGTCCAGACGGAAGTTCTCGTACCGCACCGTGAGACGGACTGCGCCATCGTGAATGCGTTCTAGTTCCCAGCGGATGTCGCTCTTCTTGAAGTGGTCGAAATACTGGCTCCGGTCGACGAGCTCGGTTCCCGCGCGCCGAATCGCCAGGCGCGCCGCGTCGAGCAGGTCCCCATTGACGGGTGACGACGGGTTGGGTTGCACGTCGACCACGACCGTTTGCGTCGAGGATCCGGCCTGGCGACGGAGTTCTGAGAGCGCCCGGCGAGCGCCTTCTGCTTCCACGTTGGACCATGGCACCCAGGCGTGGACATCGGACCCGGCAGTGTCCGGGCCGATTGGTTGCAGCGCCTCCAGCTTGGCGGTGATGGCGTCCCTGGTCTTCGCATCCACCTTCCTGGTCGCGACCAGCAGATCGCACGGAAGGTCATCTGGAAGCTGCACGAACCGGACCTTCTTCCCGAATTCCTCATACTGCTTGCTGGTGGAATTGGTGAAGCCCGACCTCGGGCCGTTCCAGACGGCTGCGATCGTCTCTCCGCCGGTCCCGATGGCGACAGCGCGAATCAGGTCTGCGCTGCTCGGCGAGCCGCTCCGTTCGACGGCAATGGTCGTGACGCCCGCCCTGTTGGAGGCGCGGTCGTCCAACCCGAAGACTCGACGAGCACGAAACAAGAGCGACGGCAGGAAGTAACTCGAGGTGCTGTACTTGTTGTGATAGATGAACCGCGCTGGACGCTCGGCGTCGCTGAGCGTCTTCAAGTGGATGAGCACTTGCTCGAGCGTCGGCGTCGCGCCGGCGAACGGCGATTCCGGCACCACCATGAATGCGTTGGTGGTCGTCTTTCCGGTACTTCGGCTGAGACACGTGGCGAGCAGCTCGACCTTCGCTCCACGCAGTTCAGCGATGACAAATGCATAGGGGGTGACCCGCGCCACGACGCCGCCCGTCCGCGCCAACGGCTTGTCGCCGCGCGCGTCGTCGAGGAGTGCGTTGATCACCGCCTCGTAAGACAGCTGCTCCGGACTCCCGATGAGCTGCCTGCCGAGGCCGTGGGCCAGCACCTCGTCTGCCTTGAGCTCGTCGGCACCTTGATCCACGGTCACGAAGCGGACCGGAGACGGAGTCTGCGCGCTGGCGGCGTGAACGCCCAGTATTGCGATTGATGCCGCGAGAACGACGAACGCGAATCGGCTGGTAACCATTGCTGTGCCGCCTTCCAAGACCTCGAACCCGACTGCTACTGAGGTCAACGAAAGAAGCCGGCGATCAGCACACGGGCTTGGGCTTTCTAGCTCATCTGTGGATTGTCAGCGCACCGGTCCAAAGCCTTCGGGCGGCCGGCGGTGCTTGGTCGCCGCCTCGTATGCGGCAGCGATGCGGAACAGCGTCGGCTCAGCGAACGGCCGTGCGATGAAGTCGACGCCGACGGGCAGCCTGGCCGCGACCGGTCCGACGAGCCGTGTTTCGTTGCCCACACGTTCGCGATCCCACACGGACGTGGTGAAACCAGCGGGGACGTCGATGACCGGGAATCCCTGCTGGCCGAACATGAACCAGCCGATCGGGGTGCGTCCGTTGCTGGGTGGCTCGCGCGGCGACAGGAGCTTCCTGGGCGGCACGGTGGACATCGGCGCCACCAGCGCGTCGAGCTTCTGCTCCTCCATGCAGTGCATCAGCAGCGTTTGCAGCGCGAAGCGTGTGTGCATACGGGCCGACGTATCCAGCGCGGTCGCGCGCTCGGCCTGCTCGCGGGCGGCCCGCCGGTTCGGGAAGTTCGGATCGTCGTAGAAGGTCGCCTTCGCAATCAGATCGGCGTTGGTCTTGATGTTCGCGTCGCCACGCTCGCGCAGGTAGCGATTGATCATGTACTTGTCTTCGCCGGGCTCGCCGAACCCGCCACCCAGGGTGCGCAGCGTCAGGGCGTCGGGCACGCGCGACTGGTCGGCGCGCAGCTCCACCAGCGTCGCGATCTGATCGCCCTCCGGCTGTCCGGACGCGTTCACGGGGAACAGCGACCGGTACTGCCGCGCGAACGCTGACGACATGAGCTCCGGCGCTGCCCGGGCGATGCAGCGTTGAAACAGCGCTCCTTCAGGCCCCGGATCGACAACGGTGGCGCCCAGCTGTCTTCAGCACGCCGATGGCGCGCTCGACGAGGTCGACGCTCTCCTCGTCGGCCTGCGCGAGCAGCTTGCGATTCAGATACTCGCGCACGACGCCGATGCGCAGTCCGGCCAGCGAGCGGGCGTTCGTGGCCTCGAGGTACGGCGCCGCGCGGCGTGCGCCCGACGCTCAGGGCGGTGTACTCGTCCTTCGGGTCGTAGCCGGCGATCACGTCGAGAATCCGGGCGGTATCCGCCACGGTGCGGCACATCGGCCCGACGCGCATGTTGAGCCCGGCGCCGATCATGCCGTCGGTGCTGACCAGCTCCTTCGTCGGCGCCAGGCCGACGATGCTGTTGACGGCCGCCGGCCAGCGGACGGACACGACCGTCTCCTCCCCAATCGCGCAGGTGACCAGGTTCGCGGCCACGGCGGTGCCCGAACCGGCACTCGACATGCCCGGCTCGCGCTCGGTGTCGTAGGGATTGCAGAACGTGCCGCCGAACGAGCTGCGCGCGCCGTCCACGGCATACTCCGCGAGGTTGGCCTTGGCCAGGATGATGGCGCCCGCCTCCCGCAACTTCGCCACGAACGTCGCATCGTCCGGCGGCCGGTCGTTCGCATACTGCGCGTCGGCGCCGGACGTCGTGCGCATGTCCTTCGTGTCGTACTGATCCTTGATGGCGATCACCACGCCGTGAAGCGGGCCGCTCAGCCGTCCGGTGCGCGCGAACGCCCGGTCCTGCGCCGCGGCGGTTTCGAGCGCGTCCGGCATGTCGGCGCCGCCGTCCACGCGGTCGGTCATGCTGCGCGCCTTGCGGGCGTCGAAGCCCCACCGCTCGCGAGCCGCCGGCCTGAGATTCAGCGTGGAGAGCGCGTTGATCTGCCCGGCTCGGGGGATGGTCGTGACCGGGCCGAGGATGCCCTGCGGCTCGTTGACGCACGGTGCCGTTATAGGCCTTGATGCGCCGCAGGTACTGCTCGACGACCCCGACGGTCGTGATGCGCTTGCTCTGAATGGCGCGCTGGATGTCGGCGACGGTCGCCTCGTGAACGTCGAACGCTGGCGCGCGTTGCGCATGACCGACAATCGCGCCGGCCACGAGCAACGCGAGTACGGCACCGGACCGCAACCCGCTACTTCCCCTGTTCGACCGAGAACCCCTCGATTCGCACGTCGAGGCCGTGCCCGATACGCAGCCCGGAGATGCCGACGGCGTCCACCGCGCTTCTGGGTTGGGTGGCGACTGTCTGGCCGTTCGCCATGAACGTCACCGTGTCGCGGCCCACGGCAATCGCCAGCTCATTGGTCTGGCTGCCCTGCGCAGTGGGCTTCTGAATGGCCGCGTGATCCGTCCAGTCGCCTGCGACATTCGCCGTCGTCGCCCCCGTGCGCTTGCGGATCAGGTACTTGCCGTCCTGCCGAATCACGAAATAGGTATAGCGCTGCTTGTCCGTATCGAGGTCCTGGCCTCCGACGAACAACCCGTATGCCACCTGATGACTGGCGGGCTTGGTCATCGTCATTGCGGCCTTCGTCGTGTACCGGTCCTTCCCAGTCTTCCTCGGGGTCGTAGAGAATCACGTTCGGCCCCGTCGTCGCGTGGAGGGCCGTGCCCATCCTGACGAACTTGAGTCCCGTTCGGGATTCCTTGGGATCGTCGAGCCGGCCCCACCAGCCGCCGACTTCGATCCCCTGGCCGGCCGCCGGACGTGGAGGGGCACCGCGTCCACCGGCCGGGCCCTGCGGGCCCGCGCCGCGGCCCTGTGGCGGGCCGCCGCCACGCTCCTGCGCGATCGCAGAAAGCGTCAGCGCAAGGACGACAACTGCGGTAATCCACTTGTGCATCGTGGCCGGTATCGTAACTCAATCAAGGAGGATGAGCGGTAAGATAGACGGCGATCCGGCCGCTGTCGAGGCGGCCGCGCCCGGTCGATCGTGAGTTCCACCCGGCGTAGTACGTTCATCAGGAGCAGGCCATGATGAGGCGAGTTCTTTCTTCATGCGGCGTCGCAGCAATTGTCGTCGTCGTAGCCACGCTGCCCGTGTCGAGCCAGGGTCCGGGGCAGGGGAGTGTCGCAGCCACGACGCCGCCGCTCGTGATCACCGCGTTCAACGGCGAACCCGCGCCCGCAAACTGGACGACGCCCAAGACTCCGTGGGGCGAGCCCGACCTCCAGGGCGTATGGAGCAGCGACGACGCCACATTCGGCGTGTCACGCGGTGGCCGTGGCGGCGCCCCGGCGCCGACAGGTCTGTACCTCAACGACGAACAGTGGGCGGCGCGGCAGAAGCAGATTCAACAGGGAATCAGGGCCGCCGAGAACGCGGTGGGCTCATTCCGCGGCGACTTCGCCCGGCGCTCCTTCCGCCAGAGCTCATACATCGTCGATCCGCCCGACGGCATCCAGCCGCAGCCGCTGGCGGCGGCTCGGACGCGCGAGCGCGTCGGTGACCGCGGCACGTTCGGGGACGGTCCTTTCCACACATTCGACGATTTCACCAACTACGACCGCTGCATCACCCGAGGAATCTGGGGATCGGTCGTGCGCGTCATCTACGGCAACGGGAACCGTATCGTGCAGGCGCCTGGCATGGTGGCCATCAGCTACGAGATGATTCACGACACGCGCGTCATCTACACCGACGGCCGGCCGCACGTCAGCAACGGCATCCGCCAGTACCTCGGCGACTCGCGCGGATGGTGGGAGGGCGACACGCTGGTGGTCGAGACGACCAACATGACGGATCAGACCAGCATCGGCGCGAACGGCAACGGCCTGCGGCACGGCGCAAAAATGACGATGGTCGAACGCATCCGTCGGGTCGCGGACGACATCGTCCAGTACCAGTTGACGGTGGTCGATCCGGACACGTATCCGCGGCCGTTCACGATCTCGATTCCGCTGACACCACTCGACGGCGGCGCACTGCTTCCCTACGAGTGCCACGAAGGGAACGGCGCCGTGCGCAATGCGCTGTCCGGTGAACGCGCCGAAGAAGGTGCGCTCGCGGCGGATCTCGAACGCGGCGTGATTCGTCCGCGACGCGGCCCGCAGGACGACGGCCTGGGCGCCGGCGCGTTCGGCGGTCAGGCTCGAGCGCGTCGGGGCAGCCCGCAGGCTGCGCGCGGCGGCGGCCCTGGCGGCCGCGGTGGCGCTCCTGCGGGCGGCGATCAGGAACGCTAGCTACTTCAAGAGGATCTGCTCGAAAAACGCCAGCGCGCGCGGATCGTTGGTCTGGCCGAGCGTCTGCATGGCCTGGCGCCTGACGTCCGTCGACTTGTGAGTCCTGGCGACGTTGATGAGCAGCGGCACGCCCTCGTCGCGTGGCATCTGGCCGAGCGCCATGACGGCGCGGCGCTTCACGTCCGGCTCGGGATCGCGCTCGATGGCGTCGGCGATCGCGGGCCCCGCCTGGGCGCTGGCCTGCCGGGCCAGCCATTGCAACGCCTGACCGCGCAGACTGTTCGTCGTGCCCGTCCTGGCAAAGCCGACCAGCGCCTGTGCCGCCGCCGGCGACGCGTGCTGGCCGAGCGCCGAGAGTGCGGGATCGATCAGCCGGCTGTTCCGCGCCGGCCGAGCATGCACGTCGACACGACCGACGCCAGCCATGCGACGCTCTGTTCCGCGTTGACGCCGTCGACCAGATCAGCGGCATGCCACGCCGCGTCGACATCACAGTCGACACTGAGCGCCCGCAGCTCGACGATCGTCTTCGCCTCGACGCGGGCCAGCACTACCAGCTCGGTCGGCGGCTCGAGCCGGCACGTGGCGTGCGTCCAGGTGACCTGCAGCCGGCCGCTCGCGTGACCATCGGCACGCGGTAGCCGACCCAGGCGGGGTCCCGCGGTCGGCGTCGCCTGGATGTCCGTGGCCAGTTCCCGTCCCACCGCCCGCGCCTCGACCCTGGCGTTGATGACCGGCGCCTGGGCCGCTGCCGGCGCCGCGACGGCGAGCGCCGAGCACGGCGCGACACTGATCGGCCCGCCCGAGGACGGGCCTGGCGATCGTCAATTCAGCAGCTCCAGCAGATATGCCCGCGCCGCGGGGTCGCGCATGTTGCCGAGCCGGCGGACGATCTCCTGCTTCAGCGCCGGGTTCTTCTCGTTCCGCGCCAGCGTCACCAGCGCAGCCGCGCGGTCGCCGTTCGACAGCGCCTCGATGATGGCCTTCTTCACGTCCTCCGGACTGTTCGGAGGCGTAGAGCGAAGTCAGCGTGTCGGTCGGCGCCGAACCCCGCACGTTGCCCAGGTAGCGGATCGCCGACCGCCGCAGCTGCGGATCCGTCTCGCTCCTGGCAATCGCCGCCAGCTTGTCGGCGTTATTGCCGTTCTGCAATCCCCTGCAGGATGCGCTGCTTGACCTCGGCCGACGACTCGCTGCGATAGAGCTGCTCGAGCTCGGCGCCGGCGTTCATGTTGCCCAGCTGCCCGCACCGCGTCGCCGCGCAGTTCCGCCGACGTCTCGCTCTTGGCCAGGGCCAGCAGGCGCTCGCGGGCGTTGGCGTTGCCCAGCGCGCGGATGATCTCGCGCTTGACGCGCTCGTCGCTGGTGGCGCGGTAGACCTCGTCCAGCGCCTGCGACGCCTCGGGACCGCCCATCTGGCCGATGTAGCGGATCGCCCTCAGCTGCAGATCGGGGTTGCCGTTGCCCTTGGCGAAGCCCACGATCAGCGCGCGTCCCCTGCGTCGACCGGCTCTGGCTGACGACGAACAGCGCGCGGTCCTTGACGCGGACGCTGCTCGAACCGTTCAGCATCTTCTCAATCACCGGCAACGCCGATTCCGGATCGCTCTGCATCAGCCCGCGCAGCGCCAGCAGCTTCAGCTCGTCGTCGCTCTGCGCGTCGGCGCTGACCGACTGTCCCGAGGCCTGCCTCACCTCGACCTCGAGCGCCTGCGCATCCTTGATCCAGGCGCTCTTCGGAAACTGCTTGCGCAGCTCGTCGAGCGTCGTCAGCGCCTCGGGCCGGCGGTCGACGCGGGCCAGGCTGTAGGCCTTCCAGTACATCGCCCCGGGCGCCTGGCTGCCGTTGCCGCTGATCACGCGGTCGAGGACCTCGATGGCGCGTTCGTATTGATTCCTCTCGATCAGCTTCCGCGCCTGGTCGTAGCCGTTGTCGAGCTGATCCCGCGACTGCGGCCCCCTGCCGATACCGATTCCGACGCCGACGCCAGACTGCTGGAACGGCTGGTGCCAGCCGTGCAGATCCACGTAGGAGAGGTCCGGCAGCTCGAGATGCAGGTCGGGCATCGTGAAATGCCACCGGTGCCGCCGGTGGAGCGGCCGGCGCTGGAGGCGCCGGCGCCGCGGGCGAGCGGGCGCGCGGGCGCGCTGCGGCGCCACGGACGACTGGGCCATCGCGGGACGCGGCGAGCGCCGGCCGTGAGGGCGACGGTAAGAAGCAATTCGCATGGTGGTCATGATCCTCAGCTGGTTCTTGACGAGGTACGTGGTTGAAGACGGAGGTGCTGGCGCCTGCTGGCGATGGCGCAGCTCGCTGCCGAGCACCCGGACCTTGAACAGCAACGCCGCCGAGTCGAGCCGCTCGTGAATCGCCTCGAGCGTCGGCCGGCGTGGCGTCGGCGGGACTGTGGACGATGTCGAGCAGCGCCCGCTCGAGCTCGTCGAGCACGGCCGCCACCGATGGTTCGCCGCTGTCGATCGCATCCTGGCGGTAGAACCGGTTGTCGGCGATCAGATCGGCGGCCCACCGCTGTTCGCGGAGATATCCCCGTCCGCGGATGCGTTGATGATGTCGGTCAGCACGCGATCGGAGCGGTCCAGATGATCGGCGACCGACAACAGCAGGACGCGGCGGGACTTCGCCGGCGTCGATCGCCGCCAGCGTGGCCGCCGGCGCCGGGTCCGGAGACGCTTCGGCCGGCGATGAATCCGACCACGAGCAGCAACGTGGCCGCGGCCGCCAGCGACAGCGCCTGCGGCTCGCGCTGATCGTGGAACCAGGACCGCCGCTGGCGCAGCTCGAGCCGCGGCACCAGCCGGTTCCACAACTCGGTGCCGTAGTGCTCGCCGGGATCGGGGGTCTCGGGGAACACCGCCATCTGCAGCGTCGTCGCCAGATCCTCGGCGCGCTCGCGGCAGTCGCCGCAGACCGTCAGGTGCGGCCCGACATGCGGCGGAGGCCTCGGGGTCCCCGTAGTGGTGAAGGACGAGATCGTCGTCCGTGCAGTGGCTCACGCTTCTCTCCGTACGGCTTGTTCGCGCAGCGGCTCCAGCGCCGCGCGCAGCTTCCTGACCGCCCTGAACACCGAGTGCTTGGCCGCGCTGGGCTGCAGGCCGAGCGTCTCGCCGATCTCCTCGATGCTCCGGCCCTCGCGGTGGCGCAGCGTGAAGGCGGCGCGTTCCTGCGGCGCTCAGCTCTTCGAGCGACTCCTCGACGCGCCGCCCGATCTCGGCGCTGCGCGCCAGCCGCTCGGGCGACGGCTCGCTGGCCGGAGCGACTCGGCCATGTCCTCGACCTCGCCGATGTGGTCGCGATGCCGGCGGCTCTTGCGGGTGCGCAGCGACGTCCATCGAGCAGTTGACGACGATGCGGTGCAGCCAGGTGCCGAAATTGGACCTGGCTTCGAACCGTGCAAGCTGGCGATGGGCCCGCAGAAAGCTCTCCTGCACCACTTCCTCCGCGTCCTCGCGCATTGCCGGTCAGTCGGAACGCCAGCCCGAACGCGCTCCTGCCGTGATGCTCCACGAGCGCCGAAAGGCGTCGCCGTCTCCCCGCCTGGCACGGGAGAGGACGGCTGCTGCGTCGCCGGCGTCCATCTGGAGAGGTTAGACGGCCGACGTCCATGGAAGTTGGTAAATGCAAAAAGGGGAGGGTGGCTTCACCGGTCGCCTCACGGGCTTCGGTCTATTTTCTCCCCCTCTCGCAGGAAGGGCCGTCCGCGGAGATGTAAACTCCGTCAGCCAGCCTGTTGGAGTCCATGTGACTCGAGTCTTTGTCGTCGCTCTGCTTGCGCTCTCGGCTGTGTCGTTGCCGGCGCAGAACCAGCCGACCTTTCGCACGGGCGCGAATTATGTGCGCGTGGACATGTACGCCACGCGGGATGGAACGCCCATCGAGGATCTCAAGGTCGACGAGATCGACATCCTCGAAGACGGCGTCCTTCAGAAGATCGACGCCTTCGAGCACGTCCGGGTGCGCACGGCTCCACAGGAAGTTCGCGTCGAACCCAACAGCATTGGGCAGAGCCGGGAGATGGCTGGCAATCCGCGGGCGCGGATATTCGTCATCTTCCTCGACACCTACCACACGCAGATCGAAGGCTCGGCCACCATGCGGCAGCCGCTCATCAACTTCATCGATCGCGTGCTGGGGCCCGACGACATGGTGGCGCTGATGACGCCAGAGATGGCGGCGACCGAGGTCACGTTCGGGCGTAAGACCACGGTGATCACGAACCTGCTTGAGCGCGAGTGGCTGTGGGGCCGTCGGGGGCGGCTGACCGGCCTTGACAACGACGAGAAGGAAGACCAGTACGACGCCTGCTATCCCGATCAGGTGCCCGAGACAAAAGGCATCGCCAACGAGATGAAGGCTCGGCGACGGGAGAAGCTGACGCTCGACGCCCTCGAAGACTTGATGGTGCACGTGGGGGGGTTGCGCGAGGAACGCAAGGCGGTGCTGGCGGTGTCGGAAGGATGGCTGTTGTTCAGGCAGAATCAGCAGCTCGCGAGACGCCTCGAGACCGCGGGCATGTCCCCCGGCGATGTGCTGCTGAGGCCACCACTCCCGCGGCCGTCCGACATCGGTCAGGTCGCCGGCTCTCCTCGCATGCAGTGCGAGAGCGAGCGGATGGCACTTGCCAATCTCGATCACGAGTTCCGCCTGCAGCAACTCGCGCAGGATGCCAATCGCAGCAACGTGACGTTCTACCCGGTCTATGCCCGCGGGCTGGTGGCGTTCGATGCCCCGATCGGACCTGACCGTCCGCCCCCACTGAACGTGGATCGAGCGAACCTCAAGGCGCGGCAGGACGCCCTTCGGTTCCTGGCCGACGACACCGACGGCACATCGGTCATCAACACCAACAACATCGACGGCGCGCTGCGCCGCATCGTGGACGATCTGTCGTCGTACTACCTGATGGCGTACTACGCGACCAATACGAAGCTGGATGGGCGATTCCGGTCGATCACCGTCCGCGTCAAGCGCGACGGCGTGAGGGTCCGTGCCCGGAAGGGTTATCGCGGCTACACCAGCGCGGAGCTCTCTCGAGGCGGAACGGCACCGGCTCCACCGGATTCCGCCGCCGCAGTCACCGCGGCAGTCGCGCCCGTTGTGAACTTCAGCGCGCGGGCGCAGTTCAGAATTCGAGCCGCCACATGGTCTCGTGCGTCGGCCGCTGGAACCGAGGGCGCATTCTGGGTTGTCGGGGAGCTCGATCAACAGACGAAGCGGCAAGCCGCATGGAGCGGCAGCGCGCAGGCCGATGTCGCGATCATCGCCGCGGACGGCACTCAGGTGTCCACGCGGCGGCTCGATCTCCGGCCGGCCGAGGGCGCCTTTACCGTGGAGCTCCCCGAAACCGGGGGTGTGGCCGCGGGAGACTACACGGTGCGCATCCGGTTGCGGTCTCCGGTTGCCGGCGAGCTCGCATTGAGCGACACCGCCCGCGTGTCGGTCAAGGAGAACCTGCCGCTCGGCGACGCCGTGCTGTGGCGACGCGGGCCCTCCACGGGTCCGCAGCATCTTCGTACGGCCGACCCGCGATTTCAGCGGAACGAGCGCATTCGTCTCGAGCTGGCGACGTCTTCAGCCGAGCCCGCCACCGCGCGCCTGGTCGATCGCTCCGGCCAGCCTCTGACGGTGCCGGTGCAGGTCAGCGAGCGGGCAGACCCGTCAGGCGCGTTCCGCTGGGTAGTCGTCGACCTTGCCCTGGCTCCCTTCGGGCCCGCCGACTACGCCATCGAAGTTACTCAGGGTCAGGCCAGACAACTGACGGCTTTCCGGGTCGTGCCCTGAAATCCTAGCGAGGCCGCGCCTCAGACCGCCCAGAAGAACCGGACGGCTACGCCTCGCTAGGGCAGTGTCTGATTGCCCGCGCGTTCGCGCGGGCGTAGAAAACGTGACCTGTTTGGTTGAGAATCTGACGGTCAAGTTTTCTAGCTGTGTCCGGGAGACGACATATGAAGGGTTGTTCTGGTTTCTTTCCGCCGCCGCGCTGGTAGCCCTCGCCGTGACGTTGACGGCCCAGCAAGAGGTGCCGATGCGCAACAACACGCCTGTGGCACCCCAGGGCATCAAGGTGCCACCACTGCCCGGCGCGCCGGTCCGCTATGAGACGGCGGAAGGACAGAACATCCGCGTGAGCGTCTACGCGCGCGGGTTCCGTAACCCATGGAGCATGGCGTTCGTGTCGGACGACACGATCCTCGTCGCCGAACGGGGCGGGGCGATCCGGGCCGTGCGCAACGGCGTCGTCGATCCCCAGCCCGTGCCGGGCGGGCCGGTGGCCCGCGGCCAGGGTCTCTCGGGAATGGATCTGGCGCTGCACCCGGAGTTCGATCGCAACCGCGCGGTGTACATCAGCTACACCAAGCCGCTCGACGAGAAGCGAAACACGCTGGCGGTGGCGCGCGCCATCTGGGACGGCAAAGGGTTCGCCGAAACGAAGGACATCTTCGTCGGCGAGGGCGGTGGCGGCGGGCCGATCGCGTTCGGCGGCGACGGGATGTTGTACGTCGCGAGCGGCGGAGGCGGGGGCGGACCGAACGCCACGCAGACGCTGAACACCATCGGCGGCAAGGTCCTGCGGCTTACCGACACCGGCGCCGTGCCCAAGGACAACCCGTTCGTCGGGCGGGCCGATGCACGACCCGAGGTCTTCACGATGGGCCATCGCAACACGCTGCGCATGGCGAGGCACCCGGGCACCGGCGCGATCTGGCAGATCGAGAACGGGCCGAACGGCGGAGACGAGGTCAACATCCTGGTGCCAGGCGCCAATTACGGCTGGCCGATCGTCAGCCTGGGGCGCACCTACGCCGGTCCATGGCAGGGGCCGTTCTCGAAGGACGGCTTTCGCGATGCGACGGTGTTATGGGTGCCGTCGATCGCCGTGTCGAGCATCGCCTTCTACACAGGCGACCGTCTGCCCAAATGGAAGGGCGACGTCTTCGTGAGCGGCATGCGATACGGAGAGATCCCGGGCACCGGGCAGCTGCATCGGATCCTGATCAACAAGGACCTCGAAGAGCTTCGGCGGGAACCGCTGTTGGTCGATCTGCGGCGGCGATTTCGCGACGTGAAGCAGGGGCGGGACGGCCTGTTGTACCTGCTCACAGACGAGGCCGATGCCGCGATGCTCCGGATCGAGCCGGCCGAGTGAGGCCTGTTGTCATTGTCGCGGGCGCGGGCCCGGGCATTGGCACCTCGATCGCCCGCACATTCGGAGCCGCGGGATTCGGCGTCGCTCTCCTGGCCAGGAACTCCGCGAGGCTGTCGACGCAGCAGGCCGAGCTGGCGGCCGCGGGCATCCCCGCCGCGGCGTTCATCGTCGATTCCGCGGACCCGGCGGCCACCCGAGATGCCGTCGAGCACGTTCGCTCCTGGGCCGGTTGCGATCCGTCATCGCTCGTCTATAACGCGTTCGCCGTGCAGCAGGGTTCGGCTGACCAGCTCGACCTGGCAGAGAGTCAGCGCGCGATGAGGGTCAACTTTATCGGCGACGCAACTACGTCGCTCGTGGCGCCGGCGATGCGCGCGTCCGGAACCGGTTCGCTCCTGTTCACCGGCGGCGTCGCCGCGTTGAACCCGACGCGGGTCTGTCGAGCCTGTGCGCCGGGAAGGCGGCGCTGCGCATGTGGGCGCTCACGCTGGCCGAGGACCTTGCCGGGACCGGAGTCCGGGTCGGGACGGTGACCGTTTACGGTGCTGTGGAACGCGGCACCAGGTTCGACCCGGACGAGATCGCAGCCGCCCTGATGCGCCTTCATCGGGGAACGAACGAAGGTATCGAGATCAGCTTTAAAAAAAAACACGTGATCCTGATCGGCCGCCAGCTCGGCACCTACGAGATCCTGTCCCTGCTCGGCGCGGGTGGCATGGGTGAGGTCTACCGTGCGCGCGACACAAAACTGAATCGTGATGTGGCGCTGAAGGTTCTTCCCGATGCCTTCACGCGCGACGCCGACCGCCTGGCGCGCTTCAGACGGGAAGCCCAGGCCGTCGCCGCGCTCAACCACCCGCACATCGTCACCATCTTCTCCATCGAGGAACACGAGGCCGTTCCCTTCATGACGATGGAGCTCGTCGAAGGGTCCACGCTCGACCAGATCATTCCGGGCGATGGACTCCCGCCAGTGCGGTTCTTCGACATCGCGATTGCACTGGCCGACGCGCTGTCGGCAGCGCATCGGAAGGGCATCATCCATCGCGATGTGAAACCCGCGAACGTGATGGTGACTGACGACGGCCGTGTGAAGGTCCTCGATTTCGGACTGGCGCGGGCAGTTGACGCGGACGCCGGCCATCTCGCGGAAGCCGACACCCGCCTGGGGACCAAGGCCGGGATCGTCGTCGGCACGATGCCGTATATGTCACCCGAACAGATCGAAGCCAAGCCGCTTGATCACCGGACCGACCTCTTCTCGCTCGGCATCATGCTGTTCGAGCTGGTGACAGGCAAGCGCCCGTTTCGCGGTGATTCGCCGGCCGCGCTCATGTCGTCGATCTTGAGGGATCGCCCCGGGCCGGTGGCGGCACGGCGCTTTGACATCCCCACAGGCGTGTGTCGCCTCATCGATCGGTGTCTCGAAAAGGAGCCCCGCGATCGCGTCCAGACCGCAACGGAGATCCATGCGGAGTTGAAGGCCTATAGACGGGCCTGGGAAACAGGCGGTGACGCATTCGTCAAGCCGGCGGCCCCCGACAGGACTGAGCGGCCGGCCGAGCGGGCGGCGTCGATTGCGGTACTGGCCTTCGCCGACATGAGCGCGGCGAAGGATCAGGATTGGTTCTGCGACGGCGTCGCCGAAGAGATTCTCAACGCACTGACGCAACTCAAGGGCCTCAGGGTCGCTGCGCGCACGTCGGCGTTCTCCTTCAAAGGCAAGGGCGACGACCTTCGGACCATTGGCGAGAAGCTGAACGTGGCAACGGTGCTCGACGGCAGCGTGCGGCGGTCCGGAGATCGCGTGCGGATCACCGTGCAGCTGAGCAGCGTGGCCGATGGGTTTCAACTCTGGTCGCAGCGGTACGACAGTGAGTTGAAGGACATCTTCGATGTACAGGATGAGATCGCCAAAGCGATCGCCGATCGATTGCGAGTCACGCTCGTCGGTGGCAGAGACGATCGGCTGGTCGAACAGGCGACGACGAATATCGAGGCGTATCAGCTGTACTTGAAGGGCCGCGCGCTGGTCGATCGGAGGGGAGCGAGCGTCCCGGCCGGACTCCAGCTGCTCCGGGCGGCCGTGGAGCTCGACCCTGGCTATTCACTGGCGTGGGCCGGCATCGCCAACGCGTTGACCGTGCTCGCGTATTCCGGGGTGGAGCATGGATCTGCGTCAAAGGCGCAGGCGATGGCGGCGGCACGACGGTCGATCGAGCTCGATCCCGAATCGGCAACGGCGCATACCGCGTTCGCGTGCGCGACTCTGCTGTATGAAAACAACCGCACGCTGGCAAAGCAAGAGTTCGAGCGAGCGTTGGAGCTCAATCCGAGTTACGCGATGGGCCGCTGCTGGTATGCCAACTTCTTTCTCGGTTGGGCCTGCGGGGACTTCGAGCGGGCCATCGCAGAAGGCCGCCGCGCACTCGACGACGATCCGCTGTCCGCGTACGTCACCATGACTCTCGGTATCTGTCTGCTCACGGCCGGGCGGTTGGATGAGGCGATCGACACGTGTCGGCGTGCCCTTCAACTGGACCCCGATTCGTTCGTCTCGCGGTGGGCGCTGGGCCTCTCGCTCGGAATGGCTGGACGACTCGACGAGGCGGTCTCCACGCTCGAGACCGCCGCAGAGAGTTCGGGGCGCCACCAACTCTCCCTTACCGGACTGGCTGTCGTCCTCGGGCAAGGGGGAAAGCTGGCCGAGGCGCTTGCTCTGCATCGCGAGCTGGTGGACCGCGCCTCGCAAAGTTACGTCTCGCCTTCGCATCTTGCCGTCTCGGCGGAGGCTGCCGGCCAGCATGAAGAGGCCATGGCGTTCGCGCGTCGTGCCTGGGACGAACGCGAGCCGTCTTTCATCCTGTGGGCGCGGCACTTTCCGCAATACCGTCCGCTGCATGCGGATCCGCGGTTTGCCGCGATCCTGCGCGAGATGGATTCGTGAGCCCCTGCCGCGCTGATTGTGGGTAATGTATACGTCCACTCTCGGGCGAGCGGTCCGCGGCGGCGATCAGGTGAGGATCACATATGAGAATCTGTTCGTTTGTCATCGCGGTGCTGCTGGCGGCGACCTCCGCCCTCGCGCATCACAGCAACTCGGCGTTCGACGGCGACAAGGTGATGGTGCTGAAGGGCACGGTCACGGAATGGAAATGGACGAACCCGCACGTGTGGATCTTTCTGTCGGTCGACGACGGCAACGGGGGCAAGGTGCAGTGGGAGATCGAGGGCCGTACACCAGGCCAGTTGGTCCGCGCCGGCTGGTCGAGGACCACCCTCAAACCCGGCGACACGATCACGGTGGACTTCAGCCCGGCGAAGGACGGCAGCCGCACCGGCCTCCTCACGCGCGTCACGCGCGCTGATGGCACCGTGGTCGGGCAGCAGGCGCCGCCGGCGGCGCAGTAGTCACAGACGAGGGAGGAAACCATGTCGAAGACCGTTCTCTTGCTTTCTTCGGCGCTCGTGTGCCTGCTGTCCGCATCGACGCCGTCGCCTCGTGCTCAGGGGACGCCGCCGCCGGACTTCACCGGCGTGTACACGCCGATCAATCCGTTTGGTAACGTCGGACGAGGCCGTGCCGGGGCGCCGCCGCCGGCGGAAGGGGCGCGCGGCGGGGCTTTGCCGCCGCCGCGACCTGTGCTGGTTCTCGATGGACGTGAGGGCCGGCCGGAAAACGCGCCGAAGCTCACACCTGAGTATCTGGCCAAATGGGAAGTGATCCGGAAGTCGCGCATGGCCGGTTCGTCTGAGTTCGATCCGAACGCCAGGTGTCTCTCTGCCGGCATGCCCAATATGATGTCGATGACCTACGGCATGGAAGTCCAGCACACGAAAGACCGGCTCACCATCTACGGCGAGCTGAACGACGTGTATCGCCGGATTTATCTGGACGGCCGCAAGCCGTCACAGAAAGTGCTCGACGATCCGACGTTCGCCGGGTATTCAACCGGTCATTGGGAAGGGGACACGCTCGTCGTGGACACGGTGGCCATTCGCGAGGACGCGCTCTTCGACACGTTTTCGCCGCACAGCGATCAGTTCACCGTGCGCGAACGCATCAGGTTCACGTCGCCCGGTGTCCTCGAGAATCGGATCACGTCGATGGATCCGAAAGCGCTGGTCGAACCGTTCACCTCGGTTCGTACGTATCGGAAAGTGTCGCCGCCGAACGACGAGTTGCGCGAGTTCTCGTGTGCGGAGGGGTTGGCGTCCGCGAAGTAAGCGCTGCCGGCAAGGCCTTTCTCTTGGAGTACATCGTGACGAAGAAGATATCGTTGCTCGGCGTCGTGATCGTCGCAGCCGTGGCCGCCACCGCAATCGGAGCCCGTCAGGACCAGAAGATCCACAACTGGCCGGCGTACTCGGGCGACAACGCCAGCACGAAGTACTCCTCGCTCGACCAGATCAACAAAGACACGGTCGGCAAGCTGCAGATCGCGTGGCGCCAGTCGGGCGTCCCTGCGGAGCTCAAGGCGTTGTGGCCCGAGGGAAGCGCGCCCACCAACTGGCAGAACACGCCGCTCATGGTCGACGGCCTGCTCTACATGAGCAGCGGTGTCGGCGCCGTGGTCGCGCTTGATGCGGCGACCGGCAAGGTGGTGTGGTTCGACGTCCCGCCCCACGAGGAGGGCAAAGCGCCTTCGCGCGCAGGATCCACGCGCGGCGTCGCGTACTGGGCGAACGGAAGCGACTCGCGGATCTTCGCGACGAACGGCCCGAACCTGATCGCGCTGAACGCGAAAACCGGCAAGCGCTATCCGGACTGGGGCACCAACGGCACGATCGATCTGGCGAAGGTCGGCTACGACAGCGGCGGCATCACCGGCTATCGCAACAGCAGCAGCCCGATCGTCGTTCGTGATGTCGTCGTCGTGGCCGGTGTGGCCGCGCCGGCGACCGACTATCTGAACGAGCGCCAGAAGGCCACCAAGGAAGGGCCGCCCGGCGACATCCGCGGCTTCGACGCGAAAACCGGCAAGCTCCTCTGGACGTTCCACGTCGTCCCGCGGCCCGGGGAATTCGGCGCAGACACCTGGCTGAACGGCTCGGCATCGTACTCGGGAGGCAGCGGCGGCGTGGTCGCTGCTGAGCGCGGATGAAGAGCTCGGCTATGTCTATCTGCCTCTGGAAACAGCGACGAGCGACTATTTTGGAGGAGCGCGTCCGGGAAACCATCTGTTCGCCGAAAGCCTTCTGTGCCTCGACGCGAAGACAGGCAAACGCGTGTGGCACTTCCAGACAGTTCATCACGGCGTGTGGGACTACGACCTTCCTGCCGCGCCAGTACTCGTCGACATCAGAGTGAACGGACGGAACGTGAAGGCGGTCGCGCAGGTCACGAAGACGGCGTATACGTTCGTGTTCGATCGCGCGACCGGCAAGCCCATCTGGCCGATCGAAGAACGCCCGGTGCCGAAGGGCGAAGCGCCCGGCGAGTGGTATTCGCCGACGCAGCCGGTTCCGACCAGGCCGCCCGCGTTCGATCAGCAGGGCGTTGCGGAGAAGGATCTCCTCGACTACACGCCGGAGCTGAAAGCCGAGTCGAAGAAGATCGTCGACGAGTACAACTACGGCCCACTCTTCACGCCGCCGGAAGTGGTCGGCACGCCAAAAGGCAAGAACGGCACGATCTTCATGCCCGGCACAAACGGCGGCGCCGACTGGGGCGGCGCGGCGTTCGATCCGGAAACCGGCATCCTCTACGTGCCGTCGACGCACATGCCGGACATCATCGGCCTGGTGCACTCGGAACACCCCGAGTCGAACGTGCCGTGGGTGAAGCGCACGTGGCCGAAGATGCTCGGGCCGCAGGGCCTGCCGGATCCGTTCAAGCCGCCGTACGCGAAGCTCACGGCCATCGATCTGAACAAGGGCGAGATTCTGTGGGCGGTCGCGAACGGCGACGGCCTCAGGAATCATCCCGCGTTCAAGGGTCTGAATCTTCCGGCGATCGGTACGCCAGGCCGAAACGCAGCCATCGTCACGAAGAGCCTGGTGTTCATGGGCCAGGGCGCTGACAGCGGCGTCGGCGTGCCCGCCGGGTTCGGCGGCAAGATGTTCCACGCGTTCGACAAGAAGACGGGAAAGATCGTCTGGCAGATGGAGCTGCCGGCCGGCGTCAGCAACTCGCCGATGACCTACATGGTCAACGGCAAACAGTACATCCTGGTTGCGGTCTCCGGCCGCCAGTTTCCCGGTGAGCTCGTCGCGCTGGCGTTGCCCTAGCCCATCCCTGGCTCCGCTAGACGCCCGCCCGACAGGGCGGGCAATCAAACACTGCCCTAGCGAGGCGGAGCCTGCATGCTCTTTGATCCGAGGCGCAGCCTCGCTAGCCTTGACAGTACCGGTGTCCAGGCGTATGTTCCTCCGCTGAGGGAAAAGAGATTCGCACAGCGAAAAACTCGCGGTGTGTGCTTCGACGCCTCCGGAGGGAATGCGATGCTGAAAGCTTTGCGGCAGAACGCCCTGGCGCTGCTTCTGGCCTTGGGATTCTCAATCGCGCCGTCTGTCAGCGCGGCACAGGTACTGGGCAGCGTTGCGGGCACGGTCAGGGACCCCTCGGGGGCGGTCCTGCCCGGCGTCACAGTGGAAGCGTCGAGCCCGGCGCTCATTGAAAAGGTCCGGACCGGCGTCACCGACGGCGTCGGTCAATATCGGATCGTCAACCTGCCTCCCGGCACCTACGTCGTCACGTTCACGCTGACGGGATTCAGTTCCGTCCGGCGTGAAGGTGTGAACGTGTCGATCAACGTCACGTCCAACATCGACGCCCAGCTGAGCGTCGGTGATTTGAAGGAGACGATTACGGTGAGCGGCGAGACGCCGGTCGTCGATCTTCAGTCGACCGCACAAACCACAGTGGCCGACGCGAGGACATTCAAGGAGCTTCCGTCGGGCGGATCGTGGGTGAACATCGCCCAACTCGTCCCGGCCATCAACTCCGCGTTTTTCGGTGTCCGGGACGTCGGAGGGCTCCAGGGTGATCAGACCGGAACACAGGTCTCCGTGCATGGCGGAATACCGGGCGACGGCGTGTCGATGATCGATGGCATGCGCATCGGCAACATGTATCTCAGCTCGAACCTGACCAACATGAGCCTGTCGGCGCTGATCTACGACGAGGTCAACATCTCGTTCTCGGGACAGACCCCCGAATCGGGGACCAACGGCGTGATCATGAACGCGATTCCGAAGTCGGGCGGCAACGAGTTCCACGGCTCGCTGCTCGCCAACGGGTCCGCGCCGTCTCTCCAGGGCAGCAACGTGAACGCTCGGCTTCGTGCCAGAGGCGCATCCGACACCGACTCGCTGAAGAAGCTGTACGACATCAATGGGGCCGTCGGCGGACCCATCAAGCGCGACAAGCTCTGGTTCTACTTCACGTCGCGGTACTTCACGAACGAGTACTACCAGGCCGGGCTGTACTTCCCCGTCGATCCATCAGCGTTCGTGCGGACACCCGATTTGACGCGGCAGGCATTCGCCGGCACGTGGACGGCGGACAACAACATCCGGCTGACGTGGGTGCCCACCGCGAAGCAGAAGATCTCCGGCTGGTACGCGTACCAGCGTAAGGACGATGCGCACTGGCTGTCGCAGCTTCTCTTCATGTCGCCGGAGGCGGCGCAGCTCGTTCGGTGGCCGACGCAGTTGAGCACGATCACGTGGACATACACCGCCACCAATCGCGTGTTGCTCGAAGCGGGGGTCGCGCCCGGCGAGAGCCCTGACACGATCACGCAGCCCGCGGACAAGATCGCGGGTGTCCCGATCTTCGAGCTCGGCGGCCCGGACGTTCCGTTCAGTTTTGCGCATCGAGCGTCGTGGTTCCCCAATAACGACGACCGCCTCCCGTCGCAGACCTTCAAGGGGTCGGTGAGCTATGTCACAGGCAGCCACAGCGTCAAGGTCGGCACGCAGTTGCAGCGGGGACACTTCGAACGGCGCGATAGCAACCACGCGCAGGGTGACTACTACATCATCTCGCTCAACGGGTCGCCGCTTCTCGCGACGATTACGTCCCCGCTGGCGGGCTGGGTGGACCGGCTGAACTACAACCTCGGGATCTACGCTCAGGACTCGTGGACCACGAAACGGCTGACGCTGAGCGGAGGCGTGCGGCTCGACTTTCAGAACGAATCGGTTGACGCCTACCACTACGGGCCGGGCCCGTGGCTGCCGAACCGGAATATCGACCGTCCGGAAATCAAGAACGTGCCCAACTGGAAGGACGTGGACCCCCGGGTCAACGCCAGCTACGACCTGTTCGGCAATGGGAAGACGGCCATCAAGGCGAGCGTGAGCCGCAGCGTCCTGCAGGACTCGATTGGCGTCGCCCGCGCCAACGATCCGGCCGCCGACGCGCTGGTGACATCTACCAGCCGCCTGTGGTTCGACAACAACGGCAACAGGACGCCTGACTGCGACCTGGCCAATCCGGCTCCACAGAATTTCTTCGGGCCCGGCTTCGATCCCACAAGGGACTTGTGCGGACCCTGGGACAACGCCAATTTCGGCAATCCCGCCCTCGCCACAACGTGGGACTCGAAGATTCTCAACGGGTGGGGCGTGCGACCGTACAACTGGGAGTACTCGATCGGCATCCAGCAGGAAGTGATTCCGCGGGTCTCTATCAGCGCGGCCTTCTTCCACCGCGCGCTGGGGAACTTCTGGGTGACCGACAACGAGCTCGTCGGCCCGTCCGACTACACGTACTACAACGCGACGGTGCCGACCGACCCGTTCCTGCCGAACTCCGGTCAGACCATCAGCCACATCCCCGATCTGAATCCCGACAAGCTCGGTCTGAGCCGTAACGTCGTGAAGGACGATTCGCAGTTCGGCGACCACAGCGAGCACTTCGACGGCTTCGACGTGACGGCGAACGGCCGGTTCAGCAACTTGTTTCTGCAGGGTGGCATCAGCAGCGGCCGAAGGCTGACGGACGTCTGCGGGGTCCGCGCGCAGGTGCCGGAATCGACGTTCCTCGCGATCACCGGGCAGGCGACGCCGGTCATCTTTCCGTTCTGCCGCGTGAGCGAGCCAATGCAGCACAATGTCAAGGCGTACGCCTCGTACGGGCTCCCTTGGTACGGCATCAGAGCGAGCGGGACGTTCCAGAGCGTGATTGGCCCGATCATCAACGCCTACAACACGTACGCGGGCACGGCGCCTGGACTGGGACGACCCTTCTCTTCCGGTTCGTCGACCGTCAACCTGATTCCGGGGTGGGTCGATGCATTTGGGTTCAGGGGTCTCCCGACGGGCACCGAGTTTGGCGACCGCCTGTACCAGTTCGACCTGCGCTTCACGAAGATCGTCGAGGTGGGCAAGGGACGGGTCGATCTGAACGTCGATCTCTACAACGCGTTCAACTCGGACGCGATCCTGCAGGAAGTCCAGAATTACGGTGTGGCCTGGCGGAACGCAACGTCGGTCATCCAGCCGCGCTTCGTGAAGTTCGCGGCGAGATGGGACTTCTGATCGAGACGCGGTTGAGTTGGGCGGCTCGGCCTTATCTCATCCCTGTAAAATCTCGCACGCTTCAGTTGCCTCGACGCGCGCCGGTGACAGACTGGGCGCAGGCGAAACATCTGGAGGTGACCATGGCTGTTGCCACATCGACCTTGCTCGGGCGGCCCGTCTGGTACCAGTTGATGACCAGCGACATGAAGGCGGCCGAATCCTTCTACAAGACCGTGGTCGGCTGGACGGCGGAACCCTTCGCCGGCGCCGGCAAGCCCTATACGGCACTCAATCGCGGCGGTGGGGTGTCGATCGGCGGCATCCTGAACAAGCCTGCCGAAGTGAAGGCGCCGCCGTTCTGGGCGATGTACCTCGCCGTGCCGAAGCTCGAGGACGCCGTCTCTCACATCACGAAGCGCGGCGGCAAGACGCACACCGAGGTGATCGCAATTCCCGGCGTGGGTCGAATGCAGCTGATGATGGACCCGCAGGGTGCCGCGTTCTACATCATCGAGCCCGCCAGCTCGGAGCAGCGTCCGGAGGTCGCACCGGAGATCGGCGATGCTTCGTGGCACGAGCTGATGACGACGGACATGACCGCGGCCATGCAGTTCTACCAGGAGGTATTCGGCTGGCAGCCCGACCAGACGATGGACATGGGCGCAATGGGCAAGTATCAGATGTTCAGACGCCCGCAGGGACACGGCACGATCGGCGGCATCATGAACAAGCCGCCGGAAATGGCCAACGTACCGCCGAACTGGCAGATCTACTTCAGGGTGCCCGACGTGGATGCCGCCGCTGAGCGCATCAAGGCCAGCGGCGGGAAGATCCTCAACGGACCGATGGAAGTGCCGGGCGGCGACCGGGTCCTGAACGCGGCGGATCCGCAGGGCGCGGCCTTCGGCCTGCACGCCAAGAAAGCCTAGCGAGGTACCGCGATAGACTCGAAAGGATGTCCTTCGCCCCTGCCACGCACGTCGCCGCGGCGCAGCGTTCAGCAGGATCCACACTCCGGCCGCATCTGACCATGGCCATCGTGGCCATGGTGATGTTCGGCGCGATGCATACGTGGATCGGGCGCATCCCGGTGGCTGACGGCGAGGGCTACGACGGCGCCGACTATGCCTCGATGCTGCGCGGGGGATGGGACCAGGGCGGGACGAACACGGCGCTGCGGCCGCTGATCGTGTGGCTGGCTCAGCCCGCCTATGCCCTGACCGGGAACGTGGTGCAGGCCTTCGACATCACAAACTACGTCTACGTGGGGCTGCTGGCGTTTCTCTTCTCACGCTTGATGGAGCGGTACGGCGCCTCGACCCTGACGTGCGCGGTGGCCATCGTCTGCGTCGCCCTGTCGAGCGCATTCCAGTTGGGTGTGTATTACCCGGTGGCCATCGATCTCGGCGGTCACGCCATCATGACGCTGGCGCTCTGGCACATTATCGCCGGTCCGCGTTGGGCGGCGGCGGCGGCATCGGTGGCGGCGGTGCTGTCTCGCGAGTACGCACCAGCCGTGATGCTCCTGGGTGTGATGCGCGATCTTCGCCTGCGTGTGCCGATCACGACGATCGCGGCGACGTACCTGCCCGCGGCGGTCGCATACGTACTACTGCGCCTCGCCGTGATGTGGGATATGGGCGAAGGCAACTCGCTGCAAACGTTCGTCGCCAACGTGGTGCTGTGGAGGGATCCGATGTGGGTCGCCTTCTACCTGTATTTCTCGCTGACGGCGATCGCCGGGGTCTCTCTGGTGGTGGCCGCGCAGGCGTGGCGGTGGTGGCCGCTCATCCGCGAAGAGCCGGAGTGGCTCGGGTTCGCCCTGCCCATCGCGCTGGTGACGGCGCTGGTCGGGATCGACATCTGGCGATACCTGACGGCGTTGACGCCACTCGCCGTCGTGCTCCTGGCGAGAAGTTCGCGTGCATGGGGCCCCCGCGAGCGTGTGGTGTTCTTGTCTGCCGTCGTCGTGCTGACGCTGGTGACGCAGACGCCGTTTCAGGCCATGGACCTCAGACGGTTCTTTGTCGAGTACTTCCCCTACTACGTCTGGCTCAACAAGTCTCCGGACGGCGCGACCCGCGACATGCTGTGGCCAGCTGGGGCTGGCGGTTTCTGGTCGTGACTCTGTCGGTGTGGGCGCTGACGACGTACGCCAGAACACGCGAACAGGCCGCGGTGGAGATCAGGTGAGGGTTCAACGGCTCGCCAGGATTCGCGCCAGCTCGGTCGTCCAGTGCTGCACGACGACCAGTTCCGTGGCCGGACGTTCAGGTTGTGGATGCCGAGCAGTCGCCGCCCGTCCGGCGCGACGTCGTAATTGGTCACGGGTTCGAGCCCGAGGCTCAGCTGCAGGACCTGCCGGGGCTTGCCGAACACTAGTGACGAGCCGCCCTGGGCGACGGAAGCCACCATCATGGTGGCGTCGTCCTGCCGGAAGTACAGCTCGCGGCCGTCGCGAGACCAGCGGGGTTCCCGGCCGGCATTCTCGGACACGCGAATCCGATCGCCTGGCCCCGGAAACGGCAGCACGTACACCTCCGGCCGCCCCGATTCCGCCGAGGTGAACGCCAGATGCTTCCCGTCGGCCGCGAACACCGCTTCGCTTTCGTTGACGCCCGGCGTCGCCACCAGGGGCGCGGGCTCGGCGCCCGGCGTCCAGGTCCAGATGTCCGTGTCGCCCAGCGTCCCGTCCGTCAACGCCAGCACGCGGCCGTCGGGCGACCACGACGTCGGCCGCTGGTCACCCGGGCGAGTCAACAGCGTCCGCGCCTGGCCTCCGGCCACGGGCATCGAGTAGATGTCCCAGGAACCGCTCGACGTCGATGCATAGGTGATCTCCCGCCCGTTGGGCGTCCACACGGGGAACCTGATGTCGCCGCGTTCTCGTGGGTCCAGCGGCCGCTGGGTCCCGCGCTCGAGATCGTAAAGCGCGGATGGAGTCTCGTCCCCCTTGGGGGTGGACGGTGATCACCAGCTGCTTGCCATCGGGCGAGAGCTCCGGCGCCGGGTGTAGCACGCCGGAGAAGACCTCGTCGACGACCGTATCGACTGTGCCGTCCCTGCCGAACCAGGACAGGCGCAGGTTCTGTTCCGGCCGGAGCAGGTACATCAGCGTGCCGTCGGCCGTGACCACGAAGCCGGCTTCGCCCGAGAGGGCGATTTGCACGCCTTCCAGCACCGGAACCGGCTCGCTGCCGATCGTCAGGGTGGCGGCGTCGAAGGGCGCGGCCCACAACGAGGCATCGCGCGTCGCGACGACGTGCCCGGTGGGCGTCATGCGGGGAGACGAGCCCTGAAAGAGGGTGCGCCGCTCTGCGCTGTCGAGCGACGCGGCCGCCACCACGGCATTGGTCAACGATCCCGTCCAGGCGGTGTACAGCACCGTGCGCCCGTCTGGCAGCAGGTGTGGGTAGCGATACCCGCTCTCGTTCTTCTTCGGATCGACCTTCAGGACCACCACTGGCGTGCCGCCGCTCTCGGGCACGCGCATGATGCCGGCCGAGGTCCCAAACAGGATTCCTGTCGGATGCCACTGCAGCCCGAACACGCCGCCGGGCGGTGCGTCGCAAATCTTGGCGGTGGGACCGCCGCCAAGGGCGACCTTCTTGATCTGGCCGTCCGCGACGAAGGCCACCTGCGTCGAGTCCGGTGACAATGCTCCCTGAGCGACACCCTCCGTGCCCCTGACCATGACGGGACCGAGGGCGTCGAGATGCTGGACGTACAGCCGGCGAGCACCTTGGCCATCCGCGCCGCTGTAGAGCACGAGTGCGCCCGTCGGGCGAGGCCGCCAGGCCGACGGTGTCCTGGTTGAACACCCCGCCATCCGGCGGCGGAATCGTCAGGCGTGTGACCTGCCCCGGCGTTGTCTGTTCGGGGCGCATCACCGCCCAGACCCCCGCGGCGACGAGCAGGCCAGCCGCAAGTCCGGCCAGCGCAGGGGCCCACGGTGTCCGCGCCGTGGCGACGTGGGCCGGCGTGGCGACGCCAGCCTGCGCGTCGGCCGTGCCGAGCCAGCGGAGCTCGCGCATCAGGTCCGCCGCGCTCTGCCACCGCTCATCGGGATCCTTGGCCAGGCAGCGTCCCACCACGTGCGCGAGCAGCGGCGGCGTGGACGGTTGCACCGTGCGGAGGTCGGGCGCGTCGCGCGCGAGGATGGCCGCCATCACGCTGGCCGCCGACCTGCCGTCGAACACGCGCACGCCCGTCAGCATCTCGTGCAGCACGATGCCCAGGGCGAAGATGTCGGTGCGCGCGTCCGCGTCGCGGCCCTCCACCTGCTCGGGCGCCATGTAGTGCAGCGTGCCGAGGATGGTGCCTTGCATCGTCGACACCAGCGGGCGTGGTGGGCAGCATCGAGACGCTGCCGGCGGGGGATGCCGCCGGGCCAGCCTTGGCCAGGCCGAAATCGAGGAGCTTGGCCACCGGGAGCGCTGACGAGCCGCCGCGGCGGACCAGGAAGATGTTGGCGGGCTTGATGTCGCGGTGCACCAGGCCGGCGCGGTGCGCGGCGTCAAGGGCACTGGCCACCTGCGCGCCGATCTCGATCGCCTGCGCCACGGGCACGGGTCCACGCGCCAGCCGCTCGGCCAGCGTTTCGCCCTCCAGCAACTCCATCACCAGGTAGTGCAAAGGGAGCTGCGCTGGAGGATCGGACGCCTGCTCGCCGATGTCGTGCAGCGTGCAGATGTGGGGATGGTTCAGCGCCGCCACGGCGCGTGCCTCGCGGTCGAACCGCTCCCGAAGCTGCGGGTCGGTGGCCAGGCTGTCCGGAAGGATCTTGACGGCGACCGTGCGGTCCAGCCGCGTATCCCGCGCGCGGTAGACCTCGCCCATGCCGCCCGCGCCGAGGGCGGCCTGGATCTCGTAGGGGCCCACGCGGGCGCCGGCAGCCAGGCTCATGGACGCCCGCACATCTTAGCTGCGGAAGCTGGCTCTCAACTTCTCCCGGTTCACGCGCGTGCCGCGCAGGTACACGCTGGAGATCTTACGCGTGTTCGTGATGTCCTCGAGTGGATTGGCGTCGAGCACCACGAAGTCGGCGCTCTTGCCGGCCGCCACCAGGCCGAGATCGTCCTGCCCGAGTATCTCAGCGGACGTTCGCGTGGCCGCTACGAGAACCTTGGCCGGAGGAATTCCCGCCATCACCATGTTCTCCAGCTCCGCGTGCATCGTCCAGCCGATGAACTGGTCGCCCTGCTGGCCGCCGCCGTCGGTGCCGACGCCGATCTTCACGCCCGCTGCGCTCAATCGCGAGATGCCACGCGCGAGCCGATCCCAGGCAGCTTGCGACCGTGCACGCTGATCTGCGTCGGTCTGCGGAAACCTGCCCTGTAGCCGCTTGATCTGGTCGGGCAGGACGGTCTCGAGGATCAGCGGGTGAACCGGATTCAGCCACGGGGCGTAGACGGCGCGGTGTGGCCCGCCCAACGCCGATAGGACGCTGGTGTTGGGATGCTGCTTGAAGAGCGCCACCAGCTCGTCGTCCACGTCGGCGATCATGTGTGCGAAGACGTCGATGCCGGCGCGCAGCAGATCCTTGGCGTCCCGCAGATCGGTTGCGTGGACCGCCACGCGAAGCCCGTTCTTGTGCGCTTCATCGATGATCGCGCCGTAGAGATCCGGCGTGAGCTTCTTGACGGCGCCGCCGCGGTCGTCGACCCACGTCTTGACCAGCCGCACCCGACGGGGCACGAGCTCCTGCACGGCGGCCCGGGCGCCTTCGGGCGTGGTGACCGGGAACGCCGCCTGCCGCATGTTGTCGGGACTGATCTCCGACAGCGGCGACAGCCCTCGACCGGCCGTGAGGAATCGCGCGGCGTCCGGGTGTTTTCCGGCCAGGATCTCGTCGCGCAGCTGAAACGGCAGTTCGCCGAAGTCGCTTCCCATCGCCTGGCTGGCGGCCACGCCGTAATACGCGAACCGGCGCATGTGGTCGAGGATGTTCTCGCGCGTGTAGTTCACCGCACCGCTCGTCAGGTGCTTCATGTAGCCGATGTGTGAGTGCCCATCGACCAGTGCGGGGATGACCGTCTTGCCCGTCAGATCGACCCGGGCCGCCGTCGGAGGCGCCTGCACCTCGCCACGCCGCCCGACGCGAACGAATCTGCCGCGCTCGACCAGAAAAGCCGAGTTCTCGATCGGGTTCCCACCGTCGCCAGCGATGAGGCGCGCGCCTTCGTACAGGGTGGCCGTTGCGGGCTGCGGTGGACTCTGGCCCCGGGCGCCAGACAACCCCACGACGACAAGGCTCAGGGCAATCGCGAATCGAGCGGCACGCATGGGTCGGGAAGAGGCGCAACTCATGCTACGCCAGCTCACCGGCGAGTCGTACCTCCGCGAATGTCCCCGCGTGATGGCCTGACGCGGGTGGCCCGCATGGCGCGCGCCGCCACGACGTTCGCCAGATCAGATCGCCCGAAAGACCGCTGCCACGGCTGCATGCCCAACAGCCGTTTGCCCTCGTCGAAGACCAGCCCGATGCCAATCAAGACGCCCAGGACCAGCAGGCCCAGCTTTGTCGCGTCGTTGATCGCATCGTGCTGGCCGGCCCAGGGGCCATTCGGCGGCATGATCACGAGATCGTTGGCCTGGAGCAGGTAGTAGATGACGCCCAGCGCCACGACGTCGCCGGCAATGTGCAGCGCCAGCCGCCATTTGGACACGTGCGGACGCCAGATGTTGACGAGCTGCAGCAGCAGCTGGAACCCGAGGAGCAGCGCGATCGCCAGAAAGACGTCCTGCCACACGGGCGCCAGAACCGGCGCATACCTCTCGGTGAACCAGTCCAACCGCAGCAGCTGCGGCAGCGGCAGGCCAACCCACCACAGTAAGTAGACGGCCAGGAACGCGGCGTGGCTGATGGAGGCCGCACGAGGCACCGCGCGCGGCTCCTCTACGGGAAGCTGCGGCAGGTGGGTGGGGTCCCACTCGCCGTCGAAGTTTGGCTTCGGCGTCACTCGCCCCATCTGCCAGAAAATGACGGTCACCACGCCGAGTGCGACCCACACGACGTTAATCGACCGGCCCACCACGCGCAGCGCGCCAACCAGCGGGTTGTCGGCGCCCAGGGCTCCCACCACCATCCCGATCACCAGCAGCGGCAGGCCGATGGCCGCCAGCGTCTTCAGCGTCGCCACGTAGGTACGGGTACAACGACGGCCCTACCAAATACTGAGCGGTGCCATATCGGCTGGCCACCACTACCGGCCGGCCGATGCTCTTCAGGATCGCGGCCTGCTCGGCCTCAGTGAGGTCGCGGCCGCGAGCGGCTGTTTCCTCGTCGATGCGCGACTGGATGGTCTCGCGCAGCTCCTCGCCGATGTCCTGGCGCTGCGCCTCTGGGCAGGTGCCTCTCCACGGCGTAGATGTAGCGATCGAGCAGTGACGACATGTCCTTGTCCTTTCCGTCAGACCTCATAAGGTGAGCCCGCTACGCGGCGGTGCGCGACCTGCCGACGATGTTTGCCACCGACGCGTTGAGCTGCTGCCATTCGGCCAGCAGGTCCTCCAGCACGCGCGCGCCGTCGTCCGACAGCCGGTAGAAGCGCTTGTTCCGCTTGTCTTCCTCGCGCCACTCGCTGACCAGCAGCCCCTGCGTTTCCAGGCGGCGGAGGAGGGGATAGAGCGTGCCTTCGTCGATGTCCATCCCGCGGTCGTTCAACTCTTTCTTCAGCGTGTACCCGTAGTGCTCGGCCCGCAGTTGCGCCAGGACCGCCAGTACCAGGCACCCCCGCCGCAGTTCCAGCCGGAGCGAGTCGAATTGGGCAGAGCTCATAGGAACCTGTGTCCCATATAGTGTATGCAACACACTGTATGACGCACAGTATTTGCTGTCAAGGGGTTTCTGGGCTCTAGGCTCTGGGCTCTAGGCTCTAGGAAGAGCTTGATGGCCTGAAGCCTGGAGCCTGGAGCCTGGGGCCTGAAACCCCCTAGTCATCCGCGGATTTGTCGAGCAGATAGCCCGCGACGCCCAAAACCACGAGCGCCACGAGCACCATGACGCTGACCGGTCCGGCAATCATCAGAATGCCCCTCCGATGAACGGCAGCATGCGGCCGAAGTACATCACGCCCACCCACAACAACAGCGACGAAGCCGCCATGGCCTTGATCGGTATAGGCACGGCGTCGTTGGCGCCCACCCGAAAGGGCCCTTCGGCCTTCGTCAGGTAGAGCAGGTTGACGCCCGCGAGGACGAAGAGTCCCATCTTCCAGTGGAACGAGATGTTGTCGGCGTACTGCTCGGGCGTGGCGATGAGGAACAGCATGCCGGTCATCACGTTGATGCCGAGCGCCAGCACGCCCCACGGGATCAGGCGATGCAGCGCAGCGAAGGGCACCGTCGGCAGCGCACCGAGCAGGCGCGCGTTGACGACCACGACGACGCCGAACAGTATCGCCAATCCAAGGAAGTGCAGCGCCTCGAGGCCCGGCCACACCCAGACGTAGTCGGTGACGAGCGCCTGCATGGCCGAGGCCTTCAGGAACGGCGGGGCCACTTCGCCAGTAGTGGGCTCGCCGACGATGATCTCCGGATGGCGAATCTCACCGCCCAGCGAGGCCGCGCCGCCCATCACCGCCAGCGTGGCCGCTCCGAAGAGCAGCACCGCCCACGTCGTGGACGGCCTGCGCGTGCCGCGCCGCTCCTGCCACAACGCCAGCCAGGCCAGGCCACCGGTCAGGAACATCAGCATCGAACCCATCAGCGCGACGTCGTGGTGACGCGTCATCGCCTCCGCCGAGACCTCGGGCACCTCGGCCAGGGCGCGCAGCGTCGCGACGCCGGTGATGTAAGCCGGCAGCGTCAAGAGGGCGATGCCGTAGAACAGCTCGAGGGCTATCTGGGCGACGGCATCGTTCTTCCGCAGGAGGCCGGTGGCCAGAACGCTCAGCGCGATCACGGTCCCTACCGTGGGCACGTGGTTGAGGATGAGGTGCAGGTGGGGCAGGTTCGGGTCCATCGTCGATACTCCGTCAGCCCAGGTCGCCGATGGGCCCAATGTAGGCCATCAGGCGTCCGGCGGTGATCGCGCCCGCCCAACAGACGATGGACGCGGCCGCCCAGACGCGGCCCGTCTGCTCGGCGCCGTCGCCCGCACTCACCACGCGCTTCAACTGCCGCATGGACACGAGCGCCAGCGCCACGAAGATCATCTTGACGTAGAAGACCGGGCTCGCCAGCTTGTTGCTGGCGTCGGAGGCGAGGAGGATCAGGCCCGAGACGGTGGTGATCCCCAGAGCGATCCAGGCCAGTCCGAAGACTCCTTGCAGCGCGGACAGTGGAATGCGGCGGCCGAAGCCCAGGACGCGCAAGTCCACCACGCCGTTGACGCCCGCCACGGCGCCAAGGCCCAGGGTGTGCGCGAAGAGGATGGCAGGGTAGCCCCACAGGGAGCCGCCTTCCCGCAGCCACACCATGAACGAGTTCTGTTCGATTAACTGTAAGAAATCCATGAATGTGATTGTCCCGTGGAGGGCGGACGCATCGAGTCGGCCACAGAGTCTGGCACAACCATCGCCCGATCGCCAATTCATTAATGCCGTCTGCGGTGCCAATACACGCCAGCATTCCGCGGCCGCGGGCGATGGACTTTGCTTCGGGGCACTACTAAAATTCGGCCCACGTTCCGTGATGTTTTCCGAGGTCGCCATGCTTCGAGACAGTGTCTGCCGGAACGCCTCGGCGGCGTTCCTTGATGTCTACCGCAATGCCTCGACGGCGTTCCTTGATGTCTACCGGAGTGCCTCGACGGCGTTCCTCAGTGTCTGCCAGAACGCCTCCACGGCGTTCTTTGGTGCGCGCACGCTGCTGCTGGTACTGGGGTTGGTGCCGTGCGGCGCGACGGCCGGATTCGCCCAGACCGATTTTTCAGGCACCTGGGCGCCCATCTTCCACGAGGACCAGGTCGAACGCATCCCGGGTCCCGACGTCGGCGACTATGCGGGGCTGCCGATCAACGATGCCCTGCGGCTCAAGGCCGACACCTGGGACGCCTCGCTGCTCACGATGCCCGAGCACCAATGCAAGCCGCACCCTTCCATCTACGGGTTCCGCGGCGTGGGCAACCTGCGGATCACGGCTGGCTTCAACGAGGCCAACCAGCAGCTGATGAAGATCTCCACGCACATCCAGTGGCAGGAGCAGCGGCGCGAGATCTGGATGGACGGGCGGGCGCATCCTCCGGAGTACGCGCCCCACACGTGGCAGGGGTTTTCGACGGGCCGGTTCGAAGGGAACGTGCTGGTGGTGCGGACGACGCACTTGAAGGCGGGGTGGATTCGCCGCAATGGTCTGACCCTCAGCGATGAGGTCACGATGATCGAGCGGTTCATCCGCCACGGCAACTACCTGACGCACATCTACATCATCGAGGACCCGCGGTACCTCACGGAACCGCTCATCAAGACGAACGGGTTCGTGCTGACCAATAACGTCGCCATGCAGCCGTATCCGTGCGAGGCTGTGGTCGAGGTGCCGCGCCCCAAGGGTGAAGTGCCGCACCATCTGCCCGGCACCAATACGTTCCTCGAGGAATACGCCAAAAAACACCACCTGCCGGTGGAGGCGATGCGGGGCGGCGCCGAGACAGCGTTTCCCGAGTACATGAAAGGTAACCGGTGAAGAAGTCGCGTCGTGCCGTAGTGCTCGTGTCCACGCTGGCAGTCTCTGCGCTGCTGATGGTTTCCGGGGCGGTGCGCCCCCTGGCGCAGGCGCGAGCGGGCGGCGCCGCGCCCGCCAGCAACGCGACGGCCAATGTGGAGGTGAAGTCGTTCCACGTGCAAGGCAACGTCTGGCTGCTGACCGGCGGGGGATTCAACTCCACCGTGCAGATCGGGGACGAGGGCGTGCTGGTGGTGGACACGCTGGTGGAACCGCTGGCCGAGAAGCTCATTGCGGAGATCCGCCGGCTGGCGCCCGGCAAACCCATTCGCACAATCATCAATACCCACGTGCACGCCGACCACACGGGCGGCAACGCCAAGGTGGCCGACGCGGGTGAATCGGTCGTGGGCGGCAACTTCGCGCCGCAGGTCGGTGCGGGCGCGGCCGGCGCGGCGTTCATCTACGCGCACGAGAACGTGCAGAACCGGATGGCCAACCCGCAGGGCACCGATCCCAAGCTGCCCTTCCCGGCCTGGCCGACCAACACCTTCTTCGACGACACGAAGGAGATCTATTTCAACGGCGAGGCCGTGCAGATGTTCCACCAGCCCAACGCCCACACCGACGGCGACATCCTGGTGTACTTTCGCAAGTCGGACGTGGTGGCCGCGGGCGACACCTTCGTCACCACGACCTTCCCGGTGATCAGCGTGGCGCAGGGCGGCAGTCTCAACGGCATCGTGTCGGCGCTCAACCGCATCATCGACATCACGGTGCCGAAGGACAAGCAGGAAGGTGGCACGTATGTCATCCCCGGCCATGGCCGCGTGACCGATGAAGCGGACGTGGTGGACTATCGCGACATGATGACGATCATCCGCGATCGCTTCCGGGACGCCGTGAAGAAGAAGATGACGCTGGAGCAGGTGAAGGCCGCGCGGCTGGTGCGGGACTACGAGCCGCGATACGGCGCGGCGCAGGGGTTCTGGACCACCGATGCGTTCATCGAGGCTGCGTATCGCAGCATGTCGCAGCCGGCGGCGGTAACCTCGAGCCGGTAGAGCAGTGTTTGATTGCCCCGCCTCCGGCGGGGCGGTAGGCGTAACGGAGGACGGCAGATGAAGTACGGGATCCTGGTCGTGGCACTCGTGGCAAGCGTGGCGTCTGTGGCGGCCCAGCAGGGCCGCGGGGCGGGTCCGGCTCCCGCCGCGCCGCGTCCGCCGTCTCCGTGGGCATCGGCGCCGATCGACTTGACCGGCTACTGGGTGTCGATCGTCAACGAGGACTGGCGGTGGCGCATGGTCACGCCGCCCAAGGGCGACTACGCCAGCGTGCCGCTGAACGACGCCGGCCGCAAGGTTGCGGACGGCTGGACCACCGCGCGCGACGGCAGCTGCGAGGCCTACGGCGCCGCCGGCCTGATGCGCAACCCCACGCGGCTCCACATCACGTGGGAGAACGAGACCACGCTGAAGATCGAGACCGATGCCGGCGCGCAGACGCGGCGGTTCTTCTTCGATCCGGCCCGCAAGGCGGCCGTGGGCCCGGCCTCTCTTCAGGGGCACTCGTTCGCCGAGTGGGAGCGCCCCGGCGGCGGTGGTCGCGGCGGCCAGGTGCCGCCCGGAGGCAACCTCAAGGTCAGCACGTCCAATATGCGCGCCGGGTGGCTACGCAAGAACGGCGTGCCCTACAGCGCCGGCGCCGGCCTGACGGAGTACTACGACCGCTTCGCGGCCCCCACCGGCGACGAGTGGCTGGTGGTCACGACGATCGTGAACGACCCCGCGTATCTCAACCAGGACTTCGTGACCAGCACGCACTTCAAGAAGGAAGCCGACGGGGCGAAGTGGTCACCTGCTCCGTGCAAAGTGATTTCGTAGGAGCCGAAGGCTCTAGGCTCTGGGCTCTCGGCTTTAGGCGCTCACCAAGAGCAGGACGAAACGGCCCGGGAGGGCCGTTTCGTGTGTACGCCAGGACTGGAGACTGAAGACCGGAGACCGGAGACTGCGTTCAAGGCCTTGACAATCCAACTACAGACGTAGTTATTTAGCCTCGCCTGTAGTTGAACAGCCATGTTGCCCAAACTGACGAAGCTCGAACTGCGGATCATGGAGACCCTGTGGAATCGGGGGGCCTCCTCGGTTCGCGAGCTGCACGAAACGCTTCCCGAGCACAATCGCCCGGCGTTCACCACCGTCCAGACCATCGTCTACCGCCTCGAGGTGAAGAAGGCGCTGCGGCGGGTGAAGCGCATCAGCAACGCGAACATCTTCGAAGCGGTGGTGTCGCGAACGGCAGCGCAGAACCGCCTCGTGGACGAGCTCTTGAGCCTCTTCGGCGGCCGCAGCAAGCCCGTGCTGGCGCGGCTGGTGGAATCGGGAAAGCTGACGCTCGACGACATCAAGGAAGCCGAACAGGCGCTCCGCAAGTTGGATCGAGATCGAAAGGACAAGCCATGACGCCCGCCTTTGCCGCCGCGCTGTCCGATCACCTGTGGCAGTCCACGATCGTCGTCGTGGTCGTGGGTGTGCTGACCCTGCTCCTGCGACACAACCGCGCGCACGTGCGCTACGCGCTGTGGCTGGTGGCGTCGCTGAAATTCCTGGTGCCGTTCGCCTGGCTGGAGGCCCTGGGGCAACGTTTCCAGCGCGAGTCGGCGACCGCCGCCGCGCCGCAGGGCCTGCTGCAGGCGATTGAGACCGTCAGCCAGCCCTTCACGACCATCCAGTTCACCGAGTCCTCCTCGCTCTCGGCATCATCGTGGGTCGCTCCGGCCTTGCTGACGCTGCTGGGCGTGGTGTGGCTGGCGGGCTGCGCTCTGCACCTGTTGGCATGGCGCAAGCGATGGAGCAGCGTGGCCGCGGTCGCGCGCCAGGCGATGCCCGCTCGCACCGGACGCGAAGCCACGGTCTTGAGACGACTCGAAGAGGGTGGCCCGCGCTGCCGGCCGCTCCCCATCGTGGTCTCGGCGCAGACCGTCGAACCCGCTGTCTTCGGCGTCTTGCGACCGGTGCTGCTCTGGCCCCGCGACCTGGGCGATCGGATCGGCGACGCGCAGCTCGAGGCGCTGCTGGCCCACGAGCTGTGCCACGTGCGGCGCCGCGACAACCTGGCCATGGCGCTGCACATGCTGGTGGAAGCCGTGTTCTGGTTCCATCCGCTGGTGTGGTGGATCGAGCGGCGGTTGGTGGACGAGCGCGAACGGGCGTGCGACGAGGACGTCGTGCGGTTGGGCAGCGATCCACGCGTCTACGCGGAAGGCATCCTGAAGACGTCCGAGCTGTGCGTGGAGTCGCCCCTGGCGTGCGCGTCGGGCATCACGGGCTCCGATCTGCGAACGCGCATCGAGGCCATCATGCAACGCCATCCGTGCCGGGCGCTGGGCGGGTGGCGACAACTAATGTTGTGGGCCGCCGCCGGGAGCGCGCTGGCCCTCCCGGTGAGCCTTGGCCTGTTCGACGTGCCGCTGCTGCGCGCGCAAGCGCCACCGAGCGGCCCGGCCCCCGCCTTCGAGGTGGCATCGGTAAAGCCGAACAAGTCCAGCGACGCCCGTGCCTCGTTCGGCGGGCGCGTTCGCGGGCAACTGGTCGTCGTCAACAACACGCTGCGCAACATGATTCGCAACGCGTATCAGCTGCAGGAGTACCAGATCGTCGGTGGGCCCGACTGGATCAACGACGACCGGTTCGACATCACCGCCAAGGCGGCCAACAGCGACACGCCGCCTCTTCAACTGCTGGCGATGGCGCAGACGCTGCTGGCGGACCGGTTCAAGCTGAGGGTCCACCGCGAGACGCGCGAGATGCCGGTGTATGCCCTGGTCATGGCGAGAGAGGATCGCCGCCTCGGGCCGCGGCTCCAGAAGGCCGCGGCCGATTGCGAGGCGCTCATCGCGGCGTTGGGGCGCGGCGGCGCCCCGCCGCCTCCGACGCCCGCTGGTGAACGTCCGCCGTGCGGGATACGGCAGGTGCCAGGTCGCATGATGGCCGGCGGGTCGTTGCTGTCCGATGTCGGACGGAACCTGGCGCCCTCCACCGGCCGCCTCGTGATCGATCGAACCGGGCTTACGGGACGGTTCGACCTGGACCTCGAGTGGACACCGGACCAGATACCCCCGCCACCGCCGCCCGGCGCGCCGCCTTCAGTCCTGCCGTCGCCGCCCGCCGATGGTCCGTCTCTGTTCGCGGCGATTCAGGAACAACTCGGGTTGAAGCTGGAAGCGACCCGGGGTCCCGTGGAGGTGCTGGTCATCGACAGCGCCGAGCGGCCGATGCCCGACTAGAGCGAGTCCTTCTTCAACATACGAAGATCTTCGTTGACACATACGATGACCTTCGTAGATACTCGCGGACGTGGCGACACCCAAGAAACCGACCGAGGCCGAACTGGCGATTCTTCGCGTGCTGTGGACGCGGGGATCCAGCACCGTGCGGGAAGTGGCCGAGGCCATGGGCCGCGGGGGCGCCTACACCACCATCCTGAAGCTGATGCAGATCATGACGGACAAAGGTCTGATCACCAGGGATGACTCCGCGCGTGCCCATGTGTACGTGGCCGCCTACAGCGAGGGCCACACGCAGCGGCAGCTGGTGCACGACCTGCTGGATCGGCTCTTCGACGGATCGCCGTCGCAGCTGGTGATGCACGCGCTGGCGGCCAAGCAGGCGAGCCCCGACGAGTTGCGCGCCATCCGTCGCTTGCTGGCCGATGCGCAATCGAAGCAACGGGCGGAGGGGGAGTCATGAGCAGCGCCAACACGCTGGACCTCGTCGTTCGCGCCATCGGGTGGGCTTTGCTGCATTCGCTGTGGCAGGGCGCGCTTGTGGCAGCCGTCGTCGCGCTGCTCCTGTTCTCGCTGAAGGGCCGGTCCGCTCACGCGCGATACGTCGTCGCGTGCCTGGGGCTGGCCGCGATGGTGGCCTCCTGGATCGGGACCGCGCTTGTCATGAACTCGACGCTCGAGCCACGGGCAGTTCGCGTGGTGATGGCACAACCCGCACCGGTCGAGCTCGGTCCCGCCGGCCCTCGCGACCGGACGCCGGCGATCCGAATCCTGGCGTCGGCCGATGCCATCGAGCGTGCGGCCACGCCGCCACGCCCCTGGCGTGAGCGCATCGAGGCCTGGTCCTGGGCGCTGGTGCCGCTGTGGTTCGTGGGCGTCGTTGTCTTTTCGACGCGCTTGGCCGTCGCGTGGGTGGGGCTCACGCGCTTGCGGCGCGCCACGATGTCTCCGGTGCCGCAGGCAGTCTTGGATCGCGCCGCCGATTCTGATGCGGCGGCTGGGAATCAGGCGTGCGGTGCAGGTCGTGCAATCGGCGGTGGTGCAGGTTCCCCTCGTGGTCGGCTGGCTGCGACCGATCGTGATGCTGCCCGCCAGCGCGCTGAGCGGTCTGTCGCCGGCCCAGCTCGAGTCGATCATCGCCCACGAGCTGGCGCACGTCCGGCGGCACGACTATCTGGTCAACGTGCTGCAGTCGGTGGCCGAGGCACTGCTGTATTACCACCCTGCGTGCTGGTGGATCTCCAGGCGCATCCGGGTGGAGCGCGAGCATTGCTGCGACGACATCGCCGTGGCCATGTGCGGCGACGGGGTGACGTATGCGACCGCGTTGGCCGACTTGGAAACCCGGCGGCGAGACGCCGCGTTCGCGCTCGCGGCCACCGACGGGCCGTTGATTCAGCGTGTGCGCCGCGTGATCGCGCCGGCATCCGATACGCACGGCCCGGCGAGCTGGGCAGGCTCGCTGGCACCTCTGGCGGTGATGCTGGTGCTGCTGGCCGGCGCGCAAGCCGCCGGTCGCGTCGCGATCGCCGAGTCGCAGGCGACGGCACCCACGATCTCACGCACGATTCCCGCCGACGAGGCGGTGCTGCAGGGCCGTGTGGTCGAGGCGAATTCTGCCCGACCCATTGCCGGCGCCACTGTCCTGGTGATGGGCCCGTCGTCCGCTCAAGCTGTCAAGACCAACGACGACGGCCGGTTCGAGGTGAGCGGCCTCAAGCCCGGCATCTACACGCTGAACGTTCGGGCCAGGGGATTCGTGGAGGACTACTACGGCCGAAACACCGCGAGCCTGATGGACTTTGGCGCCCGCATCACGGCCCCCGGCGGCCGTATCACCTCAGGGTTGGACGTCCGGCTGCAGCCGGCGGGCAGCATCAGCGGGCGCATCACCGACTCGAAGGGCGCCGGCATCGCAGGTGTGGAAGTGGAGCTGGTGCGCGAGCAGGGCATCGGAGGATTCGCCCCCGCGGGCGGCGGCTTTGCGCAAACCGTGGCGGACGGGTCGTATCGGATGACCGACGTCGTGCCTGGAGACTACGCCGTTCGCGCTTACACGGGGCGGGACGCGAAACACACCGTCGATGGCAAACCGGTGGTGTACACGGCCACGTTCTACCCGGGCGTCGCCGACGCGGAGAGCGCGCAGAGGCTGCGGCTGTACGCCGGACAGGAGCTGCTGGACGTGGACTTCGCGCTCGAGACGAGCCGCCTGTTCGAAGTGGCGGGCATACTCCTCGATCCAAACGGCCAGGCGAGTGGTCTCGGCGTGATTCTGCATCCGATGGCCCCCAGCGGTCTGCCCGGCGGGGAATACAAGGTCAGCGTCGATCAGACGGGCGCGTTTCGCATTCCCGGCGTCGTTCCGGGACGTTACATGCTCAACGTGATGGACCCTCGCAAGACGATGCGTTGGGTGTCGACCATGAAGATGCTGACCGTTGATGCCGATGTGAAGGACCTCGAGCTGCGCGCCGAGCTGGGCGCGACCGTCGAGGGCCGTGTCGTGCGCGACGCCGGCGCGACGAAGACGCTCGACAGCGCTGCTGTCCACGTGGGCTTCACGAAACTCATCGAGGGTCAAGCGGGAGGGTTTACGGGCAGTGCGTTTCCGGTCGGGCTCCGACGGGACCTTTTCGCTGGAGAGCCCGGGAGGCCTGGTCAGGTTCAGCGTCAAGCGGCTGCCCAGTGGCTGGATGGTGAAATCGATCTCCCTCGATGGTGCCGATATCGACGATGGTCCGATCGACTTCGGTAGCGGCAGCCGCCACATGGAGGTGGTGCTCACCGACAAAGTGAGCGGCGTGTCGGGCGTCGTGGTGGATCGCAACGGCCGCCCGTTGCCCAACTACTCCGTGGCGCTGTTTCCGCCCGATCCCTCACGCTGGCATCAGGACTCGCGGTTCCTGGCGTTGGCGCGATCGGACAACGACGGCCGGTTCGTGTTGGACGGTGTGCCTCCTGGCGCCTACCTGGCGGTCGCCGTGGCGGCGCTGCCCTTCGGCTCGTGGCAGGATCGATCGGTGCTCGAAAAGCTGCGGAGCAGCGCCGAGACCATTCGGCTGGGCGAGGGCCAGCAGCTCACGATCTCGATTCGCGCCTCTCCGACCCCGGAGGGTCTGGGCGCGAGCGGAATGGACCGGCTGCAGCATATGGTCGTGGCGTTGCGCACGGCTGCCAGCGAGGTGCGCGCCATGTCAAGGCGCTGACGCGCCAACCGATCAAACCAAGGCAAGGATTGTGGTGTCTAATCAGCGAGACTGCCGGCAGCCTTTAGAGGAGAGGACCGTCATGAAGTGGCCCAGTCGATTCGTCTACGCGTGCGGCGCGTTCACCCTTGGCGTTGGGCTGCTGGCCGCCTCGGCCCGTCTGGACGCCCAGAATCCGGCCCCGGCCGCGCCCGCTGGCGCGCCAGGGGCGCCGGCCGCGTCGTCCCCGGTGTTCGAGGTGGCTTCCGTCAAGCCCAACAAGTCGGGCGAGAACTTCATCCGCTTCGGCCTGCAGCCGGGCGGCCGGTTCACCGCCCAGAACGTCCCGGCGCGCGAGCTGATTCGCTTCGCCTACAACGTGCAGCCCTTCCAGATCGAGGGCGGACCGGGCTGGTTGAACTCGGATCGCTTCGACGTCTCGGCCAAGGCCGAAGGCGAGCTTCCCAACATTGGTCCAGGGCAGTCGGGTCCCGTGCAGCAGATGATGCAGAACCTGCTGGCCGACCGATTCAAGTTGAAGGTCCACCGCGAATCGAAGGAGATGCCGATCTACGCGCTGGTGCTGGCGCGCAGCGACGGCAAGCTCGGCAAGCAGATCGAGCCATCGACGACCGACTGCGCCGCCATGCGCGGCCGCGGGGCCGGGCCCGGTCGCGGTGGTCCTGGGGCGGCCCGCCGCCCGCGCCGCCGCAGCCGGGCGAGCGCCCGCAGTGCGGGATGTTCATGGGCTTCGGCAGTGTGGGCGCCGGCGACGTGCCGATTGAGCAGCTCGCGCAGCTGTTGTCGGGGCGCGTTCAGCGCATCGTGGTGGACAAGACGGGGCTGACCGGCCGCTACAGCTTCAACATGGAGTTCACGCCCGACCAGATGCCGCCGCCCGGCGCGGCGCCGCCCGGCGTGCAGCTGCCGGCTGTGAATCCCGATGGCCCGTCGATCTTCACCGCGCTGCAGGAGCAGCTGGGTTTGAAACTCGAGTCCACGCGCGGCCCGGTGGAGACGCTGGTCATCGACAGCATCGATCAGCCCACTCCCGACTAACGAATCCGTAATCCAACGCATTTGGGGTCGGGCCTAATTAAGTGGGGCACGTGAGCGGCCCATCGATCCGGATCGTCGCGTTGCTGATGCTGATGCTGATGCTGCTGGTGGCTGGCCGCGCGCAGGCGCAGACCGCCGCGGAGCTGGCCGGCACCGTCACCTTCAACGGCGCGCCGGTGCCGGGGGTGACCGTGACGGCCACGCGCAACGACGCGCGCGTCTCGACGACCACCGACGCCGCGGGCGCATATCGGCTTCGCGGTCTGGACGCGGGGACGTGGGCCGTCTCCACGGCGCTCGCGGGGTTCGCGCCGGCGTCGATTGAAGTCGTCGTGCCACCCACCGGACCAGTGCCCGCGCTGACGTTGACGCTGCTGCCGTTCAATCAGGCAACCGTACGCGCGGCACCCCCCTCGGCCGCGCCTGCATCGTCCGCGACGGCCTCGGCACCTGGTGGCGTGGCACCTGCCAGTGCCCGGCCGGCCGGGTCGCCCGAGCAACCACCCGCACAGCGGCCCGCGGCCAACGCGGCGAATGCTCCCGCGGCCCCCGCTGCGTTTCCCGGCGACAACGCCGACGATGCCGCCAGCGCCGCCGACGGGTTCCTGATCAACGGCAGCATGAACAACGGCGCCGTGTCGCCGTTCGCCCAGGCCCGCGCATTCGGGAACAATCGCCCTGGCGGCCGCGCGCTCTACACGGGCGGCCTGGGACTGCTGTCGAGTCACTCCGCGCTCGACGCGAGTCAGGTACTCGTTCACCGGCCGCAGTACGCCGAAGCCCGTCTACAACGACATCCAGTTCGTGGGCAACGTGGGCGGACCGCTGCGGTTGCCGGGGGTCCGCAACGACCCGAACGGGTTCCTGGGCTACCAGCACATCGAGGACCACACCACCACGTCGCAGTCGGGACTCGTGCCGACTGTGGCCGAACGCCTCGGCGACTTTTCGCAGTCGGTCGATCTGTTCGGCAGGCCCGTCCAGCTCGTCGACCCGCTCACCGGGCAGCCCTTCGCGTCGAACCGCATCCCGGTCGCGCGGCTGTCGCCGCAGGCGCTCTCGCTCTTGAACTACTACCCGCTGCCGAACGCGCCGGCCGCCAACGGGTTCAACTTCCAGGTGCCGATCGTGGTCGGCACGCAGCAGGACAGCGTGCAGGGGCGACTGTCACAAGTGCTCAACGCCCGCCAGCAGCTGGTGGGATCGGCAGCGTATCAGCGCACCACGACCGAAACCGCGAACCTCTTCGACTTCGTGGACACGGCCACGGTGGCCAACTTGAACGCCTCGCTGGTCTGGACGAATCGCCTGTCGCCGTTTTCGTTCATGCGCGCCCGCTACGAGTTCATCAACCTGGCCACCGACGTGACGCCGCACTTCGCCAACCTGGTCAACGTCTCGGGCGAGGCCGGCATCACCGGGAACAACCAGGACCCGTCCAACTGGGGGCCACCGGCCTTGTCGTTCTCCACCGGCCTGGCGTCGCTGGCCACCGGCAACTACGCGCGCAACGACAGCCGGACGCACGGCGGCACCGTGGAGCTTTTTCGCAACCGCGGGCGCCACAGCCTGACCTTTGGGGGCGGCCTCCGCGACGTGTCGCTGAGCGTGCTGTCTCAGCAGAATCCGCGCGGCGGCTTCACGTTCACCGGCGCGGCTTCGGGGTCCGACGTTGCCGATTTCCTGCTGGGGCTGCCGCGGTCGAGCACGATTGCATTTGGCAACGCCGACAAGCAGCTGCACCAGATACTCGGGGAAGCGTTCGTCAACGACGACTTTCGCGTCTCGGCGTCGCTGACCTTGAACCTCGGCGTGCGCTGGGAGTTCGAGTCGCCGATGAGTGAAGCCCTCAACCGTCTCGTGAACCTGGACGTGGCGCCCGGCTTTCGCGCCGTGCAACCGATCATCGCCGGTACAGGCGACGCCGCGCTGAGCGACCAGGCGCTGCCGTCGTCGCTGCTCTACGCTGACCCGCGCGGCATCATGCCGCGGCTGGGTGTGGCCTGGCGTCCGATCGCGGGGTCGTCGCTGATCGTGCGCGGAGGCTACGGGCTGTATCGCAACACCAACGTCTACCAGTCGCTGGCGCTCCTGCTCGCACAGCAGGCGCCGCTTTCCTCGACGGCCAGCGTGCAGTCCACGCCCGAGGCGCCGCTCACGCTGGCCAACGGCTTTGCCGCCGCGGCCACGGCGCCCTATGGCACCTTCGGCGTCGATCCCGATTTCCGCGTCGGCTATGCCGAGAACTGGCAGGTGTCGGCGCAGCGGGACCTGCCGGCGTCGCTGACGGTGATCGCCACCTATCTGGGCTCGCGTGGGCACAACCTGATGCAGCAGTTCCTGCCGAATACGGGCCCGGCCGGTGCCGTGCCCACGTGCGCCACGTGTCCAGCGGGCTTCGCCTATCTCACCTCGACGGGCCGCTCGCTGCGCAACGCCGGCCAGGTGCAGGTACGCCGCCGGCTGCGCAACGGATTCACCGCGAGTGTGCAATACACCCTCGCCAAGGCCACCGACGATGCGGCCGCGTTTGCCGGCGCCACGCTTGCCGGCGTCGGCATGGCGCAGGACTGGTTGGACCTGGACGCGGAGTACGCCCGCTCGGCCTTCGATCAGCGGCACCTGGTGGTCGCGCAGGCGCAGTACACGAGTGGCGCGGGCATCGCCGGCGGATCCCTGGTGGACGGATGGCGCGGGCGCCTGCTCAAGGACTGGACGTTCGTGACGCAGTTGACGACGGGCAGCGGCCTTCCGCTGACACCGGTGTTCCTCGTGCCCGTGCCCGGCACCGGATTCACGAGCACGTTGCGGCCGCAGCTCACCGGCGCGCCAGTGGACGACCTGCCAGACGGCACGTACCTGAATCCGTCGGCCTACACCGTGCCCGCACCGGGGCAGTATGGAAACACCGGCCGCAACTCGGTCACCGGCCCCGCGCAGTTCAGCTTGAACGCGGCCGTGGGCCGCACGTTCCGCTGGGGCAACCGGTTCAACATCGACTGGCGCATCGACGCCACCAACGTGCTCAACCGCGTCACCTACTCCGGCGTGAACGCCTTCGTGGGCAGCCCCCAGTTCGGCCTGCCCGATCGCGCGAACCAGATGCGGCGCCTTCAGAGCAGCCTGCGCGTGAGGTTCTGATCCAATGCGACTCAAAGCTGTTCTTGTGATCGTGGTCCTGGGTTGGACGATGGGTGGGTCTGCACAGCGAGCAGCAGACGCAGCCGCCGCCCGTGTTCCGCAGCAGCACGCGGCTGGTGGTGCAGACGGTGAGCGTCAAGGATCGCGACGGCAACCCCATCGAGGGGTTGACCGCAAAGGATTTCGTGGTCATCGAGGACGGCCAGCCGCAGGACATCGCCTTCGTCGAGTTCCAACGCTTGCCGACGGTGCCCGACCCACCCGCGGCGGGCCAGGTGGTGGAGACGGCGCCCGCAGCCCCGTCGGCTACCGCCGCCGCGGCGGCGCCACCGGCGACCGTGCCGGAAGTGGCCTCCGTCACGCAGGGCAGCTTCGCCCCGGTGCCGGCGGGCGACACACGCTTCAGGGATCGGCGGCTGCTGGTCCTGTACTTCGACCTCTCCGCGATGCCTCCAGGCGATCAGATACGTTCCTACCAGGCCGCGCTCCGCTATATCGCCTCGCAGATGACGCCCGCGGATCTGGTGGCGCTCGTGACCTACGAGGGCGGCGCCGTGCGCATCAAGCAGGACTTCACGGGGAACAAGGCGCAGCTCCAGGAGGCCGTTGCCATCCTGATCTACGGGGAGGACAAGGACGGCGACGGCGTGCGCGACCAGACCGATCAGTCCACCGCTTTTGGCCAGGGCGACGCCGAGTTCAACGTGTTCAACACCGATCGGCAGCTGGCCGCGATGCAGACGGCCGTCACGATGCTGCGGCCGTTTCCGGAGCAGAAGGCGCTCATCTATTTCGGCAGCGGCCTGCGTCTCAACGGCACCGACAACACGGCGCAGCTGCGCGCGACGACCAACGCGGCCATCCGGTCGAATGTGACGATCCATCCCGTGGACGCGCGCGGGCTGGTGGCAACCCCCCCGCTCGGCGACGCGACCCAGCGGTCCCCCGGCGGCCAGGCCATGTTCACCGGCGCGACGGCCACCGCGGTGGCCACCAACTTCCAGCGCTCGCAGGACGCGCTGTTCTCGCTGGCCAAGGACACGGGCGGTACGGTGACCTTCGACAACAACGACCTGTCCGAAGGCATCCGCCGCGCGGCGCGGTCGGTGACCAGCTACTACATGCTCGGCTACTACAGCACCCACACCGAGGCCGACGGCAAGTTCCGCCGCGTGCGCGTCACGCTGGCGGGCGGCCGCGAGGCGGAGATCGCGTACCGCCAGGGCTATTACGGCGACAAGACGTTCGCGAAGCTGTCGGGCGTGGAGCGGGAGCGGCAGCTGGAAGAAGCGCTGATGCTCGAGAACCCCATCACGGACATTCCAATTGCGATGGAGGTCAACTACTTCCAGCTGAATCGCGCGGAGTACTTCGTGCCGGTGGCGGTGAAGATTCCCGGCAGCGAGCTGGCGCTGGCGCGCCGTCGCGGCGCGCAGCGGACGCTCATCGACTTCATCGGCGAGGTGAAGGACGACTTCGGCATCACCATCCAGAACGTTCGCGACAAGCTGGATATCAAGCTGAGCGACCAGACCGCCGCCGAGCTGGCGTCGCGCCCAATCCAGTACGAAACGGGCTTCACCCTGCTGCCCGGGAAATACGTGATCAAGTTCCTGGCGCGCGATGCCGAGGCCGGCCGCATCGGCACCTACCAGGCGTCGTTCACGGTGCCGAACCTGAATCGCGAGGAGCGGATGCTGCCGATGAGCACGGTGGTGCTCGGCAGCCAGCGCGTGCCGCTCGGCGCGGAGCTGCACACGGTCAAGAACACGACCGGCGAGGCGATGGCCGCGCACCCGCTGGTCTACGACGGGCAGAAGCTGATTCCCAGCGTGACGCGCGTCTTCAGCGCCAGCCGCGAGATGCACGTGTACCTGCAGGCCTACGAGCGCGCGGCCACGACCACGCAGCCGCTGGTCGCGTTCGTGTCGTTCTATCGCGACGACGTGAAAGTGTTCGAGACGGAGCCGATGGCGGTCGTAGACGGCATGGACGCGCGATCGAAGGCCGTGCCCGTGCGCCTGACGGTGCCGCTCGCCGGCCTGGCGCCAGGGCGCTACGACTGCCAGGTCACCGTGCTCGAGCCGACGGGGCAGAAGGCCGCGTTCTGGCGCGCGCCGGTGGTGATCGTTCGCTGAGCGACAGCCCCGACGCTCACCTGTGTTGCTCCCGGTCCGCGGATGCTGCGGCCGGGAACGGGTCTCCGCTCGGTACCTGCCGCTCACCGCGCGTGTAGTTGCTGATTCGAGGCTACATCCGCCCGCGGCTCAAAGTGTTTGCTTAGAACGGTGTCCGAGCTGATTCGAACAACTCGAACGCATGGACGGGACACGCGCGGGAAGACTCGCTCCACCCCGTTCCGGCATTGCGGAAGGTCGGCCTGGCATACGCGGCCCGGGAGCAACACAGGTAAGCGCCGGGGCTTGGAATCACCTGCAAGCCTCGCAGCCAACGCAGATGGATTCTCGCAGGTAGCGCCGCAAGTCTGCCCACAGAAGCTGGTGCTAGCATTCACTCTGCCAAAGACTTGACAGCGGCGGTCTGCGGAGGCCGGCAGGCATTACCTGCAAGACGGCTGGAGTCCAGCGGTCTACTTAGTGCGCAGGAACGTAGTTAGCCTGACCAAGGTGTTGCGCACCGGAGAGTTGTGAAGATCGAAGACTTCATCAACGCTGTGAATCAAGGCACCTCCTGCACCGCCGGACCGCCTTGCCGTCTTCGAGCAGGAGTTGGGGTTGCCCCTTCCGGAGGACTACCGTCGCTTCTTGGTAACTTGCAACGGCGGCCATGTTGGCGGCCGGCTGTGGTTCTACGGCCCGACACCGGACGGCGCGGCGGCGGACGCGGGCGTGCATCACATTGGCGGGTTCCGAGAAGAAAGCTACTTCTCGTTGCAGTCAGCCCGCGACGCTTATCGAGGCCGGATTCCGAGCGATCTCCTTTGGATCATGGACGATCCGTTTGGCAATGCCATTTGCCTCGCGATACGCGGTCCCCATCGTGGCTGCGTATACTTCCTGGACCACGAGTTGGAGCCTGATTCAGGTGAATGGGACGGAACGATCGCGACCGCGTCGAATCTTCAACTTCTTGCGCGGTCATTCACGGATTTCGTTTCCGGTCTGCGGCCGCCTCCCGACGAGTGAAGTGCATGACTGGGCCGGCCAACTTCGCGTTGCAGCTGACAAGCGGCGTAACCTCGGCTTGCAGTCGACGGCGGCCAACATGATCATGAGCTACCGCGGCTGAAGCCGACCGTTAGGCGTCATGTTTGAGTTTCGCTGCGTCTCCTGCGGTCAGCTCCATAAAGGGATGCCGAATTTCGGGGCGAACGCGCCTTTGAGCTATTACGCCGTGCCAGAGCCCGACAGAGAGCGCCGGTGCGATCTGGGCAGCGACGATTGCGTAATCGACGATGAGCACTTCTTCGTAAGAGGATGCATCGAGATCCCAGTCCATGAGCACCCTGCACCGCTGAGTTGGGGCGTGTGGGTTTCTCTAAGCAAGGACAATCACGTTGCGTGGTTAAAGCACTTCGACGCTCCAAAACGATCGCACATCGGCCCGTTTTTCGGATGGCTCGACGCATGGCTCAAGCCGTACCCCGAAACGATGAATCTCAAGACCATGGTCCATCTTCGAGACAATGGCGTCCGACCATACGTCGAGCTCGAACCGACCGACCATCCTCTCGCGCGCGAGCAGCGAGAGGGAATCTCCGTGGATCGTGTCGCAGAAATCTACGCGATGATGGTGCACCACAATGACGCCTAACCAGCGGCACACGGCGCTTTGGACTGCCGTCGCCGTCTTCCTGTGCGTGTTTCATCTCAACGCGCCAGCTGCGCACGCGCAGATTGCCGACATACGGACCTTCCTCGAGCGGTGCCCCACCAACGATCCCGCCTACGGCCAGATTCGGATGGACTTTCGAATTCTCCGCGACGACAACGCAGTCGGCATGCTCGCGTGCACCGAACCCATTTCCACGATGCCGTTGGCTCAGTATTCGGACGAGCTGATCCTCGTGCAGGGGCTGAGGGTGCTGTACTACATTGATCGTGGCCGCACCAACCATCTGCCGTGGACCAGCGGCACCGTCTACGACTGGATGAAATCGAGGGTGCGCGGCTTCAACATCAGCACGACAGCCACCAACAGCTCCTGCTGCATGCAAATCGCCGGCGAGCACTACGTGGTGCTCGCGGATCAGGACGACAGCAACAGGGACTTCGATCGAACCTGGCGGGGCATCTCGGGGAATATCAGCCTCTATGCGCACGAGGTCAGGCACCGCGACGGGTTTGGGCACGTAACGGGCTGTCCGATCGGGAGCGGCTGCGATGATGAGTACAACGAGTCCAACCTGTCGTCCTACGCGATCCAGTGGTGGCTGAACGCCAGCTGGCTGTCGGGGCGCCTCTATGTCGGATTCGCGTGCGCCGACGCCACGACCACGTCGGAGATCGCAAACTGGCACCTTTCCAGCGCCAATGGCTCCCGGGACAGATTCACCCGGAATCCGCCGCCCGTGTTGACGCTCCCCGCGCAGCCGGGTGGTGGATGTCGCCCACCTGACAAACCAACGAACCTGCGAATCGTCCAATAGAGCTGAACCCATGCCAAACGACACGTCGCCGGCCAGGCTCTACGGGGCGGTTCCGGTATTCCTGGTCGGCGACATCGCTTCGACGATGCGTTGGTACGCGGAGAATCTGGGTTTCACGACGGATCCGTTCCCGGAATCGCCGCCCTATCACTTTTGCATTCTGTGCAGGGACACCGTGTCGATCTTTCTGCAGCAGCTTGATGGCTATCGGAAGCCTGATTTGTATGACGAACGGGAAGGGGGCGTCTGGAACGCCTATTTGCGGACGGACGGTGTTCGTGCGCTGTTCGACGCACTATTACAGCGTCCTGGCGTGACGATACTCGAGCCGCTGTGTCACCAGCCGTACGGCCAGACCGAGTTCGTCGTTCGGGATCCAAACGGGTACGCGATCGTCTTTGGTGAACGCGACTGACTTCCTGAATGGTCGCTTCAGGCGAGCCCTCCCGCCGGCCGTTCTACGCCGACTACGCATGGGCGTTCGACTTGATCATCGATCGCCCGGTCCGCAAGGAGTGTGCATCGATCGCGACGTGGCTGATCGAACGGGACGTCATGCCTGGCGCCAGGCTCCTCGACGCCGGATGCGGGACGGGACGGTATTCGATGGAACTGGCAAGGCGAGGGTATGCCGTTCAAGGCATTGACCTGTCGCCAGAGCTTGTGAGCATCGCGAGATCGAATTCCGAGAGGGGTTCGGTTTCGTTCACGGTCGGTGACATCCTGACGGGCTCGGCCGAACGATACGATGCGATTCTGTGCCGTGGCGTTCTCAACGACCTCGTTGACGACAACGCCCGCAATGCCGTCTTCGACGGGTTCGTGCGTTCTCTTCGACCGGGGGGTGTGCTTGTTCTGGACGTCCGTGAATGGGACGCGTCGGCGGAGCGCAAAGCTCGTGAACCTATGTTTCCGGAAGAGAGTGTCGACGGATCGAGGCGAGTTGACCTTCACCAGTGTCACGGCACTCGATTCAGAGCGTCGGCAGCTCCTGATCTCGGAGGAGCACGCTCTCGTTCTTGAGGGACACGAGCGCGTCAGTGCCTATCAGTTCGTGATGCGGTGCTGGACACACGGCGAGCTTCGGTCCGCTCTGTCGCGGTACGGTTTTCAGAACGTAGCCTATTTCGGAGTGTACGATCCTGCGGTCGAGGCCGGAGTCACCGATCGAATTGTGGCCGTCGCTCAACTTTCGGGCGGTATGGCCTAACAAGAGCTGAACCATGCCAAGCGACAGCACGCGTGCTGGTTTCCTCAGGCGCGTTTACGGATTGAGCCCGGCGCTCACCTGTGTTGATCCCGGGCCGCGTATGCCAGGCCGACCTTCCGCAATGCCGGAACGGGGTGGAGCGACTCTTCCCGCGCGTGTCCCGTCCATGCGTTTTGGCCCGGCCACGTCCCTTCGTGACGCGGCCGTCCAGAGTTCGCTTGAGAGCCCCGAAGCTTCGCTTCGGGTTCTCAAGGGTTCGAGTTGTTCGAATTAGCTCGGACAATTTGAGCCGCGGGCGGATGTAGCCTCGAATCAGCTCATACACGCGCGGTGCAGCGGCAGGTACCGAGCGGAGACCCGTTCCCGGCCGCAGCATCCGCGGACCGGGAGCAACACAGGTGAGCGTCGGGCGCTACGGGTGGTGGTCGTAGCGGAAGCCGTCTGATGAACGGCGCAGCATGCGCACGTAGAGCATGTTCGGCTCGCGGCGAGAGGGATCGCCGGTCACCTCGATGCGGTCGCCAGGCTTCAACGTCTGTTCGGTGAACCCCAGCTCGGCGAGTTCCCAGCGGTTGTCCATCTCCATCGTCAATGTTCGGGCAGGCGAGCCAGGTGTCGTCACCTCCACCACGATTGACGGGTGCGGATTGACGAACCGCCACTGCTTCACGACCGCGCTGATCGTGGCGCGCTTGTCTTTGTCGTAGACGGACGCGATCGAATGGTGCGCCAGCAACGGAGCGGTGAACGCGAGCACCAACGCGGCCGCGATTGCGTTACTTGCGCGCACTGAACAGATCTCCGAAGAAGTCGCCCTCGTTCCACGTGGGCTTTGCGTCGGCATCGGCGATGCCGCGCGCGATCAGGTAGTTCACGCGCGCGAACCTGGCGCCGGCGTTGTAGTCGATCGGCAGGTTCAGGTCGTCGGACGGTCTGTGGTAGTGCTGCGCCAGAAAGCCGTTGAACACCTTGCCGCCTTCGCCAGCGCCGGCGGGCGTGTTCCAGCCGGTGGAGAGGAAGATCGCCGGCACGCCCTGCTGTACGAACCGGTAGTGATCCGACCGCGTGAAGATGGCCTCGTCCGGCATGGGATCGGGCGTCACCGTGAGGCCGGCCTGCTTGGCGGCGTCGGTCACGACCTGCTGGAGCGACGAGTGCGTGGCGCCGAACGCGATCACGTCCGTGAAGTCGTAGAGCAGAATCGGCATGTCGATGTTCACGGCGCCGATGAGGCTGCTGGCCGGGACGCTGGGATTGCGAGCGAAATACTCCGAGCCGAGCAGGCCCTTCTCCTCCGCGGTCACCGCCAGAAACAGGAGGGATCGCCGCGGCCGGGGTGCGGACGTGGACGCCGCGCGCGCTGTCTCCAGCAGCGCCGCGATGCCCGCCGCATTGTCGAGCGCACCGTTGTACAGGCGATCGCCGTTGACCTCGGCGCCGATGCCTTCGTGATCGAGATGCCCCAGCACCACCACGTGCTCGGCGCGCAACGCGGGGTCCGAGCCCGGCAACACGCCGGCCACGTTGGCACTCGTGCGCCGCTCATGCCGCGACCGTTGCGCCGCTTCGATCGATACAGCCAGCGGAAAGCCCTTCGGGGCGCCCTTCACGGCTTCGGCGCGGACCTCCGCATACGATCGCGGCGCGCCTTCGAACAGCACCGCGCCGTCCGCTGGGCTCATGAATACGGTGGCCTGGATGGACGGTGCCGCCACGAACGGCATGCCGTCCGGTCCAATCCACGACATCTGCATGGCGTCCATGTTCTGGACGTTCCGCGTCCACGGGCTGACCTTCTCGAAGCGCTCGGTGTAGACGGACACGAGCGCCACCGCGCCCTTGGCGGCGGCAGTCCGCTGCTTCTCGCGCGTCGAGCCGTAGTGCGCGCCTTCTTCGCTCGGGAGGGACGCCGGGTAGCCGGTGAGGACCACCACTACCTTGCCGTTCACGTCCAGGCCCTCGTAGTCGTTGACCTTGAACGCAGGCGCCTCGATGCCGTAGCCCACGAATACGGCCGGCGCCGATGCCACGCTGGACGTGTGGAGCGGGGAAGAGGCGACCAGGAATTGGGTCCCCAGGTTCAGGCGCGTGGTCCGCGCGCCGGAGCGGACGACCATGCGCGCTCCATCCTTCACCAGCCAATGCGCCTGGAGCGGCACCTGCTGCAGATAGCTTTGCTTGTCGCCGGCAGGTTCCAGGCCGAGCTGGCGGAACTGTGAAGCCACGTAGCTCGCGGCCAGGTCGTAGCCGCGTGTTCCGGCCTCGCGGCCTTCCAGCAGGTCGCTCGCCAGGAACCGCATGTGCGCTTCGATCGCCGCCGGCGTGATCGAGTCGGCGGTCCGCGGCGCGGGGGGTTCAGGAGCGGCGGTGCTGCTGCCGCACGAGGCAAGCGTCAGCGCGGCGAGCGCGACTCCCACCGAGGACGCGAAGGCTCTGGACATAGGCGGCATGGTACATCCGGGCGCGCCGGTGCCGGAGTCAGGGGCGGTCGAGCCAGGGCCGGCTGACCGGCAGCGTCTCGCCGCTGGCCCGCACGATGCGTTTGATCGAGACCGCCGCGCGCATCGGAGCGCGCGGGGTAGATCACGACCTGGATGGATTCGCCGGCCCGAAGGGTCGTGGCGGACCAGCTGCGCTGCTGGGCCCAGGACAGGGGCGGACCCTCCAGCTCCCAGCGCTCTTCGCCGGCCGTCCGATCGCGCCGCGGTCAGCACGACCCAGGTGTGCGGCTGTGTCCACCGCCACTCCGCGACACGGCCGGAGACGGTCACCTCGCGATCGGTGTGGTAGGCCGCGGACCCGTGGTGGGCCGAGATCGTGGCGCCCATTGCTGCCGCCGCCGCGAGGGACACCATCAGCCGGGCGCGCTGAAACACAGTCATGTCGAGTCTCCGGCAAGCCAGCAAAGCTGAAATCTGAGCCAAAATTGCGGGACGCCCGTCTGCAAACGGCGTCCGGGGCCATTATCATTCCTGACGTCCAGGGGAAGCACCATGTGCCGCAACATCAAGACGCTTGCCAACTTCGAGCCGCCGGCCACCGATGACGAGATTCGGGCGTCGGCGCTGCAGTTTGTCCGGAAGCTGAGCGGCTCCACGCGCCCGTCGCGCGCCAACGAGGCGGTGTTCAACCAGGCGGTCGAAGAAGTGACGGCCGCCGCGGAGCGCCTGGTGCGCTCGCTCACCACCGCTGCGCCCCCTCGCAATCGGGAGGTGGAGGCGCTGAAGGCGCAGGAGCGCGCCCGCGTCCGCTACGCGTGAGTGCTGTCCGCGCGTCCGACGCGCGAAAGGGCCGGTGACATGCAGAGAGTGCGCACGCTGATCACGGTGGTCGTCGCAGCGGGGCTCGGGGCCGCGCTGGCGACAATGGCCTTGCCGGTCGCGGGTCAAACCGCCGCGTATCGCGCCCCGAGGCTCGCCGACGGCCATCCCGACTTGAACGGCATCTGGCAGTCGCTCAACGAGGCCAACTTCGACATCGAACTGCATGCGGCGCGGCCCGCCATGGCCTTGCGCGCCGGCCCTTACGGGCCGCTGCCCGCCGCGCCGGTCCTGGCGCTCGGGGCGGTGGGCGCCGTGCCGCCCGGTCTCGGCGTGGTCGAAGGGGAGATTCCGTACAGGCCGGAGGCGCTTGCACAGAGAAAGAAGAATCAGGAGAACTGGCTGACGCTGGATCCCGAGATCAAGTGCTATCTGCCCGGCGTGCCGCGCGCCACCTACATGCCACACCCGTTTCAGATCCTCCACAGCACGAAGGCCATCTTCATCGCCTATCAGTACGCGGGCGCCGTGCGCGATGTCTACTTGAAGGATCCGGGACCGGCACCGGTGGAATCGTGGATGGGGCAGTCGGTGGGCCGGTGGGAGGGCGACACGCTGGTGGTCGACGTGACCGGCTTCAACGACCAGACCTGGTTCGACCGGTCCGGCAACTTCCACAGCGACGCCCTGCACGTCGTGGAGCGCTACACGCGCACGGCACCGGACGTCATCTCGTACGAGGCGACCATCGAGGATCCGAAGGTGTTCACGCGGCCGTGGAAGATGAGCATGCCCTTGTACCGCCGGCTGGAACGGAATGCGCAGCTGATGGATTTCAAGTGCGTGGAGTTCGTCGAGGAGCTGATGTTCGGCCAGTGGCGCAAGACGCCGCTGAGCCGCTAGTGTGGCCTTGAACGTCACGGTTGGAGGCTGTATGAAACGTCGCGCGTTGCTGGCGGGAATGCTCGGCCTTACGGTCGCGCTGGGATCGCTCGCGTCGATGCCGGTGGCCGGGCAGGTCCGCGGACAGAAGCCCTATTCACCGCTGCGTATGCCCGATGGTCATCCCGACCTGCAAGGCACCTACGACCTGGCCACGCTGACGCCGCTGGAGCGGCCCGCCAACGCGAAGGCGATTCTCACGGCGGAAGAGGCTGCCGCGCTCGAAAAGGCCGTCGCCGCGCGCGTCGCGGCCGGGTTGCAGCCGAGCCGGGGCGATCGCCCCGCACCGCCCAAGGGGGGAGACGGCAGTCAGGGGGCGGCCGGCAACGTGGGCGGCTACAACTCGTTCTGGCTCGATCCGGGCTCGTCCTACACGATCGTCAACGGCGAGCGACGCACCGCGCTCATCATCGATCCACCAGACGGGAAGGTGCCCTCGATGACACCCGCGGCGCGTCAGCGTTTCGCCGCGGCTCTGGCCCGGCCAACGTCCGACGCGACGCAGAGCGATGACCCGGGCCTCGAGACCGCCCCAGGCGCCTACGACGACCCCGAACGCCGTCCGCTCGGCGAGCGTTGCCTCTTGGGGTTCGGCTCGACGTCCGGCCCGCCGGCGCTGCCGAACTACTTCTACAACAACCTCCACAAGATCGTGCAGACGCCGAACGCCGTGATGATCCTGAACGAGATGGTGCACGACGCCCGCATCGTCCGCATGAACCAGCCGCACCTGCCAAAGACCGTCCGCAAGTGGATGGGCGACTCCGTGGGCCGGTGGGAAGGCGACACGCTGGTGGTGGACACGACGAACTTCACCGACCAGACGCGCTTCCGCGGATCCAGCCAGGATCTGCACGTCGTGGAGCGCTTCACCAGGGTGGACGACCGGACGCTGCTCTATCGCTTCACGATCGAGGATCCCGCCACGTGGGTCCGGCCGTGGACGGGCGAGTACGCGTGGCCGGCCACCGACGAGCTGATCTACGAGTACGCCTGCCACGAGGCCAACTACGCGCTGGAGAACGTGCTGCGCGGTGCCAGGCGTCGGGAAGCCGACGCCAGGAGGTAGTGTGATGCGACTGATCCAGAGTGTTGGCGCCGTCCTGCTGTGCGCCGCGGCCCTCACCGCGTCGGTGCAGGCGCACCATGCGTTCGGCGGCGAGTTCGACGCCAACCGGCCGGTGCTGCTGCGCGGCGCGATCGTGAAGGTCGAGTGGGTGAACCCGCACACGTGGATCCACATGGAGGTCAAGAAGCCGGATGGCGGCACCGAGGTGTGGATGATCGAGGGCGGCAGCCCCAACTCGCTGCTCCGGCGGGGAGTGACGAAGCAGTCGCTCCAGATCGGCGCCGAGATCGTCGTGGACGGCTACCAGGCCAGGGACTACACGCTCAAGCGCGCCAACGGCCGCAACGTGACGTACCCGGATGGCCGCAAGCTGTTCTTCGGCTCGTCGGGCACGGGCGCGCCGCGCGACAACGCCGATCCGACCGAGAAGGGCGCCGGGCGCTGAGAGTGTCCTGATTTGCGGAATTGGGGTCGGGCCTAATTGGGGCGCCCGCGGCGCCCCAATTAGGCCCGACCCCAACCCGGTTCCGTTACGCTTTTGTGATCGGCAGCTTGTAGATCCGCTTGCCCGTCGCCGCGTAGATCGCGTTCACCAGCGACCCGGCCGCCAGCGCGGTGCTGGGCTCGCCGATGCCGCCAGGGGTCTCCGTGCTCGGCACGATGTAGACCTCGATCTTCGGCATCTCGTTGTGCCGCATCACCGGATAGTCCCCGAAGTGCTTCTGCACCACGCGTCCGTTCTGGATCGTGATCTCGCCCTTGAGCGCCGCGGCCAGCCCGTACACGATGCCGCCTTCCATTTGCGCCTTGATCGTGTCGGGATGGATGACCCAGCCTGTGTCCACCGAGCACACCACGCGGTCCACCTTCACCGCCCCCTTGCCGTCCACCGTGACCTCGGTCACCTGCGCCAGGATGCTGCCGAAGCACTCCATCACGGCAATGCCGCGGCCGCGCCCCTTGGGTAGCGGCGTGCCCCACCCGGCCTTCTCCGCGGCCAGTTCCAGCGCCGCCTTGTGGCGCGGCGCCTTGCTGAGCAGGTCGCGGCGGAACTGGTACGGGTCCTTGCCCGCTGTCGTGGCCAGCTCGTCGATGAAGGCCTCCACCACGAACCCCTGGAACGACGCACCCACCGACCGCCAGAAACCGAACGGGATGCCCGGATCGGTTTCCTTGTACTCGATGCGCACGTTCGGAATCGCGTAGGGCAGGTTGGCGGCGCCGTCGAGCGAGATGAAGTCGACGCCGTTGGGCGGCAGCCCGCCGATGCGCTTCATCAGCGACTGCTGGATCAGCCGCTGCTTGAACACGGTCGGCGCGCCCGACGCGTCCAGCGCCCCCCACATCCGCGCGTAGCTGATGGGTCGGTAGTAGTCGTGCTGGATGTCGTCCTCGCGGCTCCAGACGACCTTCACGGGCTTGCCGATCGCTTTCGACGTTTCCACCGCGTCGATCACGAAGTCGGCTTCGCCCCGGCGGCCGAACCCGCCGCCCATGTAGGTGGTGTGGATCTTGACCTTGTCGGCGGTCATGCCCGACGCGCCGATCGCGGCCTGATGCGACGCCGTCTGGCCCTGCGTGGGCACGTAGACGTCGCAGCCGTCCGCGCGTACGTCGGCCGTGCAGTTCATCGGCTCCATGCACGCGTGCGCCAGGAACGGCGCCTGGTACTGGCGCTCGAATGCGCGCGGGCCCACCAGTGCCTGATCGGCGTTGCCGTCGTTGCGCGCCACGCTGCCCGGCTGCTGCGCCAGCGCCACGTAGTTCTTCATGATCTCGGCGCTCGTCAGCTTCGCGAGCGGACCTTCATCCCATGTCACCTCGACGGCCGACGCGCCCTTGGCGGCCGACCAGTAGTTGTCGGCCACAACGGCGATGCCTGAGCTCACCTGCACCACGTGGCGCACGCCGGCCACGGCCTTGGCCTTGTCGGCGTTGAAGCTGGCCACCTTGCCGCCGAACACGGGGCTCTTGACGATCTTGGCCGTCAGCAGCCCGGGCAGCTTGACGTCGATGCCGAAGCGGGCCGTGCCGTTCACCTTCTCCGGCAGATCGAGCCGCGGGATCGACTGGCCCAGCAGCTTGAAGCTGGCAGGCGCCTTCAACGTGACCTGCGTGGGCACGGGCAGCGTGGCTGCCTTGTCCACCAGCGCGCCATAGGCGAGACGGCGTCCGCTCGCGGCGTGAATCACCTCGCCCTTGTCGGTCGTGATCGTGTTTTCGGGCACGCCCCACGTCTGGGCCGCGGCCGTCACGAGCATCGTGCGGGCGGCCGCCCCCGACTCGCGCAGCAGCTTCCACATGCCGCGCACGCTGTTGCTGCCGGCGGTCAGCTGCTGCCCGCCGAAGTTGGGGTTGCCGTATTTGGCGTCGGCCGGCGCCCACTCGGTCTTGATCTTCCGCCAGTCGAAGTCCAGCTCCTCGGCGACGAGCATCGGCATGGACGTCATCACGCCCTGGCCCATCTCGAGCATGGTCAGCATGATGCGTACGCTGCTGTCGGCGTCGATGCGGATCCACACGTTCGGCTCGAACGTGCCGGCGGCGTGGCCCACCTGGCCAAGCGGCGAGAAGTAGCAGCCGAGCATCAGGCCACCACCGGCGGCTGTGGCGGTCTTGAGGAAGAAGCGGCGGGAGATGGTATGCGAGGTTTTCATCGCGTGCCCCCTTGCCCGCCCGCCGCGCGCTTGATGGCGCTGTGAATGCGCTGATACGTGCCGCAGCGGCAGATGTTGCCGGTCATCGCGGCGTCGATCTGCGCGTCGGTGGGGTTGGGCGTCTTGGCCAGGAGCGCCGCGGCGGACATGATCTGCCCCGACTGGCAGTAGCCGCACTGCGGCACCTGCTCGGCCAGCCACGCCTGTTGCAGCGGGTGGGTGGACGTGGGCGACAGACCTTCGATGGTCATCACCTTCTTGCCGGCGGCCGATCCCACGGTCGTGAGGCACGAGCGCACCGCCGCGCCATTCACGTGCACGGTGCAGGCGCCGCATTGGCCCAGGCCGCAGCCGAACTTGGTGCCAGTCAGACCCAGCAGGTCGCGCACGACCCACAAGAGCGGCATATCCGCGGGCGCGTCCACATTGTGCGTGGTGCCGTTGACGTCGATGGAAATCATCGGGACTCCTTGTACTCGTAACAGTCTAAGGGCTCCAGGCTCCGGGCTCCAGTTCTTCCCAGAGCCTAAAGCCTAGAGCCCAAAGCCCTAGAAGATGAGCGCGCCAATGAATAGTCCGATCATCAAGAACGCCACCCCCACTTTCAGGGCGGTGCCAACCGCAAACCCGATCCAGGCTGCGGCGCCCGCCTTCCCTGCTTTCGACAGATCCCTGTGGACGGTCCACTCCCCGATGGCCGCCCCCACGAACGGCCCCACAATGAGTCCCGGCAGGCCGAAGAACAGGCCCGCCACGGTCCCGATCATCGCGCCCGCCATCGCCCGTGGGCTGGCGCCAAGCTTCTTGGTGCCGAGGCCGGCCGCCAGGAAGTCGATGGCGTAGCTGGAGAGGCCCAGCACCCCGATTACGACGAGCGTGACCACGCCCACGCGCGTGAACTCCTCCGCCGCCGCGGCCAGAATCAGGCCCGCCAGAATCAACCAAGTGCCAGGCAGCGCCGGCAGCACGACGCCGGCCAGCCCCACGACCACCAGCGCCACGCCGATTACCCAGAGCGCAATCGTCATCGAGCCCACAGTCTGTCCGACCCGGAGCGGCACAACAAGCCCGCCCCTCGAAGCGGAGCCTGGCTAGGCGATAATTCCACCGGCCGGAGGCGAGAGGCGATGAAGAGAATCGGATTGCTGGTCGTGACGGTGCTGGCGCTGGCGCCCCTGCTGCGCGGCCAGTCGCCGGCGCTCGAGGTGAAGGCGCCGGACAGCGTCGGGTTCTCGGCTCAACGGCTGTCGCGGCTGGGCGAGGGCATGAAGCAGCTGATCGACCAGCAGCAGCTGGCCGGCTCCGTGACGCTCGTCGCGCGACACGGACAGGTGGTGCACTTCGAGACGCAGGGCTTCCAGGATCTCGGCGTCGAAGACGCCGATGAAGAAGGACACGATCTTCCGCATCTACTCGATGACCAAGCCGATCACCGGCGTGGCGATGATGATGCTGTACGAAGAAGGGAAGTGGCATCCCGACGATCCGCTGTCGCGCCATATCCCGGAGTTCGCCAGCCTGCGCGTGTTCGAACGCCTGGGCGCCGACGGCAAGCCCGAGACCAAGGCGGCCAATCACGCCCCGACGGTCGGCGAGCTGATGACCGCATACCGCAGGCTTCACGTACGGCATCTTCGGCGGGTCGCCGGTCGACAAGCTGTACCAGGCCGACAACCCCCTGACGGCCCCCACGCTCCAGGCGTTCATCACCAAGCTGGCGGCGCTGCCGCTGGCGTATCAGCCCGGTGAGGCCTGGGTCTACAGCGTGGCGGTGGACGTGCAGGGGTACCTGGTGGAGAAGCTTTCCGGCAAGACGCTGCCGCAGTTCATGCAGGAGCGCATCTTCGACCCGCTGGGCATGGTGGACACTGCCTTCGCCGTGCCGGCCGCCAAACTGCCGCGGCTCGCCACCATCTACTCGATGACAGGTGAGCCCAGGCGGCTCACGCCCGTGCAGCGTGATCCCAACATCAGCATCGTGCCGGGCTTGCCGTCGGGCGGCGGAGGGTTGTACTCGACGGCCACCGACTACTTCCGCTTCGCGCAGATGCTGCTGAACGGCGGCGCTTACGGCGGCAAGCGGCTGCTGTCGCCCAGCTCGGTCACGCTCATGCGCGCCAACCACCTGCCGGACAGGGTCTTGACCGGCGGCTTCGGCATCGGCGTCCAGCGCATCAGGCCCGGGTTCGGGTTCGGCTACGACGTGGCGGTGTTCGACGATCCGGCGAAGGTGGGCAGCACCACGGGCAAGGGCACCTATCTCTGGGATGGCCTCGCCGGCACCTGGTTCTGGAACGACCCGGCCAACGACGTCGTGTTCATCGGCATGATTCAACGGATGGCCGGCGGCGGTTCGCCGAACACCCAGAACCTGTCGCGCGCGCTGGTACACCAGGCGCTCGTCGATCCGGCGAAGTAGCCGGGCTATCGAGGCGAGGCGAGGTCGCTGCGCAGGATCGACAGCTCCTCGCCAGGCAAGTCGAGGCGGAGCAGCCGGCCGCTGTCTACCCACAGCTCCCACACCACGGGCGTTTCGCGCTGGACGGTGACATGCCATCGGGTCGCCGGCTGGAATCCGGCCGGCGTCTGCAGCGCGGACGTGTCGCGACGATCGAGCGTGGCCTTCACCTCCCGCTCGGGTACGGCAAAGACGCTGATCTCGTCGCCGGGCATCGCGGTCTGCAGCCGAGCCGCCAGGGCCTCCCACGCCCCGAACACGTAGTCGGGCAGGAAGACCGTGTCGCGAGGCACGTCGTTGGCGCCAAACAGCACCTCCTTGTTCGGCAGCACGATGTCGGTGCGAGTCGTGGCGCCAATCATCGCCACGTGCACGATGACGTGTTCGGCTGGCGTCACCAGCTCCACGCTGAGGGACATCGGCCGCCAGTTGGCGTCGTACTGCGCGTCGAAATGGCGCACGGTCAGCTGCACGCGCCCGTCAATCTGGCTGCGGCTCGTGATGCGCCACCCGTCTGGTTCGCGGCCCACGGTCACGTCGGCCGTGCCAATCGCCACGCCACGCTGGGAGACGCGGAAGCTGACGCTGTCTGGCGTCTGGGCCCGGGCGGCGCTGGCCACGATCCCGAGGGCCAGCGCGACCCCCACCGCCGCGCGCGGCCAGGCACCAATCACGCCGCTATCGTATCCTTGGCCTGGAGCGAGGAGCCCGAAATGACGCCCGTCACGCCCGTCACCATCTTCTTCGCGGCACTGATCCTGGCGTCGGCCCACGTGGCCGCGGCCCAGCAGCCGGACCGGCTGTTGGACATGCAGGTCATCGCGTCGTCGCTCGGCGTCTCGTGCAACTACTGCCACGCTCAGCGGGACGGCCCGCCGGCGGTGACGGCCAGCGGCAAGCCTCGCCAGGACGTGGCGCGCGAGATGATCGCGATGACGCGGGCGTTGAATGCCACCGTGCAGGCCGCGGCGGGGAAGCCCGCGAACGAAACGGTCTCGGTCCAGTGCGTCACGTGTCACCGGGGCGTGCCGATCCGCGGCAGCTGACCGACATCCTGTGGACGACCACGGTTCGGCAGGGCGGCGCGGCCGCGGCGGCCCAGTACCGCGAGCTGCGCGGGCAGTTCTACGGCAAGCAGGCATACGACTTCGGCGAGGACGCCCTGATCCTGATCGCCTCGCGGATCGGCCAGGCGCGTCCGGAGGACGCCATCACGCTGATGGACCTGAACCTCGAGTTCTTCCCGCGGTCGGCGCGCAGCTACATCACGCTCGCGATCGCGCAGAGCCGCCGCGACGAGCCCGCGGCGATCGTCAGCCTGAAGAAGGCGCTCGAGATCGATCCCGAGAACAGCGATGCGAAGGGCCGGCTGTACCAGCTCGAGCAGATCGTGGAGCGGCGGCAGCGAAAATAGATCGCCGGCCCCAGTTCAGGCTCGGCGGACGTGACTAGCGCCGTGCCGGCGACGGCCACGCCGACGAGCTTCGCGCGGTCCAGCGCCGCTTTCGTCAGGCCGCTGTCGCGCGCTTCGTCTACGAACGCCTTGAGCTCCGCGGCGCGCGCCGTATCGCCCTTCTTGACGACGAAGGACTGCTCCACGTCCACGTAGCTGCCGGTCAGCGCCCGCAGCTGACCCGCCGACCCGCTCACCGCGTCCTCGATGCGCTGCTGGTTCATCGCGAAGGCGTCCAGCTCGCGGCTCGTCAGCAGGCGGCGCATCTCGTCGGGCGGCGGCTGCGTCTCGAAAATCCGGAGCCTGGCCTGCTTCAGGTTGGCGCTGAGGAAAAGCTCCTGCGTTTGTCCGCGCACCGCGCCGATCGTGACCCCGGCACGGTCGGCATCCGCCACGGTCTTCAGGGGCGAGTCGGTCCGCACCAGGTAGCTGTTGAACATCACGGCGAAGCCGCCGGCGAAATCCACCTCGCGCGCGCGCGCGGCCTCGTAGGCCATCACGCCGGCATCGGCCTCGCCGCTCTGCAGCTGCGCGATCACGCCACGCACGTCGGGCGCCGGGATCAGCTTGAACGGCACGCCCTTGCGCTTCGCCAATTCGGCCACCAGGTCGGCCACCGGCCCGGTGATCGCGCCTGTCTGGGGGTTCACGCGGCCGTGAACGGGGTTGGTGCCCAGGAAGGCGACGCGCAGCGTGCCGGTTGGCGCGAGGGATGATCCCGCCGCGCGCTCTTTCGCCAGCTGGTCGAGGTAAGTCTTCTCCGCCCGCTCCACGGCCGTACAGATACCCCGCGGGGTCCACGAACCGATTGGGATCGTAGGCGTCGCCCGGCTTGTACTTCTCGTGCATCCGGAACTGGGCCGCGTGCGACGCCAGGAACACGTCCACCTGCAGCGCCTTCTGCGCCGCGAACGTCTTCGCGTAATCCTGTCCGATGGTCGGGTATTTCGGCATGCCGCTGACGGTCACGCCGGGGTTGATGCTCCCATGTTGGCGACGATCACGCGGTAGTCGCGCCCGTTCTCGCGCACCGTGAGCGTGAAGCTGGTCGCGCCCTTGGTGTGGCCGGGGTGGTGGTGGGCAGTGATGGTCACGTCGCCGAGTGTCACGGTGTCGCGATCCTTCAGCCGCCGGTCCACCTGCACTGTGTCGAAGCGCGATCCAGCGTCGTCACCCCAGCGAAAGTCCGAGCGTCCGCCGTCTTCGAGCAGCGGCGCGTCGGCCTCGGACATCACCATGCGCGCCTTGGTCTGGCGCTTCAGCTCGGCCAGGCCCGCCACGTGATCCCAATGCGCGTGCGTCGCCAAGCAGGACCTTCACGTCGGTCATCTTGAAGCCCAGCGCTTCGACGCCGGCCTTGATCTGTGGAACCGTGGCGGCAGCCCCGTGTTGATCAGGAAGTGGCCGCTGCTCGACGTGATGAGGATACGTGGACAGGTCGTAGGTGCCGACCCAATACACGTTTCCGATCAGTTTGAACGCGGGGAAGGGACGCGACCAGTCGGCGTTGCCCTGACCCAGGGCGGGCGCGCCAAGCGCCGCTGTAAGAGCCGATGCGATGGCGAATACGCGGATCGACATGCGGCAACTTATCAGGACCGATAATTCCGTCCCGTGACATGAGCCTCCCCTCACCGCCGATTGCGGACCTGTATCGTCGATTCGCCGATGGCGGCGTGGACCGCCGCGAGTTCATGCGCCAGGCCGCGGCGCTTGGCGTGGCCGGCGCGGCGTCGTCGGCGCTGTCGTCCCTCTCGAGCGGCCCGGCCGAGGCGGCGGGTCTCGCGGCGCAGGCGGGCGCCGCCGCGGCGCGCACCAGGATCGCGCTCGACGTGGCCGAGTGGAGCTACATGTGGGTCAACGTCAAGCGCGCGGAGACGGCGCGCGGGGCGTTCGTCGGCGGGCAGCAGATGTACATCGAGTACATGATCCCCGCGCAGGTGCGGCATCCCTTCCCGGTCGTGCTGGTGCACGGCGGCGGCGGGCAGGGCACCGACTGGATGGGGACGCCCGACGGGCGTCCGGGCTGGTTCCAGTACCTGGTGCAGGAAGGCTACAAGGTGTACGTCGTGGATCGGCCGGGTCACGGGCGCTCGCCGTTGCACCCCGATCTGCACGGTGGCTTTCCGCAGACGCCGATGGTGCTCGAGAGCCTGGCCGGCCGGTTCACGCCGCCCAGCGCCAATCCGAACCAGCAGGTCAATCAGTATCAGAAGAATCACACGCAGTGGCCCGGTCCGGGCAACGTGGGCTCACCCGATCTCGACCAGCTGTGCGCCGGGCTTGGCGGCAGCTACGTGGTGCAGGCGCCGCCTCCGGGCGCGGCACCGGCGGGCGCGCGCCAGGGTGGACCCGGCGGTGCGGGCCGTGGCGCACAGGCCGGGCCGCCGCCGGCGTCCAACACCGCGGGGGCCGCGGCAGAACAATCCAGCACCTGGCCTGGCGGCAGGCCGGCGCGGAACTGCTCGACCGGATCGGCCCCGCGATCATCATGACGCACTCGGCCGGCGGGCCCTTCGGGCTGCTGGTGGCCGAGGCGCGGCCCAACCTCGTGAAGGCGACAGTGATCATCGAAGGGGCGGGTTCCGGCTTCGGCGGCGGCAACCGCTGGGGGATGTCCAGCGTGCCTGTCACCTACGATCCCCCGGTGAACGATCCGGCCGAGATCAAGACCACGTATGTGGCCAACCCCGAGCCCGGCGTCGCCGGCTACTACCTGCAGGCCGACCCCGCGCGAAAGCTACCGAACCTCAGGAACACCAAGGTGCTGATGGTGACGGCGGAGGCGTCGTTTGCCTCGCCCGGCAACCCTGGCGGCGTGGCCTTCTTGAAGCAGGCGGGCGTGCAGGCCGAGGAACTGCGGCTCGGCGCCATCGGCATCAAGGGCAACGGCCACATGATGATGGCGGAGAAGAACAGCCGCCAGGTGCTGCAGCCGCTCATCGACTGGATGAGCAAGAACGTGACGGGCAGCAACAACCAGGCGCCCGCGCCCCGCCGGCAGGCCGACGATTCGCTGGCGCTCAAGCTGGCCGACACGGGGATCTTCTGGACCGGGACCGAACGCAAGACGATGCCGTACGGCACGATCCACGTGGGCCAGATGTTCGTGCAGTACCTCGAGCCGGCGCAGCAGCGCCATCCGCTGCCCGTATTGCTGGTGCACGGCGGCGGCGGGCAGAGCGTGCACTACATGGGCCTTGGCGGCGCCTCCGGGTGGGCGCACCACTTCGTGCAGGCGGGCTACAAGGTGTATCTGGTGGATCGGCCGGGCCACGGGCGATCGCCCTTCCACCCGGACGCGCTTGGCGAGATGGGTCCCGTCGTCACCTACGATCTGTTGACCCGCGACACCGTGACGTCGGCGCGCCCGCCGAACAAGCAGTGGCCCGGCACGTCCGGCGACATCGGCGACCCGTTGATCGATCAGCTGATGGCGGCCGCCAACTCCGTGCCTCGCGACAACCAGCTGGCGCAGGACCTGTGGCGCCGCCACGGCGCCGAGCTGGTGGATCGCATCGGCCCGTGCATGATGCTGACCCACTCGGCCGGCGGACCCTTTGGCTGGCTGGTGGCCAACGAGCGGCCCAACCTGGTCAGGGCGCTGGCGTCGCTTCGAAGGCGCCACGGCGCCACTCGTGGGCCCGGGCGGGGCCGCGGGCACGCCGCTGCCCGGCCTGAAGAACATGCCCGTGATGTACCTGTTGTCCGATCGGGGCGGCCGCCCGGCAAGCCCATCATCGACGCGTTGACGGCTTCGGGCGCCAGGGCCGAGCTGATCGACCTGAAGGAACGCGGCATTCTCGGCAACAGCCACTTCGCGAACTTCGAAAACAACCGGCGGCAGGTGTTCGACGTGATCAAGGGATGGATGGAGAAGGTGGCGCCGCCGGCCACCTCCACAGCGCGCGCGTGAGCCGTCGAATCGCGCGGGGGTGGAGGGCCGCGGCTCGTCGCCGTCGCGCTGGCGGCCGTCGCGGCACCGTCTGGCGGTCTCGGTGCGCAAGCGCGGCGATCCGTTTTCGGGCGTGTGGAGGCTGAACGTCGAGAAGTCGCTCTACGAGGCGGGCCGGCCGCCTCGCAGCTTCACCCGCACCTACGAGGACCGCGGCGGCGGCGTGATCTTCCTGACCGTGGACAGCGTGAACGCCAGCGGCGCGGCCGCGCGCGCCTACCTGGTCTACAAACGCGACGGCAAGCCGTATCCGGAGTCCGCGGCTGGCGTGAAAGCCGTGCGGATGGTAGCCGTGCGTGCCGTGGACAACTTGACCGAGGAGGTCGGCACCGTGACCGACGGCCGCGTGACCGAAGCCGGCAACACCTTGAGCGTGTCGCGCGACCGCAAGACGCTGACGCAGACCATGAAGGGCGTCACGCCCGATGGCCGCCCCTATACGAATGTCGTCGTCTACGACAAACAGTAAGAGTGGCCGACCCAGTGAGCCGCGAGTGGCCATCCGCAACTTCATCGACTGGCTGACCGGATCCAGCCACCACGGCCCGGGAGCGATCCCGCTCCAGACGGGCTTCCGGCGCGCTTTGGGCACTACGCGATCACGGGCAAGCTCGGGCAGGGCGGCATGGGCGTCGTGTACGCGGCGCGCGACGAACGCCTGGGACGCGCGGTTGCCGTGAAGACGCTGTCCTCGCTGCGCGACGAGACCGCGCGCAAGCGTTTCTGGCGCGAGGCGCGGGCGGCGGCGAGCGTCAGCCATCCCAACGTCTGCCAGATCTACGAGATTGGCGAGGACCAGGGCGAGCTGTTCATCGCCATGGAGCTGCTCGAGGGCGAGTCGCTGGCCGACCTGCTGCAACGAGGGCCCGCTGAGCGTGTCGCGTGCGGCGTCGATCGGCCTCGGGATGCTGTCGGCGCTGTCGGCGCTGCACGCACGAGGGATCATCCACCGCGACCTCAAGCCGTCGAACGTGTTCGTCACGGCACACGGCGTCAAGCTGCTCGACTTCGGCCTGGCGAGGCCCGAGCTCGAGAGCCGGCCCAGACGGTCACGGCGATCACGCAGGCCGGGATGCTGATCGGGACGCCCCGCTACATGGCGCCGGAGCTCGTGACCGGTGAAGGCGCCGACGCGCGCAGCGATCTCTTCGCCGCCGGCGCCATCCTTTTCGAGATGCTCGCCGGCAGGCCGGCCTTTGCCGGGCGCACGGTGGTCGATGTCCTGCGTGCCACCACGTCCGATTCGCCGCCGGCGCTGGGCGGCTCTCCGGCAGTGGCGGCCGTCGACCGCGTGATCCGGCGCGCGTTGGCCAAGCGGCCGGGGGAGCGCCTGCCATCGGCGGACGTCATGGCCGACGAGCTCCGCGCCGCCGCCGCCCTCGACACCGATTCGGTGACGGCCCGGGCGCAGACGATGACGCAGGCTCGTGGTGCTGCCGTTCCGGATCCTGCGCCCCGACTCTGAGACGGACTTTCTGGCCTTCAGCCTGGCGGACGCGATCACGACGTCGCTCTCCGGGATCAACTCGCTCGTCGTCCGCTCCAGCGCCGTGGCCGGACGTTTCGCCGGCGAGTCGCCGGATCTGAAGGCGCTGGCTTCCGAGGCCGACGTGGATCGCGTGGTCATGGGCACGTTGCTGCGCTCGGCCGACCAGATCCGCGCCGTCGTGCAGCTGGTCGAGGCGCCCGAACGGCAGGCTGCTCACCTCGCACACCGCGCAGGCCCAGCTCGGGCGATTTGTTTCGCCTGCAGGACGACATCGCCCGCCGCGTCGCCGAAGCGCTGGCGCTGCCGCTCGACGGGTGCGCCCACGCCGCCGCCGGACTCGCCGCCAGAATCCAGCGGCCTACGCGGTCTACCTGCGAGCGAACGAGCTGGCCCGGTCCTACGACAGCCTGCCGCAGGCGCGCGAGCTCTATCGAGCAGTGCGTCGAGGCCGACCCGTCGTTCGCGCCCGGCCTGGGCCCGGCTGGGACGGTGCCACCGGGTGATTGGTAAGTTCATCGACGGCGCCCCGGGCAGCGACGAGCCGCGCGCAGGAGGCGTTCGACCGCGCGCTGGCGCTCAACCCGCGGCTCTCGATCGCGCACAAGTTCTACGCCAACCTCGAGGCCGACATCGGCCTGGCCACCCGGGCGATGGTGCGCCTGCTGCGAGCAGGCCGCCCGCCACGGCAACGATCCCGAGCTCTTTGCCGGGCTGGTCCACGCCCTCCGCTACTGCGGCCTGTTCGAGCAGTCGATCGTCGCGCACCACGAGGCGCGCCGTCTCGATCCGAACGTCCCCACCAGCGCCGAACAAACGGTGATGATGACCTGCGACGTCGATCGGTTGCTGGCCTTCGCGCCCACGGCGCCGGGTAACCTCGACCATGGCATCCGCGTGATCGGCCTGGGGCTGGCCGGACGCCGCGATGCCGCGCGCGAACTGCTCGGCGGGATGACGCACGGACTGCTCCAGACGCTCCAACGCTGGCGGAGCTACCTCGAGGCCTGGCTCGACTACCGGCTGGACGACATGCGCGCCGGACACGCCGCGCTGAGCAGCCTGAGAGTCATGGACGACCCTGAAGCGATCTTCCAGATGGGGCGGCTGCTCTGCGACGTTGGCGAGACCGACGAGGGCGTGAAAAACCTGGAGCGTGCGGTCCGCCGGGGCTACTTCGCCGTGCCGACACTCGTGGCCGGGCGGGAGTTCGACCGCGTCCGCGAGGAAGCCTCGTTCCTTGCGGTGCTGGCCGAGGCCCAGGCCGGCCGGCGCCAGGCGCTCGCTCGCGTTTCGAGAGGCCGGCGGCGAGCGCGCTGCTCGGCGCTGCCGACTAGCGGACCTCAGCCGGCGACGGTCTTCCAGTTCTTCGCCAGGTACTCCGCCGTTCGCCAGGCCAGCGCCTGCGCCGTAAGCGTCGGGTTCCTGGCGCCGCTCGTCCCCATCACCGACGCGCCCAGCACGCCGAGATTCGGGACCTCGTGCGACAGGCCCCAGCGGTTCACGACGTTGGTCTCAGGGTTGTCGCCCATCCGCGTGCCGCCGTAGGCGTGCGTGGAGATCCCCATCGTGCCCATGCCGGTCTTCTCGGTGGCGATGGCGCCGGCCGCCTTGAACCACTCCACCATCTTGTCCTGGACGAAGGTGGCCACCTTTCGTTCGTTGTCCTTGTAGTCCGCCGTGATGCGGCACACGGGATGGCCGAGCGGATCCTTCACGACCGGATCGAGGTCCAGGTAGTTCTCTTCGTGAGGGAGCGTCGTCTTCTGCAGGTACGCCGTGTTCCAGCGGTCGGCGTTCTCCTTGACGAACGCTTTCCACCTCGCACCCCATCGCGGCGCGCGCCCGAACGTGCTCATGCCGGCCGCGCCGACGGGACGCCGGTCCGAGTAGACCCACAGGTTGCCGCCGCCGATGAAGTCCAGGCCGCTGTGGTCGAAGTTGTCGTCGGCCCAGTTGTCCACGGCGATGCCCTGCGCGGGCAGGCCGTACCACGCATTGAGATCGCGCGGGAACAGCGCGCTGACCGTGGACACCTGGTTGTGGCTGAAGTAGTGGCGGCCCACCTGGCCGCGGTTGTTCGACAGCCCCTTCGGGAAGGCCGGCGACGTGGAGAGCAGCAGCATCCGCACGTTCTCGTAGACGTAGCCCGCCAGCAGGACGACGTCCGCCGGCTGGAAATATTCCGTGCCGCCTTTGAGGTAGTTCACGCCGGTGATGCGGCCCTGGCCGTTCACCGCCACCGTGGTGACGTGGGCTTCGGTGACCACGGTCAGGCGCTTCGTGCGCTGGGCCTTCGGGATGGTGGTGACGGCCGTGGATCCTTTCGCGCTGACGTGGCAGCCGCCGCGCGCGCAGAACCCGTGATAGACGCACGCGGCGCGGTTCTGGTAGCGGCCGGAATTGACCGCCGCCGGACCAGGGAAGGGATGCCAGCCGAGCCCGCGCGCCGCGGTGGCCATCATGTCGGTGAAGCCGGTGCCGCGCAGGGGCGGCATCGGATACGCCCGCGCGCGCGGGCCCTCGAAGATGTTGCCCCGTTTGTCGATCGTGCCGCGGACGTTTCCGGCCTGGCCGGAGACGCCGATTTCCACCTCCACCTTGTCGTAGTACGGCTCCAGCTCGTCGTAGCCGAACGGCCAGTCCTCGATCGTCGAGCCCTTGGGGACGCGCGAGGCGCCGTACCGGCGGCGCGTCTCGCTGACCACCTTGAAGTCCCACGGGTTCAGCCGCCAGCTCTGCGCCCAGTAGTGCAGCGTCGTCCCACCGACGGCGTTCATCATCGGGTGGATCGCGCCGCGGGGCGACGGAGGCGACGACGCGCTGGCGCGATGCGTGGGGATCTCGCGGTTGGCTTTCTGCACCGAGTGCGGCCAGCCGCGGTAGTTGTTCCGCAGTTCGTCGGGGGAGAAGTCCGCTGGTGCCAGCCATGTGCCGGCGTCGAGTCCCACGACGTCCAGCCCCGCCTCTGTCAGGGGCAGCACCGCCACACCTCCGGCGGCGCCGAGGCCAACCACGACGACGTTGGTGCGCGGCAGCTCAGTGGCCATGGCGCGTCGACGGAGGCGGGGACCTCGTGTCGGCCGTCCCGAGAACATCGAGTAGTCGTACGCCGACATGTGGAGCTGGCGCGGACGCCGGTCGAGGCGCTGCTCGTCGGCCGTCACCGCCAGCCTGACGCCGGGATAGCCCACCAGGTCCCAGCCGACGAAGTTGCGGTTGCCGCCATAGTAGGGATCGCCGAAGGTGCCCTGGAGGGTGTGGTTCAGCACCAGGTTGAAGAAGGCGGCGGCGCCGGGCGGGCCGAACGAGGGCACCGCGTTCCGTTCGAGGGCGGACAGGAGCTCGTCCTGATCGGCCTCCGAGAGCTGCGCGAACCGGTTGCCCTTGCCCTGCCGCGCGTAGGCATCGAGGTTCGCCAGGCCCGACTCGGTAGGCGTCGCGCGACGCCGCCAGCGCTCCGCCGAGGGCGCGGTCGATGTAGTGCGCCGCGCCGGCCTCGCGCGCGCCGGGCCCGTTGGCGTCGGTCGGGATCAGACGCGCGCAGATCGCCTCCAATGTTTCGGCCTCCGGCTGCGTGAGTGTCTCCAGCGGCTCCCTGCGCGGAGGCGCGGCCGGCGCCTGCGCGGCGTCGCTGAGCGCCGTGGGCACCGCGGCTGCCGCTGAGGCGACGCCGGCGCGCTTCAGCAGGTCACGCCTGGAGATGGGAGTCACCACAGCACCATTTTCATGGCCGATATCGTAGCCGTACCGGCGCACCTTGTTAGGAATCGCCGCCTGCGACGTTTCCTCTTGTAGAGGACTCAGATGGCCAACCACCCATCGGACGACAGCGGTCAGACCGGCCAGGGCTCTTCACCCGGCGGCGAAGTGCAAAGCCCGACACTCCCGCTGCCGCCTCCACGCGACGGACATTCCCTGGCCGAGGCAGTGCGGAGCGTCTTGGACGTTCATTCCGATCCGCAGCGGCCGCGTCCGCTGTCGCTCGAGCACCAGCGCCGGCTCCCCGTGGTTGCGGCGCGCGAGCCATTGGACCGGTCGTTTCAGTCCAGGGCCGCACGGACACTATGGCTCCCGTCCGATCTAAAGGACGCTCCGGCGATGCGGCGGTCTTCTCTGGCTGCAGGGGCATGGGAGCTGCCGGCGGCCCCGATAGACTGGGGCCTGCCGGGCCGCTCGCTCGAAACCTGGACCCCGGCACAAATCAAAGCGGAGGCCAAATACGAAAGGCACTGCGCGGGCTACGCCCCGCGATCGGCGACGCTTTCCGCACAGGCTCGACCGACGGCGACGCGGCGTCCCCGCGTCGTCCGGGCAGCGGACGGGCGACGCTACAAGCTGTCGGCCGACGATCCGCACGTGCAAATCTTCGGGTGGGACGATCGTTTCGAGATCTATCCCGACAACTACCCGGCCCAGTGTGTCTGCCATCTCACCATGTGGACTCAGCGGACGCCGACCTCGCCGTGGGACAAGCAAGGTGAAGGCACCGGATTTCTCGCCGGACGCCGCGTCTGCGTGACCGCCAGTCACTTATGGCCGGGCGGAGAATTCTCGGGTTGGAAGATCGACGTGGTGCCGGCCGACTTTCAGGTGGGTGTGTCGCTGCTTGGATTCAGCGCTCACACCAACGCCCACTCCGCCAGGCGGGCCTCGACCGACGTAGGCACCGACATCATGGTGCTCGGCCTCTACGACGCCATCGGCGACATCGCCGGCTATTTCGGCACCACGGGCTACACCGACGCCTGGGAAGACTGGAACGTGTGGTCGCTCGTCGGCTATCCCTACGACCATCCCGGCATCCCCACCGCGCAGACAGGCATCGCCGTCTACGATGACGACAACGGGCCCGATACTCAGTTCCCGGACGGGTCAGTGTTCAGCTCGCTGCAGCTCGAGTCGTACGCCGACGAGGCGAGTGGCATGTCGGGAGGGCCGCTGTTCTCGTGGTTCGAGGACGGTTTCCCGTACGCCGTGGGAGTCCACAAGGGGCGCGAAGTGTTCGACGCTGGCCCCTTCGGCGTGGATCGCAACTCCGTCGCGTCCGGGGGCGCGCTCCTGAACGGGATGGTGCGCTGGGCCCGCGGCGCCTGGGACTGATACCGAGTCGCCCGCGGCATGTCGGCCGCGGAATGGAATTACGGCGGCCGTAAGAGGCACCGTCCGGATTTGTTCAGGACCGCGGGATTTCCGAGCTGCCCGACGAGTCCCCGGCACTCGCTTTGCACTGAGCCGCAGGTCGGCGGGGACTGTGAGGGGACCGTAATGCGACTCCACGAGTTCGCGCTCGCGTCGATCGCGGGCGTCCTGTTCGTGGGTTGCGGCGGCGGCGGCTCTATGCCAAGCTCGCCGTCCACGATCTGCCCCTGCGATGATCACGATCGTCGGTTAGAGTGGCGCGCAGGCCTTTTCGCCCAACCCCGCGAGCCTCGGTGGGCAGATGGTCGTTTTCCGGAACAACGACTCGGTCGCACATCGTGTGATGCTGAACGACGGCAGCATCGACACGGGAGACATCGCCCCGGGGGCGACCAGCCGCGCGGTCGCGATGCCAGGCACCGGCACCAATTACCATTGTCAGATTCACCCCGGAATGATCGGGGCCGTGTCCGGTTGGTCTGGCACTCCACCGGAGTGCACCGGGCAGTATTGCGACGGGGTACTGAGCTGAATCTGTTCAGCGCTTGTACTCGACGCCTTCCTTCAACAGCCGTTCGAAGCGCGCCATCTCTACGTTGTTCTCGGCGCACACGTATTCCTGGAGACGCGTCCCTGCGCGGTGCATCAGCGTCGTACGAATGGTCCACGGCCCGGTGAACACCTTCGGGTCGTCCATCGTGACCACGTAGTCGATCTGGTCCTTGTCGACGCGCGTGTAGCGCTCGGTGACGCGGAGCATCTCCGAATGCAGCGTGCCGGTGCCAGTGAGCCAGCCCTTGTCGTTGAAGCCAATCACGTCCACAACGAGCGTGTCGCCTTCCCAGCGCCCGACTGAGTCACCCATGTAAGAGGGGATCACATCGCGGGGTGCTCGACGTTCAACGGAATCACCCGGAACACGCTCATGTACTCGTGGAGAATGACGATCTGCGTCGGTGTCTGCACAATCTGGATCGGAAAGAGACCCACGAGTGAGATTCGCGGCACGCCCAGGGGAAGGCAGAGCCCTGCCGGATCGTCGATCCCTCGCTTCTGGAACGATTCGAGGACACGGGCGGCAGCCCACGGCTGATACGGAGCGGGAGCGGTGATCACCTGCTGCGACGCCGGATTGGCGGGTGCGGAAGGATCGAGTCCGGTGCCTCCCACGCCGAGTCCGGAATTGGCTTCCTCCCACGTCCCTCGGCGTCCGTTGCCACCCTGCCACACTCCGGCCAGGTCGGGTTTGCCGTCGGCTGTGCGTGGAATCGCGCTCGTCGCTGGCGTCTCTGTCGCCAGGTTCGAGCCAGACGGCTGAGACGCCGCATGCGACGCACACACGCCGTCGCGAGGATCGCCGACGCGAGCCAGCGGTCGCGTCATGGCAGCTTCACCGCGGGAGTGGTCCCTCCCCCGCCTGTACCGGCAGGAGGTCCATAGAACAGCTTCTTGCCGCTGGCGAACGTGACCTCACGCGCGTGTGCCGAGTTGCTGCCGTCGCGGGCGCGCCAGCCGAAGACGGACACCGTGTCGCCGACCTTCATCGTGACGTCCTTCTTCCATCCCGTGCGATAGAGCGCGTTCACGGTATAGCCCGACAGCTGCCAGTTGACCGTGCGGCCCTTCTCGTCCTTGACGTCGAGCGAAAAGTGGCTGTGGGGATTGGTCCATTCGACCTTCGTGACGACGCCTTTCAGCGTGACCGGCTTGTTGCCGTCGTATTCGGCGGCAAAGGAATGATGGGCCCCCGCGGGGCTCGCCGACAGCCAGGGAAAGGCGACCAGGCAGACGCACAGGATGTATCGTCTCATCGTTCACCTCCGCGGAGGGTTGGCGGTCCGCACCGAGTTCGCGCGAGTTACTTCAGGGCGTTGTGGACGACTCGGCCATCCACGACGGTCGTACAGAGCGCAAGGTCTTGATCGCGTCGTCCGGAACGCGGGCGGAGTCGAAGTAGTCGGCGCTCAGCACGGCCACGTCGCCCAGCTTGCCCGACCTCGAGCGTCCCCAACGAAGTTCCTCCTTCAGGAACCAGCCGTTGGCAGCGGTGTAGAGCCGCAGGCCTCTTGACGCGTCAACAGTTGGCCTGCGTTGATCACCGATCCGTCCAGCGCCTTGCCGGTGACCATGTACGCGATGACGAGCCACGGATTCAGCGTCGAGATCTGGGCTGAATCCGACCCGGCGCCGACGGTGACGCCGCTGTCCACGATCGTGCGCAGCGGCGGCCCGCCGCGTCCGCCCGCCAGGAACTGGAACGGGTGCACGGCAACGGCCGCCCCCATGGCCTTCAGCCTCGCGAGCGTGGCCGCGTTGGTCGCGCCGGCGTGGGCCAGCGACCACCGCAAGTCGCAATCGGGGTCGATTGTTCACGGCCTCGAACGTGCTGACCGTCAGCTCGTCCTCGGCGGCCGAGAGGCTGTGCTGCTGGAACGCCCATCCGGCCTTGGCGATGTCCTCCAGCGCGCGCGCGTAGTTGGTCGGCGGCTTCTGGCCAAAGAGCGGCCAGCTGGTCGCGAACTCGCCGATGCCCGAGATGCGCAGCATGTCGTCGCCGAAGCCGCCGAGTGTGTTGCGCAGCCGCGCCGAGAGCATGGGCACGTCGGGCCGCGTGTCCATCGTCAGGAAGAAGATGCGCACCCGCGTGGTCATGTCGCCGCGCGCATGCAGGGCCGACAACGGCGTCGTACATGCGCCCCTGGTCGGCGCTGGCCAGCGTGTCGGCCTCGAACGAGCCCTGCAGGTCGGGGGTTCCCGGCAGGTTGAACGCGCCCATGTCCACGTTGGTCGTCAAGCCCACCGCGCCGCATACGCCATGGCATCCGCGGTCCCGCGCTGGCGGTCGTCCAGCGTCTGGGCGGCGCGCAGCGCGTTCAACGCGGCCAGCGAGGGCGCATTGGCGGCGATGGCGCCAGTGTCGCTGACGGCCACACCCTTCGAGGCGAAGAACGTCTTGCCGCGCGTGTTGGTGGCCGCCGGTCCCGTGAACGCCTGGAAGATGAGCGCCGGATGGTTGGGCGCGCCGCATCCAGCTCCGCCAGCGTCGGCAGCCGCTTCTCGGCGAATTGCGCCGGGTTCCACCCGCCCATCGACGTCACGAACGCGCCCGCGGGCACGCCCTTGGCGCGAGCCGTGAGCGCCGCCTGGACGGCCGGGATGGTCCCCAGGCCTTCGAGCGGCGTGTGATAGCCCGGCCGGATGCCCAGGAGCACGATGTGGTTGTGGTTGTCGATGAGTCCCGGCACGGCCGTGCGCCCACCGAGATTCACGGTGCGCGTGCACGGGCTGAGACGGCCGCGGCTGGGCCCGACCGACGTGATGCGGCCGTTCTGGATGACCAGTTCGGACGCCGTGGTGCCCCGCGCGTCCATCGTGACGAACCGCCCGTTCGTCAGCCGGAGATCACGCGACCCCGTGCACGGGTCAGTCGCGCGACCCTGCCCCTGTAGCGAGATGCCGCCATGAAAGAACGCGGCTCCAAACGCCGTTACCGCGCCGAGAAGCGCCACCATCCGAAACATGGGGCGATTGTAGCGGAAAGGCAAAAACAGAAGAGGCGGGTGAGGCCCTCAGAACTGGGAGACTGGAGACTGCTCCCCCTACGTATCGTTTCGCGTCACTCGCCACGGCTGAAAACCGCACATTCGCGCCGCCGCGCCGCTGGCCCGCGCTTTGATGTCGATGAGGCATGGAGCATCTGCTCATCCATTCCGCTCGCGCCAGGTGCCTGCTCGTCGATCTCCACTCCAGTGCCGACGGCAAGGGCGTTGGCTACGGCATGATGCTCATCAGGATGAGACGGGCTCTGCTGGCAGCGCAGCTGCTGCCGGCCGCCGTGTGCTTCGTTCGTCCCCGCAGAGCACTGAACGCCGCGGTCATGCGGCTGACCAGCGACGACGTCGAGATCGTGCCGCCCGCCAGTTGGCGTGGCTGGTATCTGCGGTGTCTGTGGACGGCCAGCGCACCGTTTCGGGTCGGCCAGCCCTGGCTCTGGCTGGAACATTCGCTGTGCGCGGCTCCTGCTTGGGCCGGTCTATCTGGCCGTCGAACGGTCCCGGTGGCTGCCTCGTGTGTTGCGCCGCCGGTTGACGCGGCGGGGGCCTGTGATCCGGTGGCTGAAGTCGGTGAACGCGCGCTACGCCGCTCGAGTGCAGGCGTCGTGGGAGCAGCTGTTACCGAGCGCCAGGTGATGCAAAGGCTCCACGATCTGGAGCGCGCGCACATGCCCCCGGCCCTGATCCGCCTGCGCTTGCCGCCAAGGCTCGAACAGCAGGCCGCGAAGGAGGCGGCGCGCCTGGGCATCGGACCCGGCAGGCCGATCGTCACGGTGCACGCCCGCGAGTCCGGCTACCGGGCCAGCGCCGGGCTGCGCCAGCGGCAGTGGGACGAGTGGCGCAACGCCAACGTCGCCAGCTACTTCAAGGCGTTTCGCGCGCTGGTCGAGCGAGGCTACACCGTGGTGCGCCTGGGCGACCCGACGATGACGCTCCCATCGATCTGCCAGGCGTCGTCAATCTCGCCACTTCTCCTTCGCGCAGTGAATCGCTGGAAGTGTGGTGCACGATGCGCAGCGCCTTCCTGATCGGCTGCGATTCGGGGCCGTCGTGGCTGGCCGTCCTCCTGGGTGTGCCGGTGCTGACCGTGAACGCCGTGCACTTTCGCGACCTGTCACGCGGCAGCAATCGCATCATCTGCAAGCTGGCGCGCGACCTTGCCACGGGCCGCGTGCTCTCGGTCGCCGAGATGCTCACCGAGGACTATCTGCGAGTCGGGTTCAAGAACGGACGCTTCGAGGGGCTCGACAACACGCCGTCCGACATCTGCAAGGCGGTGCTCGACATGATCGAGGTGGTGGAGGGACGCGAGCAGCGGTCGTGCTGGCAGGGCAAGTTCAACCGCCGCTTACGCGAGCTGCGGCGCAGGTCGGCGACGGACTGGTCGGCCCTGGACGGGGTGGCAATCGTCGAGCCGGCCCAAGGGCACGCTGTCGAATCACTTTGCCAAAAAACACTTCGCTCCCGGTCAGCGCGGCGCGCGCGCGCCGGCGCTGGCGCCTTCGCCCGGGCGTTCGAACGCCACGCCCACCGGGCGGCGGCGCGACAGAAGTCCGCTCAGGTCCTCCATGTAGGTGTAGAACACCGGCGTCAGGTAGAGCGTGAGCGTCTGCGAGACCAGCAGGCCCCCGACCACGGCCAGGCCGAGCGGCTGCCGCGACTCGGCGCCGGCGCCAATCCCGAGCGCGATCGGGAGCGTGCCGGCCAGCGCCGCCATCGTCGTCATCATGATCGGCCGGAAGCGGACGAGGCATGCCTCGTAGATGGCCTCGGAAGCCGTCTTGGCGTCACGCCGGCGCGCCTCGATGGCGAAGTCCACCATCATGATGCCGTTCTTCTTCACCAGGCCGACCAGCATGATGATGCCGACAAAGGCGTAGATGTTCAGGTCGGTCTTGAAGATGAGCAGCGTCAGCAGCGCGCCGAAGCCGGCGGCCGGAAGCCCCGACAGAATCGTGAAGGGGTGGATGAAGCTCTCGTACAGGATGCCGAGCACGATGTAGATCACCACGATCGCCATCAGCAGCACGAGGCCCAGGCCCTGCATCGACGACTGGAAGGCCTGCGCCGTGCCCTGGAAGCTGGCGAGCGACGGTGTCCGGCAGCGAATCGAGGGCGGCGGCCTCCACGGCCGCCACCGCGTCGCCGAGCGCGACACCGGGCCGCAGGTTGAAGGAGAGCGTGACCGACGGCAACTGCCCGACGTGGTTCACCTGCAGCGGGCCCACCGCCGGCCTCGATGTCGCCACGGCGGAGAGCGGCACCAGTTGTTCGCCGCGGCCGCGCAGGTGGAGCATCGACAACGCCGCCGGGCTCTGCTGGAATTCCGGCGCGACCTGCATGATCACCGCGTACTGATTGGTGGGAGCGAAGATGGTCGAGACCTGGCGCGTGCCGTAGGCGCTGCTGAGGGCGCCCTGCACGGCGTCCACGGAGAGCCCGAGCTGGGCGATCCGGTCGCGGTCGAACGCGACGTTGATCTGCGGGCTCTTGATCTGCAGGTCGCTCGTCACGTCCTGCAGGCCCGGGATCTGGCGAAGCCGCTCCTCGAACTTCGGCGCCACCTCGTACAGCTCCCTGGTGTCGGGATTCTGCAGCGTCAACTGGTAGAGGCTGCGCGTGTTCTGCCCGCCGATGCGAATCAGCGGCGGGTTCTGCAGGAACACGCGGAAGCCGGGGACCTGCGCCAGCTTGGGCCGCAGCGCCTCGATCACCTGGTCGGCGTTCAGCTCGCGCTCCTCGCGCGGCTTGAGCTCGATGAACAGCCGGCCCTGATTGCCGCCCTGGATCATGCCCGCCACCGACGCGACGTTGGGATCGGCGGCCACGATCTCGGTGGCCTCGTACTGGTGCTGCCGCATCGCCTCGAAGCCGATGCCCTGCACGCCCTCGGTCTGGGCTTGAATCTGGCCCGTATCCTCGCTCGGGATGAACCCGGTCGGCACCATCGTGAACAGGACGTACGTGCCGGCGACGAGCGCGATCGACACGGCCATGGCCACGGGGCGGAATCGCAGCGTGTGCCGCAGCGTCCACGCGTAGCCCGGCCAGCACGAGATCGAACATCCGCTCGGTCGCCCGGAACATCGCCCCGTGGGTCGTTTCGTGGGGCGGCTTGAGGAACCGGCTGCACAGCATCGGCGTCAGCGTGACCGACACGACACCCGACACCAGGATGGCCGCCGCGATGGTGACGGCGAATTCGTGCATCAGGCGGCCGACGATGCCGCCCATGAACAGCACCGGGATGAACACCGCCGCCAGCGACACGGTCATCGACAGGATGGTGAACGCCACTTCCTTCGAGCCGGCGAACGCCGCCTCCATCGGAGGCTTGCCCAGTTCCATGTGCCGGACGATGTTCTCCAGCATCACGATGGCGTCGTCCACGACGAACCCCACGGCGAGCGTGAGCGCCATCAGCGACAGGTTGTCGAGGCTGAAGCCGAACGCGTACATCACCGCGAACGTGCCGATCACCGAGACCGGCAGCGCCAGGCTCGGGATCACGGTCGCCGACACGTTGCGGAGGAAGAGGAAGATCACCAGCACCACGAGCCCCATCGTGAGCACGAGGGTGAACTTCACGTCGGCCACCGACTCGCGGATCGACTTCGAACGGTCGCTGCGGACGTCCAGGTTGACCGCGGCGGGAAGCTGCGCCCGCAGTGCCGGCATCAACGCGCGGATCGAGTCGATGATCTGCACGGTGTTGGCGCCGGGCTGGCGCTGAATCGAGACGAAGACGGCGTCGAGTCGTGCGTTGATGGGCCCCGGTCTTGTCGTTCTCCACGCCGTCGAAGACGCGCGCCACCTCGTGGAGACGCACCGGCGAGCCGTTCCGGTAGGCGACGACGACCTCCCGGTACCCGGCCGCCGACATCAGCTTGCCGTCGGCCTCGACGACGAACGACTGCCGCGGGCCGGCCAGCGTGCCGGTCGGCAGGTTCGAGTTCGACTGACTGCGACCGCCTGGGCCACCTGGTCGATGCCGATCTGCCGCGACGCCAGCTCCCGCGGGTCGAGGTCGATCCGCACGGCGAACTTCTGGGCGCCGTTGATGTTCACCTGCGCGACGCCCGTCACGGTGGACAGCCGCTGCGCGATCACCGTCTCCGCGTACTCGTTCACCTGTGACAGCGGCAGCGTGTCGGAGCTGAGCGCCAGGAACAGGATCGGCTGGTCCGCCGGGTTGACCTTCTGCAGCGACGGCGGCGTCGGCATGTCGGGCGGCAGCTGGCGCGCGGCGCGCGCGATCATCGCCTGCACGTCCTGCGCCGCGGCGTCGATGTCGCGGTCGAGCGTGAACTGGATGGTGATGTTGGTGCTGCCGAGCGAGTTGGTCGAGCTGATCGAATCCACGCCGGCGATCGCCGAGAACTGCTTCTCGAGCGGCGTGGCCACGGCCGCCGCCATGGTTTCGGGGCTCGCTCCGGGCAGCGACGCCTGGACCTGGATGGTGGGGTAGTCCACGGTCGGCAGGTCGCTGACCGGCAGCTGCAGGTAGCTCATCGCCGCCGAAGATCACGATCGCCAGGATGATGAGCGTCGTCGCCACCGGCCGGCGAATGAAGACGTCCGAGAAGTTCATGATGCCCCCGCCTCGCCGCTGGCTGGACTGGCGGCTCGTCACCCGCGCGCCGGGCGTCAACCTGAGATGACCGTCGGTGACGACGACCTCGCCGGCCTTGAGCCCCGTGGCGATCACCGATTCGTCGCCCTCGGTGCGGGCGACCGTCACCGGCCGCATCTCGACCTTGGATTCGCCATCGACAACGAACACGTACGGACCCTGCCTGTCCCGCCTGGACGGCGAGCGACGGCACCACGACGGCGTTGGGATCGGCGCTGAGGAACAGCGTCGCATCCACGAACTGCCCGGGCCAGAGGCGATTGCCGGCGTTGTCGAAGGTGGCTTTCAACTTGATCGTGCCCGTCGTCGCGTCGACCGAGTTGTCGATGAACGTCAGCCGGCCCGTACACCGTGGCCTGCCGCGTCGGTGGCTCCTGGCGCGGTCGCGCTGACGCGGAGGGGCGCCGCTCGTTGAAGCCGCCGGATGCTGTCGAGCAGCTTGCCCGGGACGGAGAACGCCACGTAGATGGGCGCCAACTGGTTCATCACCACGAGCGGCGCCTGCCCGCCGGTCTGAATCAAGTCGCCTTCGTGCGCCTGCAGGGCGCCGGTGCGGCCGGCCGCCGGTGCCAGGATGCGCGTGTACTGCAGGTTCAACTCCGCCGCCGCCACCGCGGCGCGGTCGGCGTCGGTCGTGGCCTTGAGGGCCGCGGCGTTGGCCACCTGCGTCTCGTACTGCTCTCGCGGGATCAGGCCGCGGTCGAGCAGGTTCTTGAGCCGTGCCACCTGGGCCTGGGCGTTGTCGGCCTGTGCGGTGTCGCGGGCCAGCGCCGCGGTCGCCTGGTCGAGCGCGACCTGGAATGGCTGCGGGTCCAGTGTGAACAGGAGCTGGCCCGCCTTGACCTCCTCCCCTTCGGCGAAGTGCACCTTCGCGAGCCGGCCCGTCACCTGGGAGCGCACCTGCACGGTGGAGATGGCCTCCACGGTGCCGACCGCGGTTTCCGTGACGGGCACCGACTTGGTGACCGCGGTTGCGGTCACGACCGGGACCGGGCCCTCGCCGCCGCGTCCGCCGCGGCCCTGGCCCGCGGGCGTTTCCGCCCCGGACCTGGCCTCACGCTCGCCGGTGCAGGCCGCTGCAAGAACGCCGGCGCACGAGCGCGAGGGCAGCAATGCTGCGGAAGCGGCCCGCCGGGGTTGGACGACAGAAGGGTGGGGTCACCTGGACGGGCCTATTTGGTCTACTGCGGCTGAAGTCGCGTTGTTTACCAGCGAGTCGCGGTCCCCGTGATTGTAGGGCCAAAAGAGAAAGGGCGGGTGAGTCGTGAGACCCGCCCGCCCCCGCTCTGCCTTTAGCCTTTTGCCTTTAGCCTTTAGCCTTGGCCCGGTTCCCGCGTCTAGACGGGAACCTTGCTCTTGTTAGTCGCCAGCCACGTGCTGAAGTCCTGCAGCTGCGGATTCAGCTGCTTGGCGGTGGCGACGCTGCGGTTGGCCAGGAACGGCTGCTCGAAGTCCCGGTAGACCTGGAACATGTTGCCCATCTCGTCGGCGCCCGGGGAAGCCCCAGCTGCGGTAGGTGTTGGCGTCCACCGCGTTGTAGGTCACCGGGCCGATGCCGAGGCCCTGTCTCGAGCTTCTTGCCCATCTCTTCGACGGTCAGGGCCTCGCCCATGATGCCCACGGTCTTGCCGACGTACTGGTCGCCGGCCTTGAAGATGCCGTAGGCGCTCTTGCCGATGTCCTCGACCGCGATGCCCGCCATCTTGGCGTTGCCGAGCGGGAAGGCCCAGGCGTACTTGCCGTCCTCGCCCTTCTTCGGCGCCAGCCCGAACATGTAGAGGTTGTCCCAGTAGAACGTCGTCCACAGGAACGTGGTCGGCACGCCCGCGAAGAAGGCGTTGGCCTCGGCCTTCGCATCGAAGTGCGGCACGCGGTAGCTGCCCTGCAGCATCGGCATGCGCGTGTCGTCCGCCTTCATCCACTGGCGCGTGTCTTCGAGCGTGGACCACACCACGTGCTTCACGCCCGCGGCCTTGGCCGCTTCGGCGATGTTCTTGGCCTGCTGCTTCTCCTTCTCGGCCGAGAAGTGCTCCCAGAAGTTGGTCACGCCGAACACGCCGTGGGCGCCGGCGAACGCCTTCTTCAGGCTCTCGACGTCGTCCAGGTCGGCCGCCACCACCTCGGCGCCGGCCGCGGCCAGCGCCTTCGCCTTGTCCTTGCTGGGGTCACGCGTGATGGCGCGGCACGAGAAGCCGCCGCCCGGATCCGCCAGGATCGCGCGGCACAGGCCGCCGCCCTGTCCACCCGTCGAACCCAGCACTGCAATCACTTTTGCCATACGTTGTTGCCTCTGTTGAATAGGGGGTGAAGGGTGACTAGCCGCCGATTTCCTTGCGGACGATGTTGGCGCCCTCGACCAGCGCGCCCAGCTTCATCTTGGCCACCATGCGCGACAGCGGCTTCATGCCGCAGTCGCTGCTGAGCGTGATCTTCTCGGCCGGGATGTGCTTCAGCGCGAGCCGGATGCGCTCGGCGATGACCGTCGGGGTCTCGATCGCGTTGGTGCGGATGTCGAGCACGCCCAGCTGGATGCCCTGGTTGGCCGGCAGGTTCTTGAGGAAGTCCACGCCGTCCATGTGGCGGTTGGCGTAGTCGAGGACGAACTCGTCCACGCCGGCGGTGCCGAAGAAGTGCGGCAGCACGGTCTGATAGCCCTGGGGAAAGTTGGCGCTGATGATGTCGTTGCCCCAGGCGTTGCCGAAGCAGAAGTGCCAGCCGATCTTCGCGTCCACGCCGTCGGTCATGCGCTCGATGCTCTCGCGCACCCACGCGTAGTCTTCCTTCTTGTTGCCGCTGAAGAGCGGCAGCCACGCGCCCAGGTCCTCGATCTGGAAGTAGTTGGCGCCGGCCTTGACCAGCTCCTTCATCTCCTTGTTGAAGATCGGGCAGAGCGCGAACGTCAGGTCCTTGGCGTTCTTGTAGTGCGACTTGTCGTTGAAGTAGACGTGCCACGCCAGGTTGGCCGGGCCGGCGCCGATCGAGACCTTGACCGGCTTGTTCGTCTGGCCCTTGGCGATCTGGAAGAGGTCGGTCCAGCGCAGCGCGTCGCCCTGCTTGTCCACCGGGCCGTTGTTGATGACGCCACCCCAGTCGTCGAGGAATGCCTTGCCCACGCTCGGACCGGCACCGATCACCGACGGGTGCGGGTTGCGCGTGTGCTCGAACCCCGGGATGCGCTCGTAGAGATACCAGCAGAACGAGCCGATGACGCCGACGTAGTCGTCGTACCACATGTTGCCGTCGGTCACGATGTCCAGGCCGGCGTTCTCCTGGTCCTTGATCACCGCGGCCACGGCGTCGGTATATGCCTCTTCGTGCTGCACTTCCTTGAAGGCGACGCGAATATCGCGGCCGAGCAGCTGGTGCTTGAACCACTGCGGCCGCGGATACGACCCGACCATCGTGGTCGGAAGCAGCTTGTCTACGATTTTCGTTGCCATCTCGTCCTCGTGTTGGTTGGCGTAGCGAACTTGGCGGCCGTACCCGCGCTCCAGGTGGAGCGGCGGGCCCGACGTGGGGCAGGATGGACCTCCGACCCAGCGACCGCAGCCGACAATTATTGCACTAGAGCACCGCTCCTGTGTCCAGCTATGATCGACTGGCTGAGCGCTCAACGCGGGGGATCACCATCGAATGACGATGCGAACACTGGGGGGCGTGGCCGCGGGACTGACGGCCATGGTGCTGGCGACGGCGGCGGCGACGGCGCAGCGCGGAAACGCGCCGGCGGCGCCGGCTGGGACGGTCGTCGGCAAGATCACCTATGAAGGCCGGGCGGCGCGCCCGCGGGTCGTGCGCATGGGGTCAGACCCGCTCTGCATGCCCGAAGGCAAGGGCGCCACGCTGTCCGAGGTCCTGGTCGTGGGCCCGGGAAACGGCCTGCAGAACGCGTTTGTCTACGTGAAGGATGGGCTTGGAAACCGAACGTTTCCGGCCCCGAAGACGCCGGTCGTCCTGGACCAGCAGGGCTGCAGGTACATGCCGCACGTCATCGGAATCCAGGTGGGACAGCCGCTCGAGGTCCGCAACAGCGACGGCACGCTCCACAACGTCCACGCCGTCCCGAAGGTCAACCGGGAGTTCAACTTCGGCCAGCCCACCAAGGGGATGAAGTCCACCCGCACCTTCGACAAGGTGGAGGTGATGGTGCCTTTCCGCTGCGACGTCCACGGCTGGATGAACGCCTATGCCGGCGTGCTGGCGCACCCGTTCTTCGCGGTCAGCAAGGCCGATGGGACCTTCGAGATCAAGGGACTGCCACCCGGCAGCTACACCGTCGAGGTGTGGCACGAGCAGCTGGGCACCCAGACCGCCAAGGTCACGGTCGACGCAAGGGGGGCGACCGCGAACTTCGCGATGAAAGGCGCGCGTAGGAGCGGTCTGGGAATTCACAATTCACAATTCACAATTCACAAACTGCACTGAGGCGAAGGTTCTCTCGAACCTTCGCCGTTTTCTTCTGCCCGGAACGCAGTTCCGCAATCCACTGATGCAGTTCGACTGCGTTGTGAATTTGAATCTGAATCCTGAAGGCGAGCTTCAGCTCGTCTTACAGGGCGCCGACAACCAGTTCTTCGGCCGGGGGCCTTCCGCCGCCGCTTCGCGTTTGAAGTGCGAGCTGGTGATGTAGTCGGCGTTCAGATACTTGGGGTCCTTGACCGTCGTGGTGACGATCAGCCACTTGTCCTTGTTCGTCGAGTCGATGTTGTCGAAGTACTCCTCGACCACCGCCCCCTCGCTGTAGGGCGCGCCGTTCCGTCGAATCCAGCCAGGCGTCAGATGGTCGGTCGTGACCTTCAGCGTGCCGAATTGCGGCGCGCTCGGGGGTGGGGGAGGCCCACCGCGGCCGCCGCCTCCGCCGCCGCCTTGCCCGCCCCGGCCACGCGCCGGGCTTTCCCACTGCGCCACCGAGCGGCCCTGGGCCGATGCGGTCGTGGGCGCCTTCGAGGCGTCGAAGTGGAGCAGCCGCGTCTGCTGGCCGGCGTCGGTCTCGATCTTCAGCGTCTGCGGGTCCTGCCAGGTGACGTGGATCGCGCAGCGGCATGCGCATCAGCCCCGCCATGCCGTAGGCCAGACACGATCCGTCCTGCGCCGGCGTCCACGCTTGCCGACCTTGATGCCCTCGGGGTTCAGCGGCAGGCTCGACGAAGTCGCCCTTGCGGCGGCGTGACCATGCGCCAGCGCCAGTCCTCGTTGACGACCGACACCCAGTAGCCGGTCAGGCTCAGGTTCTGGGGCGCCAGCTGTTGCGGGGTCAGCGGGGCCGGCGGAGTGCGCCGCGCGCGCGGAGCGCCCGCGCCTGGCCGCCGCCGCCGCGCCACCTCGTCCCTCGGGTCCCTGCGCCAGGACGGCCGTGCCGACGCACACGGCGAGCACTGCCACAACGGCCGCGCGCACGTTACTTCCCCCCACGCCGGCATACACGCTTTCGATGAACGACGCAGCCGAGCCAGGGCCCTTCTCCGCGCCGTAGCGGCCGTCGTAGTCGAGCGACGGGCGTGCCGCGATCACCTGCTGCAGCGTCATCCCGCCCTTCTTCAACGCTTCCACGCGGTCCCGCACGATGGTCAGCATGTCGCGGTACTCGACCACATCGGCTTCGTCGGCCAGCCGGCCGTGCCCCGGCACCACGAACGTCCCGGCCTCCTGCTTGTCCAGCGGCACCGTGACCTCGAGCAGATCGTTGAGGGCCGTCAGGTAACTATTGATGCTGCCGCCGCTGGCGCGTTCGATCGTCGGGTACGACGTGTTGATGTACACGTCGCCCGCGGCCACCACGTCCGAGCCGCGGAAGTGCACCAGGATGTCGCCGTCCGTGTGGGCGTTCGGCTCGAACAGCAAGACCACGGCCTCGCCGTTGAACGAGAAGTCCTTGCGCTTGCCGAAGAAGACGTCGGTCGGCCACGCGCCCACCGGGGGCGCCGTCTGGCCGGCCGGGGCCAGCTCGAAATGGCGCAGCGTGTTTTCGTGCGCGAAGATGAACGCCGTGCCGCCTCCGCCCGTGCGGTTGTTGATCTGCTGGGCGAAGTTGCCGGCCACGATCGCCCCGCCTGACTTGGCGATCAACTCGTTGCCGCCCGTGTGATCGGGGTGATAGTGGGTGTTGATCACGAGGCGGATCGGCTTGCCGCCCGACACGTCGTTGATCTTTGCCAGCAACTTCTCCGACATGCCGGCGGCTCCGCTGTCCACGATCAGCACGCCGTCGTCGCCGACGCTGATGAGGACGTTGGCCCCCGCGCCCACCAGCATGTGGATCTTGCCCTGGATGTGATGGGCCTTGATCTCCGCGGTGTCGGCCCGGCCCTGTTGCGCGACGAGCCCGCTGGCGCCGGCGAAGACGACGGCCAGGGCCGTCAGACCGCTTGCGAATCGCACCGCCACGCTAGCGGCCCGTGCCCGCTTCGGCTTTCATCGACGCCGACGTGTCCATGCCGCGGACGAACTCGGGGAGGGCGGTCTCGGCGCCGCCGAGCACACCCTTGAGCGGCAGGTTGTACCGCTTGGCGAATTCCTCCTGGTACGGGTTCTTCCCCGGCATGTAGCTGGGCACGACGCCGGCGGGCCGATCCACTTCCTCGACCGCCTGGCACGGATAGGGCGCCAGGTTGTCGTTGTTGGCCAGCTGGAATCCGCTGGTCTTGATCATCGGCTCCGACAGGTAGTACGGGTCCGAGATCACATAGGTGTGCGTCATCGTGTTGCCGTGACGGATGAAGTACTCGCGCATGGTGGCCTTGTCGCTCAGCGCCAGCCCATTGCGCCGGATCCAGCCAGCTTTGAGGTGCGTGGTGTCCACGACGAGCGTTTCACCTTCCCAGCGTCCGGTCGAGAACCCCTGCCACGTGTGCGCGGCATACTCGGGCGGATGCGGACGGCCGTCCAGCCACACGACGCGCCGCTGCTCCATCCACGGGATGTGCATCGTGAGCGCGATGACGGAGAAGTTCTTGGGGTCCACGATGCGGTCGATGCGCGGCCCGCCGATGCCGCGATAGCCGTACGTGGACGGATGCGGCTTGCACTGGTGCTCGGGCATCGACAGCAGGCCCGCGTCCCATGTCAGCCCGCGCTGGCGGCCGGCCTCGGTGAGCGGCAGCCCCGAGTAGTCGACGAGCGAGGGACCCGCCCCGCGTTCCGCGGCATCCTCGTGATTGATCGGGCCCCAGTTGCCCACGAGAGTCTGCGCGGAAACCGTGGATGCGCCGAGCGCCAACACGCCTGCCACCGCCAATGCGATCGTGCGACTCACGAACGTCATAAGTGTTACCTCTCAGGTGTGGAGAGACGTCTCGGACACCGCCGACGAGTGTACACCCGGCTTGGAGTCCGATTGGTTAAGGGGATGCGTGCGACTACGGTCCGCCGCCGAGGAGCGCTGCTTCTTCGGCCTGCCAGGCGTCGTAGTCGGCTTGGGTCATCACTTCGTAGGTGCCCTTCATCCGGTAATGCCCCAAACCGCATAGCTGAGAGCAAGCTATGTCCCACGTGCCGGTCCTCGTGGGGGTGAACCACACGGGTTGCACGAGCCCCGGCACCGCGTCCTGCTTCACGCGCATCTGCGCAAGGCCGAAGCTGTGGACCACGTCCTTGCTCGACAACATGACCAGCACGGGTTTGTTCACCGGCATGTTCAGGCGGTCGGTGATGATGTCGTCCAGCGCCGCGTCGTCGGTGTCGTCGAGCCCCAACGGGTTGTCGGGTCCGACCAGGGTGATGTCGGTCCTGCCGAACATGCCGTCCGCGCCCGGATAGTGGACGTTCCACGCAAACTGCTCGGAGACGACGCGCACCAGCGTCGCCTGCGATTCGTCCGGCAGATCGTCCACGCGATTGCTCCAGGCCGGGACCGAGAAGAACGCCAGGAGCACGACCTCAGCCACCAGCACGCCGCCTTCCACCCACGACGCACCAGCAGGAAGAACATGCTGGTGAAGGTGTACTGGAGGCCGATGACCTTGTGGTCTGTGGAGAAGATGTACTTACGGAGCAAGCGTTAAATGGTATCCAGAAAAGGCGAAAGGCTACAAGGAAAGGCCCAAGGAAGATGTTGTATATTCGTGCCGCTCGACGCTCAGAACGTCCGATCACACTACATGAGAGGTGAAGCCGATGGGCTTCTGGACATATCGCGCGGCCCCGCTGTCGATGGCGCTGGCGGTCGCACTGGTTGGTTGTAGCCCCGCGCCTGCTCCTGCTCCCGCGACCACCGAGCCCGCGGCGCCGGCCGCGACGGCAGCGTCGCAGGTCGATCGCGGCCGGATGCTGGTGATCGGCGGCGGCTGCCACGACTGCCACACGCCGAAGAAGCTCGGGCCCAACGGCCCGGAAGCCGATATGGACCGGATGCTGATGGGTCATCCCCAGGACGAGGCGGTGACCGCGCCCTTCAAGACGCCGGCGGGCAGCCCCTATGAGATCCACATCAACGGCAACCTCACGGCATGGAGCGGACCGTGGGGCGTGACCTACGCGGCCAACCTGACGCCTGACGAGAACACGGGCATCGGGATCTGGACCGACGACATGTTCGTGAACGCCCTGCAGAAGGGGAAGCACATGGGCGCCGGCCGTCCGATTCTGCCGCCGATGCCCTGGAACTGGTACGGGCAGCTCCCGCCAGACGATCTGAAGGCCATCCTGGCGTACCTGAAGTCGATCAAGCCGATCGCGAACCGCGTGCCCGTGCCGCTGGGGCCGGATGGGAAGCCGATCGAGGCGCCCGAGGGGACGGCTAACTAAAGCCACAATTCACAATTCACAATTCACAATTCACAAAGAAGATGGTGCGCCTTACTGCGACATTCGCTCTCGTCGTCGCACTGGGCGCATCTTCTTTCGCCCAAGTTCCTGTCGGAGAAGAACCTCACCATCGAGTCGTTTATGAGGACGCGCGCCTGCGCGTCCTGGACGTCAACATTCCTCCTGGCGTCACGACTCTCGATCACAGCCACGACCACGACCTCGTGACGGTGTCGATCGGCCAGGCGGATACGCGCATTCGCACGCCCGGCGAGGATTGGGGTGCCGTCCGGCCCCGCCGCCCGCTCGGCGACACGAGCACGGTGGAGTACGCCGGTAAGAGGGGTGTCCACACGATCCAAAACGTGGGTCCGGATCCCTACCGTCTCATCGCGGTCGAAAGCGTGAAGCAGTCGGGCTGGCGTGCGGTGCCCGCCGTGTCCGCGCCAGGCGTGCGCCAGCTGACCGAGGGTCGCGCTTTTCGCGCCTCGTCAGTGCGGTTGAAGGGGGGCGAGACGCTGCGGCGCGCGCGAGCCGTGGCGTCTGTCGTGGTGCTGATCTCGGGCACCGCGCTGCTGTCGTCGAACAGTCACGGGTTGCGGCGCCTCGACCAGTCGTCGCGATGGGCGGTGGTGGGTGCAGCGGACGCTTTTACCGTGGCGCACCAGGGCGCCGGCGAAGCTCACGTCGTCGAGATCGAAGTGTTCTAGTGTAGTCGTTGCGGCGTTAGCCGCTGCAGCTGGTCCCCTATATAGTCGTTGCGGAGGAGAGATGAGAGCCCAGATACTTTCCGGCGCATTTGCCGCGCTCTTCGGCGCGGCCCTCGTAACCGCGCAGGCCCCTTCCGCGCCCAGCCTGCAGGCGCCCGCCGATCCTCGGTACAAGTCGGTGATCGACACCTGCAAGACGCCGCCCCCGGCACCAGCGGCTCGAGGTGGGGGTCCGGCTGCCGCGGGCGCCGCCGGTGGGCGTGGCGCCGCGGCTGCACCTCAAGGCCCTCGTGATGCCGTGGCCACCGAGATTCCAGGTGTCATTGCGGCCGGGCAGAAGTGGACCAAGGTCTGGGAGACCGCCGGCAACAACGCCGACGGCATCGTGGGAACGCCGGACGGCGGGCTGCTCATCGCGCAGAACGACAATGCGACAGTCCTGAAGCTGGACAGAGACGGCAAGACCTCGGTGGCCTACAAGGACACCAACACCGGGGGCGCGCTGTCGTTCAGTCCCAAGGGGGCACTGTTCATCGTGCAGCGCGGCATCGGTACGGCGGTCTGGCAGCTGGCGCCCGAGCGCAAGCTGCTGGCCAACAGGATCAACGGCGATCCGCTCGAGTGCCTCGGCGGCGTGATCAACGACGTCACCGCCGACAGCAAGGGCGGTGTCTACTTCACGATGGGCGGTCTGTTCTACGCCGACGCCAAGGGCACCGTGACGCGGTACGGCGAGAACCTGCGCACCAACGGCGTGCTGCTGAGCCGCGACGAGAAGACGGTCTACGTCACAAACGGCCAGTCGGTCGCGGCGTTCGACGTGCAGCCCAGCGGGGCGCTGACCAACCAGCGCGAGTTCGTGGCGTTTCCCGAGGGAGGCGGCGACGGGATCGCCATTGACTCCGAAGGGCGCATCTACGTCACGGGCGCATCCGGCGTGCAGGTCGCGGGCCCTGACGGCAAGTATCTCGGTTTGATCCCCACGCCGCAGGGCGTGATCACCACGGCCTTCAGCGGACCGGACAAGAAGACGCTCTACGCAGTGGTCTCGATTCGCAAGGGCGACGCAAGGGATGCCGAGATCATCTCGATTCCGACCGTCGCACAGGGATTCAAAGGACGCGCGAAATAAGCGACGGTCGCGGCTGTTCGTGGTTCGTGGTTCGTAGTTCGTGGTTCTGTCTGAGCTACCAACTACGAACTACGAACTACGAACGGCTAGCGCAATGCCTCACTGCTGTTCCGGCATGGTGAGGTACTTCTCATGGCATTGCGTACAGGCGACATACATCTCGCCGCCGGTCTTCAGCACGAGATCCAGGTTCTTGGCTTCTGCGGCTTGCGCCACGCGGTAGGCGCTGTCGGTCAGCGCGCGTGAGAACGTGAGCCAGTCGCCGGTGTCCTTCGCGCGCGGCGGCATCATCAGCAGGTTGCCAGCCTCGGCCACGGCAAGCGCCTGCATCTGGATCCCGAACCAGTCGTCGTCGTTTTTTGGCGATTGCTCCAGGACGCCGTTCACGTAGACCACCGCGTCGAACACGCGCTGCGAGGCCGGGATGATGATCCCGTCCATTACCTGGTCCACGCTCGCGACCGGGCGCATCTGCGGCCCTGAGCCGGTGGGCGTGCCGGTAGTTGCCGGCGTCGAGTCGCCGCAGCCCGCCACGCCGCTCGCGAGCACGAGCATGAAGAGCGCCAACCTGGAAGAACGCGCGTGACTCATGATGATTATGGAATGAGACACCAGAAAATCGTCATTTACGTATACCACTGAAGGGTCAGGACGCGTGGACGCCGCGGAAGTCCAAGGGTACAATTGCCGCCGCTCAGGTGGCGCTCCACACGCGCCGGTCGCGGATCAATCACGATGCATTACTTCGGCAAGTTCGAGGAATCGGCGCTGGTGTCGCATCCCGTTTTCGCGGGCCACGGCGACGGATACGTTCAAGCCGATCTCATCAACCGCAGTAGCGGGTCGGTGCACACCGGGCTCAGCATTGCCCAGCTGCCGCCGGGCGCCGTGCTGCATCGGCACGTGCACTCGTTCGAAGAGGGCTTCTACATCCTCAGCGGCCAGGCCGTGATGGTCATCAACGAGGAGTCGTACCTGCTGGGCGCCGGCGACTACGGCGCCATCAAGGTCGGCACGCCGCACGGCCTGCGTGCTGTCGGCTCCACGCCCGTCCGCTGGCTGCAGATGGGGGCTCCGCAGCCCAAGCCGCACGGAGCCGAGCGCGACACCTTCTTTCCGAAAGGCCACGCGGTGCCGCAGTCGGCGCCGCTCCTGGATCTCTCGAACCTGCGAGGGAGCCTCCTGGGCCATTTCGACGCCAGCCAGATTCCTCCCGTGGCGGAGCGGCAGAACGTGCTCAAGGGCCTCGAGGGCGTGTTCCTCAACTGGCTCGTGGACGAGAAGTTCGGCGCCGCGCACCACCGCCTGCTCTTCATCGAGTACCAGCCAGGCATCAGTATCGCCCTGCACGATCACACCTTCGAAGAGGGCTACTTCATCCTGAGCGGCGAGGTCGAGGCCACGATGGACGGCAAGAAATACACGGCCCGCCCGGGTGACGTGCTGTGGACCGCGGTGGGGTGCGTCCACGCGTTCGCCAACGTCAGCCGCGAGCCGGTGATTTGGCTCGAGACGTTCGCGCCGCAGCCGCCGAGGGAGAACGCGTTCCGCTTCATGGCGGAATGGAACACGAGAGCCAAAGAGCTGGAGGGATAGGACCCATGACTCAGACCGCTGGCCTGTCGCGGCCATTTACCGGCACGGAGTACATCGAAAGCCTCCGCGACGGCCGGGAGATCTACATCTACGGCGAACGCGTCAAGGACGTCACGACGCATCCCGCGTTTCGCAACACCACGCGGATGATTGCGCGGCTCTACGATGCGCTGCACGACGAGAAGAAAAAGGACGTGCTGACGACGTCGACCGACAGCGGCGGCTTCACGCACAAGTTCTACATGCCGTCGCGCAACGCCGAGGAGCTGGTGGGCGCGCGCGACGCCATCGCCGAATGGGCCCGGATGTCCTACGGCTGGATCGGCCGCAGCCCCGACTACAAGGCCGCGTTCCTGGCAACGTTGGGCGCCAACGCCGACTTCTACAAGCCGTACGACGAGAACGCGCGGCGTTGGTTCAAGCGGGTCACCGAGGAGGTGTCCTTCGTCAACCACGCCATCGTGAACCCGCCGGTCGATCGCGACAAGCCGCTGGACGAGGTGAAGGACGTCTACATGCACGTGGTGGACGAAAACGACAAGGGCCTTGTCGTCAGCGGCGCCAAGGTGGTCGCCACCACGTCCAGCCTCACGCACTTCAACTTCATCGCCAACAACGGCGCGTTGCCGATCAAGACCAAGGAATTCGCCTTCGTGTGCATGGTGCCCACCGGCGCCAAGGGCGTGAAGCTGTTCTGCCGTCCGTCCTACGAAATGATGTCGGCGGTGATGGGCACACCCTTCGACTACCCGCTGTCGAGCCGCATGGACGAGAACGATTCGATTCTAGTCTTCGACAAGGTGCAGGTGCCGTGGGAGGACGTGTTCGCCTACGGCGACATCGACAAGGTCAACAACTTCTTCCCGCGGTCGGGCTTCTTGCCACGGTTCATGTTCCAGGGCTGCACCCGCCTGGCTGTCAAGCTCGATTTCATGGCCGGCCTGCTGCTGAAGGCCGTGGAGGCCACCGGCGCCAAGGACTTCCGCGGCGTCCAGGCCGCGGTGGGCGAGGTGCTGGCCTGGCGCAACTGCTTCTGGGGCCTCACCGACGCGATGGCGCGGACGACGATGCCCTGGACGCCGGGCTACGTGCTGCCGAACCTCGAATACGGCCTCGCCTACCGCGTGATGGCCAGCATCGCCTACCCGAAGATCAAGGAGATCATCGAGAACTCGCTGGCCAGCGCGCTCATCTACCTGCCCTCGAGCGCCCACGACTTCAAGGTGCCCGAGCTGCGGCCCTATCTCGACAAGTTTGTGCGCGGGTCGAACGGCTACAGCGCCGAGGACCGGGTGAAGCTGATGAAGCTGATGTGGGACGCGATCGGCAGCGAGTTCGGCGGCCGCCACGAGCTGTACGAGCGCAACTACTTCGGCAGCCACGAAAGCATCCGGTTCGAGACGCTGATGGTGGCGGACGTCACGGGCGCCTCGGCGCGGTTCAAGGGATTCGCCGAGCAGTGCATGGCCGAATACAACCTCGACGGGTGGATTGCGCCGGACTTGATCAAGAACGACGACGTGAGCTACATCGCGAAGAGGCTGAAGGGCTAGCTCGCCAAACCCCGTTCATGTCGATCGACGCGCGAACACTGCGGCAGACCGTCGGTCAGTTCGCGACCGGCGTGACGGTGGTGGCCACGGAAGTGGACGGCACCGTTTACGCCATGACGGCCAACTCGTTCACGTCGCTCTCGCTCGATCCGCCTCTGGTGCTGTTTTGCCTGGGCAAGCAGACCAAGGCGGGTCAGGTCATCCACAAGGCCACGGGATTCTGCGTGAGCATCCTGCAGGAGGAGCAGCGGGACCAGTCCACGTATTTCGCGGGCGGCTGGAAGGAGGAGGCCCCTCCGCCGTTCGGGTTCGACTCCTGGCACGGCACGCCCCGGCTGGCCGGCAGCGCGGCGGCGATTGCCTGCCAGGTGCACGCCATCCACGAAGGCGGCGATCACTGGATCGTCGTGGGTCTGGTGGTGGCCCTGGATCGCGTGGACGATGCGCGGCCGTTGCTGTTCTACCGAGGACGTTATGCAGCGCTCGACGTCCCGGTGCCGACGTAGGCTCCAGGCTCCGGGCTCCAGGCTCCAGGCCTGCTGTAAACCGTTACATCGGCATATAATTCCCGCCGCGTGACTCGAACCAGCCTGTTCATTGCTGCGCTCGTGTTTGCCGCTTCGCTCGGCGCCATCGCTCAGCAGGCGCCCGCGCCCGCGGCGCCGCCGGCGGACGTGCCGCGGTTCGGGATCGTCGAGTACCCGGCGCGCAAGCCGGGCGATCCGGCGGCCATCGAGCGGGGCGCCACGCTGTACGGCGTCAGCTGCCGGTTCTGCCACGGCGCGGACCTGCGGGGCGGTGATGGCGGCGGACCGAACCTGCTGCGCTCCACGGTCGTGCTCGACGACGACCAGGGGGAGTTGATTGGCCCGGTGCTGGCGAGCGGGCGCGGCGCCATGCCGCCGTTCCAGTTCACGGCGGAGCAGACGCGCGACCTGGCGGCGTACCTGCACACCTTCTACGTGACCAGCCGCAACCTGCCCTCCACCGTCAGCATCGTGGTCGGTGACGCCAAGCGAGGGCAGCTCTACGTCGCCGAGGTCTGCGGCGCCTGCCACACCACGGAGCGTCTGTCCGCGTTCGCCAGCACGCCGGCCCTCTCCGACCCGAAGGTCCTCCAGCAGATGTGGCTGATGCCGGGCTTTGCGGGGCGCGGCCTCCCGCCCATTCCAGCGCCCATCACGCGGGCCGTCGTCACGGTGCAGCCCAACCAGCGGATCGAAGGGGAGCTCGTCCGCATGGACGACTTCACGATCAGCATCAAGCTGGCCGACGGCGCGGTGCGCACGTTTTCGACGGCTGGCACGAAGACCACCGTGGAGATCCTGGATCCGCTGGCGCCGCACAAGACGCTCTTGAGCAAGTACTCCGACGCCGACATCCACAATGTCACCGCGTATCTCGTCTCGCTGAGGACCGCACGATGAAGGGCTCCATCGTTGTCGCGTGCTTGTTGGCGGCCGCCACGCTGGCCGGCGCAGCTGCGGGCGGTCGATCAGGCGCTGCTCCTGAAGCCGCTCGCCAACGAATGGCCGACCTATTCCGGCGACTACTCGGGCAAGCGCTACAGCGCCCTCACGCAAATCAACCAGAAGAACGTGAAGCAGCTGTCGCTCGCATGGACGCGGCGCCTCGTGAACGGGCCGGGTCCCGGCGGCCCGCCGCAGCCGGGCGCCACTCCGATCATCGCCGGCGGCGTGGGGACGCTGCTGGCAGGAGGGCCCACGCAGGTCAAGGGCGCGATCCTGCAAGTCGGCGGCGTGCTCTACGTCACCACGCCCGACAACACCTGGGCACTCGACGCGCACGACGGCCGCGAGATCTGGCACTACGTGTGGAGGACGAGAGGCGGCACCCACATCGGCAACCGCGGAGTCGGAATGTGGCGCGACTATCTCTATTTCGTCACGCCCGACAACTACCTGGTGTCGCTCGAGGCCAAGACCGGCAAGGAACGGTGGCACAAGGAGCTGGCAAGCTTCCAGCACCAGTACTTCCACACCATCGCGCCGGTGGTGATCGACAACCACGTGCTCGTGGGGTCGGGCAACGACCTGGACATGCCCGGTTTCCTGCAGTCGTTCGACCCCGAGACCGGCGAGTTGCAGTGGAAGTGGTACGCGACGCCGCAGAAGGCGGGCGACCCTGGCCTCGAGACGTGGAAGGATCTGGATGCGGCCGTCCACGGCGGCGGCCATCCATGGGTGCCTGGGGCCTACGATCCCGAGACGCGGCTCTACATCATCGGCACCGGCAACCCCACGCCGGCCTACACGTCGGCCGCGCGCGGCTACGGTGACAACCTGTTCACGTGCGCGCTCGTGGCGATTCACGTGGACACCGGCAAGATGGCCTGGTACTACCAGACCTCGCCCCACGACACGCACGACTGGGACTCGGCGCAGACGCCAATCCTCGTGGACGGCACGTTCGGCGGCCGCGCGCGCAAGCTGGTGCTGACGGCCGCGCGCAACGGCTACTTCTTCGTCGTCGATCGCGTGACCGGCGAGCACCTGCTCACCAGCAAGTTCTCGGAGTCGGCCAACTGGGCCGACCGGTGTGAACGCCAAGGGACAGCCCGTGCGCAACCCGGCGAAGGACCATCACATCGGCGGCGCCCTGGTGTCAGCCGCCAACCAGGGCTCGGCCAACTGGCCGCCGCCCGCGTTCAGCCCGGACACCGGGCTCTTCTACGTCCCGACGGCCGACACCTACGCGATGTACTACCTGACCGACCCGGATCCGCGCGGCGCGCTGGGCCTCGGCGGGAAGGACGAGCGTCCGGTCGGGACCGCGGGCAGCTACCTCACGGCCATCGACTACAAGACAGGGAAGGTGGCGTGGCGCCGCAAGTACCGCACGCACCTGGCCACGGGGCTCGGCACGGGGCTGCTGACGACCGCCGGGCGGCTGCTGTTCGCGGGCGACGTCTCCGGCAATTTCGTGGCCTACGATCCGGCCAACGGCACGCCGCTGTGGCACACGCAGCTTGGCCAGGTGACGTCGAACGCCCCGACCACCTACATGGTGGACGGCAAACAGCACGTGATCGTGGCGGCAAACGATACGCTCTATGCCTTCGCGCTTTATTAGGAGAGTCCCATGCAGACGCGACGCGACTTCGTGAAGCTGGCCGTGGCGGGAGCGGCATGGCCGAGGTTGGCCGAGGCCAAGCCGGCGATCCCGCGGCTGGCGGGCGCCGGCGGCATCGAGTCGCGCGTGGGCGGCGTGATCCTGGGCGCGCAGTCCTACAGCTTCCGCGAGATCCCGCGGGACGCGAGCGGCGACGCGGTCGGGCCGCTCATCAAGGCCTTCACGGCGGTGAACCTGGGGGACTGCGAGCTGTGGGCGCCGCAGATCGAGCCGGCCGCCGATTCGCGCTTCGGCCGCGGCGCGCCCAACACGCCAGAGGTGCAGAAGGGGCGCGAGGCGGCGCGCGAGGCGCTGCGCAAGTGGCGCGTGGAGACGCCGATCGCGCACTTCGCGGGCATCCGGAAGCGCTTCAACGACGCCGGCATCACGATCCACTCCTTCAACTACAGCTTCGCCGACTCGTTCTCGGACGCGGAGATCGATCGCGGCTTCGAGATCGCCAAGGCCCTTGGCGCCGGCGTCATCACGGCGTCCACCACCCTGTCAGTGGCCAGGCGCGTCGTGCCGTTCGCCGAGAAGCACCGCATCGTGGTGGCGATGCACAACCATTCGAACACCAGCGACCCCAACGAGTTCGCGACGCCGGAAAGCTTCGCCGCCGCGCGCAAGCTGTCGTCCTTGTTCAAGGTGAACCTGGACATCGGCCACTTCACGGCGGCCAACTACGACGCGGTGGCGTACATCCGCGAGCACCACGCCGCCATCACCAACCTTCACATCAAGGACCGCAAGCGCAACCAGGGCGACAACGTGCCGTGGGGCACGGGCGACACGCCCATCCGGGAGGTGTTGCAGCTGCTGAAGAAGGAACGATGGCCGATTCACGCGCACGTGGAGTACGAATACCGCGGCTCGAAGACGCCGATCGAGGAAGTGGCGGCGTGCGCCGACTACGCGCGAAAGGCCCTGGCGTGAATCCGTCTCGACCTGTCCAGCGGTGACGCGCCGCGTCGGAATGGGCCTCGTGGGCCCGGGGTTCGTGGGCGCTCATCACGTGGACGCCGTCCGGCGCCTGGGATTCGTGGACGTGGTGGCGATCTGCGACGTCACGCGGGAGGACGCGGAGGCCAAGGCCGCGGCACTGGGCGTGCCGAAGGCATACGGCGCCGTGGAGGCGCTGGCGGCGGACCCCGACATCCACATCGTTCATGTGACCACACCCAACGCGCAGCACGGGCACGGCGTACGCGCCGCGCTGGCGGCGGGCAAGCACGTGCTGTGCGAGAAGCCCCTCGCGATGTCGTCGGACGAGGCCTGGTCGCTGTGGCAGGCCGCGCGGGCCGCGGGCGTCGTGTGCCGCGACGTCTACCGGTCCGTTCTGGACGGCGTCCCGCCGGGGGACGGGCCGTGCGCCTCGGCGATGTCGACCTTCGAAGACGGCTACCGCGCCGCATGTGTCGTGGACGCGGTGCTGGACAGCCATCGTCAGGGTGGCGTGTGGACCGGGGTGAGGAGCACTCGATGAAGCTGGGCGTGTTCACGCCGGTCTTTGGCGGCCTCGACGTGGACGCGATGCTGGCCCGCGTGCGCGAGCTGCGGCACGTGCAGGCTGTCGAGCTCGGCACGGGGTGCTGGCCGGGCCACGACCACCTGGACCTGACGGCGCTTCTCGACAACGCCGGCGCTGCCGGGGACTATCGGCGGAAGGTCGAGGACGCGGGGCTGACGATCAGCGCCCTGTCGTGCCACGGCAACCCGCTGCATCCCGATGCGGCTCTCGCCGCACGCGCCGACGATGTGTTCCGGCGCACGGTGCGGTTGGCGGAACAGCTCCAGGTGCCGGTCGTTGTGACGTTCTCGGGCTGCCCCGGCGACCGCGACGGCGCGCGGTATCCCAACTGGGTCTCCACCGCATGGCCTCCCGAATGCCTGGAGCTGCTGGACTGGCAGTGGGAGAAGAAGGCCCTCCCGTATTGGCGCGTCGCGGGCCGGTTTGCCGGCGATCACGGCATCAAGGTGGCCATCGAAGCGCATCCAGGCTTTCTGGTCTACAACACGGAGACGGCGCTGCGCCTGCGGGCCGAAGCCGGGCAGTCGGTTGGGGTGAATTTCGACCCGAGCCACCTGTTCTGGCAGGGTGTGGACATGCCCACCGCCATTCGCGCGCTGGGCAAGGCCATCTTCCACGTGCACGCCAAGGACCTGGCGTTCGATGCGGCCAACCGCGCCGTGAACGGCGTGATCGACGCGAAGAGCTACACGCGGATGTCCGAGCGGTCCTGGCTCTTTCGCAGCGTGGGCTGGGGCCACGGCGAGGCCGGAGTGGAAGCGGATCGCCAGCGCCCTGAGGCTCGCGGGCTACGACTACGTGATCAGCATCGAGCACGAGGACGCCCTGGCGTCGGTGGACGAGGGCCTGCGCGCAGCCGTGGACATGCTGCACCGCGTCGTGCTCACCGAGCCTCCCGTCACTCCCTGGTGGACGTGAGGAGGGCTCTCGGCTCTAGGCTTTAGGGCGCGGCCGTTCGTTCACTGTCACCGATCTCATCCTACCCATGGTAGGATTACACATCCTACATGTTGAGGATGCCATGAAGGCCAAAGTTTCCCTCACGCTGGACGATGCGTTGGTGGCATTCGTCGACTCACAGCCGGGGGCCACTCGATCCGAGAAGGTCGAGGCGGCTCTCCGCCGGTATCGCGACGCATGGGACGACATGAAGCTCCGTGAGGAGTTGGCCGCCTACAACCCAACTGAGGTCGACCGCCTGGAGTCCGAGGAATGGCTGCGTCTCATGCAGGAGGGGATGTGGAAAGAATCCGGCGCGGTGACATCTGGACGGTCGCGGTCCCCACGTTCCCGAAGCCGCGCCCGGCGTTAGTTGTTTCGATCGATCCGGTCAACGACCTGCGGCCGGACATCATCGTGGTTCCGATCACGACGCAGGCGGGGCCGCTTCGCATCAGCGTGCCCGATGCCCCTGCCACGACCGGTCTTCGCACGATAAGCTACGTCAAGTGCGAGGCTCTGGGTCCTCTCCACAAGTCGAACTTGAAGTCGCGGATCGGACGCTTGCCCCACTCGGCTTGGCCCGAAGTCGAGGCAGGCCTTTGTCGCATCCTGGGCATACGGGTAACTTGACCATGAACCGACGATTCCTATTCGCAGTTGCGCTCATGACGTGGCTGGGCTCGGCCGGCGTCTTCGCCGGCCAGGAGCCGCACACCCTGTCGCCTGAGGCCGTCGAGAACGGCAGCAAGATCTTTCTCTCGAGCTGCGCCAAATGTCATGGGGCGACGGGAGACGATGTGCCCGGCGTCAACCTGGCTGGCGGCCGGTTCATTCGTGGCAACACCGACGCCGAGCTTGCGGCGCTCATCATCAAGGGCATTCCCGGCACGGGCATGCCGTCCAACAACCTCTCCGAGAAACAGGCGGCTGACGTCGTGGCGTTCCTCCGATCGTTCGCCTCGGGTGGTCTGGCCGCGGAGATGGCAGGAGCCGCCGTGGCCAAGGCGGTCGCGAGCCTTCCGGGGGACGCGGGCCGGGGCAAGACGCTTGTGGAAGGGAAGGGTCAGTGCCTGACCTGTCACACCCTCGGCGCGGCCGGCGGGCGTCTCGGTCCGGATCTCAGCGAGATCGGCTTCCGGCGTACCGACAACCTGCAGCGCTCGATCCTGGACCCGCAGGCCGAGATTCGCGGGGACCAGCGGTCGGCGCGCGCCGTGACGCGGGACGGCGTGGCCGTCACGGGCCGCCTGCTCAACCACGACAACTTCTCGGCGCAGCTGCTGGACTCCAAGGAGCAGCTGCGGTCGTTCCTGAAGGCGGACTTGAAGGAGTTCACGATTCTCACCACGTCGGCGATGCCGTCCTACCGCGACCGGCTCAGCGCCGAGGAGGTCGCCGACATCGTGAAGTACTTCAGCACGCTGCGAGGCCGGCGGTGACGCCTCGGCGCCTCGCCTTCCTGGTGATGTGTGCGGCCGCGGCCGCGACGCTGCAGGCGCAGCAGATCTCGTTCGACCGGCTGCTCCGCGCGGACGAGGAGCCACACAACTGGCTGATGTACTCCGGCAACGTGCAGAGTCATCGCCACAGCCGCCTCACGCAAATCACGCCCGCCAACGTCCGGAATCTCGAGCTGCAGTGGATGCTCCAGGTGCCGTCGCTCGAGAAGTTCGAGGCCACGCCGCTCGTCGTGGACGGCGTCATGTACACCGTACAGCCACCCAACGAGGTGATCGCGCTCGACGCCGTGACCGGCCGTGTCTTCTGGAGCTACACCTATACGCCCTCGACCCAGGCTCGCCCGTGCTGCGGCCGCGTCAACCGCGGCGTCGCGATCCTTGGCGACACGCTCTTCATGGGCACGCTGGACGGCCACGTGGTGGCGCTCGATGCCCGCAGCGGGCGAGTGCGGTGGAACGTGACCGTGCAGGGCGCCAGGCCCGAAGCGGGCTACACCTTCACCGTGGCGCCCCAGGTCGTGAAGGACAAGGTGATCCTCGGCGTGGCGGGCGGAGACTTCGGGGTGCGCGGGTTCCTGTCGGCGTACGACGCGGCCACCGGCAAGGAAGTCTGGCGCTTCTACACGACGCCTGGGCCCGGCGAGCCGGGGAACGAGACGTGGTCCGGCGACTCGTGGAAGAACGGCGGCGCGGCGGTGTGGGTCACCGGCTCGTACGATCCCGAACTCAACCTCACCTACTGGGGCCTCGGCAACCCCGGGCCGGACTGGAACGGCGACGGCCGGCTGGGCGACAACCTGTACAGCGACGCGGTGGTCGCGCTGGACGCCGACACGGGCAGGCTGAAGTGGCACTTCCAGTTCACGCCGCACGACGAGTTCGACTACGACTCCACGCAGGTCCCGGTGCTTGCCGACATCGAGTGGCAGGGCCGCCCGCGGAAGGCGATGCTCTTTGCCAACCGGAACGGTTTCTTCTATGTGCTGGATCGCGCCACGGGCGAGTTCCTGCGCGGCAAGGAGTACGTGAAGGTGACGTGGGCCAACGGCCTCGACAAGAACGGCCGGCCGAACCGCGTGCTGAACCCGACGCCCGAGGGCACGCGCGTGGAGCCGAACGTCGGCGGCGCCACCAACTGGTACTCGCCTTCGTACAGCCCGCGCACGAGGCTGCTTTACGTCTCGACCGCGGTGAACACGTTCGAGATCATCCGCAAGACGCCGGGTCCCGTGGCGTTCGTCGAAGGCCAGCCCTTCATCGGCATGTTCCCGGGCGGCATTCTCGGGCCGACGACCGGCATCGGCGGCGGCCGCACCAACCGCCGGATGGAGAGCGACGGACACGGCGTCATCCAGGCCCTGGATCCGCTCACCGGCAATGCGAAGTGGCAGTACGCGCTGACCGACACCACGGAAGCCGGCGTGATGACGACGGCTTCCGATCTCCTGTTCAGCGCGAGCCGCGAGGGCCACTTCCTGGCGCTCGACGCGAGGACGGGCGCGCTGCTCTGGAGGGCCAACGTCGGGGCCAACGTGGCGGCGGCGCCGATGTCGTATGCCGTCGGCGGGCGTCAGTACGTCGCCGTGCCGGCCGGCAACGTGCTACTGGCCTACGCGCTGCGGCAGTAGCCGCCAGCCTAGCGGGAGGCGGCGCGGGCAAGCGTAGCCGGGTACGTCCCCCAGTTGCTGCTGTCCCACGGCCGCAGCATCTCCGGCGGCGAGTGGTCGATGAACCGCGCCGGTCCCAGCTCCAGATCGGACTTCGCGTCAAGGGCGGCGGCAGCCGCCAGCATCGCCTGCGGCGTGGTGGCGCTCCACGAGCCGGCGTCGAGCCGCTCGACGAGCTTCACGAACCCCGTCAGCTTTTCGAGCGGCGACTGGTTGGCGTGGCGGGCGGAGCGCACCCAGGTCGTGCGCAGCAGGTCGGCGCGTCCCGCGCGTGCCACCGTTCGCTCGTACGCCCGTTTGTAGGCGTCGGCGTCCACCGGATCGCCGATGTTGTCCACGACGATCACCGGCCCGGCAATCGCCCCGGAGTACGAGGTCAAGGTCTCGGCCGCAGCGACCGCCGCGGCGTCGGCCGAGATCCGCGGCGCCTGGGCCAGCTGGCGCAGATCCGCCTGGAGGCCCACGCCTGATTTTGCGTAGATCGCTTCGACCAGGTCCGTCATGCCCGACCGCGCGAGCAGCGCCGCATAGTCCACGCCGTGGTTCCAGGAGAAATTGCCGCCGGCCACCACCTCGACACCCCAACGCACCTGTCCCGGGTTGGCAAAGGTGAACTGATCGGCGATCTGGTTCAACTGCGCCTCGTAGTCGTTCGGCGGCGGTGGCGCGTCGCCGCCCGTCCACCGCGGAAACTGCTCGAAGGCCGCCGCCAGCGCCAGGCGCGCACGGCCGGCCGGCGTGGCGCGAAGGTCCGTCACCAGCGCGGCCAACCGGCCGTTCTCGGCGACGGCGTCGGCCTGGCTGGCGAAGCCGACGAGCGTGAGCGGCGCACCCGTCAGCACCTTCAGTGTCCACAGCGCGTCGAGCTTGGCGTTGAAGGTGCCGACTTCGCCGGCGCCGCCGCCGGCGCTGAGCACGGCGCCTGTGAAGATGTCGGGGTAGCGCTCCATGGCGACGCGCGAGACGAAGCCGCCCCGCGAGTTGCCGAGCGTCAGCGTGCGGGTCGGCGTCGCGTTCCACTTCACGCTGAACAGCCGGCGCACTTCCAGGAGGTCGTCCACCGCCTGGCGGAACCGGTACGCCACCGGCTCACGCGAGATGCCCCCGATCGCGTAGCCGTTGGCCGTCATCCACCGCTCGATGACGCTCGGCGCGGCGTCGGGGTTGTTGGCGAAATCGAGGTCGAGCACGATCGTGCCGTTCCACGGCGCCGGCTTCACCACGCGGTACTTGCTGCCGTCGGCCAGCATGCCCTGGATCGACTCGGGCACCGGCGACTGCCCCAGCAGGGGTGACGAGGTCACGGCCGCCGCGGCGGTGAGTGCAACGACGATTGGCGCCAGCAGGTCGCCGGCGAACCGAGTACGGAGTCCATTCACGGTGTCCCTCGCCTTCCGTGGGCTGCCGGATCCCTTCAGCTTTGTGGCCTGATTATGCGATGTGTCAAAAGTGTAACGTGTGAGAGTGTGCAGATGAGGCTAGATTTGAGGAGAATTGGCAAAGGGCAAAACATCCCATTAACCCGCAGGACCAGGACCTCAATGTCGCGACCCACATCCCCTCCAACATTCCAATCGCGCAGGCTCTCGGCCTTCGCGTCGGCGTTGTGCGTAAGCGTGCTGTTGTTCCAGCAGGGGGCACATGCGGTTCCCCAGCCAACCGACGCGTTGAGGTTCTTCAACAACGTCTTCGTGACGGGCGGCTATGTCGTCGCGGGCGTCGGTCTGTGGGACACCGGTACCGGCACTATCGACATGGGCAGTCCTGCCGCTCCCATGAGCACCGCGCCGGACGGCGCCGAGGTACTGGCCGCCTATCTCTATTGGCAGGTCGTGTCGTCGTCCAATCTGGACGTGATCGACGTTCACAGCGGCGCGACGTTCAACGATATGCCGCTTGGCACGCCGCTCGATTGGGACCTGCCACCAACCATGGCGGGGCTCGCGGCCACTGGTGCCTGTCCGCTTTATGGCGGCAGCGGCCAATTCGTATACACGTTCCGCGCGGACGTTCAGCGGTTTCTCGACGTCGAGCCCCAGACCGGGCGCCGTGTCATCGACAAGCCGGGCGGGTATCCCGTGAAGCTGCCAAACAAGCCGGGGACCACCAAGACCCTTGGCGCCAGCCTGGTGATGATCTACCGGCATCCGGACCCGGCGACGCCGCTGAACTCCATCGTCATCTACGACGGCACGTTCGTGAAGCAACAGTCCGGGACCCTCTATCAGCGGCTCGAAGGGTTCTACGATCCCGCCAGCGTGCCGGGCCAGATTACCTACATCGCTGGAAGCGCGCAGAGCAGCCTCGGCGAAGTGCTGAGCCTGGAAACCGATGGCAATCCGTCGACCGCTCCTGACACCGCCTCCGACCTGTTCGATGGTGCTGCGGGAGACTCGTGGGACAACGTGACGCGCCAGACGGCGCCGCTCACGGGCGTCGCGAAGGCCGGCGGTTTCCTCGACACCTCGATTGCGCCGCTGACGACCGGACCAGAGGGCCCTTCAGTCAACGACTGCCTGTCAATGGGGGCCATGATCTTCCAGACCCAGGTCAACGACGGCGATCTCGACGGCCTGCTCGACAAATGGGAATCCTCCGCCGTTCCACTGTTGGATCCGAAAGGCACGGCGCTCCCGAACTTCAAGGCGATGGGAGCGGATCCAGGGCTCAAGGACGTCTTCATCGAAGTCGCAGCCATGCGCGCGGCTGCCGGCACGACGTACGGCTCGGATGCGGCGCCGATGCGAGAGTCGCTCCACTCGGTAACGGACCCGTTCGGCCACAACCACATGCCCACGCCGGCGGTCCTCGAGATGATGGGCAACGAGTTCGCGACGCATGGCGTCAGGCTGCACTTCGACGTCGGCCATCCCGGCGTGTACCACGCGCTGGTGCCGCCCAATCTGCCTCAGGGCACGACGAACCCCTATGCGTCCCTGGCCGCCGACAACTACATCATCGGCGCCGGCGGCGGCAGCGGCAGCGATCCGACGCTCGCCCGAGGCGGCGAACCGATCGACGAGACGGCCTGCGAGCCTGACGCCGGAGGAGGTGGACTGTCAGTTCCCCGAGTATCCGGGCACAGTCAGCTGGAAGCGTGGCTTCCAGCTCCATAAGGAGATTGGTGTTCGACGCCAACCGGAAGGACTCGTTCCGGTTCGGGCTGTATGCCCATGCGAAGGCCACTCCCAAGTCGCTGTTGCCATGCGAGGGCGCCGCCGGCCCGGCAGGCTTCGACGCGATGGGGGATTGTGCCAGTGGCAGTCCCAATCCGTTGGTTCACGTGCCGTCCGGCATATCAGGGACCGCCGACTATCCCGGCGGAGGAGACTTCCTGATTACGCTCGGCCTCTGGGACAACACCAACTTCGTCGGCAGCGACTTCGGCATCGCGTCCACCACGATGCACGAGCTGGGGCATACCTTCGGCCTCGGGCACGGTGGCGACGCGTTGCCGAACTGCAAGCCAAACTATCTGAGCGTCATGAACTACCTGTTTCAGCTGGGTGGGCTGGTAGACGCCGACGGTGTGCCCCACCTCGGTTATTCGGGCGCCGCCTATCTCGATCTTGCCGAAACCAGCTTGAGTGAAACCTACAGCGTGCCAGGCCCGTTCCGCACCAGCTGGTATGCCCCGTGGTCCGCCGGTGATGCGGGAACTCCGGCGAAGCGGTTTTGTAACGGCCTGAAATTTCCCGAGGGCACGCCAGCGATGGCGCGAATCGACGGTGGTGTCGCAGCACCAATCGACTGGAACGCCGACGGAGACACCAACGACTCCGGCATTTCCCAGGACGTCAACTTCGACGGTGAGCCCGACGCCGAGCTTGGCGGACCGACCACGGCTTTGACCGGCTTCGACGACTGGGCGTCGCTTCGCCTGAACCAGGTCGGCAGCCGACGGAACTTCGCCGGGTTCTCGATCGGGCCGCTGGGAGTCCAGTTCCTTAGCGATGGGTCGCAGTTTCTTGCCGACGGGTCGCAGTTCCTCGCCGACGGATCGTGGCTGCTGGCCGACGGGTCGCAGTTTCTCGCCGATGGCTCCGTGTTTCTCAGCGACGGAGCGGAACTGCTGGCCGACGGGGCGGAGCTGCTGGCGGACGGGTCGCAGTTTCTGGCCGACGGGTCGAAGATTCTCGCAAACGGGTCGCCGTTTCTCGCCGATGGGGCCGTCTTGCTCGGCGATGGCCATGTGCTGCTCGCCGACGGATCAGTGTTCCTGAGCGACGGGGCGGAATTTCTGGCCGATGGGGCCGTGTTCCTCGGGGACGGGATCACGCTGCTTGCCGACGGGGCCGTGTTTCTCAGCGACGGATCGCCGCTGCTGGCCGATGGCGCGGTGTTCTCCTGGGCCCTCAATCTCAGCGAGCCGACGCCGCAGTCGGCGGCCGAGGCACAAAACACGCCTGGGCCGCACTCGCTGACGGCAACCGTCATCACCGATGCCGGCCCAACGTTCGGGCGTGTTGCGCTGAACTGGGAGGCGCCCAATACGGGCGACGTGTTCCAGTACAGGATCCTCCGCTCCGCGGGCAACGTGGTGACGCCCGAAACCGAAACAGAGATCGAGAACAGCCCCGTGACCGGTTCGATGACGTCAGTCGTGGACACCGAGGTGCTGCCGAACGGCGAGTACACCTATGTCGTGGAAGCCGTCCTCAGCGACGACGAAGGGACCGTCACGCCCCGGTCCAATCCACGGACCGTCACCGTGTTCAATGTGGCGCCGGTGCTGATCGCCTTCCAACGCACCGAGACATGGTTGACCACCAGCACCTCCAACCGGAAGTTCGACATCAAGGCTCAGGTGCTGCGGAACGGCGTGGTGGTCGCAGAGAGGGAAATCACCGACATCACGGTGGGCCTGGGCAGCTCGTTCAACAAGGCGGTGTACACACAGATAGAACCGCTGATACCAGCCACGGCGTCGGCCTTCACGACGCAGGACACCCTCAGCGTCAAGGTATCGATCAGGCTCTCGCCGAGCTCTGGAGGAGGGAATCAGGCGAGCGCCGAGGCGCGGCTCTGGTACAACACCTCGGGGAACAACAGCCGGCTCCGTGCCCTGCGCGCCGGGACGGCCGTCAGTTACAACTTGGTCACGGGGTTCAAGCTGCAGCAGACGCCGACCCAGGCCCAGGGCGGGTCGCAGTACGTCTCTCTCAACGTAAGGAAGGGTGAGCCGTACCGAGAGTTCGGTGTCTGGAGCATAACCGGGCCCTGAGGCACCGTCGGCCGGTCGGCCGCTGGCTAGGGGCCGACGCGCCTGCGGATTTCCGGCAGATACGGATCTTCGTTGGAGTTGCCGCGGAACTCGAGGTACGCCCGGTACGACTCGGCGGCCCCTTCAACCTTCATCCCTTCCCGCACCAGGCCCTGGTAGTAGTAGACGGGAGGCAGGTAGGCGTAGGTCGGCTCATCGCCCAGTATCAGTTGCAGCGCTTCGCCCCTTCGCTTCAAGCAGCGCTCGAACTCGGAGTCGGCCTGCGCGAACAGCTCGGCAGCGAGATAGGCCCGCCCGAGGTCGAAATGGCCCAACCAGGTGTCGATCAGCGCGTTGGCCTGCGTCAACAGCTCGATTGCGAGTCGGGGGTTTCCGTCCTTCAGCGCAATCTCACCTTCGACGATCTTCGCGTAGGCGCGGGGCTCGGCCAGAATGTCGTTGGCCATGGCCGCGATCAGCTCGCGCGCCCGCTTGACTTCGCCCGCTTCGACGAAGGCTCGCGCCACCGTGAATCGCACGCTCTCGCCGGTGTCGTGCATCAGCGCCTTCTCGCCGGCCGCCGTCGCCGCACCACGCCGCCCCCGCCGTAGCTCTGTCTGAGCCAGCGCCGCAAGCTTGGCGGCCGCCCAATCCGGACGCTTGCGAGCCAGGTCCCGACCGGCGCCTTCCTCCAGCATCCGCACCGCATCCGCAAAGCGGCCTTCGATGCTGGCCAGGTCGGCGAGGCCGGACTCACTCAGCGACGCGCCGTAGTCACCGAGCTTTCCCACCGCCGCATAGGTTGTTGCTGCCGATGCCCGTTGCCCCTGTCCTACCTGTGCGAAGGCAAGGGCGATGAGAGCGTTGACGTCGGGCTCGGCAATTTTTCGCGCTTCCTGCTCCGCGGTGCGGAAGTTCGAGGAGAAATTGGCGAAGCTCGCCAGGTTGACCCGGTACAACGCCCGGTTGGGCAGGATGTCGACGACCTTCCGCACCTCGTCGAACGCCTTTGTGAACTCTCGCAGGTTCGCCAGGCAGATCGCGAGATTGTTGTGCGCGGCCACGTCCGCCGGGTACGACACCAGCAGCTCGCTGTACTCCCTGACGCATTGCCGATAGTCGCCGGTGAGGCGGTAGAAGCCACCTCGGGTCGTGTAGCGCTCCCGCTCCGTCATGCTCGTGACGTGCCGGAGGGCCTCCTTGATGTATTTCTCGGCATCCGCCCGGTTGGTCCTGTTGGCCGACACGTTGGCCAGGCCCGCATAGCCGAGCCCGAACTTTGGATCCAGCGCCACGGCCCTGGAATAGTGCTCGAACGCTTCGTCGTAGTTGTTCCGGGAGGCGGCATCCCTCCCCGCGACCCAGTGCCCCACCACCTCGAGCGACGTGGCGGACACGCTGGCCATTGCGAACAGCTGGGCTGATGGGGACGCCTCGTCACCCAGCGCGCTGCGCACCCGGGTCATCAGCCCGGTGGCCACCTCGAGGACATCGTTCTTGCCGGCCGCCCTGGCCTGATTCGCCGTGATGCGTTCGCCGGTCACGGCTTGGGTCGCAGTGACCGACACGCGATAGCCACGGCCCTCGGGATTGACCGAGCCGGCAAGCACGACGCCAAGTCCCTGTTTGACGGCAATCGCCCGCGCCGCGGCTTCGTCGAGCCGCTCTGGCAGCTGGGCTCCCAGTTGGCGCCGGATGCCGTCGCGGTCGAACGCCGTTATGAAGCTGGCTCCCTCCAACGCGCGCTTGAGCATGGGCTCGAGCGTGCCGTCGAACGCCGCGTCCTGCGTGTTGTTCTGGAAATCCGCGATGACCACGGAGACCGGGGCATGCTGGACGGGCGGCCGGTTGTACCACCAGTTGTACGCCGATCCCATCAGCAGCAACAGGCCCACTCCCACAGCGAGGGGCAGGCGCACCACGCGCTTCACGGGCCGCAGCTTGCCGCTGTCGTCGAGCCGCCCGATGGCGGCGACCAGTTCCGCCGTTGTCTGATACCGCTTCGAGGCATCGGGCTCGATGCAGCGGTTCACCACCTGCTCGAGGGCCGCCGGCACCTCCGGGACGCGCGTTCTCACCGGTGGCGGCGCCTGCTCCAGGCGCGTCTGCAACTCGGCCACCGCACTGATCGCATGCGCGGCGCGGCGCTGGCCGGTCAGCATGTCGTAGAGGATCAGCCCGAACGCATAGATATCGGCGCGCAGATCGGCGGGCTCGCCGCGCGCCTGTTCGGGCGCCATGTATTCGATGGTGCCGATGACCGCACCAGCCATCGTTTCGGCGACTCGCGTGGCCTGGCTGTCCACGGCGATGCTGGCCACTCCACCGGCGGCCGCGGCCATCGCGGGCACCGTGCCCGCGCGAGACGTCGAGCGCGCGATCCCGAAGTCCATGATGACCGCGTGATCGCCGTCGATCATGATGTTGGCGGGCTTGAGATCGCGGTGTACGACGCCGGCCTCGTGCGCTGCCTGCAGACCCGCGGCGACCTGCCTGGCGAGCGCCATCACCTTCGTGACCGGCAGGCGCTCCTCCCGCAGGACCATCGCCAGGTCACCGCCCTTGATGTACGGCATCGTGATGTACTTGATGCCGTCGATCTCCCCGAGGTCGTGAATCCGGACGACGTTCTTGTGCGTGACCTGTCGCGCGAGGAGCAGTTCCTGCTTGAAGCGCCGCTCGATATCCTGCGCGGCGGTGGCATCCCGCGTCACTTCCGGCCGAATGACCTTGAGAGCGACCGCGACGCCGAGCTCCTCGTCCCAGGCCTGATAGACGGCACCCATGCCGCCGATGCCGAGTTCCCGAATGATGTGATAGCGCGCCCCGAACTGCTGGCCGACTCCGAGGGGTCCCCGCGTCTCCGTGGGACCACTAAGGGCAGCGAGCGGCAGGCCGGTCGTGTCGGCGGGCTGGCCGTCGGGCAGCAGGGCCCTGCCGGCGAACGTGTGGGCATCGTCGCCCTGGGGCGGTGTGCCCGGCAGGAAGACAGTTTCGGCGTCGCCGTCGGGGAGTGGTGTCACGTACCTTCTTAACGTTCGGCCTTCTCGCGAAGTACCGCCCCGATTATCTCGCACCAGCTCTGCCGGCGCCAGGGCCCGGAACGCTCGGCAGGCTACCGCGCCGTCGGCTGGACGTTCAGCGTGTCGTAGACCGCCTGAACGAACATCGCGGTGGTCCAGGACCCGGTGTTCGCGCCGTACCGCGTGTCGTAGTCGGCGGTCTGCCTGGCGACCTGGATTTGCGCGAGCGTGGCGCCGGCGTCCTTCATGGCCTTCACCCGGTCACGGACGATCACCACCATGTCCCGATACTCCACGACCTCGTGCTCGTCGCCCAAGTAGCCATGACCCGGCACCACGTAGGTGCCGCCCTCGCCCTGGTGGCGGAAGACCGTGAGGTCGAGGATCGCGTTCAGGGCGCGGATCAGACCCTGGACGGTGCCGCCGTTCTTGGTGTCGATGAACGGGTACTGCGTGGTCGTGAAGATGTCCCCGGCCACCAGCACGTCGGCGCTGCGAAAGTGGACCAGGCTGTCGCCGTCGGTGCTGGCGTTGGGCATGTGAAAGAGCTCGATGGCATCGCCGTTGTGGGACTTGCGGCGGCGCTCCTCGAGGTAGGTGTCGGCCGGAATTGCGCCAGCCGGCGCACCTGCCGCCTGCATCCGCACCATCACGTTGTTGTGGCCCAGCATGGTCGCGTGCGACAGCGGATCGGAGAAGAAGCCGGTGACGCCGCGCGGCGCCGACTGGACGAAGAAGGACCCCGGCAGGCTGGGGTCCTGCCCGGCGGCGCCCAGCGCGCCGTTGCCGCCGGTGTGCTCGGCGTGGAAGTTCGTGTTGGCGATGAATTGGATCGGCTTGGGCGTCAGCGTGCGGATTGCCGCCAGCACCTTGTCGGACAGCTTGCCTTCGCCGGTGTCGATGACGAAAGGCCCTTGATCGCCGGTCTGCACCACGATGTTGCCGCCGTCGCCGACCAGCATGTAGACGTTGTTCCGGATCGGGAGAATGTGCACCTGGCCGTCGCGCGGTTCGACCGCAACCGCCTTGCTGGTTTCCGAGGGCCGGCCCGGCGCCGGCGAGAACAGCGCATCGGCGTTGGCGGTGCGCAGCTGCGCCGGCAACTCCGGATAGATGGAGGCTGCGCCCATCAGGCTCGCGGCCAGCGGCAGGTTGTATTTCTTGGCGAACTCGCGGGCGAAGGGCTGCTTTCCGAAAAGATAGTGCGGCACGTAGTCCGGCGCGCGGTCGAGAATCTGCTCGCCGTCGTCGCACGCATACAGCCATGCGCCGTGGTCTACCGGCTGGCGCACGAAGTCGTTGCTGCGGACCTGCGGCTCGCTGAAGAACACCGGGTCGTTGGCCACGGTGACGTTCGTCAGGCGATCGCCGTTCCGCAGAAAGAAGTCGGTCATCGTCGTCTGATCGCTGCCGGGCAGGCCGTTGCGGCGGACCCAGCCCTGCTTGATGTGGCTGGTCTGCACGACGAGCGCGTTGCCCGCGAACCGGCCGGTGGAGAACCCGCGGGCGGTGTGGGGCGCCCAGGCCGGCGGATGCGGGCGGCCGTCCATCCAGATCGTCCGCAGTCCTTCGGTGGTCTGGCCGTAGACGTTGATCGCGATCAGGCGCTGTGTCCGCGAATCGCGCTCCTCCCAGATCCGGAAGTTGCCGGTCGAGCGCATCTGGTACGGCGCGACGTAGCCCTCGCACTGGTGGTGGCGCAGCGTGACGCGAGAGGGGTCGTACGAGAGCGCCCACAGGCGGCCGGCTTCGTTCAGCGCGAAGCCGCCGTAATCGGCGATCTCGTTGCCGGCCCCGCGTTCGTACGCGTCCTCGTGCAGGACACCCGTCCAATAGCCGCTCAAATCGATTACCGGAGCCGGCGGTGGACCAGCGGGACGACCGGGAGCCGCCTGCTGGGCGAAGAGAGTCGCGCTCAACAAAGCGAGACCGGCACATACAACCGCGCGAATGTTCGTCATGGGCATGTCTCTCTCAACGGGCCGCGCACGGCGTCGGATTCCAGCCGCTCGCGTCGGTCTGCCGCTTGAACTGCATGCTGGACCAGTAGGGTGTGCCCAGGTACTCGGGGTCGGCTACTTCCGCCGCCACGACGAGCAGCGTGTCGCCGCCGGGCACCTCGAGCCGGTCGAAGTACTCCGTCATCACAGCGTTGGCGCTGTAGGGCACGCCGTTGCGCCGCAGGTAACCCGGGCGCATCTGCGTCGTCACCACCTTCATCGTGCCGCCAGGGGGCGGTCCGGTGCCGGGACCTGGTCCGACTCCGCGCGCTGCGACAGGGGCGCGCGGGTACTCCCACGTTGCCACCGACACGCCCTGCCAGCTACCGGGCTCGCCGATCGGAGCTCCGAACCTCAGGAGCCGCGTCTGCGTGCCGGTGTCGGTTTCGATCTTCAACGTGCTGTCGTCCTGCCAGGTGATGCGCAGGCGCCCCGGCATCCGCATGATCCCGGCCGCGCCGTAGGCCTTGCACTGCTCGCCGGCCGCCTCGTCTTTCGCCGGGTCCCAGGCCGTGGCCGCCTTCTGCCCGTTCGGGTTCAGTGGGACCGAGACGGTGTCGCCCTTGGGCGCCGTGAACATGCGATAGCGCCAGTCTTCCGTGACGAGCGACACCCATTGGCCGGTCAGGTCGGACAATGCGGTCGACGCGGGCCGTCGGCGGTGGTCCGCCGCTCGCCCTTGTGGCGCCCCGCCGCGGGCCTGGGCGAACAGGCCCACGCTCGAAAGGCCGACGAGGAGGACAACCAGCGGCCGGACGGCTTTCGCTCCGTTCATCAACGCAGCTCCTGCATCATGCCGGCGAGATTGCCGGCCGCGGGGCCGGTGCCCCAGTTGAACTCCTTCATCAAGGTTTGTGCGATCTCGTCCTGCGCCTTCTTGTCACGGTTCAAGGCACGAAACCGCTCGCGGATGCCGGCCGTCTTGTCGCGGAACTTCAGGAACTCCGCCTTGGTCAGGTTGGGCCCATGTCCGCCGACCAGTACGTCGAAGTCCATGCGCGCAATGGCCTCCAGCGATTCGCCCAGCTCGGTCCAGTTCCCGCCGTCGCCGTAGTTCACGATCGCGGGAATCGAGTCGGGTGTGGTCACCAGGTCGCCGGCGATCACGGCCCGCCGCGCCGGCAGCGAGACGACCGTGTCGCCTCGGGTGTGGCCGCGGAACTCGCGCAGCTCGAGTCGCGTTCCTCCGAGCGTCAACTCCGAGTAGCCGGTGTAAGCCACCTGTGCCCGGCCCGGCGAGTTGGCCCGCGCCATGTTCTCGCGCGAGGCCACGGACGAAACCACCGTGACACCCAAGGCCTGCAGCCGTGCGGATCCCCGGAGTGATCGCCGTGGTTGTGGGTCAGCACCATGTAGCGCACCGGCTTGTCGGTGACCGACTTCACCTTGGCCATGATGTCGTCGTGCATCCGCTCGAACTTCGAGTCCACCAGGATGACGCCCTCGGTGGTGACGATGATCGTGACGTTGCCGCCGTTCTGGCCGATTTCGGCCACGGTGTGGTTGGCGTTCTGGATCACGTAAAGGTCGTCGGCAACCTTCACGAGTCGCGGCGCTGGCGCCGGCGCCACCTGTTGCGCTTGTACGAACGATCCGAGCGCCAACAGGAGCAACAGAAGGCCGACGAGCGTCAGACGCCGGCTCGAAGGCGGCAACTGCCGGGACTGGAGACCGGAGACTGGAGACTGGAGACTGGAACATAGTTAGAAAAACGCAATCGCCCGGCCCGCCCACGCGACGCCGAACCACAACATCAGCATGCACGCGCCGGTCACTCGATACGTCATCGGCGAAAGCCGCCCCTCCGGCGCCGTGCTGACCCGGCGATAGACCGTGAAGTGAAAGAGCAGCGTAGCGGCCAGCAGCACCATCTTGAGACGGAACCAGTACCCCTCGTAGTAAGGCTGCGCGCCACCGGTGAAGATCAGCGAGCCCGTCACCATGGAGAGCGCCAGGCCGGTCAGCATGACCGGCCGGACGTCGCGTCGCAGCCGCGCCGCGGGCTTCTGCGGCTGGAACAGGCCGAGCAGGTTCAAGCTGGTGACCAGCACCGACCCGAGAAGCAGCGTCAGCCCGAACAGGTGGAACGAGAGCAGCCACGCGATACGCCACGTCGACGAACCCAGCCACACGGCGAACGACGTGCTGCCCAGCCACGCGGCGTAGGGCAGCAGCACTTCCCACGACATCAGGAGGTTCTCCCGATCTCGCCGAATCACCGCGGCGCCGGCGGCTTGCCGGTGCCTGCCGGGTCGCGGATCGTCCGGATGAAATCGAACTCGTCGATCGGCGCGCAGATGTCCTCGAGCAGGCCCTCCCATCCCTCGGGGGTCTTGATGGTGCCCTTCGGCAGCAGCTTGAACCTCTTGGTCTGGCTCTTCCACGGCTTCGCGTAGTACTTGGCGTCGGTCACCGTCATGACGAGCTCGAGCGTGTCGGCCGACACACGCCGGTACCGCTCCTCGAGGTGCATCACGTCGCTGTGCGGGTAGCCGAAGTAGTCCACCCACGTGCGTTCCTCGTGGCCCACCGACTCGACGACGAACGTGTCGCCCTCCCAACGGCCCACCGAGTAGCCCCACCACCGCGGGAGATCCGGCGGATTCGGCGGCAGCTTGCGCCCGTCCGTGTAGATCGTCCGGATGCCGTAATGCCACTCGTAGTGCTGCAGGATGCGGTCGGGCAGCACGTGGAACTCCACGGGATCGGGGTAGAGCAGGGCGCGCGACACGCCCATCGGGTTGCAGGTGCCGTAAGGGTCGTTGCCAAGCGCCGGTGGCTGTGCGCGCCGGCGTCCGATGTGCTCCTCGGGGTGCGCCTTGGCGTCGGCGCTGTCCTTCTCGCGTCCGTACGACGGGATGTTCTTGTCGAAGGCGGCCTGGCCCGCCGGCGTGAACTCCGGGAAGTCCATGCTGAACCCGCGATCGCCGCAGGTGGGGCAGGTGCCGCCGCCGCCATAGCCGCCGGCGTTGCGGCTCCAGGTGCCGGCCAGATCGCGGGGATTGAAGCCGGCGGCCGCGCCGCCCTGCTGGCCGATGGCGACTGCGGACAACGCGACCGCCACGACGGCAGCGGCCGCGACAGAGATCAAGAGGCGCTTCATGTCGGTCTCCTCTAGTTGCCGCCGCGGCCGGGGCCGCCCTGGCGCCCAGCCTCGGGATCACCCTGACGGCCGCCGGCGCCGCCGCCTCCTGTGACCAGTTCCTCTCCGCTGAGCGACGTCACGCGCAGCAGCAGCCCGACGACGCCGCCGGCCTTCGACGGGGCCACGGTAATCATGACCGGCGTGCCCGGCTTCATCGCCTCGTTCGCCTTGGCGCGGCTCCAGCCGTTGCGGATGAGCTGCGCCGGGTTGGGAAGCAGTTCCAACGACCACTTCACCACCGTGCCCTTGTCGTCCTTGAACTCGACGTGCAGTTCGGGGTGCGGGTTGCGGTACTCGAACCCGGTGATGACGGCCTGCGTGGTGAACTGCTTCGAGCGGTCGTAGGAGATGTTGGTTCCGTGGTGCGCCGTCACCAGGGACGGCCCGCCAAGCAGCAAGGCCCCCGCCACCAGCGCGGCCGCCCGCGGCGTCAATCGTGTGTGCATTGAAGGTCCTCCGCCCGTCCGCGACGGGCCCTCAGAGTAATGCTGGTGGGGCCGGGCGTCATCATCGATTCTGGCGATTGCCGCCATCGGTCAGGGTGATTGCGGCCCGGGCGGCGTAAACTTTGGGGGAGCATGGACCTGCACCTGTTCGACCTGAACCTCCTGGTCGCCCTCGACGCCCTGCTGCGCGAGTGCAACGTCACGCAGGCCGGCAACCGCCTCAACCTGAGCCAGCCGGCGATGAGCGGTGCGCTGGCCCGCCTTCGCAGCCACTTTCAGGACGAGCTGCTGGTGTCCGTCGGTCGGCGGATGGTGCGTACCCCGCTCGGCGACGAGCTCGTCGAGCCCGTGCGCGAGATCCTGCTGCAGGCCCGGGGGACTTTGGAGGCCAGATCGGGGTTCGATCCCGCCACCTCGACCCGCCATCTGACGATCGCGGCCAGCGACTACGTGATCGCGATCCTGATGGCCGACGCGCTGCGGCGGGTACGGTACGAGGCTCCTCACGTCACGTTCGATCTCCGCCCCCTCGGACCGCGGGCGGTCGAAGCTCTGGACAATGCCGAGCTCGACTTCCTGATCGCGCCGGCGAGCGCGGACTTTGAAGCGCATGGCAGCGAGGTCCTGTTCGAGGACTCGTTCACATGCGTCGCATGGTCCGGCAATCGCGGCGTGGGCGCAACGCTGTCCCCTGAGGAGTATCTGAACCTGGGGCACGTGGTCGTCAATGTCGGGCAAAGCCCCGTGGGTAACGACGACGAGGTCTACTTGAGGAAGACCAAGCGTCGGCGCCGCGTGGAGATCTCGACCCCCAGCTTCTTCCTCGCACCTCAACTGGTTGTCGGAACGGATCGCATCACGACGATTACTATGCGGCTGGCGCTGAAATACGCCGAAATCCTTCCCCTCAAGCTTGTCCCCCTGCCGATCGAGATCCCGCCCCTGGTGGAATTACTGCACTGGCATCGCGCCCACAATCAGGACCCGGCGCACCTCTGGTTCCGCCGAATCTTGAAGACCGCAGTAGCGGCGCTGCCGTCAGCTGACACGCAGTCCGGGGGCGGCGTCCCGCCCCATCCCCTGGGCTGGGCCCCGGACCAAGAAGTCCAGGAAAAGTCCTAGAAGGTCCATACTTCGTTCGCCGCAGCGGCGCCGCGTTGCCATCGCGCGCGGCGATGCAGTCTATCGTCACAAACGATTTGGTCCGTTCCCCTCCGGCGCGCGATAGTCCGCCACGTCGTGTCGATGGACCTGCTCGAGTATTCCCGGTGGCTCGAGGACACGTGGTGGGCAACTGCGATCCGCGAATCCGGCTATGTCTATCCCTTCGTCGAGGGCAGCCATGTGATGGCGCTGGCGCTCTCGGTCGGCGCCGTCCTCTGGTTCGATCTGCGACTGCTGGGCTTGACCATGCGCGGAGACCGAGTGTCGGAGGTGTTCCAGCAAGTGCGGCCGTGGATGCTCTTCGGGTTTGCCGTGATGTTCATGACCGGCGCGCTGCTCTTTGCTGCCCGGGCGACCGACGCGTACCAGAGCACGTACTTCCGCCTGAAGCTCGCCCTTCTGGTGCTCGGTGGCATCAACATCGTGTTGTTTCACACCACTATCGACCGGCGCCGCGACGAATGGGATGCCTTGGGCCGTCCCCCGGTGCAGGCGCAGCTTGCGGGCGGCGTGTCGCTGGTGTTGTGGTTCACCATCATCGCCGTGGGCCGGATCATGGCCTACAACCTGTAACGGAGGACGTTGGATGAAGCGTTTGCTGCCTGTTCTCTCATTGGCCGCCCTTGCCCTAACGGTGACCTGCACGCTCGCGTGGGCCCAGGCCACCGGCGGCATCAGCGGTACCGTTCGCGATCAGAGCGGCGGCGTGCTGCCTGGTGTCACCATCACCGTGACGCACAGTGATACCGGGGCGACCCGTACGGTCGTGTCCAACGAATCGGGCGCCTACTCGTTGCCGAACCTGGCGCTCGGCCCGTATCGCCTCGAGGCGACGTTGCAGGGGTTCAATACCTTCACGCAGACGGGCATCGTCCTGCAGGTCAACAGCAACCCCGTGATCAACCCGACCATGGGGGTTGGCGCGATTTCCGAGCAGGTGCAGGTCACGGGGACCGCGGCGCTTGTCGACACGCGCACCGTCGGCGTGGCGACCGTCGTCGAATCACAACGAATTCTCGAGCTGCCCCTCAACGCGCGGCAGGTCACGCAGCTCATTACCCTGTCAGGTGTTGCCGTCGTGACCGCGGCGTCGCCCGGCTACGGGATGAACACCGGGCTCAGAATCTCGGTGGCCGGCAGCAACGACTTCGGCGTCACCTACACGCTGGACGGCGCGCCCAACAGCAACGTGCACGACGGGACCGGTCTACATCTGCCCTTTCCAGACGCGCTCCAGGAGTTCCGGCTCACGACGGGCTCCCAGGAGGCCTCGAGCGGGCTCCGCTCCGGCGCGTCGGTGAGCGCGGTCACGCGCTCAGGCACCAACGTGCTCCACGGGTCGCTCTTCGAGTTCAACCGCGACAGCCGCTTCAGCTCCCCGGACTTCTTCTCGAACCAGAAGGACGGCCTGAAGCGCAATCAGTTCGGCGGGACAATCGGCGGCCCGATTCGCAGAGACCGGGTCTTCTTCTTCGCTGGCTATCAAGGTACGACCACGCGGCAGTTCCCCCTCAACGCCACCGCGTTCGTTCCCACGGCGGCGATGATGGCAGGCGACCTCAGCGCCTATATGTCGCCCGGGTGCAACGGCGGGCGCGTGGTCGCGCCGTTGAGGCCGCCATACGTGGACAATCGCCTTCCGGCTGCCCTCGTCAGCCCGGCGGCGCTGGCGATCTCGCGGAGGCTGCCGACGCCGCTCGACTCCTGCGGCAAGGTGTTCACGGGGATCCCCAATCACCAGAATGAGGCGCAGATCCCGGTGCGGCTCGACATCCAGGGCAGCCAGGCGCACTCGTTCTTGGCGCGCTACATGCTGACCACCGACGCTCGGAAGATTCCCACCGAGCTGGCGCCGGACGACATCCTGACGACGGGCTCGCAGGGCCCGCCCGGCCTCCCCTCCGGCACCGACGACGTCGCGCACGCGTTCACGGCAGGGCACACCTACGTGATCAGCTCGTCGATCGTGAACTCGCTGCGCGTCGTCGGCAACAAGATCACGATCGACAAACCGGGCCCGGAGTATTTCAGCCCGCAGGACGTCGGGATCAATGCCTACACCTACGTCCCCGGCTACACGACCATCCGCGTGCTGAACGCCTTCAACGTCGGCGGCGGCCAGTTCGGCACCAACGTCACCGGCGGCAATCACACCTACGGGTTCAACGACGACCTGACGATGGTTCGTGGCAACCACCAGTTCGGTTTCGGCGGCTACTACCTGCGCGGCGCGGCGTCGACGGTGTCGAACTCCTGGGCGGTCGGCTCGCAGGTCTTCACGGGACAGTTCACCGGCACGGCCATGGGCGACTTCATGGCCGGTCGTACCGGCGCCTATCGCCAGGCCAATCCCAACCCGCTGAACGTCGAGCAGAATTTCGCCGGCGCCTACGTGCAGGATGCCTGGCGGATCAGCAACGTGACAGTGAATTTTGGCGTGAAGTGGAACCCGTTCCTGGCGATGTCGTTCCCGGCCGGAGACATCTACAACTTCGACCTCGACCGGTTCTACGCCGGTGCCAGGAGCACGGTTATTCCCAACGCGCCTCCCGGCTTCACGTATCCGGGCGACGCCGGATTTGCCGGGAATTCGGGTATGCACTCGCGCCTGAACGTCTTCGATCCCCGCCTGGGCTTTGCCTGGGACCTCAGCGGTGACGGTCGTACGTCGGTGAGGGGCAGCGGCGGCATCGCCCGCGACTACGTCAAGTGGGACCTGCACCAGAACACGTCGTCGGTCTCGCCGTTCCGGCTCACGGTGCAGCAGGCCAACGTCAGCCTCGACAACCCGTGGACAGGTTACGGCTTCGATCCGTTCCCGTATACCTTCGATTCGCGGAACCCGGTGTTCGCGCCTTACGGCTCCTACCTGCCGGTGCCGCCTGATGCCAAGCCTACCACTCAGTACTCGTGGAATCTGGGCGTGCAGAGGCAGATCTCGAACAGTCTGTTCGTCTCGGCCACCTACATCGGCAGCCGCATCATCAATCTGATGAACGCCATCGAGCTCAACCCGCCGCAGAACCTGGGGTTCGGTCCGTGCACGCTGCAGACGCCGACCGGCCCTGTCTCCTATCCCGTCTGCACGAACGCGGGCAACCTGAACCAGCGACGGCTCCTCAACCTGGCCAATCCGGCGGTGAGCCTCGGCTACATCACGTCCTACGCCGACGTCGGCTGGCAGGACTACAACGGACTGCTCCTGAACTCGCGGCTCGACCTCGGCACGAACGTGAACCTCAACGCCAACTACACGCTGTCGAAGTGCGAGGGGCTGGCGATGCCCGCGGTGTTGAACCCCGGAGCCAACGCGCTGCACCAGCCGTATCAGAACAACGGCCCGGTCGACCTGGAACTCGACGGCGGACCCTGCGGTGGGGATCGCCGCCATCTCTTCAACCTGAGCGCGGTGCTGCGGACGCCGACGTTCGCCAACCGCGTCCTGAATGCGATCGCCTCGGATTGGACCGCCTCGACGGTGCTCCAGGTGCGCAGCGGCGGGCCGGTCAATGTGATCACCGGCGCCGACATCGCCCTCAACGGCTTCACCGACAACGTCCCGACGCAGCGGCCCAACGTCGTACCGGGCCAGGACTTCTATGGCGACAGGGACTCGTTGACCAACTACTACAACATCGCGGCGTTTGCCCAGCCGGCCGCTGGCACCTTTGGTGATGCGCCCTACAACCTGCTGCGAGGTCCCGGCTTCTGGCAGTGGGACCAGGCCTTCACGCGCGCCTTTCGCATCGGCGGAGACCAGCGGATCGAGCTGCGGGCCGAAGCGATCAACCTGACCAATCAGTTCAATCTGGGAAACCCGGCTGCCACCTTGAACAACGCCGCCACGTTTGGCCGCATCACGACGGCCCAGAGCAGCCCGCGCATCTGGCAATTCGCCGTCAGGTACCTGTTCTAGGATGTCAGTACCCGTTCTAGGATGATGCCGAACCTGTGGCTTTTTGCCGTATAAGAGAGCTATGCGCTCAGCGATATCAGCTGTTGTCGTGGTCCTGGTCCTGGTTGGCGCGGAGCCGTCCGCGCACCACGGCACCTCGATCACCTACTTCGTGGACAAGTCGATCACCTTGAGCGGTGTCGTGACCGAGTTCGTCTACGGCTATCCGCACCCGCAGGTCTACTTCGACGTCAAGAAGGACGACGGCAAGGTGGAGAAGTGGGGGAGCGAGTTCGCCCCGACGCCGCTGATGATGCGGAACTTCAAGGTGGGCTGGGGCCGCGACTCGATCAAGGTTGGCGATCAGATCCGCATTACCTGCGCACCGCACAAGACGCCCGGTGCCACCGCCTGCCTGTCCCGCGAGATCCATATCAACGGCAAGCTGGTGGCCTTGAGCGCGGACCAGGCCAAACAGGTGCTTGCCGCTGGTGGGCAGTAGGGGCATGAAGCCAGCCAGCCTGTTCGTTCTGGTCTGCGCCCTTGCCGGGTCCGCTCACGCGCAGAACCCCCCAGCGGCTCCGGCTCGACCCGCCGCCGGGCCGCCGGCCAACCCACGCGATCTGTCGGGCAAGTGGTTGCGCACCACGCCGTTCCAGACCTTCAGCAACGTCAAGGGCGGCGCCAACGAGTTCCAGAACGAGATCACGCAGGGCAAAACGCCGGACCTGAATCGCGACACCGGTCTGAAATACGCCGAGCCGGCCTTCACGCCAGCCGGTAAGGCGGCTTTCGATCGCAACATCCCCAGCTACGGCCTGCGCATCACCGCACCGAAGGACGGCAACGATCCGCAGGGCAACTGCGATCCGTGGGGCGTGCCCCGCATGCTGAACGGACAGGTGGCCGGACCGCATGCGGGATGGAGCGTCCTGCAGACCCGCAGAAGCTGATCCAGTTCTCCGGGCTGGCATCACAA
>CAWEBF010000011.1:0-72968 GCA_963807235.1 uncultured Acidobacteriota bacterium
CTCATCGATGAAGCGGGCGGGGCCCATTCCTGAATGATGGGTGACAGATCATTCCGGGGACATAGATCACATCACCCGCAAGGCGCGCGCTTGCCACGCGTGGATCCGCCAGCGCAGTCCAGCGCTGTAAGCGAGCTGGTGGCCTAGCACCGTCGCGCCAGCCGCGAGCGAGTCGGGCACGCCGAATGCGGTGACGAAGGCCGCGCCGCTCAGCCCCGCCTGCGCCACAGCCCACGATCGCCACAGCCCGTAAAGGATGCGCGCCGACACAACTACGGTGATTGTGAGGATCACCCAGCGGTTGGGTGTGTAGTGGAGCGAGCCGGGCGTGGGTTCCCAGCGCGTCAGCACCAATCCCAAGCCCCCCAGGACACACCCGACGCCCAGACCCGCCAGTGCTGCTCCGAACGCCTTCGGTATCCACAGGTTGGTCACAGCCGCGGCGACGAGAAAGACCATGGCTGAGATCGACACGGCGACCAGTGTCAGGGTCGCTACCCACGGACGAGCCAGCCGTCGTGCCGATCCGGCACGGTACCGTTGGACCAGCACCAGCGGCATCACCACGAGGAGGGCGATCGGGAGCAGCAGCAGGAGCAGCAGCACTGGCACACGCCAAGCGTACCAGTCGGACGTCTATACGCGGATCACGATGGGCCCGGTCACCTCGCCGCCGCCGGGCCCCAATCTGCGAATGTCGGTCAAGGTGCCGTCGGCGCCCAGCTCGCCGATCGGCCGCACGGTCAATCGATCCCCGACGATTTCGACCAGCAAGAAGTGGCCCTGGTTGCTCCACGAACGTGTGTGGGCCTCGGCGAAGCTATTCGGCGTCTCCGGTCGCACCTTGCCCGCCGCTCCCGACACGAAGTAGTTGATGCCGTCTGCGGCCGAGTGCTGAAAGTTGTGCTCGTGGCCGCTGAACAGTGCTTTCACGCCTGCGCGATGGAACAGTGGGATCAACCGGTGCATCGACTCGGTGTTGTGGTGCCGGGGTCCCGCGGAAAACGGGGGATGGTGACAGAACGGGATGCGCCAGATCGGGGCCGGCCCATCCGGGCCGAAAGACGTCTCGATAAACTTCTGATGGCTCGGGTGGTCGAACAACCGTTTGGCGAAGAAATGCTCTTTGGAGGTATCGAGGCAGATGAACTCGATCGCCGTCCCGTAGCGAAAGCGGTAGAACAAACCGGGCCCGACCGACGCACGGCCGGCGGCCTCCTCGCCGGCTATTCGCTCGCGCAGGTAGAAATTGTCTTCGACCTGGCCGCGATCGTCATTCTCCTCGCTCTCGTTGGTATCGTGGTTGCCGATCGACGGATAGACGCAGATACGATTGATGACGTATCGATACGGCTGGAAGAACGTGAAGAACCAGTCGTCGTCTTCGTCTCCGCTGCCGTCGAACGGGATGAAACCGAGCAGCGTCTTCGCGTAGATATTGTCCCCGGTTGTCAGCATGAAGCGGATGTCGTGGGCATCGAGCGCGGCCCGGAGCGCATCGCCGATCTTCTGCTGATGGCGGTCCGCGGTGTCCTGCCTCACGCCCACGCCAAAGTCGCCGATGACGGCGAACGTCAGTGCCGACGCCTTGTCGAGCGGAGACACGTTGGTGCGAAACCGGTTGTCATATCGGCCTCCCTGGACGAGCGCCTTCCGGGAGGGCGACCAGTTCCACCGCTCGCCCTCGGCCCATTCCTTGCCTTTGACGATGACCTTGTAGGCGTACTCCGTGTTCGGCTCGAGTCCGGTCACCCAGCAGTGGTTCGCGGAGTCGGTGGAGGCGACGGCCACTGGCATTCCGCGGGCGTCCGTCACTTCCACCGTCGCGGGTCCGTAAGAAGCCGATCGAGAACCAATCGTGTCTCGTCGAGGGGGGTGAACGTGTTCCAGATCGTCGTCGTCCACGAGCTTCATTTCACCGCTCGTCGTCGCCTTGAAATAGAACGCACCCCAGGCGATCAGTGCAGACTTGTGGCTGATCGCTGGCAGGTAGATGTAGGGCTCGGCATGAAACTCCGGCATTTTGTGACCTCAGAGGTTCATCGCCTCGAGAATCCGTCTTCCTGAAGCGCGCAGTCGGGCGACTTTGTCCGGCATTCCCTCAACGAGCAACGAGCCGGACTGCTTCCGCCAGCGTCCCGCGATCATGACGCCTTCGATGTTCGCGAGACTCGTTTGCATGACCACGGTGGAAACCGCGTCGTGCACCGGCTGCATGTTGAGGGCGGTGCTGTCAATAAGCACCAGGTCGGCTTGCTTCCCTGGAGTGAGCGACCCGATCTGATGCTCCATTTTCAGCATGCGCGCGCCTTCCACCGTCACCCACGAGAGCGCTTCACGGGCCGTAATCGTCGAGCTTTCGGAATGGTTCCCGTGCGTGCGCGTGAGTCCGCGTTGTCGAGGGCGCGCTGTGTTCCGAGCGTGATTCGAGCGGCAGTCAGCATCTCGCCGGAAATCACCGACTCGAGGTCGATGCCGAGCGACGGTGCGCGCCCGAGCCTGCGAAGGCGCCCGGTGATGGGGAACCCGTGCCCCTGGGTCATCTCGTTCTCTGGCGCGATCGAAAAGGTCATGCCAGCATCGCAAAAACGCGCGAGCTGATCGTCGGTGAGATCGTTCCCATGCACGACGTTGACATCTGGACCGAGGAGCCCTTCCCGTTCGAGCGTCGGCCATCCGTCGGGGGTGCGTGGCGGGCCTCCGCCCTGATGCATGGACGCGATCAGCCCCAGCTCACGCGCCATTCGGAAATCGTGGCGTGCCACTTCCATCGTGGAATAGTGCGGGCCCAGGATGGCCGCGCCGAGACTGACCAGGCCTCCCACACGCCTCTGCAGCCGTTCCAGTTCCGCTCGTGGATGAGGGATTTCCCAGAACCCCGGCTCCCCGGGTTTGGGATTCGGCTTGGGCGTACCGTGGAAGAAGGCAGCGCGGATGCCCGCCTCCTGCAGCGCGTCGATGCCAGCGTCGTTGTGGGCAGGGGTCGGATTGTTGTGGCACCAATCCACCAGCGTCGTCGTGCCGCAGTTGATCTGGTTGAGCGCGCCAACGAGCGTGGCGATGTGCAGGTCCTCAGGCCGGAATACCGTGGCGAGACCGGCATGCATCTTCTTGAAGTATTCAAGGAGCGTCCAGTTCGACGCGACGCCTCGAAGGGCCGTCTGCCACGTGTGCATGTGGGCATTGATCAGGCCGGGGATCACGATCTTGCCCCGGCCATCGACCATCTCGGCGTCCCGCACGAGGACCGTGCCGGAAGCTTCGATCGCGGCGATCCGATCGTCCTCGATGAGGATATCCGCGTCCGGCACGTCGCCGAGACGCTCGTCCATGGTCAGCGCCGTTGCGCCACGGATGAGGATCACGATTCGAGGCCGTCGTTCATGTCATAAGTCCATGTGCATAGTCGCCATTAGGGCGAGGTCGGTCAACGTCCACTTGCCGTTCTCCGGCGCCTTGACACTCGCGTTCGAAGGGTCCATAGTCCGCGCAGTCGCGTCATCCAGAGACCAGGGTTGCTTTGTAACCCGAACCGGTTGTGGAGGTTCTCGCTCATGAATCGAACGCTGATCCGATTGCTGGCTGTGATGGCCATCCTCGCCGCGGGACCCAGCCTGGCGACTGCCCAAAGCCTCGCCGGAACCGTGCGCGACACATCTGGTGCCGTGCTCCCCGGTGTCACGATCGAGGCGTCGAGCCCGGCGCTCATCACCAAGGTCCGCACCGGCGTTACCGACGAAGCGGGGCAGTATCGCATTCCCGGATCTGCCGCCCGGCACCTACAAGGTCACCTTTTCGCTTCCCGGCTTTGCCATGGTCGTGCGCGAGGGCCTCGAGCTCTCCGGGCGGCGGCGTCATGACGATTGGCGCCGAGATGCGAGTGGGGTCGCTCGAGGAATCCATCACGGTCACCGGGGAGTCGCCGGTGGTGGACGTGCAGACGGCGCGACAGCAGATGGTCATCGACGGCGACATCGTGCGTGCGCTTCCGGCGTCGCGAAGCTACGGCAATTACATCGCGGCCATTCCGGCGATTCAAGCCACGGGCTTCGGCAGCGGCGCGTCGACCATCAACAACTTCTTTTCAGCGCGCGGCGGGCGGAACACCGAAGGCCTCATTCAGCTCGATGGGATGAACGTGGGGGCGCCAGGCAATGGCGGTGGCGTGTCCGGATACCTGTACGACATGTCGAACTCCTCGGAAGTGCAGGTGGCCATTTCCGGCGGCCTCGGCGAGGCCGACCGCGGCGGCCCGGCCTTCAACATCATCCCGAAGACCGGCGGCAACACGTTCAGCGGGACCGGCTTCATGAGCTACGCCGGCAAGTGGGGACAGTCGAGCAACATCGACGACTACCTGCGCTCGTTGACTCCACCTTTCGGCGAGCAGCCGGCGCTCATCAAGAGCTACGACACCAACATCGCCGTGGGCGGACCGATTCTGCGCGACCGCGTGTGGTTCTACGGCAACTCGCGCGCCATCGGCACCTACCAGGAGCAGCAGAACCTGTACGTCAACCAGAATGCGGGAGACCCGAACGCCTGGACGTGGGTGAAAGGCGACAGCCCGAGCGTACGCAACTCCACCTCCAAGACGCTGAACGCCGTGCGCCTGACGTGGCAGGCCACTCAAAAGAACAAGTTCGGGTTCTACATCGACTACACGAAGAACTGCAGCGCAGGCGCCTACACGGAAGGCGGAGAGCAGTGCCGGGAACCCGGTGACGGCTGGGTGGCGTCTGGCCCTGCAGTGAATCCGGGCACGACCACGGTCTCACCCGAGTCGGGAAGCATCTGGGACTCGCCCGCGAAGATCATGCAGGGCGTCGTGGACGTCGCCGTTCTCGAATCACCTGCTCCTCGAAAGCGGCTATTCGGCGTTCTACACCGCCAACGGCGATCCTCGGCCGTTCGGCGTGCTGACGGACTTCATTCCCGTGACGGAGCAGTCCACGGGTGCCGGGGTGCCCTTCGCGAACTTCATCTATCGCGGCTTCAATCCCGCGCCGTCGAGCGACCAGAAGCACGCTACCTGGAAGGCTGCGATGTCCTACGTCTCGGGCACCCACAACATGAAGTGGGGCTACCAGGCCGGGTACATGTCGAATGTGATCACGACCTATGTCGGCCGGCAGATCAGCTACCGGTTCAACAACGGCGTGCCGAATCAGCTGTCGCAGCGGGTGGGACCAAACCAGACCAGCAACAGCCTCATGTACCACGGCTTCTACGTCCAGGACCAGTGGACGCGCGGGCGCCTGACACTTCAGGGCGCCGTGCGCTACGAGACGGCCTCGAGTTGGGCTCCGGCCGGAGAAAACGGCATCATCGCTGACAACGAGTTCGGCGGTCCCGTCCTGCTTCCACGCACCGAAGGCGTGCGGGGCTATCACGATATCTCGCCGCGAATGGGTGCCGCCTACGACGTCTTCGGCAACGGCAAGACGGCGCTCAAGGTGAATGTCGGGCAGTACCTCCAGGGCGCGTGGACCGGGGATGCGTACACCATCAACAATGCCGGCTCGACGCTCGTGACCACGGTCAATCGCTCGTGGTCGGATCCGAATGGGAATCGCGTGGCCGAGTGCGACGTTCATGAATCCGGCGGCCAACGGCGAGTGCGGGGCATGGTCGGCCCTCAACTGGGGCTCGTTCAACCAGGCCACCACCGTCAATCCCGATGTCCTCGAGGGTTGGGGCACGCGCAATCGGGATTGGCAGTACGGCGTCAGCGTGCAGCAGGAAATCGCGCCGCAGATCGCGGTGGAGGCCAGCTACAACCGGCGGGTGTGGAGCAAGTTCTTCGTCACCCATAACCGCGCGCTCACGCCGCGGACTACGACGAGGTCACCATCACCGCACCCCGGAACCCGGCTCTCCCGAATGGTGGCGGATACCCGGTCACATTCCTCACGCGTAACATGCGGAGCGCTCTTGGGGCGGCGGACTCCTACTACACGACCACCGACGAATATGGTGATGAGACGCACTACTGGCACGGCATCGACCTGTCGTTCAGCGCCCGGACGCAGTGGGGCCTGGTGGTTCAGGGCGGCACCAGCACGGGCCGCGGCATGAACGACACCTGCGAGTCGCTGACCGGGCGGTTCGGGCGGCCGAGTGCGCCCACACTGCCTGTGCCGGGTTCAGCCACCCAGACGACTCCCCGCCGCGGGCATCGTGGACGGTCAGAGCAGCTGCGACGTCGCGGAGCCGTGGCTGACCAGCGTCCGCGGGCTCGGCTCCTACACCGTGCCGAAGGTGGACGTGCTCGTCAGCGCCATCTTCCGCTCGCAGGCCAACGCGCAGCCCGGCACGAACAACGTCGCGACGAATGGCGCGTCGCGGACGGCAACCTATCGCATGACGGCCGCGCAGTTCCTGGCCGCAACGGGCGGCCGCTGGCGACCGGGTTGGCTACCCAGGACGTGGACCTCCTGCTGCCGGGCGCATGTCTACGGTGACCGCATCAACGTCGTGGACATGCGGTTCGCCAAGGTCCTGCGGTTCGGCAAGACGAAAACGAACGTGGGTCTGGACCTCTACAACCTGTTCAACAGCAACACGCCGACGACCTACGAGACGGTTTACGATCCCGCGACGAACGGGGCGCGATGGATGCAGCCGACGGCCGTGCTTCTGCCGCGATTTGTGCGGGTCAACGTGCAGTTGGATTTCTGAGCTGATTAGCGAACCGGCGTTAAGCCGGTTTGCCAGACACTGCGCGCGGCCCGCGATCAGCGGGCTGCGCCGAACCGGCGTTAAGCCGGTTCGCCAGACACTGCGCGCGGCCCGCGATCAGCGGGCAGCGCTCTTGCCGGCCGCCTTCTTGCGGGCCGTCTTGCGGGCCGTCTCGACCTTCGAGGTCTTCGCCAAATCGGCGCGGTGGGCGCGCTTGTAGGTCTGAATATCCTTGAACTGTCCGCTCGCGTCACGGACGGCGTAGAGCTTCGTGCCTTTGCTGCTTCGATGAGTAGTGCGCCGGGCCTTCGCCATGGAGCCTCCAGAATGGGGCGAGTCTCAGACATGCCCCGACGGGGAGGGGAGTAGACTGCTCCGGCGGCGAGTAATCCGCTATGCAATACCGGTCTTGGGATTAGCGAGCTGCGCCTACTTCGCTCTTCCCGTGTAACCCTCCGCGATCGTCGGAATCGCGATGATCCGGTTTCGGGCGCTCTTTGTCCCCCACCCGCCGTAGAAGACGATGGCGTAGAGCGTCTTCTTGTCCCGGCCGCCGAAGGCCGTGCCGTGCAGCCCCTGCGGCCCCATGATGCTGCCCAGGAACTCGCCGCTCGGGGCGAAGATATCCACGGACCTCCCGGTGGCGACATAGACGCGCCCTTGCGCATCGACCGCCGAGCCGTCGCCACCCTGCCCGCCGCGCAGTTTTCCGAAGTCCCGTTGGTTCGTCAGCGACCCGTCGGGCTTCACGTCAAAGGCGACCAGCGTTCCACCGTTTGTGACGTACAGCGTCTTCTCATCCGGGCTCAGGATGATGCCGTTGCCACGGACGCCTTCGCCATACCGCGAGACGACGCCCTGCGGGTTGGCGTAGTACACGCCGCCTGCCAGCCCTGAAATGTAGACACCGCCGCGCGCGTCGGCCATGAGGTCGTTGATGCCGCCGCCGACGCATTCGAAGGGCTCACCGTTGTAGGAGTTCGCCAGCATCTTCCGCTGCGGCTCCAATTGCTCGATGCCCATGCCCAATCCGCGCTGGGCCACGAACAGCGCGCCGTTCTTGCTTCGCGACACGGCCCCAGCGGTGTTCGCGTTGCCGTAGAGAACGGTGGCAAGGCCGGTTGCCGGGTCCATCTTCATGACGTTGCCTGCGTCGTTGTTCGCGAACAGCAACGAGCCGTTGTCGCCGGCGATGGGGCCGTCGGTATTGTTGCCCTCCCACGACCAGACGACCTTCCAGTTCTGGCCCGCGGCGATCACGCCGGGAATCGCGGGCGATGCGGGCACGGGTGCCCACTCTGGTGGCGCTCCGGCATTCGCAGGGTCGGCGTTGGCGGCCGCCACCTGCTTCAGCCGTTCGGAGTTGAGAGGAGGTGGGGTCTTGCACTTGGCCAGGACGGCTGGCAGTCCGGGGTTTTGCCACGCTTGCAGGCCGTTGCCGCGCGGATGGCCGGAAGACGGACTTTGCGCGGCCGCGGTTGCCGCGGCGCAGGAGAGGAGCACGGCGAGAGCGACTCGTGATTTCATGTCATCAGTCCATGTTCTGAGCAAGACGGCTCATTCTGGGCGAGCTTACACGCCTCTGAGGTCCTCCGGCAACGGTTCGACGGGCGAAGGCTTTGCGCGGACCGCGTTGTCGTCAGGGATGTGCAATAGGGAACAGTAGTCACTTCCAGCTAACCGTATTCTCAGAGGATTGAGTTGTTCACAGTCAGCTACCTGATCAAAACATGTCCACACCCGCCACGAACCGTCTACCGCCGCCGCCCCTGGCTACCTTCATCGCGTTCAACCCTCACGAGTCGTACCGGGGCGGCCTTTACCGGGAACCGCAGCCGGTCTGGACTCTATGGGCCATTCGTGTCTGTTTTTTCGTGAGCGGCGTCATGCTGCTCGGGATTGTGGGGACCGGGGTGGCTTGGTGGTTGGGCTACGTGGATGTCCCCTCGGCGCGTGAGGCTTCGTCCACGATGACCCCGCTATGATGACTTCCACGTGTCGCAACCCACACAACTCCACGAGCCCGAATCGCGTCAGGCGTCGCTCGCGGCGGTGTACCGATATCACGACGGGACGAAGCATCATTTCCACGCGTTCGCACGATCGCTCGGACACCTCGACTGGGCGTCGCAGCCGCGCCCATTTCGTGGGTTCGCCGATACGCCGACGTTCCCGCTGTACCCGGCGCCGGGAGCAGCACGAGACGGGTACGCACCCCGTCCCATAACGTTCGATCAGGCATGCGACCGCCATCTGGCGCCTGCACCGCTGTCCGCCCCGGCGCTCGGCGACCTGCTCAGGCATGCGCTGGGGCTCTCGGCATGGAAGCGCTTCGGCTCCTCGCGGTGGTCCCTCCGGGTGAACCCGTCCAGCGGAAACCTGCATCCAACCGAGGCCTACGTGATCTGCGGAGCGCTGCCGGGCCTCGTCGATCGGCCGGCGGTGTACCACTACGCGGCGGATCGTCACGCGCTCGAATTGCGCTGCGTCTTCGATGAGAGCGTATGGCGCGAGGCGTTCGGCGGACGCCAGGACGGACTGCTGGTCGCGCTGACGTCGATCCACTGGCGCGAGGCGTGGAAATACGGCGAGCGGGCGTTCCGCTACTGCCAGCACGACATCGGGCACGCGTTAGCCGCCGTGTCGGTCGCCGCCTCGCTTATCGGATGGCGTGCCGATTCTGCTGCCGGCGTGGTCGCATCGCGCGATCGCGGCGGTGACCGGCATCGACCGCGACGAGGATTTCACGGAGGCCGAACGCGAAGAGCCCGGCTGCATCATGGCGATCATCGCCGCGGAGTCGGCCGATAACCCCCAGCACACGGTGGGAGAGCTGGTCGACGGCATCGCACGCGGCCAGTGGTCGGGACGCGCCAGCCAGCTGAGCGAAGACCACGTCGAGTGGTCCTTTATCGGCGAGGTCGCACGGGCCACCGAAGACCCGGGCCGGTCGAGTATGCCTACGGACGCTGTGACCGATGGCGATCGACGTTCCCGGCGCACGCGTGAGATCGACGCGCGTACGCTCCTGCTGCAGCGCCGGAGCGCGCTGGCCTTCGACGGACGCTCGACCATCGACCGGGCGACATTCATCGAGATGTTGTCTTCTGTCCGGCCCGGCGCGAACACGCCGTGGAACTGCGTGTGGTGGACGCCGCGCGTGCACCTCGCCATCTTCGTCCACCGCGTCGATGGTCTGGCGCCGGGGTTGTACCTGTTGCTGCGCGATCCACAGGCGTTCGAGCGGCTTCGAGCCGCCTGCCGCTCTGACTTTCTCTGGGAAGTCGCCGACGAGGATCTGCCGCTGCGATGCCTGGCACGCGGCGATGCGCGCGCCCTCGCGGCGCGCCTCAGCTGCGACCAGGACATCGCGGCTGACGGTTTCTTCAGCCTCGGGATGCTCGCCGACTTCGAGGCGAGCCTGCAGACGTTCGGGCCGTCGTTCTACCGCCACCTGTTCTGGGAAACCGGGCATCGTCGGACAGGCTCTCTATCTGGAGGCTGAAGCTGCCGGCGCGCGCGCAACCGGAATCGGGTGCTTCTACGACGATCCCGTGCACGACGTGCTTGGGCTGCAGGGCCACGCATTCCAGAGCCTGTACCACTTCACCGTCGGGATGCCGGTCGACGATGCCCGCCTGACAACCGACCCTGGGTATCCCTGGGAGACGGCCGAAGCCGTCAGCCCTGTTTAGGTCGAGGTGCGCCGCACATTCTCGGCCCGCGGACCTTTCGGCCCTTCCCCGACGTCGAACTCGACGCTGTCGCCCTCACGCAGATTGTCGATTCCCTCACCGTATATCGCACTCTGGTGAAAGAAGAACTCCTTGCCGCTATCGTCCTTGATGAACCCAAATCCCTTGTCGACTCGTAGCGTTCTAATTTTTCCCGTCAATCGCGCCTCCCCAATGCTCTAACGTTCAGGACTTCGTTTCACCGCCCGGTTCGCGGACTTCCGCACGAGCTAAGCGACACGTTGATTGTAATCGCCGACAGGGGTGTACCCGATTGGACGGCGCGTCGCCGAGGGACAGCGTACAGTCGGGCATCTTCTCGCCAGCCTCGACACGCACTTCTGCACGCTGACGAAGATGTAACACCCACTCAAAACCTGAGGTTTTTCAATGTTCAAGCGAATCGCGGCCGTGCTTTGTGCATCGGCTGCTCTCGCGCCGGGCGTCGTGTTCTCTCAAACACCGCCCAACCCGACTCAACAGCAAATCAGCGTCGCCGAAGGCCAGGTCCCCCTGTTCCGGATCACGGTGGTCGGCCGCACCACGCAGGCTATCAACTACCGGCCGCGCCGCGGGGACACCAAGGTCGACTTCAAGGGCACGGCCCTCATGCCGCAAGCCGTCGGCGAGGCCAAGGTCTCGGGCGAGCAGGGCTACATGAACGTCGAGGCGAAGTTCGACAAGTTCGCCTCCGCGTCGAGTTTCGGATCGGAGTACCTCACCTACGTGCTGTGGGCCGTCACGCCTGAAGGGCGTGCCACCAACCTGGGAGAGGTCCAGATCGACGGGGACGATGCCCAGATCAAAGTCACGACGGAGCTGCAGGCATTTGGCCTGATCGTCACGGCCGAGCCCTACTTCGCGGTGACCCAGCCGAGCGACGTCGTGGTCATGGAGAACGTGATCCGTGCGGGCACCGAAGGCAGCGTCGAGGTGATTCAGGCGAAGTACGAGCTGCTCAAGCGCGGCTCCTACCTGATGAACCAGGATGCCGCGAAGTTGAAATTGAAGCCGCTTGAACCTGGTTCACCGCTGGACCTTGCCCAAGCAAGGAACGCCGTGGAACTGGCGCGTCTGGCGGGTGCCGATACCTTTGCGCAAGAGACCTTCAACAAGGCCGCGGGACTGCTGGCGACGGCTGAAACCGCCAGAGAGAAGAAACAGCGCGGGAACGCCGTGATGCAGCCGGCCCGGCAGGCCGCGCAGACGGCGGAAGACGCCCGGCTGATTGGCCTGCAGCGGCAGGAAGACGCGTTTCTGGCGGCGGGCAAGGCGCAGGCGCTCGCGCGCGAGCAGAACGCGCTCAATCTCGCGAAGGCCGAGGCGGCGCGAAGCCGGCAGGCCGAGCTCGATGCGCAGGCGGCACGAACCGCTCGTGACCTGGCAGAACGCCAGGCCCAGACGGATGCCGCGGCACGCACCGCCGCGGAGCTGAACGCCAGGACAGCCGCCGCGGGGCAGGCGACGGCGGAGCGTGCAACCGCAGATGCGGACGCCGCGCGTTCAGCGGCGGAGATCGCTCGCGCGCAGGCAGTGGCTGCGCAGCAGGCAGCGGAGGCGCAGACACGACAGGCACAGGGCGCCGCGGCGCAGTCGGAGCAGGACAAGACGGTCCTGCGAGATCAGCTCAGGACGCAGCTGAACGTCATCCTGGACACGCGCGAGACGGCCCGCGGCCTGATCGTCAACCTCTCCGACGTGTTGTTCGATACCGCGAGCTCGACCCTCAAGCCTGGGGCACGAGAGAAGCTGGCGCGCGTGTCGGGCATCCTGGTCTCGCACGAGGGGTTGCGACTCGCGGTCGAGGGTCACACGGACAGCGTCGGTACCGACGCCTACAACCAGGGGCTCTCTGAACGGCGCGCGGAATCGGTGCGCGTGTATCTCGTGGATCAGCGGTTCGCGGCCGGCTCGGTTGGCGCAGCCGGCTTTGGCGAAGGCCAGCCGGTCGCTACCAATGACACGGCATCAGGACGGCAGCAGAATCGGCGGGTGGAGCTGGTCGTGTCCGGCGACATCATCGGCCGGCGCTGAGCCGGGAACGCCGTTCGAGCGATCAAACGCAGCCAGTCCGTCAGGGCTGGCTGCGTTCTTCTGTACGGCCCATGCACCCCAACGACGGTCGCTTACGGCTCAACCGGTGCTTCCGTGGCGGCGAGCGTAGACGCGCGTGAACTCGGCACCGAACAGCAGAATCTGGCAGGAGTGGTACACCCAGAGCAGGAGCACCATGACCGATCCTGCGGCGCCATAGGCGGATGTCACACTGCTTTGGCCGAGATACAGGCCGATGAGCTGTTGACCGATGGTGAAGAGCACGGCCGTCACAAACGCGCCTGTCCTCACATCGCGCCAGCGGAGCCGCACGTCCGGCAGCACGAGGTACATGAGAGCGAACAGAGCCGTTGTCACGACCAGCGACACGAGCACGCTGACGCCGCTCCATACCAGCGGTAGGCTTGGGGAGCGGCTGGAAAGCCATCCGCTCAAGGCAGCAAGCGCGGCTGTCACCGCGAGCGACACCATCAGGAGAAAGCCGATCGCCACCACGAGGCCGAACGAGCGCAGCCGATCCATCAGCAATCCCTTGAGTGTGGTACCCGGGTTCGGCTTGGCCCGCCAGATCCTGTTCAGGGCCGCCTGAAGCTCGAGGAATGCTCCCGTGGCAGCGACAATAAAGGCGATGCTGCCGAGTGCGGTGGCGACCATGCCGGCTCGTCGCTGGCTCGCGCCCTCGAGAAGACTCTCAACGGCCTGTGCGCCATCGCGCCCGATAAGAGCGTCGAGTTGGCCCACGATCTCTCCGCGGACCGCTTCGGCGCCGAAGGCCATGCCCGCGATCGAGATCGCGACAAGCAAGACGGGCGCGATCGCAAACAGCGTGTAGTAGGCGATGGACGCGCCGAGACGGAGGGCGTCGTCGTCCCACCAGGCCCTGAGGGCGGTTCCAAACAGCCGCAGCATCGACGATCAGGTTGGAACGATACCGCACTTCGAGAGCCGACTCATCGAGCGCGGTGGGGAGTCCCCCTCGGTGCTCAGGGACTGAGCACATCCAGGGAGCGCGACATGTTGCGGTTCTTCTGGTCGAATGCCTGCTTCTGCCCGAGCTCCTGTTCGCGGCGCACTTCACAGGCCTGACAACGCACTGCGAACGGCAGGGCGCTCAGGCGGTGCTGCGAGATCTCACGGGCGCACTCGAGGCAGGACCCGTACTTGCCAGCGTCGAGCCGCACGAGCGCGTCGTCTATACGAGCGACGGTCTGCAGGTTCATCTGGACCAGTGCCAGTTCGATGTCGCTCTGTGTGCTGGCATCGGCGCGTTCGAGATCCTCGCGCACGTCGCCTGATCGATCGCCGCGTGTGTCACGGACGCGGCTCCGAATGTCGTTTCGCACTTCTCGACGCCGATCATTCAGCATTTGCTTCAAGTCGGTGGTCCGCTTCGTGTGGTTCATGTGAGTCCTGCGTTGTAAGCATCGCAGGGGCGCCGGCGGAAGTCTGTTTCGTTCTGAACACGTTCCGCCGGCCGTCAGACGCGGTCTACTCGCAAGCGCCTTCTATCGCCCGGACGCGCGAAACGCGGAACTCCTGGAACTGGCCGGCTGTTGCGCCGCCGCCGCCGGGCTGACGGGCGATCGATTCCTGCGCCGGATCCCGCGCGACGCCGCGTGCGCCGCCGGAGGGCGCCGGCCACAGTCCCGTGCGGACCGACAGGCCGTTGCCAGACGTTCCGCCCACCAGCTCCACGCGCTGCCCGGCAAACTTGTCGATCCCCTTGCCCTTGAGCCGATACTCACGAAGACCGTCCTTCTCGGCAAAGGTGTACTGCCCGGACGCTTCCGGCTTGGCGCTGACGCAGCCCGCCAAGGTGAGGGTGGTCGGCGTCTTCGGGGGTGGTGCGGGAGCCTGAGCCTGCTGAGCAAAAACGACGGGCGCCAACAGGCCGGCTGAGACGAACACAGCAATCAGAGACCTGGACATGACACCCTCCTCATCCGTTCACCGAGAGCTGGAACACGCTCCAGAAACCTAATCTTCCTGCAAACTGCCCGCCACCGCCAGGAGCCCAACGAACTCCACCGCCGGGTTCGCCGGCGCTACTTCGATGCTCGCTTCTTGGCGTTCTTGGCGCCCGCGGGCTTCTGCACGAGTGTAGGCGACATGTCGGTCCGGCCAGGTCGAGGATGCTTGCGGGCAATGTGCGTTGAGAGGGAATTGGTCGCCACCTGCTCCCCGCAAAACCGGCAGAGGGCCTTACCTGGCGAGATGTGGACGCGCTGCATTGGCAACAAGCATGGGCGTCGCTCTGCCGCTCGTCAAGGATCAGGCGGCTGTGGCTCATCCGCGCCGCTCTGGACCGTAAACTGCATCTGTTTTGGAAGGGAGCACACGAACATGAAGCCCAAGAACACGATCTGCCTGTGGTTCGACAAGGGCGCGCATGAGGCCGCGCGCTTCTACGCCGCCACCTTTCCGGACAGTAAGGTGACCGCTGTTCACAAGGCGCCCAGTGACTTCCCGGGCGGCAAGAAGGGCGATGAGCTGACGGTAGAGTTCACCGTTCTGGGCATTCCCTGTATTGGTCTCAACGGCGGCCCGGAGTTCAAGCACAGCGAGGCCTTTTCCTTCCAGGTCGCGACGGACAACCAGGAGGAAACGGACCGCTACTGGAACGCGATCGTCGGCAATGGTGGCCAGGAAAGTCAGTGCGGTTGGTGCAAGGACCGCTGGGGCCTCTCGTGGCAGATCACCCCGCGCGCGCTAACCGATGCGATGGCGGCTGGGGGCGATGAGGCCAAGCGCGCGTTCGAGGCGATGATGCCGATGAAGAAGATCGACATCGCCACCATCGAGGCAGCACGGCGGGCTAAGAGCTAGGGGTGGCGTTCTCCGGAAGAACAACCAGATTGGGACACATCAACTTCAGCACTCCAACGGCCACAGGCGGCAGCCCGACAATTTTCCCATCGTGCCCCGCCCCAAGGGCTTCCGTGAGGATGGCCTTTGTAATGGCTACCCATCCGCCTGGCGTCTCGTAACTGAGAAGGCATTTCCCCTCTCGCCGCTCGCTCAAGAGCTGCGTCTCGTCATACGCATCGGCCTTGTGCGCGGCCACAATCTGCATATCCGACGATCTGATGTAACGGACCGGAAGGTCCGGAATCAGCGAGGACTTCGAATCGGTCTGTGGAGTCTCCTCGGGCAGGACGAACAGACGTCCGGTTTGAACAACAGCGTTCGCCTCGCCGTCGGGAAGGCATCTGCGCAGCGCCTGATCGATCCGATCGAAAACGGCCTCGGCAAACTGTTGGGGGTAGTCGAACTGCTTTTCCACGTCCCGTGTGAGGTGCGGTAACTTCCGCCAGCCGTTCACCCACGCGAGCTTGCCGGTGTTGACGTCACCACCGGCAAAGACATCTTCCAGGCCAAAGCGCGTCTCGGCATCGGGCTGTAAGGCTTTCAGCGCCATATGTTCCAGGAGATCAGTTGAGAACCCGTACAAGACCCCATAAGGAGAATACGTGCCGGCCACCGGCCGAAAGTGCAGACAGTCGTCATACAACGGCTTCGACACGCGACGAATCCGTGCTTCGTATTCCTGGAGTAGATGGACGTGTCGCCGTCCCATGGGTGTGTAGACAGCGTGCCCATCGCGATCCGTCGTGATGAAGAGATGCTCGATCATGCTGTAAGCACCCAACAACTCGACGCGATTCAGAAACAACTCCGGATCCGGAGAAATACCCTGACAGATGGCGTCTGCCAATTCGAGTCTCTTCTGGCCATCGTCACTGTGCCAGGCGTGTTCGTACGCGTCGAGCAGCGGCACGAGCTCTTGGATCAGCAGCGCAAAATCAAGGGCATTGGAGCTGCGGGTGCTCAGGACCAGGCCATTCTCATCAAGAGGCACAGCGTTCTTCGTGGAGTAGTACCGAATCTGTGAACGTAAGTGCCCGGCAGCCATTCGAACGCCGGCTTTGTGGATTTCAATCCGGTCCTCTTCCGAAAAGCTCTCCGCGATTTTTTCCGCGACGTCAAAATAGGCTCCCAAGTCATCGGTCGCGGGGCTCTGTGCCATCTGGATCAACCAGCGCGCATCTCGCACCAGCACCGGCTGATCAGCCGGTGTGGTTGTCCAGAGCTGGTCGAGCACGCCTTGAACTTGCGAAAGCCGATCGCCAGCGCTGCTCGAGTCTCCATCCCACAGTCGCATGCTCAACAGCTCGAGGCACCGGATCACATACAAGTTGAACAGCGTCTGCGCGTAACGGATTCGACCATTGCGGCCCGGCCAACGCGTCTGCCGCCACAAATGGAAGCCGCGGATCATCATCTCCGCGGGATCGACCAGGCCGTTATGCAGTCCAGGGAGCTCCTTGGGCCTGAATCCACTAGCCCAATGCGCTTCTTCCAATTGACCGCGAAGGCGCGATTGACTCTCGGTTACCCCGATGAAGAAACAATCTTCGAAGTGACGAAACAGAAGGGAACCGTCCTGCAGGTATTGGATCGGCTTTCGTTGGGCGTTCAGCACGCCTTGTATGCGTTCGACGATGTCATCGCGATGGGCCAGGAAGAATTGGAGGAGTTCGATGTGTGCCTGAAACGGGGTCAAGGCGCGATTGTACGAGGATTCTCTGAACGCCTTTTCCGAAGCAGGCAGCGGCGAACTTGGTCCGAAGGCAGGTGCGGCGCTAGGATCGTGCCCATGATTACCATCCGGAGAAGCGCAGACCGCTTCCACGCCGACCGCGACTGGCTCACGTCGCGCTTCACGTTCTCCTTCGGGCCGTTTCAGGATCCGGCCCACAACGGGTTCCGTGCCCTCAAGGTCATGAACGAGGACCGCGTGTCACCGGGAAAGGGCTTCGGCCCCCACTCCCACCGCGACATGGAGATCATCACCTACGTGCTCGAGGGGCGCCTGGCACATCGCGACAGCATGGGCGAGCGGCACACGCTCGGCGCCAACGAGGTTCAGGCGATGTCGGCGGGCGACGGCATCGTCCACAGCGAGTTCAACGGGTCCGACACCGAGCCGGCGCACTCGATCCAGATCTGGATCGAGCCGCGCGCCGAGGACCTGACGCCGTCGTATCGTCAGTTCGCGTTCGAGCCGGCAGAAAAGCGCGGGCGGCTGCGCCTGCTGGCAGCGCCCGACTCGGCGGATCCTCAGGACAGGGTGGCGCCGATCAAGCAGGACGCGTGGATCTACGTCACCGAGCTGGGCGAGGGCGAGTCGGTCACGCACCAGATAGCCGCGGGGCGCCACGCGTGGGCGCAGGTGGTCCGCGGTGGCGTCACTCTGAACGGTGTCGCGCTCGACGAAGGCGACGGCGCCGCGGTGAGCGACGAGAGCGCGCTGGCACTTGCCGGCCGAAATGGCACCGGCGAAGTGCTGCTCTTCGACCTGGCATGACGCCCAGCGAGGCTCCGCGGGGCGGTCAAGATGTCTAGCACCGTTCCCGTGACGGTCGTGGTCGCGTTCTACTCGCGATGCGGCACCACGGAGACGCGCGCCCTCACGGCGGCCGTGGGATCGGTGAACGCCCGCGCGCTGATTCGCATGCGGCGCATGCCGGACACGCGGGAGGCGACCGAGTGCGCGGCCGAGACGGCGCGCATGCGCAAGGAGTACGTGCCGCCGACCGAGGTCGACCTCGCCGGTGCCGACGCGCTGGTCGTCGCGGTGCCGCCCGGCATCGGCGCGACCGCTCCCGAGTGGGCGCCGCTGGTTCAGATGCTCTCCGCGCTCGCGTCCCAGAACAAGCTGCGTGGAAAGGTTGCGGCCGTCGTTCCGGGCGGCGACGCCGCCGCCAACGCTGCGTTCGCCGCGGCCCTCGGCGAGCTGGGCTTCACGCTGGTGGAGCCTGCGGCGGCCGCTGGCGCCGCGACGCCCGGTGGCCTGGCGCACGTGCAGGCGCACGGACGGCTGGTGGCGGAAACCAGCCGCGCGTTGAAGTCGAGCCGCTGAGCGGCTGCCAATGCTACTCTCCTCGCCGGTGACAGCAACCGAGACGTCAGCTCAGACGCCTCGCAGTGGCCGGACGCGGCTTGCCGCGGTTCTGGCTGCGTGTGCCGCGTCGTGGCTCGCCACGCAGGTCGCGGTCGTGCCGTTGGCCGCGGTGCCCCAGACCGCTCGCGCGGCGGCGCCGGGCGGTCTCGAGGTCGTCGAGGTCCGTCCCAACTTCTTCCTGATCGCCGGTGCCGGCGGCAGCATCGGCGTCCAGGTGGGCGAGGACGGCGCGGTCGTCGTCGACGCGGGGTCGGCCGCCAGTGCCGCGGCGGTGGTCGAGGCGATCAAGCGCATCACGCCGAAGCCGATTCGTTACGTCATCGACACCGGGCCGGACGCCGACCACGTCGGCGGGAACGAGGTGCTGTCGAAGGCGGGTGAAGCCGACATCCGGAGCGGCCGCAGAAATCCCATGGGAGCCCCCATCCTGGCGGCCGAAGGTGTGCTGCGGCACATGTCATCGACATCCGGATCGACACCGGCGTACCCGGTCGGCGCCTGGCCGACCGAGACCTTTCACTACGCGCGCAAGTACATGTACTGGAACGGCGAAGCGATCGAGGTGCTGCACCAGCCCGCAGCGCACACCGACAGCGACGTCTTCGTCTTCTTTCGCCGATCGGACGTCGTGGTGGCCGGCGACGTGCTCGACACGCGGCAGTTTCCCGTCATCGACGTCGAGCGCGGCGGCAGCATCCAGGGCGAGATCGCGGCGCTGAACCGCCTGGTCGATCTCGCGGTGCCCTCGGTGCCGATTGTGGCGCGCGAGGCCGGCACGATCGTCATTCCCGGCCACGGCCGGTTGTGCGACCAGTACGACGTGATCGAGTACCGGGACATGGTGACGATCATCCGCGATCGCGTGCGCGAGCTCGTTGCGGCGGGCCGATCGCTCGAGCAGGTCAAGGCCGCGAACCCCGCGAAGGGCTATACGGGTCGCTACGGCAACACCGGCGGCGCGTGGACAACGGACCGGTTCGTCGAGGCGGTGTACCGCAGCCTCGTGAAGGAGGCGAAGCCGTGAGGCGTCGCGTCGCGGCGGTGCTGGTCCTGTGCGGTCTCGCCGTGCCGGCCGCTCTCAGGCGCAGCGGCAGGGTGGAGCCGCGACGCCGTCTGCCCGCGACTCGGCGCCAATCGATCTGACGGGCTATTGGGTGTCCTACGTCACCGAGAACTGGCGCTATCGGATGGTGACGCCGCCCAAGGGTGAATACCGTCGCATTCCCGTGGCGCCGGCGGCCGTGCCGATCATCAACGCCTGGGATCCGGCTGCGGACGCGCGCGCGGGTGACCAGTGCAAGTCGTACGGGGCCGGCAACATCATGAACGTCCCCGGCCGATTGCACATCACCTGGCAGGACGCCGACACGCTTCGGATCGACACCGACGCCGGCAGGCAGACGCGCCTCTTCCGCTTCTCGGCGCGCACGGCGCCGCTCCGGCGCTCCCACGTGGCAGGGAGTGTCCACTGCCGGATGGGAACGCGCGACGGGCCCGGACGGCGGCGGCAGCCTGCGCGTCGCGACATCGAACCTTCGCGCCGGCTACCTGCGGAAGAACGGCGTGCCCTACAGCGAACGCGCCACCATGTCGGAGCACTTCGATCTTGTCGCCGCTGCCCGACGGTGGCCGGCTGCTGCTCATCACCACGGTCATCGACGATCCGGTGTACTTGCGCGCGCCGTACGTCGTGAGCCCGCACTTCAAGAAGGAGCCGGACGGCTCCAAATGGGATCCCACGCCATGCTCATCGACCTGGTAGCCCGCCGGGCGGCGCTCGGTGTGTTGATCGTCGTGCTTGGCGCCACCGAGGCGTCGGCGCAGTTCGACCCCACCGGTTCGTGGGCGCCGCTGGCGACCGAGGACGTGCAGAACGACTCGGTGCCGGTGGACTACCTCGGGTTGGCGCTGACCGACGAGGGCCGGACGCGGGCGCTTGCCTACGACGAATCGCAGAAGTCGCTGATCGAGCGGCAGTGTCAGGGCTGGGGAGCCTCCTACGCGGTGCTCGGCCCCTTTGGCCTTCGCTTCTCGACCCAGACCGACCCGGCCACGAACCGTGTCGTGTCCTACACGATCGACGCGTGGGAGGACTGGAACGGCATGGTCATCTGGATGGACGGCCGGCCAACCCCATCCCAGTACGCCCTCCATACGCAGGCGGGGTTTACGACCGGCCGGTGGGAGGGAGGCGCTCTCGTTGCGCGCACCACGCACATGCAGCCCGGCTTCATCCGCAAGACGGGGGTGCCGCTGACCGACGAGGCGACGATCGACTGGCGGTTCTATCGGCACGGCGACGTGCTGACGGTCCTGATGGTGGCGCGCGATCCCGTCTACCTGGTGGAACCCGAGATCGTCTCGAAGAGCTTCCGGCTCTCGCAGACGCCGCTCGACTTTCGAGACCCGTGCGTTCCGGGCTTCGAGGGACACGAGCCTGGCGACAGCGTGCCCCACTTCGCGCCGGACAAGAACCCGTTCCTGGACGAGTTCGTGAAGTTCTACGGCCTGCCGCGCGAGGCGGTGCTGGGCTATCCGCGACACGCTGTATCCGGAGTACCGCAAGAAGATCAAGGACACGTACGTCCAGCCACCGCCCTGCAAGGAGTCATGCGACCGGGCCGGCAACTTCGTCCGGCGCTGACAGGCGATCTGGATATCAGGGGTACTCAGGCGCGCTCGAGATACTCCTCCCACAGTTCGGCGTAGACCGTGTCTCGTGGATTGGCCGTTTCACCCCACAGTTCGCGCGCGGTGAACCCGACCGTATACACGTGCTGGGGCCGGCTGGGCAGCGCGTAACCCTCGGCGTCGGTGTCCTGAAAGTTGAAGACGCCATGGTCGGCGACAATCGTTCCGCGATGGCCCCGCACGTAGCGGGGGAGGCGAGTGTGCCCGACCGGGTTGATGTTGCGGGCCCGCACGCGCTGGTCCACCTTGAACCGCGGCTGGATCCGCACGTCATCGCGGCGCAGCGATCGACGTAGCGCGAGCTGCTCGGCGACCATTGCGGGGGTGACGCGCGGCGTGAGTTTGGGCGACGCCGGATCCGCCCGGCCGCTGTCGAGTTCTGCCTGCGTCAGGAGCTTCGCTGCCAGCAAGCGATCCACGAGGATCTTGATGAATCGCTCGTAGTACTGCATCTGCAGGTACTGCGCCGGCGGCAGGATTTCATGCTCGTAGCGGAAGTTTCGGCGGCGCGCCGGGCCAAACGGCCCCGTGGCGCGGAGCAGACCCCACGCGCGTCCTTCCCACTCGGCGTGGAATGGCCGCTCGTCTTCGCGCACCTCGATTGGCCCCATGCCATGCATGCCGCCCATGTCGTGGATGCCGTTCATGCGGCGGCTCCGCGGGGCCTCGGCACCTTTTCGACACCCACCATGGAGTTGCGCGTCACGAGAGCGGCGAGCTGCTCCTCGGTCATCCCCTCTGTTCCCGGCGGGCGCTCGGGAAGCACGAGATAGCGGATTTCCGCCGTGCTGTCCCAGACACGGACCTGGACGTCATCATCCAGCGTGACGCCGAATTCCCGCAGCACGCCGCGCGGGTCGATGACAGCCCGCGAACGATACGGCGCGGACTTGTACCACGTCGGAGGCAGGCCGAGCACCGGCCACGGATAGCACGAGCAGAGCGTGCAGACGACCAGATTGTGAAGCGTCGGCGTGTTCTCAACTACCACCATGTGTTCGCCCTGGGCCCCGCCGTACCCGAGCTCCGCAATGGCGGCAGTGCCGTCGGCAAGCAGACGCTTGCGGAAGGCGGGATCCATCCACGCCCGGGCGACCACGCGGGCGCCGTTGCGGGGGCCGACCTTCGACTCATACGTCTCGATCACCGCATCGATGGTGGCCGGATCGACCATGCCCTTTTCGACCAGTATCGATTCGAGCGCCTTGACGCGGAGCGCCACGTCCGACGGAACGGTCTGGTGACCTTGATCTTGCGCCTGCGGGTCCGCCGGCTTCGCCGATGCGATCTGCGGAGCCGCTACGAGACCGGCTGTGCCCGCGGCCGCGTCGCTCAGGAACTTGCGCCGCCCAACTGGTCTGTCTGCAGCGTTCGCCATGTTGCCGGAGGCCTGCCGCTGATACTGGCGAAGCGCCGCGTCGCTGTCAAGGCGCGCTCACCATCGTTGACGTTCGCGTCAGCCCAGGAGTAGGCTGCCCGCATCGTGGTGAAAGGCACGAGGCGCAGTTTCTTGAAGGCTGCTGCGACGGCTGCAGGGGCAGCGGCGAATCCTGATTTTATGAACGCCCAAGGTCCAGGCCAGGCACCCACTCACGAGCATCAAGTGGTCCCTTCGGACCTCGCGTTGCGAGTCAAGTCGCTCGAGTCGCTGCTGGCGGAGAAAGGCCTTGTCGATCCCGTCGCGCTCGACGCGCTGATCGACACCATGGAACACAAGATAGGCCCGCGCAACGGCGCACGCGTGGTGGCGCGTGCCTGGGTGGATTCCGCCTACAAGAAACGTCTGTTGGAGAACGCACCAGCTGCGATCGCCGAGCTGGGCTACACCAGCGGACAGGGTGAGCACACGTTGGTGGTGGAGAACGCGCCCAAGGTCCACAACCTGGTCGTGTGCACGTTGTGCTCCTGTTATCCGTGGCCGGTTCTCGGTCTGCCGCCGGTCTGGTACAAGTCGGCGGCTTATCGGTCTCGCGCGGTCATTGACCCGCGCGGCATCCTCCGCGAGTTCGGCATGGCGGTGCCCGACGATGTCGAAGTGCGCGTCTGGGACAGCACCGCGGAGCTGCGTTATATCGTTCTGCCCGAGCGTCCCGCTGGTACCGAAACGATGACCGAAGAGCAGCTGGCCGCGCTGGTCACGCGCGATGCGATGGTCGGCGTCGCCAAGGTCACGTTTCCGCCGACTGGAGGCAACCCGTGAACGGCCCGCACGATATGGGCGGGCAGCAGGGCATGGGTCCCGTCGAGTACCGAGAAGAACGAGCCTGTGTTTCACGCTCCCTGGGAGGCGCGGGTCTACGCACTCAGCCGGGCGATGCGGGCCTGGGGCAAGTGGAACCTCGACGCAGACCGGCACGCACTTGAGCTGATGCCCCCGGCCGACTATCTGCGAATGAGCTACTACGAGCGATGGGCCCACAGGCTGGCGGCGCAGGTTGTGAAGTTCGGCCTGGTGAGTAAAGAGGAGATCGACAGCGGCACGCCGGCTCCGGGTTCAGCCAAGGCCACTCCGGCGTTCAGCCTCGCGACGTCTGCCCGCTGGCTCAGCCGGGGCATCGCCTCGAGCCAGGATCCAACGATTCGACCGTCGTTCAAGGTGCGCCAGCGCGTGCGCGCCCGGAACATCAATCCCACCGGCCACACGCGCTTGCCACGCTACGCGCGTGGGAAGACCGGCGTCATCGTCCGGGATCACGGGGTCTATCTCTTTCCCGACAGCAACGCGCACTTTCAGGGGGAGAAACGCCAGCACGTGTATCCGTCCGTTTCGCGGCCACGGAGCTGTGGGGGGACATCGCGTCGCCGCGCGACTCGGTGCACCTCGATCTGTGGGACGACTACCTTGAGCGAGCCTGAGCTGCTCACCAGCTCCGAGCGGCTATCCGACCTTCCGCGTCTGCCTCGTGACGAAGGCGGGCCAGTCTTCGCCGAGCCGTGGCAGGCGCAGGCCTTCGCGCTCGCCGTCAAGCTCTCGGAGCAGGGGCATTTCACCTGGAAAGAGTGGGCTGCCGGTCTCGCCGAGGAACTGAAGGCCGCTGCTGCGCGCGGGGAACCAGACGACGGCTCTCGCTACTACGAACACTGGTTGGCGGCTCTCGAACGGCTGGTGACGGCCAAGGGCCTGACCGATCGGAATGCGCTGCTCACGCGCAGGGAAGCCTGGGCTGAAGCCTACCGGGCCACTCCTCATGGGACGCCCGTCGAGCTGGCACCAAGAAAGCCTGAGGGGCGCTGGCTTCTGTTGGGGGTCGGTGCCACGTTCGCGGCGTACTGGCTGATTCACCAGATCAACCTGACTCCACCTGGAATGATCCCGCAGGTGGGATTCGTCGCGAGTGTCGCTCTGGGCTCGCTGCTCGGCATGCAGCACGCGTTCGAACCGGATCATCTCGCCGCCGTGGCGACCCTCATGACGGGCGAGCGCTCCAGCGCGAAGGCGGCGTGGCTGGGCGCGTGGTGGGGGCTGGGGCATACGCTGACGTTGCTGGCGGCTGGCGTCGCGCTCGTCGTGTTGCGTGCCGACATGCCAGCGTGGGCGACGATGGCGTTCGAGCTTGGCGTGGTCCTGCTGCTCATTGGTTTCGGCGCACGCGCGATCTACCAGGCTGCCTGTGGAGTCGTCCCACGTCGAACGCATTCGCACGCGAAACCAGCGACGTGGAGCCCGGTTCTGATCGACCGCTGGACGGTTGCGCGGCCGCTGCTGGTGGGCGCCGCACACGGACTGGCGGGGAGCGGCGCGCTCACGGCGCTGGTGGTGGCCACGCTTCCGTCCACGGCGACGCGGCTCGGCTATCTGGCGCTGTTTGGTCTCGGATCCACGCTGGGGATGGTGGCGCTGTCGGGCCTGCTGGGCTGGCAGATCGCGCGAATGGGAACTGATCGCGCGGTCGTGCGCACGTTCTCGCTCGCCGTTGGCTGCGTCTCGACCGTGCTCGGTCTCTTCTGGGGCTATCCACTCCTCAGTCGGTTGCTCTAGGCCATCGGAGTCAGCGCCAGCCGAGTTCTGGAGCCACGAACTTGAGGATGCTTTCGATGACGTGGGCGTTGTACTCCACCCCCAACTGGTTCGGGACGGTCAGGAGCAGGGTGTCGGCGGCGGCGATGGCCTCGTCCGCCGCAAGTTGCTTGACCAGCACGTCGGGTTCGGCGGCGTACCAGCGGCCGAAGATAGCGCGGGTGTTCTCGTCGATGTAGCCGATCTGATCCTGGTCGCGACCGTCGCGACCGAAGTAGGCCCGGTCGCGGTCGTCGACCAGCGCGAAGATGCTGCGGCTCACCGAGACGCGCGGCTCACGCTGGTGCCCAGCCTCTTTCCATGCTTCCCGGTAGGCTTCGATCTGCTTGCGCTGCTGAACGTGCAGCGGTTCGCCGCTCTCGTCGTCCTTGAGAGTCGAGCTCTGGAGGTTCATGCCCAGTTTCGCCGCCCACTTGGACGTGGCGTTCGAGCTGGATCCCCACCAGATTCGATCACGCAGCCCTTCCGAATGTGGCTCGACGCGCAGGAGTCCCGGCGGATTGGGAAACATCGGGCGTGGGTTGGGTTTCGCGAACCCATGGCCCTTGAGTGCCTCGAGGAAAGCCTCGGCGTGGCGTCGGGCCATCTCGGCGCCGGTCTCGCCGTCACGGGGTGTGTATCCAAAATAGCGCCAGCCGTCGATCACCTGCTCCGGTGAGCCTCGGCTGATGCCCAGTTGGAGCCTGCCGCCCGCGATGACGTCCGCCGCCCCAGCGTCCTCGACCATGTACAGCGGGTTCTCGTAGCGCATGTCGATGACGGCCGTGCCAATCTCGATCCGGCTGGTGCGTGCGCCAACGGCCGCGAGGAGCGGGAACGGCGAGCCGAGCTGGCGGGCGAAGTGGTGCACGCGGAAATAGGCGCCGTCGGCGCCCAGCTCCTCGGCGGCCACCGCCAGCTCGATCGACTGGAGCAGCGCGTCCGCCGCCGTGCGTACCTGCGAGTGGGGCGACGGCGTCCAGTGCCCGAACGAGAGGAACCCGATCCTCTTCACCTGCGCCATTGAATGCCCGCTTCTCGATAGGTCACGACGACACGATAACCTAACGTGACTGAGGTGTAACGAATGGACTCCGCCGCTTCGATCTTGTCGTTTCTGGACGGCGCCTTCGAGCGTATCGAGATGCCCTGCCTGAGCAACTTGAACGTGGACTACGTGTCCACCCGGATGTCGGCGTACCGCAGTCCGGATAAGTGGCTGCTGCTCTTCAACTCCGTGGTATGGGTGCCCGCGGCCGATGGCCTGATGGCCATGGTTGAAACGGTGGGGCCGGGCGCCAGTGGCAAGCAAGGCTTCGACAACGATCGGGCCTTCACGCCGGGGCAGATTGAAACCGACGCATCGGGCGAGCGCGTTGAGGGGATTACAGTCCGCGGCCGCGCCGTGGATCCTGACGCCTTGGGTATCACGCCCCGCCTCGAGCTGCAGGCTGACGTCGGCTTCTGGGCGGCCGTCGCCCTCATCGACCAGTATCGCGAAGACCTGCTGGCGTCGGCCGCGGAATTACAACGCTTCATCCCGGCCGGGTTCCAACACCTGCTCTCGGTCGATGAATGGGAGCATCCGACGTTCGACGTGCCGGCGAGTAGAACCGAGTCGTTTCCGCTCCTGGCGGAAGTGCTCGAGAAGGCCGATCCCTCACTATGGCGCCCCGCGACCCACCCCAACACGCACTGGTCGCATTGGTTTCCAAAATGAACACCCGCGCGATCCCCGACCCCGCACCAGACGACGGAGTTGGGCTCTGTGCGCGCTGCCTGCACGTACGTCGAACCGAGAACGACCGCGGCTCCGTCTTCTACCGCTGCGACTACGCTCGCATCGATCCCAGTTACCCGAAGTACCCGGTCCTGCCCGTGCTGAGCTGCGCAGCGTTCGCGCGGAGTGGATAGGGCCGGGTGGAGCGCCATGCTCTAATTGGCGCCATGTGGAACCGGATTCGACCGCTGCTGTGGATCGCCGTCGCTCTTGTCGGAGCCGGCGTCTCGACGAGCGCGCAGTGGCTGCACCAGCCCACGGCGGGCGCGCCGCGCACGCGCGACGGCAAGGTGAACATGACGGCGCGTGCCCCGCAACTGAACGGCAAGCCCGATTTCTCGGGGTTAGTGGCAGGCCCCGGGTGATCCGCGCGCGCCGGGAGGGCTGTTCGGTCTCGGTGAATCGCTGAACAACCGCTACTTCCGGAACGTGCTGGCCGACTTCCCGCCGAACGACCCGCCGCTGACGCCGGCCGGCCTCGAACGGCTGAAGCACAACCAGTTCGCTCACGACGCCAAGTCCGATCGTCAACTGCCTGCCGGACGGGATGCCGCACGGCAACACGCTGCCCCAGCCGTTCAAGGTGATTCACTCGCCGGGCGTCATCGTCCTCCTGTACGAAGTGGGTACCACCTTTCGGCAGATCTTCATGGATGGACGAAAGTTGCCGGTCGATCCCTCGCCGACCTGGCAGGGCTACTCGGTCGGCCGGTGGGAAGGCGAGACACTGGTCGTGGACACGATCGGCTTCAACGACCGCAGCTGGCTTGACGTCCGCGGGACGCCCCACAGCGAGGAGATGCGCGTGGAGGAACGCTTCCGCCGCCGCGACTACGGCCATCTGGACATGACGATCACGATCACGGACTCCAAGACCTTCACCCGGCCCATCACCTTCAGCGTAGTCCTGGATCTGATGCCCGACACCGAGCTGTTGGAGCACTACTGCGCCGAGAACGAGAAGGACGACGCGCACATACGCGCCGGCGCCCTCAAGAAGTAGCGGGCGCGGTTACCGGCCGCGGTCCTCGCCGTTCACGCGCTCGAAGACGCGCTCGGGCGGCGGCAGCCCCTTCGCCGCGTTCTCGGCCGCCTGCTTCTCGTAAGCGCGCTCGCCGCTGAGCGAGTTCGCCACCGACAGGTTCCCCTCGTGGCAGCCGGTACTCGTAGATCTCGTAGCCGGCTTGAGGCGTGAGCGTCATCCGGATCGTCCAGGGCTGGGTGTAGGTCTTGGGGTCGTCGATGCGCAGCTCGTAGTCGAGCATCTCCGGATCGGTCCGCGTCAACCGCTCGGTCATTTTCATCGCGGTGCTGTGCCTGGGGCCGCCGCCGTTGGGACCGACCGAGGTCCGATCGGTGAAGTTGGTGGTCTCGATGACCAGCGTGTTGCCCTCCCAGTGCGCGCGCGAATCGCCCATCAGCTGCGGGATGGCGCTGCCGACGTGCGGGCGGCCGTCGAGCGGGATGACGCGCGTGTCGTGCACCATCTCGTAGGCGATGATCACCGCGTCGGGCGTCTGCAGGATGCGCGCGCCGTTGCCGTAGACGACCGGCAGCCACGAGCCCGCCAGGCCGCGCGTGATGCAGCGGTCGTAGTTGTTGAAGTCCGCGAAGGTATTGAACGGGCCCACGCCGTTGGTGCCCGGGACCGGGCGGCGCGACCGGGCTTCCGGCGTCAGCGCCGGCGTTCGCCCGTCAGGCGGGTCGATGACCAGCGAGGTGTAGCCGAAGTCGCGCGACCCCTCCTCGTTGCGGAAGGTGCCCGTTCGGGCGTTGTTCACGTCGCGCGCGGTGCTGCGAGCCTTGGCCCGCTGGGCGAACTCCTCGTCGGTGAGATGCCGGCGCGTCCCGAACTGTGCCGGCCGAGACATCGGCACGCCGCGCATGTCGTCGCTGGTCCAGATGCCTTCGAAGTCGGGGTGCCCCCACGCCAGCTTCGGCGGCGTCCACTTCGGGTTGGCGACGGCCGCGGCCGACGCTTCAGCCGACCCCTTGGCTTGCGCCTGCAGCGTGTCAGCTTGCCCCCAAGAATCCGACTGCCGCCACGACTCCGGCGATAAGATAAACGTCGCACAGACCCTCCCCTCAGCGGCGGCAGGGTACCACAGGCCATGATTCGCACTCTCGCGTACGCCACGCTGGCGGTGGGCATCTCGGGCGCGTTGCTGGCCGCACAGGGACAGGCGGGCGATGCCGACCTGGTGGCCAGGGCTCGGGCCATCCACGAGCGCGTGCTCACGCTGGATACGCACGACGACATCGATACGGACACGTTCCAGCCAGCCTGCAACTACACGCAGCGGCTGGCCACGCAAGTGAACCTGCCCAAGATGACCGAGGGCGGGCTCGACGTCGCGTTCCTCATCGTCTACGTGGGCCAGGGGCCGTTGACGGAAGCCGGCTACGGTGACGCGTACCGGCAGGCGGTGGAGAAGTTCGACGCCATTCACCGGCTGGCGGAACAGATCGCGCCGTCGCAGATCGGGCTGGCGCTCACGCCGGCCGACGTCAGGCGCATCGCTGCCAGCGGCCGCAAGGTGGCGGTGATCGGCGTCGAGAACGGCTATCCGATTGGCACCGACGTCAGCCGCGTAGCGGAGTTTTACGCCCGCGGTGGCCGCTATCTCTCGCTCGCGCACAACGGCCACAACCAGCTGTCGGACTCGAACACCGGCGAAGCCGCCGGCGATGCCCCCAACCAGGGCATCAGCCCGCTGGGCCGCCAGGTGATTGCCGAGATGAACCGGCTGGGGATGATGGTGGACGTCTCACACCCGTCGAAGGCGTCGATGCTGCAGGCTATCCAGCTGTCGAAGGCGCCGATCATCGCCTCGCACTCCGCGGTGCGGGCGCTGGTCAACCACAGCCGCAACCTGGACGACGAGCAGCTGCTCGCGTTGAAGAAGAACGGTGGTGTCGTGCAGGTGGTGGCGTTTTCAGACTACATCAAGACGCAGCCGCCGCGAGGCCGAGCGCGCAGGGCCGGCCGCGGCGCGGGGCGTGTCCGATCGAAGGCTCCGCAGCGGCGGTCGCATCGCCGGCGCCGCCGTTGGCGACCGTAAAAGACTTCGTCGATCACATCGACTACGCCGTGAAGCTGATCGGCATCGACCACGTCGGCATCTCGTCGGATTTCGACGGCGGCGGAGGCATCGACGGCTGGAACAGCGCGGCGGAGACGTTCAACGTCACCCTCGAGCTGGTGCGGCGCGGCTACACCGAGAACGACATCGCCAAACTGTGGAGCGGCAACTTGCTGCGCGTGTGGGCCGAGGTCGAGGCCGTGGCCAGGCGTCTGCAATCGGAGGCACGTTGACGCAGCTGCCCGCGAACTGAGGGTCAGTTGGGGGTAGCATCGGGGACCACGCGGTACGAACACAACCAGGAGAAGAGGACATGAGCTCGCACCACCACTCGGATCGCCGCCGGTTCCTGACCGACGCCGCGCTGGCGAGCATGGCCGTCGGAACCGCTGGAGCAGTGGGTGCCCAAGCGCCGCAAACGCCGGCGCCGACTCCTGCCGCCCGCCTGAAGGAGACGCTGGCCTACGGCCAGCCGTCGCGGTTCGACAGCACCGTGCGCAGGGCGCTTGGCGCGGGCTCCCCGATCAACGACACAGCGCTGACCACGCCGCTGCAGGATCTGGACGGCATCATCACGCCGTCCGGCCTGCACTTCCTGATGGACCACGTGAACGGCATTCCGGACATCGATCCGGCGCAGCACAAGCTGCTGGTGCACGGTTTCGTCGCCCGGCCGCTCACCTTCACGATGGACGAGCTGAAGCGCTTCCCGTCGGTGTCGAAGGTCTACTTCCTGGAGTGCAATGCGAACAGCCGCCCGCTGCGCGGGCCCGAACGGCGATTCGGTGCAGCTGGTGCACGGCCGGACGAGCTGCAGCGAGTGGACGGGCGTGCTGCTCTCGACGCTGCTGAAGGAGTGTGGTCCGCGGGACGACGCGAAGTGGATCGTCGCCGAGGGCGGCGAATCGAACAAGTACACGATGAGCATCCCGTTGGTGAAGGCGATGGACGACATCCTGGTGGCCTATGCGCAGAACGGTGAACCGGTGCGTCCGCACAACGGGTACCCGCTTCGGCTCGTCGTCCCGGGCTGGGAAGCCATCCGTTCCGTGAAGTGGCTGACCCGGATCGCCGTGGTGGATTCGCCGGCGATGTCGTGGCACGAGGCGGGCAACAACGCCGACACGGCACCCGGTGGCAAGGCGCTCGGCTTCAGGTTCGAGCTGGGCCCGAAGTCGGTGATCACGCGTCCGTCCGGCGGCCAGAAGCTTCCCGGCCGCGGCTTCTACGAAATCACGGGGCTGGCGTGGACCGGCGGTGGCAAGGTGACGCGCGTGGACGTCTCGGTGGACGGCGGCAAGACCTACAGGGAAGCCCAGCTCCAGGACCCCGTCCTTCCGATGGCGCACACGCGTTTCCGCTTCGCGTGGGAGTGGAACGGCCAGGAGGCCATCCTGCAGTCGCGCTGCACGGACGAAAAGGGCGAGGTGCAGCCGACGATCGCCGAAGCGGCAAAAGTCCTGGGCGTGACGCCGGATTATTTCCTGCAGGCCGACCACTTCAACGGCATCCAGCCGTGGAAGGTGAACCCGGACGGAAGCATCCAGAATGCGCTGTTCTAGATTGCTGCCGGCGGCGATCGTGCTCGCGGCCACGGCGTCGGCGACCGTGCTGGCGCAGGGCCCTACGTTTCGGCTGGGCACGACGCCGAGCGCGGAGGAGATCAAGACGCGAGACACGGCCGTCGCGCCCGCGGGGAAGGAACTGCCTCCGGGGAGCGGTGGCGTAAAGGAAGGCGCCGACGTCTACGCGAAGAAATGCGCCTCGTGCCACGGACCGAACGGAACCGGCACGATGCTTCATCGCGGGCTGGTGCCGCTCGGCAACGCGAAGCCGCTGAAGATCGAGGGCAGCCTGGTGCCCTACGCGACGACGGTGTGGGACTTCATCAACCGGGCGATGCCGTGGTTCACGCCAGGCACGATGCCGCCGAACGAAGTCTACGCGGTCACCGCCTACGTGCTCTTCCTCAACGGTGCGATCACGGAAAACGAGGTGCTGGACGCGGCGACCCTTCCGCGCGTGCGGATGCCGAACCGCGACAGCTTCGTCGCCGTCGAGCTCGACTGGAAGCCCGGCCAGAGACGCCCGCTCGGGCACTACCCAACGCGGTAGCGGCGCAGGCCGAAGAGGCGAACCTACAACAACCCTTCTTTCGCCATCTCGGCGTTCTGATCGCTGCGGGAGATGTATGAAAGGATTCGCCATTCGTCCCCTGCCTTTTCGAGCAGATACGAGATGTCGAATTCGATCACGCGGTCCCCAGTCTTCTCGAATCGTGCGCCCCAGGTAACGGTCGCCAACGTGTGGAGCGGGCTCAACGCCACGTCGCGAATCGAGACTACCGTGACCGAACGCATGCCGTGCTGGCGATTGAAGCTGGCGACCTGCCGGAGCCATTCGATGAAACTTGCGTCGTTCGTGAAGGCATGACTGCCGTCCGGGCCGCCGACGATGAACGTCGCCGCATACAGACCCGCCAGCGCCTCCGGTTGAGGACCCAGCGAGATCTCGGCGTATCGGCTGAAGAATCGGTCTAGTGACATCGCCGCGGTCGCGTTCTCAGCGACGCTTGAAGAACTGGACGGCGCGTTCGTGACGCTCGGCGGCGGCGCGGCTCCCGAACGTGCCCAGATTCCGCCGCCGGCCGGTCTTCGGATTCTTCTTCCGCGAGTAGAGGCGATATTTGCCAGACGCAAGTTTTCTGATCATAGGAACGAAAGACCTGAGTTGCGCTATCCAGTCGCTTGGTGAAGGATATCCTCGCGCAGCACGCCGAAGGCGCCAGAAGCGAGGATCAGATGCGGACAGCGGGGGTGAGCGTAATAGTCGTCCTTCTCTTGGCCGCTTTCCCGAGTGGGCAAGGAAGTCGCGCCCCAAGCCTCGGTGGCGGCAACCAGGTCGAAAACCAGGGCCCACCGCCTGGCGTGCAGCCGTTGCCGATCGACTTGTTCACGTCGAAGAATTTCTACAAGGACCGGGCGCTGTGGCTGGACAAGCGCTATTACCGCTGCAACAACTCGATCGTGCTGTCGCAGTTCTGGGTCTCGCCGCGCCGGCTCGGCGACAATTTCCCCGCCACAGCGACATGGGGTGACTGCGACAGGGATATCGACCGGCAGAGCATCCTGAGTCCCTATCCGTACAAGACGGCTCAAGAACATTACGAGGCGTTATCGGCCGACGCGAAGAAGCGGGGTGGCCCGACCGTCTATACCAAGGCGACGGTCCCTGATTGGGACGGGTACTACCAGCGGGACAACACCCATCCGGGCGCCTGGTGGGTGTGGGGTGTCGAACAGCCCTCGACCCTGGTGTCTTTGCTCACGCCGCTCTATCAGCAGCGCGCGGTTCAGCAGATGTACCACGAGGCGGTGAACAACGCACCCCAGTGGGCCGCCTCCTACTGCTATCCGGAAGGATTCATCCGGTGGTGGGGCGGGCCATCAGGCGCGACCAATTTTCAGCTGACGATGACCACGTGGCAGGTCCAGTACCTGTCGAGTTCGGCGGACAACTTCGTTCGACAGGTGCTAATCGGCAAGCCCAATCACGTGCAGAAGGTTCCGCAGTGGTACGGCGAGACGATCGGCTTCTGGGACGGAACAACGCTCATCAGCTGGACGGCGCGGGTGCAGCCGTGGACCTTGACGCACTCCATGTTCGAAATCAGCGACAAGATGGAGACGGTTGAAATCGTCAAGCCGACAACCGACGCGGCCGGCAACTTCACCGGCATCCTCCACGAGACTGTCTTCTACGACCCCGATGTGTTCGTCGCCCCTGTCCGCGCCACGATGCTCATCCGCCGGGTGGCGACGCCGGCGGATCCCGAACGCCGCTTCTCCTTCGTGGAGTGTTTGAGCAACATCGTCAACACCAATGGCCGGCCGGGGCAGCTGACCGCGGCAGACCCGCGCTTCGTCGATTACTACGGCCGCCCCTGGGCCAAGAACTGGGAGAAGCACTTCGAGGCCGGCTGGGACAAGCCGCAGGAGGAGCTGCCCAAGGAAATCACCGACATCTTTGGAAAGTAGCGCCGTGAAGCGACTGATTTGCACATGCGCTGCCGCCATCGTGGCGGTCTCGTTGACCTGGGCCCAGTCCGTCTATCCCACGGGTACCACGATTTACGCCCCGGACCGCGCGTGGAACGGCTACACCGTGTTGTCGCCGCTGGCCACGCCGGCCGTGGTCGTCATCGACATGAACGGCAACGTGGTCAAGCGGTGGGAAGGCTACAACAACTCCGCCGGCGGTCCGGCGCGCGTCTTCCCGGGCGGGATCGTCGTGGCCGCAAGCGGCGCACGCCCGCCGTATCAGGAGTCACTGGAGCTGATCCAGCGTGACTTCGACGGCAAGGTCGTCTGGCAGTTTTCCCGCAACGAGCAGATCAAGACGCGGGAGGGCGCCGCGGTCTGGTCGGCACGTCAGCACCACGACTGGCAGCGGGAGAGTCATCCCGCCGGCTACTACAGTCCCGAGAGCTCGCCGGCGGTCGAAGGCGGCAACACGCTGATTCTGGCCCATGCCAATCGCATGCAGCCGGACGTCGCCGACGTGGTGCTCGAGGACGATCGTCTCATCGAGGTGTCGTGGAAGGGCGACATCGTCTGGGAATGGCTGGCGGGCGACCACATCGACGAGCTGGGGTTCGCGCCCGATGCGCGGAAGGCCATCAGGGCCGCGCGCGCCTTCAACAAGGCGCGGGGCAGCTTCGACTGGCTGCACATCAACTCGGCGACCTACGTCGGACCGAACCGATGGTTCGATCAAGGCGACATGCGTTTCGCCCCGAACCACGTCATCATCAGCAGCAGGGAAGGCAGCCTGCTTGCGATCGTCGGCCGCGACGGAAAGATTGTCTGGCGGCTCGGTCCCGACTTCAGCCAGTCGCAGGAGCTTCGCACGATTCGCCAGATCATCGGCCAGCATCATGCGCACATCATCCCGAAAGGCCTGCCGGGGGCGGGGAATCTCCTGGTGTTCGACAACGGCGGCTCGAGCGGCTACGGCTTCGCCAATCCGATTGCACCCGAGGGAACCGGGGCGTTTGCGCGCGCCACGTCGCGCGTGCTGGAGATCAACCCGGTGACGCTCGACCTCGTCTGGTCCTATTCGAACCCCAGGTTCTTCAGCACCAACATCAGCGGTGCGCAGCGGCTGCCGAATGGCAACACGCTCGTCACTGCCGGCGCCGGTGGGCGAATGTTCGAGGTCACGACGGACGGCACAATCGTCTGGGAGTACATGTATCCCCAGTTCAGCGGGGCCAACGCAGCGAACGCCGTGTACCGGGCCTACCGCATCCCGTACGGCTGGATACCGCAGCTGGCGGCCCCCACGGAGCGGCGCATCACGCCGCCCGCGCTGGGGGATTTCAAAGTGCCGTGAAAGGAATCGTTGACGTCTACTCCTACCGGATCGGGCCGAACATCACGATTTCGCCGGTCCGACTCGTGTCCTGCTCCGACACCCAGTTGAACCGCATCAGGTTCGGGCTGCTGGGAACCGGCAGCTTGGCTGTCATGACGTTGCGCCGGATCACGTCGCGATTCGCATTCGGCGGCGTGTCGATGTGGTTGATGTTGAACGTGATGGTGTCGCCGTCCACGCGTCCATCGATCATGGCCACGACGGCTGGCGTGCACGGGCCGCACACGAGTCCCCAGACCGTGCCGTCCTGGACGTTGAGGATCCAGTTCTGCTGCGCGACGCGCCCGGGTGATACCCAGCGCCCCTGGATCGCCGACGACCCCGCCGCGGCACCCGCGCTTGCTGGAGCCACTGGCGGAGGGGCGCTACCGAGCTCGAAGTCCTGGACGACGCGTTTCAACGAGACGGACGACGGAGCGGCGTTCGCGTCGGCCTCCGGACGCGACGACAGCTTAAGAGCGTTGCGGGCCACCGATGCCTCTACGCGCTCGCGTCCGCCGGCGTTGCGGCGGATGAAGAAGCTGGCCTTGTCCGCGCCCACGACGCGGCCTTCCTCGATCCGGAACACGTTGGCGTGGTCGTCGCAGGGGCCGCAGACGATGCCGGTGAACCGATCCCCCGACACCTTGAAGATGTAGATTCGCGCCTGCGGGCCGTCGCCAGCGGTCCACGTCCCCGACAGAAGATCGGCGGCGTGGACGCTGGATGCCCAGCACACCACGAATGCAACGCAGAACGTGACGACCTTCATGTCAGAGCCTCCTGTAGAGCCGGCACAAACACTACACCAAGTTCTTCAGTGTCAAACGGCATCCTCTTTGCGGCTTCACTCGTGGGGGTGGATTGATGCGACTCGTCCATGGTCTGGTGGCTCTTCTGTTGCTGGCCTACCCGGGTAATGCGAGCGCCCAGCTTTTCGAACTGCATGGATCGGCCGGGCCCACGCTCGTCGATCGCGGCTACAGCCTGGCCGCCGGCGTTGGTTTCTCCCCGGCGTCGCCGATCGCTTTTGTGTTCGATGTCGAGCGGACGCACCTGTTCAGCCGCGTGAGTAGTGACGGACGAGGCGGCACGTTCGGCTTCCGTGGCGGCACGTTCACGCTGGCGTCTGTGCAGCTGCGCGTCGCGCCGCTGGGCCGCGATCGCGTCGGCCCGTATGGACTGGCCGGATTCGCGGCCGGCGAGTCGCGGCCGAACGTCAGCGACCTGTTCCCGGATCGCGTGACCAACGACGTCCGCGCATTTTTCTTTGGCGGCGGCATCCAGATGCCGCTGCAAAGTCAGGTCAGCCTGTTTGCGGACGGCCGGATGATGCTCGGGGACGAGCGCGGCGAGCTGCTTGCTGTCGCGCCCATCCGCGCCGGCGTCGCGTGGCGCTTCTGACTACTGCGCCGGCGGCCCGAGGGGCGCCCGCTGGACGATCTCGATGCGGGTCCCCCAGGGGTCGGTGATGTAGGTGATGGTGTTGCCGGCGGCCGACTTGCGGACCGGCTCGTCGAGCTTGATGCCCTCCGCCTGGATCTTCTTCACGACGGCGGCATGATCCCTGACGTCGAAGCCGATGTGATCGAGCACGCGCCCGCGCGTCGGCGCCTGTTTCGCATCGGCCCTGGCGAATCGGATCTGGGCGCCCGGCAGATCCACCACCGGATTGTTGTTGCGCGTTCCCGGCGTTCCGCCGAAGGTCTTCGCGTACCACGCCTGGGCTTTGGCGATCTCGGCTTCGGGTAGAGATAAGTGCACGTGTTCGTGCCTGATCGGCACGCCCTGCGCCTTGTCCTCCAGGATCTCCATGCGCACGCCGTCGGGCGTCACCACGAACGCCTGGTCCAGCCGGTTGTTGTTGCCGGGCAGCACGTTCACGCCTGCCGCCTTCCATTGGGCGACGCGCTGTTGCACGTTGTCCACGGTGAAGCCGACGTGGTTCACCACCGAGCCCTCGGTGCCGCCATCGCCTTTCTCGGCTTGGAGAACCAGATTGATATAGACGCCGGGGAACATGACCAGCGGGTTGCCTCCGGGCATGAACAGTTTGCCGCCCATGGCCAGGAACAGCTTCTTGTTCGCCTCCACGTCCTTGGAGATGAGGTGCCAGTGCCCCATGGTCACGCCGACGTCGTTGAAGGGGGCCGGTTGCGCGGCCGCCGTCCCCGCGATCAGCGTCGAGGCGAAAAGGAAGGCCACAACGGTGCGGCTGCTTGTATCCACGATTGCCCTCCAGTTGAACGGTTGTGCAGTACGGACAGGCTGGCAGAGCCTACCAGGAATCCGGCCGGCCGGGGTGATCGACTTGATTGTCATTCTGGCCAAGCCGGCCGTGCGCCCGAGCCACTCATTACCGTGGTAATCTAACCTCATGCGCATCGCCGAATCGAAGGTGACCGCCCAGGGGCAGATCTCGGTGCCGGTGGAGGTTCGAAGGCGTCTGGGCATAGGCCCCGGCGCGGTGCTGCAGTGGGACGAGGCCGACGGCCAGATCGTGGTCCGTCGCCGCGGGCAATCCTCGACGAGCGACTTGCATCGGGCCGCCTTTCCCGATGGCAGGCCGGCGCGCCGCCCGCTGGCCGAGCTGAAGGAGGGCCTGCGACGGCACGCCAGGGCTCGGCATGCGCGCCGTTGACACCAACGTGCTCGTGCGTCTCGTGGCGCACGACGACGACCGTCAACTGAGAGCCGCGGAGCGGTTCATCGAACGGGGAGCGTGGGTGCCGCTGCTGGCCTTGGCAGAAGCTGTTTGGGTCCTCGAGAGTGTCTACCGACGCACCCCCCTCCGGATTGCAGCAGCGGTCGAAGCACTGCTCCAGCACGATCGGTTGACCGTCCAGGACGCCGAAGTCGCGGCAGCCGCGCTGGCGACGTTTCGTTCGCGTCCAACGGTTAGCTTCAGCAACTGCCTGATGCTGGAGTCGGCCAGAAAGGCCGGACACGTGCCTCTCGGCACGTTCGACGCCCGGCTGGGGCGACTGGACGACACACAAAGAATCTAGGGCCTCGGGTGTCAGTGGAGCCGATGCTGCAGATCCTCGGCGTGCTGGCTGGCGCGGAACTCGACGATACGGACATCCGCCAGCCCGTGTGCGCAGAATGGGTCCTCGCGCATGATCGCCTCCACGCCCGCGCGGTCGGTGCCGGTGGCGATGATGATGCCGCCGTCGCGTGGAATCTTGCGGCCGGAGATCAGGAAGCGCCCGGCCGCGTAGTGCTTCTTCAGGAACGCCATGTGCGACTTCATGTGGGCGTCGATCCGGTCGAGCGGCGCCTTGTAGAGCAGTTCCACGACGAACAGCGACACCGTTCCTGACTTCATCGGTCCAGTCTAGTAGCGAGTCTTTGGTCGAGTTGGGTCCAGGACTTCGCGTGCGAACTGCGCGGTTCGACCCGTCTTCGCCAGCCGTAAGTTCAACCGGGAATTGATCTTGTCCCCGCCGAGTCCCACCGGCTACACTTCCTGTGGATTCGTGTCGATCGATATATGAATCGAGGGATGAGATCCGCCTTCTGGACGGTTGGAGCGCTGTTCTGCCTGGTCCTGGCCAGTGGTTCCCGGCCGGAGGGGCGAGGGCAGGCTCCTGCCACACCGCCAGCGAGCCCGCAGCAGGTGCTGATCAACCAGTACTGTCTCGGCTGCCACAACGACAAGGCCAAGATCGGCGGCCTGTCGCTGAACGACTTCAACCCCGACGCGGCCAACCAGCACGCCGAAGTGGCGGAGAAGGTCATCCGCAAGCTGCGCGGCGGCCTGATGCCGCCGGCCGGCGTCCGGCGCCCGGATGGCAAGGCCGCGGCCGAGTTCGTGTCGTTCCTCGAAACGAAGATCGACGCCGCTGCTCCGCGCAGCGGCATCGCCGGACGCGTGCCCCTGCGCCGGCTGAACCGCCGCGAGTATCAGTACGCCGTCCGCGACCTGCTGGGCCTCAACATCGACGCCACCGCCTGGCTGCCCGACGACAACGTGAAGGGCAACTTCGACAACAACGCGGCCGCACTGCAGGTGTCGCCCAACTTCATCGACCAGTACATCTACGCCGCGCGCGCGGTGGCGGTGGAGGCGATTGGCAACCTGAAGGCGCCGGCCGAGACGATCACCTACGGCGACGTGGCCAACATGGTGATTCCCCTGCCGCCGGACGGCGCTGACGGCGGCGGCCGGCAGCAGCATCGCCTGGAGGGGATGCCGTTCGGCACCCGCGGCGGCTTCCTGGTCGAGCACAACTTCCCGGCCGATGGCGAGTACGAGCTGACCATCGGCGACATGGCGCTGGCGCGCGAAGTGCCGCGGATGGAGTTCGAGAACACGGTGATCGCGCTCCTGGACGGCAAGGAGTTCTACCGCACCAACATCGGCGGGGAAGCGGACCACAAGAACATCGACCAGAAGCTCGATCCGGCGGTGGAGGAGATCAACGGGCGGCTGCGCAAGATTCGCTTCAAGACCACCGCCGGCCAGCACAAGCTGGGCATCACCTTCCTGCACCGCAGCTTCGCCGAAAGCGACGAGCGCACGCGGACCATCGCGCTCGAAGGCGGGCAGGAGCGCATCCAGGCCGCGCACGCGCTCCAGATCCGCGGGCCGCTGTCGGTGACCGGCATCAGCCAGTCGTCGAGCCGGTCGAGGATTTTCGTTTGCTTGCCGAAGGCGCCGCGCGAAGAACTCGCATGCGCGAATCGCATCGTCGAGAACCTGGCGCGGCGCGCCTTCCGGCGCCCGGTGACGGCCGAGGACGTGAACCCGCTGATGGCGTTCTACAAGGCGGGCTCGGCGACCGGCGGCTTCGACGGCGGCATCCGCGACGTGGTCAGCGCGGTGCTGGCCAGCCCGCATTTCCTGTATCGCGCCGAAGCCGCGGACACGGCCGGCGGCACGCGCACGCTGAACGACCTGGAGCTGGCCTCGCGCCTGTCCTTCTTCCTGTGGAGCAGCGTGCCGGACGAGGAGCTGCTGAAGGCCGCCTCCGACGCGCGCCTGAGCAACCCGGACGTGCTGGCCGCGCAGGTCACGCGGATGCTGGCCGACTCGCGAGCCAAGTCGTTGAGCGACGACTTCGCCTTCCAGTGGCTGCACATCGCCAAGCTGGACGAGATCACGCCGGACCGCACGCAGTTTCCGCACGCCAGCGGCCTGCTGGATCCGCGCGGTCTGCTGAAGGAGGAGCTGCGCCTCTTCCTCGACAGCGTGCTGCGCAGCGACCGCAGCGTGTACGACCTGCTGACGGCGGACTACACGTTCCTGAACGAGCGGCTGGCGATGCACTACGGCATCCAGACGGTGAAGGGCGCCCACTTCCGCCGCGTCACGCTGGACAACCCGGCACGCCAGGGCCTCCTGGGCAAGGGCGCCATCCTGATGATGACGGCGTATCCGAACCGCACGTCGCCCGTGCTGCGCGGCGCGTGGATCCTGGACCGCCTGCTGGGCACGCCGCCGGCCGATCCGCCGCTCGAAGTGCCGTCGCTGCCGGAGAATCGGCGCGGCCAGCCGGCGCGTACGCTGCGGGCCAGGCTCGAGGAGCACCGCGCCAAGCCGACCTGCTTCGCCTGCCACGGCGTGATGGATCCGCTGGGGCTGGCGCTCGAGAACTTCAACGCCGTGGGGCAGTACCGCGCCAACGACCCCGACACGCTGGCCCTGATCGACACCGGCGGTCAGCTGCCGGACGGGACACCGGTCAAGGGGCCCGACGATCTGCGCCGCCAGCTGGTGTCGCGGCCGGATCAACAGTTCGTGCAGGCGCTCACGGAGAACCTGATGACCTACGCGCTTGGCCGCACGATCGACTATCGCGACATGCCCACGGTGCGCCGCATCGTGCGTCAGGCGGCGACGGACAACTATCGTTTCAAGGCGATCGTGATGGGCGTGGTGTCCAGCGACGCCTTCCGCAAGCGCGAAGCCGGGGAGAACGGCCCGGCCGCCACGCAAACAGCGTCGATCCAGTGACCGGAGGACTCTAGTCATGTTTCTGACTCGTAAGCACCTCTCGCGGCGGACCGTCCTGAAGGGCGCCGGTGCGACCTTTGCCCTGCCGCTGCTGGACGCCATGGTGCCGGCGGGCACGGCGCTGGCGCAGACCGTCGCGGCAGCCGCCCCGCGCCTGGGCTTCGTCTACTTCCCGCACGGCGCGCTGCAGGATCAGTGGCAGCCGACCCGCACCGGCCGCAATCCCGACTTTCCGTTCATCCTCGAGCCGCTGGAGCCGGTGCGCGAGTACGTCACGGTGGTCAGCGGCCTGCGCAACAAGGGTGGGGAGAGCAACAGCCCGCACGGCATCATCGAGGAGACGTGGCTCAACTGCGTGGGCCCGCGCCAGCGCAACGCCAAGACCGGCATCGGCGTCTCGGTGGATCAGATCGCGGCGCGGCACCTTGGCAAGGACACGCCGCTGCCGTCGCTGGAGCTGTGCGGCGAGCCGGGCGGCATGATCTCGTTCCGCACGCCGGACCAGCCGCTGCCGCTTGAAAGCAACCCGCGCAAGGTGTTCTTCGGCATGTTCGGGCAGGGCGACACGCAGGAAGAACGCAAAGCCATCCTGAACACCACGAACAGCTTGCTGGACTACGTGCGCGACGCGACGGCCAGCCTGAACCGCAAGCTGGACGTGGCCGACCGGGCGCGCGTGAGCGACTACCTGGATTCGGTGCGCGAGATCGAGCTGCGCGTGCAGAAGCTGGAGCAGAACGCCAACTCGATGGAGCTGCCGGGCGCGCCGCTGGGGCCGCCGGAGGACTTCGGGGAGCTCCTGGGCGTGCAGTTCGAGATGATGGCGCTGGCCTGGCAGACCAACCGGACGAAAGTGGCCTCGATCAAGATGGTCGAGGAAGCCAGCATGCGGACGTATCCGAACCTGGACGTCCACGAGGCGTTCCACCCGACCTCGCACTGGGGCGGGTTCCCGGACCGCATCGCCAACCTGCGGAAGATTCAGAACTACCACACCGAGCTGTTCGCGCGGTTCGTCAAGCGCCTCAAGGGGATGCCGGAAGGCAACGGCACGGTGCTCGACAACGCGATCATCCTGTTCGGCAGCAACATGGCCAACAGCGACGCCCACAACAACGATCCGCTGCCGCAGGCGCTCATCGGCAAGGGCGGCGGGCTGAAGGGCAACCAGCACCTGCACTTCCCGCAGGACACGCCGCACGCCAACATCCTGGTGACGATGCTGCACCGCGCGGGCGTGCCGGCGCAGGACTACGAGAAGTTCGCCGACAACACCGGCGTCATCACGGAAGCATGAAGACGCAGGAAAGCCGGCTTCGGGCTCCGGGCTCCAGGCTCCAGGCCGGCAGGGCGATCGTCGCGCTTCTTGCCGTTGCGCTGCTGGTCCCGGACGTGTCGCTGGCCCAGGCGCAGCGCGCGAAAGTGGACGTGAATCGCCAGCAGGTGGACGGCAGCACGCCGCTGCAGTGGGCGGTCTACAAGGGCGACGTCGCCGAGGTGAAGCGCCTGCTGCGGGCCGGCGCCAAGGTGGGGCAGGCCAACAACTACGGCGCCACGCCGATGAGCCTTGCCGCCGAAGTGGGCAACACCGAGATGCTGAAGGTGCTGCTCGAGGTGGGCGCGGACGTGGAGTCGCCCAACGCGGACGGCATGACGGCGCTCCTGGCGGTGTCCCGCACGGGCATCGTCGAAGCCGCGAAGCTGCTGCTGGACCGCGGTGCCAAGGTGGATGCGAAGGAGAAGTGGGGCGGGCAGACGCCGCTGATGTGGGCGTCGGCGCGCCGGCATCCGGCGATGATGCAGCTGCTCATCTCCAAGGGCGCGGACGTCAACGCGGCCTCGATCGACCGCGACTACCAGCGGCACGTGACGGCCGAGGGGCGTCCCAAGAGCCTGGACAGCGGCGGGCTGACGCCTTTGCTCTACGCCGCGCGCGAGAACTGCATGGCGTGCGTGGACGTGCTGGTGAAGGCCGGCGCGGACATCGACCTGCCGGATCCGGACGGCGTGACGCCGCTGCACGTGGCGGTCATGAACGCCAACTGGGACCTGGCGAAGCAGCTGATCGCGGCCGGCGCGGACGTCAACCAGTGGGACATCTACGGCGAGGCGCCGCTCTTCACGGCGGTCAACCAGCGCACGCGCATCGACGGCGGGCGCGCGTCCATCGATCCGATCAACCAGGCCACGGGGCTGCAGATCGTGGAGCTGCTGCTCGAGAAGGGCGCTGACCCCAATCAGCAACTGTTCTTCAAGCCGGCCAACGCGCGTGGCGTGGTGATGACGCGGGGCACCACGCCGCTCATTCGCGCGGCGGTGAACGCCGATGCGGAGGTGGTGAAGCTGCTGCTCGCGAAGGGCGCGGACGCGACGATTGCCACGGCGGACCGGCAGACGCCGATCCACGGGGTGCTGGCGGGCCGCGCGCCGGAGCCGCAGGCGCTGGAACTCATCCGCACTTTCCAGAAGGCCGGCACGGACGTGAACGTCGTCGCGCTGATTCACCATCAGGAAGAGGTGCGCGGCGGCACGGCGCTGCACTACGCCGTCCGCAAGCGCTACAAGACGGTGATCAAGGAGCTCGCGTCGTTCGGCATCAACGTCAACGCGGTCGATCAGGACGGCCTGACGGCGCTGGACTACACGCAGTCCCGCGGCTTCATGCCGTTCATGGCGCTGCAGACGCCGCTCTACAAGGACGAAGCGGCGCTCCTGCGCGAGCTGGGCGCCACCAAGCTCCTGGAGAAGAGCCCGATGTGGCCGGTGCTGGGGCCGCCCCAGGGCGTGTGGGCGGACATCTGGCCGGTGGGCGAGCCGCGGGTGCACGCGCCGATCTACAAGCGCGGCACCGACTAGTTCCCTGATGTCGCTCGGGTCAGCCATGGAAGCTCGCGGCGCCGTCCGATACTCCACCCCAGCGTGTTGGGAAACACACGCCGGGGTGGTGCTGCGCAGTGTTTGTTTGGCCCGCGCTTCGCGCGGGCTGGGATGAGAGTCGACGCTCCTCACCCGTCCTCCAAGGGAGACGTGACGTCGGGCTGGCATAGGCCGGCGCCGCGAGGCCCCATAGCCGACCCAAGCGACACTCGATTCTCTCGCCGGCAGCTTCTGATTGCCGGCGCCGCTGCGCTAGGCGGCGCGCTCGTCTCGGCGGAGCTCATCAACGCGCAGGGCGCGGCACGAATCACGACCACGGATCTGGGCGGCGGCCTGAAGCTGCTGCAGGGCGCCGGCTGCAACGTGCTCGCGCTGGGCGGCCCTGACGGCGCGCTGATGATCGACGGCGGCCTTGCCGCCAATGCCGATGCGCTGCTCGCGGCCGTCCGGAGCGCCACCGGCGCCAGCCGCATTCACACGCTGATCAACACGCACGGCCACGCCGAGCAGATCGGCGCCAACGAAGCCGTTGGCCGCGCCGGCGGCGTCATCTTCGCGCACGAGAAGACGCAGAAGTACCTGAGCAACAGCGTCGAGTCGGTGATGTTCAAGGGCCGCCGGAAGCCGCTGCCGCAGGCGGCCCGGCCCACCAAGACCACGCGCGCCGAAGGCTCGATGGAGTTCGCCGGCCAGCAGATCGACTACGGCTACCTGCCCGCCGCTCACACCGACGGCGATCTCTACGTGCACTTTCCGAAGATGAATCTGCTGGTGGCCGGCGGAGTCGTTTCCGCGGAAACGTGGCCGCTGCTCGACTACCGCAACGGCGCCTGGCTGGGCGGCCGCGTCCGCGCCCTGCAGCGCCTCGCCGACCTCGTGAAGCCCGATACCCGCGTCGTGCCCGCCGATGGCCGCCTGATGACCGGCGCCGACATCGCGCGCCACCGCGACATGTATCAGAAGCTCTTTCTGACCATGATCGACTACATGAACATGGGCCTGGGTCCCGAAGACGCCGTGACGCGCAACCCGCTCAAGGAGTACGCGTCCGAGTTCGGCGACCCGTCCACGTTCACTTACGGCGCCCTCCGGAGCATGTTGATCGCCTACGTGCCTGATTGAAGGTCTGCTTGTTCAGGCAAGGGGCGGCGCAGATTCTGCACGCTGCCGTCGCTCATGCTGGGCACGCAGCGAGGATAGCAAATCAGGGACGCGACATCATGGTGTCCGCACCGCTTTGTCTGGCCTTATGGTGCCGCCGCGGGCGCGAGCCGGCGCAATTCGTCGAAGAAGTTGAAGAAGAAGGAAATCCTGTCCTGCTTCTCCTCGCTTTCCCTCTGGGACTGCGTTGCCAGCGCGAAGCGCTTGCCATCCGGATGCAGGTCAAAGCTCCGCGTCGGGCCTGTACGTGGCCGGGCAACGAAGCGTCCCTCCGCCCAGAGCCGGGGCTTCTCCGGGCGGAATACATCACCATCCACGGCGTACGCCGCCACCATGATTCGGCGGTCCGATGCGGCAAAAAACAGCTCGTTGCTTGTACGGGACCAGGTTGGCGTGGTGCCGCCGTCGGTCGAGATCGGCCATCGACTCCCCGGACCCGGAAATGGGCGGACGTAGACTTCGTCGCGGCCCGATTCGGTGGACTGATAGGCCAGCCATCGCCCATCAGGAGAGAACATCGGCGCGCGTTCAGCGAACGGGCCGTTGAGGAACACGAACGGCGTTCCTGGCTTCCACCCAGACACCTCATCGCCCTCCATCGGCAGGATGAGCACATCATCTTGCGTTTGAGGATTGAGCTCGTGGAACGCCAGGAACCTGCCGTTCGGGTGCCACGACCACGCTGCCTTGTCCGCTCTTGCTGTCGGTCAGGCGCTGGAGTCCGCCGGTGTCGTCGGCTCGTTGCCAGTAGAGGTTGCCCGTGGCGGTATCGCCGCGCAACGAGCTGAACACGATTCGTTGCCCATCGGGCGTCCATACTGGCCTCTGCGCACCACCGGGACCCAGCGTGAGACGGGAGAGCGAGTCGCGCTCCCATTCATAAACCCACACGTCCGTCTGACTGCCGTCGAAGATGTCGAGGGCAAGCCTGCGGCCATCCGGCGCGAACACCAGGTTGCTCCAGTCCGCCGGCAGTGTGCGCAAAGGCGTGACCTTGCCATCACGATCCATCCACTCGATGGGCACATCGGTGCCGACGTCTCGACCGGGCAGGTACACCAAGGTCCCATTAGCCGAGACGGCAAAGCTCGCGGCGCCTGAGCCCGTGTTTGCCACAACGCCTTCAAGCACGGACACCGGCGGCCCGGTCATCACGAGCCGATCCACATCAAAGGGCGCCGCGAAAAGGGTCCCGCACGGATGTAGACAAGGTGACCGCTGGGTAGATATCGGCCGTAGAAGGCTCCGCGTTGCACAACCTTTCGGGCGCCTGTCGGCAGCGGCTGCACTTCCAGGCTCGCATCGTCAAATCCACCCACGCGCGTATGCGCGGTGAAAAGGACGGCCTTGCCGCCGGGGAGCATCTGGGGCCACCGGTGTGTGACTTGACCGTCGCCGAGCGCCGTCAGCGGCTCCGGTGTCCCTCCAGCCGACGACACCTGGGCCAGGCCGCTGCCGCGTTGAAGGTGAGAACGTGATGGTCGTGCCGTCCTCGCTCCAGCCGATGCCGTCAATTGCGCCTGCATCATCAACCACCGTGATCGCGGCGCCTCCCGCCACCGGGATCTTCTTCAGCCTGCCGTCGGCGATGAAGGCGACCCATGCCCGTCCGGTGAGAAGACAGGAGTGCCGGCACCGTTTGTACCCGACAGACGAACGGCTTCTAACGCGTCGAGGCGGCGAACGTACAAGTCGAACGTGCCGTCAGCCTTCTGTGCGCTGAACACCACGAGCCGGCCATCTGGAGACAGAGCGAGGTGTGCGGGTCTCTGACCGGTGCGCAGTGATACATCGGCGCCGAGATCCGCGCTCAGGCGGAGTGGTGCCGGCGGTGACGGCGTCCGCCACGGTGCCCAAAGCCCGAGAACCGCCGCGAGCACTGCTGCGAGTGCGGCGGTCGACGCCCACGGCAAGGCACGCTGCCAGCGCGACGTGTGCAATCGACAACCCGGTGACACTGCGTTCTTCCGGTGCGCCGCTGATTAGCTCCTCGAGCTGAGAACGCGCGTCCCCGATGTCGCGCATCCGCGCCCTGGGGTCCTTCTTGAAGCAGCGTGTCAGCAACCGGCGAAGGCCCGATGGTGTCTGGGCCGGAAGCGCGTCCCAGCTCGGCTCCGCCCGCACAACGGCCGCCAGCGTATCGGTGACGTCTTCCCCGGGGAAGGCGCGCAAGCCGGTGAGCATTTCGAAGACGACGCAGCCGAACGCCCAGATGTCGGTGCGTTTGTCCACCAGCTTGCCGCGTGCCTGCTCCGGCGACATGTAGGCTGCCGTGCCGAGGATCATGCCGGCACCGGTCAACAGCGCCGGGCTTGTGATGGTCGGCGACTGCGAGGCGTGCATGTGGGCCGGGTCCGGCGGTGCCAGCGCTTTCGCCAGCCCGAAGTCCAGCACCTTCACCGTGCCGTCCGATCGCACTTTGATGTTGGCCGGCTTCAGATCGCGGTGGATGAGGCCTTGCTCGTGGGCCGCCTCGAGCGCTTCCGCGATCTGCCGCGCGATCGGCAACGCGTCATCGAGCGGGACCGGTCCCTGCGCGATGCGATCGGCGAGCGTCGGGCCCTCGACCAGCTCCAGGACCAACGCATGGACCCTCGTGGACTCTTCGAAGCCGTAGATCGCGGCGATGTTCGGATGGTTGAGCGCGGCCAGCACCTGCGCTTCGCGCCGGAATCGCGCCAGCCGGTCCGGGTCGGACGCGAAGGCGTCGGGCAGGACCTTCAACGCCACGTCGCGGTGGAGAGTGAGATCCCGCGCGCGATACACCTGGCCCATCCCGCCTTCGCCGATCTGGGCGATGACCTCGTAGACGCCGAGACGCGTACTGGGTGTCAGAGCCAACGGTGCATCCTTCTTCCCGGTCGATTTCTCAATTCACCGGGACCAGGCGTTTCAGCTCCTCGAACCAGTTGAGGACGACGCGGATCTCGCGCACGGCGGTCCGGGGCGATCCATCGGCATCCGGCACCTCGACCAGCCCGACGAACCGTCCGTCGGGCAGGATGTCGTAGGCTCGTGTTTCGCCGCTTATTCTGTCTCCGGTCACTGCGGCCGGGGAGGAGACGGGGGCGCCGAACGTCAGCCCGGCCTGCGCCGTCACGGCGACGGTCACGACGTTTCCCGACGCGGCGGACTCGACGTACACCAACGCGTTGCCGTCGGGCGCCCAGGACAGGATGAAAATCGATGCCCACTCTGGGCGCCTGATAGATGGCGCCGGTTGCTGGAAACGGCTGCACGAACACGCCGTCCTCGGCTGATGACGTAGTCCCGCCAGACCGTCTCCGCCGATGATAGGCTACCCATCGGCCGTCTGGAGAGAACACCGCGCCGATCGGTTCGGTCGATGTCACGCCGAACGGCACCAACCTGCGGTCCGCCAGCGACAGGACCGAAAGCGAGAACTGCGTGCCCTTGACGACCGACACCAGGATGGAGCGGCCGTCCGGTGACCAGGACTCGGGTACGTGCGACTCGTCGTTGGCCGGTTTCGTCAACCGTTCCGCCCGGCCAGTCCCATCAACGCGCTGCACGAAGACCGCCTGATCGCCGCCGCGATCGGACTGAAACGCCACTCGCGTGCCGTCCGGCGACCAGACGGGCGAGCGGTTTCGGCCCTCCAGCGTGAGTCGCTGCAGCGCGCCTGTTCCGCCGAGCGCGTAGATCGAGATGGCGGCCTGGTCCCCAGTGTCACTTTCAATCGCAAGGCGCGCGCCGTCTCGGGAAACCCGGGTGCGCACATACGGGCCTGCGGGAATAGGAAGACGCGTCACGCCGCCCGCGCGGTCCGCCAGCCCCACCATGCGCTCGCCGGTTGCGGTGCTGGCAGGGCCAGGAATGTAAAACAGGTGGCCGGTGTCCGACACCGCGAACTGCGCCGCGCCGGTTGCGCCGCTCGCCACCCGTCGGACGCCCTCGATGACGGCAGCGGCCTGTCCCGTGACCTTCTGTGTCGTGGCGTCGAAGGGCACGGCGAACACGACGCCGCCGCGCGCATACAAGAGATGGCCGCTCGGCACGTACTGGGCGGCGCTGCCGCCCTCGAACAGCGTGGTTCGTTCGCCGGACTTCAGGGACTGGACGACGATTCGCGCGTTATCCCACCGCGTCGCCCCATCGGCGGTCTTCGCGATGGTGAAGAGCAGGCCGTCCCCGCCCGGTAGGATCTGAGGCCGATCTGCCACTTCGCCATCCTGCACGGTGGCGAGCTGTTCCGGCGCGCTGCCGTCGAGCCGACAGCGGAGTATGCCTTTGCTGCCCTGGCCACTGATGATGCCGGTGGCGTCCCATGTCATCCCGAACACGTTGTCAGAAGGGCAGACCGTGACCGACGGGCGGCGCCACCCATCACACCCATCCGCTGAATCGCCCTGTCCGCGAAGCGGTACACGGCGAGGGAGCGACCGTCGGGAGAAAACGCGGTCTGTCCGAAGTCAGGAGGGATGATCCGCGAGTCGGATTCGGACAAATCGCGCAACACCGGCTGGCCGTTGCGGTAGTACACCAGACGTGTGCCGTCGGGCGATACGGCCATTTGGTTCCTGCCGACCGTAGTCAAGTCGGAGACCTGAATGGAAAACCGTGTGACGTTCGGGAGCGGCGACGGCGGCTGGAGATTCCAGACCGCCACCGCCACGCCGATCGCCAGAAGCCCTGCGAGCGCCCCGGCGAGCAGCAATGGCCGGACAGCGGTGCGCTGGGGCACACGCGACGTTGAATCGTCCCCATCGACGCCCGGCGCGAGCGACGCCGCTTCGGTGATCACATAGCGCACGGTCGCCGCATCCGCCACACGGCTCGCGCGGTCCCGGTCGAGACACCGCATCAGCAGCGTGCGGATTCCGGCAGGCAGAGACGGCGGCAGTGCCGCCCAGTTCGGCGGGCTCTTCAGCACACTGGCGAGCGTGTCGGCGAGGTCCTCGCCCTCGAAGGCACGCCGGCCCGTCAGCATTTCGTAGAGCACACAGCCAAATGCCCAGATGTCGCTGCGCTTGTCGGCCGGGCGTCCCTTCGCCTGCTCCGGAGACATGTAGCCCGCCGTGCCGAGCAGCGTGCCGATGCCGGTCATCATCGCCGGCGAAGTGATCGTCGGCGACTGCGAGAGGTCCGGGCGTCCGTGGGGGCCGGACTCGGCCGGCCCCGTCAGCTTGGCCAGGCCGAAGTCCAGCACCTTCACCACGCCGGCGGGCGTGACCTTGATGTTGGCCGGCTTCAGGTCGCGGTGGATGATGCCCTGCTCGTGCGCGGCCTCGAGGGCCTCCACAACCTGGCTGGCAATCGGAAGCGCTTCGTCGAGCGGGATCGCGCCGCGCGCGATGCGATCGGCGAGGGTCTCGCCTTCGACCAGTTCCATCACCAAGGCGCGCACGTGGGCGCCCGCATGCGCCGGGCCGTCCTCGAGCCCATAGATCTGCGCAATGTGCGGATGGTTGAGCGAGGCCAGCACCTGCGCTTCGCGCTCGAAGCGGGCCAGCCGCTCAGGATCGGCCGCAAACAGATCCGGCAGCACTTTCAACGCCACGTCGCGCTGCAGCCGCGTGTCCCGCGCCCGATACACTTCACCCATGCCGCCGGCGCCCAGCATGCCGGTGACTTCGTAGACGCCGATGCGCGTGCCCGGTGTGAGCGGCATCAGTTGACTGGTACCAGGCGCTTCAGTTCTTCGAACCAGTTCTGGACGAGGACTGTGCGGTGCCGCCGCCGCGGCATCGGCCTCACCACTCCGGATCATCACGAATCGTCCGTCGGGAGCGAGGTCGTACGGCCGAGACGCTACCCACATGGCCAGCATCGGGAATTCGAACAACAGCTGCGGCCGCTCGGCGACCAGCGTCGTCCCGGACCGCACCGGGACGGCAAACATCTGCCGACCGTCCAGGCTGCCGAAGAACAGCTCCACGGCCGTCACGCGACCAAATGGGAAGACGTCCCCCGCGCCGTCGAGATCTGCTGCCGATTTCCGAGCTCCGGATACTGCTCGACGTAGATCTCCGGTCGCACCGACAGACGACTGATCGATAGGCAATCCAGCGTCCGTCTGGAGAAACGGTCGCATTGTCGGTGCACAGCTGCCGCCTGTGACCAGCATCGTGACGTCGGACGGGCGCTCGATCGCGAGCTGACCGACCATGCCGAGCCGACTGCGGCACCTCGGTGAACAGCAACTGTTGGCCGTCCGCCGACCAGCCATGGGCGCGCAGCTCGAGGAGATCCTTCGCCCGCGTGAGAGAGCAGCTCGTCGCTGCCGGTGCCATCCGCCGGCCGCCAGAACAGCTGCGGGTAACCCGCGCGGCTCGACGTATAGATGATGCGTTGCCCATCCGGCGTCCAGAGCGGGCTGGCGTCCCGCGCCGGGTCGGTCGTCAAGCGGCTCAGCGCTGCGCGGGCGAAGCTCGTAGGTCCAGAGATCGTCCTGGGTGGTAAGCGCCAGCCGCAGGCCGTCTGGCGACACCCGAACGTCGCGGTAGCAGTCCGGCGGGAGGCCAGGCAGCGGCGACGGACGTCCCTGCCGATCGACCGACACGACGGTCTGTCGGCGCTCCGCCGGCCGCGCCTGGGACGTAGACGAGCGAGCCGTTGGCGGCCACCGCGACGTCAGCGGCGCCCGAGCACGGTCGTCACCAGACCCTCGAGCACGGGCAGCTGCGTCCCGGCGACTTCCAGCCGTCCGAGGTCGAACGCCACAGCCCGCAGCGTTCCCGGCGACGGCGTAGACAAGATGCCCCGTCGGCACATAGTGCGCGTCGGCTGCCGCCGGATCAGCAGCCTCTTCTATTTCCCGGTCCGCAGATCCAGCACCGCAATCTGCGCGTTGTCGAGTCCGCCGGTTATCGCGGTGATCGTGAAGAGCACCGCCGGCCCCGCCCGGTAGGAACTCGGGAAAGCGGTGGTCGCCTTCCCCTCGCTCGCGATCGGGCGTGGTGAGCACGGTGGGCGCGCCTCCTGAATCGCGAGACGCGCTGCAGGCCGGTCGCCGGGCGTCTGTCGCGAAGATCATGCTGCCGTCCGGTCCCCACGTGGCGCCGCGCGGCGGCGCCGTCGACGGGCTGATCGTCGCCGGCGGTCCGCCCGTGATCGCCACCTTCTTGATCGTGTTTCCGTCGAAGAAGCCGACCCATTGCCCGTCGGGAGAGATGAAGACGCCGCGGGGCGCGCCAAGACCGCTCAGAACCCTGGGCTCGAGCTGGTCGAGCGCACGCACCAGCAGCTGATTGTCGCCCCGATAGACGATGCGCGAACCGTCGGGCGTGATGGCGATGTCACGATCGCCGCCCTGGCAGCATCAACGCGGCCGAGCCGGACGTCGTGATCGTCGTGACGACAACGGGCGGCGGCAGCGGGCGCAATGCCCACCAGACGTGACCGCGCGGCCGGCCACCATGCGCCGCAGCCGACCGCGGCGAGCCAGCCAGCGCCAGGCGCCGCCAGCGCGGACCCGGCGACGGGTGCCGGCGCCGATGTCGCAGCCGGTCGCCGTGATTCCGGCCTGATGATTCGAGACGAACAGATGCCGCGGCGACATCGGCAGATCCGGCGTCGCCGATCCTTCACCAGGCAGCTCTGCAGCAGGGTGCGAATTGCCGGCGGCACATCGGACGGGAGGGCCGCCCAGTCCGGCTCGGCGCTTGAGCACGTTGGCGAGCGTGTCGGCCATGTCCTCGCCGGCAAACGGGCACGCGGCCCGTCAGCATCTCGTAGAGGACGCAGCCGAACGCCCAGACGTCGCTCCGCTTGTCGGCCTGGCGGCCCTTGGCCTGCTCCGGGGACATGTAGGCCGCCGTGCCGAGCAGCGTGCCGATGCCGGTCATCATCGCCGGCGAGGTGATCGTCGGCGACTGCGAGAGGTCCGGGCGTCCGTGGGGGCCGGACTCGGCCGGCCCCGTCAGCTTGGCCAGGCCGAAGTCGAGCACCTTGACCACGCCGTCGGGCGTGACCTTGATGTTGGCCGGCTTCAGGTCGCGGTGGATGATCCCGTGCTCGTGCGCCGCTTCAAGCGCCTCCGCGATCTGCCGCGCGATCGGCAGCGCCTCGTCGAAGGGCAGGGGGCCGCGGGCGATCCGGTCGGCGAGCGTGTCGCCCTCGACCAGCTCGAGGACGAGCGCGTGGGTGTCGCCGCTATCCTCGAACCCGTAGATCGCCCCGATGTGCGGATGGTTGAGCGAGGCCAGCACCTGCGCCTCGCGGCGGAAGCGGGCGAGGCGCTCCGGATCGAGCGCGAACGCGTCGGGCAGATCACTTCAGCGCCACGTCGCGATTGAGCTTGGTGTCGCGCGCGCGATACACCTCGCCCATGCCGCCGGCGCCCAGCGTGCCGGTGATCTCGTACGGGCCGAGGCGCGTGCCGATGGCGAGCGGCATCAGTTGGTTGGCACCAGGCGCTTCAGTTCTTCGAACCAGTTCTGCACCACGACGATGCCGGCGGACGGATCGGTCTCGTCCGAGGGACGCTCCTCCTTGATCAAGAGGAACCGTTGCGCGTCTGCGGCCATGTCGTAGGTGCGGCCAATATCGCCAGGGTTCGTGTAATACCCCGCCTTGACCAGCAGCGCCGGTGCGCTGGCCGCCCACGACGGGCCGCGCGCAACGCTCACCCCCATGAGCGCGCCATCCGGCGAGACGTAGACCAGCTCCTCCTGGTTCCGCGACCATAGGGGTCGCGTGCCACCGGCGGTGGACACTTGCCAACGACCGGTGTTGACGTCGGGGAACGGCCGCACGAAGATCTCGAACCGGCCGGAGTCGTTGGCTTCGTAGGCAAGCCAACGTCCGTCAGGGGAAACGATGCCGTTGCGCTCGATGAACCGCGACTGCACCAGCGGCGTCACGCGGCGAGTGCCGTCCAGTGTCATCGCCATCACGTCCTCAACCGTGGTCGGTGCTGTCTCGGTGAAGATCACGACACGGCCATCGGGCGATACAGCCGTCGCAGCCTGCCGGTTGGCACTCTCGGACAAGCGCGACACGGCGCCCGTACCATCGGCCGCTTGCCAGAAGAGATTTCGGACGCCGCTGCTTTCGGAACTGAAAAATCGGCGCCCATCGGGCGTCCACGCCGGCGTGAAGTCCACGCCGGGGTCGAACGTGACACGTCTGAGAGTCGCGCGGAGCAGATCCAACATCCAGACGTCGAACTGCTGATCGGCTGTGAACACCGCCACCTGGGTACCATCCGGCGACAGCCGCGGATACACATACACGCGCGGCGGGGCGGGGATCGGCGTCTCGCGTCCCTGACGGTCCACCCACACCAGCGCGTGGGGCCGTGGACGCCGTCACGCCGCCCGACACGTAGGCAAGGGTGCCGTTACCCGCGATCACGGCGTCCGCGCCGCCAAGAGGTGTCGTGACCACCTGCGGAACGACCGGGACCGGCGTCCCATGGGTTTCGAGCTGGACCGGGTCAAACGGTACGGCCCATAGCGCGCCGCCGGCCGCGTAGACGAGATGCCCGTCTTCGCGACCAGGACCACGGGTTGCCGATTTCATTCCGCTCGGCACGAAGCGCGCATGACTGCCGCCGCGAAAGAGCACCGTGTGCTTCCCCGTCTGCAGATCCAGCACCGCCACCTGGGCCGCGTCCAGGCCGCCGGCAACCGCCGTGATCGTAAACAGCACGGCCCGGCCGCCCGGCAGCGGCTCGGGCCACAGATGATCGGCTTCGCCCTGAACACGGTTGGGCCGGGTGAGAGCCGTGGCCGTGCCGGTGGACGTGGTGATCCGGCGCAGGCCGGTCTCGGCGCTGTTGGTCGCGACGATGATTGTGTCGTCGGTCTCCCATAGGGCACCCCGGACAAAGCTGTCGACCGTGGTGATCGTGACTGCCGGCCCACCGGATATGGGCACCTTCTTCATCAACCCGCCGGTGTCCCTGAATCCGATCCACCGACCGTCTGGCGAGATGAACGGGGCGCGCGGCGCGCCGGTGAACACCGCCACGGGCTCCAGCGCGTCAAGGGCGCGGACGAACAGTTGTGTGCCGCGATTCCCCACGTAGACCACATGGGCGCCGTCAGGCGTGATCGCCAGCTCGTCGCCGGTGACGCTGAGCGCCTCGGACCCGGCCGCCGCGATCAACAAGCGCGAGACGCGCGGGGGCATCGGTTCCGCTGGGCGCGTGGCGAACCAGACCCCGGTTCCGACGGTCGCTGCGACGCCAAGCGCCGCGCCCGCGAGAGTGATGGCGCGCCGCCCCCGTGATGTGCGGAGTGACGCCGCGCCCGATACCGGGTCGACCGGCGCAACGAGGCTTGCGGCCTTGTCCAGCACGAACAGCACCGTGGACATCTCGGCCACGCGACCGCCGCGAGACTTGACAAGGCACGACGTGAGGACCGTCTGAATCGGCACCGGCACATCGGACGGGAGGGCCGCCCAGTCCGGCTCGGCGCGGACCACCGCGGCGAGCACCTCCGTCATGTCCTCGCCATCAAACGCACGCCGGGCCGTCAGCATCTCGTAGAGCACGCAGCCGAACGCCCACACGTCGCTCCGCTTGTCGGCCGGGCGGCCTTTGGCCTGCTCCGGCGACATGTAGGCGGCCGTGCCGAGCAGCGTGCCGATGCCGGTCATCATCGCCGGCGACGTGATCGTCGGCGACTGTGAGAAGTCCGGGCGTCCGTGGGGCCCGGACTCGGCCGGCCCCGTCAGCTTGGCCAGGCCGAAGTCGAGCACCTTGACCACGCCGTCGGGCGTGACCTTGATGTTGGCCGGCTTCAGGTCGCGGTGGATGATGCCGTGCTCGTGTGCCGCTTCAAGCGCCTCCGCGATCTGCCGCGCGATCGGCAGCGCCTCGTCGAAGGGCAGGGGGCCGCGGGCGATCCGGTCGGCGAGCGTGTCGCCCTCGACCAGCTCGAGGACGAGCGCGTGGACGTCGCCGCTATCCTCGAACCCGTAGATCGCCCCGATGTGCGGATGGTTGAGCGAGGCCAGTACCTGCGCCTCGCGGCGGAAGCGGGCGAGTCGCTCCTGATCGAGCGCGAACGCGTCGGCGATCACCTTCAACGCCACGTCGCGATTGAGCTTGGTGTCGCGGGCGCGGTACACCTCGCCCATGCCACCCACCCCGAGCAGGGACGCGACTTCGTACGACCCGACGCGGGCGCCCGGACTCAAGGACATCCTGTTGAATTGATTGGGATTATAGTCGACGGGGTCGGATGCTACGTGCCGCCAGCTCGTCCTTTCGGACTGCGGGCTGCACACCAAAGACGAGTGCCCACCGCTGGCGGACCACCACCAGCACCTGTTCAGCCCTGAACTCGCGGCGCTCATCTCGGGAACGCCGCCGGCCCGACGCGGAAGGTAGAGAACGAGCGGCAGACGCTGATGGCCGACAACGACTGGACGGCGGCCCAGGTGGCGCCGTATCCGGGCCGTCTGGTCGGCTTCTGCGGCATCAGCCCGCTCAAGGACTACGCGCTGGAGGAACTGGCGCGCTGCGCCAAGAATCCCAACCTCCGCAACGGGCTCAAGCTGCACCTGGGTAACGCGGTGGTGGATTACCACAACCCCGCGCACGTGGAGCAGATGCGCCGCGTGTTCCGCGCCGCCAACGGCTACGGCATGCCGATCGTCGTCCACATGCGCTCGTCCACCACGGCGAAGCTGCCGTACGGCCGCGACGAGGCCGCGATCTTCTTCAACGAGATTCTGCCGGCTGCACCGGACGTGGACGTGCAGATCGCCCACCTGGCCGGGGCCGGCGGCTACGAAGTGCCGGCCGGGGATCAGGCGCTGCAGGTGTTCGTGGATGCGATCGCCAGGAAGGATCCACGGGCTCAGCGGCTGTGGTTCGACGTGACGACGGTCGTCCTGCCCAAGACGCCAGCGGAACTCGCCGCATTGATCGCGCAGCGGATCCGCGAGCTGGGTGTCCAGCGGATCCTCTTCGGATCCGATGCGCCGACCGAGGACAGCTTCGCGCCCAAGGCCGCATGGGCGGCGTTTCGCACGCTGCCGCTGACCGAGGCCGAGTTCCAGACCATCGCCAGCAACGTGCCGGCCTACATGCGCTGAAGACGCAATGTGCGCAGCTATACTAGCGAACTGATGAGAAGGCACGTCCTGGTGTGGGCGATGTTTGCCGTTGCAGTGACTGCGACGAATGCGTCGGCCCAGATGGTCACCAACATGGCGAAGCGTGTGGGCGTCGGAGGGTCGGTCGGAAGCATCTTCACGTTCGATGATGACGTGACCAATGGCGCCGCGTTCGGCTTCAATGTCGGCCTCGCTCCCGCACCCGGATTCGGTCCCACGCTTGGTTTGGGTTGGTACCAGCAAGATCTCACGCTGTCCGGCGTGTCAGGCGACAGGGAAGTGGGGCGCTTTCGCGTGCGTCCGCTCATGGCGGGCGTTGGTTACACCTGGATCAAGGATCGCGTCGCTGTCGGTGCGTCGGTCAACGCGGGTATCAGCTTCAACTCGATCCGGCTGAACGACGAGTATCGAACGTTCTTCGGTCCTGGCACGGAGGTCCGCGTCGACGCGAGCAACAGCTTTGCCGTCAGGCCTCAGCTCAGAGTCGAATACGCGGTGGCGAGAAAAGTCGGCGTTTTTACAAGCGCCGGGTACTTCTTCACCGAGTTCGACAACGTGATCGAGACGCCGCTGGGCCGGTTCGAGAACGAGTGGGACGCGAGCAGCTTCAACCTGTTCGTCGGGGTGATGGTCTATCCCTTCCGCTGACTACTTACTTACATTGGGTCCCAGCAGACGCTGGGAATCTTTCTCGTTCTCGAGACAGAACTCGTCGATCATCTGGGTGTCGATCATGATCTTCATGTTCATGTCGACGGTCCACGGTTTCGTATACGCCTTGGGATCGTCGACGGTGATCACGATGTTGAGCGTCCCGTAGTTCGGCCGCGTGATCCGTTCGGTCATCGATGCTGCACTCGTGATCGGATGGCCGGGCGTGTCCAGCCACTCGCTTTCACGGAAGCCCTTCGTGGTGATCACGAACGTGTCTCCCTCCCACTTTCCAATCGAATACCCGCTGTAGATGGGGTGCATGTCCTCGGGCAACGGCCGGCCGTCCGTGTAGATCTGCCGGTACTGGGCGTTCCATTCGTTGAGCATCAGCAGTAATCCCGGGACATGAAAGATCTTCGTGTAGTGCGGAAGCCAATACACGCGCGGGTAGTTATCCGGCTGGCAGCGGGCGTGCGGATCGTCTTTGGAGAGATCCGCCCTTCGTTGTTTGACGAGGTCCGCGGCCCACGGCTGAAGTGGCATGCCGCCGGGTACTGACGCGGGACCGATAGGCACCGTCACCTTCTCGCCGGGCTTGCACGGTTGAGTCAAAAGCACCCGTGACGCCAGATCCGGCGTGCAATCCCGCACGCGGTCAGGCTGCCAGAAGCCGATGAAGTCGGGCTTGCCGTCTGGCTGTCGCGGCGCCGGTGCCTTCAGGTCGGGCGTGCCGTCGGCAAGCCGGGGCACGTTCGGAGTCGGGTACTTCACCCACTGGGCAAACGTGACGTGCGCTGAGGAAATCAGTACGAACGCGGTGAGTACGACAGCGCCCTTCATGGGGTCGAACCCTGGCTCGATCCCGCAAACAGCCTCTGCCCCGTGCTTGCCAAGACCATGACCCGGGCGTTGGCATGCAGGCTGCCGTCCCTCGCGCGGCTTCCCTCGACAGTAACCGTGTCACCGGCCTTCAGCGTATTGCGCGTCCAGCCCAGACGCAGCAGCGAGTTGGGGTTGCCCAACTCGAGAGCCCAGTTCTCGGTCTTGCCGGACGCCTCGTTCTTTACGTCCACGTAGAACCAGCAGTGAGGATTCGTCCACTCGATCTTCGTCACCGTCCCCGTGAACTTGATAGGTTTGTCGGCGTCGTACTCGGCCGCGAACGAATGATGTGCCACCACAGGCACGGCGGCGAGCAGGGCAGCGATACTGACAACCGCAAGGGTCAACCTGGTTCCCATCGAACTGACCTCCGTGAAGAAACGTCCACCGGGCGGGCGTCAAGCGTCGAGAGTGAGCAGATCTTAGCCTGAATCGGACCTTTTGACCTGGCGGCGCCTGGGGTATACATGGGCCGTCCCGGGAGGGAGAACATGAAAGGCACGACGAGGCTCGAGTTCTCGCGCCGCGAGTTCCTGGCCGGCGCCTCCGCGCTCGGAGGCGTGGCGATGGCGTCCGCCGCTGCGGCGGCGCAGATCACGACCATGGCGCCGTTCGAGAAGCTGCCGCCGTACGGCAACAACACGCTTCCCGCCGGGGTCAAGCCGCGGCTCGTGCCGAACGTCAACGGCCTCACCGTCAACATGCTCGAGGCAGGGACGCAGGGGCGGCCGCTTGTTTTGCTACTCCATGGGTTTCCGAACCTCGCCTACAGCTGGCGCAAGGTGATGCCGGCGATCGCCGACGCTGGCTACTACGTCGTGGCGCCGGACTGCCGCGGGTTCGGGCGCACGGTTGGCTGGGACAAGTCATGGGACGCGGACCCCATGGCGTTCACGACGCTGAACATGGTTCGTGACCAGATCGCCCTCGTCTATGCGCTGGGCTACCGCAAGGTCGACATGATCGTCGGCCACGATCAGGGCCAGCTGATGGCGTCGTATGCCGTGATCATCCGGCCCGACATGTTTCTCCGGCTCACGACGGTCTCCGGTGCGGCTGCCATACCGCCCTCGCTCCCCTTCGGCGGAACGGACCCGCGGCGCGGCTATACCGCCGCGGAGCTCGACGCGGAGTTCGCGAAGCTCAACCCGCCTCGCCGGGACTATCAGGAGTATTGGGCCAGCCGGCAGGCCGACGAAGACATGAAGCACATGCCCCAGAGCATGAGTGACTTCTTCCGCGCGTTCTATTACACGAAGGGCGGCGAATTCCCCGCCAACCAGAACCTGACGCCGCTGCGGCCCATGCCGACCGCCAGAGAGGCCGCCGTGGAAAATGCGCGGATGCCCGAGTACTACGTGATGAGGCGGGACCGGGGCATGCCGGCCACCATGGTCGCGTTCATGCCGTCGAAGGAGTACATCGCGAACTGCAAGTGGTTTACGCAAGCGGAATGCGATGTCTATGGCCAGGAGTACACCGCCTCGGGGTGGACCGGCGCCCTGCACAACTATCGCCACCGGCGTACGGCGTTTGCGCCGAACATCGCCGAGCAGCTCACCTTCTCTGGTCGAACCATCGACGTTCCCGCTTTCTTCATCGCCGGCAAACAGGATTGGGGCGCCAACCGGATCGCGGGCGGACCCGAGGCAGTGGGACGGAACGGCTACACGAAGTTCATGGGAACGCAGCTGGTGGATCGTGCCGGCCACTGGCCTCAGGAGGAACAGCCGGAGATCGTGAGCAAGCAGTTGGTCGGCTTCCTGCAGTCCATGTGAACGCGCCATGGCGGGCTCGTCTTCGACGTGGAGGGCCAGACAAAACGAGGCCCTGGAACTCCGCCAGGACCGCCGCAGCCCTGGCCCCTGCCGCGTTCGTGTTTCAAAGCGAGCGCGAGCCCGGCAACCCGTTCTCTGCTCACGGGCTGAGCTGGCCCGGTCAAATTCGTGTGCCGTTCCCGTCCGATGGCTCGCGAGCTGCATCATGGCGGGGACAGGCGTCCGGAAAACACAACAGACGGGTGGTGTGAAGCGCCACGGACATCTGGATTTCCGGCTGAAAAGGCCGTCATGGCTCAAGCAGGTTAACGGCAAGGCTTTTGCGGTAGCCAGGGCGAAAGCCTTGCCCAACTCCTCCGTTCCGCCCGACGTCTATACCGCCCGCGACATCGCGGAAGCGGCCGGAGTGTCGGAAGCCCAGGTCATGGCGCTCCTCTCGCGCGGCGAGCTCCGGTCGATCGCGGCGCAACTGCCGGTTGGGGGAAACGCGAGCCTGGCCGGCTTCGTCGCGAGTGACGAGGCGGTACGCGCCGTGCGCGCGCTCAAGACGGGCTCCGCCGTCGGCGTTGCCGGCGCGCTGGGGTTGGGCCGCGAGCTCTTCGCGCCATCGGCGCACGCGCAGCGCTCGGCCACCATGCCGCTGATTCTGTCGACGAGCTTGCATGGGTTCGCGGTCGCCACCGTCCTTTTCATCGCCAGCCTCGGGCTCGCTGCAGCCGACGAGCGCACCAACCCGACGGAAGAGGAGCCGACCCGGATGGTGTTCCTCTCGATTCCGGGACCTGGGGGCGGCGGTGGCGGTGGCGGATTGAAAATGAAAACGCCCCCGCCGCGCGCGGAGCGTAAGGGACCGGCGAAGGTGAGCAGCCCCCTGCCGGCGCGGAAGCCCCCGTCGCCGACGCAGCCGCAACCGACAGTGCCGGAGCCGCCCAAGCCGCTCGAGGCGAAGCAGTTGCCACCGGTGATGGCGCCGATTCCCACCAAACCCGCTGAGGCGCAGGACCGTGAGGGCGTGCTTGCGAAGGCGCCGGACGTCCCGCCCAGCAAGGGCTCGGGCACCGGCGGCGGCGTGGGATCGGGACAGGGTACGGGCCTCGGGCCCGGTGATGGCACGGGCGTCGGCGACGGATCCGGCGGCGGCTACGGCGGCGGGCCCTTTCGTCCCGGCAGCGGCGTGGAGCCGCCTCGCCTGCTGCGCGAGGTGAAAGCGGATTACACGGATGAAGCCCGCCGCGGGAACATCGAGGGCGAAGTGGAGCTCGAGATTGTGGTGCGGCGCGACGGCACGGTTGGCGAGGTGAAGATCGTACGCGGTCTGCGCGGCGGGTTGAACGATCGCGCGGTGCAGGCTGTGCGGCAATGGCGTTTTGCGCCCGGACGCATGAAGGGCACCCCCGTCGACGTCGTCGTCGAAGTGGGCGTCGAGTTCCGGCTTCGCTAGAGCAAGAGCTATGGAAACCATCCTCCTCGGAATCACAGTCGTGTCCCTGGTGGTCGCGCTCGTCATGGGCGCGGCTTGGTGGCGGCTCCTGCGCGACGAGAAACGGCGCTCGGCGGCGCGCGTCGCCGCGTTGTCGGTTGCCGCCGGTGCCGCCGAGGTACCGCCGAGTGCGATCGGCGTTGAGCCGCGCGTGGAATCGGTTCCCGTCGTTGAGCCGACGGCCACGCACGCCACGGGCTTTCTCAGCGCGTCGGCGGACGGAAGCGACGACGGCGGCGGCCGGCAGCGGTCGCTGGCATTGGCGTCGGTGATCCTGTTCCTCGTGCTGTCGGGCGGGCTCGTGTGGATGGTGTCGGGGCCGCGCGGCACGACGGCGGCAGCGATGGTCCCGGACGCGCCGCTCGAATTGATGTCGCTCAGTCACACGCGGCAGAACGACAAGCTGGCGGTGTCGGGACTGGTGCGCAACCCGGTGGCCGGCAAGCCCGTCGAGCGCCTTTCGGCCGTCGTGTTGCTGTTCGACAGGACCGGCACGCTCGTGGCGAGCTCGCGCGCGCACGTCGACTTCCTGACACTGGGCGCGGGCGACGAGACGCCGTTCGTAGTGTCGCTGGATGCGCCGCCGACGGTAGCGCGCTACCGGCTGAGCTTCCGGACCGATGAGGGTGTCGTGCCGCACATCGACAAGCGGTCGGCATCGACGGTGCCGGCCGAAGGCGATCAACCCGACAAGGTCTCACGGAAGTGAGGGCTGTGGTGGATTTCGGATCTCGGACCTCGGGTCTCAGAAGTGGGCCGGGCCGGATTGCCATCGTGTCGGCGTTGGCCCTCGCCTGCGCCACCGTATCCGCGCAACAGCAGGGCGGCTTCCGTTTCAAGAGCGGCGTCGAGCTGATCAACGTCACGGCAACGGTCACTGATCGCACGGGGCGCTTCTACAGCCAGCTGCGCAAGGAAGACTTCCTGGTCTACGAGGACAACAAGCCGGTCGAAGTCACACACTTCAGTGCCGAGCGCACGCCAGTGAGCCTCGGGATCGTGGTGGACACCAGCGGCAGCATGGCCGGTGAGAAATGGTCCTCGGCCGTAAACGCCATCGACCGTTTCTTCCGGATGATGAACGACGAGCTCGACGAGTTCTTCCTCTATAGTTTCAGCGCCAGCCCGGACCTGGTGGCGGGCTGGACCAACAATCGCGATCGGCTCGCCACCTCATTGGGGCGCATCCGCCCGGTCGGCGGCACGGCCATGTACGATGCGGCCGCGGAAGCGGTGCCGATGGCACAGGGTGGCAAGAACCGCAAGAAGGCGGTGGTGATCATTTCCGACGGCAACGACACCAGCAGCCACGTCGACGTCTCGGAAGTGCGGCAGCTCGTGCGCGAAACCGAAGTGTTGGTCTACGCGGTGGGTATCGACGGGCAGGGCGAAGCGACGTTCAACTGGCCGCCCGTGTGGCGGCCGCAGACGCGCCTGCCGATTCCTTTCCCGCCCCAGGCACCGGCCAGCGTAGGCGCGGGGGCTCTCCGCTGCCGCCCATGCCGCCGGTCGGCGGCGGTCGCCGGGTGGCCGACGATCGCGTGAACGTGAAGGCATTGCGCGAGATGACCGACGACAGTGGCGGCCGCACGGAGATCGTGCGCGACTACCGCGACCTCGACCCGGCCGTCGCCAGCATCGCCGACGAACTGAGCCAGCAGTACTTCCTGGGTTACCCGAGCCCTGGATTCAAGGACGGGCGCTGGCACACGATTCGCGTGGAGCTCAAGGATCCGACGTTGAAAGTGCGCGCGCGCAAGGGATACGTCGCGACGCCATAAGTGGACCTCATTCTGAGAGTAGGAGCTTTCGTCATGGAGAGCAGGCGCCTTCTGGGCTTAGTGTTGGCACTCGGCATCGTGGCCGGTGCGGCGGGGGGATTCGTAATGACCCGCGCCGGAACGTCGGCGCAGGGCGCGCAGGCCGCTGTCGAGGCGTCGCCCGCAGTCGAGGCCCAGGCACACCGATGTGCCCCTCGAGCCGGTGGCAACCGCGGCGCCCAAGCCGCCGGTTAGTCAGCCTCCAGTCGAACGCCGCCCCGCCGTCACGACACCTTCGCCCCGGCAGGCATCCTCTATGCCGCCGTCACAGCTCGGCCCCCATGGTGAGCGATTCCGCCCGGGCGGAGACTCCGGCATGGCAGGTGGCGCCCGCTCCTGTGGTACCGGCGCCCGATCCGCTGACTGACCTCGAGCCCGACGTGATAGCGGCGGTGGAGCAACCCAAGTTCGAAGACCTGGTGCTGCCGGCGGAGTCAGTGGTCGGCGTTCAGCTCGAGAGCACCTTGTCAAGCGACACCGCGCAGGTGGAAGACGAGGTGAATGCCCGTGTGACGCGTGACGTTCGTGTTGGCGATCGCGTGGTGATCCCTGCGGGCTCCCGCGCGACCGGCCTCGTGACCCTGGTCGAGCGTGGGGGGCGCCTGAAGGACCGCGCCCGGCTGAGCGTCCGCTTCACCTCCGTGACGCTGGCGAACGGCACCCGCGTCCCGATCGTCACCGAAGCGATCTCCCGCGAAGGCGACTCGCCACGCAACGAAAGCGCGGCCAAGATTGGCGGCGGCGCGATTGGCGGTGCCATCATCGGTGGCATCCTCGGCGGCGCCAAGGGTGCGGCCATCGGCGGATCGATTGGCGCTGGCGCGGGGTCGGCGGCCGTCTACGCGGGCGGGCGCAACGCCGCAACCCTGACGGCCGGCACCCCGATCACCGTCCGCCTGGAAAATCCGGCGACGATCACGGTGGAGCGCTGAGGAGTGGTGCTCGGCGACCGAGCGATCCGCCAATCGTCGGAGCCGAGTGGGTGGTCGGCGGGACCGGCGGGAAGCGGACGCTGACCCTTCGCGCCGGCCAGCACGTCTACGTGTTCACCGAAGTGCCGGCCTGACGTCGATGAGCGATCTTCGGTAAGCGCAAGCCCCGCTAAACGTGACCACCCGTCGCTAGGGTCTGATGGTGACCTTCTTGATGATCGCCGGTGTCGTCGGCTTGCTCGGCTCGCCGTCGGGCCCGGTTGTCGTCGGGGTTTCGGCAATGGCATCCACCGCGTCCATGCCGCTAGTGACCCGGCCGAACATCACGTAGTTCGGCGGCAGGGGATAGGTGTCGTGCATGATGAAGAACTGACTGCCGTTGGTGTTCGGTCCGGCGTTGGCCATGGCGACGATGCCGCGGCGGTAGCCTTCGCGGTAGAGCGGCGAGTCCGGGTTGATCTCGTCGGCGAACGGAGCGCCCCACGCGCTCTCGCCGCCGGTACCGTCTCCCGCTGGGTCGCCGCCCTGAATCATGAAGCCTTTGATCACGCGATGGAAGACGAGGCCGTCGTAATAGCCGTGCTCGGCGAGCAGCCGGAAGTTCTCAACCGCCATCGGGGCATCGGCCGCCAGCAGCTCGAGCTCGATCGGCCCTTTGTCGGTGTCGATGACACCGTGCAGACCGCCCGAGCTCTTGGCGCCGGCTGGCACCTTGGCGTTGCCCGGCGCCGATGTGCAAGCAGCCCCCGACACCGCCCCAAAGGCAAACGCCAGAACAATCAGAGCTTCACCGATCATCTTCGACATGAGGATTTCCCTGTGATAGCGGGCGGGATCTTCGCTCTCCGTTACTCCGGCCGAAGCGCCTGCACGACATCCACGCGCGAGGCACGGGCGGCGGGCACGAGCGACGCAAGTATCGCCGCGGCGACGAGGACGACGGCCGCGCCGATGATGGGCAGCGCTCCGGGGAGCGTGACCTCCTGCACGTAGCTGCCCACGACGCGTGCCAGGGCCACTCCCGCGACCGCTCCGGTGACGACGCCTGCAGCCGCAATGGCGGCGCCTTCCCGAGGTACGCCGGCCAGCAGGCTTCGAGGCTCCGATCCAATCGCGAGACGAACACCGAACTCGCGCGTCCGCGCGCTCACGGAGAACGCCAGCACACCGGCCACGCCGACGACGGCGATGGTCAGGGCCACGGCGGCGAACCCGCTGAAGACCATGGCGTTCAGGCGCTCGGGCGCCAGCACTTCGGCCCGCACGTCGTCGAGCGTGGCGGCTTGCTCCACGGGCTGGTCGGCAAACAGCTGGCGAATGATGCGCGTGATCGGCGTCACCAGCGCGTACGGGTTGCCGCTTGCGTGCACGAAGATGCGGCCGCCGCCGATCTCCTGATCCATCGGGTGATACACGTTCATCGCCGGTCCGGGCACCACGTTCTCGTCGTCCACGTCGGCGGCGACGCCCACGATCCGGCGCGGCATCGGGCTCACGTCGATGAACTTCATCACGGGATCCGTCCACATGAGCCGGCGGTTGACGGCGTCCTGGTTCGGGAACAGCCGCTGTGCCACGCTCTGACTCACGATGACGACCTTCTCGCCGTCCACCCGGTCGCCCTCGTTGAAATCCCGGCCGGCCAGGATCGGCACGCCCAGCGCCGCGAAGAAGCGCGGCGACACCGTTCGAAACCGGGCGCGCGGATCCTCTTCGCCGTCCGCCTTCTTGTATCCCTCGACCGAGAACTGAAAGCCAGGACCGAAGTTGCCAGCGTCGCGCCACGGTACCGAGGTTCCCACGGCCACGTTCTGCACGCCTGGAAGCTCCGTGACGCGACGCATGATCTCCTTGTAGTAGGTGATGATCTGTGCCGGGGTGCGCCCGAACGACATCACCGGCACGTTCAGGACAAGCACGTTGCTGGTGTTGAACCCGGTGCGTGCCGACTGCAGCGCGAACAGCGTCGTCAGCAACATGCCGGCGCCTGCCAGGAGGACAAACGACGCGGCGATCTGCGTGACGGCAAACGCGCGCAGCCGTCGATTCGTGCCGGAGGTGAGGCGCAGGCCCGCGGTCGCCAGGCCGAATCCGCCCGGTGCTTCGGCAGAGGGTAGCCGCGGGACGAACGCCAACAGCACGGCTGCGGCCACGGCCAGGCCGACACCGACCCAGAGCAGGGTCGCGTCCACGGTGACGTCGAGCGCGCGGACCGAGAAGCGGGCTGCATACCGCGACAGCACGGCCACCATCGGCCTCGCGATGACGACACCGAGGACCGCGCCAACACCGCAAAGCAGCAGGCTTTCGGCAAGCAGCGTCCGGCGCAACGTGGCGGCGCCTGCGCCAAGCGCCGCGCGGATGGCGAGCTCGCCTTCGCGGCGCACCGATCGCGCCAGGATCAGGTTCGCGACGTTCGAGCAGGCGATGACGAAGATCAGCGCCGACGCGGCCAGCAGAATCAGGAGCACCGTTCGTGCGGGGGAGCTGATCTGATCGCGCAGCAGCATCGCGTTGATTCGGAAGTCGGCCTTTGCCGAGTAGGCCTCGGGGAACTCCTGGCGAATCGCGCCGTGAACCGCGCGGAGCTCGGCCTTGGCGGCCTCGAGGTCCACACCCGGAGCCAGACGCCCGAACAGTTCGGTCATCCGGTGGACCCGCCCGTCCGTCATCGTGGCGTCGAGGTGGTGCGGGCTCGTCACCACATTGGCGATGATCTCCGTCTCCGCCGGGTACGGCACCGACGGCTCCAGCACGCCGACAATCGTTGCCGACCGCGTGCCGAGCCTCACGACCTTTCCGATCACCGACGGATCGCTCCTGAGCGACGTGGTCCAGAACCGGTGCGTCAGCACCGCGGCGCCCGCGGCCGCCGGGCCGTCGTCCGATGGGCCAAGTAGACGGCCGAGTACCGGACGAAGCCCCATCACGTCGAAGTACGAGCCGCCGACCACTCCGGCGCGGACCACGCGCGGCTCGCCAAGTCCGACCATCGTGAAGCCGATCGTGGAGAAGTCGCCGAAGGCGGTCAGTGTTTTCACGCGGGCGCGAAGGTCCTGGAGCTCGGGCACCGAGAATGCCGAGTTGTCCACACCGATGCCAGGAGCGCTCTGGCGGATGTAGATGAGACGGTCCTCATCGCGGTTCACGAGCGGCCGCAGCAAAACGCCCGATACGACGCTGAAGATCGCGGCGTTGGCCCCGATTCCGAGGGCCAGGGTGGCGACGACCGTGATCGCCAGGCCCTTGACCCGCGAGAGCGACCGGAGCGCGAAACGGAAATCAGCGAGCAGGCTCATGAAAACCAGGCGTCAGGGCTGCTTTCTGGTGCGATCGACGAATTCCTCGAACTTCTCGTTTTCGAGACAGATTTCGTCGATCAAGTCTGTATCGACCACGATTCGCTGCTTGAGCGTGACCGTCCAGGGCTTTGTATAGGCCTTCGGGTCGTCAACCGTCACCTTGATTTCCAGGTGACCGAAATCCGGGCGCCGGATCTCCTCCCGAACTTTGGCGGCTTCGGTCAGCACGCTGCCATTCCAGTCGATCCATGTGTCGTTGCGGAGGCCAATCGTGTCGATCACGAGGGTATCGCCCGACCACGTCGCCGACGAATATCCCTGCCATGATGGGTTCGGATCTTTCGGCATTGGTCTGCCGTCGGTGAACACCTGGCGGTACCCGGCGTTCATTTCGTTGAGGACGACGAGCAGCTGCGGCGAGTGGACGAACTTCAACAGGTGCGGCAGTCCATACGCCCGAAGGAAGTTGTCGGGCAGGCACCTGATGTGCGGGTCGTCTATCGCCTCGTTGGCCGTGCGCTCCTTGACGATGGGGATCAGCCACGGCTGATACGGCAACCCTCCTGGAAGATCGACCCCGATGTCCCGCATCTGTCGCGAAGCCGTGACGTTTCGCTGGTCGCCAGCCTCGTCGGGAACGTTTACAGGGGGCGGGGTCCCGCGGCCGGCGCCCCGATTGGGCTCCGCGGTCATCCAAAGGCCGGACAAGTCCGGCTTGCCGGTGGCCAACCTTGGTGCGGGCGCCGCCACGTCGACCTTGCCATCGGCTCGACGCGGCACTCCCGGCGTCGGGTAGTTCACCCATTGCGCGGTCAGCGGCGCCGACGCGACCAGAGCGGCCGTAACGGCGAGAGCAAATGTGGCGTGGCGCATGACTCTAGTTTAGTGCCGCGACCTCGACGAACGCGTCGTAGAGGCCGCTGCCGCCGCCCCAGTCGGTGGGCTCTTCCGCCGTCAGCAGGTTGACCGACTGGCGCGCGCCGGCGGCGTCGTGAAGGCCGCCAAATGGCATCCACGCCACGCCAGGCCGCAGGCGATCCGACACGCGGCACACCGCGCGCACGTCTCCGCCATGGCCGCTCACTCGCACGGCGTCGCCGTCGTTCACCCGGCGCCGCTCGGCATCCACCGGGTGCAGCTCGATGAAGAGATCGCCGGTGCGCCGGCGATGCCGCTCCATGTGGCCGTAGCCGGAGTTCAGGAAGTGCAGCGTCTTCCCGGAGATGAGCTGCAGGCCCTGGCCGGTCGCGATGTCGCCGGGCGACGGGAGCGGATCGAGGCCCTGTGCTTCCAGCGCAGAAGAATAGAGCTCGGCCTTGCCTGATGGCGTGGGGAAGTTCCCCTCGGCAAACGGCCGCCAGTCCTCGGGTTTCGCCAGGCGCGCGTAGCCGTCCTCCCACAACCGCTCGTACGAAATGCCCTCGAGCCAGGGATGGCCGCTCGCGAGGGCCCCGCGCAGCATCGACTCGTCGCTTTCGAACAGCCAGGGTTCGGTCCGCCCGAGTGCCGCGGCGAGCCTGCGGAACAGCTCCGTATTCGACACGGCCTCGCCACGTGGCGGAATGGCCGGGCGATTGAGCGCCAGGTACAGATGGCCCCACGCGGGACACAGGTCGAGATGCTCGATCTGGCTTGTGGCCGGCAGCACGTAGTCGGCAAACAACGCCGTGTCGGTCACGAACAGGTCGTGGACCACGGTGAAGAGGTCGTCGCGCCGCAGGCCGTCGCGAACCCGGCCCTGGTTCGGCATCGAGACGACCGGATTGGCGCCGTAGACCACGAGCGCGCGGATCGGTGGCGCCAGCGTCGAGTCGCAGAGATCCTTGCCCAGGTCTCGCATGTTCAGCGTGCGCACGTCCGGCTTCGCCAGGTCTGGCCGCTCCACGCTGTCCACGTCGAGCACGCCGAGCGAGATCGCATGGGTCGATCGCGCCAGGCCGCCGCCGCGATGCCGCCACGCTCCGCTCAACACCGGCAGGCACGCGACGGTGCGGAACTGCATCGCGCCGTTGCGGTGGTGCTCGAGGCCGATGAGCGGCCGGATGAGCGACGGCTGGGTGGTGGCGTACTCCCGCGCGAAGCGCTCGATGTCCTCGGCGGGCAGTCCGACGGTGGCTGCCATCGCCACAGGGGAGCAGGCGCTCACTCGCTCGACAAGCGCATCGAAGCCGACGGCATGGCGATCCACGTAGTCGCGATCGACGAGGCCGTCGCGCACCATGACGTGCATCATCGCCAGCGCCAGCGCCGCGTCGCCGGCCGGCGCGATCGGCAGGTGCCAGTCGGCCGCGTCGGCCGTCCGCGTGCGCACCGGATCCACCACGACCACGCGGGCGCCGCGCCGTTGCGCTTCGCGGACATACGGCCAGTAGTGCAGGTTGGTGACGATGGTGTTCGTGCCCCACAGCACGATGTAGCGGCTGTGGACGATGTCCTCGGGATCGATCCCGGAGCCGACGCCGATCGTCGCGCGCATGCCGGCCGAGGCCACGCCGCCACAGATGGCGCGCTGCAGCGCGGTGCAGCCCATCGATCCGAAGAGCCGCCGATCGAGGGACGCCTGCTGGATCACGCCCTGCACGCCGGCGGAGCTGTAGGGCAGGATGGCTTCGGCGCCCGACTCGGTCGATGATGGCCTGCCAGCGCGCGGCGATGTCGGCGAGCGCCTCGGCCCAGCTCACCGGCGTGAACTGCCCTTCGCCCTTGCGCCCGGTGCGCTTGAGCGGGTGCAGCACGCGGTCCGGGTGATAGACACGCTCCAGGTAGTGGTTGACCTTCGCGCACAGCGTGCCGCGCGTGAACGGATGCGCGGGATCGCCGGCCAGACGTGTCGCCGTTCCGTCCTGAACCTCCACGGTCCAGGCGCACGTGTCGGGGCAGTCGTGTCCGCAGGCTCCCCGGATGAGTGCGCGGTCGCTGGTGGCAGTCGGCATCGGCCCTTCTGGCACGACGATTTTACCGCCCGCGCTACCACAGGCACCCAGAGGCGGTAGGACTCTTGCGTACGACACAGTCCCCCGGAAGGACTTGTGGCGATGATCACCTCTTTGTTCCGCGCGGTCGCCGTAATTGCGGCTCTTTCCGTTCCGACTGCTGCGTTGTCGCAGATTCAGCTCGTTCCGGTTGTGTCAGGGCTTTCGAGTCCCGTGTTCGTCGGCAATGCAGACGACAGCCTCAACCGTTTGTTCATCGTCGAGCAGGCGGGGGTCATCAAAGTCCTGCAGCCGGGCGACAGCGAACCGACTGTCTTTCTGGATATCCGCGCCAGGATTCTCGCCGGCGGCGAGCGCGGGCTGCTGGGACTGGCGTTTCACCCGCAATACGTCAGCAACGGCCGATTCTTCGTGTTCTACACACGCGCCGGTGATGGCGCCCTGGTGATCGCCGAGTATGCAGCCTCGCCGCCCAGCTCGAATACCGCGAGCTCAGCTGAGGAGGTACTGCTGACGATTCCGCATCCCGGCTTCTCGAATCACAACGGCGGAATGCTTGCATTCGGGCGAGATGGATTCCTCTACATCGGTGTCGGGGACGGTGGAGGCGCCAACGATCCCAACAACAACGCCCAGAACGTCAACACCCTGCTTGGCAAGATCCTCCGCATCGACGTGAACTCCGGGACGACCTACACGTCACCTGCGGATAATCCGTTCTTCGGCCCGATCGACGGACTCGACGAGATCTTTGCCTTCGGTGTCCGCAACCCCTGGCGATTCAGCTTCGATCGCGAAACTGGACAGTTGTGGGTCGGTGATGTCGGGCAGGGCGCTCGCGAGGAAGTCGATACCCCGATCCAGAGCGGTGGCAACTACGGCTGGCCCTACTTTGAGGGAAACCTTTGCACGACGAAGGGCGTGAACGCGAACCAGTGCGCCCTCCGGGACAATTATCTCTTTCCCCTCTTTGATTACGAACACATCGGCGGTCGCTGTTCGTTGACAGGCGGATACGTCTACCGCGGCTTCGACAGTGCCGTGGCCACTGGCACCTACCTGTATGGCGACTACTGTTCGGGCGAGATCTTCGCCCGGAGCGGCGGCACGTCGTCGGTGCTGCTGGACACCACGATGCTGATTTCGTCGTTCGGCGAAGACGAACTCGGTGAAGTCTACGTCGTCGATCTCAACGGCAGCGTGAGCCGTATCGCCGGGACGGCCGCTCCGTGCACGTATTCGATCTCGCCGACCCGCGCCAGCTACTCCGCGTCAGGCGGCAACGGAACGATCACCGTCACGACGGCTGCCGGGTGCCCCTGGGACGCGAGCAGCAGCAGTTCGTGGATCACCATCACCGGTGCCACCGGCCTCGGCCCGGGTACCGTCGACTACACAGTGGCGCCGTACGTCGGAAAGCCGAAGAAGCGAAACGGCACCATGACGGTGGCGGGAAGTACCGTTTCGATTCAGCAATCGAGGTGAGCGCTATAATCCGGCCTCCGGCAGAAACCACTCAGGAGGTTCGCATGCGGGCTGCCCTTCGGATCGTGTTCCTGGTCTCGTTCAGCCTCCTGTTTCCTGTTGCCACACGCGCGCAGGCAAATCCCGCGGCGCTGCACCGGCGATGCCGCCGGCTTCGACATCGCCTGGGATCACGTCGCGCTGAGCGTCCCGAATATCGCCGAAACGATCGCGTGGTACGAGAAGATGCTCGGCTTCAAAGGAACCGTGCGTGGCGGCCAGCCCGGCG
>CAWEBF010000012.1:0-232249 GCA_963807235.1 uncultured Acidobacteriota bacterium
ACGAAGACTCCGACGCCCTTGCTCTCGCCGCTCTTGGCCCCGTACCCGAACAGCTTGACTCAGTTCCGACCGGAAGGCTCGCCTTCGTGATGCCGTTCCTGAAGAGATTGCTCGGTGGGCCGCCCTCGATCCCCCAGTTGGTGATCGTGCCGTCCTTGCCTTTGACGTCGATCCAGATCCAGGCGTGTGGATTGACCAGCTCCACTTTCGTGACCGTGCCCTGCAGGTTGATCGGCCTGTTCTCGTCGAACGCCGCAGCGAACGCATGGTGCGCGCTGAGCGGCGCCGTGACCAGAACGGAACCGACGACGATCAGGGCGCCGACAACCGTCAGTGTTGTTCGCATCTCAGGTCCTTTCAGCGTTCCTCGCGCGCGGGTTGTGCGGTTTGATTGTTTTGCGCCGCCTCTTTTTCCCGGATCTGCGTGCCGATGGCCCAGTTGATCAGGCCGTAGTTCTGCTCGTGGCAGGCGAACTCGTAGATCGGCGGATCGATCTTCGGAATGAGGCTGTCTATCGACCAGGGTCTCGTCCATGTCGAGGGATCGGTGACCGTGAACTGGTAACGGAGCGCATTCGGCGCGACGGCCGTGAAGCGTTCGACCAGGTGCATCCCGTCGGTGGATCCACGCCAGTTCCGGTCGGCGCTGAAATTCGTCGTTTCCACGACGAGCGTCGAGCCCTCCCAGCGGCCGCGAGCGTCTCCCAGCCACTGGCCGACGCCTTTTGGGAGGTGCGGGCGCCCGTCCAGAGGAATGATCCGGGTGTCGTTGTTCGACTGCGAGAGGATGACGACATAGCCGGGCGTCTGCAGAATCTGTGACTCGGCGGTGACGCCACCGGGAATGCGTGGCGGTCCTCCGTTCCCGGTGACACAGCGCGTGTACAGGGGCGGCGTTGTCACGTCCGCACCCCTGGCTCGTGACGCCGCGGCCGCCGCGGCAATGCGTTTCTGCGCTTCGGGCGTGAGCGGGGGAATTCGTCCATCCGGCGGATCCACGATCAGGGACGTCCGCAGGTTCGGCCTGACGCCGTTCATCTGCCACGCGTCCATCCCGTATTCTTTCCAGTCGTAGTGAACCACCCGCGTATCGACTTCCGCATCGACTTCGACGGCGCGCTTGAACGCGGCGAGGGCCTCCTCCTCCGTGTAGACCGCCTTGTCACCGAGCGCGACGGGGCGTTCGAGCGGCGTGTAGCCGCTGTGATTGAAGTAGTAGCCCTGCAAGTCCGGATCGCCCCAGGGAGTTTTCGGAGGCGTCCAGCTCTTCGTTGCAGCGGCGGCCGCCTTCACTCTTTCGCTGGCCGCCTTGATAGCCTCGGCGGTATCGACCGCGGTCGGGTCGAATGTCTTCGTTCCCGACGGCGCCTGACCAGCGAGACGGACCAGCATCCCGGTCCGAGTGCCATCAGGAGGGTCGCGGCACAAAGAGCCACGAGAACACGTTGACGCATCTGAAGCCTCCTGCCCGTTCTAGACCACTGCCGCGCGGCTTATAGAGCCCGAGCGGCGTGTACATCATTTCTTCGACGAACGGCACGCAGTTGAACTCGACCAGCTGGACGTTCGGCTCGACACGACGATAGATGGGAAAGCTCATCTTCCACGGTCGGGTAAACACCTTGGGGTCTTCAATCGTGGCCTCGTAGCTCATGTGGTACGGACTGATGGGCGTATAGCGTTCGACCACATGGAGGGCGTCGCTGTGGAAGTTCCCAGCCCGGTCGAACCACGTATGTCCATCGAACCCCGTCACGTCGACCACGAGTGTGTCCCCGTCCCAGCGTCCTCTCGACCACCCCATCCAGGTGTCGCTAGGGGCCTCGTCCTTGCTGTTCATGTAGATCGTTCTGACCGCACCCTTGTACTCGTAGACAATCAGGATCTCTCCGGGCGTTTGAAACACCTGAAACGGAAAAGGCATGTAGTTCGCGCGCGGCACGCCCGGGCGATAACACTGCAGCTCGGGCTCGCCGGTGTCGTAACGACGCGGATCGTTGGTGACCTTCACGACCATCCGGTTCTTGAAGTTCTCCTTCTGCTTTGCGGCCGCCCACGGCTGGTACGGGATCTCGTTCCCCTCGACGATGCCCTGGCCTCCTGGCGCGGCGCCCCATGCCCCCATGATCTCGGGCCGGGGGCCCGGTTGCGCCGCGTGCGCCAGGATGTCCCAATTCGCCGTGGTGAATGATTGCCAGATCCCGTTCAAGTCGGGCTTGCCGTCCGGCGTGCGCGGCGCCTTGTAGGGAGCAAACGACCTGGCGGAAGGAGCCTGGCTGGCGGTTGGAGTCGTAGCCAGCCACGCTGCGGCCATGGCGACCGCCACCAGAGCGGTGGCGCCTTTCAGCCGAATGTCCATCAGACCACCTCTGCCTGCGAGGGCTGTACCACCTCGATTGGAGAATGTCAAGAAACGTCGGGGCGGCTGCCTGTCCGTCAGAGGCGCAGCTCGTAGCGCGACACGTAGTAGGGCCCGACCTGCCGATAGCTGTGGAGCACGAAGCCGAAGTCCTGGTCCAGCCTCCGCAGCTTGGGCCGGTCCGCATCGCAATCCAGACGCAGCGCCTCGCGGCCCAGCGCGCGGGCGTGCTCGACCGCCCACTGGAGCAAGGCCTGCGACACCCCCTGCCCTTTGAACGTACGCCGCACCACCAGGCGATGGACGAAGGCCGAACGTCCTTCGGGCAGGTCGGGCCAGAAGAGCGCGTCTTCCAGCTGGAACCGGATGGCGCCGGCGACCTCGCCACCCGCCTCGGCCACCACGAACTGCCGCGCGGCGATCTCGCGATCGATGCGCGCGCGATCCAGTTCGCCCTCCTCCCACATCACCACGCCGAGGGCATCCACCCAGCGGGCCGCCTCGAGCAGCATGGCCTCGATGGCGCCGGCGTCTGGCGGGTCAGCGAGCCGAATGCGAAGGTTCGAGCCTGGGCGCACGGCTGGACCACACGCTGTCGATGGTGAAACCGGCCAGGGCGGCCCACACCGCCATGAACCCAACCAGCTGGGCCCGCCCGAACGCCTCGTGGTACAGGAACACGCCGAGCAGGAACTGGAGCGAGGGCGAGATGTATTGCAGGATGCCGATTGTGGACAGCGGAATCAGCCGGAGCGACGACGCGAACAACAGCAGCGGCACGATGGTGACCAGACCGCCAACCACCAGCAGCGCGTCCGTCGCCGGTGACACGCGCAGGAACACGCCGGTGCCCCGCCAGGCCAGCAACCCGAGAAAGGCGACCGCCGGCAGCCACAGAATCGCCGTCTCGAGGGTCAGCCCCTCGACGGCCGCGAGCGGCGCCTGCTTCTTGACGATGCTGTAGGCACCGAAGCTGCTCGCAAGGCCGAGCGACACCCACGGGATACCGCCGACAGAAAACGCCATGAACACCATGCCCGCCGCGGCCACCGCCACGGCGGCCCACTGCAGCGGACGCAGCCGCTCACCGAACATCGCCACGCCGAAGACCACGCTGACGAGCGGCGTGATGAAGTACCCGAGGCTCGTCTGCAGCACCAGTCCGGACGTCACGGCCCACACATACAGGAACCAGTTGACGCCGATGAGCACCGCGGCCGCGGCGTAGGCGGCCACAACGCGCCACGGCAGCGCGGGCCACGGCGTGCCCGAACGCCGCCGCCATTCGACGTAGCCCGCCAGCAGCACGCACGACCACACGATGCGGTGCGCCAGCACCTCGAGCGCGGGCACGTGGGTCAGCATCTTCCAGTAGAGCGGAAAGAGCCCCCACAGGCTGTACGCCGCGAGGCCGTGGACCAGCCCGCGCGAGGGGCCGCCGCTCACAGCGTGGACGCCCACCAGCCGAGGAGCCCGAGCAGCCCGGCCACGGCCGCCGCCACGAGCGGCCAACGCGATCGCGAGGGCGTATCGAAAACGGATCCTTCGGTGGGCGGCTTGATGCGCGGGTCGGTGGTGGCCTTCCCGCAGCGGTAACAGATGAGCGCTTTGGCGGCTATCTCGGTTCCACAGAATCGGCAGGTCATCGACGCGGATCCCACTGTACTCCGAACCCCTGTCTGTCACGGCGGGCTACACTGGAACTGCCGGCGATGATTCCGCTTCGCGACATCATTCCGTCCCGTTCCACGCCGTTCGTCACCGTCGGCATCATCGTGGTGAACGCGGTGGCGTTCGTTTACCAGCTCTCACTCGGCGCGGCCGGCCAGGCCTTCGTTTTCAGCTACGGGCTCGTGCCCTCCGAGTTCTCCTTCGTCACCCTCTTCACGTCGATGTTTCTCCATGGCGGGCTGATGCACTTCGGCGGGAACATGCTGTACCTCTGGATCTTCGGCGACAACGTCGAGGACCGCATGGGCCATGGGCGCTTCATCGCGTTCTATCTGCTGTGCGGAATGGCGGCGGCGTTCGCACAGACCTGGGCCAATCCTGAATCACCCGTACCGATGGTGGGCGCCAGCGGCGCGATCGCGGGCGTGATGGGCGCCTATTTCGTGATGTACCCCCGATCGCGCATCGTGACGCTGATCCCCATCTTCATCTTCATCCAGCTCGTCGAAGTGCCGGCGGTCATCTTCCTCGGGTTGTGGTTCCTGCTGCAGTTCCTGAGCGGCCTTGGTTCGGCTGCGCTCTCGCCTGACGCCGACATGTCGGGGGGCATTGCCTTCTGGGCGCACGTGGCCGGATTCGTGGCTGGGCTGGGTGCCGTGCACGTGTTCAAGCGCCCCGAGCGCCAGCGAGTGGAGTGGTGGCACGATACCTAGCGAGCTTCACCACTTGCCTCGCTAGGTATCGTGCCTATCTTTGATTGCCCGCCCTTCGGGCGGGCGGCGCGGTCCTATACTGTCCACTACGCATGCTTCGGAAAGGCCCGCGCGCTCCCCGGCTCATCGCTGCTGCAATCTTAATCTGCGGCGTCGTGGCCTCTGCGGCGCTCGTCTCGGCGCAGTTTGGCCGCGGGCGAGTGGGCATCCGCATGGTGCCTCGCGAGCTGCCCGATCGGTCCTTTACGATCTGCCGGATCATGTACGAGAGCGTCAGAAGCGAAGCCAGCGGCGCGGGCTGGCAAACCGACTATCCCTACGGGGACAACAACCTGATGATCCGGTTCTCCGAGCTGACGCGCGCGCCCGTGAGCAAGGATCCGGGCCAACGCCCCAACCACTACGTGGTGCGCCTGACCGACGACGCCCTCTTCAGCTGCCCCTACACCGTCGCGTCAGACGTCGGCACCATGGGTCTCCGCGACATCGAAGTCCTGAAGCTGCGGGAGTACCTGCTCAAGGGCGGCTTCCTGTGGGTGGACGACTTCTGGGGCACCCCGGCGTGGGAGCACTGGTCCGGCGTGATTCGCGAGGTGCTGCCGGGTCGCCCCATCGAGGACGTATCGCTCGACGACCCCATCTTCCGGACGCAGTTCGTCGTAAAGAAGGTGCCGCAGGTGCCGCGCTATCCCTTCTGGGTGGCCACGGGCGGCCAGACCTCCGAACGCGGCGACGACAGCCGGGAAGCCCACTTCCGTGCCATCCGTGACGACAACGGTCGCATCATGGTGGTGATGACCCACAACACCGACGTGGCCGATTCGTGGGAGCGCGAGGGCGAGGAACCGGAGTACTTCCAGAAGTTCTCCATTGCCGGCTACGCGCTGGGCGTGGACGTCCTGCTGTACGCGCTGACGCACTGAAGACAGGCCACAGGCTACGGGCCACAGGCTACAGGCCGGCAGCGCCTCAGATTCCGAAAGCTGCTGGATAACGCACGGGACCGTTGACGCCGCGCAGTGCGCCCGGTTCCAACTCGACGACCATGAAGGCCTCGGCCGGAAACGGGCTGGTAGCCCGTAGGCGTCTGCCGGTTCGAACCCGAAACGCGGGTAGTACGCGGGATGGCCAACGACGAGCACCAGGCGTTCGCCGAGCCGCCGCATCTCATCGAGCCCGCGACGTGATGAGCGCGGTGCCAATCCCGCGCCGCTGATGCGACGGCAATACGGCCATCGGCGCCAGGCACGCTGCGTCCACCGCGCCCGCCGCCGTGTCCACCCACATCCGGCTGAACAGGATGTGCCCCACCGTGTCTCCATCCACATCCGCCACGAGCGACGCCAGGACGAGCCCGTCGCGGTGGAGCGCTTCGACAAGGTCCGCTTCGGCCGCGCCTTCGAAAGCCAGCTCGTTGATGCGGCGCACGGCTGCTCGATCGATCGCAGCTTCCCTACGAACCGTAACGGAGCCTGTCATCATGTCCTCAATCCGCGACGTACCCCGTGCGGGCGCGCACGCGGGTGCCGCGCGTCTTGACCTCGACGCGAATCTCGTGGCGCTTGCCGTCGCGCGGTCCCGTGCGCTCGTACGCCAGCTGATACTGCCGGCCCAGCTCCTCGGCTATCCGATCCACGGCGGCGGTCAGCTGTTCGGGCCGCTGCACCATCTCCGTGCGTCCTCCCGTGGCGTCGGTGATCTGGCGCAGGCGCTCCGGATCGGCGCCGTCGTGCGAAGCCGCCATCTTCTCGAATCCGAGCGCGTAGACCAGCACGTCGCTGGCGACGATCGCGTCGCGCAACTCCTCGATGCCCAGCACGCTATGCGTGTCCCGTCCGTCGGAGATCACGAGCAGCACCTTCTTGCGGTGGCGCCCGGTCTGTGCCGTTGGCACGGCCAGCGCCACGGCGTCGTGGAGCGCCGTGTCGCCGGTCGGCTGCACGTCCTGCAGCGCGCCACGCAGCAATTGCCGGTCGGAGGTCCACTCCTGGGTCAGCCTGGCGTTGAAGCCGAACTCGACGAAGAACAGCTCGTCTCGCGGATCCGAGCGCTCGAACAACAGCCGGAGGATCGCCGCGCGCGCCGCGCTCATGCGCTCGCCTTGCATGCTGCCGCTGGCGTCGAGCACCAGCCCGAGGCTGACGGGTTCACGGTCCGCGCCGACGCGGACAGGCGCTGGGCCACGCCGTCTTCACGGACGACGAAATCGTTGGCGCGCAGCCCGGTCAGGAAGCGACCTCTGCCGTCGGTAACGGTGGCGGTTACCTCCACCACGTCCACGGTGCCCCGGAACTGTGCGCGCGGGGCCGCCCCGGTCGCGACGACGAGCGCCGCCAGCCCCGCCGCAATCGTCCGCATGCCGCGAATATAATCGAGGTTTCCGGAGTCGCATGCCCACAGCGCAGATCCTCTACACGAAGACCGACGAAGCTCCCGCCCTCGCCACCGCTTCCCTGCTTCCGATCGTCCAGGCCTTCACCAAGGCCGCCGGCATCCGAGTGGAGACGCGCGACATCTCGCTGGCGGGCCGGATTCTGGCCAGCTTTCCAGAGCAGTTGACCGCGGCGCAGCGGCAGCCCGACGACCTGGCCGAGCTGGGTGAGATTGCCAAGACGCCGGACGCCAACATCATCAAGCTGCCCAACATCAGCGCGTCGGTCCCGCAACTGCTGGCGGCCATCAGGGAACTCCAGCAGCAGGGCTACCCGGTGCCGGACTACCCCGAGGAGCCACAGACCGACGCCGAGAAAGCCGTCAAGGCGAAATACGCGAAAGTGCTCGGAAGCGCCGTGAACCCGGTGCTGCGCGAAGGCAATTCGGACCGGCGCGTCGCGACCTCGGTGAAGGAGTACGCCAAGGCGCATCCGCATTCGATGGGCGCGTGGAGCAGCGACTCCAAGTCGCACGTCTCGCACATGGGCAACGGGGACTTCTACGGCAGCGAGCAGTCGGCGGCCATCGCCGCCGGCGGCAAGCTGCGGATCGAGTTCACCGCCGCCTCGGGCCAGGTCACCGTGCTCAAGGACGGCGTCGCCGTGACGCAGGGCGATCTGATCGCCGTCCAGACCATGAGCCGTGGCGCCCTGCAAGCCTTCTACGCCGCCCAGATTGAGGACGCGAAAGCGAAGGGCGTGCTGCTGTCGCTGCACCTCAAGGCGACGATGATGAAGGTCTCGGACCCAATCATCTTCGGGCACGCCGTCACGGCCTACTACAAGCCGGTCTTCGAGAAACACGCTGAGCTGTTCGACCAACTGAACATCACGCCGAACAACGGCATCGGCGATGTGTACGGCAAGATTCAGGCGCTGCCCACCGCCCAGCGCGCCGCCATCGAGGCCGACATCCAGGCCGCTTACGCGTCGCGGCCGCCGCTGGCGATGGTGGACTCGTCCAAGGGCATCACCAACCTGCACGTGCCGAGCGACGTGATCATCGACGCGTCGATGCCCGCGGCGATCCGGGCCTCGGGCCAGATGTGGGGGCCCGATGGCACGCTGCACGACATGAAGGCCATGATCCCCGACCGCTGCTATGCGGGCATCTACCAGGTCGCGATCGACGACTGCAAGGCGCACGGCGCCTTCGACGTTCGCACGATGGGCACGGTGTCCAACGTCGGACTGATGGCGCAGGCTGCCGAGGAATACGGATCGCACGACAAGACGTTCGAGATCGCGGCCGCGGGAACGGTTCGTGTCGTGGACGAGAGCGGCCGTGCGTTGACCGAGCACGCCGTCGAGCCCGGCGACATCTGGCGGATGTGCCGCACCCGGGATCTGCCGATCAAGGACTGGGTCAAGCTGGCGGTGAACCGAGCGCGCGCCACCGGTCATGCCGCGATCTTCTGGCTGGATACGAACCGCGCCTACGATCGCCATGTGATCGCGCGGGTCGAGGCCTATCTCGAGGAGCACGACACGACCGGGCTCGACATTCGCATTCTGTCGCCCGTGGAAGCGATTCGCGCCACGCTCGAGCGCGTACGGGCGGGGCACGACACCATCTCGGTCACCGGCAACGTGCTGCGCGACTATCTGACCGATCTCTTCCCCATCCTCGAGCTCGGCACCAGCGCCAAGATGCTGTCGATCGTGCCGCTTCTAGCGGGCGGCGGGCTGTATGAAACCGGCGCCGGCGGCTCGGCGCCCAAGCATGTCCAGCAGTTCAACCAGGAGAACTACCTCCGGTGGGACTCGCTGGGCGAGTTCCTGGCGCTGGCCGTGTCCATCGAAGATCTGGGCATCAAGACCGGTAACGCCAAGGCCCGGGTGCTGGGACAGGCCCTCGACCGCGCGAACGGACGAATCCTCGAGAACGACAAATCACCGCAACGGAAGGTAGGTCAGCTGGACAACCGCGGCAGCCACTTTTTCCTGGCGCAGGTACCTGGGCCCGCGCCCTCGCCGACCAGACCGCCGACCCCGAGCTGCGGGCGACGTTTGCCCCGGTTGCGAGCAAGCTCGAGGCACAGGAGCAGACGATCGTCGCGGAGTTGAATGGTGTCCAAGGGAAACCCGTGGACATCGGCGGCTACTACCACCCGGACACCGCGACGATCGCCAAGGCGATGCGGCCGAGCGCAACGCTGAACGCCGTCATCGACGCGCTAGGCTAGGGCAGTGCCGAGGACGCCGGCTCGCGGGACCTTTCGGACCATCTTTGGCCATCGGCTGGCGAAATTCATCACGCCGATGGAGGGGGCCGAGCGCGGCGTGGGGGTAGACGTCCACAAGACCCGGGTCGCGTCGCGCCGGCTGAGGGAAATGCTCCCCGTGATGGACACCGGCACCCGCAAGGACCGGCGGACTCGCAAGCTCCTGCGTCGAGTGACGCGAGGGCTCGGGCAACTCCGGGAAGCCGATGTGCTCGCCGCGCAGCTGGACAAAGTGACCGCTTCGACTGGCGACGAGCGGACGGGCGTGGCGCAGCTTCGGGAAGAGCTGCGGGTCTCACGCGCCCGGGCGTTCAAGAAGCCGAAGAGAAGGCGCCTCGGGCGGTTGCTCCGGCGCGCCGTCCACCAACTGGAACAACTCGCCGACGGTTGGGTCAATCATGGGCCCTCGCTGGAACGGCAGTGGCGACGCACCCTCGACCTGAGACTCACGGCGCGGGTGCACGGGCTCCTTCAGGCCATGGACGACGCGGGCGTCGAGGCCGCGCCGGAGCGGGTCCACAGGGTACGCATCGCGGTCAAGAAACTGCGGTACGTGGTGGAACTCTCCGAGGAGCTCGCCAAGCTGCCGCCGAGCGGTGAGCTGCGGCGTCTCTCACGCGCGCAGTCGCTCCTTGGACGTCTCCACGATCGCCAGGTGCTCCTGGGATCCGCCGCCACGGTCCGGGCGTCGCTCGCGCGTCGCGACCTGCGGGGCCGGAAAGACCTGAGTGAGCTGCTCGACGATCTCGAGGCCACGTGTCACACGCTTCACACGACCTACCTCCGGTCTCGCGCGGCGCTGCAGCGCGCATGCCAGGACCTCCTGGCCCCCGTGCCGAAGTTGACATGAATTAGCAGATCGGCTAATTGTTTGGCCGGCCATGGCCGCCGCCAATAGCGCCTTTCGCGCGCTCGCCGATCCGACGCGCCGCCAGATCCTGCAGCTGCTCCGGGTCCGCCGGCGGACGTCTGGGGAAATCGCGGACGCCTTCGACAGCAGCTGGCCCACCATCTCCCGCCACCTCGCCGTACTGTGCGCGGCCGGGCTGATCGTGCGCGAGCGGAAAGGCTCGTTCATCGAGTACGACGTGAACACCACGGTGCTCCAGGAGGTGATCGAGCTGCTCCTGGACGCCGTCCCGGATCGGAGCCACCGATGGCGATCGAACATCGCGCGATCTTTGCCCTCTCCATCGCGTTCACCGCATCGGTAGTCGCGTTCCCGGACTTGCCGGCCGACATCCCGCCGCGCGCGGGATTCGACGGCCCGTTCGTGGGCGCCCCGTTCGTGGCGTTCTTCCTGCCACTCGCCGCCATCGCCATGTGGTGGCTCGTGGACAGCGTGAGCCGGCAGCCGCCCCAGAGCGCGGCGCGCCAGACCTCGAGCGCCGGCGCGGCCACGGCGCTCTTTCTGTCAGCGTTCCACGTCACGATGCTCATCGCGTTCATCGGCGGCCAGCCCTGGCTGGGTCGCATCCTCGGGGCGATGGTGGGCGCGTTTCTTGTAGCGACCGGCAACACGCTGCCTCGCGTACGGCCGAATCTCACGTGGGGCATCCGTACCCAGCACACGCTGCGAAGCGACGACCTGTGGCGCCGGGTGCACCGCCTGACCGGCTACATCCGCGTCGTCATGGGACTGGTGATTTGCGTCATAGCCCTCGCCGGCCTGCCGTGGCTGACACAGCTCATCGTGGCAGCCGTGGCGCTCGAAACCATGGCCGGCGTGGCGGCTGGGCTCTTCCTGTCACGCCGCCGGGACATGGCGGTCTGTGTCCTGCTGTGTGTCGTCAGCGCAACGGCCACGCAAGCGCAGACGGTGCCGGCGGATCGGATCGCGAGGGACCGGATAGAGACGCTGCCCGCACTGATCGACGCGACGGTGCCGAAGCTTCTCGAGCAGCAGCACATCGCCGGCACGGCCGTCGCCGTGGTCCACGACGGGCGTGTGCTGATGACGCGCGGCTACGGCCGCGCGCGGTTGAACCCCGACGTGCCCGTCGATCCCGAGCGCACGCTCTTCCGCGTCGGCTCGGTCACCAAGGTGTTCACGGGTGTCGCGGCGCTGCAGCTCGTGGATGCTGGAAAGCTGGACCTGCAGCAGGACATCCAAACCTACCTGCCGGACGTCCCGTTGCGGTATGGCACCACGACGCATCAACTGTTGACGCACACGGCGGGGTTCGACGAGAGGTTCGCCGGCGCATACACCGATGCCGGGCACGTCGTGCCGCTGGCGGAACACCTGCGACTCAGCCCGCCACAGCAGGTCGTTCGCCCCGGACGTGCCTACAGCTACTCGAACTACAACTATGCGGTGGCCGGTCTTGTCATTGAGGCGCAGAGCGGCCTGACCTTCGAGCGCTACCTCGACGAGCGTGTCTTCGGGCCCCTGAAAATGACGGCCAGTACGGCTCACCAGCCTTCCCAGTCGCGACTGGCCGCCAACCTGTCCCGGGGCTATCGATGGACGGGCGATCGGCACCAGCCGCTGGAGTATCGCTACACGTACGCGAGCCCGTCGGGCGCCATTGCCACCAGCGCCGCCGACATCGGGCGCTTCATGATCGCGCTGCTGGACGACGGGGTGCTGGACGGCACGCGCGTCCTGTCGCCCGCGTCGGCGAAGGCCCTGCTTGCGGCGCAGTTCACCCCGGACCCGCGGATCCCGGCGACGACCTACGGATTCAGCCATCTGATGTGGCATGGCCGCCGACTGGTGATTCGCGGCGGCACGCTGGGAGATCAGGCCGGGATGCTGATCCTGATGCCCGAGGATCGCCTCGGCATCTTCGTGGCGTCGAATTCGCTGCCTGGCTTGGGCGATTTCCTCTACGCGCCGATGATGACGCATCTGCTCGGGGACGCGGATCCTCCGCTGGCGACGTTGGCGCAGCGGTCCGGTGCGCGCGAGCGCGCGGCGCGCCTCGCCGGCACGTATCGTGACTACCATCACACCCGCAGCGACATGTCGCGCATCCGTGCGCTGATGCCGATGATTCAGGCGCGGCTGACCGTGGACGGCGACGGCGCGCTGCGGTGGCGAGACCGGCGGTGGCTGGAGGTCGAGCCGTCCGTGTTCCGCCGCGAGGACGCGCACGAGTACATCGTCTTCCGCGACGGCGAGCGCGGCGAAGGCGCCGAACTTCACAGCAGCAACGGCACCTACGAGCGCATCGGCTGGCTGGAGCAAACCGCCTTTCACGGTGTCTTACTCATCGCGTGCATGGCGGGCTTCGTGTGCGTACGCCGCGTTCCAGCTGGCGGGCCTGCTCCGGCGCCGGCACGTGAAGACTGACGGACGGATGGCACGCCGGCTTGCTGCGTTCGTCGCCACGACGAACCTGCTCTTCCTGCTCCTGCTGGGACCGTCGCTCCGGGAGTTGGGCGCCGTCACGCCGCTGCCCTGGCCGCATGGTGTTGATCCTCTCGCTGCCGCTCCTCAGCCTCGTGGCAACAGCCCTTCTGCCGGGCTTCGCCGCACGCGCGTGGAGCGCCGGCTGGTGGACACGCCGTGAGCGACTGGGCTACTCCGCGTTTGCGGCAATGTCGGTCGCGTTCATGACCTTTTTGAATTATTGGAAACTGCTCGGCATCAGGTATTGAGGGGCTCTGGACTCTAGGCTCTGGGCTCTGGGAAGAACACGGAAATGCTTGAAGCTCACGGACTCACCAAGCGATACGGTGCCTTTCTCGCGCTCGACCACGTGGACTTCCAGGTGCGGCGGGGCGAGATTCTCGGCTACCTGGGCCCGAACGGATCGGGCAAGAGCACCACGGTCAACACCGTCGTCGGGCTGCTGGAGCCGAGCGAGGGTTCCGTGACGCTCGATGGCCACTCGATGACGGCGGATCCGGTGGCCTATCGGCGCCGCATCGGGTACGTGCCCGAAGAACCGCATCTCTACACGCACCTCACGGCCATCGAATACCTGACGCTCGTGGGACGCCTTCGCGGCCTGCCCGAGGCCCTCGTCGAACAGAAAGTGCCCTCGCTTCTGCAGCTCCTGCTGCTGTGGGACAGCCGCTACAACACGATGGCGGTCTATTCCAAGGGGATGCGGCAACGCGTCCTGCTGGCGGCGGCGCTGATGCACGATCCGGATCTGCTGGTGCTGGACGAGCCTTTCTCCGGCCTCGACGTCACGGCCGGCCTGCTCTTTCGCACGCTCCTGGGCATGTTCGCGGCCAGCGGCCGCATGGTGCTCTTCAGCACGCACCGCTTCGACATCGTCGAGCAGCTGTGCTCACGCGTGGTGATCCTGTCGGCCGGCCGCATCGTCGCCGACCACGACGTCGCGCCGCTGCTCGAGCCTGGAGCCGAGTCGCTCGAGGACATCTTCGTCCGATCGACAGGCCAGAGCGACTTCACACCGGTCGCGCGCCAGATCCTGGACGTGATGCAGCTGCGATGACCGCGCCCTCGCCTCCTGCCGCGCCGTCGCGTCTGGCCGATCGGCCCGGAATGGCGCCTGTCCGCGCATTTCTTTCGCGCGATGTTCGACTTCGGCGTCCTGAGCGAGGCCGGTGCCGATTCCCTGAAGCACATGTTCGCCGGGGGCATTGGCGGATTCGTGGCGGCCGCGTGGCTGACAGTGATCATCTTCGTGAGCAAGTACCTGGGGCTGTGGTTCCAGCCGTCTCCGGAGCCGTATCGGCGCGCGCTGCTGGGCGACGACATGTTCATGCTCGGCGTTCCGATGCTCATCGGCGCTCTCGTGACGCTGATCGTGAGCGCCTCGCTGTTTCCCGACGAACGCGACTTCCGGATCCTGGGCCCGCTGCCGATCCGCCGGGGCGTGGTGTTCGGTGCAAAGCTGGCGGCGCTCGTGCTCTTCGTGGGCGCGTTCATCCTCCTCACCCAGGCGTCCCTGTTTCCGCTGTTCCTGCTCACGACCAAGAACCCCTGGGGCGAGCACGTGTTCGTCGCTCGAGTGATGGCCTGGCTCGTGTCCACGGCAGCCGCGGCGGCTTTTGCGATTCTGGCCGTCACCGCAGGCGTCGGCGTGCTGGGCCTGCTGCGGTCGAGCGCGCGGCTACAGGCGGTCACCACATCGGTCAGGAGCCTCGCGCTCGGGGCGCTGGTTCTCTGCGTGCCGCTGGTCGTGCGCCTGTCGGACATGGGGGGCGCGATGGCCGACGGAGCCGGCTGGCTGCTGCTGGTGCCTCCGGCGTGGTTCGTCGGGCTCGAACGCGTGCTGATGGGCAGCCAGGATCCCGCCTTCATGCGCCTCGCCACCGTGGGGCTGACGGCGCTCGTGGCCGCGGCCGTCGTGGTCGGCGGGCTCTACACCATCCTGTTCCGCCACTTCGAGCGGCTGGTGCTGCGTCCCCCGATTACCTCACCGGCGGCCGGGCCGATCTCGACCGTACGGGTGCAGCGGGCCTCACCCGCCTACCTGGCGGTTCGCCTCTTCACGGTGGCGACGCTGCGCCGCGGCGCGCTCCAACAGGGGGATGCTCGTGGGCCTGGCGGCGTGCGGGCTGGGCGTCGCGGCCAGGAGCCTCCTGGGCGACGACTGGCGCGGTGCGGTGCCGTGGGCGCCGTTTGCCTTCATGTTCGCGTGCGGGCTGGGGGTCCGGTCGTCGCTGGTGCTGCCGATGGAGCATCGCGCGAACTGGATCTTTCGCGTGACCGAGGACGACGCCACTCGCGCCGACCAGCTGCGCGCCATGAACGATGTGGCGACGGTGTGCGTGGTGGCGCCCACGGTCGCAGCCTCGCTGCCGCTGTTCTGGATGCTCTGGGGGCTGCAGGCCGTGACCGCGATCCTTGTGCTCGCCACCGTTGGCCTGGTGTTCGTCCACGCGGTGCTGTTCGATTGGCGGCGCATCCCGTTCACCTGTTCCTACCTGCCCGGCAAGCGGTTCGTGGCGCAGAGCTTCTTCCTGGGAATCGCCGGATACCTTGTGTTCGTTCTGGCCGGTGAATGGGTGCTCAGGACCGCGTTATCGAGCCCGGCAGCCGCGATCGTCGTCGTGGCCGCCGGGTCCGCGGTGGCATTCGTGCTTCGGCGCAGGCGGCTCGATGCCTGGGCCAGGCGGCCGCTGATGTTCGAGGACGAATTTCCTGACGCGCTGATGGCCCTGCACCTCTGGCAGTAGCCCGCCGAACCGACGCCTTCGATCAGGCCACGCTCGCGACGTCCACCTTCCGGATGTCGTCGATCCGGTAGCGAATCATCGCCAGCCGCTCGAGCCCGTACCCAGCGCCGACCGCCGTGTGGCGCGCAGGGTCGCCGCCCAGGTGCCGCACCACCGCGTCGGTGAACACGCCCCACGCCAGCACCTCGACCCAATTGCCGTCCTCTTCGACCTCGAGCTGCCACGCCTGCGAGCACATCGGGTACTCGGTGGGCACGACCTTGAACACCCGCCCGGGCAGCGCACGATCGGCCGATTGGAGCACGCGTCCCGTCATCTGCCAGGGGTCGAACGAGGAACGGTCGTCGAGCCAGAGCGCCTCGGCCTGGTGAAACGCCTCGAGGTGCGTGGCGTCCACCTGACACACGCGATAGGTCTTGCCAGCGGCCCACAGCTTCAACGGGCGCGCCGGCGTAGCGGACGTGCAGCAGCAGCGGAAGCGTGAGGTCGTAGCGCAGAATGCGGGTGTCATCGACCCGGTGCAACTCGACTGGATCGACGTACATCGCCACGGCGGCGATCGCCTTGGCCGCCTCAAGGTCCACCACTTCAGGCAGGTCGACAGTCGAGAAATCGTGGAACACCGATCGCAGCTGCTCGAGGATCCGCCCCACGGGATTTTCGGGCAGCTCGGTCAGTCGCGGCCGGGCCAGCAGCTCGACCAGCCTCGCGGGAAAGGATGCGGGGAGTTCCCCGTGGGGCACTGAACGCTGCTCGGTCATTTCGATCTCCTTCCGCAGTTTGTCGCGGACACGCTGGAGCCGCTTGCGCATGGCGGCCTCGTCGATTCCGGCTGCCGCCGCCAGACGAGCCGCGCTCCAGCGGCCGTGGTATCTCCGGTCGCACAGCTGGCGGTCCTCGCTCGACAGCGTGAGGAGCGCCGCGGCAAGCCTGTTGCGCTGGGCTTCCGACCAGGACGATTCGGCTTCGTCCAGGACCGGCACCTCGCCGACGTCGTCCAGTCTCAAGAACGTGCTCCGGCGAGACCGCCGTTCGTTGAGCGCCATGGTCACGACGATGCGCCGCAGCCAGCCGGCGAAGGCGTCGGGCTCCTGCAGGTCGCTGAGTCGCCTGAAGGCCCGCACGTAGGCATGCTGCGTGGCGTCCTCGGCGGCCGGCCGATCGCGCAGCACGCTCCACGCCACGCTGTAGGCCATGGCCTGCGTGACCTCGACCAGCTGGCCGAACGCCCCAACGTCGCCATCCTGGGCCCGAACGACCAGCGCTCGAAGGGATATGGCCATCGCTCTCACTGATAGGACACGGCCGGCATGGAAATGTGACGCACGGGCTGTCTGGCTCAACCGGCGGCGCGTTCAATCCGCGCCGTCGGCTATCGGCTCGCGCGCCAGCCCATCGTAGGTCAGGCCATGCGGGCCGACCAGGGCCCCGATCCCCGGTGCCTGAAGCAGCCCCAGCAGCACGTGCAGCGTCCCGACGTGCTGATGCTGCCGCTCATCGGCCTCAGCAGCCGCCGAGACGAAGATGCGCTTGGTCGCATCCGTGAACGGAATAATGACGGTGTTTCCCACGGCCTCCTTGGTCTCGGTCCGCTCCGCGATCCCGGCGCGGATCTCGGCCAGCGGCACCCTCGCGACGGCTGGGGCGGTTTCGCCTTCGCGTGAGCGAAGCACGCCCAGCAGCACGTGCTCGGGCTCGATCACGACGCTCCCAAGCTCGCTCGCTTCGAACCGCGAGAAGAAGAGCGCCCGCTTCGCCCGGTCCGTCATGCGCTGGAAGACGCTCGGCGAGTCGCCGCTGCCATGTGGCGGGGCCGCGCCGCCTCCCGGAGGCGGCGTGGGGCCCGCGGGCGCATCAGCCGACCGCGGCCTCCACATGGGCCTTCAGCTTCGGCCAGCTGGCAAACCCGTACTCACGGGCGAGCGCGTGCTGCGCGTCCGCGAGCTGCGCGCCAGGATGCTCGGCTTGCAGCTGCTCGAGGCGGTCCTTCGCTTGTTTCTTGAGATGGTCGAGACTGGGCCGTTTCGGCAGGATGAGAGACATCAGTCCTCCTTCTTGTGCCCGGTGTCCGCCGTGGGCAGAAGCGAGGGTGATGTGCGACCGACTCAGGTGGGATAGTCCCTTCCCGCGGACGGGGTGCAACCTGGATTGCAGCGACATCGTACACCGGCGGCGAGACCGGCGCAAGGGCCTATCATTTCCCGTGGATCCTTATCCGCGCCGCATCGTGTGCCTCACGGAGGAAACCACTGAAACGCTGTATCTGCTCGGCGAAGGCGATCGTGTCGCCGGCGTGTCCGGATACACCGTGCGGCCGCCCGAGGCGCGCCAGAAGCCGCGGGTGTCGGCATTCATCCACGCACGCTACGACAAGATTGCGGCGCTCGACCCTGACCTGATTCTGGGTTTCTCGGATCTGCAAGCGGACATCGCCGCCGAGCTCGTGAAACGCGGCTATCCGGTGATGGTGTTCAACCAGCGCAGCGTCGCCGAGATCCTGCAGATGATCCGGATGGTGGGCGCGCTCGTCGGCCGTGCCGAACGAGCCGCCGCGCTCGTGGCCGACCTCGAACGCGGTATCGAGCGCGCGAAGAGTCGCGCAGCGGAGCTGCCTGCGCGGCCGCGAGTGTTCTTCGAGGAGTGGGACGCGCCGCTCATCTCGGGCATCCGCTGGGTCGAGGAACTGGTGGAGATCGCCGGCGGCGATCCGATCTTTCCCGAGCTGCGCGAGGCAAAGCTCGGAAAGGATCGCATCGTGGACGCCGGCGAGGTGGCGCGCCGCGCGCCCGATGTCATCGTGGCCTCGTGGTGCGGCAAGGCGGTGCGGAAGGAACGGATCCGCGCGCGCCCGGGCTGGGCCGACGTGCCGGCCGTGCGCGACGACCGGATCTACGAGATCAAGTCCCCCCTGATCCTGCAGCCTGGCCCCGCCGCCCTCACCGACGGCCTGAACCAGCTGCAGGCGGCCATCGAAGCAACGGCATCCGGTACCCGGCCCGCGAAGCTGGGCCCAAAAGATACTGGCGCTAGCGAGGCAACGCCTCGCTAGCGGGAGGAAGTTTGAGCAGCAGATCCTGCGCGCGCTCGAATGAGGGCGCGATTTCGAGCGCCTCGAGCGTGTGCCGTTTGGCCTCAGCCGTGTCGCCCGACACCAACAGCGCCTCGCCGAGGTCGGTGTGCGCGGCCGCGCGGTCAGGCGGCTGGGTGGCCAGCGCGCTCCTGAACGCGCGCAGCGCGGCAGTGTTGTCCTTGCGCTTGAAGGCCAGACGGCCCAGTTCGGTCTGCGACTTGGAATCGAACGGGTCGATGGAGACGACGCGCCGATAAGCCGCTTCCGTCGTGGCGTCGTTGCCCTTTGCGGCGATCAGTCCGGCCACCTGCCGCGCCGCATCGACGTCCGACGGGTCGATCAGGAGCGACGCTTCAATCGCCTTGATTGCGCGCTCCGTATCCTTCTTTTCGAGTGCCACTCGCGCAATCATCGCGTGCGGGTTGCCGCGTCCGCCGGCCCGCGGCAGCAGCGCCGCCGCGCGTTCGAAGGCGGCCAGCGCGCCGTCGGTGTCCTTGGCGGCCAGCAGCGCCTGCCCGAGCGCCATCTGCACCATCACGCTGCCGGTGTTGGCGGCGGCCAGGATCTTCAGCTCGTCGAGGGGCATCTTCTCTTTCAGCTCGGGGCCCTTCAGCGCTTTCCGCGCCGCGTCGTAGTCGCGTGCGATGCGTGCATCGAACGCCGTCTGCAGCCCCGCCCAATTGACGCCGATCGCGTCCTTGAGCGCCACTTCGTCCTCCAGGCCCTGGCCGTAGGCCCGAAGCAGCTTGTGCAGGGCCGGCTCGCCGTAGGTATCCACGATGTGCTCGACGACGAGCGAGGCCTGGTAATAGGCCAGCGAGATCGTCCGCGGGTCGCTGAACCCGTCGTTCAGGTCCTCGAGCTTCAGGGTCTTGCCGGCTTCGAGCGCCTGCAGGAAGTTGAAGTCGCTCTCACGACCCCACTCGGGCCGCCCCCGCCGCTCCTCCCAGACCGACGTGCCCTCGGTCAGCCACCGCGGCACGCGGTTGTTCGACATCTGCAGCGTCATCACGTGCGCCAGCTCGTGCCACAAGGTTTCGCCCCAGTGGAATTCCCCGGGGGGACGCGCCTTGGGCGAATCCAGCGTGACCACGCGGCCGAAGCAGGCGCCCAGCGCCCCGACCATGCCCGGCAGGCCCAGCGTCCGCACGGCGAAGTCGTCGTGCTTGGGGAACATCTCGATCAGGATCGGGCCCTTCGGCGTGAAGCCGTAGCTTTTGATCAGCGCGGCGAACGCTTCCTTGGCCAGCGGGATCGCCTGCTCGCGCATCACCGTCACTTCGTCTGGATGGAAGCGGAAGATCAGATCCCCGTCCTGGATGGTCTCGAACTTGTCCAGCGAGTCCAGGAGCGCCAGCGAGTTGAACGTCACGACGTTGTACGGGTCGTCCTTGAACGCGCGTTCGAGCGACCGGCGCGCGGCAGGTTCGTCGCCGGTCCGCAGCAGGTGCATCCCCAGGTTGGCGTGGGCCGTCGGGTTCGCGTCGTCGAGCTCGATGGCACGCCGCGTGAGCGCCACCGCGTCGTCGAACAGGTAATTGCGCGCGGCATGGTCGCCGGCAATGCGGAACACGTCGCCGTAGCGCGGGTTCACGGCCAGCGCTTCCTTGGCGTGCGTTTCGAAATCCGTCAGCTTGCCTTCCACGAAGTCCACCGCGGCGCGAAACGCCAGCGCGTCCAGGCTGCGGGGGTTGACCTTGAGGGCCTTGTCGATGGCCTCTCGCGCTTCGTCGCGCCTGCGGTCGTCGAGCGCCATCTCGGCCAGCAGCACCTGCGCCGTCACCGAATTGGGATTGACCTTGAGCGCCTGCTCGATCGCTTCCTTCGCCGCCGGCGGATTGCCTGCTGCGGCCACGGCCGCCAGACCCAGGCGCGCCGGCACGTACGACGGATCCACCTTCAACGCGGCCTGGAACGACTTCAGCGCCTCGGGGCGGTCGTACTTCTCGAGGAACAGCTCGCCCCAGGCGGTGTTGATGACCGCGTCGCCGGGCGCCAGGCGCGTGGCGTTGCGGTAGAGGTCGTTGGCGTCCTTGTACTCACCGAGCGCGCGCGAGGCCATGGCCATGCGGGCGTACTCGGCCGCGGTTCGAGGCGTACCGCCGTCGGCGACGCGGCGCAGCACGCGCTGGGCATCGGGACGACGGCCGACGAGCATCTGCAGCAGGCCGAGTTGCAACGCGGCATCGCCGGTGGGCGCCGCCGCGGCCGGGGCCTTGAGCAGTGCTTCGGCGTCCGCATAGCGTCCGCGGGCGATGAGCGCCTGTGCGCGCAAGCCCGGCACGCGCGGATCCGACTCGTTCTTGAGGATCGCGTCCACCTCGTCGTAGCGGCCTTCGTTGATGGCGCGCGCGGCATGGTCAACCGGGGTCAACGGCCGCGCTGGCTGGGCCGGCGTCTGGGCCGTCGGCACCGTCAACGTGGCCAGGACGAGAGCGCATCCGCCGACGAACCACCGCATGCGTTTGCTCCGTAACATAGGGCGTGAGGTCAGTATAGTCCCGGGCACCGGCGGGACTGGCTCTACCGCGGGCGCGCGCGGTGGCGTTGACCACGCTACGCTGTCGCCCCTCGATCACAAGACCCTTATGCCCCCGATACCCCCGTGCGCCAGCGCCTGGCGAGCAGACCGGTGGCGGCCTCGAGATCGAGGTCGGCCACCAACAGCCCCTCCTGGCCGTACGGCTGAAACGCTTGTAGCGTTCCGTCCGGCCGGACTACCGCTGAAGTGGTGCCCGAGCCGTCGCTCGCGTAGTTCACGGAGGCGAAATAGCAGGTGTTCTCCGCGGCCCGGCACAGCATGGCCTTCTCGTGAAACGTGTTGGCCGGGTCGGCAAACGTCGAAGGCCTGTAGCTGTCGGCGTCGGCCGGGTGATAGTGGGGGTGGAACACGACATGCGCGCCCTGGCGCGCGGCCGACCGGACGGTCTCCGGATAGCGCCACCCCTCGTGGCAGATAGCGATCCCGAAGCGCAGCGGGCCCGCCTGAAACACCGCGCGACCCTCACCCGGCATATATATCCCGTCCTCCGATGGGTCGACTTGCACCTTGTCCTGGAAGCCCGCGACCGTGCCGTCCCGATTGACGACGAGGACCGACGCCAGCAGGCCCCGGTCGGTGACGCGTTCGGTGCCGAGCACCACCGCGACGTTTGCACGGCCTGCGGCTGAAGCGACGTCCGACCATGCACGCTCGAGAAAGGCCGTGTCCGGCGGCGGCGGGGTCTTCCCCAGGCCCCGGTATCCCGGGACGTAGCATTCGGGAAAGCACACGACGGCGGCGCGCTGCGCGGACGCGTCCGCAATCGCGCGCAGCGCGATTGCCACCGACTCGTCAGGAGTGGCCGGGTAGCGGACGTTGGCGAGGGCGATGCGAACCGCGGTCACTCGTCGTAATCGTCCTTGGGGAGCCCCTCCAGCTCTTCCAGGAACACCAACCCTCTGTGGGACGGAATCTCGAACCGCTTGCCGCACGTCTTGCAGGTCACGTCGTCGTCCACGCGCACGAGGTGATCCTTCACCTTGTCGAACATCGCCCGTGCGCGCGCATCCGAGCCCGACGGGGGTTGAGCTCTTTTGGTCCTGCGCACCCAGCGAACCGAGTACTCGTTGGAGCGCCGGCACCGGGGACATTGAAAGGTGGCCGGCCGCTGCTCGGGCTTCTCCGTAAAGAACTGTCGCTCATCCACAGGCCTTAGCGTACAACAACCAAACACAGCTCTCGTTCATCGCAAGCTGCCTGATAGACTTGGAGCCACCGCCCGGATGGCCGACCCCACTCATCCGCCTCTCCCATCAGAATTACCCGTCCTGCCGCTGCGGCTCACGGTGTCGTTTCCCATGACGATCCAGCCGCTGGCCGTGAACCGGCCGGTGTCCGTCGAGACGGTCAATCGCGCACTGGGAAGCGATCGACTGATTCTTCTGGTCCTGCAGGACAACGACAAGGAAGACCCCGGGCCGGACGACGTCCGCAGGGTGGGGACAGTGGCCATCATCCGTCAGATGGCCAAGTCGGCCGCCGGTTTGAACATCATCCTGGAAGGGCTGGCGCGCGTACGTCTGGACCGCGTCACGCGCACGGGCACGTCGATGCTGGCCCAGATCACGCCGCTGCCGGAGAACTACGAGCGCACGCTCGAAGTGGACGCGCACGTGCGGCGCATTCAGGAACTCATCGACAAGGCGCTCTCGCTGGCCTCAGGCCTCGCGGAAGAGCTGCGCACGCTGGTCATGAACATCGAGGACCCGCTGCGGCTGGCGTACATCCTGGGCACGCTGCTCGACATGCGCCCGCTGGACAAGCAGGCGCTGCTCGAGGAAAGCGATCTCCTGAAGAAGCTGCAGGCCATCGCCACGGCGCTGACCCGCGAAGTGTCGCTGCTCGAGCTGAAGGGGAAGATCGAGTCGCAGGCGCAGCAGGAGATGACCGACGCGCAGCGCCAGTACTACCTGCGCCAGCAGATGAAGGCGATCCAGCAGGAGCTGGGCGAAGGGGAAGGCAACGAGCTGGCCGAGCTGCGCACGCGCGTCGAGGACGCCAAGCTGCCGGAAGCTGTCGCCACCGTGGCGAACCGCGAGCTGACACGGCTGGGCCAGATGACGGGAGCGTCGCCCGAATACCAGATGATCCGCACGTATCTGGACTGGCTGCTGGACGTCCCGTGGTCGGTGATGACGACCGATCGCCTGGATCTGGTCGAAGCCCGGCGCGTGCTGGACGAGGACCACTACGACCTGGACAAGGTCAAGGAACGCATCATCGAGTACCTCGCGGTCCGCAAGATGAAGGGCGACATGAAGGGGCCCATCCTGTGTTTCGCCGGGCCCCCCGGCGTCGGCAAGACGTCGCTCGGCCAGTCGATCGCGCGCGCCATGGAACGGAAGTTCGTGCGCATCTCGCTGGGCGGTGTGCGCGACGAGGCCGAGATTCGCGGGCACCGCCGGACCTACATCGGGTCGATCCCGGGACGCATCGTGACGGCGTTGAAGCAGGCCGGCTCGATGAACCCGGTGTTCATGCTGGACGAGATCGACAAGATGTCGGTGGGTTTCCAGGGGGACCCGGCCGCGGCGCTGCTCGAGGTGCTGGACCCGGCGCAGAACCACGTCTTCCGCGACCACTACCTGGAAGCGCCCGTGGACCTGTCCAGGGTCCTCTTCATCGCCACGGCCAACCAGCTGGGCCCCGTCCATCCGGCTCTCCTGGACCGGATGGAGATCATCACGCTGGCCGGGTACACCGAGTTCGAGAAGCTGCACATCGCGCGGATGTATCTGATTCGGCGCCAGATGAACGAGAACGGGCTGCCCCCCGATTCGATGACGTTCACAGACGGCGCTCTGCGCGCGGTGATCGCCGAGTACACCCGCGAGGCAGGCGTCCGGAACCTCGAGCGCCAGCTGGGAACGATTGCCCGCAAGGTGGCCGCCAGGATGGCGACCCGCCCCGCCGACGCGCCCCCTGCGCCTCCCGTGATCGTGGATGTGCCGGAAGTGGACGACTACCTGGGCCCGGCGAGATTCAAGAAGGAAACGGCATTCCGGACCTCGACGGCCGGCGTGGTGACGGGTTTGGCGTGGACGGAAACCGGCGGCGACGTGCTATTCGTGGAAGCCACCTTGCTTCCAGGCGGCAACCAGAACATCATTCTTACGGGCCAGCTCGGCAACGTGATGCAGGAGTCGGCTCGTGCCGCCCTTAGCCACATCCGGGCGAAGGCAAGCGACTTGGGCATTTCGCCCGATTTTCTTGCCAAGCACGACTTGCACGTGCACGTGCCGGCGGGGGCGATTCCGAAGGACGGACCCTCGGCGGGCATCACGATGGCCACGGCCATCCTGTCGGCCGCCCGCAACCAGCCCGTGCGGCCCGGCGTGGCGATGACCGGTGAAATCACGCTGTCGGGGCTGGTGTTGCCCGTCGGCGGCATTCGGGAAAAGGCGCTGGCGGCGAGGCGGTTCGGCGTGCGGACGGTGATCCTGCCGGCCCTCAACGAGCCTGACCTCACGGAACTGCCCGAGGAGATTCGGCGCGACATGACCTTCGTGCCGGTGGAAACCCTCGAGCAGGTGATCAAGGTCGCACTGGACGAGAAGGCCCCCTAATTGGCATCAGCGATCGTCTTTTACATTTCAGGCCACGGATTCGGACACGCATCCCGGGCCATCGAAGTCATCAACGCCATTCTGGCCAAGCGGCCTGAAACCCGCATCGGCGTCCGCACGTCGGCGCCGCGCTGGCTCTTTGACCTCTCGGTCAAGGGGAAGGTGGCCTTCAGCACGCTGGAGTGCGACACCGGCGTGGTGCAGGTGGACGGCTTGTCGCTGGACGAGGCCGACAGCATCCGCCGCGCGTCGGCGTTCCACAGCGACCTGGTGACGCGCGCGGCCAGCGAGACCCGGCAGCTGCGGGAGATCGGCGCCGGCCTGATTGTGGGCGACATCCCGCCGCTGGCCTTCGCCGTGGGCGCCTCCTCGGGCATTCCTGCGATCGGGCTCGGCAATTTCACGTGGGACTGGATCTACGCGGACTACCCGCGTGTGCGGCTGGCGCCGTCGCTCCTGCCGGCCATCCGTGGCGCGTACGCCAAGGCCTCGATGGCGCTGCGCCTGCCGATGGCGCGCGGGTTCGACAGCTTCTCGAACATCAAGGACATCCCCTTCATCGCCCGGCATGCCACGCGCACGCGCGCCGAGGTCTGCAAGATCCTGAAGCTGCCCACGGACAAGCCGATCGTGCTGGCGTCGTTCGGGGGCTACGGGCTGCCCAGCCTGGACACCACCGTGCTGTCCAAGTTCAAGAAGTACACGGTGGTGATGACGGCGAACGTGCCGCTGAGCCGCCAGGCGCGCAAGGAAGTGGCGGCCGCCGAGAAAAAGGGCTCGTTCATCAGCATCAACGAAGAGGCGATGTACGACGCCGGCGTGCGCTACGAGGACCTGGTGGGGGCGGCCGAGGCCATCGTCACCAAGCCGGGCTACGGCGTCATCTCGGAGTGCATCGCCAACGATACGGCCGTGCTCTATACGTCACGCGGGCACTTCCCGGAGTACGACGTGCTGGTCGAGGAGATGCCGAAGTACGTGCGCTCGGCGTTCATCAACCACGACGATCTCTTCGACGGCAAGTGGGAGACGCACCTCGACAAGCTGCTCAACCAGCCGAAGCACAAGAAGAAGCCGGAAACCAACGGCGCCGACGTCGCCGCCGACATCCTGCTGAAGGCGCTCGACAAGCCGCCGAAGAAGCCGCGCGGCCGGCCCAAGGTCAAAGCGTAGATTTAGCCGTTCGGGATTGTTTACTTCTTCAATCCGGCCGTCCAGTTCAACACGACCGTGAACGGCACCGATGCGCTCGGCCCGACCGGCGCAATGAGGAGAAATCGCTTCCCGTCCGCGGTTACGTCGCCGACGATCGTGCCCGAGGGAGTCTGAAAGAGCGGGGTCGGCGTCCCGACGTGAAACTCCTGTCCGGGACCCACCGCAACGGCCATCATTTTTCCGTCCGGTGCGAGATAAAAGATCTCGCGGCCATCCCCGCGCCAGCGGGGTGCGGTGCCGCCGCCGCGGGAGACCAGCACACTGCCTCCGACGCTCGCCGAGCCGCTACTGAAGTCCGTCGCAAACCCTCGGACGTAGACTTCGCTCTGGCCGGACTCGTTCGAGACGTACGCAACCCATCGTCCATTCGGCGAAAACTGGCCCTGGTTCTCGATGAATCTGCGGGCGTCGCGCAGGAACGGCACCGGCTTGCGATCGCCGCTTGGAATCACCCCGAGATCGATATTCCCCGGGGTCAAGGCCGATGCGACGTACCGGGCGTATAAAAGGACCCGTCCGTCAGGCGACCAGCTGTTGGCCCAAAGGGCTCCACTGCTCTCTGACCGCAGCAATTCCTCCTCGTCGCCCTCGCCGCTCGCGAGTGCCTCACGGAGACTACTGTTGTTGAACGTGAAGACGATGCGCTTGCCGTCTCGAGACCAGACAGGAAACTCGGCGAGTCCGGTGCCAAGTGTCAATCGTGTGGCCCCGCTGCCTCGCGAAAAATCGAACAGCCAGAGGTCGGCCTTGGTCGTGTCCAGTGGATTCGTACGCGACGCGACGGCGCGAGCGCCGTCCGGGGAAAGCGCCACGCCGCGAAAGCCGCCCGGCTCCGAGGCCCGGCCGGACACAGCGCCTTGCCGGTCGAACCAGGTGAGCTGTGAATCGGTGTCAGCGTTGCGGTAGACCAGAACGTCGTTGGCGGAGGCCGAAAAGTAGGCGCCATCACGAAAGGAGCCGACCCGTTCCGCCACAGGCACTGGCTCCCCCGCGAGCGCCAGGCGCCCCGCGTCGAACGGCTGTGCCATGAGCGTCCCTTCGCGAAGGAACAACAACCGTCCCGGACCGGAATCAACCGCCGCGGCGTACGTCACACCGACCGCGTACGGCATCAGCCGCTGCGCGCTTTGCGCTTCAGGCTTGGCATCGAGCGTGCCGATGTACGTGCCGCCGGCCTCAGGCGCGCTCGGCGACACACGCAAGTACACGAAATGACGGCCGTCCGGAAGAAAGGTCGGGAGCAGATGGAATTCCTCCTTCCGCGACGGATCGAGCGTCGTGATGGGAGACGCGGCACCGCCGGTCTCGCGGACGTGCAACAGACCGCCGAAGTTCCCGAAGATGATGTCGCCGTCGCGATTCCAGGAGCCGCCCACGGCGACACTCCCACGGGGCAGATCGCACAACGTTTGAGGCAGGCCGCCCGAGATGTCCACCTTCTTGAGCTTGCCGCCGGCATCGAACGCGACGAACCGTCCGTCGGGAGACCAAAAAGGTGGCGGCGCGGTGTCGCCGGTCTCCGAACCCGGAAGAGACCGGACCTCCAGCGAATCCATGGTCCGGATCAAGAGACGCGCGGTGCCATCCGGACCACGCCCCACGAAAGCCAGGTGACGGCCGTCCGGAGAGAGGCCGAAATTTCCTGGCCCCGCGAACTCGACGGTCGGGGGAATCTGGAAGCGCATCGCGCTGGGCGCAAGCGGCCGCTCGCGAAGATGTTGGTACGCGAGTGGCGCCAGCGTCGCTAGCAGTAGCAGCGCAGCCGCCCAGCCAAGCCACGCGCCGTACGCGCGAGATCTGCCGGCAAGGATAGCCGTTGACGCGCTCGACGTGTCCGACACGCTCTCCAGGGCGAACGCGAGATCGCTGGCCGTCTGAAATCGCGCCGACGGACTCTTCTCCAGACAGCGATTGACAATCCTGACGAGGGCCGGCGGCATTGGCGTCGCAGCGTTGAGTTCCGGCGGATCCTCCTTGAGGATCGCCGCCATCGTCTCGGGCGCGGTGTCGCGGGAAAACGCGCGACGACCGGACAGGAGCTCGTACAGGATGGCGCCAAGAGCAAACAGATCCGCGCGATGATCGACCGGCAGTCCACGCACCTGCTCGGGCGCCATGTAGCCGACAGTGCCGAGCACGACACCCGGCTGCGTCGGCGGGGGCGTCGTGACCATCGCGCTCGCGGGTTCGAACGCTGGTTGATCCTGCGTCAGCTTCGCCAGACCGAAGTCGAGAATCTTGACCCGGCTATCCCGGGTCACGAACACATTCTCGGGTTTGAGATCGCGATGCGTGATCCCCTTCTCGTGCGCCGCCGCGAGGCCATGCGCGATGTGAAGCGCGAGCTCGAGCGCCTTGCGGACCGCGATCGGCCCGGCATTCAAGCGGTCCCGAAGCGTCTCGCCTTCAAGCAATTCGGACACAATGAATGGCGCGCCGGCCTCCGTGCCGATGTCGTGCACGGCGAGGATATTCGGGTGGTTCAGCGCGGCGGCTGCGCGGGCTTCCTGCTCGAATCGACGGAGGCGATCGACGTCGGCCGAGAATGCTGTGGGGAGGACTTTGATCGCGACATCACGTCCGAGTCGCGGATCGCGCGCACGGTATACCTCGCCCATGCCGCCAGCGCCGAGGGCGGAGACGATTTCGTACGGGCCGAGACGGGTGCCGGGAGCGAGGGCCACAGCGGTTGGTGGGGATTATACGGGCGCACGACAGAGTTCCGCGGCCTTCGCCGCATGCTATCGTCGCCTCGTGACCACCACCCTTTCCCGCGACGCGGCCTGGGCGCTGCTGACCGAGTGGACGGCGAGCGACAGTCTGCGGAAGCACGCGCTTGCGGTCGAAGCCGCCGTGCGCGGATACGCCCGAGAGTTCGGCGAGGACGAAACCGGGTGGAGCGTCGTGGCCTTGCTCCACGATTTCGACTACGAGCGCTTCCCGACGGCGGAAGATCACCCGTTTCGCGGGTGCGAGGAGCTGGAGCGCCGCGGGTACCCGGCGTGGGTCACGCGGGCGATCCTCTCGCACGCCAACTACTCCGGTGTCGCCCGCGAGAGCCGGCTCGAGAAGACACTCTTTGCCTGCGACGAAATGGCCGGCATGATCACGGCCGCAGCCTTGGTGCGGCCCTCGAAGAGCATCCTCGACCTCGAGGCCGCCTCGGTGATCAAGCGGATGAAGGACAAGGCGTTCGCGCGAGCAGTGTCGCGCGACGACCTGAGGGCAGGCGCCGAAGAACTAGGGCTGCCGCTGGCCGATCACGTCGCCAACGTGATCCGGTTCATGCGCCTGGAGGCCGATGCGCTCGGCCTGCGCGGACTGAACTGACGGCAACGCCTCAGACATAGAACTTCCAGGCGAGACCGACGCTCGGACGGATCATCCAGCCGTCCACGACCGACTGCCCCAGCGTGTGCAGGCGCAGGCCGGCGACAACCTGCGCGTGCTCGGTCATGCCCGCCCGCACCTCCAGGCCCACCACGGGGCCGGCGGCGTATTGGGTGATGCGCGTCGATGGGAACTGAATCCCCGCAGGCAGGATGCCGCGTGGAATGCTGAACTCGATTTCGCGCACGACGCGCGAGAAGCCGACGCCGCCCAGATACGCGAGCTCGACGCGGCCGCCGAGCGGCTGCCGGGCGACGAGCAGCGCGCTCATGGTCGTGGCCCGCACACGCGTACTCTGCCCGATGATTGACGGGAAACTGAAGTCCCTGATCGGCTGGGGAAGGGACGGAGTGAGCGCAGGAAGATCGAGTGCCCCGAAAAAAGATCGGACCCCCGAGATCTCCCTCGATCTCGGCCAGGCCTGAAGAACTCGGCTTCGACGCCGAAGCGCTCCGTGATGCCCGCGCCGACACGAATGGCACCCGCAAACGCTTCACCACTGCCGGTGTTGAAGGTGGAACCGCCGGATTGTGTCGAAGACGTGCGCACGACCTCCGCCCCGATCGCCCCGCCGACGTACAGTCCTTGTGCCCGTGCGGCGCCCGCCCACAACACACTCACAACCGTGATTGCCACCCCGACGATTCGCATCTCCCTATTATTCGACCGCCACGGTTTTGGCAACAGCTGAGCAGTATGGCGACAACAGCGGTGCGACGTTATCGTCCGCGCGATCCGCTATGGCATACTGCCGCTCTCCCCCGCGAGGTAGACCATGAAGGCTCTCGCTAGGCTCATCGGGATCTGTGTCGGCACGCTCATCATCGGGGCGGCTCCCGCTGTCGCCCAGAACGCGTACGAAGTGTGGGCCATCGACCAGTCCAACTCCTTGGCAAGACCTTCGGTGGAACGGTGTACATCTATGACGGCAAAGATCTCGAGCGCGGCCACAAGGCGGCTGAGGCAACGCCTGAGATGATCGATCTGAGCGGCGACGTAGCCGCGATGTGCTTCGCCAAGACCGGTGCGAACCCGGTGCGTCCGCACATGCTGGCCATGAATGCGAGTCAGACGCACGCGATCGATCTCCTTCGTCGCCAGCGGCCACGTGTTGATCCTGGATGCGCCGACCCGGATGCCGATCGATTGCATCCGCACGTCGATTGGCGCGGGCGGTGCGCGGCAGGTCCACTTCGCCATTCCCTCTCCTGACGAACGCTACATCGCGGTGGCGAACCAGAACGGCAAGCTGTTCGAGCGCATCGACACGAACTACGCGACCAACACCTTCGTGCTGAACACGGCGGCCGGCATCAATCTGGCGACTTGCACGACGCCGAATGGCGTCGCGTGCCAGCTTGCTGATGTGCGGCCGGACAATGCCCCGATTTGTCCCATCATCGAGGCGACGAGCCGCTACGTGTTCGTCACGCTGCGGGGCGGCGGCCTGTTCGTCGTGGATGCGAAGACGACGCCGATGCAGATCGTCGCCGAATACGACATCGACACCGTGCATCCCAATGGCTGCCTGGGCGCGCAGGTGGGCGCCAAGATGTACGTGGATTCGGGCGGAGGCACGCCGACCCACCTCTTCGGGGCCGACATCTACGCGTTCCCGGTGACGGGATTCTCGCCGCTCAACCCTCCGAATATCCCGCCTGCCGAGGGTCGTGCTGAGCGACACGACGGACGAGGCGGATGCGCATGGAGCGACCCTCACCAATCACCAGCGCTATCTCTGGGTCGCCGATCGGGGAAGAAACTTCATCTGGTCGATCGACACGCAGACGGACCAGGTCGTCAACGAGATTCAGCTGGCCGGCGCCGTCAGCGACGACCCGACGCCCGATCTGCTGGCCACTTCGCCGAACGGCAGCCACGTCTTCATGTCACTCCGCGGTCCGAACCCGCTCACGGCCGACCCGCACGTCAGCACCGGCAGCACGCCCGGCGTGGGCGTCATCAAGGTACTGGCAAACGGGCAAGGTGGGCGGTTCGAGGCACTGGCACCCGCGACAAACGTCGATGCGGGCGGCGTGGAACGGGCGGACATCCACGCCCTGACGATCCGGCCGCAAATAGGTCTGTTTGTCTGCCTGACATGCCGACTGCATTTGAAAGTGCTCTGCTGAACTTGAAGCTCTACGAGCTGCGACGAGAGCCTGTGCTTCGCGAAGCCAGAGCCTGGTTCCTGCGAGACTTCAACCCGGAGAGCCTCGCCGAGCTGGGCGAGACCCTCAGCGGTGAACGGAACGCCTCCTTTCGCATGGTGCTCGGCTACTGGGACATGGCGGCTTCGCTGGTGACGAGCGGGGCGATCGATGCCACGGCGTTCCTTGCGGCGCACGGCGAAATCTTCGCGACCTTCGGCAAGATTCAGCCGTTTCTCGACGAAATCCGGCAGACTAGTGGCGAGTTCGACTTCTGCATGCACATGGAGAAGGTTGTCATGGCCCACCCGAACGCCGGTTTGATCGTGCTCCGGAGGCGTGAGGCCATCAGGGCAGCCGCGAAAGCACGTTCGACCGGCTGACAACGGGCCGTGGTAGCCTTGCCCGTATGTCGTGAGCGACGCCGCCCTCGATCCGGGCTCCGCCTCGAAGATTCCTGCGAATCCGCCCGGTCGTCTCCCGGCATGCCACTTGCCCTTAGGCATGAAGTTTCGGCGGTCGCGACGCTTCGTGCCGTCTCACACCTGGAGTGGTCGAGATGAGAGTGACGTCAGCTGTGTTGACGGTGTCGATCGTGTTGCTGGCGGGCCAGGGCGCGTTGGCGCAGGACGCAACGGCCCCTCGCCCGGCCATCCCCACGTTCTTGGGTGATACAGGCCTCTGGTTCGTCCCCAGCGCCGAGGTCGTTGGGGCCAAACTCTGGTCCGCCAGCGTCTACCGCACGGTCCTGGACTACAACCAGGGGTTTACGAACCTGGCGTTCTTTCCTGTCACGTTCTCGGCCGGCCTGGGCCGCCGGGCCGAGGTCTTCGGCTCGTTGCGCACCGTGACGCGCATCGATCGCGATATCCGCCCGCTCTTCGTCCCAAGCAATGTCGAGAATGGTGGCGTGCTGAACGGCTACCCGTTCGTCCGGGAACCGTGGACCGGTAACGATATGGGCGACCTGATCGTCGGCGGAAAGGTCAACCTCGCCTCACAGTTGCGCAACGCACCGGTGGCTTTCGCCGTTCGGACGATGTTCAAGCTGCCGACGGCCGATGCCGAAACAGGGGCCGGCACCGGCGAGTTGGACTACATACTGGATGGAATCTTCAGCGGCGTGGCCGGCGGGGTCGAGCTCTCCGGCTTTGCCGGCATGGCGTGGCGAGGCGATCCCGACGAGGTCCATCTCTCCGACAGTTTGCGTTGGGGAATCGGAGCGGGCTTCGGCGCGCGCAGCAGTTTCCGGTTCACGGCCGAGCTGTTCGGGGACGTTGCCTTCGACGACGTCGCCTGGCGCGACGCCCTGCCGCCTGCCGCCATCGACGGGTCGCGGCCTCCGGTCATCTCGGAGCGCGGATCTGATCTGACCGCGGCGTTTGGCGCAACCTGGCAGCACAGGAGCGGCTTCTTCGCCGGCGCGGGCCTCAGCTACCGGTTGGGCCTCGAAAGCCGGAGCGACGCCATGCCAGGATTCTCGGACAACTCGCTCGACGCCCTCGGCGCCCAGTTCCGGATCGGTTTCTCGCCCGGCCGGAAGCCCGCGCCCCCGCCTCCGGTGACACCCACACCCACTCCGGCTCCGGCACCGGCTCCACCGGTCGTGACGGCTCCGCCACCGGCACCCGCGCCGCCTCCGAACCGTCCGCCGACGCTGACCGCCCAGTGCGACCCGTGCCGCATCCCAGTCGGCGGAACGATCAAAATCGTGGCCCAGGGCCAGGACCCGGACGGCGATCAGCTGACCTACGTCTGGACCGCCTCCGCCGGGACGCTCGGCGACACGCGTGCGGCCGCCACCACCTGGAGAGCGGAGACCGTGCCAGGAAAGGTCACGCTCACTGTCGTGGCCTCCGACGGGCGCGGCGGTCAGGCGACTCAAACACTCGCGATCGAGGTCTTCGCGCCCGCGGTCCCCGCGCTCGAGATCCTCTTCGATTTCGACCAGGCGACGCTCAGACCGGAGGCAATCCCGATTCTGGATCAGGCCGTCCAGGCCCTGAACGCCGCTCCCGCGCGCACCATTCGAGTGGAGGGCCACGCCAGCGCCGAAGGCACCACCGAGTACAACCAGGCGCTCAGCGAGCGCCGGACCGCAGCCGCCCGCAACTACCTGATCATGCGGGGCATCGCGCCGGGCCGAATCACCTCGCAGGGCTTTGGCGAGACGCGGCCTGTGAACGAGAACCGGACCGAGGTGGAGCGACGGTTGAATCGACGAGGCGTGCTGATCGTGGTGCAGTAGACACTGGTCTTAAATCATGTAAGACTCGTCCGCCATGGAGAAATCCAGGCGGACGGGTTGCTTTAACTGCCTCCTCGTATTGCTGGCGCTGCCACAGATTACGGGCACCGCCGCGCAACGAGGTCAACCGCAGCCTCAGGAGCCCATCGCGGCCATCGTTGAGGCATTCCGGACCCACGACCTGGTGGCCGTCAGCGACCCGCACGGCAACCTGCAGACGCAGTTGTTTCTCCGGACGCTCGTCACCGACCCGCGGTTCGCCGCCGTGGTCAACGACCTCGTGATCGAAGTCGGCAGCGCTCGCTACCAGGACGTGATGGACCGGTATATCCGCGGCGAGCAGATCCCGATCGAAGCGGTGCGGCCAGCCTGGCAGAACACCACGGTGGCCAACCAGATCTGGGCCGACGAGGTGCTGTTCGAGTCCATTCGCAAGGGCAATGCGTCGCGTCCGAGGGACAGGCAGGTGCGCGTGCTGCTGGGTGATCCGCCCATCGACTGGGCTGACGTGAAGACGCGAGAAGATCACTTCCGATGGCTGGGCATGCGGGATAGCTATCCAGCCGCGTTGGTTCAAGTGGAGGTGCTGGCGAAGCGCCGGAAGGCACTCCTCGTCTGGGGTCACATGCACTTTCAACGCCGGCAGATCATGTCGAACTTCGACATGTCGGACTGGCGCATGCAGACCATCGTGAGCCTGATCGAGCGCGCGTCGCCGACGAAGGTGTTCACGATCTGGCGGCTCGACGAGGAGTTGGAAAAGTTGGTCCCGGGTCTGGCCTCGTGGGCGGTGCCGAGTCTCGCGGTCACGCGTGGCACGACGCTCGGCGAGACGGATGTCGCTCGCCTGTCACCGCGTCTCGCTCTCGCTCGCATGATGGTCAAAGGCGATGCTCTGGTGCCGCTACCGAGGGAACAGTGGCTCTCGATGCCGGTCGAAGAACAGCTCGATGCTGTGCTTTATCTGGGGCCCGCCGCACGGATGACCGAGATCACCACGCCCGCCCAGGCGTGCGCCCAGCCCGGGTTTCTCGAAGAGCGTCTGCGGCGCATCGCCCTGACCGGCATACCGGCCTTCGAAGCCGATCGCGTGAAGAAAGTGTGCGCGGTGGGATCCGCCCGCTGACGGCGGTCCGCGATTCTAACGTCGGATGGGCTCGGGGGCGTCGGCGTACCTGCGGTATTTGCCCAGCAGAGTGCCGATCGTGACGAGAATCGGGAACACGAGACGCTGTACAAGCGCCGGAATCTCCAGCATCACGAATTCGCTCCGATAGCGCCGGATCAGAGTACGCGGCCTCGAACATGTTGGGCGCCTTGCCGCCGTTGCGCCTCGTCGAGTCGAAGAGCTGGGTCAGGAAGTACTCGATGTTGTCCGGAGGTTCGATGTAGCCCAGGCACTCGAGATCGCCGTCGCCCGCGTTCCAGAATTTGTGGGCCTCGCCCGGCTTGAAGACGACGCTCTCCCCCACCCCGGCAAACTGCGGCGGCTGTCCTGGCCGCTGATACGCCATGCGCCCGCGCTGGACCGTCAAGCCCTCCTCCTGCAGCAGATGGGCGTGCATCGGAGGTCCGGAACCAGGCCGCACCAGGTTCACCGCTTCGAGACGATCCCCGGCGAGGCCAGGCGAGACGCGGAGAAACGTCAAGCGCTCTCCCGCGCCGTTCTCGATGATGTGAGGATAGGTGTAACGCGACATGAGCGAACGAGCGCGCTTGGCGGGCGCCGCCCCGCGAAGCGGGGCCAAAAGACACTGTAATAGCGAGGCGGAGCCTGAGTGTTGCTGTGGCGAAGCCTCGCTATTCCTTGACGCAGGTGACGAGCGACCAGATCGGCAGCGACACCTTCTGAATCGACAGCGGCTGCAGCTCGGCCTGCGAGAGAAACCGCGGCAGATCGATATCCGACTTGAACCCGATGTGCACCGTCAGCGGCGAGATCGCCTTCTCCATCATCGACAGCACGGGGTTCGTGCTGAGGAAGTGGTTCAGGATGATGATGCGGCCTCCCGGGCGGCAGACCCGCCGCATCTCGCGGACCACCTGCACTGGATCGGGCACGACGCTGATGAGGTACGGCGCGTAGACGACGTCGAAGGCATCGTCGGCGAAGGTCATCGCCGCGGCATCCATCTCCATCAGCCGCACGTTGGAGATCCCCTGCCGAGAGACCCGCTCACGCGCCTTGTCGAGCATCGACGCCGAGAAGTCGATCCCCGTGATATGGCAGTGGCGCGGATACAGCGCCATGTTGATGCCGGTGCCCACGCCCACTTCAAGCAGTCGATCGCCCGGCTTGATGCCCAGTCGATTCTTGGCGTAGAGGCGGCCCGGATGCAGCAGCGGACCAAAGGTCAGGTCGTAGACACCCGACAGTTTTTCGTAGACCCGGCCGACGAAATCGTTTTCGACGACGGTACCAGACAACGCTTGTGCGCCTACATCGGCCGTGAAGTCGGGGTTTTCCCGGTCGAAGAGCGGCATCAGCTGCGGGGACTATACCTTGGAAGGATCAGGCGGACAAGCCGCCGCGCCCGGGGGGCACCGCTGCGGCAGGAGGCGCGACAAGCATATCTGTCTTGTCCCATACGAAATCGTCCTTGCTGTAGACCGCCAGCTCGTAGTCCTTCCCCATGAAGATGGCCGAAACCGGACAGGCTTCCTCGCACATGCCGCAGAAGATGCAGCGCGTTTTGTGAATCTGGTACACCGACGCGTATCGTGGTCCAGCAAGGACGCTGCCGTCGTTTTCCGCGGCCTCGAGATAGATGGCGTCGGCCGGGCAGGCGACCGAGCACAGCCCGCACGCCACGCACTTTTCCAGCCCGTTCTCATCCCGCATCAACACCTGTTTACCGCGGTATTTGGGGAAGACGGGGACTTTCTCGTAAGGGTAATTCACCGTCACTTTCTTCCGGAAAAAGTGCCGGAAGGTGAGTGAAAACCCCTTCAGGAAGGGTCCGATCATGAGCCCCGATCATATCAGGACCAAGGGGCCCGGGCCACCGGCTCGGTATGCGGCCCAAAAGCGACGCTTGTACTCGGTGCGACTCCGCATACCGAGCCCGGCGTGCGAAGCACGCCAAAAGATACTGGAACCAATCAAGGGTGGAACGCGGACTTGGTTGGTTCCCTTACAATTGACCCGTGTTCCAGGAGCCGCGTTATCTCTCCGCGGAGCAGTTCCTTCTCACGACGCTCATCGTCAAACTGGCCGTGATGGCCGTGCTGGCCACCATGTTGGCCCGGTACCGGCGTTTCCGGCACATTCTGATCTTCGAACGGCGCGGATGGGTGGATCGACTCGTCTTCACGTTGGCCCTGGCCGTGCCGCTTATGGCTGGGGTGACGTCGCGCGTCCTGCTCAATTACCGTGCCGCCGATCTGACGCTGGAAGGCGCGTTCCTGGCCGGTCTCATCGCCGGTCCCTATACCGGCGGATTGGTGGGCTTTCTCGTGGCCGCGCCCGCGCTTCTCAGCCGGCGAGTACGGCGCAATGCCGTTCGCGATCGGCTGTGGCTTTGCGGGCGGCGGCTTGCGCGAGCTGTGCCCCAAGGAAGTCATCTGGCAGTTCACGCCGTTCGTGTTCGTGGACCTGCCCCGCCATCTCTGGAAGACACTTCACAAGCTGGAGTCCAGCTGGCCGCTGATCCTGCTGGCCGCGCCCGTGGCGCTCGAGATGGTGCGCCTGACCGTGGGCGCGCGCTGGGGCGTGCACCGGCTTTTCTATCTTGATTCACCGTCGCTGCCGATGAACGCCCTGGTGATCCTGGCCACGGTGCTCGCCGTCGCGACGCCGATCAAGATCTGGAATTCGGCCCGCATCGAGCACCGCCTGGAGGAACAGGAGACGCTGCTGCTGGCGGCCAAGATCGAAGCACTGAAAAGCCAGATCAACCCGCACTTCCTGTTCAACACGCTGACCTCGATCACGTCGCTCATCCGCTCGGAGCCGGACACCGCCCGGATGCTCATCATCAAGCTCTCGGCGCTGCTGCGCCGGCTGATGCGCAGCCACGAACATTTCGTGACCCTGCGCGAAGAGCTGGAGTCGGTGGACGAGTACCTGGACATCGAGGTCGTGCGCTTCGGCCAGACGCTGCGGGTCCACAAGGACATCGCCCCCGACACGCTGGATCTCGTTGTGCCGAGCATGATCCTGCAGCCGCTTGTCGAAAACGCCATCAAGCATGGTCTGGCGCGGAAGATCGATCCGGGATCCATCACGCTACGCGCGACCCGCGCCGCGGGCCGGGCTGTCATCGAGGTCGAGGACGACGGCATGGGGTTCCTGATGGAGCGGCTGGCTCAGCCGATGTCGAGCGGCATCGGGCTGGCCAACGTGCGTGAACGGCTGCGTGTCATTTACGGCGCCTCGGGTCAGCTGGCGCTGACCAGCGAGCCCGGGAAAGGCACCCTCGCGCGGATCGAGATCCCCGAAATGAGCACGCCGGCGCGTATCTCCGCATGACGACGCCGCGCGACGCGGAGCCCGTCATGCGCGCCCTGGTGGTGGACGACGAGGAACTGGCCCGCGACGAGTTGTGCTTCCAGCTCCGGAGCGAAAGCGACGTCGAGGTAGTGGCGCAAGCCGCCAATGGCGTCGCCGCGCTGGAGGCACTGGACACGGCCGAGCCGGACATCGTCTTCCTGGACGTGCAGATGCCGGGCCTCACCGGGTTCGAGGTGGCGCGGCGGCTGCTGGAGCGCGGGGACGACCTGCCGCTGGTGGTGTTCGTGACGGCCTACGACCGGCACGCCATCGAGGCGTTCGAGGTCAACGCAGTGGACTACCTGCTGAAGCCCGTGGACCCGGCCCGGCTCCGGCAGGCGCTGGACAGGGCCCGCCGGCGGCTGAGCGCCGACCGGAATGGGGATGCCGCGGGGGCCGGGCTGGGCGACCGGCTCGAACAACTGGCCAAGATGGTGGCCGGCCGGACGCCCCGCCGCGATCAGGTGGCCATCAAGACGGGCGAAAGGCTCTTTCTGGTGCAGGCAGAGGACATCGTGTTCGCCTCACTGGCGGACGAGTCGATTACCATAGTGACAGGGCAGGTAACGGGGACGTCCAACTACCGGACATTGGACGACCTGCAGGGGCGGCTGGACCCGGACATGTTCTGGCGGGTCCACCGGTCTCACCTCGTGAACATCAACCAGATCAAGGAGATCGTCCCTTGGTTCAGCAGGAACTATATCCTCCGGATGAAGGACGCGAAGTCCACGGAGATTCCGGTCAGCCGGTCGCAGACCAAGCGGCTGAGGGATTACCTGAAGTTGTAGCTGCGCAGGTCGAGGACGCACGCACGTTCGGACTTCAGCAGGCATCCGCGTACGAGCGGGCCTACGCGCCGGCCCAGCCGGCGCCCTCGGTGGCCCACCGCCTGAACGTCTGGAAAGACGAACTCATCGCCTGGTTCAAGACACTCGCGTCGGCGGCCGTGTATGCCACGCTGATCGTCACCTTCGGGTTCCAGGTGGCGCGTGTCGAAGGCCTCAGCATGGCGCCGACGCTGGCCGATCAGGACCGGCTGATCGTCAACAAGTTCATCTACCGCATCACCGCGCCGCGCAAGGGCGACATCGTGATGCTGTATTACCCGGTCAATCCGGACAAGTCGTTCGTCAAGCGCGTGATTGCGGAGGAAGGCGACCAGGTTCGCATCGTGGACGGCAAGGTGTTCGTGAACGACGTGCCGATGCCCGACGAGTTCGTCATCCCCGAGCACCGCAGCCACGACGACTTCGGGCCCAAGGTCATCCAGGAAGGCTACTACTTCGTGATGGGCGACCATCGCAACAACAGCTCCGACAGCCGCCACTGGGGCGAGGTGCCGAAGAAGTACATCATCGGGCGCGTGCAGCTGCGCTGGTGGCCCATCCCGACCGCGCGCGTGTTCTGAGCCCATCCTCCGCGGCGGGTGACCGGTACACCGAAGTCGCCCGCGTTCTGAGCCGCGTCCTCGTCGCCAACCTGACGGTGGCGGCCGCGAAGATCGCGCTCGGCTACTCCACCGGCGCGGTGTCGATCATCTCAGACGGCTTCCATTCGCTGACCGACTCGGCGTCGAACGTCGTGGCGCTCGTCGGCGTGTCGGTGGCGCGCCGGCCGCCCGACGCCGACCATCCATACGGCCACCGCAAATACGAGACGATGGCCTCGATCGGCATCCTGGTCTTCCTGGTCATCGTCCTGGTGGAGGTGCTGTCGGCGGCGATGCAGCGGTTCCTGAACGGCGGCGCGCCGCGGGTGTTCCCGGAAGGCATCGGCATCATGGCGGTGACGCTCGCCATCAACCTGTTCGTCGTGAAGTACGAGCTGGCAGCCGGCCGCCGCCTCCGCAGCGAAGTGCTCCGCGCCGACGCGAAGCACACGCGCAGCGACGTATTGACGTCCGGTGCGGTGCTGGGCGCGCTGGTCGGCGTGTGGCTGGGCTACCCCATCCTCGATCCCCTGGCCGCGCTGCTCGTGGCGGTCTTCATCGGCCACGCGTGCTGGGAAATCGCCCAGGAGGCGTCGCGCATCCTCGGGGACCAGATCGTGATGGCGGAGGCCGGCGTACGCGACGTGCTCCGAGGTGTGCCCCAGGTGCTGGGCGCCGAGAAAATCCGGACGCGAGGATCCTCCGATTACGTGTTCCTGGACCTGCACCTGTGGCTGGCCCCCGACACGCCGCTGCAAGCCGCACACGCCACGTCCCACGAAGCCAAGGACCGGCTGATGGCGCGCTTTCCGCAGCTGGCCGACGTGGTCATCCACATCGAGCCGCCGCCGTTCGACGACGAGCGGCTGCGGGAAGGCCAGTTTTAGAAGATCGCCAGCGGATTGAGCGGCGATCCCATGCCCTTCTCGATGCGGAGCGGCGCGGCCATGAACAGGAACTCGTAGCGATTCAACCGTCTCGCCTCTTCGGCGGCTCTCTCGAAATCGAGGTTGTCGAAGATGCTGACACCCATGGCCACGAGCGCCAACTGATGAAGCCCCACGCCCTGAGGCAGACCCGAAGGCGAGACATCGTTCGGCCCGTCCGCGCCGATGAATGAGACGCCGCGCTCCTTGAGAAAATACGCGACGTCGATGTGGTAGCCGGCGAACCCAGTGGCGTTGGGCCAGGGACCAAGCGCCGCACGGCGCTTCCACCGGCCGGTGTAGAGCAGGATGACGTCGCCGGGCGAGACTTTCACCCGCTGGATCTTTTCGAGCGTCTCGAGGTCCTCACGGTGGATGGCCGTTCCCGGCTCCAACCATCCCTGCGGAGTGGCCTTGCCGGGCAAGCGCGTGGCGTCGAACAGGATGCCGCGCGTCACGACTCCGTCTTTCAGGGCGTTGATGCTGCCTCGAGGACAGCCGCCGGCGGCCTTGATCTCCTCCATCGACACGCCGTTGTAGCCTTTCCCGTCCACCATGATGTGACAGTCCACGGAGTCGAGATGACTGTGAATCACGCCATGGTAGGTGCCCGTGGACTGGTACCGGTCCATTGCGACCGTCGGACCAACGGTGACGACCGTTCGGTCCAGAAAGGTGGGAGTGTCCGCCGCCTTTTCCTGCGGGACGTCGTGTGCCAGCGAGACTGCCCGTCCTTCTCGTGCGAGCGCCAATGCCTGCTTGCGCTTGGCGGGCGTGATCAGGTTGGCGGCGCCCAGCTCATCCTGTGCTCCCCACCGGCCCCAGTTCGACAGCTCCTTCATCGCGCGCTGAAAGTCGGCTTGTGTCGCGATGGCCGGCCGGGCGTTTTGCCCCGACAGCGTGGTGGTTCGCCAGCGCGCCAACCAGGACCACTCCGATGACGCCACTCAGCAGACGGCCACCGAGTCTCATGGGTCGCTCCTTTCAGGGCAATTCGACTTCGATGGGTCACCCGGCTGGATGACACCCAACCAGGTTCTCATCGGCAACTCACTTGGTGGGGCTCACTTCCGCATCCAGACCATCAGAAGCTGGTTGTTGCCGGGGGCGCCGCCCTGCGAAGCGACCATGACCTGCGGCTGCCGCCGTCGATGACGATCCTTCTGCCTTCAAATAAAGTGTCGTCACCCACGATGTTCAACGTGCCGCCGCTGACAACCACGTGAAATCGAATTCTATGGGGATGCGCTCGGTCCCTTCCGCGCGCGCCCAGCTGTAGGGGCGTGCCCCCATTCAAGAAGATTCCCGCCGCCATCAAGCTGGCCGAACCGGTACCCCACGCCGCAAGCGTGACGGTCGCGCCTGACGTCATACGAAACGATTTGGTTGGGTGGTTCTTCCATGGCGGTCGAAAGGAAGTGGACGGCATATTCGCCGACCAGGTCCGCGTCAGCTGATGTTTCCGTTCAGCTTGTCTATCTGCCCCTGCAGGGTGGTATCGCCCGCCGCACGGGCAGAGGCCTCCGCGTTGATGTTGCTCTCGATGGCCGTGTCAGCCGCTGCGCTGGCAGCGGCTGCGGTGTTGATGTTGCCCTGCAGTGTCGCGTCAGCCGCCGCGCGGTACCCGCCTCCGTAGCGAGCTTGGCCTGCAGCGAGGCGATGGCCGCCTCGAGTGCGGCCACTCGCGCTGTGACACTGGGGCCTTGTGCGTTGGCCGGAACGCGTGCGCCGGTCAGTCCGACAACGACACACAGAGACGCGACCCGGGATGCTGTACATATCTCGTCCTCTCTTGGAATCCACGCCCTACCTGCGCGGGCGGTCGGATTGGTTGGCTTCGTTTGACGGGGGATAGAAGCCGAACCCGTGCAAGCTCAGCGATTCCGAAATGCAAGTGTGGGCCCGTTCACAGCAGGAGTCAAAGGCGCGTCGGCACTCACCTTTTGTCGGCCGCCTGACGACCTTCGGGCCGGCAATTGAACGTAATGGACGCGCCTCTTCTCGGCGCTACCGGTTCCCGGGAATGTGCCGCCGGACGAGCGCCAGCGACGCGAACACGACTGCCATCGTGATGGCCCACGACGAGAAGTAGCCGGGCGGACCGCCGCGATCCAGCGCGAAGTTGCCCGCGTAGGACGCCAGCGTGTTGCCGATGCGTCCAAAACCCACCACCGCACCGACGCCTGTTCCACGAATATCGGTTGGATAGACGTGCGCGGCCAATGCATACATCGTGGTCTGGACGGCGTTCAGCAGGCCGCCGGTGATCGCAAAGAACACAATGAGGCGCGTGGTGGCGTCCAGCTCCATCGGCGTGGCCGCCATCGCGAGAGCGCTGACAATCGCCAGCGCCGACATCCCGAGCATCGTGACGCGCGACCCCAGGCGCTGAATCACCAGCGCGCCGAAGATCGCACCCGCCACCCCGCCGAAGTTGAACGCGGCGTTGGCGTTGGTGCCCACGATCGGGGGGAACCCGGCGCCCGTCAACATCGCCGGGATCAGCAGGAAGCCGATGTAATTGGCCATCAGGCAGAAGAAGAACGCGCCCATCAGGCCGATCGTGTCGAGCCGCAGCGCCGGCGCGAAAATGGCGCTCAGCTTGGCCTGCGACTTCGGGACCGTCTCACCGGCTCCGTCCACATATGTCGCATCCGCTGGCACGTCGTGACCGATGCGGCGCAGTATGGCCGACAGCTCGGGCCACCGCTCGCGCCGGCTGGCCAGGAACCGCGGGGACTCGGGCAGCACCTTGAACAGCACGACCGCCAGGACGACCGGGATCGCGCCGCCAATCACGAACAGGCCCCGCCACCCGTAGAGGGGCAGCGCCCACCCCGCCAGCAGCGCCGCGAGGGTGCCGCCCAGCGGGATGCAGACGATCGTCAGCGTGACGGCGAAGGGCCGCTGGCGGCGCGGCACGTATTCGGACGCGAGGGCCGCGGCATTGGGCATCGCGCCACCCAGGCCGACGCCCGAGAGGAAGCGCAGCAGCCCGAGCATGAACATGTCGTTCGCGGCCGCGATCGCGAGCGTCAGCACGGCGAACGACAACACGCTGAGCAGCAGCGCCGTGCGGCGCCCGATGCGATCGCCCAGCATGCCGCCGGCGGCACCGCCGATCATCATGCCGAAGGGCCCGACCGCCAGCACGTTCGCAAAGGCGCTGCGCGGCATCTCCCACTCCGCCATCAGCGTCGGCAGCGCATTTCCCAGCAGCTGGTTGTCCACGCCGTCGAGGATGATGGTCAGGGCCGTGCCGGCGATGAGCAGCTTCTGGTAGCCGGTCCAGCGGCCTTCGTCGAGGACGGCGCCGACGTCGATGGTTTTCATGACAAAGAGTGCGGAAGTATAGCGGGTATCATGCTGGGCGCGCGTGGTCGAATCCGCCCGGCTCCTGCTCGGTATCTTCGTCTCGGACCTTCTGCCCGTCTTCGCGATTGCCGCCGTGGGCTTTTCGCTGGCCCGCTTCTCCGGCGTCGATCCCCGCCCCATTTCCCGCTTGACCTTCCACGCGCTGGCGCCGGCACTGGTGTTCCACGTGCTCGTGACGTCGCAGGTGGAGGGCGGCGAATTCCTCCAGATGGTGCTGTTCTACGCGCTGGTCGCCGCGTCGGCCGGCGTGATGGGCTACACCGCGGCGCGTACCATGCGGCTCACTCGCGCGGACACCAGCGCCTTCCTGCTGGTCGTGGTGTGCTCGAACAGCGGCAACTACGGACTGCCGGTGGCGCTGCTGGCCTTCGGCCGCGACGCACTCGCCTACGCCAGCGTCTACTTCGTGGCGAGCTCAATCTTCAGCTACACCGGCGGCGTTTTGCTGGCGGCGAGCGGCCAGAAGCACGTGGCAGACGCACTGCGCGGTGTACTGCGCGTCCCGGCCGTCTACGGCGCCCTGGCCGCCGTGGTGGTCCTGGCCGCCGATGTCACCGTGCCGGAGCCGGTGCGACGACCGATGGAGCTGCTGAGCGACGCCGCGTTGCCGCTGATGATCCTGGTGCTCGGCATGCAGCTGGAGCGCACGACGTGGCCGCAGAGGCCAGGCGTCGTGGCGGTGGCCGTCGCGATCTCGCTCATCGTCACGCCGCTGGCTGGTTTCGGGCTGGCGCACCTGGTTGGACTGCAGGGCCCGGCGCTTCAAGCGGGCATCTTGCAGGCCTCGATGCCGACGGCGGTCATCACGACCATCCTGGCGCTCGAGTTCGGAGGCGCGATCAACTTCGTGACGGCCGCCGTGTGTGCAGGAACGCTGCTCAGCCCGTTTACGCTGACGTGGATAATCGCGTATCTGCAGCGGGCGTAGCGACTGTCTTCAGCACCACGAGGCCGCCGACACCGCACACCGCGATCACAACGCCGAACGGGACGGCGGTGCCGTTGCCCAGCACGCCGACCAGGGCGCTGGCTGCCGCGGCCATGGTGAACTGAACGGTGCCCAGGAGCGCCGAGGCGCTGCCGGCCACGGTACCGTGGGGCGCCATGGCCAGCGCCGTTGTGCTCGGCATCACGAAGCCCAGGCACGCCACGAAGCAAAAGAGCGGCACGAGCACGCCGGCAAATCCCCCGAAGCCGGTGGACACGTCCAGCGCAAGGGTCAGCCCGGCCACTGCCGCGACGGGCATCACGGCGTTGACCACCTGCCTCGGGTGGAAGCGCCTCGCCAGCCAGCCGTTGACCTGAGAGGCTGCAATCAGGCCAATCGCGTTGGCTCCGAAGAAGAAGCCAAAGCGTTCGGGGCGGACCTTGAAGAGTTCGATGAAGACGAACGACGAGCCAGAGATGTAGGCCAGCAGGCCCGAGAAGATCATCCCGCCCGACAACACCCAGCCCATGAAGGAGCGATCGCGAAGAAGCCGCCAATAGGTCGACAGCACGACGGCCGGCGGCTGCGCGCGGCGCGCATGCACCGGCAGGCTTTCGGGCAGCAGCAGGGCGACGACGGTCAGCGAAATCGCCCCGTAGGCACCGAGCAGCCAGAAGATCGCCCGCCAGCCCCACGTGATCAACAGCTGCCCGCCGATGAGGGGCGCCAGGATCGGCGCCAGCCCCATCACGAGAATCAGCAGCGACAGTGCACGCACCGAAGCCTGCTGGTCGAAGTGGTCGCGGACCACGGCCCGCGGCACCACGAGCGGGGCACAACCACCGAGGGCCTGGAGGAAGCGGCAAGCAATCAGGAAGTGCACCTCGGACGTGAGCGCGCACGCCGCGGACGACAGGGCAAAGACACCAAGGCCGAGGTAGAGCGCGGGCTTCCGGCCCCAGCGGTCCGAGAAAGGACCGTAGAGCGCTTGGCCCAGCGCGATGCCGATGAAATAAGCGGCCAGGCTCGCTTGGACCAGTGCCGGCGGGGCCTGGAGATCACCCGCGATCGCCGGCAGCGCCGGCAGATACATGTCGATCGCCAGCGGGCCCATCGCGGTCAGGGCTCCGAGGATCACGACGACGCGCAGGTAGTCAGCGCCCTGCGGGGGTGTACGGGCAGGCGCCGACGTCATCGGCGGCGATAGCGTCCGCTCTTGCCGCCCACCTTTTCGACCAGCACGATGTCGCCGATCACCATGCCCTTGTCCACCGCCTTCACCATGTCGTACACGGTGAGTGCGGCTACGGAGACGGCCGTCAGCGCCTCCATCTCCACGCCGGTCTGCGCCGCCGTACGCACGCGCGCGTCGATCCTGTAGCCCGAGGCAATCGGCGTCAGGTCCACCTCGATGTGGCTGAGCGGCAACGGATGACAGAGCGGAATCAGCGACGCCGTCTGCTTGGCCGCCTGAATGCCTGCCAGACGCGCGACCTGCACCACGTCGCCCTTGGCGACCGTTTTTGCTCGAACGGCGCGCAGCGCCGCCGGCCCCATCGTGACCGTGCCCTGCGCCCACGCCTCCCGATTGGTGACTGGCTTGCCCCCCACGTCCACCATCACCGCCTTGCCGGACGAATCGACGTGGGAGAGCTTGGTGCGCTTAGGCATGTGCGTCGCCTTGCGCCAGGTAGAAAGACAGGCTTTCGAGCGACACGGTCAGGTCCACGCTCTTCAGCTTGACATCGCTCGGGACCGTCAGGGTCCCTGGCGAGAAGTTCAGGATGGCCTTGATGCCAGCGGCCACGACCACATCGACGACCGGCTGCGCCCGCGCCGCCGGCACCGCGATCACCGCGATGTCGAGCCGATCCTTCCGAGACACACGTCGCAGCTCCTTGATGTCGTGGATCGGCACACCGCTCCGCGACTCGTGCCCGATTTTCTCGTCGGCCGCGTCGAAGAGCGCGGCAATCTCGAAGCCTTCCTGCCGGAAGCCCGGGTAGTCCGCGAGCGCAAGGCCCAGGTTGCCCGCACCCATGATCGCCACGCGCAGCCGGCGATCGAGGCCGAGGATCTGCCGCAGATGCCGGCGGAGCTCCTTGACGTAGTAGCCCACGCCGCGGACGCCGAACTCGCCGAAGTAAGCCAGGTCCTTGCGAATCTGCGCGGCATTCAGGTGGAACTGCTCGGCCAGCGCCTGCGACGAGATCGTCTGCACACCGGACGCGTCGAGAGTGTTCAGGCAGCGCAGATACACCGAGAGCCGGTTCGTCGTCAGCTCGGAGACCTGGTCGGGGACCTGCCTCCGCTTGTTCGCCTGATTCACAAGGTTCAATGCTACCATCTCGCGCCTATGGCCCACCCCCAAACCTCCGACGCGCCGCGCGAGGCCGGGACTTTCAAGCCGTACGTCCCCGCGTCCCAGTCTCCGGCCGAATTCACGCTCAAGGCGATCGTGCTCGGCGTGCTCTTCGGGCTGCTGTTCGGCGCCTCCACGGTGTATCTCGGGTTGCGCGCCGGCCTCACCGTCAGCGCGTCCATCCCCATCGCGGTGCTGGCCATCTCGGCGCTGAAGCGGCTCGGCGGGTCCACCATTCTCGAGAACAACATCGTGCAGACGATCGGGTCGGCCGGCGAATCGCTGGCGGCCGGTGTTGTCTTCACCATTCCCGCGCTGATTTTTCTGGTGCCGCTCGGACCTGCGTACTTCAACTACGTCCAGATCACGGTGCTGGCGATCGCCGGGGGGCTCCTCGGCGTCCTGATGATGGTGCCGCTGCGGCGGGCCCTGATTGTGAAGGAACACGCCGTGCTGCCGTACCCGGAAGGGACGGCCTGCGCCGACGTGCTCATCGCGGGCGAGCGGGGCGGCGCGCTGGCGAGAACCGTGTTCATGGGCCTCGGCATCGGCGCGCTGTGGAAGGGCGCCTCCTGGATCGTCCAGATCTTCAGGACCACTATCGGATACACGTTCGATCGCGCCAGTTTCTTCCCCAACGCCTCGATCAACCTCGATCTCTCGCCGGAGTATATGGGTGTGGGCTACGTGATCGGCCCCCGCATCGCCGGCGTGATGTTTGCCGGCGGCGTGCTCTCGTGGCTCGTCCTCCTGCCGCTCCTGTCGTATCTCGGCAATTACATGACCGTGCCGCTTCCGCCGGTCCCCGCCAGCGGGCTTCGGATCGACCAGATGAGCGCGGCGCAGCTCTGGAGCGCTTATATCCGGTACACGGGCGCTGGCGCCGTGCTGGCGGCCGGCTTGATCACGCTGGCGCGAACGGTGCCGACTATCGTCACATCGTTCCGCGAGAGCGTGAAGGACTTCGGGGCCGCCGGCGGGGCCCCCGCGGCCGCGCGGACCGAGCGCGATATGCCGCTGACGGTCGTGATCGGTGGCTCGATCCTGCTGGCCATCTTCCTGGTCATCGCCCCCGGGGCCCCGACGCAAGGCAACGTGCTGTCCGCCATCCTCGTGGTGTTGTTCGGCTTCTTCTTCGTGACGGTTTCGTCCCGCATTACGGGCCTCATCGGCAACTCGTCGAACCCGATCTCGGGCATGACGATCGCCACGCTGATTCTGACGTGCACGATCTTCGTCGGCGTCGGTTGGGTCGGCGACGACTATGCGCCGATTGCCCTCGGCGTCGGCGCGGTGGTCTGCATTGCCGCGGCGATTGCGGGCGCGACCTCGCAGGATCTCAAGACCGGCTTCATCGTCGGCGCGACGCCCATCTATCAGCAGATCGGCCTCATCATCGGAGTGGTGACCGCCGCGTTCGTCATCGGCGTCACCACGCTCTATCTGCACGACGTGATGACGATCGGATCCGAATCGCTGCCGGCGCCGCAGGCGACGCTGATGTCCACGATCATCCGCGGCCTGCTGAGTCAGAACCTGCCGTGGGGGCTCGTGCTCGTCGGCGTGTTCATTTCGGTCACGCTCGAGCTGTGCGGCATCCGGTCTCTCTCGTTCGCGGTGGGATCGTACCTGCCCATCGCGACCACGGCGCCCATCTTCGTCGGCGGTCTGGTGCGTTGGTGGGTCGAGCGCAAGACCGGCCAGCAGGACGAGTCGGAGATCAGCAGCGGAACGCTTTTCAGCTCCGGGCTGATCGCGGGCGGATCGCTGGCGGGCATCCTGTACGCGGCGCTCTTCGGCCAGAACCTGCTTCGCGCGGCCGACGAGGCCGAAACACTCGGGCTGGTTCCGTTCCTGCACGAAGGGACCGTGGGCATGGTGGCCGGCGGGCTGCTCTTCGCGGCCCTCGCCGTCATCGTCGCCCGCGCCGGGATGCGCAAAGTACAATGAATCGTGGTGCGCGCGGTTGCTCTCGCGCTGACGGTCCTGTGCGTCCCGGTGGCCGGCGACGCACAGGTGGGCGCGCGCCGGCTGACCACGATTGACGCGCTGCGACAGTTTCCCAGCTACTTCCACCTCCAGAACGTCCTGCTGCGCGGCGAGTTCGCCGAAGCGGATCGTCGCGTCGTGCTCAAGGCGGACGAGAACGAGATGGGCGTGCAGCTGGCCGACGGCGTGACCACGCTGACGGGGGGCGTGGAAGTGCGCGGGCAGTTGATTGACGTGGGGCGTCTGGAGCCCGGGGATCCCCGGGCCGGCTCCGCCGCGGAGGGACGCGATCCCTCGCGATGGCCCCGGCCAGGCGAAGAGATCTTGCTGCGCGTCACGGGAGTGACCGCCGCTCCGGCATCGACTGGCGGCGCCACCGTGCGCCTGCTCGCGCTGGAGCCCTGGCGGTTCACCGGACAGGCGGTGACGGTCACGGGAAACTTCCGCGGCCGGAACCTTTTCGGCGACCTCCCGGACGCACCCCGCAAGGGACGCTACGACTTCGTGATCAGGAACACCGAGGGGGCTGTGTGGGTCACCGGCGTCCGCCCTCGGGGTCGAGGCTTCGACCTCGACGTCGATCGCCGGCTCGACACCAACCAATGGGTCGAGGTGACCGGCACCGTGGTGCACGACCGCGGACTGGTGCTCATCGAGAGCACACGGATCGCCGCCGCCAAGGCGCCGACGGAAGCCCCAGCGGTCGCTGAGGCGGACGCGCTGGCCCCGCCACCGCCTCTTGAGATCGTGTTCTTCTCCCCAAGCGACGCCGAGATCGACGTCACACCGAGCGCGCCGGTGCGTGTCCAGTTCTCACGCGGGGTGCGCGAGGCTTCACTCACCGGCCGGGTGACAGCCGGCTACACCGGCGCGGAAGGGACGCCAGGCGCGAGTCTCGCGCTGAAAACGACCTACGACGCCGCCAACCGTGCCGTCGAGATCAGGTTCGCCCAGCCGCTGGAGCCCTTTCGCACAGTCGTCGTCAGGCTCCTCGACGGTATCGTTGCGTTCGACGGCGGTCCGTTGAAGCCGTGGAGCCTTACGTTTTCCGTGGGAGCGCCTTGACACGAGGCCTGGAGCCTGGAGCCTGGAGCCCGGAGCCTGGAGCCAATCACGGCACCACACTAAATGCGAAACTCGTAGCGACGCCTCCCGCCAACTCGAGCTCGATCTCGTAGTCCCCCGCGGCCAGCGGGGCCAGCGTGACCTCGGCCACCACCCAGCGCAGGCCTTCGTCGTCGCGATCGGCCCTCGTTGTCGCGGCAACGGGCACCTGCAGCGGGCTGCCCGTCCGGTCCACCAGGCGTGCCTGGGGCGTGTCGTCGAGCCGTGTGGCGAATTCCAATCGCAACCGATCCTCACGGCGGAAGCGCGTGCTGGCGGTCTGGACGTGGCGTGGCCCGGTCGTCGGCCCCCTGCGCCAGACCAATGGTTCGCTCAGCGCTCGTGGTGCCCGGCCCAGGGCCACGCGCGCGGTGTCGGAGAGCGCGACGCTCTGATCGCCCTCCGGGTAGATGCGGACGCGGACGGCATAGTCCTCGTCGGGAATCTCTCCCTGCTCCGGCACGCGCAGCGCGAAGCTGTTCTCGGCAGCCGGCACGTCCAGCACCTTCGTGAACAGCTGTTTGCCGTCCCCCGCCATCACCGTCACCTCGGCCTTCACCGTGGCCGACCAGACCAGATCGCGTTTGAGGCGGGGGTCCAGTTCAGCCACAAGCCAGAAGGAACTGCCATCGGTGCTGGCCCACGCGGCCGTGCGGATTCTGAACGATGCGGGCAGCGACGGAGACGGCTCTGCCCCCGATGCCGCGCGGTCGCGCGCTCGCCGCGCCGCGCGGTCGCTCAACAGCTCGTCGGGCGTGGGGCCGCGATACCCCCGGCGCACCCGAAGCCGCACGTCGGGACGTGTCGTTCGCGCCGACAGTGCCCGGAAGCGACCATCGAGCTTCGTGTTGCTCGAGCGGTAGCGCACGAGATAGTAGGGCGCGCCCTCGGCCTGGAGCCGTCCGGCCAGTCCGCCCCGGTCCGTGGAAGCCACGATGGCGGCGCCGCCCGTGTTGTCGGCGAGAAAGCGCAGGCTGTCAATGGCGGCGTCGCTGACCGTGGCGCCGTTGCCGGCTGGGCCCCTCACCGATGCTGACACACCAAGCCCACTCGAGGTGACCGGGTAGAAGGTCACCAGCGAGCGATTCGCCGCCTCGGACATGTCGCGCAGCCGCTGGCTGTGGTCCAGCCGGCCCAGGACGCGGAGGTCCGCCTCGCACTCGACCCGCGACACGCCGCTCACGGCAGGCTGATCCGGCTGCCCGCCGCCGATTCGGCCGAACGGCGTGCTGACACCACCACTCGGCCTGCGTGGCTGGGCCAGCCCGCGGTTCTCGCCGAACAGCCGCCAGCCGTCGCTCACGACGACCACCACGGTGCGTCCCAGGCCCATGCCGTCCAGGTGGGCCGCCAAGTCATCCAGGGCGTCGAGCGCGGTTTTTTCCCGGCGGCGCTCCTTCAGCTCCCGCGCGATCTCCGCACCCCCACGCACGCCGGCGAAACACGAGTCGTAGAGTGCCTCTTTGGGATCCTTCGCTTCGCCCGCATTGCGGCGCACCCACGACCATTCAGGCTGCGACAGTGTGGACACGCCATCCGCCAGGGTCCCGAAGCTCAGCTCAGACGCCACGAGTTCCGGAGAGCTCAAAGCCACCTGGTCGCGCGGCGACAGTCCCTCTTCGAGCGCACGAGCGAGCGCGGCGCGCAAAGGTCGCGAGCTTTCGATGGACGAGTGCAAGGTGTCCACGAAGACCACAACCGACAGGCGGTCTTCGCCGACCCGCGGCTGTACGAGGTCGAAGCGATCGATCGACTGGGCCACCCCGTCTTCGAGCAGCTGGACGTCGCCGGGTGCGAGATCAGTGACAGGCCGGCCGTCGAGCGTCGCGAACAGCTCGGTGCGAACCTGGTTGGGCGCGGAGCCCGGCTGGCCCGGGCCCTGCTGTGCACTGCCGACGGCTACGACGGTGAAGAGCGCGCCGAGGACAGTGTTCGTACGACTGGGCATGCTGGTGCCCCGGGGGCAGGCGGCGTGGCGGTATCAGTGTAGCGCAGGCGCCGGCTGCCGCCAGCGCCCAAGCCATCGGGACGCCAGCCGGAGGATCACCATCGAAAACGCCAGGATGCACGCCAGGACGACAAGTGCGACGGCCAGGGCCGCGAGCGGATAGGCCAGCGCCAGGTAGCCCAGGCCGAACGCGAACACGTCTTCGGCGAGGCTCAGGGCCCAGTTCGAGAACGGCTCGGGGCTGGTGTTGGCCACCGCACGGGTGCTGGCCTTGGTCAGGTGGCTGCTGGCCGCCACGGCACCACCGATCAGGGCCGCGAGGCTGGCGGCGCCGGGACTGGCGTCGCCAAGCGACGTCACCGCAATGAACGCGCCCCCGACGGGTCGAATCACGGTGTGGGCCAGGTCCCAGAGGGTGTCCACGTAAGGGATCTTGTCGGCGAAGAACTCCAGGACGTACAGCACCACCGCCGCGCCAATCACGATGTCCGACGCAAAGGCGTCGTACTGCGGCGGCAGGTCCACCCATCCGAAGCGCACGGCCAGGCCGATGAGCGCCACGGTGGCATACACGTTCACGCCGGCGGCGAGCGCGAACGGAATGATGCGGCCAAGCGCGACGGCTAGTTCCATGTGGAGCCCTCCTGTAGCAGCCGCTCGACCTGGGCCCGGGCTTTCGCGATCAGGGCGTCGCGGTCGTCGAGCGTCAGGCCCGCCGTCGGGATGGGCTGGCCGACGCGGACGCTGACACGCACCGGCCGCACGATCGCGCTGCCCTTGCGCATGGCCGAGCGTCCGCCACTGATCGCCACCGGCACGATCGGCACCTGCGCCTGGATGGCCATGATGAAGCCGCCCTTCTTGAACGGCAGCAGGTCTCCGGTCCGGCTTCTCGTGCCCTCAGGGAAGATGAGAAACGAGTTGCCGGCGCGCAGCGAGGCCGATCCCTGTTCCAGCGAATCGAAGGACTGCCGCCGGTCCTTGCGGTCCACCGGCACGAACCCGCCGACGTCGAACACGGTGCCCATCAGAGGAAATTTGTGCAGTTCGGCCTTGTAGAGAATGTGCAGCTGCGGGTGAAGGGCCTGAAACAGGACGGCCGGGTCCACGTTGCTCTCGTGGTTCGAGCAGAACACCACCGGCAGCGACTGGGGTGGCCGGGGACCCGCCAGCCGGTAGCGGATGCCCGCCATACCCAGCGCCAAACCCACGCCGCCGTGTCCCAGCAAGTACGTCAATCGCTTGGAGCGGAACACCCCGCCGAACAGCACGGCCATGGGTGCCGCCACTGCTATATACGTGAGAATCGCGAGATAGGTTGCCGCCGACCGGAGGGCGGCCACGCTCGTACGCACCACGCGGGAAGTTTCTCACGTACGTGAAAAGGCCCGGACGCTGGTGCATCCGGGCCTCGGACTATCTTGGGTCGAGCGGTCCTACGACGCGCGCGCGGCAGCCCGCCGGGGAGCGAGCTGGATCGGTGGCGCCGCCGCCTTCACTGGCTTGGCGGTCTTGGCCTTGGCGGCCGTGGCACGCGCCAGCGTCCGCACCTTGGTCGAGAAGCACTTCTCCAGCGCCTCGTCGACGCGCTGTTCGATCTCCGGCGCCTTGGCGCGCATCACCTCGGAGACCTCGGACACGATCAGCGCCTTGGCGCGATCCAGCATGCGCTTCTCGCGGAACGAGAGACTCTTCGACCGGCTCAGGAACGTCAGGCTCTTCAGGACGTCGGCCATGTCGTAGATCGAGCCCGTCCGCATCTTGTCGGAGTTGTCCTTGAAGCGTCCTTTCCAGTTCTGATGGTTGTCGATCTTCCCGTCTCCGAGGAGCGAGAAGAGCCGGTTGACTTCGTCGTCGTCGATCGCACGGCGCAGGCCAACGTTGTCGACGTTGGCTACAGGCACCAGCACGGTCGTGTCGTTCGACACGATGCGCAGGTGGAAGAATCCACACGTAGTGCCAAGGATTGTCTTCTCTTCGATGCGTTCAACGATGCCGAGACCGTGATTCGGGTAGATGACCTTGTCGCCAAGAATAAATGCCACGTTTCCCCTCGTCGCGTAGGTGGGACGGAGACCTGCTTGCGGGCGGAGCCGCACGCTAAGTATACGCCACGCGATTGGCCCGTGCAACGAGAAACTCCCTAAAACGCCTGCATTTTGGCGATTTTTGTCATCCGCCCTGTCTCAAAGGAGACACCCCTCGGGTCCCCCGGGGATTGCACGAAACGGGCTAACTTCGCGTCAGGCCTACACTTCCGTCGGAACCAACCGCCAGGGAGCTAGAATTCCGGGGTGCGGACCGTCGCGGCCCTCGTAGCGGTGCTCGTGGTCGGTGTGGCCGCCCTGGCCGGGACCCAGACTCCGAGGAACGACCTGGCGCCGTTCGTGGCCACGCCCGAGGACGTCGTGGAGCGTATGCTCGAGCTGGCCAAGGTCGGCCGCGACGACATCGTCTACGACCTGGGGTGCGGTGACGGGCGGATCGTGATTGCCGCGGCGAAGAAGTTCGGCGCGCGGGGTGTGGGCATCGACATCGACGCCAACCTCATCAATCAGGCTGAAGCCAGGGCAAAGGCTGAAGGGGTGGCAGGCCGGGTCCGGTTCGAGGTTGGGGACGTCATGGCGGCCAACGTGTCGCGGGCGAGTGTCGTCACCCTCTACTTGCTGTCGGCCTCCAACGTTCGGCTGAGGCCGCTGCTCACGAAGCAGTTGAAGAAGGGCGCACGCATCGTCTCGCACAGCTTCCCGATGGGCGATTGGGAGCCGGAAGTGGTCGATACCTTCCGCGATCGGGCGGGCACCTCGCGCACGCTGTATCTGTGGACGGCCGACGGCCGCGTCCGGCCGTAGAATCGAGGAGGCACTCCCAACTCCCTCGTGGACCTTCTTCAAGACACCGTCACCAGATACTGGGGCTACTCGACGCTCCGTCCGCTGCAACGCGAGGCCATGGACGCCGTGCTGGCGGGACGTGACTCCCTGGTGGTAATGCCGACCGGCGGCGGCAAGTCGCTGTGCTTTCAGGCACCGGCCGCGGCCCGCGAGGGCCTGGCCGTCGTGGTCTCTCCACTGATTTCCCTGATGAAGGATCAGGTCGACGGCCTGGTGGCCAACGGCGTGGCGGCGGGCCTCTACAACAGCGCGCTCGGCGCCTCCGACAAGGCGCACGTGCTCGAGGGATTGCGGCGCGGCCGCTATCGCCTGCTGTACGTCTCACCTGAGCGCCTGGTCGGCGAGGGCGGCGACGGCTTCGTGGGGCTGCTGTCGCAGTGCCAGGTCCAGTCCGTCGCGGTGGACGAAGCCCACTGCATCAGTCAGTGGGGCCACGACTTCCGGCCGGAGTACCGCCAGTTGCGGCGGCTGCGCGAACGGCTCCCGGGCATGTCGATGCACGCGTACACGGCGACGGCCACCGCCTCCGTCCGGCAGGACATCGTCGAGCAACTGGGTCTTCGAGACCCGATCGAACTCGTCGGGTCCTTCGACCGGCCCAATCTGGTCTACCGCGTGCTGCCGCGCGCGGGGTTCAAGAAGCAGTTGCTCGACGTGATCGCGCGTCACCGCGGCGACGCGGGCATCGTGTACTGCACGTCACGGCGCGAGGTGGACGAACTGGCGGAGTGGCTGTCGCAGGCCGGCACGCCCGCCCTGGCCTACCATGCCGGGCTGTCCGACCGCGAGCGCGCCCAGAACCAGGATGCCTTCATCAGTGAACGGGTGCAGATCGTGGTGGCCACGGTGGCGTTCGGCATGGGCATCGATCGCTCGAACGTGCGCTTCGTAGTTCATGCAGGGGCGCCGCGATCGGTGGAGCACTACCAGCAGGAGGCCGGCCGCGCGGGGCGCGACGGCCTCGAGGCGGAATGCACACTGTTCTACTCCACCGCCGACTTCGTACGCTGGAAGACCATGCTCGAGTCGAACGGCGAGCTGACCGAACAGACCCGCGCGCTGCTGCGGCAGATGGAGCGGTACGCCACCTCCACCGGATGCCGGCACCGGCACGTGGCGGAGTACTTCGGCGACCGCTACAGCGAAGCCACCTGCGACGCGTGCGATGTCTGTCTCGGGGAGCTGGAGCAGGCGCACGCCCCGATCACCGTCGCTCGACAAGTGCTGTCGTGTGTCGCGCGGGTTGGGCAGCGGTTCGGCGCGACACACGTGGCCAATGTGCTTCGGGGACACTCGAGCGACCAGGTGGTCGCGCGGGGCCACGACAAGCTGAGCACGTATGGGCTGCTCAAGGGCACACCGGCAGCCGAGGTTCGCGGATACATCGAGCAGCTCATCGGGTTGGGTTTGCTGGCGTCCACCGACGACGCCTACCCGGTGCTGCACCTCACGCAGGGCGGCATCGACGTGCTGAAAGACGAGTCGAAGGGCGCAGGCCTGACGCTGGTGCGGCCCAAGACGCCGGACCGCAAGGCCGGGCGGCCCTCGGCGCGAGTGGAAGCCGAGGCTTGGCGCGACGTGGACCGCGGTCTGTTCGAGCAGTTGCGCGACGTGCGCCTGCAAGTGGCGCGCGAACGTGGCGTGCCCCCGTATGTGGTCTTCCACGATGCCACGCTGCGGGAGATGGCGCGCCTCAAGCCGGCATCGGCGCACGACCTGCTGGCGGTGAGGGGCGTCGGCGCCCGGAAAGCCGAGGACCTCGGCGAGGTGTTTCTGGAGGCGATTCGGCGATTCGAGTCTCAGGCCCGTGCCATGGCCAGCTCGACGATCTCCTCGACCAGCCGGGAGTAGGTGCGGCCCGCCTTGCGGGCAGCCATGGCGAACTCGGCCTTCGAGCTGAGCCAGGGGTTGGGATTCGCCTCGATGACGTGGATCTTTCCGTCGGCCTGCAGCCGCATGTCCACGCGGCCGTAATCCCGCAGTTCGAGGGCCTGATAGGCCGCGACCGCCGTTTGCTGAAGCGCCGCCACCGTGTCGTCGGACAAGTCCGTCGCGATCGCGGACTTGGTGTCGCGATAGGCCTTGGTGCCCTTGCCCCACTTCACTTCGGCCGCCGCGATGCGGGGCGTGCCGTCGGGCAGCTTCGACAAGTCCAGTTCCACGACCGGGAGCGCCTCGGGCTTGTCGTTGCCCAGCACACCGACGTAGAGCTCCCGGCCCTCGATGTATTCCTCGATGAGCACGGGCGAGTCGAAGTGCGCGTGCAGCCAGTCCATCCGCTCCATCAGCTCCCGGATGGAGCTGACAACCGCGCTGAACTCGATCCCGATGGAGCCGTCCTCGCGCGCCGGCTTCACGATCACCGGGAACTGCAGGTCGTGCGAGAAATCCAGTCGCCCGCGAAAGGACTTGGCGAAGACGGGCGTGTGGATGCCGTGGAACTGGAAGATCTTCTTCGCAATCGCCTTGTCTTGCGCCAGCATCAGGCCGTGGGTGCCGGAGCCGGTGTACCGCTTGCCGACCAGTTCCATGAAGCCGGCAATCTTGAAGTCGGCGGTGTCGTCGTCGGCGAACGACTCGGTGAGGTTGAACACCAGGTCGCACTCCAGGCGGGCCAGAGCAAGGAGGCTCTTGTGCGTGCCGTCGAGCTCGTGGAGGGCGGCTTCGTGTCCCAGCTTGGTCAGGGCCTCGACGACTTCGTCCTCCACCTCCTTCTTGTCCAGCGTGCGCGTGACAGGGGCCCGTTCGGCCGGTGCGGAGCCCTCGGCCGCCTCGTCCTCCCACACGCGGTCGTACAGCACGGCGATCTTCAGCGTGCTCATTGCGAGTCGAACTGCCCTCGGGTCAAGAAGTTCATGCCTAGCGTCGTCATCAGCGCGGTGACCTCCACGAGATACTTGGCTTCCTCACCCACATAGCCCCACAGCTTCATCCGCTCGCACGTCGCACAGACCGAATCCACCAGCCCCCGCACGATCCGCCGTGGCACGCCCGTCCAGTAGGTGATCTTCTCCACCAGCTCGCGCTCGTGCTTACGTACTATCTCGGCCGCAGGTTTCGATTCCTTTCGCCTGCGGGTCAGGAACACCTCGCCCAGGTGCGCATCCAGGGCGATGTCGATGCGGGTCTTTTGCTCCTTGGCCGCCTGCTCGTAGAACTGCTCCACCGTGACGCTGATGTCCTCCGGGGTGATGTCTACCTCGCCGGTCTTGACGATGGGTTCCGTGGTGGCGAACTGCTTGGCCATGCGCTCGACGTACCGGAGCTTGCGCATGGCGGGCCAGCCCTTGTACTGGCGCCGCCAGGGACTCCGCGGCGTGAGCCAGACCGCGAAGGTCTCGGCGAAGTCCTCGTCCGGGTGTTTCTGTGCGTACCAGCCCTCGATGTGGCGCACGAACTTCTTGCTGAAGGGGACGGGTCGATATTCGTCGCGGTAGGCGCGAAAGAACGGGCCGAAGAGCTCTCGCCACTCGGGTGTGGTGTACAAGCGGTAGGCATAGTTGAACACATGCCCCGCCTCGTGCCGCATGTACATCATGATCTGGCGTTCGCTCTCGAGCGTGTCCACCGCGCGCTCCAGCGATCGCAGCGTGGGGTCGGCCAGGTAGAACGGGATGCCGAGCACCGGCTGCTGATCCGGGCAGCCCCACTCGTCGGTCAGATAGCAGACCGGACGAAACGTCTTGAGGCCGCGGCGATCGAGCTCGCGATACAACTGGTCCACGTACTTCTGGACCGGCGACCCCTCGACGCGCAGTCCCAGCTCGCTGACCTTCTTGGCCAGCACGCCCCGGATCTCCGGGTCGAGCGCCTCGAACCTGACCACCTCGTGATTATGTCCGACATATGATCGGGGCTCATGCTCGTGGACTACGAGAAGCTGGGCCTGTTCTACCTGGGCAAGCGTTACGACCTCGCATCGGGCGCACGTCAAGCCGAGCCGATCCTCTACGACTCGAAGGACCTGGTCACGCACGCCGTGTGCGTCGGGATGACGGGCAGCGGGAAAACCGGCCTCGGCATCGGCCTCATCGAGGAAGCCGCCATCGACGGGATTCCCGTACTGGCCATCGATCCCAAGGGCGACCTGGCCAACCTGCTGCTGACGTTTCCGAGCCTTGCGCCGTCGGATTTCCGTCCGTGGGTGGACGCATCCGATGCGGCCGCGCGCGGCCTGACGCCGGATCAGCTTGCCGCTGAACAGGCCTCCACATGGGCCAAGGGCCTCGCCGAGTGGGATCAGTCGCGGATCGCATCGCGGCCTTCAAGCGCGCCGCGGCTGTGCGCGTCTTTACACCCGGCAGCCGCGCCGGCACGCCGCTGGCGCTGCTGCGGTCGCTGAGGGCCGCCGGCGACGAGAACGACGAGGACACTCGGGCACGTGTGACCAGCACCGCGGCGAGCCTGCTGGCACTGGCGGGGTTCGCCGAACTGGGACCGCACGATCGGCGAGCTGACGTTCGTGTCGGCCATCCTGACGTCGGCGGCCGCCGCCACGGGATCGGCGGACTTGCCGTGGCTGGTTCAGCAGATCCAGCGGCCGTCCTTCGATCGCGTCGGCGTGCTGGACCTGGAGACCTTCTATCCAGCCAAGGATCGACAGGAGCTGGCCCTTCGGTTCAACAGCGTGCTGGCCTCGCCCGGCTTCGACGTGTGGCTGGACGGCGTGCCGCTGGATGTCGGGCGCGATGCTGTACGACGCGACGGGCAAGCCGGCAGTCGCCGTCGTCTCCATCGCCCACCTGGGCGATGCCGAACGCATGATGGTGGTGTCGCTGGTCCTGAACGCCCTGCTCGAGTGGACGCGGCGACAGACCGGCACCGGGTCGCTGCGGGCGCTGCTCTACATGGACGAGGTGTTCGGCTACCTGCCGCCCGTCGCGAACCCGCCGTCGAAGCTGCCGCTCCTGACCTTGCTGAAACAGGCACGCGCCTTCGGCGTCGGCATCGTGCTGGCCACGCAGAACCCCGTGGATCTGGACTACAAGGCACTGTCGAACACCGGCACCTGGTTTCTCGGGCAAGCTCCAGACCGAGCGCGACAAGGGCCGCGTGCTGGACGGCCTGGAGGGTGTGACGAGCGGCCTCGACCGCGCCACGCTGGACAAGACGCTGTCGTCGCTCAAGAAGCGCGTGTTCCTCATGCACAACGTCCACGACAGCGAGCCAGTGGTCTTCGAGACGCGGTGGACGCTGTCGTATCTGCGGGGCCCGATGGGACGCGACGAGCTCAAGCGCGCGGTTGGGCGCCGCACCAGCGGCCGCGCCGGCCGACGCTGCCCCGAACCGCGGCGCCGCCCCCGACTGGGGCGCCATCCTCGGCGGTCACCGCCAAACAGGTGCTGCCGGCGAACGTTCGCGAGTTCTACCTGCCCGCGACGGGAGCGTTACAGAGTTCCTGCCGGTGCTGTACGGGTCGGCGCGCGTTCATTACACCGACACCAAGCGTGGCATCGACACTGTCGAGGATTTGCACGTGACCGTGCCATTTACCGACGGCGCGGTGGCGATCGACTGGGAACGCGCCGAGCCGTCCGATGCGACGCCCGAGGATCTGGCCGGCGGCGCCGCCCGCGAGCAGCGAGACGGCCAGGTATCGCGCCGTTGCCGCCTGCCGGCCTGGACGCCAAGCGGTACGCCGCCTGGACGAGAGACTTCGAGCAGTGGGTGCTGCGTGCCGAGCGTCTGATGCTTTATGCGGCGCCGTCGTTGAAGCTGACGTCCAACGGGGGCGAGAGCGAGCGCGACTTCCGCCAGCGCCTGCAGCTGGCGCAGCGCGAGTCACGCGACGCGGCCGTGCAGAAGCTCCGCGACAAGTACGCGCCCAAGGTGGCGCGGCTGACCCAGCGTCTGCAATCGGCCGGCGATGCCGTGGCCCGCGAAGAGCAGCAGGCATCGCAGCAGAAGACGCAGACGATGGTGTCCGTGGGCGCAACCGTGCTTGGCGCGCTGTTCGGCCGGAAGGCCGTCTCGCTCTCGACCTTGGGGCGCGCCACCACCGCGGTGCGCGGCGTCGGCCGCTCGGTGAAGGAGACGCAGGACATCGCCCGCGCCCAGGAGCGGCAGCAGGAGGCCGAACGCGAACTGAAGGCACTCGAGGCCGAACTCGCAGAGGAGATCGCGGCGCTCGGGGCCACCGGCAGCACGGACGTCGCGCTCGACACCATCGAGATCAAGCCGAAGCGCGGCGCCGTGGACGTGCGCCTCGTGGCGCTGGCCTGGAAATCGCGCGGATGAGAGATCGCCCTTCCCTAGCGTCTTGACACGTGCTTATTAGCCAGACTATGTATGAGTAATGGCGCACTCGGCCACGGTGGGGCAATTCGAACAATATGTGCTGACGGCCGTCATGACCCTGCGGGAGCAGGCGTACGGCGTGACGATCCACGCCAAGGTAGTGGAATTCATCAGCCCACGGGACGTGTCGCTGGGTGCGGTCTACGCGACCCTCGACCGGCTGGAGGACAAGGGCTTCGTGACCTCGTGGATGTCGGACCCGACGCCCGAGCGCGGCGGCCGCTCGAAGCGCCACTACCAATTGGAAGCCCCCGGTGAGCGAGCGCTGCACGAGTCGGCGGTCGCGGCCAAGCGGGTCGTGGACCATCTGGAAAAGCTCTGGGGAGGTGACGTGTGGAACCCGAGCCGAAAATGGAAGCCCGTCCGCCTGCGCTAGCCGACGCCGTCGTCCGCGCCCTCATCCCGCCCGCGTGTCGCGAGGCGGTCATGGGCGACCTGTGGGAGCGCTACACGTCTCCCGCCGCCTATGTGTTCGAGGCCCTGCGCGCGCTGCCCTTCCTGGTCTTCAGCCGCATCAGGCGTACCACGAACGCGCCGATGGTCGCCCTGGCGTTTCTGATGCTCTTCGCCTCGTTCGGCGGCAGCCCCAGGCTGTGGCTGAACGCGGTGATTCCGGCGTTGGCGGTGCTTGCGACGTTCCTGCTCCGAGACGCGTACCAGGACCTGTCGCTCTCCCCGGCACGGCGCGCGATCGGCGATGGCGTCGCCGTCGCGCTCTGCGCGGTGGCCACGCAGGCGGTGCTCGCCGTCGCGCGGCCCGAGCTCCTGCTGACGCGCTGGGGCGTGATCACCGGCTCGCTCACGTGCCTGGCCCTCATCGCTGGCCGGCTGGCCGGCCCGGGAGCCAACCCACGCCCATCGCTCGCGGCCGGCACCGGGCTCTCCCTCGACGAGCTACGCGGCGAGATGCGGCAGGTGGAACGGGCAGCCCGCGTGACACGCCGCGTTGAATCCGCTGCCGGAATCTTCGTGATCGGCGCCGGCATCGCGGCAGCGGTGTGGGCGCCGCAGATGACGGCGAAAGCCGGTTTCGCGCTGGTGGCCGCAGGGGCCGGGTTCGTGGTCCTCTACCTGAGGCGCCACGCGATGCGGCCGCTGCCGATGGATCTGGCGTTCGACGCCAGCCGCACCGCCTTCCGCGATGCGCTGGTCCATGGGGAGCGACTCCTCCGATCGGTTTGGCTCTGGTACCTCCTGCCGCTCATGATCGGGCCGGTGTTCCTGATCGTCGGGTGGTCCGCCGAGCAAGGACGCTCGCTCAGAAGCGTTCTCGGCTTTCTGGGCGTTCTGGTCATCATGTCCGCGCTGGCGTGGCGGATGAACCGCGATGCGGCCAACCGGCTGTCGCGCCGGATCGAGGCGTTGGACAAGACCAACGAGCGCGAGTAACCGTGACCAAGGAGCCGCTGTACCACGAAACGGCGCGCGGACGGATTGGGATCCCGGCCTGGTGGTTCGGGGCGCCGGTCATCGCTTTCGCGTACGTGCTCGCCATCCCCCGCTTCCTGCCAGACCTGGTGGCAGTACCCGCGGCGCTGCCGAGCAACCTGGCGTCGCCGCTCCGCTGGTTCGTTGGTCTGCTATTCGGCGTCGCCCTGATGTCCGTCGTTCAAGTGATCCTCTGGCTCCGTCGCTCGACGGCTCACTGAATCCGTGCTTCGGGTGGCGGCGGCAGGATGTCCGCTAGCTGACGGAGACGCGGATCGTCAGCGGCGCTTCGAGCTGTGTCGTCACGTCGGCGCCTGGTCCGAGACGCACTTCCCGGCCCTTGGTGGCGAGCACGACACCGGTTCCGGCGCCGCCACCCACCACGGCTCCTGTCGCCGCGCCGTCCTTGCCGCCGAGGATTCCTCCGATCACCGCACCGGCGCCGGCGCCGATGCCGATCTTTGCCGCGTCTTCACCCTTCGTGGCGGGAGCCTGACGCGATAACGCCGCGGACTGCAGGTCGTACTGAGTGTCTGCCGCGTGCAGCGCGGTGAAGCGGAACGCGATCGACGCCCGCCCTTTTACTCGATTCGAATCGTCAACGGCAGTCACAAAGCCGGTCAATCGCGTGCCGGCCGGCAGTACTTCACGGCCGTTGATCGAAATGGCACGCGTGAGTTCCGCGGAGACCGCGTCCTCGAGAGCACTCGTGTCCGACGCGATCCCGCTGGTCAGAGCGAGTGGCAGCGACGTGCCCGTGGGAATGGTCACATCGCTGTAAGCGGCGGGCGCCGTCGCGGCGATTGCAGGGGCACCTTTACTGGAGATCAGGGGCGTATCGGTGGCGTCCGACGCCGTCGTCCCGCACGCGCCGGTCGTCAACGCGGCGCCGAGGGCCAGGACCAACAGCCGAGGTGTCATGTTCATGGAACGAGGGTAGCCGCCGCGACGCGGGATGTCTGTGTCCTTCGGAACACGGGATAGAGTTGCCCAACCAGACCATGGAGCACATCAAGCCAGCCGCGACAGCGGGCGATCGGTTTGCGAGACGAGTCTTCCTGGTTGCGGGCGTCTATGGCCTGTTGGTCGTTCTGCCCCGGTCCTCGCTCGAGGCGAGGATCGCCAGAGACTTTCCCCCGCCGATCACACACCCCGAATACTTCTACGGTTTCATCGGCGTGGCGCTCGCCTGGCAAGTCGCATTTCTTCTGATATCGAGGGACGTCCGGCGCTACAGGGTGATGATGCTCCCGGCCATCCTCGAGAAGATCACGTTCGGCGTCGCGGCGGTACTGCTCTATGCCAACGGCCGCGTGGCTGGCTCGCTCGTCGCCGGCGGCATCGTGGATCTCGTCTTTGCGGTTCTCTTTGCGTTCGCCTTTCACGCTACACGAAGCAAGGACAGCTAGACGGCGCTTCGCCCTTCGTCTTACCAGGAGTGGTAAGATAGCGGCCATGGCTACGACAACGGTTTCTTCCAAGGGACAAGTCGTCATTCCGCGTGCGCTCCGGGAGAAACATCGTCTGACCGCAGGAACGCGCTTGGCGGTTGTCGAATCCGACGAGGGTCTCCTGCTGACGCCCCTCAAGCAGGCACGGTCATCGCGCCGTCAGGCCGGATGGCGCGCGCTGCGCGGTTCGGCCAAGGGCGCCACCGCGTTGAAGGAGCACCTCGCGGAGCACCGTCGTGAAGCGAAACGATAGAGCTTGTCTCGATGCGTTCGCATGGCTCGCATGGCTTCAGGACGAGCCTGGTGCTGCGGCGGTTCAGCGCTGGCTTGATGAAGCCGAAGCCGCACGTGCCGAGTGCGTGACCTCCGTCATCAATCTCGGCGAAGCGTACTACCGCCTGGTCCGTGTCGAGCGACGCGACGAAGCCGAGTCGCTCTGGCGCATGGCACTGCGGGGGGCTCTCCCCGTCTCGGTCAAGGATGCGACGCGTCGGCGGGTGCGTCGCGCGGCCGAGCTGAAGTCCAGGCACGCGATCGCCTATGCTGACGCGTTCGCCGTCGCGACCGCCGTCGAGTTCAACGCGATTCTCCTCACTGGCGATCCCGAAATCGAACCCCTTGAAGGCGAGCAGAACCTGAAGGTGGAATGGCTGCCCCGAAGGCCGTGAACCGACCTGCCGGGTGCCTCAGCCAATCGAGCCGGGCAGGTTCATCATGCGTGCCAGCCTCGGCCAGTGCGAGCTCGCGCGCAGGGGTCCATCCCGACATCGTGCAGATTCTAGCTGTCGTGTGGGAAGACGACGCGGGTTGCCGCTCTGGTCGAGCGGCAACCGTTCAGACCGGGGCTAGACGGCGCACTCGCCGTCCATGACCTCGGGGTTGAACGCCTGGCTCTCGCCGAGATCCACGTAATCCTGGTCGGTGATCTCGTTCGGCAGCAGCAGCGCCAGGTCCTTCAGCGCCTCGGTGGCCACCGACGGCGGCACGCGGCGGAAAAACGCGCCCAGCTCCTCGTCGGGCTGGTGCTGCTCGCGATACAGGTTCACCAGCCGCTCCACCACGGTGTTGATGCGGTGCACGGGCACCTTGGACACGACCTTGCCGAAGTACGCGGTGCCATCGTCCGCGCAGCCGCCGCCGACCATCACGAAGTACTGCGGAATGGCCTTGCCGCCCACCTTGCGCACGCTGCCCTGGAACCCGATTGACGCGACGTGGTGCTGGCCGCAGCCGTTGGGGCAGCCGCTGATCTTGATGGTGCCTTTCCCGCCCGGCACCATCGCCACGAGGTCCGAGCGCGTGCTCAGGTATTCGGTCAGCGCCCGTCCCAGCCCGCGCGACTGCGTGACGGCCAGGCGGCAGCTCTCCGCACCCGGGCAGCTCACCACGTCGCCCAGCGTGTTGGCGTCGGCGGCGCCCAGGCCCGCCGCGGCTATGCGGTCGTAGAACGGCTGCAGACTTTCCTTCTTCACCCACTTGAAGAGCACGTTCTGCTCCACGGTGAGCCGCATCGTGCCGTCGCCGTAGGCTTCGGCCAGATCCGCCAGCACGCGCATCTGCCCTGCCGTCATGTCGCCGAGCGGCAGCCGGACGGTCACGTGGTGGTAGCCGGTCTGCTTCTGCGGCGCCACGTTGGTCAGGCCCCAGCGCACGAAGGGGTCTTCGATGGTCTGCAGCTTCACCGAGCCGGGCATGATGCCAGGGCCGATGACGGGCGTCACCGCGGCGGCGGCAACCGCGCCCACCGACGGCGCCTCCGCCGGTGCCCAGTCGGGCGCGCCCTGCGGCTTCAACTGGTCGGCGGTCGAGCTTCAGCGGTGCGCCGCCGGTAGCGACGAAGGCCTCGAGTTCCTCCATCACCCTGGCGCGGAACGTCTCCCAGCCCAGCTGCTTCACCACGAACTTCATCCGGTTCCGCTGCCGGTGCTCGTAGTCGCCGTACTTGTGGAAGACGCGCAGCACGGCCTCGGCCACGTTCTGCATCTCTTCCACCGGCAGGAACTCGTAGAGCACGTAGCCGGTCACCGGCATGATCGACGTGCCGCCGGCGATGGTCACGCGGAAGCCACGCCGGCCGTCCAGAATCTTCGCGCGCCAGCCGATGTCGTTGATCGACGCGAGCGCGTGGTCCTCGGTGCAGCCCTCGAAGGCGATCTTGAACTTGCGCGGCAGCACCGCGGCCAGCGGATGCCGCAGGAAGTAGCGGGTCAGCGCCTCGGCATAGGGATACGACGTCGAAGATCTCGCTGGCGACGTGCCCATGTAGGGGCAGCCGGTCACGTTGCGCACGGCGTTGCCGCACGCCTCGCGCGTGGTCAGGCCCTCGTCGCCGAGGATGCGCATCGCGTCCTCGCAATCCTTCAGCAGCACGAAGTGCAGCTGGATGTTCTGCCGCGTCGTCACGTGGCCGAACCCGCGCGAGTACTTCGACGGCCACCGTGGCAAACGCGCGCATCTGGCCGCTGCTCACCACGCCCTGCGGCGCCTTGACGCGCAGCATCTGCACGCCGTCCTGACGCTGCCCGTAGGTGCCGCGCGTCAGGCGATAGCGCCGCCAGTCGTCGGGGGCCATCTCGCCACTCTCGAACTTGCCGAGCAGGTTGACGAACTCGTCGATGTCGCTCTCGCTGGCGAAGTTGACGCTTCCGCGCCCCACCACCCTGGTTTCGTCAATTGCGGCCATACTTCACCTCGCCCCGCCTGCCGGCTCCCGCCGGGCGGCGCATGGCCGCCGCCAGCGACGCCCGCACTTCCACGACCTCTCCAATGATTAGTACACCGGCGGCGCCTCGCGGCGGGCTCGCGCCGATGCCAGCTCGTCCAGGCGGCCCGTCCAGGTCCACGCGTCCGGCGTGGACGCCTCGCAGACCACCGCGGCGGGCGTCTTGCCCGCCCAGCCGTGCGCGAACAGGCGTTCCACCACGGCGGCGCGGCCTGCCAGCGCCATCATCACCACCACCGTGACGGCGTTGGGACGAACGGCCGACAGCGCCCCGTCGAGCGACTCGGGCGTGTGGCCGGCCACGACCAGGAACGCCGACGACATGCCGCGGTGCGTGACGGGAATCCCCGCCAACCCCGGCGCCGCCACGGCCGTCGTCACGCCCGGCACCACCTCGAACGGCACGCCGGCCTACGCCAGCGCGAGCATCTCTTCCCCGCCGCGGCCGAACACGAACGGGTCGCCGCCCTTCAACCGCACCACGCGCCGCCCGCGCTTCGCCGCGCGAATCATCAGGCGGTTGATCGTCTCCTGATCGACGCTGGCCCGGCCCGCGCGCTTGCCGACGAAGAAGAGCTGCGCCGACGTCAGCGCCGCGCAGCGCGTCCACGTCGGTCGAGCGCGTCGTAGAGCACCAGGTCGGCCTCGCCGACCAGCCGGACCGCGCGCACGCGTCCACAGATCCGGATCGCCGGGCCCGGCGCCGACCAGCGCCACGTGACCGGGCGCGCCGCCCGGCGTGGGAAAGGGAGTCGCGGGATCAGTGTCGTTCATACAACCGGTTCAACGTCTCGAGCAGCTTCGGCCGCCGCTGTTCCATCGGCACGCCGTCGCGTTTCCACTCGCGGCGCGCCTCGTCCGCCGCCTCCAGCCACGCGTCCAGGTCGCCCGGCAGCCACGCATCGATCGCCTCGCGCAGCAGACCCGGCCAGCGCGGGCGCGCGTCCGCCGGTCGAAATCGCCACCGTCACGTCCGACCGGCGCACCACGCCGCCCAGATAGGCCGTGGCATTCGGCGGATCGTCCACGGCGTTCACCCACAGCTGCCGTGCATCCGCGGCGGCCAGCACGGCCCGATTCACCTCGGCGGGCGCGGCCGCCACCACCCACCACGCGCCGTCGAGGTCGCCGGCTCGAAGGCCTTCCGGACCAGCCGCACGCCCGGACGCTCGAGTTCAGGCCGATGTCGGGAGCGACCACCGTGACCTGCGCGCCCGCCGCCAGCAGGCCGTCGAGCTTGCTCGCCGCCACCGGCCCCCCGCCGACGACCACGACCTTGCGGCCGGCCAGGCGGAGGAACGTCGGATACACGAGCGCTGCGACGCCTCCTGCGCCTAGGCCGTCTTCGTCGCCGTGCGGCGCGACCACGCGCTCGAATCCGGCCAGGCTGCGTGCCGATGCGTGAATCGGGCTTGTATCGCACGCGGTCGCGCATCACTTCGGCCGTCTTGTAGCCGTTGCCGGTAATGCACACCACCACCGACTCGTTCGGCTTGATCACGCCGCGCTTGATCAGCACCTTCGTCGCCGCCAGCGTCGTGCCGCCCGCCGGCTCCGTGAAGATGCCTTCGGTCGCCGCCAGCAGCTCGATGGCGCTCAGGATCTCCTCGTCGCTGACCATCGCGCCGCTGCCGCCGGTTTCCTTCACGACCTTCACCACCTGGAAGCCGTCGGCCGGGTTGCCGATGGCCAGCGACTTCGCGATGGTGTTGGGCTTCACCGGCTCGGGGAACTCGAGGCCCGCCTCGAGCGCCTTGATCACCGGCGCCGATCCCGAGGGCTGCGCCGCGTGGATGCGTCGGCAGCGGGCCGTCGGCCAGGCCGACTTCCTTCAGCTCGCGCAGCCCCTTGTGAGATCCGCGGCAGGAGCGTCCCGCCGGCCACCGGCGACACGATGTGATCCGGATAGCGCCATCCCAGCTGCTCCACGATCTCGAAGCCCATCGTCTTGGCGCCTTCGGCGTAGTAGCTGCGCAGGTTGATGTTGGCAAAGCCCCAGCCGTAGCGATCGGCGATCTGCGTGCACAGCCGGTTCACGTCGTCGTAGTTGCCCTCGACCGCCACGACTTGCGGGCGATAGATCGCCGCGCCCAGCACCTTGTTCGGCTCCAGGTCGTGCGGGATGAACACGTAGCACGGCAGCCCGAGGCGCGCGGCGTGGGCCGCGACGCTGCCGGCCAGGTTGCCGGTCGAGGCGCAGCCGAACACCGGGAACCCCAGCTCCACGCCGCGGGTCGCCGCCACCGACACGACGCGGTCCTTGTAGGAGAACGTCGGGTGGTTCACCGAGTCGTCCTTGAGGTACAGCTCGGCGACGCCCAGCTCCTTGGCCAGCCGCGTGGCGCGCACGAGCGGCGTGAAGCCCGAATTGAACCCGGTCTTCGGCGACTCCACCGGCAGCAGTTCCTGATAGCGCCACAGCGACGGCGGCCGCGACTCGATCAGCGCTCGGGTCATCACCGCTTTCACGGCCGCGTAGTCGTAGTGCACTTCCAGCGGCCCGAGGCACTCGCTGCACACCCACAACGCCTTCGGCGGATAGGTCTTGCCACACAGGTGACACGCCAGTCCGGTCACGAACTTCATGCAGTTCTCCCAACAGACGCACCGGTCAACACCGGCAGCGTGGTGCACGGACAGGGTGCGCACCACCACCTGCACACCCGCACGATCGTACTGCGCCGACAGCAGCTGCTCCAGCCGCTCGAAGTTGCGCCGCGCCAGCAGCGGCCACCGACGGTCCCGCCCCCGACAGGAACGCGCCCAGGACGTCGGGATCCTGCAGCGCCAGGACCTCCCGCAGCTGCGGGCACCAGCGCCGCCCGCGCCGGCTGGTGCCAGCGGTCGCGCACCGCCTCGCGCACGCGCGCGTAGTCCTTCGGCACTGCAGCGCATGCACCAGCGACAGCACCCGCTGCAGGTTGAAGATCGCGTCCCGCCGCGGCAGCATGTCCGGCAACGCCGCGCGGGCCTTGGCGGTGGCCAGCTTCACCGACGGGGTGGCCACGACCAGGCGCAGCTCGTCGGGCCACGTCCACCGCAGCGCCACCGGATGATGCTCCTCGTCGGCGACCACCGACGTCAGGCCGCCGAACAGCGACGGCGCCGCGTTGTCGGCGTGGCCCTCGACCTCGGTGGCCAGCGCCAGCAACTCGTCGTCGGGCAGCGGCCGGGTCACGCGCTCGAACACCCGCAGGCCCGCCACCGTCGCCGCGGCGCTGCTGCCGAGCCCGGCCGCCATCGGGATGTCGCTGTCGACCTCGACCGCGACCGACGGGGCCCGCCGCCCGGTGCGGCCGACCGCGAGGGCAAACGCCCGCTCGATCGCGTTGCCGCCGTGCACGGGTGGCGTGCTGCTGGCCACGGTCAGCTTGCCGCCCGCGTCGTCCCGCAGCTCGGTGATGCGGGCGCGCAGGTACAGCTCCACGGCCACACCCAGCGTGTCGAACCCGCCGCCCAGATTGGCCACCGAGCCCGGCACGGCAATCGTGTTCTCGTGACCGGGCTGATGCCGACCAGAATCCGGACCTGTCCCCATAAGTGACACGAAACAAAAACGATATCACGGAACATCGTACACTTGGCCTGTGTCCACGAGCCCGTTTACGGTCGGAATCATTCAGGATCACGCCGGCTCCGGCGCTCGGGAGAACCTGGCCCGTTCCGAGACGCTGATCCGCCAGGCCGCTGGCCGGGGCGCACAGGTCATCTGCCTGAAGGAGCTCTTCTCTTCGCCCTACTTTTGCAAGTCGCAGCAGGCCAGCCGGTTCGACCTGGCTGAGCCGATTCCTGGGCCGACGACCGTCGCCCTCCAGGCCCTGGCCAGGGAACTGGCGGTGGTGCTGGTGGTGCCGCTCTTCGAGCGCCAGGCAGCGGGCGTCTACCGGAACTCGGCCGCCATCATCGACGCCGACGGCGCGCTGCTGGGCGTCTACCGGAAGATGCACATCCCGGACGACCCGCTGTTCAACGAGAAGTACTACTTCACGCCGGGAGACGCGCACGACGGCCCACAAGTGGCCCACGCCGACGCACGCCAAAGGCTTCTCGGTGTGGAAGACGCGCTACGCGACCATCGGCGTCCTGATCTGCTGGGACCAGTGGTATCCGGAGGCGGCGCGCATCACGTCGCTCCTGGGCGCCCAGGTGCTCTTCTACCCCACCGCTATCGGCTGGCATCCCTCCGAGCAGGCTGAATGGGGCCAGGCGCAGGTGGACGCGTGGCGCACGATGCAACGCGCGCATGCCATCGCCAACGGCGTGTACGTCGCGTCACCGAATCGCATCGGCCACGAACCCGAACCCGGCACCGACGGCATCACCTTCTTCGGCCATTCGTTCATCGCGGATCCCTTCGGCCGCTACGTGGCCGAGGCGGATCGCGACGAGGCGATTCTGACCGCCCAGTGCGACCCGGCGCTGATCGAAACCGTGCGCCGCAACTGGCCGTTCCTGCGCGATCGCCGGGTGGACGCCTACGGGCCGATCCTGAACCGGTACCTCGGCCGGTGACAGACCGGCAGCGGCGCATGCCGGCCGAGTGGGCGCCGCACCGCGCCACCTGGCTCAGCTGGCCTCATCACGAACCCGACTGGCCGGGCAAGCTGGGCCCCATTCCCTGGGTCTACGCGGAGATCGTCCGCGTGATCGCCGCGCACGAGCCCGTGGAGGTGTTGTGTCACGACGCCGCGGTGCGTGCGAGCGCGCAGGGCGCGCTGGAGGCGCACGGCGTGCCCGCCGGTCGCGTGCGCCTGCACGTGGTGCCGACCGACCGGGTCTGGCTGCGCGACTCGGCCCCGACCGGTGTGTTCGACGAAGCCGGTCGCGTCGTGCTCATGAACTGGGCGTTCAACGGCTGGGCGAAGTACGACAACTACACGCAGGACCTGGGCGTCGGCGCGGCAATGGCGCGCATCACCGGCCTGCCGCTCGAGCAGCCGACGCGGCCCGACACCGGGGAATCGGCTCGTGCTCGAGGGTGGCGGCATCGAGGTCAACGGCGAGGGCGTGGTGCTGGTCACCGAGGAGTGGCTGCTCAGCGACTCGCAGGTGCGCAACCCCGGACTCGGGCGCCGCGACTACGAGGCGGCGTTCGCGACCTGGCTGGGCGCGCCGCACACGATCTGGCTGGGCGAAGGCTGCGTCGGCGACGACACGCACGGGCACGTGGACGACATCGCGCGGTTTGTCGGACCGGACACGGTGGTGCTGGCTGTCGAGCCGGACCCCGCCGACGACAACCACGCTCGCTCAGTCGACAACAAGCGGCGCCTGGAACTGGCGAGCGGCCAGCCCGGCGTGGGCCCGCTGCGCATCGTCGATCTCCCTTTCCCCGCGCCGTCACGATGCGTGGGGAACGCCTGCCGGCCAGCTACGCGAACTTCTACATCGGCAACGGCTTCGTGATCGTGCCGACGTTCAACGACGTCAACGACCGGGTCGCGCTGGACACACTGGCGCAGCTGATGCCCGAGCGTTCGGTCGTGGGCATCCATGCGGTCGATCTCGTATGGGGACTGGGCACGTTACATTGCTTGACCCAGCAAGAGCCAGCGCCTCGCGCGCCGGTTCGTAGTTCGTAGTTCGTCGTTCGTCGTGGAATTACGAACAACCACCAACTACCAACCACGAACTACCAACATCACGCTCGCTTTCGCGCCTGGCATGTCCACGCCGGCGATCTCTTGATATCTGGCGTCGAAGAGGTTGGTTCCGTCGACCGCCACTTCAAACATCGTTGAGAGGTGGACGCTCAGGCGCGTGTCGAGCAGGACGTAGTCTTCGGAGCTGACGGCCACGGTGCCGTCGGGCTGTGAACGAGGGCGACGGCGGTCGCGGTATTCGAGGCGCGGTGTTATGCGAACGCGGCCGAACCGCGGCAGCACGGCGGTGGCCACGAACGAGCGCGGCGCGTAATCGAGCGCGTACCTCGAGAGCTGCGTCACCGACGGGGCCGATACGTCCAGGCCGGTGAACTCGGCACGCAGCAGCCCGTCGCGCGGCAGCGACCTCGACACTCCCAGCTCCACGCCGGTCGTGTCCACGTCTCGCACGTTGTAGGTCTGCCAGCGGACCGTGGTGTTCGGGCGTAGCCAGTCGATCACATTGGTGTCGGTCCTGCGGAACGCAACGGCATGCACCATCCAGTCGCGCCCCAGGAACACGTCGGCGCCACCCTCCTCGGCCCACGCACTCTCTGGCCCCACCTCGGCACGCGCCAGGTTGGCGGGGTCCGAGTAGTACCGCTCAGTGAAGGTGGGCACGCGGAACGCTCGCGCCGCGGATGCCCGCAGCCGGACCCGTCCGGAGGCCCACCAGCCTACGCCGAACGACGGATTCCAGGCAGTGCCGAACTCGTCGTAGCGGTCCGCGCGCAAAGAGGCATCCACATGCAGGGACCGCCCCACCTGATGACGCCACTCGGCAAAGCCGCTCACACGCGACAGCTCGTGGTCGCCGAGGTTCGTCGAGCGGATCCAGTCCTGGCCCACCTCGGTTCCGGCTGTCACCGTTCCGCCAGGGATGCGCCGCGTGGCGACTAGCGTGCCGATCGCGGCATGGGTCCGATGCCGGTTGTCCGACAGCTCGGGCCGGGTCTGGTTGAAGACGAAGCGGTCCCCGTGGGTGCGATACGAGCCCACCGTGGCGAACGACCATCCGGCGCGGGCGCCAATCGAATGATTCAGCGACAACAGGGTCTGGTTCGTCCATTCGCGCGAGGGCGCGTTGCCGCCGTAGAAGTTGTTGGCCCCGAACTCCTTGCCCATCCACGACGCCGTCGCACGCGTCCGCTCACCCAAGGAGGTCTGGGCCCGGGCCGACGTGGTGACGAAGTCGCGGTCGTACATGAAACCGCCGGACCGCTCGGATGAAACCGAGAGCACGTGGCTGGCTCGGGCGTCGCCAGCGCCCCACTGCGTGCGGCCGCCCACCAGTCCGTGCGCGCCCGCGAACGCAGCGGCGGTCGAGTCGGCCCTTCGGCGGGTGATGACGTTGATCGTGCCCCCGAACGCGTCGGCTCCAAAAAGCGAGGCCCCGGGACCGTGCAGCACCTCGATTCGCTCCACGGCGTCGAGCGGCACGGGGATGTCTCCATTGTGGTGCCCGGACTGCACGTCGTTGAGCCGCACGCCGTCCACCAGCACCAGCACCTGGCCGAACCCGGCGCCCCTGACGGCGAAGTCGGTTTGCAGCCCACGCTCGCCCCGCGCCCGGACGTCCACCGAAGCAGCCGTTCGCAACACGTCCGCGATGCTGAAAGCCGGAAGGGCGGCAATCTGGTCGCGCGTGATGACGGTCAGCGTCCGGCTGGTGGCACCGAGTTCGACTGGAGTGACGGCCGCCGTGACGACCACGGTCTGGCGATAGACGTCCTGTGCTGAACTCGGCCCGGCGAGGAGGAGCCACACGAGAGCCGCCCCCCATGCCTTCGTGTGGCGACTGACGGTCGGACGAGAGAGCTGCACCATAGGCGAATTCGATAATCCTGCCGCGCTCGATAAGGCTTGTGCAACTTCGGGCATCCGAGTCCGGTTGCAGTTTTCCACCAATCAGACCAAACTTTGCTTCGTCAGAGCCGGTTCGGGACCAACCCTAGGAGGAAGCGAATGATACGAGTATAGCGAGAACTGGGGCCGCATTGGCAGCGTTGGTGTTGCTGCCAGCCGTGGCGTTTGCCCAGGCCTCGATCACGGGAGTCGTCAGGGACACCTCGGGCGCCGTTCTTCCGGGCGTGACTGTGGAAGCGGCCAGCCCCGCCATTATCGAAAAGGTCCGGACGGCCGTCACGGACGGAAACGGCCAGTACCGGATTACGGAGCTCCGGCCCGGCGCCTACACGGTGACCTTCACCCTGCCAGGCTTCAACGCGGTCAAGCGTGACGGCATCAATCTGACAGGTGCCTTCACCGCCTCGGTCGACGCGGAACTCCGCGTCGGCGCGCTGGAAGAAACCATCACGGTCACGGGCGAAGCGCCGATCGTGGACGTGCAGAGCGCCACTCGCCAGCGCGTGATGGATGCGGACACCATCACCGCCCTGCCCACCGGCCGCAACATGTTCGAGTTGGGCGTGCTGATTCCGGGCGCCTCGTTGACCGGCGGTCTGGCCAACCAGAACGTGGGCGGCGCGCTCGGGCCCGAAACGCGGTCGCTCGTCGTGCACGGCGGACGGCAGGACGAACAGCGCTTCATGATGAACGGCGTGTCGCTGAGCTCGATGATCGGCGGCGGCTGGGGTGGCGGCGCCATTCCGAACGCGACCGGCGTGCAGGAGATGGTGTTCGATACCGCGGCCGTAGACGCCTCGTTGGCCACGGGCGGCGTGCGCATCAACTTCATCGCCCGCGAAGGCGGCAACCAGTACCACGGCAGCTTCTTCGGCAACTTCGCCAATAGCTCCATGCAAGGCGACAACGTCGATGCCGACCTGCTCCGCCAGAACCCGCGCCTGGCCAACCCCGGCGGCGTGGACAAGAACTGGGACTTCAACCCCGGCTTCGGTGGCCCGATCAAGAAAGACAAGCTCTGGTTCTTCGCCAGCGGCCGCTCGCAGGGCGCCTACTTGTTCGCGGCGGGGATGTTCTTCAACCAGAACGCCAACAACCCGGCGCGGTTCGACTACGTAGCCGATCCGAGCCAGCCAGCGTCTCTCGAGAAGAAGTGGACGGATTACCAGGTGCGGCTGTCCTGGCAGGTGAACCCGAAGAACAAGATCGGCGTGACCTACCAGCAGCAGATCTTCTGCGCGTGCCACGACGCCATCAACGCGACGACAGCGCCCGAGGCGGCGACCGATCGACGCTTCCCCGTCCAGCGGCCGGTGCTGCTCGACTGGACGTCACCGCTGACCAACAAGATCCTGATCGAAGCCAGCGGCATCCACCGTGTGGAGCGCTGGGGCAACATGCACCTGCAGACCAAGGGCCTGACCCTCGATCCACAGATGATCGGGATCCAGGAGCAGGGCGGCGCGATTCCCAACCTCCAGTACCGGGGCCGCGTCGGCACCTACAACAACTCGTGGAACAACAACTTCCACTGGCGCTTCAACACCTCCTACATCACGGGCTCGCACGCGTTCAAGGTGGGGGCCAACGACGCCCTCGGCTATCACGACAACGAGACCTACGCGCTGAACCCGCTGCAGTACCGGTTCCTCAACAGCGTGCCGAACCAGATTACGCAGCGCACGCTGCCGGTGACGCAGAAGGTTCGCGTGTACCACGACTTCGGACTGTTCGTGCAGGACAAGTGGACGCTGAACCGGGTCACGATCTCGGCCGGGTTGCGCTACGACAACTTCATCCAGGGCTTCCCTGAGCAGGAGTTGACCAACTCGCTGTACGCGCCGAACCGCGCTCGCACGATCCCGAAGCAGGACAACCTGAACTACAGGGACATCACGCCGAAATTCCAGATGGGATGGGACGTGTTCGGCACGGGCAGGACGGCCGTGAAGGTCACCTTGAACAAGTACCTCCAGGGCCTGGGGACGACGGGACCGCTCACCGGCACGCCGAACCCGATCAACAACCTGGCCAACGTGGTCACGCGCGCGTGGACCGATGCCAACAACAACAAGAACCCGGATTGCAACCTGGGTATCTTCACCGTGCAGGACAACCGCGCCAGCGGCGGCGACTTTTGCGACGTCGTAAGCGACCTCCGCTTCGGCGGCGGCATCCCCTCCACGGCCTACGACCCGGATCTGATGAACGGCTGGGGCAAGCGCAACTACAACTGGGAGTACTCGACGGGCATCCAGCACGAGATCCTGCCGCGCGTCTCCCTTGACGTGAGCTACTTCCGCCGCTCGTACCGGCAACTTCCTGGTCACCGACAACCGCCTGGTCACGGCGGCCGACTACACGCCGTTCAGCGTGATCGCGCCGCTCGATCCGCGCCTGCCCGACGGCGGCGGATACACGGTGCCGGGCCACCAGAACCTGGTGCCGGCCAAGAACGGCCAGGTCGACAACATCGTGAGGCTCGCGAAGAACTACGGCGACCAGTACGAGCACTGGAACGGCGTGGACATTTCCGCGAACGCCCGGCTGGGCAACGGCGTGTTCCTCTCGGGCGGCACGAGCACCGGCCGCACGTCGACGGACAACTGCGACATCATCGACGACGTCCCGGAGACGATTCTCTCGGTCGCCGCGAACGCGCCCAACCTGCCGTTCTGTCACGTGGACACCAACTGGCTGACGCAGGCGAAGGGCTCGGCCTCCTACACGCTGCCGAAGATCGCTGTCCAGGTCTCGGGCACCTACCAGTTCCTGCCGGGTCCTGAGTTGGCAGCCAACTGGGCGGTCAACAGCACGCAGGTCATCGGGCTCGGACGGCCGCTGACAGGCGGCAACCAGACGGTGAACATCGTCAACCCAGGCTCGATGTATGGGGAGTCCCTCCACCAGCTCGACCTGCGCTTCTCGAAGTTGCTCCGGTTCGGCAACACACGGACGATGCTCAACTTCGATCTCTACAACGCCACCAACTCCAGCACGATCCTGACCTACAACAACGGGTTCGTGCCGTTGGCGACAGGCGGAGCGAACTGGATCCAGCCGAACTCGATCCTGCAGGCGCGGTTCTTCAAGATAGGGGCGCAATTCGATTTTTAAGGGCTCCAGGCTCCGGGCTACAGGCTACAGGCCTGGAGGGCGGAACTGAGGCGGGTCCTGGGAAACCAGGACCCGCCTTTTTGTTTGCGGCACACAATATCGACGTGACCAATGTCGCCGTGCGCTGCACGGATCTCGTGAAGCGCTACGGGCCGGTGATCGCCGTCGACGGGTTGTCGCTGGCGGTCGAAGCCGGCGAATGCTTCGGCCTGCTCGGTCCCAACGGCGCCGGCAAGACGACGACCATCGAGATCCTCGAGGGCCTGCTGCCGCCAGACGCCGGCCACGTCGAGGTGCTCGGCCTGGGCTGGTCGTCGCATGAAAGCGAGCTGCGGCAGCGGCTCGGCATCCAGCTGCAGGAAACGCAGCTGACCGACAAGCTGACGGTCGAGGAAACGGTGCGCCTCTTCCGGTCCTTCTATCACCAGGGCCCCGACGTCGGCGCGCTCGTGGAGCTGGTGGGGCTGTCCAGCAAGCGGACCTCCCTTGTCGTGCACTTGTCCGGTGGCCAGAAGCAGCGGCTGTCGATCGCCTGCGCGCTGGCCGGGGAGCCCGACCTGCTGTTCCTCGACGAGCCCACCACGGGGCTCGATCCGCAGTCGCGGCGCCAGTTGTGGGACGTGCTGGGAGCGTTCCGGCAGAAAGGCGGCACGGTCCTCCTCACCACGCACTACATGGACGAGGCCGAGGCGTTGTGCGACCGCGTGGCCATCGTGGACCACGGGCGGATCATCGCGCAAGACACCCCCAAGGCCCTCATCACGGCGCTCGGCGCACCGAAGGTCGTGACTCACGAGGGCACGCTCGAAGACGTGTTCATGTCGCTGACCGGACGCCATCTGAGGGACGAGTAGTGAGGCTCCGCCCTGGTTCGGAATGGCTCCGCCTCACTACTGGCAGTGTCTTTTTGCCCCGCCTTCGGCGGGGCGGGCCGTCTTGACCCGAAGAGACTGATGCACATGGACGGCATCGAGCCGGTCAAGACGGCAACGCGCGGTGGCGCGCGTCATCCGCTCGTCGAGCTGACGCAGGCGCGGGTCCTCGAGTTCTTTCGCGAGCCCGAGGCCATGTTCTGGGCGTTCGTGTTTCCGCTGGTGCTGACGCTCGCGCTGGCGGCGGCGTTCCCGTCGGCCGGCGATCGGCCGATCGTCGTCGGACTGGCGCAAGGCCCGCAAGGTCCGGCCACGCGGCGCGCGCTGGAGGCAGCACCCGGGTTGCGCGTGGTGGACCTGACGCCGGACCAGGAGCGCGGGGCGCTGAGGGACGGCGTCGTGCACATCGTGGTCGTGCCTGCCGACCCGCCGACCTACCGGTACGACGCCTCGCAGGACGAAAGCCACCGTGCTCGCCTCGCAGTCGACGACGCGCTGAAGCGGGCGGCGGGGCGCGTGGATCCGTGGGACGCCGTGCAGGAGCGCGTCACGGTGCCGGGTTCGCGCTACGTGGACTGGCTGATCCCGGGACTCATCGGGATGGGCATCATGACCAACGGCATGTGGGCGGTGGCGTTTCCCATCGTCAATGCCCGGCTGCGGAAGCTCCTCAAGCGCTTCATGGCCAGCCCGATGAAGCGGTGGGAGTATCTGCTGGCGCAGGTGCTGGGCCGAATGGTCTTCCTGGCCCCTGAGGCCACGTTGCCACTGGCGTTCGGGAGCCTGGTGCTGGGCTTGCCGATCTTGGGAACCTATGCGGCCATCGCCGTCGTGGTGCTGGTGGGAGCGCTGGCATTCGGCGCGATCGGGCTCCTGTTGGGCAGCCGCGCGCGCACCATCGAAGCCGTGTCCGGACTGGTGAACGCGTTCCAGCTGCCGATGTGGCTTCTCAGCGGCGTGTTCTTCTCTTACGCCAACTTCCCCGCGTGGCTCCAGCCGGTCATCCACGCGCTGCCGCTGACCGCGCTGAACGACGCGTTGCGTGCCGTGATCCTGGACGGAGCCAGCCTCGCTCAGGTATGGGGCGAGATGGCACTGGTGAGCACTTGGGGTGCAGTGTCTTTCGGACTTGCGCTAAAGCTGTTCCGTTGGCGTTAGTGAGGCCTGGAGCCTAGAGCCCAGAGCCCTAACTCCTTCCCCGTCATGAGCAAATGCCGGCGAGCAGCAAGGCGGCACCGAGCAGGCGCAACGGTGACAGGCGGATCACCGGTCCTCCCAACCAGCCGTGGTGATCGAGCACCAGCGCCATCAGCATCTGGCCGACGGTGATCGACGCCAGGGTCAGCGCCGTCCCCATCCTCGGCGTCAGCACGATGCTGACCACGATGAAGGTCGCGCCAAATGCCCCGCCGGTCCAGACCCACCACGGGGCGCGCGGCACCTCGCCGAACGTGGGCGACGGTTGGCGTGTGACAACCGCGAGCAAGGCCAGCAGCAGCAGCCCGACAACGAACTGTCCGATTGCCGCCCAGAGCGGTCCGCCCAGCACGACGCGCAGACGAGCGTTGATCAATGACTGAACGGCAACACCGGCGCCGGTTACCAACGCCAGAGCGATATATAAGCTGCTCACTACACTCCTCGGCTTGCGTTCATCATATAGAATCCGGCGCAGCCGGACGGGTCCGGGCACGAGGTAAAACCATGGTCGTACGAACCCTGCTCGTTCTGCTGGCCGCCCTGTCCGCAAGCCAGGCCTTCGCCCAAGTGGACATCTCCGGCGATTGGGCGTCGCGCGTGCACGAAGATCAGCCGCACCGCGCGCCTGGCGCGGAACTGGGCGACTACACCGGGCTGCCGATCAACGATGCCGCGCGGCAGAAGGCGTCGCACTGGGATGCGTCGATCCTGGCCCTGCCCGAGCGCATGGCGCAGCCTCACCCGGGTGTCTACTTCATGCGTGGTCCCGGTCCCAACATGCGCGTCGCGAAACGCTTCGACGCGGTGACTCACCAACTGGTTGCGCTACACGCTCGAGGGCGTGTTCGGGCGCAACGATCGCATCATCTGGATGGACGGCCGCCCGCACCCGTCCCCCAATGCGGAGCACACGTGGGAAGGGTTCTCGACCGGCAAGGTCGTGGGCAACCAGCTGATCATCGAGACGACGCACCTGAAATACGGCGTGATCCAGCGCAACGGCGTGCCCGCCAGCACGAAAGCAAAGATGACCGAGCACTTCATCCGCCACGGCGATCAGATGGTGCTCGTGTCGATCGTGGACGACCCCGTCTATCTGGAGGAACCGTTCATCCGGACGTCACACTGGGTGCGCAGCTCGAACATCGTGCCCGACCAGCGGTGGCTGTTCGAGATCGTGGATGAAGTCGCCGGCCACTCACTCGGTTACGTGCCGCACTACCCGTTCGGCACCAGGCAGGACAGTTTCGCTATCCGGCACGGTCTGCCGTTCGAAACCACGCAGGGCGGCAAGGCCACGACGTATCCGGAATACGAACAGACCATCCGGCAGCTGATGCAGTCGGCGGGCGCCCCGCGCCCGACCGCGCGCTGAGGAGGCAGGTCATGCCGACCTTCCACACGCGCACGACGCGCGCTCAACAGAACCCTGGCCGTGCCCGCGCTCGCCGCTCTCGCGCTGGCCGCGGTGCACGCGCAGCAGCCGGTGGGCCTCGTCCCGCTCGAACCACCGCCCCCGCCGATCATCGGTGGACGGATTGGAAGTGCTGCCGGTGCAGGGACAGGTCTTCATGGTCACCGGTGCGGGGGGAAACGTCACGCTGCAGGCCGGCCCGGACGGCGTCCTCGTGGTGGATTCGGGCGCCGCGGGTCAGACGGACAAGCTCCTGGCGGCGATGGCGCGGGTGTCGTCGAAGCCGGTTCGCTTCCTCGTAAATACCAACGCGGACCCCGATCACATCGCCGGCAACCGCGGCGTGGTGCAATCGCAGGGCGGCGTGCGGGGACCGCGGCCCGGCGGCGTTGGCGGCGGCAACCCGCTCGGGCAGAACGCCGGCGTGATGACCATGTCGCACGAAAACGCGTACAACCGGATGTCGGTAGCGAACGGGCCGTTTCCGGCGCTGACGGGCGAGGGGCTCCCCGAGTCCACCTTCTTCACGCCGCGCAAGGAGTTCTTCTCCAACGGTGAGCCGGTGCAGCTCTACTCGCAGCCGGGCGCGCACACCGACGGCGACATCCTGGTGTTCTTCCGCAAGTCCGACGTGGTCAGCACCGGCGACGTGTTCGTGACCACCAGTTACCCCGTCATCGACATCGCACGCGGCGGCATCGATCGAGGGCATCGTCGGCGCGCTCAACAACATCATCGACCTCACGGTGCCGGAGCGGAACCAGATGGGCGGCACGCGCGTCGATCCCGGGCCATGGCCGCATCTGCAACGAGGCCGACGTGGTGGACTACCGCGACATGGTCACGATCATCCGCGACCGTGTGCAGGCCATGGTCAAGAAAGGCATGACGCTGGCCCAGATCAAGGCTTCGAAGCCGTCACTCGAATACGACGGCCTGTACGGCGCCACCACAGGCGCCTGGACGACGGACATGTTCCTCGACGCCGTGTATCGCGGCGTGGGCGGGAAGTAGCGTGCGAAGAACCCTCTCGCGCGCGTGGGTCGTCCTGGCGGTCCTCGGGATTGCCGTGTCGGCCACGGAGCTCGCCGGGCAACAGCGCGGGCAGGGTCCGGCGCAGGCGCCTCGCACGCCGCGTGCCGTCGCGCCCACCGACTTCACGGGCAACTGGGTCGCCGTCATCACGGAGGACTGGCGCTTCCGCATGGTCACGCCGCCAAAGGGAGACTTTGCCAGCGTCCCGCTGAACGACGCGGGGCAGAAACTGGCAAACGCGTGGGACCCCGCCAGGGACGTCGCCTCGGGCGAGCAGTGCCGTGCCTATGGCGCGGCGGGGCTGATGCGAATGCCGATCCGGCTGCGCATCTCATGGCAGGACGACACCACCCTCAAGCTCGAGACCGACAACGGCCAGCAGGTACGCCTCTTCAAGTTCGGCGACCCGCCGGCTCCAACCACTCCGCCCGACTGGCAGGGTCACTCGGTCGCGCGGTGGGAGACGTTCCCGGAAGGCCAGGGCCAGGCCGCCGGCGGGGGCGGGGGTGGTGGCGGCGGTGGCGGCCGAGGCGGCGGTCAAGGCGGCCCGCAGCTGAGCGGGTCCTTGAAGGTCGTGACCGCGCGCATGAAGCCCGGCTACCTGCGGCGCAACGGCGTCCCCTACAGCGGGCAGGCCGTGTTGACGGAGTATTACGACCGCACCAACCAGTCCAGCGGCGACTCCTGGCTGATTCTCACATCCACGGTGGAGGATCCGGCGAACCTCGCGCAGCCGTTCATGACGTCGACGCACTTCAAGCGGGAGGCCGATGGCTCGAAGTGGGCGCCTCGCCCGTGTGAGGTGACACCCGAGGTACGCGGCCGCACGGGTCGCGGCTGACAGTAACCTCTTACTCGACCGGCTCGACGATCACGCCGTCGCGCTGATAACGGAGGCGCCGGTCCGCACGCCCCGCGCCGGTCGTGTCCAGTTCGACGCTCGACAGGGCCCCCGCCGCATAGGTCTCCCATCGATCGATCCGGCCATCGGCGTCGCGGTCCTCGCGCACCCACGCGAGTTCCCCCGCCTCGTATCCTTCGCGCCTGACGATCGTCGTGCCGCGTCGCGACACCTGTTCGATCCGCGACAGGCTCGAGGCGCTGCCTGTTGAAGCGCCGGCGCCTCTTGTCGGTTCGTAGTACTCCCACCGATCCACCAGGCCGTCGTGGTCGGCGTCGATCTCCACGACGCGCACGGTCGCGCCTTCCATGCTGGCCGCCATGTCGGGCCGGCCGTCGCGGTCGGAGTCGTAGTCGAGTCGCGTCAGACGACCGCTCGCTGGATCGTAGGCCGGTGAAATCGACGGTGGTGGATCCGTCCTCGAACAGCTGGCACTGGCGATCGCGATGGCGAGAACAAGGAGGCGGTTCATCGTTCAGCGCCTCGCGACGACGTCACCGGTCGTGTCGTAGCCCAGGTTGCGATACAGCTCCGAGTGCCAGGTCGCGGCCGCGGTCTCGAACATTTCCGCCACCTCGAGCGCCGCTCGTATCCCGAATGCCTTGCGGACAGCCTCGACAACCTTCAGGGCCCCAATCGTGGGCCAGGGGCCGCGTTCGAGCGCCGGGCGCGTGATGACGAACTGCGGCCCGCCCCCGACGAGCGTCCGTGCCACGGTCGCGACAAAGGACGGGTCCTCCTTCGCGAGCGCCTCAACCCCGCGCCGCCACGCCCGTTCGAACGTCGGCTCCCGGCCCGCGGTCACGGTCACGAACGTCACTTCAGTGGCCGCGGTCCGCTGGTGCCGGTCGCGGTGCACGCTCAGGTCGTCGCGGAACTGCCGCAAGTAGCTCGTGCGCGAGGTCTGCGCCTCGTTGAACTGTCGAATGAGCACGGCCGCCGCGTCCTCGCCCAGCGACGTGCGCAGCATGGCTTCGTTGCGGCGGTCGAACGAGTACCTCAGCCAGTCGTGCCACGGGCAGCAACACCCTGCGGCGGGTTCCGTTCGCCTGGCCGTCCACGAACCGACGGGGACTGTTGGAGCCGTGATGGGCCGATTCCTTGAGCGCCGCCCAATAACGGTCGAACGCGTCCGTGGCGCCCTCACGTACGTCGAACAGCGTCTCGAAGACGTAGTTTGGCTGTGCATCCTGGTGCCCGTGCTGCCTGTGTTGGCTGTGTTGGCTGGCCAGGGCCGCGGGCGCCGGTCCCATGGTGGTAACCACGATTGCGGCCAGCAGCGCGGCGGCTCCCGCGAGCGACCTGAGCCGGGTCACGACCGAGACCGTGGCGGAATGCACCTTGTGTGATTTGTCGGCCGGTGTCCTCATACGCACGAGAGACGGTGGGCCTGTGGTCATGCTTCTCAGGCGCCGAAAGGATCAGTGGTGAGGTGTCACGTGATGTCAAACCGTGCAGCGGTGCTCTGGGGTCTCCTCGCGGCCTGGTCCGTAGCGGCGTGGCCAGCCGATGCCGGGCAGCGTGGCGGCCGCAGCGTCCGCAGCGATGTGATGGCGCAGCAGAGCGGCGTGGCGCGCATCAGCGGCTCGGTCATCACCCGCGACGAGCCGCCCCGCCCCGTGCGCCGCGCGACCGTCCGTGCGCGCGATGCCTCCGGCAAGGTCGTGGGCACGACGATCACGGATGACGCGGGCCAGTTCTCGTTCACGCTCGAGCGCGGCGGCACCCACTACGTCGAACTGGTGGACGACTCGGGTCGCGTGCTGGCCGTCGAGGATGTGGGCGAAGCGGCCGTCAGTGTGGACGTGGGCTTCAACTCCACGACGATTCTGCGGGTGCCCGCCCGCCTGCCGCCGGCGGCATGGGCCTCCACGGCTCGGACCATTCTCGGCGCGGCTACGGCAGCCGGCGTCGGCGCGTTCGTGTCCTCGGGTCAGCCGGCCAGCCCGGAGCGCTGACGGCCCTGGCCGGCCGCGAACGCCACCGGCGTGCCGGCCGCGCCGTCGCACGCCTGGCCACTACCCCGTTCGAGTCTTGTTCTTGGCTTGCCCGTCCGGCCGCGGACCTTGGGCGTCGCGCCCCTGCGTCAACTCGAGCGCATCGCCGTAGATGACGAGCGTCGGAGCCGCATAGGGCTGGCGAACCGACGGTGGTTGCTCGGGCATATCGGCCTCGACCTACAGCGTCCGCGTCTGCGAACCGCTGCCCTTGTCGTTCTTGCCGCCCGTGGCCGCCTGCGTCAGCGCCACGGCATCGCCGTAGACGATCAAAGTCGGTGGACTGTACTGCCGCCGCCCGGTCTTTCCCTCGTCCATTCGCGTGCCTCCCCGCGCTCGCGCCCGGTGCTGACAGGATGACACACGGCCGTTGCCGCCGCAACGCTAGCGAGGCTCCGCCTCAGACCATCGAGGCTTCGCCTCGCTAGTGCAGTGTCTGATTGCCCCGCCTTTGGCGGGGCGTAGGTGTCCTAGTCCCCGGCTGCATCGGCCGCCAGCGCTGCGCACGCCCCCGCCAGCCGCGAAAGATCGTCGTCGAAGCGCAGCGCCCTGACGTGAATAGCACGCGCCACCTGGGTCAGGACATCGAACTCGGTCTCTCGCATGCGCTGGTCCAGCAGATAGCTGCCGTACGTGTTGGCCGCCAGCGCCAGCAACGCCTCTCGCGAACTGAGGCGCTGCGAGCCGAGGCCAGCACTGGTTCTCGACTGCAGCACGTAGATGGTGCCTACCTCCACCGCGGCATCGTGAAACCGCAGCCCCTGCTCGTAGGCGTCCACGCAGCGCTTGCCGTAACTGTCACTCCACGGCTTCAATTCCGGCGTCAATGTGCCCAGAAGCGCCGACGCCGAATCGTCCCAGATGCTGAGACGCGGGAACCCGGGCGCGGCGACGATGCCATTGGCGCCCACCTGCAGCGGCACCAGGTCGTCCGACAGCATGTCGTACCCCAGCGCCCCGAGCGCGGTGACCGTGCTGGACTTGCCCGCGCCGGCGGCGCCGGCAAACAGCCGTGCCCGGCCGCGGACCACCACACCGGCGGCGTGCAGCGGCACGACACCGCGGAGGCGCAGCACGAACGCCAGCACGGGCCCTAGCAGGTAACTGGCGGCATCGGAGACAGTCAGCGGTGCCCGCCACCTGCCCTCGACGGCCGTGCCGTCAGCGGCGATCAGGAACTCCGCGCCTTCGGCGTACACGAAACGGAATCCCTGTCCGCGCCAGACGGTCAGCCAGGGCACGCCCGCGGCGTCGCGATCGGGGCTGACATACCACGCCCGCTCGCCGGCCCGCATCTCGCTCGAGATCTGCTCTGCCTCCGCGAGGTCCACGACCACGTCGGGTCGGCCAGCGGCGCGCGCGAGCGGGGCGCCGGGCACCGTCGCGGAGGACTCGACCACCAGGCCGTAGGTGGAAAAACGATGCATTACACGCTCGACGTTCTGCCGGCGGCGGTGTTGAGCCAGGTCGCCAGCGCGGCGGCGGCCAAGGTGCCGGGCTGGCGGTCCGTCATCAGCCCGTCATCGTGGGCCGTTCGCTCGAAGGCGCCAACGTCCACATAGGCCTCCATGGCAGGCGTCGCTTTGAGGAGGGCGACGAGTGACCTCAGCGGCCAGGCGCGCGCGGCCACCGGGTCTCCGGCCAGGGCCGTCTTCGGGCGGAGCCGGATGGCGTCTGGCAGCCGGCCACGCATGGCCTCACGCAGCACGGTCTTGTTCACGCACCAGGGATACGAGGGAAGCGAGAGGGCAAGCGACACCACGCGCGCGTCGAAGAAAGGGTACCGCAGCTCGACGCCCAGACCGGTGGTGTTCGGATCGGCGGTCTCGAAGGATTGCGGCCACCCCGGGGACGTCAGCACGGCCAGCGCCTCGCCGCGCGGCTCCTGAAGTGGCGCCCGCCGATCGTGGTGGGCCGTCCATCGCGCCGGCACGTCGCAGGCCTGACGCAGGCGCGCCGAGAGCCACGGCGGTGGCTCGCGCCGGCCGGCGCCGGCACGCCGGAGCAGGCCAGAGCGCAGGCCCAATGGCGGCCACAAGCTTCGACGCATGGTGCGCCACACGCCACGGACGAGTTCGCCTCGCGGCATGCGTCCGAGGTGCCGTACAACTGCCCCCGGCAACAAGACCGGGTCTCCCCCATCACCGGTCAGCGCCACGGCCCCGTGCCGTTCCGCGCGGCGCAGCAGGTCTCGCAGGATCGCAGAGAGAACCTCCGTCGACGGCTCCGGAGGAGCCGCATCGCCGTCCCACCGTGCGAACAGTTCGTACTGGTCCACCGGCACGTGCTCGATCGGCACGCCCAGCGCCCGGGCGGTCACCGATGAGAATCGCCGCTCCTCATCCGCGAACAGCGTGTCGTTGACGGCGGTGAGCGCCAAACACTGATCCGGTGCCAGGCCGCTCGCTCGTGCGGCCGCGGCCACGCTCGACGAGTCCAGGCCGCCGCTCATCAGGATGCTCACCGGTGCAGCCGCACGCTCGTGCACGGCCGCGTCCAGAACGTCACGAAACCGGGCCACATAGTCGCGCGGGTCGCGGTACCGCAACGGCGCCGGTGCGCGCAGGCTGAAATAGGATCCGGCCTGGGGCGCGGCTCCAGTGGCACAGGATGCCCAGCCCCCAGCTGCCACGCGCGAGATACCGGCGAAACACGTGGCCCGCGGGTCCTGCTGCTCGCCGAACAGCAGGAAGTCGCCGATGGCGCTGTCGTCCAGGCGCGCAGCCATGCCCGGCCAGCCGCGCAGGGCCGCCAGGCTGCTTGCCACAATCCATCCGCCCGGCACGGCGGCATGGAACAAGGGCTTCACGCCAAAACGGTCGCGCGCCGCGACCACGGTGCGGCGGGCACGGTCCCACGCGCAGACGGCGAACTCACCCAACAGCTTCTCCAGCGACGACGCGCCCCATTCTGCAAACGCGTGGACGACAAGCGCCGCGTCGCTGCACTCGGCGGGCGGCTCGCTGCCGGCGTCCCGCAGCCGGGCGCGGAGGCCGGCTCGATCATCCAGCCGGCCGTCGAAGACGACCTCCCACTCGGAACGGGACGCGAACGCCGAGTCGCCACGCCACGCGGCGGCCAGCGCGATGCCGCCATGGCTTGACACGTGGGCTTCTGGCCCGGGCGCGAACGGTTCTCGCTCCACGAGCCGGCGGAGGCAGGACGAGTCGATCGGCGCGCTTCCGCTGACGAAGGCGGCGATGGCTGCCATGCGGGAGCGGCAGCGTATCATCCCTCGCATGTTGACGCCGGACCTGCTGGAGTTCCATGCCTTCTGCCTGACCAACACCGGGACGCGTCTTGCACAATACGCGGCCGCGCTCGCGCAGGTGATTCGGCCGGGCGACACGGTGCTCGATCTCGGCGCCGGGTTCGGCGTCCTCAGCGTCCTGGCCTGCCGCGCGGGCGCGCGCCGGGTCTTCGCCGTGGAGACCAGTGCGGCGTGGGCGATGGGCCAGGAGGTGGTGCGGGCGGCACGGCTGGCCGATCGCGTGACGTTCACGCACGCGTCGTCGTTCGACCTGCGGCTGGAAGAACGCGTGGACGTGGTGGTGGCCGATGTGCACTCGACGTTCGGCTTGCAGGAAGGTGGTCTGTCGGCTCTCGCGGACGCGCGTGAGCGGCTGCTGAAGCCGGGCGGGGCGATGCTGCCCAGCCACCTGCAGCTGTTCGTCGCGCCCGCGGAGGCGGCCGAGTCCTACAACCGGCGGGTGGCTGTCTGGCAGCAAAGCGTGGCGGGGCTGGATCTTTCGCCGGTACGCGCCGCGGCCGCAAACCGGCACTACCCGGGACGGTTGACCGAGAGCCAATTACTGGGCCCGCTGCTGCCGCTTGGTCCGCCGCTTGCGCTGGGCCAGCCTGGCATCCGGCGGATCGGCGGCACCACGTCGTCGGTCACGACGCGCGCCGGCACGATGCACGGCTTGTGCGGCTGCTACACCTCTACCCTGGCGCCGGGCATCACGCTGCGCAACGCCCCCGGGGACTCGGCGACATCCAACTTCGCGCACGCGTTCCTGCCGTTCGAAGCGCCCTTCGAGGTCGCGGCCGGGGAGCGCATCGAAATCCAGGTGGACGTGTTCGACGGCCTGGAGTCGCGGTGGAAGGTGACCGTCACGTCCGCTTCCGGCCAGCGGCGGCGCGCCGAGCAATCCACGCTGTTCGCCGGACCGCTGTCCTCGAACGACCTGAAACGGGATCGCGAGGACTACTGCCCGCGCTTGACGGAGCGCGGACGGCTCGAACTGGAGCTGTTGCGCCGCTTCGATGGCGCCACTCCGGCGGCCGCGCTGCGCGAATGGCTCGATGCGAACGCCGGCGCCACGGTCCCGAGCCCGCGGGCGCGGACGCTGCTGCTCAAGGACTCCATCGCGCGGTCCGGCTGATGTGCCCGGCGGCTGACGGATGCAGCCGCTCGAATGGCTCGGCGGTCGCGTCGAAGGCGTCTCCACCGCACTCCACCCATGCGTGAGCGCGCATCTGGGCGCCGTCGCGTCGAACGCCTACGCACAGCACAGCGGGTTGGCCGCGTTGCCGGAGCAACGCCGTCAGGACCAGGCCTCGGCGCAGGCACGACGGCGTCCAGCCCAGCGCCCGGTACGGCCACGACGACAACGCGAAGAGGCGATCAGGGGCGACCGCACCTGCCTCGCGCGAAGCGGCTGGCCTGGACTCGGCCCACGCAATGACGTTTCCGAGCGGCCGGGTGCGCAATCCCAGCTCGATTCGCGCGGCGGCAATCGCGCCGTCGGCCAGCACGCGCCACTCGGGCCGCGTCAGCGCGGCAACCCGACGGGCCCGGGCCGCCAGGCTCACGGCGCCGAGGCGACGATGAGGCCTTTTTCCCGGAGTTCGCTGACGAGCCGGCGTACGTCCCGCTCGAGCTCATCGCGTCCCACCTCGTACTCGCGCTCCATTTGCGCGCACACGGGGCCGGTTGTGCCGTGCTCGAGAAGCAGGGTCCAGATCCGCATCCCCACGGCGTCCAGGCCGAAATAGACGCCGCTGTCGAGGTTCAACAGCACACCCTCACCATCCATCTCGCGGAACACGACAGACGGGTTCACGACGAACCGCTCGTGCAACTCGTCACGTTGACGCGTCTCCATTGGCACCCCGACTTCCTGCCGCGGCGCCTCGGCCGTCCCATGCGACGGCGCGGACGGCCCCGTGCGGTCCTGCGCACTGCAACGCAAACTGTACCCGAACGCCGGCATCCAGCCTGTTGTTGAGATCCTCGGAGGCCGACACGACAGACGATCCATGGAAGGCAAAACGCCGTCAGCGGCTCAGGGCGAGGCCCCGAGGGCCAGTCTCTCCGCCCTCCGTCACAACACCGCCGACACCCATATTCTCGACTATCTGGCAGCCGCCTACCGGTATCGCTATCTGGCCGCGGGTGTGTTCTTTACGGTCATCTTGGTCGCGCTGGTGCAGGTCTTCACGACAACGCCGCTCTATCGCGCCCAGGCGCGCGTGATGGTCGAGGTCGAAGACGACCAGGTCACCAGTCTCACGGGTGTGTTGTCGGGCGAGAACTACCGCGATCCGGCCCCTTATTATCAGACCCAGTTTCGCATCCTCACCGGGCGCGAGCTGGCGCGGCGCACCGTCCGGCTGCTGAACCTTGGCACCATGGCCGAGTTCAACGGCGCGGGCGCCACCAGGACGGAATTGGCCCGAACCATCGACGCGGCGAAGGGGTGGGTTGGGCTCGGCCCGGGAGACACGTCACAGGAGGGCCCCGTCCCCGAAGCCATCCTGGTCTCGGGTTTCCTGTCCCGTGTCTCGGTGGAGCCGGTGAAGAACAGCCGTCTGGTGGACGTGTCGTTCATATCCGCCGACCCCGAGTTCGCCGTCAAGGCGGTCAACCAGCTGGTGCGCGAGTACGTGGCCCAGAACGCCGAACAGCGCCGCTACAACGTCACGAGCGGACTGTCGTGGATCGAGGAGGAGCTCGCGCGGCAGAAGAGCAAGGTCGAGGCGTCCGAGCGCGCCATGGCCAGCTACCGCGAAGTGCAGAACGCGGGCTCGCTCGAGGATCGCCAGAACATCGTCGTCGCGCGCCTCAACCAGCTCAACGACGCCGTGACCAAGGCCAAGACGACCCTGGTGCAAAAAGAATCGCTCTACAACCAGGTCAAGGCGCTGAAACCCGGCGATCGCCCCGACAGCATTCCGGCGATCCTGCAGAACCAGTACATCCAGTCGCTCAAGACGCAGGTGGCCGAGCTCGAGCGCGACAAGGCCAACCTGTCTGAACGATACGGCGAGCGTCACCCGGAGATCCTCAAGGTGAACGCCAGCATCAAGGACGCGTCGCGCCAGTTGGAGCAGGAACTGGCCAAGGCGATCGATGCGATCCGCAACGACTACCAGGCCTCCCTCGCGGAGGAACGCTCGCTGGCAGGCTCCCTCGAGGAACAGAAAGGCGCAGCGGTGTCGCTGGGCCGGAAGAGCGTCAGCTACACCGTGCTCGAGCGTGAGGCGCAGAGCAACCGCCAGGTCTACGAGAACCTGCTCTCGCGCGAAAAGGAGCTGCAGGTGCTCGCGAGCAGCCGGGGCAACAACGTGCGGCTCGTCGAGGACGCCGAGGTCCCGGGCGGCCCGTTTTCTCCGAACCTTCGCAGGTCCATGATGCTGGCCTCGCTGGTGGGCATGGCCCTGGCGGTCGGTCTCATCACCGGGTTGGGCTATTTCGACGACACCGTGAAGACCCCTGAAGACATCGCGACGAAGCTGAAGGCGCCGTTCCTGGGCATGATTCCGAAGGTGCCGGCCGGGGAGTCGCCGCTCCTGACGCCGAAAGCGCCCCACGAGTTCGGCGAGGCATTCCGGTCGCTCCGCACGGCGCTGGCCTTCAGCAACAGCGCCACAGGCTCGAAGGTGGTCCTCGTCACCAGCTCGCAGCCTCTCGAGGGCAAGACCACGACGGCCTGCAACATTGCGATCGCCCTCGCCCTCGGGGGCGAGCGGGTGCTGCTCATCGACGCCGATTTGCGCCGCCCGAGCGTCACGCGCGCCCTTGGTGTGGAGCCGGGCGTCGGCCTCTCGAATCTGTTGACCGGACAGGCGTCGCCGCGCGAGGCGATTCGTCCGTTCCATACCGACAACCTGTGGGTGATGACGTCGGGTCCGATTCCGCCGAACCCATCCGAGCTGCTCGCCTCCGAGCGGATGGGCACCCTGCTCAATGCGCAGAACGGCTGGTTCGATTGGATCGTCGTCGATGCGCCGCCGGTGCTCGCCGTCACCGACGCAGTGCTGATGGCCCCCATGGCCACTGGCGTCGCGTTCGTGGTGCGGTCGGAGATGACGCCTCAGCGTCACGTCAAGCGCGCCCTCCAGACCCTGATGTCAGGTCAGCCCCGGCTGTTGGGGCTGGTGCTGAACGGGGTTGACCTCAAGCGCAACAAGTACTACTACTCCCGTTACTACGGCTACGAGCACACGCACTACTACTCCGCTCCCTCGGCCTCCTGAGGCCACGATCTTCAGGCACCGCGCCGCCCTGGGGCTCGCGGGACTGGCCATCGCCTGGTCCACGCTGGCCGTCGGCGGCGTCTACGTCTGGGCTCGCCTTCCCATCGTCGGCCTCGCGCTTCTACTGACGGCGTTTGCCCGCCCGCGCATCGCCGGGCGACGCGATACGCGCGCGCTGGACCTGGCGCTCCTGGTGGCCATGGGGGCTGCATGGCTCCAGGTCACGCCGCTGCCGAGGCAGCTGAGATGGCTGGTCTCGCCGCGCATCGACGTGGACCGCTTCGAGCTGCTGTTGATTCCGGACGCGGCTTCTTCGTGGCTCCCGCTCTCGCTGGACCCGCTGGCCACCGCGTGGGCCGCGAGCCTGATCGCAGCGGTGGCGGCCACCTTCTGGTCGTGCCGCCATTTGAGCGGGCGCGGCCAGGCCCTCAGGCTGCTGTACGTCGTCGCCACCGTGGGACTCGTGGGCTCGGTGGCGGCCATCGTCCAGCGCGCGGTGGATCCCACGCGGATCTACGGCATCTGGATGCCTGAGGACGCGGGCGCACGGCCCTTTGGCCCGTTCGTGAACCGCAACCACTTCGGCACGTGGCTGTTGATGGCCGTCCCCCTTGCCGCCGGCGCCGTGGCGGCGATGGGCGTCAGGCGACGGTCGCCAGGCCTGGTGGCCGGCGTGACTGCGGCCGTGCGCGCGTTCGGCTCCTGGACTGGGTGGATGACCATCTCGCTGGCCACGATGCTCCTGTGCCTGGTGCTCACCTTCTCGCGATCCGCGCTGGCCGGAGCGGTTGCCGCTGCCCTGGTGTGGTGCCTGCTGGGATACCGTCGCGCCACCAGAGGCGGGTCGATGGCCGCGCTGGCCGGAACGGTGGTGCTCGCCGTGCTGGTCGTCTGGGCCGCACCCGCCCAGCCCATCCTGGCGCGGGTACGCGAGACACTCTCGCTCGGCGTCGCCGGACGAACCGCCATCTGGCAGGATGCACAGACCGTAGCCCGGACGTTTCCGGTCGCAGGCACCGGGCTCGGCACGTTCGAGCGAAGCATGCTCCTGTACCAGACCACCGATCGTCGTACAGCCGCCAACCAGGCGCACAGCCAGTATCTACAGCTGCTGGCGGAAGGCGGAGCGCTCGTCACGGTCCCCTTCGGGATCGTCGCCCTGGCGTTCATGCGACTGGCGCGCCAGCGACTGCGCGCGGACACCTCGCCAGCAGCGTGGCTACGCATCGGCGCGCTGTCGGGGCTGGCCGGTGTGGCCGTTCAGGGCCTGTGGGAAACGGGCCTCAGGATGCCCGCCAACGGCATCCTGCTGGCCGTGACAGCGGCCATCGCCGTCCACAGGCCGCCGAGGAACTAGAGCGTCCTTGGTTCTTGGTTCTTAGTTCTTGGTCCGTCCTTGGTCCTTGGTCCGTCGGCCACGAGGCGGATTTCGCCGTTCGCGATCTGCCCAAGTGTTTCAACCACGAATTCCTTCTCTCGTGCCCGTACTCGGGCCTTCAGATCGTCGAGGGAATCGCCCCGAAACACCGGCACCCTGCACTGACGCACGATGGCGCCGGAGTCGTAGTCAGCGTCTACCAGATGAATCGACACACCCGATTCCGCCTCGCCGGCCTCCAGCACTGCCTCGAACACCCGATCCCCGTACATTCCCGGTCCGCCGAATCGCGGCAAAAGGCCAGGGTGAGTGTTGAGGATTCTGCCCTCGAAAGCCCGAAGTACGAGTGGTCCCAGTTTCTTCATGTAACCCGCCAGGAACACGACGTCGACGTCAGCGGCAACCAGAACGCCTCGGATCGCGGCGTCCAGCGCGGCTGGATCCTCGTGCGTTTTCGAAGACAAATGAACTGCCTGAACACCGGCTTGGCGAGCCCTCCTCAAGGCGCCAGAGTCGCCGTTGTTGCTCACGACAACCGCTACGCGTCCCTGAATGCGGCCACCGGAAAAGGCATTCAACAGGCTTTGAAGCGTCGTTCCCTCATGCGAGGCAAGAACTCCAAGGTTCATGGGTCGGGTTGCTCTGTCGGGCTAATCGGATCGTACAAGGTCCTCGGACCTGGGACTTGTGCCGACGCAGATCGGAAGAGTCTCTCAGGACCCGGGCAGCGGACGCAGCATCGCGTCCTGGAAGTCTGGCACGCGGCGCACCGCGACGAGCGCCGCATCGGCCTGTTCCTTCTTGTCGAAGGGCCCGGCAAACGCCACCCGGAAAGGGCCGCGCGCGACGAACGTGTGTTCGCGCTCGAAAGCCGGGTACCCCAGGGCGGTCAGGCGCTCGACGACGATCGCCGCGCGCTGGCTGGTCGAGAACACGCCGACCTGGATGACCCATCGTTCAGCGGATACCGGCGGGGACGGACGCTGCGCCGGCGCGGAGGTCACTTGCGGCTCCACTGGGGGAGCCACGGGCGCAGCCGGAGCGGCCGAAGAGGACGGCCCGGATGTTTGCAGGCCACGCGTCGTCAGAACCATCGTGGGCCTGGACACCGTCGGCAGGTCGAGAGGTCCCGTCCACAGCGGGCGGAGCCAGATCCAGTAGCCGACCAGGCTGATGCCGGTTGTCATCCCGATGACCGCCAGCGCCCCCGCGGCCAAGGGCGGAAGGCGACGGGTACCGGCCCAGACCTTGCCGCGGGTCACGAAGGTGGATTGCCCCACCGGAGTGCGCGCCGGCCGCCGCGGCGTTCGTTCTTCGAGTGTGACGTTGAGGTCCACGGCCGGAAGATCCAGCAACGAATCCAGGTCCTGTCCCGTCGCAGAGTATGCGCGACCGGTTTTTGCTTCGAAAAGACCCTTCGACTCGACCGCGGGTTCCTGGACCTGTGTCACGGCTTGCGGGGGCAGCGCGCGGACCACGACGACGGGCGCGAGCTCGGCCACCGGAACCGGGGCGACTGGCGCCGCAATCTGGGCGACCGGCGACGGGGCTGTGGCGACGGCGGCGGTCGGGGTGGCCAACGGCCCGACCGCGGCCGTCGGGCTGGACCCAGACCCGACGGCTATCGGGATGGGCATGCGAAGGCCGGCCAATCCCGCGAGGACCAGGTCGGGGCCGATGCGCGATGTCCGAGCCAGGTGGCCCTGTGCGAGGGCGCGGTCGCAGATCAGGTTGATCACGCGAGGCACGCCGCCCGAGGCCGCGCGTACGAGGTCCAGCGCGTCATCGGTGAGTCGCACCTGGCCCGGCGCCGCGCCCGCAACCTGCAGCCGATGGGCCACGTAGCCCGCCACCTCGTCGCGCTCGAGAGGGCCGAGCTCGCAGTGGACGCTTACGCGCTGCTTGATCTGACGCATGCGCGGCAGCTTCAGATGCTCGTCGAACTCGGGCTGTCCCACCAGCACGACCTGCAGCAGTTTGCGGCCCCCGCTTTCCAGGTCCGACAGAATGCGAATCTCCTCGAGCAGCGGCAGCGACAGGTTTTGCACCTCGTCGAGCACCAGGACGGCGAACGCATCGAGCGGCTCGAGCGCCTGCAGGAACTCGTACAGCGGATAGCTCAGGTCCGGCCGTGTGGCGCCCTTCAGCCGGCCCTTCACCAGGTCCTCCACCGACATCGCGCCGAAATCAATCAGCATCGTCTTGAGGAGGTCTTCACGGGTCACGAACGGGTCGGGCACGAAGGTCGCGAACGTCTTTCGATCGAGCTGAGAAAGCACCGCGCGACACAGCGTCGTCTTCCCCAGCCCGATATCGCCCGTCAGGACGATCAGGCCCTCGCGCCGGCGGATGGCGGCCGCCAGGTCGTGCAACGCGGGCCTGCGCGACACGCTGCGGTACAGGAACCGCGGGTCGGTGGACAGACTGAACGGCTTCTCCCGCAGACCGTAATGGCGCTCGTAGGTCAGGACGCCCTCGCCCGTCGGAGGGGCGGACACCGGGGCGGCCCCGGGATCGGACGGGTCTTCTCCGAAGGCCTCCATGGCCCTGGCGCTCTCCGTGCGCAGGTCCAGGACGTCGGGCGTCGAGACGCCTGAATGGCTCATCAGAGAAGTTATCGGACGGCGACGGGCCCGGCAGAACGGCTTAGTCCCTCCAAAGGGGCCCCGTGCTACTCCAGCGAAAACCGGAAACCGATACCCAGAAGACGGGCTCGACTTTCGAAGCGTCATACATGCACACCAGTGCGCCCCCTCACGCACCACGACACAGCGGCCCCGGCACGCTGACGCCGCGCGCGGCAGACGTCCACGTGCTGGATCGGCTGCGAGCGCTCCTGCGCTACCGCTGGATAGCGGTGTCAGTCTTCCTGGTGGTGCTCACCGGCGCGGGGCTGCACAGCTGGTCCCAGACGCCTTTGTACCGCGCGGGCGCCCGAATCCTCATCGAGCTCGAAGACGAGCGGTCGCTGGCCTTCGAAGGGGTGGGCGGCACGCCCAGTTCCGAGTATTCGCTGGACCCGGAGCCCTACTTTCAGACGCAATACCGCATCCTCACAGGCCGGGATCTGGCACTGCGTGCGGTGGGCACGCTGGACCGGAAGGCGTTGCCGGAGTTCAACGGGTCGGCACCGCCGAGCAAGGGCGTGTGGTGGCTCCGGGATCGCCTGCGCCAGATGGCGGGCCGCCAGCTGCGGTGGCTTCGGGGCGACCCCGAGCCGCTGGCCCCGGCGCCAGGCCCGCTGGCCGTCGACTCGGCCGCGGCCCTGGTGACCTCGCGGGTATCGGTGGCGCCGGTGAAGGCAAGCCGGCTGGTGGACGTGTACTTCGTGTCCGCCGATGCACAGACGGCGGCGGTCGTGGCCAACGCGCTCGTAGACGAATACGTCAAGCAGAACCTCCAGCTCCGGCAACAGAGCATGGGCAAGAGCCTCCAGTGGCTGGTCGAGGAGCTGGCCCGCCAGCAGCGCACCGTCGAGAGCAGCGAACGCGCGATGGCCGAGTACCGCGCGACGCAACAGACCACGTCGCTGAACGATCCCCAGAACATCGTCACCTCGCGCCTGAACCAGCTGAACGACGCGGCCACCCGCGCGCGCACGGTGCGCGCGCAGAAGGAGTCGTTGCTTCGGCAGATCGAGACGCTGGGGACTGGCGCCGCCGACGCCATCCCGGCGATTTCGTCCAATACCTACATCCAGTCGATCAGGGCCCGGCTGGCGGAACTGCAGCGGCAGCGCGCCCTGCTTGCCGAGCGGTACGGCGACAAGCACCCCGATATGGTCAGCCTGGCGGCGTCGCTCCAGGACGTCACGCAGCAGCTCGCCGCGGAAACCAGCAAGGCAGTGGAGACGATCCGTCACGAGTACGAGTCGGCGATGCTCGAGGAGCGCACCCTGGCCAAGGCGTTGGCCGACCAGCAGTCGGTGGCCACGGACCTGGATCGCCGGGGGGTGGCCTACACCATGCTGGAGCGCCAGGCCGCGAGCAACCGGCAGCTGTACGAGACGCTGCTGCAGCGTGAGAAGGAGCTGCAGGTCCTGGCCAACAGCCGCGGCAACAACGTGCGCGTGGTCGAGCGGGCCACGACGCCCGTTTCTGCGGCGACACCCGACGTGGCGCGTGACCTGACGCTCGGCACGCTGGTCGCGCTGCTTGCGGCGTTCGGGCTGGTGTTCGCGATCGACTACCTGGACGACACGATCAAGGCGGCCGACGACGTGACCCGCAAGCTGGGTCTGCCGTGCCTGGGGCTCGTGCCCGCGCTCAAGAGCCCCGCGGAGCATCCGCTGGTCTCGGCCGGGCGGTCCGGGCACTTCGGTGAGGCCATCCGGTCCCTTCGAACGTCGGTGGCATTCAGCCATTCGTCGCCGGGCGCGGCCATCCTGATGGTCACGAGCGCGCAGCCGCTCGAAGGCAAGACCACGACGGCCAGCAACCTGGCTGTTGCGATGGCGTTCGGGGGCGCCAAAGTGCTGCTCATCGACGCGGACATGCGCCGGCCCAGCGTGCACACCTCGTTCGGCCTGCCAGCCGGTTCGGGGCTCGCCGACGTGCTGGCCGAGCGAACGCCGCTGCGCGACGCCGTCACGCGCTTCCAGTCGCCGAGCCTGTGGATCCTGCCCGCCGGCACGCCGCCCCCGAATCCGTCTGAGCTGCTGTCGTCTGGCGCGATGGAGGCGCTGGCGCGGCAGCTTCGGGACGGACCATTCGACTGGGTGGTCGTCGATACGCCTCCGGTCCTGGCCGTGACCGATGCGTCGGTGCTGGCCAAGCACGCGACCGGCGTGGTCTTCGTGCTGGGCGCGAACATGACGCGGCGGCGCGCGGCCGAACGCGCAATCGAGACGCTGGCCATCGGCGGACCGCGGATTCTCGGCGCCGTGCTGAACCGCGTCGCCTACTCACCCGAGGCCTACTACTCGTACGAGAAGTACCACGCCGATCGGAGCGAGCCCGCGACCGCGGACAGCTAGTCGTCGGCGGTCATCATCGGCGGCGTCGCACCGGGGTCAGCCACTTGCGCGCGCCCGCCAGCACACGCCTGACGTACAACCACGGAAGCCATCCACCGTCGCCGTGCATGGCTCGCATGTAGGCGCGCGGCGGCACCACGGTTTCCAGCAGCAGGCGCAGCCGGTCCGCGGGGCCGAGCGCCCGCAGATCGCTCAGCAGACGGGCGGCCGGCGTCAGCGCGGGCTGCAGGAACACCGCCGACGGCTCGTCGGATGCGCCCTCCTGGAGGCGCCGCGCCCACGAAAGCCGGCACCACGGTGCCGAACCGATCGGCCGCCAGCCTGAGTCCCCGGGCGCAGAGCGCCGCAACCCTGCCGGCACTCGCTGTTGCCAGGACGGCTCGCCATTCGCGCTCCTCCAGCCGGCTCGCGACGAGATGGATGTCGAACAGCCACAGCAGATCCTGGGCGTCCTGGTGATGCGCCGCGCGATGCACACATGCCAGCACGAGCGCATCGGCCGGACACGGCACGCGCAAGCGCCAGCCAGGCAGGTCGGCCTGCGATCGAACGCGCCGCGATCTCCGCGTGGGACAGCACCCGTGACACCGCCTGTGGGTTGGAGACCCGCCAGTGCAAGTCGAAGACGTGCTCGAGGCCACCGGGCTCGGCGCGCACGAACGGCTCCTGATACATCACGAGCTGGCCCGACACAAAGGGCGGGCGCGTGTAACCGAGGTCCAGGAATTCGCGCGACGCCACATGGCGCTGGGCCTCGGCGACCAGCACGTCCACGTCGATGCGCGGGCGCAGCCATGGCTGTTCGTAGTGGGTGTAGGCCAGCGCCGCGCCCTTGAAGACGACCGGGGCGCAGCCCCGCGACTCGAGCCGCTCGACGACACGCACCAGCTCGCGGCCTCGTGCCGCATCATCCACCGCGGCGACACGGGTCTCGGCGACCAGGCGCGCCGCGACGTGGTCTGTCAGTCCGGCGGCGTGATCGCGAGTCACGCCAAGGCGTGCCGCCAGCAGGAGGTGCACGCGTTCGGTGCGCGCACGAGCGATCAGGTCGGCATCTGGCGGCGCGTCCATCGGGCCGCGCGATGCGAGCATCGCGCCCAGCCGTGCCGCCGCGTCGGAGGTCACATCACGAGACGAAGGAGCGGAAGAAGAGTTGCCGAGCCGGCTGGTGCCGCAGCAGCGCCACGATCAACTTCCGGTGGCGGTTGAACTCGGCCGCCCGGTGCACCAGCGGCATCACGCCGTCGGTCCGCGCCAGCTCGAAGAGGCCCTCGATGTCGGCGTCCGACAGATCCTGGGCAAGGCGGCGGAACGTCGACTGGGTGTCCAGCTCCGGCTTCAGCTGCCGCTGCCACGTGCGCTGATAGACCGCCAGGTCCCGTGCGGCCCACGCGTGCTCTTCCAGCGCCTGGTTCACGACGTCGGCGCCGATCGCGGCGCTCAGCAGCCCGTAGTAGATCCCGCCGCCGGTCGTCGGCTTCACCAACCCCGCCGCGTCGCCCACGGCGATCAGGCGGTCCCGGTAGGTCTTCGCCAGGCTGGCCAGGGGCAGGATTTTCTGGCGCGGGGGGCCATCGATCTCCCGGGGCGCCCCCCAGCGTGCCGAGATGCGTTCGAGCATCCGCGAGAAGTACAGCGGCGCGTTGCGTTCGGCCATCACGCCGACCCGGACGTAGGACCGGTCGGCCCGCCAGACGGGCACCGCCCAGGCGAAGCCGCCCGGAGCGATACCGCGGCCGAAGTGCAGCTCCACCTCGCCCGGTCGTTCCGCCGGCAGCTCTCTCTGCGCGGTGTGCAGGAACATGCCGGGAATGCCCAGCCCCAGGCGCCGGTGGAGACCGTATCGGCCACCGGTGGCGAGCACGCACACCTGCGCGCGCATCACATGGCCGATCCCGTACTGGATGGTCACGCCGTCAGCGTCGATCGCGATGTCGGTGACACGGGCGCCGGTCTGCAGCCGTGCGCCGCGCTGCACCGCGTCGTTGGCCAGGTGATGGTCGAGCCGTTGTCGATCGATGACCACGGCTTCCACCGTGCGCGTCCGATGCAGGAGCTCGTGCCCTTGCGGCGACACGAACCGCGCGGTGGTCAGCTCGTTCAGGATGACGTCGCGCGTGAGGCCGAACTCGTCGAACGCCTCGCGTGCCAGGATGCCGGTGCAGTGCACCGGCTGGCCCGGCGCGAGATCCTCTTCGAGCACTACGACGTCCCGGCCCGCCTTCGCGAGACACCCCGCGGCATACAAACCCGCGGGGCCGCCACCGACCACCACGACGTCGTGCATCGAGGTGCGAGTTTGATTGGTGGAGCCAGGAGATGTCAATTGGCCGACGCGTCGTTTCTAGAATTTCCGGCTGCGGGATTCCCACGTGCCGTGAAAGGTGATCCAGAACGAGAGCGCAATTAGCCGCAAGTCGAGCCACAACGACTGGCGGCGCACGTACAGCAGATCGTACTTGAACTTGTGGCGGCGGGCGATGTCGCGAGGCGCGTAGATCTGCGCGACCCCGGTCAGCCCGGGCCGCACGCTCGCGCGGCGCGCGAAGCCGGGCACGTCCTCGAGGCGCTCGAACTGGTTGCCACCCACGACCTCGATCTCCCCGGGGCGGAGCGCGCGCGGGCCCGTGAAGCTCATGTCGCCCTTGAAGATGTTCCACAACTGCGGCAGTTCGTCCATCGCGGTGGCACGCATCAGGCGCCCCACTCGCGTGATGCGCGGATCGTCGGTCGTGGCCTGTACGGCGCCGGTGCCGCGATTCGGCGTCGGGCACCATCGACCGGAACTTCCACACTGTAAACGGCTGGCCATTGAGGCCCGATCGCTCCTGCTCGTAGAACACAGGGCCGCCGTCCTCCAGCTTGACGAGCGCGGCGATGGCCGCCCAGAGCGGCGCCGACGCCACGAGCCCGGCACCCGACAACGTGACGTCGAGTGCGCGTTTTGCCCAGAGCGTGAGCCGGCCCGCTCGGGCCGGGGCCGGATTCCCGCGCTCCCTGACGGCGACGGCCTGTGCCGAGGCGACACATCGGCACAGTTCGTCGAACGACCGGCACATTCGCTCGGCGCCGAAGTACTCCCGGGCTCGCGCCAAGGCGCCCTGCCCCAGTCTGGCGCGCAGGACCGGGTCCTGGCACAGTCGACGGAGGGCGGCGGCCAGCGCCTCGGCGTCACCGGGCGGCACCACCAGCCCCGACTCGCCGTCGCGGTTGACCCAGGGCACGCCGGTGGGGAGATCGGTGCTGACGACCGGCCGGCCGCACAGCATCGCCTCGACCTGCACCATGCCGAAGGCCTCCTGGCGCGTGACGGATGGCAGCACGAACACGTCCGCGCGCCTATACCAGTCCAGCCGTTCGGCGTCGCTGACACGACCCAGGAAGCGCACACGGTCCTGCACGCCCAGCTCGCGGGCCAACGCTTCGAGGCTGTCCCGAAGCGGACCGTCCCCGACGAGCACGAGCGATGCCGGCACGCCGACCAAGGCGCGCAGCAGCACGTCCACGCCCTTGTACGGCACGAGCCTGCCGACAAACAGCAGCGTCGGTTGCGCCGGGAGATCCGTCGACGGCGACGCGCCCGGCCCGTAGCCGCTGGGATCGAGGCCGAACGGGATCACGGCGACCTTGTCCCGATGCGCGGCCAGGGCCGGCACGTCTTGCATCGGCGGGGACGCCACGATGATGCGCGTCGCCCGGCGCAGCACCCGGTCGAGCAGCGGCTCGTAGAACAGGCGGTACTTCCACCGGGCGCGAATCACCTCGCTGTGGAACCACACGATGAGAGGTGCCCCGGGCCTCGCAATCGCATACGCCACGAGCGCCATGGGATTGGGCTCGTGCAGCACCATCACGTCGGCCGTCTCGCGCCGCAGCCAGAGCGCCAGGGACGGCGTAATCGACACGGCACCCACGGTGGCCACGCGTCCCACCCGCGTCACGGCGACGCCGTTCACCCGTTCATGGACGGTCCGTCGCGAGGTGTTGAGCACGAGCGCCCGCGGCTCGATTCCCGCGCCGGCGCCCTCGCACAACGCTTCGAGCACCGTCTCGATGCCACCGCGTTCCGGCGGGTAGTGCTTCCCGAGGTGCAGCACCGTCGTGGGCTCCATCACCGGGCACCCGCGCGCGCCAACGGCCAGTCGAAGGCGTCCGGCAGCACGTCTCGATAGACGTTCGTCATGCCCAGCGCGTGCGCGGCCAGCGTGAACCGGCGCCCGTGCGCCAGGGCGCGATTCCGCCGCGCAGCCCAATCGTTCCCGCCGTCCTGCCGTTCCCGCAGCAGGGTGCCCACGGCCGCAGTCCAGGCGTCGAGATCGCCGACGCGGCAATAGATGGCCCCGCCGCCTCCGGCTTCGCGCAGCGCGGGGATGTCGCTCGACACTACGGGCGTGCCGCAGGCCAACGCCTCGGCCACCGGCAGCCCGAACCCTTCACGCTCCGACGGCTGCAGCACGAGCGCGGCCCGCCGGTACACCGACGCGAGCACGCGCCGGTCGAGGAATGGCAGCGTGACGACGGCATCGGCGACCCCAAGCCGGGCCGCGTGAACGAGCTGACTCGAGGAGAGCGGCCCGCCTACGCGCAGCAGGCGCGCTCCGGGAAAGCGCCGCCGTACTTCGGCGAAGATCTCGAGCACCAGGTCGATGCGCTTCCTCGGAATCGTGCTGCCCACGTGCAGGAGATCCGGGGCGCCGTCCACCGCGCCGGCGCAGAGCGCTGCAGCGCGATGGTCGGCCGTGTCGTCGGGTGCCGGTGAGTACGCGGCGTGCAACGCGTAAGGGACCACCGAGACACGCGCCGCGGGCACCAGGCCGTGGCCGACGAGCGCCTGACGGGTCGCCTCGGTGCCACACACCACGCGAGCGGCGGCCCGGAGGCCATCGAGGAGGCGGCGGCCCATCGCGCGTGAAACCGCCGACGGCTGGCGGGCGCCCGGCACCACGGCCTCGAACGCGTCCACGTCGTGGCAGCTGACGATCGACCGGCCCGATGGCAGCCCGGAAGCCAGATGGGCGTAGCTGTGATCCACGATGTGGAACAGGGCGAACTCGCCTGCGCGCCGATCGAGCCAGCGCGGGTAGTCCCAATACCGGTTGATCACCCGATCCGTCGTGTCGAGCAGGCGAGCCCGTCCGACGAGCGGCAGCCTTGTCAGGCGCCGCGCCATCGGCGGACACAGATGAACGGGTTCCACGGCGCTGTCCCACTCGTCCGACAGCTCGAGACCCGCGACGAGCAGCTCTGACACCAGGTCCATGCTGTGCCAGCGCTCTTCGCGCAGGTCCGACACGATGGCCACGCGGGGGCCGCTCATGCGTGCTCCTCGCGGACCCGAGGCGCGGAGCGTTCGGCGACCACGCCGGCCAGCACGTCGTGCAGCTCGCGAAACGCGGCCTCGCGGCTCCAGTGGCGCCTCACGTACTCCCGGCCGCTGACGGCATGGAGGCGCGCCCGCACCGGGTCGCTGGCCACCGCCAGCAGCGCCTCGGCCATCGCCTCGGCGTCGCGGCGCGGCGTCAAGGCCGCGTACGGCTCCAGGTGCGCGGCCAGCCCGCCCACGGCTGTGGCCACGACGGGCGTGTCGCAGGCCAGCGCCTCGAGCGGCGAAAGCCCCAGGCCTTCCTCCAACGAACCTTGCACCAGCACGTCGGCCGTGCGGTAGAAGTCGGCCAGGCCGTGCATCGGGTGTACAGCGGGGCGCGCCAGCACCCAGTCCCCGGCGTCGGCGATGCCCAGCGACTCGGCGAGAGCGAGGAACTCGCGGTGTCCGCCGCTCAGGTTCAGCAGCACAGCATCGATGCCGCGGCCGCGTACCATCGCAACCGCGCGGAGCACCGATTCCGGATCCTTCTCGTGGCTGATACGGCTCGAGAGGAGCAGCAGGAAACGGCCCGCGGGCAAACCCAGCGTCTCACGCAGCCGCAGGCGTTCCCCAGCGTCGGCGGGCCGGAACAGCGACGTGTCCACGCCGTAGTAGCGGCCGATCGCAACGTGCGCGCTGAACGGCGCGGCCACGGTCCGGAGATAGGGGCCCATCACGAGCGCGCGTGCGGCCAGCGCGCCGCTGACGCGCATCAACGTGCGAATCACGGTCTCGCCGGCCCACGCCGCCACCGGTCCGATCTGGCCGCGTTCACGACGGCACCGGAAGTACTCGATCGGCGAGATGCCCATGTAGGTGACGACCGGCACACCACGCGCCGCTCCGACGACGGTCGCGTTGAAGGCCCCGCGCAGCATCTCCTGCGCGAGAATCACGTCGAACCGGGGCGCATGCTCCCACAGGTACGACAGCGACCGCAGCTGATAGCCCGCGCGCCCGCCGGGAATCTCGTGCACGACGACCCGGGCGCCGCTGGCGGCCACCCGATCGGCCAGACCGCTCGAACGATAGGCAGCCGCTGGAACGGCGAGCGTCAGCTCGCAGATCTCGCTCAAGCCCACGACGAAGCGGATGTCGGTGAAGCCCTCGACGAAGAACAGGACGCGCATGCTAGCGTCGGCTCGCTTTTCGGCGACGAACACCGAGTGGAGCCCGAACGGCCACAGCCATCGGCCGAGCGAGGCCAGCCACGCCGGTTCCCAGGCCTCGCGTCCCGGATAGAGCGCGTAGTGGCCGCAGGTGTCCACGGCACGCACGCGGAAGCCGGCCCGGCGCAGCCACCACCACGTGCGCGGCAGCGACGTCAGCCGGCAGATCGGCTGGCCGCCCTCGGTGTAGCGCCGGCCCCGCAGCCGCAGGTAGCCACGATAGAGACCGAAGACCCCGAGGTAGTTGGGGGTCGTCAACACCAGCCGGCCGCCCGGCCGCAGGATGCGCGCGAACTCCCGAAGCGCGCCGACCGGATCGGTCAGGTGCTCGATCGTCTCGCAGGAGATCACCGTATCGAACGTCTGGCGCGGCAGCGCAACGGCCTGGACGTCGGCCACCATCCAGGACACGGCCGGAACCGACGCGAGCCGCGCTCGCGCCGCGCCGAGGGTCACCGCGGTAAGGGCGAAGTCGGCTGCCACGAGCCGTTGCGGCGGGGGGTTCAATCCGGCCAGCTCGCAGGCCAGCTCTCCTCGACCGCACCCGATCTCCAGCACGTGCCGGCCGCCGATGTCGGTCGGGCGCAAGTACCGCCGCACCAGCCGGTGCCACGGGCGGTCGGCCACGGCGTCGTCGGCGTAGACGCTCTGGTGCCACGTCTCGTAGGTCGCGCGCGACTGCGCTTCAGTGGACAACATTGCGGTTCCCCTGCCTCACGTGCCGCTCTTCGGACCGCCGCTCCACGACCGCCGCCACGGTCACTGCCCATTTGTGGCACACGGTTTCCTGGCGGTAGCGCTCGGCGGTCGCGCGTGCGGCCGCGCCGTGCTCGCGCGCCGTCTCCCCGTCTTCAAGGTATCGGCGCACGGCGGCAGCCACCGCAGCCGCGTCGGCCGGGGGCACGAGCAGCGCGTTTTGGCCGTCCTGCAGCAGGTCCACGGCGGCGCCGACCGGCGTGGTCACGATGGGCAAGCCGGCCGCCATGGCTTCGAGGAGCGCCTTGCTGAAGCCCTCCGAGAGTGACGGGAACACGAAGACGTCGGCCGCGCGAAGCGCGTCGTAGAGCCCCGCGCGATCGACACTCGGCAGGACGCGGACGCGGGCCCGCACGTGCTCCGGGAACGCGGCGAGCACCACGTCGCGCGGCGCGCCCGTCCCGACACACGTCAACCGCACATCGGCGTTCGCCGCCAGGCTGGTGAACGCCTGCGTGAGGTAGGCGATTCCCTTGGCCGGCAGCCACTGGCCGACGAAGAGCAACTCGCGCGACTGCGGGCGCGCGGGGCGATCGAGGAACGACTCGGGCTCGACGCCGTTGGGCATGACCTTGACGCGGTCCCCCGTGGCCCAGCCCTCAGCAACCAGATAGCTCGCCTCGGTGGAGTTCAGGCAAAAGACCGCGTCCGACGCGTGACATGTGGCGCGCAACACGCGCGGCATCATCATGCCGTGTACCCACCGGTAGCGCGCCGACAGCGGCTGCCTCGCGCGGGTGGCTTCACCGGCGAGCGCGCGGAAGTACAGCGGCTCGAGGCCGTGGAACGACGTGACCGTGGCGACGCGTCCCCGCGGGTCGAGCGCCGCGCGCAGCGCGTGAAAGGCGTAGCCCAGGTAACTGTGGAAGATCACGGCGTCGTACCGGGCCAGCCGCCGCAACGCAAGCGCCGGCGGCAGGAAGAAGGGATCGAGCCGGGGCGACGCCCATCTCAGGTGGTCGGCGGCCAGCAGGTCGGCCTCGTGGCCGGCACGCCGGAGATAGTCGGCATACGTCGACACCGTGCGATACACCGCCGTGCGGGGGTCGGCGGGCCCGTGAATGGCGAACAGCACGCGCAGGCTCATGCCGCGTACCCCGGGGCCGGGCTGACCTCGTCGAACACCGCGTCGAGCGCCTGCAGGTGCGCGTCCACGTCGAACCGGCGCGCGGCGCCGGGACACGCGGCTCGCATCGCGTGCCAGGCGGCGGCGTTCGAGAGCGTGGCCGTGATGGCCGCCGCGAAGGCCATCGGGGTCGCCGGGTGCGGGGGCACCAGCGTGCCCGTCGCCCCGTCGATCAGCCACTCGGGAATGCCGCCCACGGCAAACGCCACCGACGGCACGCCGCGTCTCGCAGCCTCGACGCCCACCATCCCGAAGGGCTCCGGCCACAGGCTGGGCACGAGCAGGAGGTCGGCGCGTTCGAGCGCATCGGACGCCGCGTCACTGGACAGCCAGGGTGTCACCTCGACCCGCAAGTTCGACTGCTGCCGCATCAGCGTCGCAGCTCGCGACGCAAGGCGTGACCGTCGCGACCCGTCGCCGGACAGCTGGAGGTGGACCTCGCGTGACATGGTCGAGGCCGCGATCGCGGCGCTCTCGAGCGCAATGTCCACGCCCTTGGTCGATTCGAATCGGCCGAGAAAGAGCAACCGCCAGGGGCGTCTCGGATCGTCGGCCGGCGCCGGGTTAGCGGCCCTCGGCCGCGCCGGCTCCACTGGCAGCGACACCACGCGCACGGACGATCCCAGACCGTGCCGGCCGTACTCGTCGGCCATGTGGCGGCTTGCCACCAGGATGCGCGCGTAGCCGCGCAACAACTCGAGCCTGTCGCGCTGCAGCTGGTACTGCCGGGCGAGCGTCACCGGGCTCCACCCGCCGCACCGCCGGGGGTAGTACTCGGCCAGGCAGGCTGGCCCGAAGGTGCGATGGCAGGGCTGAACGACCGGCACCTGCCATGTCTTGGTGCCGCTGATGCAGACGCCGTAATAGGAGTGCGCGAAGAACACGGCGGGGGCCACACGCATCACCGCACGTTCGCACGCCGGCGACGCGAGCCCGTGGGTGTACACGACGTCGGGCTTCCAGGCCGCCAACTCGCCCACGGCGGCGCCGGTGTCCTCGGACGCCATCCAGCACGTCACTGGATCGTCTGGCGCGATCACGCTGTCGGCACCGTGGCCCGCGGTCTCGAACCAACACCCCACGGCGTGGCCGGCCCGCCGCAGCGCCGGCACGAGGGTGGCGACGTAGCTCTCCACGCCCCCGACACGCGCGCGCGAGTGCGAGACGATCGCGATGCGTCGCGGATGCCGGGACATCTCCACGTTCATACCGCCCGCAGCGTGTGAACCAGCCGGCTCACCGAAAAGTGCGCGTCGTACACCTCGCGCGCACGTGCCCCAAGGCGGTCTCGGGCTTCCCCGTCGCGCAACAGTTCCTCGGCCGCAGCCGCAAAGCGCGCCGGGTCCCCCACGTCCACGAGCGCCACCGCGCCCTGCTCCGCCCAGAGCGGCTCGGTGAGATGACCGGCCGTCGTCACCACGGGGCAGCCCCGCGCCAGGCCCGTCATCACGCTGGTGCGGCGCGTCGTGACGCCGTCGGGATATGGCTGGATCAGCAGGTCGCACGCCGCCAGGTGATCGCCGACGCGATCGGAGGACAGGTAGCCAGTGGAGTGCAGCCGTGCCTTCCCAGTCCGGGTGATCGGCAATGAGGCGATCGCAGAATGCGGGAGCACCGGTGCCGACCAGCAGCACCGCCGGCCGCGTGTCGCTGGCCATCAGGCCGACCAGCCGTTCTTCGAGCAGTGGGGCCACGAGATCGCCGTAGGAGCCGAAATGACCCACCAGGGGTCGGCTCAGGGCGGCTGTCGCGGCCGCGCCATCCGAACCGCATGACCCTTCGCACCCTGGAATGGGCAGCCAGCGCATGTCGGTCCGTCGTCCGAGCAGGTACGGGCGCAGATGCGCTTCCCAGGCCGGGGTGGACAGCCAGATGCAGTGTGCGGCCCGCAGCATGACGATAGTCATCACGCGGTGCACGAGCGCCATCGCGAGATGCCGCCAGGGACCGCGCGCTGAACTCGAGATAGGGCTCGTGCACCACCACGTGCGACCCGATCGCCGAGCCGCGCGCGCCGCGCCACCCAGAGGCAGAACCCGAGATTCATCGACCGGCACCCGAACCCATGGGGCACCCACTGCACCAGCAGTTGGCGGGGGCCCGCGCACGCGTCCATCTCGCGGCCGGTCCGCTCCAGATCGGCTCGGCCGAAAGCGCCCAGCGTCGCGTGCACGTGGACGCGCGAACCGGGGGTTCGGCCCTCGCCGCGGACACCAGACGTGCACGTCGTCGCCGGCCGCGGCCAGGCCCGAGGCAAGCTGCGCGGTGTGATCGCTGATGCCGCCGACGTCCGGCGGATACTCGCACGTCACCAGGTGCCAGGACATGCTAGCGAGGCTCCGCCCTGGACCAACGCGCCTGAGGCTCCGCCTCGCTCTCGACTGCCACACCGCGGTAGGCATCGAGACAGCGGTCGACGACCAGCGGCCAGGTAAAGCGTGACAACACGCGCCGGCGCCCGGCGCGACCGAGTTCGGCGGCCTCCGCACGGTGGACGTGGAGCCACTGCAGGCGCTCCCCGAGTGCCTTCGGGTCGTTGGGCGGCACCACGAACCCGGTCACGCCGTCGTCCACCACTTCGGGCATGCTGGCGACCCGCGTACAGACGGCCGGAGCCTCGCACGCCATCCCTTCGAGCAGCGTCTGCCCGAGCAGCTCCGGCACCTTGGTCTCCCCCGCCGCCGACCGGTAGACACTGGGCAGCACGACGCTGGAGGCGCGCCGGTATTCATGCACCAGCTCGGCATCGGGCAGGTCGAACGCGAAACGCACCGACTTGCCCGCGGCCAGCGCGGCCAGCTCGCGCTGAACGGGCGGTTCGGGACGCGGGGCCACGATCGTCAGGGGCACATCGGCCGGTACGCCCAGGATCAGATCGTGGACGCCCTTGTGGGGCACCAGCCGGCCCACGAAGAGCGCGCCCCCGTCGCGCGGCACCGATGGATCGGGCGAAAACCTCACGGTGTCGACGCCACCCCCCACCACCCGGGCCCGCGTGTTCGAGGCATGGCCGAAGACCGTGCGGCTGTATTCGCTCAGGTGCAGATGTCCATGGAACCAGCGGTCCGTGGACACGTAGGCCGAGACGTCCCACCCGCCGCCACCAAGATTGCTCACGAACACCAGGCGGCCGATGAGACGGCACCACACGGCGGCCAGCGAGCTGGCCAGCACGTGATGCTGGTGACAGTGCACGACGTCGGCGGGACGCAGCGCGCCCAACAGGCGCGGACTGACCGGGTTGGACCGCTGCCCGCGGACGTACCAGGGGTCGCCGAGCGTCAGCACCCGCAGCGGCCCCACCGTGTCGTCGGCGTCGGCGTCGCCGAAGGTCACGAGCGTGGTGGGCACGGACTCGGCCATCGACCGGGCCAGCTCGAACGCGTAGCGTTCCGCGCCGCCCACGACGCCCGTGCGGCCGAAGAGCGCTGGCACGACGTGCACGACGCGCATGTCTACTTCAGAACCTCCAGCTCGTAGTACAGGAACCAGGCGGGGAAGATCCAGGCCCAGCGGCGCTCGTAGTGCTCCGGCCAGCGGTTTGCCAACCGGAACACGACGCGGTCGACAATCGACGCGTAGAAACTGATGCGCGTGGTCCGGCTGGCAAAGCGCGCATGGCTGTAATGTCCGAGCTCGTGCACCCTGGTGTAGGGCGCGAAGCTGTTCCACCCGAACCAGTGGCGATGCGTGACGTCGGTGAAGGCGTTCGCGCTCGAAAAATGCGGCACGGTGATGTGCACCCGCGCCGACGAACGGCAGATGCGGTGGATCTCCTCGAGCGCCCGCACGACGTCGTGCACGTGTTCCAGCACGTCGTAGGCGTATACCTCTTCGAACGAGTCGGAAGGAAAGGGCCACGGCACGACGTTGAGATCGTGCACCACGTCGGCGCCCACCTTGTCGCTGATGTCGAGGTTCACGGCATTGTCGCGCCGCTTCTGGCCGCAGCCGATGTTGAGTCGTGTCATGTCAGCGAGGCTCCGCCGATGAGGTCGCGACCGGCCGCGGCATGGCCGGGATGAACACACCCAGGGATCCCAGCCGCGAGGCGAGCATCGGGCCGAGCGGGGGCCGGGCAATCTCCGGCGCCATCACGATCACATATACGACCGTGACCGCCAGGACCGTCAGCGCCCCCGCCCACCAGCCGCCCGGCGCGATGGCCACGGCTGCGATCCCCGCGCCCACCAGCACCACGGCGAGGCGCAGGGCCCAGCCCTTCCAGAAGGCCAGGAACGAGACAGGCGTGGTGCCCATCTCCCGGCCCAGCGCGCGGAGGTTTGCCGGGAGGCTCACCGTCAGCGTGGCCGCGATGAGCCCCAGGGCGGCGCCGATCGGGCCCAGCCATGGGACCAGCGCCAACATGAAGACGGCGCCCGCCGCGCCGTCGGCCACCCCCGTGATCGCCAGGCGGCGTTCGTGGCCGAAGCAGAACAGCGTGTAAACGGCCGCGAAGTTCACCTGGCGCACGAACATGCACGCCAGCAGCGCCGCCGTCAGCGGCAGCCCTCCAAAGTTCGGCGCTCCCACCCACCACGTCACGAATCGCTCGTTGGCCACCAGCACCACCGCGACGATGCCACCGCTCGCCACCAGCAGCAGCTGGGTCATGCTCCTCGACACCTGATCCAGCCGCTCCCGGGCCGCGGCACCCCGCAACTCGCTGAGAGCCGGCAGCGCGGTCTGCAGGAGAAGCTGCGGCTGGTTGGCGAGCAGAGAGATGAGCTTGCCGGTGCAGGCGTAGACCACGGCGACCTCCGGACCGATCAGCGCGCCAACGACGAGCAAGTCCGTGCCGGTCAGCAACACCTGTGCGATCTGACTGACGCTGATCCACATGCCGCGGGAGAACTGCGCTCGCACGTGGTCCCAGGCCGGTCCCGCCGGCGACGTGGGCCAGATGACGCCGTGGCGCGAGCGCAGGCGAATCCACGCCAGAACGGCGGGCACCATTTGGCCCGCGATCCATCCGAGCGACAGCGCGTAGAGGTCCAATCCTCCCCACACCGCACCCAGCGTAACCAGGGTGCCGGTCAGCAGGCCCGCCAGCTGAGCGACACCCAGGAAGCCGAGGTCCTGCAGGCCTTGCAGAAGCGCCGGGAAGAGGCGCATGGGAAAGAGGACGACGAATCCACAAAAGACGACGGCCAGCGGCCCGTTGATGGGCGACCAGGCGGACGGCAGCAGCCACCACGTCGCGGCGGCCAGCAGGCCGATGCACGGCACCTGCCACCAGACAACCGTCAGCGTCCGCCCGACCAGGGCCCGCACCTCGTCGGAATCCTCCCCGTGCCCCTGGCCAACGGCAAACGCGAGCTCGCGCGGCACGAGGGCCACCACGCCAACGTCGGCCAGTGCCAGATATGCGAGCACTTGCGCCGCGAGGAGCCACAGGCCGTAGTCGTGCGCACCAAGGCGCCCCAGCAGGTAGGGCGTGAGAAAGACGCCCACGAGCAGCGCCACCGCCGTGTGCAGATATCCGAGGCTCAGCCCGGCGACGAAGCGGTGCAGGCGGCGCTCACGCATCGCTGCGGAGGGCCTCGCCTCGTGCCAGCCGTTCTTCGGCGCCGAACAGCGGCCCCCACAAGGCGGCCGTGAAGGCCCAGTATTGGATGCCAAGCTGCGTGTTGAAGGCGGGGCCGGTGAGACACATCGTCAGCAGCACGATCTGCAGGCACAGGATCGCCGTGGCCGACTCCTGCATCGAGCCGGTGGCATGCACCGCAGCACGATAGCTGGCCCGAACACCCACAATGATCGCGCCGCACATGGCCAGCAACAACGGAATGCCGCCGTCGAGCAGCCAGCCGGTCGGCTGAATCTCGACGTGGATGGGTGGAGCTTCCCACATCGACGAGTCGCCGAAGTACACGTGCATCATGCCCCAGCGGCCGAGGCCTGCACCCAGCGGATACTCGAACAGCAGCTCCGACAGCGTGTAGGTCAGGAGCGACGCCGCGCTCCTCCTGAAAGGTGCGCACCACGCCGGCGTCGGCGAGGCCGGAAAACCGGTCGGCCAGCGAATCGCCCCCAACCGCCACCGCCCAGACGTAGGCGCCCGCCACCAGGGCTCCGCCGAAGACCAGGCTCGTCGCGCCCGAGAGGGCCTGGCCCTGCCGGAGCCGCAGCACGGCGAACACACCAACGCTCGCGGCCGCGGCGAGCGCCAGCGAGCGGACCTGCGTCAGCAGCAGCGTCGTCATGCCGATCACGGCCGCTGTCAAGCACAGTCCGCGCACGACGACCGACGTCTCGTGTCGGAAGGCCAGCACGACACCCAAGGCCATCGTCAGCATGGCCGCCACGGCTGCTCCCCCAGGCATGTCGCTCAAGCCCGGCGGACGGACGATATCCTGGCCGTCGGCACCGCGGTAGGTCAGTGAGCTGACGAGATCCGGATTCATCTCCAGCCCGAGAGCGCTGAATTCGGGGGGCAGGAACGTCTCCGGGTAGTACACCTGCAGCACGCCCACCACCGAGCTTGCAGCGCTCGCCGCGAACAGAATCCAGAGCAGGCGCGCCAGCCGGGCCTCGGTACGAACGGCGCGGGCCATCCACAAGGCCGGCGCAACGATACTCAGCTGGAACACGATCTGCGCCATGCCGGCCATGGAGTGCGTGGTCGCGTGCAGCAGATTGAGCACCAGCAGCCCGAGCGAGACAACCAGCCATCGGCCACTCATATGGACCGGCTCGCCAGTAGGCCGTCGGAAGTAATAGACCACCGCGGCGAGGCTGGCCAGGTAAGGCAGCGCGCGCAGATAGGCGCGGTACGTCTGCATCCCGGGAACGAACAGCGCCACGCCCCACAGCAGCTGAATCGCCAGGAACACCTCGGCCCAACCCCACCGCTCGTGAAAGTCGTCGTAGCCGACCTCCACCGGTGGCGCCGGGATAGCGGTGGCGTCAGTGAGATGCGACTGGGCGCGCATGCCTCGACGTCAGTTCCATCAACACGTCCTCGGTACTGTTCCAACATGGCCTCGAACGAGAATTCCGAGGAACGCCGGAGTCCGCGGCCGGCCAGCGTGACCCGGCGCTCTTCGTTGCCCAGCACGTCGGCCACCACGGCCCCGAAGTCGTCGTCGTCGGGCATCAGGCCACCGCCGTGGCCGAGCACCTCGACGCTGCCCGGATTCCGGGTGGCGACCACCACGGTGCCACACGACATCGCTTCGAGGTATGGGAGGCCGAACCCCTCGTACGTGCTGGGTGAGGCATAGACCCACGACGCCTGGTACAGCGCGACCAGCTCCTCGTCCGAGACGCCCGTCCGATACGTGACTCCGTCTCGAGTCGGGCCCTCCGGACCGACCACGGTCAGCGTGGCCGTCGGATGGGCACCGCGAATGGTGCTTACGAAAGCGTCGATCAGAAAGCGCCCTCGTTTGCGACCATCCATCGTGCCCACGAACAGCACCGACGGGTGCGCGGTCTTCGATCCGGCCGCGGCGCGGAACACGCGCCGATCGACTGCGAGAGGGATGACCCTCGAGACAAAGCAGTTGTCGTCCTTGGTGTTCTTGCTCACGCCCACCACGCCACGCTGCAGCACCGCCGTGGCCAGTTCCTGCGCGTAGACGCCCCACTGCAGCAGCCAACGGCCCCACGTTTGCGCCGACCGGGCCTCGCCCAGGGCGCTGCCATACATCACGCGCAGCACGGGCTTCCCGCACAGGCCGAGCAGGAGGCTGTCGCCGTTGGCGATGACGGCGTCGAATTCGCGGTAGCTCGGCACGAGCGCCAGCACGTTGCCGAGGTATCCCATGGTCAGTCGCAGGCCCAGCCACGTGTTCACGAAGCCCTTCCACGGCAGCTCGCGGACCTCGTAGTCGGCGCCGCGGGGGCGCGGGTCGTGGGAGAACACGACTACCTGATGGCCCCGCTCGACAAGGCCTTGCGCCAGCGTGTGCGCGGCCCGCTCGATGCCCCCGCGTTTTTCGCCTTCCACCGGCAGGCGGTAGCTGAGCATGGCGAGGCGCAGGCGCGTGAACGGCCTAGCCGGCATGGGCTCCGTCCAGGGCCGTGGGGCGTATCCGCGCGGCCGACGCGAGCACGCGCTCGATGTGGGGCATCTGGAGATCGGGGGCGCACAGGGCGCGGGCGCGGTGCCGTCCGGCGGCGCCCAACGCATCGCGACGTGACGGGTCGGCCGCCAGACGGCCAATCGCATCGGCCACCGCCGGCACGTTGCCGAGGGGCGTCAGCTCGCCGCACGTGTCGTCCACGATCTCGAGCGCCCCGCCCGCAGCGGTGGTCACGACCGGCAGGCCGGCGTACATCGCCTCGATCAGCGACAGCCCGAAGGGCTCCGGCTCCAGGTTCGGCTGGCAGTACAGGTCCGATGCGGCGATCAACTCGCCGACGTCGTCGCGGGCGCCGAGCAGGCGCACGCGATGGCCCAGGCCCTGCTCTTGCACCAGCCGGACCAACGACTCCATGTAGGCGACTTCCGCTGGGCGCTGCGCGCCGCCGGCAATCCAGCACACCCAGCCCGGTCGCTCCTTCAGCCGGCCCAGCGCCTCGATCAGCACCCGATGGCCCTTCCATTCCTCCGCTCGAGCGGCCATGCCCACAATCACCTGACCGTCGTCCGCGCCAAGGACATGGCGCGTCTCGCGGCGCGCCTGCGCGCTCGTGGGGCCCGGGATCGACACCGGGCAGTAGGCGACGTGCAGCGGCGCCTTCGGCAGCCAGCCGGCGACGCGTGAGGCGCTGAAGCGGCTGTTGCACACGACCACGTCGGGCGGCGTCAACCGGACCGCGCGTTCCAGCCAGTGGCTACCGTCGCTGGCCATGTGGACCCACAGGACCAGTGGAACCCCCAATTCGCGCGCCACCGACCCGAACACCACGCAGGACCACGTCTGCTGGCACACCACGACGTCCACCGGCTCGCGGCGCAACAGCTCACGCAGGGCGGCACGGGCCCTCCGGACGCTCTGCGGACGGCTCAGCCGCACCGCGCCGAGCAGTTGCGGAGCCCAACCGAGATCGCGAAGGGCCTGGCTGAAGCGGCCGTCGAAGCAGACGGCGAACTCGGACCGCATACCCGGCGCGCAAGCCGCTTCGCGCGCCAGCGTCAGCAGGCAGGTTTCGACCCCGCCGTAAAGGTTGCCGCTGTGCAGATGCAGGACTCGCATGCGCTAGACCCGTCCGACAGCGAGGGTCTGGTAAACGGAGTGCAGCTGGCCGACCAGGCGCGCGCGGCCGAACGCCCGCTCCGCTGCTTCGCGTGCCGCGGCCCCGACCCGCACACGCAAGGCTGCGTCCGACACCAGCGACCGGATGCGGTCGGCGAGCCCGACGGCATCGCCCGGTTCGTGCGTCAGGGCGTTCACGCCCGACTGGATGATCTCGGCAGCGCCGCCGGCGGCGCTGACGATCACGGCACGCCCGCACGCCATGCCCTCGGCTATCACGAGGCCGAACGGCTCGGGTTCCGTGCTGGCGTGCACCACGACGTCCAGCGCGCGCATCGCATCGGCGGTGTTGGTGACGTAGCCGACAAATCCCACGCGGCCATCCAGGCCCTCGGCTGTGCTCAGCGCGCGCAGTTCCTCCAGCGACACCTGGCTTGCGTCGGTCGTATACACCGGGCCGCCAACCACGTACCCTCGCACCGGGAGCGTGGCCGGCAGCATGCCGAGGGCCCGCAGGAAGATCGCGTGGCCCTTCCAGCGCGCGAACGTCGCCACAAGCCCCACTCGCGTCACGTCGTCGGCGGCCGGCGGCAGGCCGGCCAGCCCGTCGAGGTCGAGCGCGGGCCCCTGGTTCGAGAAGCGCTCCAGGTCCACGGCGTTCCAGACGCGGTGCACCGGGACCCGGGCGCGCAGCACGCGTTCGAGATCGGCCCGCACGCTATCGGAATTGGCAACCACGGCATCACACGACCGCACCATCCACCGCAGCGCTCGCGAGGTGAGGGCACGCGTACCCACGTAGTCGTGGACGTGCCACACCACGGCAGCCGCGCGAGGCGCCACCCAGCCGGCCAACAGGTGCATCTTGACGCCGTTGCTCTGCACGATATCCGGCGCGCGGCTGGCGATGACGCGCCGCAGCCGCCACGCGTAGCCCAACGTGGCCCCTGCCGCGATCAGGCACGAGGCCGCCAGCGCCACGCGACGGACCAGCGACGCGCCGGCCCCCCACTCCCCCACGGCGGCAAGACGGGCCGGAAACGGCAGCACGGCCACGTCCACTCCGAGCGCGCGGGCACGATCCACGAACGGGCCGTCCGAGGCCGCCACCACGCTCAACCGCCAGTCCGGGTACGCCTCGCTCAAGCCCGCCAGCATCTCCAGGAGCGCCGCCTCGGCGCCCCCGTGCTGGCCCGTCGGGCTCAAGAACAGCAACTTCACAACAAACGCTGACGAACCGTGATCGTGTCGCCTGGCAGGACGAGATCGGTCGGCTTGAGGTCGAGTTCCCTGCGCTTGCCGTCCACGACACGGGTGACGCGCAGTCGCCGGTTCGAGCCGCGCTCGGTGACTCCGCCCGCAAGAGACAAGGCCTGGAGCACCGTCATGTTGGGTTCGAGCGCGTACGAGCCGGGGTTGCGCACCAGGCCGACCACGAAGAAGCGATCGGCTTTGGGCACGAAGATGGTGTCGCCGTCGCGAATCGCGATGTTTTCCGACAGCCGCCCGCTTTCGATGTCCCGCATGCTGACCCGTCGGACCTCTGAGTCCCCGGGCGCCGTCAACGTCACCGCGCCGGCAACAGGCGACTTTGGATGCAGGATGACGATCTCGGGGCCCGCCACCGCGGTTGTCGAACCGGCCTGTGCCAGCACCTCGAGCAGGCTGACGGAGCCTGACAGGACGTACTTGCCCGGCGACCGCACCTCCCCCATCACGAACACACTCTGGCTACGAAATTGATCCACGTCAACCGTCACTTGGGGGTTGCGGAGATAACCCTCCGACAGCTTGGTCTTCAGGGTCGCCGCCACGTCGCTGATCGTCACCCCTCCGGCGTGGATCCTGCCCAGAAACGGGTAATTGAAGTGGCCGTCATTCTCGACGCGGAACCGGCCCGACAGGCCCGGCTCGTTGAAGACCGTGACCGTCAGGACGTCCTCGGGGCCAATGACGTAGTTGGCCGCTTCCTTCTCTTGCGCCGAGAGCGACGCCGCCAGGACGAATGCGACCGCCAGGACCATCCACTTCTTCATGGCAGATACTCGAGCGCCGCGAACACCCGCGTCCGCTCGTCCTCTCGCAGGTCCTCGCGACTGGTCGCGCGCTTTTCGCGATCGATGGTCAGCGTGAAGCGCATGTTGTCGTCCACGCGCACACCCACTCCCGCGCCCCAGATCCGGATCGTTTCCAGGCGTTCCTCCGCCAGCCTGTCAACCGCTTCGTAATGGAGCGTGCGCCGCCCCGCGAGAGCGATCGCATCCAACGGCCCGACGACCCGCTGCGACACGGTCAGCTGCCCGCCTGATTCCAGGTAGTAGGGATACTGCTCGTCGTACGAGTAGGTGAGATCGCGCGTGCCATTTACCTCGAAACGGGTCACGTTCATCAGCGTGTACCGAAGCGCGGCACTCGCGATGAATCCGCGAAACGGCGGCAGGACGCGACTGAGCGGCCGGAAGTCCCGGAAACCCAGCGAGGCCTGACCATTGATGATCGCGCCCTCGGCGAACCGGACCATGGGCGCCACCTTGAGGCTGTCCGCATCGCGCTCGCGCGCCACGGTGAAGCGCGTCTGCTCCACTTCGGCCGCCGCCACCACCGATGTCAGCGGCGTGAGGTCGAGGCGGGTGCCGGCCGCGAACGTCGTGGTGCCGCGGTCCAACTGGTCGCCCAGCGACTCGCCACGGAACACCTCGCCGGATGCAAACTCCGTCTCGTCGCGTACCACCCACGTCGTCAAGGACGTGATGCCGCTGACGGTCACGTCCACGCCGGCGCGCCCGTTGACCGACACGCTGAGGGCCCGCACGTCCACGTCGCCTCCCCGCTGCCGGCCGCGCGAGAAGCCCGCCGAGATCGAGGGGCGGACGCTGCCCGTGCGCACCTCGAAGAGGCCGCTGGCGGCGCTACTGAGCGACTGCTGGTCTTTGTACTGGTTGAAGAACACAAAGCCCAATCCGCCGGTACCGACCAGACGCGAATCGCCGAGCGGCAGCTCGAGCAGAACCCTCGGCGCCACGGTATACGTGAAGTCCTCACGGATCACCACGCTTCCGTTGTAGATGTTGGAGTCCACGCCGATGTCGCGCAGCGAGATCGACGGATACACCTGCAGGCTGCCGAGCGTGAGCGGACGCCCCACGGGCTCGGTTTGCGGCACGGACTGCGTCGCCTGCGCGGACGCCGGCGAGACGGCGAGCGGTGCCCCCAGCGTCGCCAGCAGCGCCACCATATATGGCACCGCGGATCTCAGGTTGTTCATCACCATCTTCTATCGACCTGCAGAAAGCGAAGCCTTAGCGCGGAATCGTGCAGCTTCGTACGCGTCGGGGCCGTGTTTAGAGACAATGGACAGGTGGAATCCGAATTCGTCGTCACCTGCCCCTACTGCGGCGAGACAGTGGAGATCTACGTAGAGCCGGACGTGCGGGGCACTCTGGTGCAGGATTGCGAAGTCTGCTGTAACCCGTGGCAGGTCCGCGTCACGGGCCACGGCGAGTCGCGCACCGTAGAGGTGTCGCGTGGCGATGGGTAGGGCTGCCAAAGCGGCACCCGTCGCCATGGCGACCGGCGCCGTCGTCGTGGCGATCCTGCTTGCGGCCGCTACGCCGTCCACACAGGATCGTCCGCTGCCCGACCTCGAACCCTTCCTCAAGGAAGTACGCACGCGCCTCGAGACCGACGCGTCGCGGCAGTTCGGCTACAGCTATCTGGAAACCCAGCGGCGGACCTCGATCGATGGCAAGGGCCGCAGCCGGGACGAGTCGGTCACCGTTCTCGAGAGCTATCCCGGCCTTCCTGGGGAGGACGAGCGCTGGGAGCGTGTGATCGAACGCGACGGCAAGCGCGTGCCGGACGCGGAGCTGCGAAAGGCCGACGACGACCGACGCAAGAAGGCGGAGCGCGTGGCGCGGACGCTCGCGGCGCAGACGTCGAGCGACAAGGCCAAGGTGGAGCGCGAGCGCGCCGCGGATCGGCGGGAGCGCGCCATCATGGTCGACGACGTGTTCGTGGTCTACGACATCGGCATGGTGGGCCGTGAGCGGATCGAGGGCCACGACACGATTGCCTTCTCGCTGCGGCCCCGGCCCGCGTCCAAGCCTCGGACGCGGGAAGGGCGCATGCTCAAGGCGTTCCGCGCCCGCGCCTGGGTCAGCGAGTCCGACTTCGAGCTGGCGCGGCTCGACGTGGAGGCCATCGAGGCCGTGTCGATCGGCCTCGGGCTGCTGGCGCGCGTGCACAAGGGCACGACTGCGTCGTTCACGCGGCGGAAGGTCAACGGCGAGGCCTGGCTGCCTGCGCGCGCGGAGTATCAAGTGAGCGCACGTGTGCTGCTGCTGAAGCGGTTCCGGGAAGGCGGGCAGTTCGAGTTCTCGAACTACCGGAAGTTCACGGTGGACACGTCGTCCGAACTACGACCGACAACTAACGACTAACGACCAACGACCAACGACTAACGATCACCGACAGTCCGTACGTCGAGTCCCGCTGCGGCGGCGCGTTCCAGCGTGTTGCGGAACACCTCGATCGACTGCGCGCCGGACACACCGAACCGTGAGTCGATGACGAAGAACGGCACGCCGTTGGCCCCCAGGTGCCGGGCCTGGTCGCCTTCGGCTGCGACAGCGGCCGTGTAGGTGCCCTGTTCGAGCGCCTCTCGCGACGACGCGGGATCCAGTCCGGCCTCGTGGGCCAGCGACACCAGCGACTCCGGATCGAATACGGAACGGTTCTCGGTGAAGTACACCTTGAAGAAGCGCTCCATCACGGCGTCGCCGACGCCTCGTGCGCGTCCCAGGTGCACGAGCTCGTGCGCCTGCCGCGTGTTGCCGGTCACGCCCTCGGGCCGCAGGTGGAATTCGAGTCCGTCTGCGGCGGCCAGCTGCTCCATCTGCGCGTCCATGGCCTCGACCTGCTGGGCCGAGCGCCGGTACTTCGTCATGAGCATCTGACGCCGATTCTGTGTCTGGCCGAGGGGGCGGGAGGGATCCAGCTGAAACGAGCGGTGCACCACGGTGGCGCCACCAGGCACCTCGATGTCCTCGAGAGCGCGCTCGAACCGGCGCTTGCCGATGTAGCACCAGGGACAGACAACGTCGGACCAGATATCAATATGCATGGGAGAGAATCGTAATGGGGGTCGGGTGTCCAGAATTGTGGAATTGGGGTCGGGCCTAATTGATCGACAAGGGGCTCCAATTAGGCCCGACCCCAATTCCACAATTCTGGACGCCCGACCCCATTGCGTTTTTTGAAACCTCGCTAGCGTTGGGACACTCGGTAGCCGCGCTTGGTCAGCAGATCGATCAAGCCGTCGGCGCCGACCATGTGCCCGGCCCCCACGACCACCATACACCGCGCCTTGGCCAGGCAGGCTTCGATCTTGGGCACCCAGCGCTTGTTGCGATCGACGAAGAGCGCCTGGTAGATGGCCGGCGCCTCTTTCGTGCCATCGAGGAGGATCCTCTCCAAGGTAGGAGCGTCCCCTCCCTTCCACGCGGCCATCAGGGTCCGGATCTGGGAAATCTCCGTCTCCGTGCCCTGCAGCGTCTCGACCACCAGCGATTCTTGCAACTGGGCGCCCAACGACTCGAGCATCGACACTTGCTCGAGCGAGCCCTCGAGCGTCTGCACGGGCTTGCCCAAGGCGATCGCGCGATCGCGGAAATGCCGGTCGAGGCCGAGGGCGGGGTCGAAGCCCGCCGACTGCATCTCCACGGCCGCCAGGGTGATGGCGAGCATCCACGGCCGCATCCGTTGCACGACCTCAGCGGGAAGACCGGCCTTGGCCGCCCGCTCGACGATGGTGCGATACGTTTCGGCCGAAAGGTGCTTCTCGAGCGACTGCCCGGCCGGGTAGAACGCACGCCGCACCAGGTCGGCGGCCGCTTCGGGCGCCTTCAGCTCGTCGGGGTCGGCCTCCTCCACGAGCACCTGGGCCGAGAGGAACGCGCTCTCGAGAAACGGCGGCAGCGGGTACGCGTCGGGCGTCATCAGGTGCAGCGAGCCCACCAGCCACCCCGTCTGCCCCTGGCGCTCGATGGTCCAGACAAACCCCCTGGTCGCCGGCCGAACCGCCGACGCCAGCGATGCCTGCTGGTTTTGCGCCACCGCCGGAACGGTTACGAGGGCCCATACCAGCGCCCACCACACCAGTCGTGTCATCAGCATCCTCCGCACACCCGCACTATCGGCCGCCCGTGCCGGCCGCACCACGCGGGCATGCCTGCACGTGCGGATGTGCGCGGGGTCAGCGTCCGAACCCGATCTCGCGGACCGGCTGGCGCCCCTCGACGTTGGCGCCGGAGTAGACCTCCATGCCGGCGGTACGCGGCGGAATCGGCTTGCCCTGCGCCTTGGCATCGGCGACGGCCTGCTCGTACGCGCGCTCGCCACTGAGTGCGTTGCCCACGGCCGAATTCCCTTCGTGGCACGAGGTACTCGTAGAGCTGGTATCCCGGCTGCTGGGTGATGGTGAAGCGCACGGTGAACGGGGCTTCGAGCGTCGCCGGATCCTCCACGCGGATCCGGTAGTCGATCATCTGCGGATCGATCCGCGTGAACCACTCGGTCAGCTTCAGCCCGTCGCTGTACGGCACGCCGGCAAACCCGGGCTTGTCGTTGAAATTGTGAGTCTCGACCACGAGCGTGTCGCCCTCGAAGCGGCCGCGCGAGTCGCCCATGTAGTGCTTGATGGCCGGCCCGAGGCGCGAGCGGCCGTCGAGCGGGATGACGCGCGTGTCGTGCACCATCTCGTAGCTGATCACCACTTCGTTCGGCGTCTGCGCGATCAGCAGGCCGTTGCCGTAGAGCACTGGGAACACGCCGCCCACGCCGCGCGTGATGCACCGGTCGTACAGCGAGAAGTCGTCGAATCCGTTGAACGGACGCGTGCCGAAGGTGCCGATGCCCGCCTGGGCCTTGCGACGCGCCAGCCCCAGCGGCGTCAGGCCGGCATGCGGCCGTCGGGCGGGTCCACGATGAACGACGTGTAGCCGAACGTCCGCACACCGAACTCGTTGCGCAGGAAGGTTTCCTGGTTCACCGCGCGATCGAGGGACGCCTCGTCGCCGCCCGCGCGCCGCGCAAACTCCTCCGGCGTCACGTGCTCGCGGGCCGCTTGCGCCGGCGGCCGCGCCGTGGGAATCCCGCGCATGTCGTCGCTCGTCCACGTGCCCTCGAGATCGGGGTGTCCCCATGCGGTCCGCGGCGCTTTCCAGGCTGGATCCTTCGCCTTGGCGGCCGTGGTCTCGGCCGGTACGGCGCGCAAGGCCGACGGAGGCTTCCGCGGCCCCGGGGGCCCCTGCGCCGCGAGCGGTGTGCCCACCGTCAGGACGGCAAGGGCCGCCGAGGAGCACCAATGACGACGCGACGTAACGCATGACGTCCTCCTGTGGCGACGTTTACGACGACGGCGACGACAGCACCAGCGTGACGTTGGTGCCGCCAAAGCCGAACGAGTTCGACAGGGCGTGCCGGAGCGGGCGCGACGTGGGCTCGACGACCGGCGGATACGACTCCAGCTCCGGATCGAGCGGGGTCGCGTTGATCGACGGCGCCACCCAGTTGCCGCGCAGCATGGCCATCGTGAAGATGGCCTCGATGGCGCCGGCCGCCGACACGGTGTGCCCGGTATATCCCTTGGTGGACGAATACGCCACGTGGCGATCGCCGAGCACCAAGCGGATGGCGCGCACTTCGGACACGTCGCCTGCGGGCGTGGACGTGCCGTGCGTGTTCACGTAGTCGATGTCGTCGGGCGACAGGCGCGGCGTGCGCCAGGGCCGATTCAATGGCTCGCCGCGCGCCGTCCGACGACGGCGCCACCATGTCCCCTTCGCCGTCGCTCGACATGCCCCACCCCCGAACCACGCCCAGGATCGCCGCACCACGCGCCTCGGCCACTTCCCGCGCCTCGAGCACCACGACGCCCGCGCCCTCGGCGAAGACGAACCCCCGGCGATCGGCGGCGTAGGGCCGAGACGCGCGCTCTGGATGGTCGTTGTCCTCGGAGTTGTAGGCGCGCATCGAGTCGAACCCGGAGTGGAAGTGGGGGTCGGTCTCTTCGCAGCCCGCCGGCGACCGCCGCGTCGCAATGGCCGGATTGGATGAGCATGGCGGCCAGCAGCAGGTTGTAGGCGCCGCCCGCGCACGCGGCGCTGGTCGTGAAGGAGGGCCCGGTCGAGCCGAGCACATTCACGAGATTCGCCGACGCGGTGGACGCCATCAGCCGCGGCACCACGGTGGGCAGGATGCGCCGCATGTTCCTGGACTCGAGCGAGCTTGTCCTGGATCTCGACGTGCGTGCGAACGTCGCCGGCACCCGACCCCACGACCACCGCGAAGTCGCGCCGGTCGAGGCATGCCTGGGCGATCGCGCGTCGGGCGGCCGCGAGCGCCAGGCGCGACTGCCGCCCCATGAAGCGGCCCTGCGCCTTGGTGACGCCGACGTCGTCGTCGGTCAGCTCGCCCGGGTATATGCCGGCGATCTGACAACGGCCGTTCATCTCCACGGCCGGCGGATAGGGCCTGAAGGGAATGCCGCGCCCCTCCCGCAGCATGGCCTCGAGCGTGGGGAGGTCGTCGCCCATGTGGCACAACACGCCCGCCCCAGTCACCACGATGTCGCGCCGACGCGTGCCCGAACCGTCCATCTCGACTGAGGCCATTGTAACGGGCTCCGGGCTCCAGGCCCCGGGCTCCAGGCCTACTTGTGATCCAAGGACTCGCGGTCCTTCAGTAGCCAGACACAAATCAAACTGACCAGCGCGGTGAAGGACACGTACGCGGCGACGGCCATCGAGGTCTGGAACGTCTGGTAGAGATAGAGCGCAATGAGCGGCGCGGGGCCGCCGGCGGTCAGCGAGGCCAGTTGATAGCCCAGGCTGGCGCCGCTGTAGCGCAGCGTGCCCGGAAACCGCTCGGCGATGAAGGCCGCCTGGGGGCCGTACTGCAGATCCTGGCTGGGGAGGCCCAAGGCAATCGCGATGAACACCAGCCACGTGATCCGCGTGTCGAGCATCCCGAAGTAGATGAACGGGAACACCAGCATCACCACGCAGCCGATGGCCGTGATGCGTCGCCGCCCGATCACGTCCGACAGGTGGCCGAAATACGGGATCACGCACGCGGAGATCACGGCCTGGACCATCACGAAACCGAGCACGAGGCTCCGCTCCATGCCCAGGGTCTGCGTGGCGTAGGTCAGGACGTACGTGGTGAAGATGTAGAAGGGCGTCTGCTGTCCGCTCCGCAGCAGCGCCGTCAACACCAGTTCGCGCCAGTGGGCCTTGACCACCTGCACGACCGGCGCTTTCTGCACGCGCCCCTCCTCGCGCATCCTGGCGAAGACGGGCGTCTCGAGCACGCCGGTGCGGATGTACAGGCCCACGAACACCAGGGCCGCGCTGAGCATGAAGGGCACGCGCCAGCCCCAGCTGAGAAAATCCTCCTCGCTCGTGACAAACGACATGAACGACAGCGCGCCATTGGCCAGCACCATCCCGGCCGGGGCGCCGAGCTGCGCGAAGCTGGTGGTGAAGCCCCGGCGCTTCGGGTCCGTCCACTCGCCCGCCATCAGGACGGCCCCACCCCACTCCCCGCCCACGCCGATCCCCTGGATGATCCGGAAGAAGGTCAGGAGCACGGCGCCCCAGATGCCGATGCTCTCGTAGTTGGGCACGAGGCCGATGCCGATCGTGGCGCCGCCCATCAGGACCAGGGTGGCGATGAGCGCGGTCTTGCGGCCGATGCGGTCGCCGTAATGGCCAAAGAGTGCCGCCCCGAAGGGCCGCGCGATGAAGCCGACGAAGTAGGTGGAAAACGCCAGCAGGGTCCCGGTGTAGGGATCGTTGCCTGGGAAGAACTGCCTGGGGAAGACCAGCGCCGCGGCCACACCGTACAGGAAGAAGTCGTACCACTCGATGGTGGTGCCGGTGGCCGACGCGATGATGGCGCGGCGCATCATGCGCCGGCGCGCGGTGTCGTCCAACTCCGGAACCGGAACGGTACGGGTCTCCACTGTGGCCACGAACTCTCCTGGGCGCGCCGGTTGACGGGGCGAGCCGAGGCATTCTACATGCCCCGGCGATCCCGCCGCGTGTAGAGGTATAGTCGCGCCTTCAGGAGGACTCCATGCTGACCTTTCGCTCCCTTGCATTCACGGTGGCCGCGCTGTGCGGTGGCATCACGACGGTCTCGGCCCAGGGGTTGAACGTCTACCTCGCGATCCCTGGCATCCCCGGCGATTCCGCCGCGGTCGGTCACGCTAACGAAATCGACGTGGTGGCCGTGGGACAAGGCCTGTTCGAGCAGGTGTCCGGCAAGAGCAAGGGCGTCGGCTGCGACATCAACGTCACGAAACGGCTCGACAGCGCGGGGCCGTTGCTGTGGATGGCGGCGCTCGCCAGAGACGTCGTGCCGGAAGCGAAGGTGACGGTCGAGAGGGCCGGTGAGAAGCCCCTCATCTTCTACGAGATCCGCATGCTGAGCGTGACCATCAGTACGATCGGCACCTCTTTCAGCAGCGACGGCACCGCCGCGGAGGTCGTGACGCTGCTGCCGCAGACGCTCACCTTGACCTTCAAGGAACAGCGTCCGGACGGCAACGCGGGCGACACAGTGACGCGAACATTCTCATGCGGCATCTGATGGGCCTCATGGGATGGCACGGCATCTAGCGGGTCCCTGGAAATGCCGCGGCAGTTGCTTTCACTGATCGGCTGGCTCGCGCTGACGAGCGCTGCCGCGGTCGCGCAGCAGGATCACACCTACACTCGAGCCGACGTCGAGGCGGGCCAGCGGCTCTACGGCCCGCAGTGCCAGGTCTGTCATGGCGCCACGGGGGACGGCGTCCCGGGCATCGACCTGCGGCTGGGGCGATTTCGCCGCGCATCCTCCGACGAGGACCTCGCCCGCATCATCACGACGGGCGTCCCAGGCACCGGCATGCCCGCCTTCAAGCTGCAGCCGGCCGAGCTGACCGGCGTCATTGCATTCATCCGCGCCGGCTTCGACGCGGCGTCGGCGTCGGTCCGCGTGGGCAACGCCGACCGTGGTAAGGCGCTCTTCGAGGGCAAGGCCGTCTGCGCGCAGTGCCATCGCGTGCGAGGCCAGGGACCGCGCACGGCTCCGGACCTGACCGACATTGGCGCCATTCGTACGCTCGCCGCGCTCCAGCGCACGCTGCTCGATCCCACCGGGTCGCTCCTGCCCATCAACAGACCGATCCGAATCGTGACGAGGGACGGCCGCACCATCCGCGGCCGGCGGCTGAACGAAGACACTTATACGGTGCAACTCATCGATACGCAGGAGCGCCTGCACTCGCTGGTCAAGGCCGACCTCAAGGAGTACGTGGTCGAGACCACGGCGACTATGCCTTCCTACCAGGGACGATTGACCCCCGAGGAGCTGGCGGACGTGATCGCGTACCTGACGACGCTGAAGGGACTATGACCGTGGCTCGCTCGATGTCTCGACCGGCGTACCTCCTGCTGGTGGCCGCGCTGGCTCTCGCCGCGGGCATCGCGCCGCGTGTTGACGCCCAGGTGACACCTGATCGCCTGCTGCGTGCCGCGCAGGAACCCCAGAACTGGTTGACGTATTCCGGCGGGTACGCCAGCCAGCGCTACACCATGCTGCGGCAGGTCACGCCGCTCAACGTGCGGAACCTGGAGCAGAAGTGGGTCCTGCAGGGCCAGGTGCTCGGGGCCTGGCAATCCTCGCCGATCGTCGTGGACGGCCTCATGTACGTCACGCAGCGCCCCAACGACGTGCTGGCGCTGGATGCCAGGACCGGGCGCGTGTTCTGGCAGTACCGCTACGCGAACTCGCCCGACCAGCGGGTGTGCTGCGGCGCCAACAACCGCGGCGTCGCCATTCACGGCGACATGTTGTACATGGGCACGCTGGACGCCCACCTCGTCGCGATCGATACGAAGAACGGCCAGCCCGTCTGGAACATCGCCGTCGCCGACTCGAAGCTGGCCTACTCCATCACCCTCGCCCCGCTCGTGATCAAGGACAAGGTGATCATCGGCGTGGGCGGCGCCGAGTACCGGCATCCGGGGGTTCGTGGCGGCCTACGACGCGCGAACGGGCAAGGAGGCGTGGCGGTTCGAGACCATCCCGCGCCCCGGAGTGAAGGGCCACGAGACCTGGGGCGGCAACTCGTGGGAGCACGGCGGCGGCTCGATCTGGGTGACCGGATCGTCCGACCCGGAGCTGAACCTGACGTACTGGGGAGTGGGAAACCCGGGTCCCGACTGGAACCCGGATCAGCGGCCCGGCGACAACCTGTACACCGATTCAGTGGTGGCGCTCGACGCCGATACCGGTGAGCTGAAGTGGCACTTCCAGTTCACGCCCAACGACGCCTACGACTACGACGCGGTGCAAGTGCCCGTGCTCGCCGACATTCCGTGGAATGGCGCGCCCGCGAAGGTGATGCTGTGGGCCAACCGCAATGGGTTCTTCTACGTGCTCGATCGCGCCACTGGGAAGTTCCTGCGGGGCGCACCCTTCGTGAAGGTCAATTGGGCGAGCGGTCTGGATCAGAATGGCCGCCCGATTCAGACGCCGCAGCCGCCGGGCTCCGCCACCTGGCCGGGCAACCAGGGCGGGACCAACTGGTATTCGCCCTCGTTCAGTCCCCGGACCGGACTGTTCTACGTCTCGGCGTGGGAAGGGTATGCGTCCTACTACCGCCGCGAGCACCAGGAGTTCGAGCTCGGGCGCAACTTCGCCGGCGGCGGCCACCGCGTGGTGACGCCGGTGCCCGATGCTCCAGCTGTCGGCATCGGACGGCGCAGCCCGGTCAACAACTGGACCGACGCCGTCGGCCACGGCGCGGTGATTGCGCTGGATCCTCGAACCGGCCAGCAGAGGTGGAAGTTCGATCAGTTCGATGTGACCGATAGCGGCATCCTGACGACGGCCACCGACCTGCTGTTCACCGGCGGGCGCGAGGGGCACTTCCATGCGCTCGACGCGCGCACGGGCGCGCTGCTCTGGAAGGCCAGCCTGGGGGGCCGAGATCGTCAACGGACCCATCAGCTACCAGGTAGATGGACAGCAGTACGTCGCCACCATCGCCGGCAACTCACTGGTGGCGTTCGCGCTCCGCTCACCCTAGCTGGAGAGAGCCGAACGCGACGTCTGCTGTTCCCGGCCGGTGCGCAACTGCGTCGGGGTGGCCAGACGTTGGGCGGCACGCCTTGCGGCGATGTGTGACGGTCGTTCGACGCCGCGATAGAACGCGTAGCTGACGCCGAGCACCAAGGCGATGCGCACGAACCAGTCGGTGACAGGCGCCGTCGTGACCCCGAAGCTCTGCCACGCGGCCAGTGCCGGCACGTGGACAAGGTACAGGGAATAGCTCCAGGCCCCCATCCATTCCAGTGTTCTGGTCATTCGTCCGGGCGAATGGGTGACAGCATGGGTCATCTCGCGAGCGATCCAGGCCCACACCAGTACGGCAAAGACGTTCAGCGTCCACGGATACCCCAGCGGGGAATGAAACCGGAGGACGCTCGCTCCTACTGCGGCACCCCAAACCGCGAGGCGCCAGGACCAAATGCTGGCGGTGCCCGGCAGCCGGCGGTTTGCTGCCCGTTCGGCGAGGTCGCAGCCGGCCAGCCAGGTCGGCAGGCCCAGCAACCAATTCAAGCTCGGCCCGAAAGCACCATAGTCACCTGCCGCCGGCTTCGTTGCGGCCATCAGGAGCCCGATGGCGAAGGTGGTGGCCCACATCGACCGCCACGCGACACCGCGGCGGCGTAACGCGAGCAGCGCCGGGTACAGCAGGTAGTAGACCAGCTCCGCTAGCAGACTCCACAAGATGCCGGCGTGGAAGAGGCTGAGGGACACTCCGACCACGGGGGAGAGGGCGACCACGACCGCCATCGGCAGACCCACGCGAAGCAGTCGACGTGCGGCGTAGGCCGGGACATGCGGGATGTGCATCGCGCTCGCAAACGGGTAGTGGATGCAGAAGCCCGAGATCACGAAGAACGCGATGACGGCGGCAGGACCGTTCCACAAATTGTTGTACAGCCCCCCGACGAGGTAGCCGATCAGGGTGCTGCGGTCCAAACTCGCCGTGACAGGTGGGCCCCCTGCATGGCCGAGTACGACCATCATCGCGCAGACGGTGCGCAGAGAATCGAGGCCTAGAACGTGTTCCTGGGCTGGACGAGGTGCGTCCGTGGTCAAGGAACCACGCACGAGTTCACGCTGTGGACTCACCACAGCATCTATCGGCTCGTGACTATGACGTGCCTACACGCAAGTGCACGTGTCGGGCGTTCCGCTTCAGCTGGTGCTCAGGCGGATCTCGGACACTTGAGCTGGCGCCAACCACCAACTACCAACCTCCACCGAAAGTAGGCACCAACCTCCACCGACAGTAGGTACCAACCTCCACCGATAGTCCGTACCAACCTCCACCGACAGTCCGTACAACAGCGCCGACAGTCCGTTTCCTGGCACGTTCCGTGCTATTTCATCAGCCGAGACGCTTCGAACCCACACGCGCGAGGAGGATTTGATTCATGTTGCAAGAACGCTACGACCCATCGTACGGATTCACATCGGGCATTCTGGCCGGAGCCGTCATCGGGGGCGCGCTCGCCCTGCTCTTCGCTCCGAAGGCTGGGAGCCAGCTGCGCGAAGAGCTCGGCGAATCCATGGGCTCGGTGCGCGATGCGCTGGCCAAGCGCTATCGGGAGCTGGCCGACCGTGCGGGCGTCGAGGTCGAAAACCTGCAGGAGCAGGTGGAGCGCGCGGCGGAAGGCCTGGAAGCGAGCGCACGGGACTTCGTGGACACGGCCGCGCAGCGCGCGCGCCGGGCCGGCCCCGCCAGCTGAGGTCGCGCGGGTTCAAACGTCTATAAGGAGCATTCCATGCTGAACACGATCCTGATTCTGCTGGTTGTCCTGTGGTTGTTGGGGATGGTGAGCTCGGTACACGCTCGGTGGATTCATCCACCTGCTGCTCGTGCTGGCGATCGCGGTCTTCCTGATTCGCCTCATCCAGGGCCGCAGCCCAGTAGTCTGACGGCGCAGCCGGCCCCCGGCGCATAGTCGGGGGCCGGGCGCCTCCCACACTGTTATCCGCCCGTTATCGGCCGCCGAGCGCGGCGGTCCAGCCTAGCGGCAGGGTCCCCAAACCACGGATCCGCCCGCACCCGCCGCGGGGCATTCCGTGGCGGCCGACCCCATTGCCTTGATGAACGTGCTCATCGGCACGGGTTTCCCGTGCACGGGAGCGATGGTCCCGACGTCCAGGTTCAACGAGCGCATGGTGCGGTAGAACGTCGTCATGGCCGGCGTGGGCACTGCGGGCGCCGGTTCGTGCGTGTCGAACAGGTTGGCCTGTATCACAATCTTCTCCGCCGGCAGGTAGGCCATCGCCATCCCCTCGGCGTGCCGCAGCGGCTGCACGTCAGTACACGTGCATCAGGCGCGTGCCATCCGTGATCACATAGTTCTCGTTGAAGCTTTCGTAGTTGTAGCCTTCGGCCACTTCGGTCGGTGGCCACAGGCTGACCATGTCGGGCAGCACCGTCCGCGGGCGGTAGTTCAGCACGTCGCGGTTCAGGAAGGTGATGTTCTTGCGCTGGCTGACGATGGTCGCCCCGATGTGCAGGTATGCCCTGATGCCGCCGATGTGGTCGAAGTGCTGGTGGGAGTTCACCAGAAAGCGGATCGGCTTGCCCGGCATCAGCTTCGCGATCTGCTCGATCACGGCCAGGCCGCGCGCTTCGCTCGTCGGCGCCTCGAATACCGCGACGAAGGTCCGGAACTCCACGGCGACGCTATTGGCCGGCCCTCCGCCAAGCAGATAGACACCCTGGGCCAGCTTCTCGACCGTCACCGCCGGAGGCGCCCCCGGCGCGCGCCGTACCTCATCCGGCACGGTGACGGCGGCCCCGCAGTTGTTCGGCTCGACCTTCGGGAAATTGCCGCCAAACGCGTTGTGCCCGGCCGTGATGTTCTCGAAGCCGAAGTTGTCGTCCCAGCCCTGGTGCGAGTGCCAGGCGATCGGGAACTTGACGCTGCCGAACGTCTGCTGATCGGTGGATTCGTGCTCGTAGTTGAAGTCGCCGAGCGCCGGCTCCGCCACCATGGTGTGGATGCGCTGAATCTGATTCAGCTTGTTGATGGTGGCGTCGATGCGATAGCGCCCGAACGTGATCGACACCACGTGGACCCTGTCGGGCACCGTGGTCGGGCCGTCGCGGCCCATCTCACCCAGTTCCCACCGCCACACGGCCTTCGGGTTCGCGCCGGGCAGCCGCGCGGCCTTGATGAACCCGTGCGGGTTCATCCAGATCTCCAACTGGCCGATCGACACGTCTTCGGGCGACATCGCCACCGGCGCCGCACCGACCCCGTCCATATGCCAGCCGTGGTCGCCGCTCACGATGAAGGTCTGATGGACGTTCTTCTGGATTGGCGTGCCGTCCTGCCAACCCAGCCCGTACTTCCAGGACGCGGGGTTCAGCCCGGGCTTCCGGTCGAACTCCTCGACGATGGTCCGGGTGGCGTAGTTGATCGTACGGCGGTAGTTGGCCAGCGAGTCGATGCGCGGCCAGTCGATGTTGACGCCGGATTCGAAGGCCTGCCCCACGGCCCCGGCATAGCCGGCCCCCGAGAAGGTCACGCACTGCAGATTGGCCTCGCCGATCTCCTTCGCGGCGGCAGCCAGAACAGGTGCGGGATCGACGAAACCCGGAGGAAATGCCGGTGTGGTCCCCTGCTGCGCCGAAATCGTCACCGCCAGCAGAACCGCCGCGCCAAGCCCTGACAGCACTCGCATGCCTCGCCTCCGCGCGAGATGTTAGCGCAGCCGGGAGCCAGAAGCCGGGAGCCGGGAGCTCATGTGGCGAACCCGTCAGCGCGTGACAATCCCGGTAAATCGCTCACAGGCGAGCGGCGGTTCTCCATCGATTGGCATGACGAGCCGGGCTGGCTCATTCTTTGCCATTCTGAAACCGAGAAACAGGGCATGCGGACAGCCTTCTTCCTTCTTGCGTTCGCTCTTTTGCCTGGAAGTGCGTCGCCGCAAACGCCTCGGCCGGAAGTGCTGAACGCCTCCTCCACGGCACAGTCGAGCGACACACAAGCTACGGCTGCCGCCATCGAAGCCATCGTTCGCGGCGACTACGCCCGCGCCGCCGGGCTGCTCCAGCCGCTGGTACAGCGCTGGACGGGGAACGCCAACGACGCCGCGGCTTTCTTCCTGGCGGCGCTCTACGAGCAGGGACTCGGCGTGCCGCAGGACGAAGCGCGGGCATGTGCATTGAATGTGCGAAGCCACGAGAGCGACGGACCGTTCGGGCGCCTTGGAGGAGAACTGGCGCGCGCGAAGATGCAGGCGTTGGGCCCGGACTGGGCCCGCCTCTGCATGATGCTCGCACACGCGGGGCCGAATCATGGGTTCGCGCCGGCCCGCTTCGCGCTCGACGTGGACCACTGGGTCGCCATCGACTTGTCCACCGAGAAGCAGCAACTCGTGGCCACGGTGTCGTACCGGAACCGGGAGAAGAATGCTTCCTTGATTGGTCCGGCGAGGGGCGCCGTGTTCCTGCCAATCGAGTACACGAGGCTTGGCACCGGCAGCGATGGGGCGACACTCCGTCACTTCGTCGAAGTGGCCATGTGGGTCCCCGGAGACGCTTCCACCTGGAGCCTTCAGTGGTCGCTCGGTGAGATCGTGGAAGGAGACGTCGTTGCCGTGACGACGGACACGCTGACCACGATCGAAAGCGACGCGCCGCCAGCCGATGTGTTGCTGCAATTGAGAGACCTCGTGGCGTTGCGAGTCAACGATGCGGGACACGCCGAGTTCGAGATCTTCAACAGACCCAATGCCGCGAGCGAAGCAATCCCCACGGCCGCTGAACGGCGCGAGCTCGCCGAACAGACCGCCAGGCGCCGGACCGCCGACGAGAAGGTCAACTGGACGCGGAGACGCGACGCCGGACGCGCGCCGACATTCGACTACGTCGATGCCGACGGCTGCCACGACTTGTTCGTCTACGGGTGGTCGGCCGGGCGCGCCGACTCGATCGCGATCCGTGCCGACCGGCAATCGTTGGAGCTGTCCACGTCGCCACGAACATTCGACCTAGCGGCTCCGACCGCGGAGATCGAAGTGGTCGCGGACGTCTTCGAGCGCCCCCAGCGACAGTGGGGGTTCTGCACCGACACCGGTGACGCGAGCGTGCGGCACGAAACCTGGCGCGCTGTTGCTGGAACAATCACCATCCAGCTGTCGGCGCCGGGCCTGCGCGCCGAGGCCCCGAACCGGTATCGCGCCACGATTCAGATCGAGAACGCGGAATTCATGAACCCGGCCGGCGCGCTGATTCGATCGTCACGCCCGATCCGGCTGACGGCCGTCGCGGGTTTCAGCGGGGGCCGCCGCCCCCAATCGGCTGAATCAGCCGGGCGGAATGTCGGTCCTGGCGAAGTCCTTCCCGACGAACAGCAGGGTGTCGTTCGCCGCTGACGCCGTTCCATAGGCCAGGCAATCCCCGAAGTTCAGACCGGCCGGATGGCGCCCGCGGCCAAACCGCAGGAACGCGTCGACCGCTCGCTCGGACTCGCGCTCGCCGAAGGGGATTACGGTGATGCCCAGTTCCTTGACCAGGGCCTCCACGGTCGGCGCGGCCGGAAGCGACGGGCGACGGCCAGCCAGCACCAGCATCGTTTCGGCAAGCGTGGGGGCACCCACGCGGACGTGGTCGGCGTCGAGGATCCAATCGACGAGGTCCAGGTGCCCGGCTTCCGCGAAGAGAATGGCGAGCAATGCGGACGAGTCGAGCGTCATACTCCTTCCGGTCCGTAGCCGAGGATGGCGTCCTCTTCTTCGCGCGACAGTCGGCGGCCGCGCTCCTTCGACGGCAAGCCCGCCCACACCTTGTCTTCGAGAAAGCGCAGCAGGCGTGTCCGCCGGGCTCGCGGCGAGACACTCCTCAGCCGGCGGCGGCGTTCGTCGAGCGCACGGCGAATGGCTTCGGTCTTCGATTCGCCCGTGAGCCGGGCCACTTCGGCTGCGAGGCGCTCAACCTCGTCGTTCTTGATGTTCAGCGGCACGCTTACACCATGGTATATCAACCAAGGTGTAACGGTGTAGCCTGCCGCTCGGGAACCCGAATTCAGAATGCAGAATTCAGAAGTCAGAAACTTCAGTCGGAACTGAATCCGTGGCGTCTCCGGCCCGGAACAGTCACGGCAGAAGGTTACCTTCTGCCTCAGTGCAGTTTCTGAATTCTGAATTCTGAACTCTGAATTTCACAACGGCCAGTGGCGCGGCACCTTCACCACGAAGGTGCCCGCAATCTTGTCGTGCCACGCCTGCTGCTCGGGATCGCGCAGCACCCATAGGCAGCCGATCCCCAGCACACCGATCGAGAAGATGCTGGCGAGGCTGCGCACGAGCGCCTCGGCGGGGCCCAGACGGGTGCCGTCGATGCGCGTCACACGGAGCTGGCAGATGATGCTGCCCACCGTGGCCCCCTTCCACGCCCAGAAGGCAAAGCGATAGGCCAGGAACAGCGGCACGAACATCTCGTCGTCCAGGGGCTCCAGCAAGCCGATCGTGATGCCCACCAGGATGAGGTCCAGCGCGAATGCCGCCGCGCGATCGGTGAACGAGGCTCGCGGAAACAGGATGGGCGCGTCACCCATGGGCAGAGGAGGTACCACACCAACCGTCTCTCCAGCAGGCGTCGCGGTGAATGCGGCGGCGGAGCCAAGCGACCCTTCGAGCGTCGGGGGCGGCGGCGCCGGCGGCGGAATCGGCACCACCGGCTGTGGCGGCGGCGGGTTCTCCTTGCGATACGCCGCGACGAAGGCCAGCCAGGCCGCGCCCAGGCCCGTGGCGCCCGCCAATGCCCAGACCACCCCGCCGAGGATCGGCACCATGTAGATCAGGATCAGGAGCACGGATCCGATGGCGAACGAACGAGCCAGCAGGAGCCGGCTGTGCTCGCCTTCGGACACCAGCCGGCTGCCGAGCCACCTCGCGACGGCAATCTTTCCGATCAGTCCGGCCACGAAGACGGCGCCGAGCGCAACGGGCACCACCAGGAGACCGATCACCGACGCCGCCAGCAGCAGCACGATTGGCCCCAACAGCAGCAGGACCACCAGACCAGTCACCAGTGCCTTCAAGGGCGTCTCGGCCAGGGTGTCGGCCGCCACACGGACCGGATGGTCGAAGATCAGCAGCACCGCCAGGTAGAGCAGGAAGACGACGCCGATGAAGGCCCAGACCCATCCCAGATCGGGCACGACGGGCCGCGCCCACAACAGCCCCCGCATGAGCCAGGGCAGCAGGCCGCGCACGCGGTCGCCCAGGGCGCGGAAGCCGACCACCACCTGCTCGCCACCGGGCATGAAGCCGGACGGCGCATCCAGGCCCCCGCCGACGACCACGACGTCACGACGGACCGCGGTGCCGGGCTGCACCGCCAGGCTGCCTCCGACCACCACGAGGTCGCCTTCGATCACCGCTTGCGGCCCGAGCCGCGCCTCGCCGAGCACGACCACCAGGTCTCCATTGACCCGGCCCTCGACGGTGGCGGTGCCCATGATCACCACGAGATCTCCGGTTTCGTCCCCCGCGGCGAGCACGTAGTCGCTGCCGACGCGCACGACCTCGTCCCCGGACTGGCCGAAGTCGTCGAACGGCGGCAGCGGTTCCGGAGCCTGAGGTGCGGGTGGCGCGTCGGGCGCCTGCGGCGCCGGCGCCGCGGGCTGGGGCGCAGGCGGCGCCGCGGGCTGTTGCGCGCCTGCACCCACCGTCGAGAGTGCCAGCGCGAGCGCAAGCACGAAGGCTTTGATCATGCGATCTCCTTTTCCTTGAAAGACCCACGACGCCGCGCGCTCACGCGCGCGACGTCGCGGTGTCGATGTCATGTGGCCGCGCGGCCCAACGTCACGCGCGTCAACACAGCCGCGCACAACGCGAACACTCCACCCATCACGACGGCGAATATCGAGGCATAGAACACCAGGGGGCCGAGCAGCGTGCGCCACACGGCCTGCACGGCCGCCGCCACATCGAGGACGCGCCGCACGCTCTCGGGCGGCTCCCACGTCAGGTACTGGCCGGCCGCGGCAGCCAACGCCGCCACGCTCCTGGCCGTGACCTGCAGCGCCGACGGCATCCACCAGAGACCCGCGCCGATGACCACGATCGTGGCCGTTGCGGCAACCAGGCGGCCGGTCGCCGGCCAGGCAAACCACGGCCGCCGGTACCACGGCGCCTCGCGACGGCGGGCAACGGCTTCCATCACGCGAGGCGTCAGCGAGCCCTGCGCTCGCGGCGCGGGCAGCCGCCTCAAGGCGGCATCGATCTCGCGTTCCAGCTCAGCGGGATCCATGGAGCGGGGTCAGGTGCCGCCTGAGCGCCAGGCGGCCGCGATGCATGTCGGTCTTGAGCTTGCCCAGCGACACTCGCAGAAGAGCCGCGATCTGCTCGTACGTGTGGCCGTCGAAGTGGAAGAGCACCAGCGGCACACGTTGGTGATCGGGCAGGGCGGCAAGGGCACGGCCGAGACGTGTGGCTTCATCCGTCCGGTGCAGGTCGTCCACCACCGAAGAAGCCATCGAGTCGATGGCCTCTTCGGCAGGGGACGCATCGCCGTCGCGTCCGAGCTCGCTGAAGAAGCGCCATCGGCGGCGATAGCGCGACAGATGGTTCAGGCACAGGTTGGTGGCCACGGTCTTCAGCCACCCGCCGGCGCTGGGGCTTGCCGCCAGCCCGTCGAATCGCTCGAACGCCTTGAGAAACACCGTCTGCGCCACGTCCTCGGCCTCGGCATGGTTTCCAAGCAACCGCACGGCGGTGGCATACACCATGTCCTCGTACCGCCGCACGAACGCCTCAAACTCGTCCGCGCCGGTCATGGGAGCTGCCAGCTCCGCTCGCCGTCACTGCTGCTAGAACACAACGCCTCACTGGAAGTTTCAACATCGGCGCACGCCCGGGGATACGGCCAGCTCGAGGGGATGTTCCACGGCAAGAAAATGGTCAGATTCGCCACGGATGCGGACCCAAAGCCAGCCTCCAATCAAACTTCCCGCACGTACGAATCTGTAATTGGCGCGATCGGTCGAATTGTCGCTTTTGCTTGAAGATGTTGCACGGAAGAGGTCGGTTTCGCCGCCGTGGTGCCGGAATTGCAGTGCGGTCACCATGCCCTATCACTACGAGCTTCAGAATCGCCAGCACTTCAGACACGCGGTGCTGACGGGTGTTGCTCTCGCCTTCTTGCTCCTGCTTCTCGCCCTTGCGCCAGCAAAAATCCTTGCCTGGTCGGGGGTCGCATTCGGGAGCCTGACCGTTCCCGAGCAGGCGCCAGCGGAAGAGCAGCTTTCTGTCGGGAGACCAGCTGTCGTCCAGATTCAGACGCCTCCGGCAATCGAGCCGTTCACCTTCCCGGCGTACGCGGAATGGAGCGACATTGAGATCTCGGACATTGAGATCTCGTGCGCCGATTGCGACCTGACCTTGAGCTATGGGGTGGGTGGCGCGCTTGACGCGGTGGACAACGAATCGCTGGACGGGCTCGAGCGTTCATCCCAGCTTGGCGCCAGCACGTTGGGCGCCTCGCATTACCGCTCCGGATCCTCATCTGCCCCGACGGGCCTCGGCGGGGGCGGCGCGGCGGAGGCGGGTAGCCCGGAGTCTTCGGATGAAGCTTCGGACAGTGCCGGCGAGGCAGTTGCGCAGACTGACGGGGCAGATGGAGCAGAGGAATCCGCGAGTGTCGAGGCCGTTCACACCGCGGAGACACGGTCGGCTAGCGCAGCGGGCGCAGGCGGCGGCTCGTCGGCTAGCGGCTCGTCGGACAACGGATCGTCGGACAGCGGATCGTCGGACAGCGGATCGTCGGACAGCGGATCGACCGCATCCGACGTATTGGCCGCCGGAAACGGTTCTGCTGGCGGATCGGCCTCCGACGCGGAAACCACGCTCCTCGAGGAAACCAACCTCGTGCTGTCGCCGATCTCACCGGTTGCCGACGAGGGCAGCGGCGGCGCGTCGCCGGCCATCAACACGGCGCCTCAGGAAGTCGTGCACGCGCTCGCGGCGGCCCCGGTAGGCGCGGAGACCGTGCACACCCTGGGCGAGCCCGACGCGATCGAGGCGCTTCTGGATCTGGAGGTGGCCGCTGTGTCCTCCGACAGCGGCGCGGGGGAACAACAGCAGACCGTGCCCGAGCCCGCGTCGCTGATGCTCATGGGGCTCGCGTTGACGGCCGTTCTTTACCAGCTGCGACGGGCCGTGCGCGCGTAGATCGTCGTTCGCCTCGAGATCGGGGCGAACGTCGTTCGCCTATAGATCCGGGCGAACGTCGTTCGCCTGATCGGCGAACGAGGGCCAGAACGCTATACTGGCTTCGGAGCCTGAGTGGCGGAACTGGCAGACGCAGGAGACTCAAAATCTCCCGCCGGTCACCCGGCGTGTGGGTTCGATTCCCTCCTCAGGCACCAAGCCCTCACCTTTTGAGTCTCCTGCGTGTGCGCAGGAGACTCCAGTATCTCTTTGCCGGTCACCCGGCGTGTGGGTTCGATTCCCTCCTCAGGCACCAAGCCCTCACCTTTTGAGTCTCCTGCGTGTGCCCAGGAGACTCCAGTATCTCTTTGCCGGTCACCCGGCGTGTGGGTTTGTCCTTGGTCCCCAAGGACCAAGCACCACGGACCAGGTACGGACCAAGAACCAGGCACCAAGGACCAGTGCAGGCGATATACTTTGTCTTTGTTCCCCGCACTGCCCCATGACACGCATTGGTCCGTCGTTCGTCATCTCCGGTGAGCTGCAGAGCAGCGAAGACATGGTCATCGAAGGCCGCGTGGACGGGCTCATCCAGATCAAGAACGCGCCGCTGACGATCACTCGAGGCGGAGCGGTCAGGGCCGACGTGCATGGTGTGCGCGTGCTCGTGCAAGGCCAGCTCAAGGGCAGCATCTCGGCGAGCGAGCGGATCGAGCTGGCGGCCAGCGCCCAGGTGGAAGGGGCGCTCAGCGCGAACCAGGTCATCATCACCGAGGGCGCGCGGTTCGATGGGGGCATCGACATGCGGCGCCGGACCATCGAGTCGAAGATGGCGCAGTATCGTTCGCAGCAAGCCTCTGGCGCGGCCAACGGAATCGCGCCCGCCGCCGCTTCATGAACGTCGCGGCCGTCCGGCTCGTGGGCGTGTGCCTGCTGGCCAGCCTGGCGGGCGCCTGCGGCGGCAACCTCACCTTCAGGGCGATTCAGGTCGGCAAGTCGCTGAACTCCGACAACAGCGTGGGTGTGTTGGCCACGACGTTCAAGCGGAACGACACCATCTATGCCGCCATCCTGACCGACGGCTCGGGCAGCGCGACGCTGGGGGCGCGGTTTTCGTACGGCGGCCGCGTGATCAGCGAGCCGGAAAAGCGTGTCTCGTACAGGGGCTCCGCGGCCACGGAGTTTCACATCGAATATTCAGGCGGTTTCCCGCCAGGCGACTACGACATCGAGCTCTTCGTGAACGGGATGTCGGTCGGGATGCGGCGCGTGCGCGTCGAGGCCTGAAGGCAACCAGACATTGCCCACTGCCGTTCAGCGATTGACGACCCTCGACCAGGTGGACGCCCTGCTTCAGGACTCCGCTGCGCAGCCGGTGCTCGTCTTCAAGCACAGCCTGACCTGCGGCACCAGCGCCTTCGCGCTCGACGAGCTGGCCGACCACCTCGAGCACGGCGAGGGTCCGCACGCCCACTACGCCGTCGTGACCGTGCAAACGCATCGCGAGGTGTCCACGGCCATCTCGACGCGCCTCGGGATTCGCCACGAGACACCTCAGGCCCTGCTCATCATGGACGGCCGCGTGGTGTGGAGTGCCTCGCACTTCCGCGTCACCGCGGACGCGATGGCCAAGGCGATCGAGGCGCACCGAACGGCAGCGCCTGGATCGCGTTGAGTCAGCGGAGCAATCGCGCCACGACACTTGCCACGTCGCGGCCATCGAACTCCCCTTCCCGCCAGGCAAGAAGATCGAGCGGCGCGACGAGATCGCGCAGCTCTCCCGGCCGCAGGAGGAAGTCGGGGTTGGTCGGCTTGCCGCGCGCGGCCTGCGCCGTTGTGAACGTCTCGTAGATCAGCACGCCGCCAGCGCGCAACGCCGCGAGCAGCTGGGGAAAGAGCGGCCGGTGCAGGTAGTGGACCACCACGATGACGTCGAAGGCGTCCGCGGGGAGCACGCCGGATCCGCGTTCGAGATCGACGAGTCCCGCATCGATCGACACGCCGCGCCGGCGCGCCTCCTCCGCCAGCTCGCGCAGCGCATCGGCATCACGGTCGATGGCCGTCACGCGGAACCCTTGCTCGGCCAGCCACAGTGCGTGCCGCCCGCGGCCGCACGCGACGTCCAGCGCGTGGACGCCGGGCAGCAAATGCCGATGCATCGTGAGCCATGTTGCCGGAGAGGCCCCGCTCACGACAGCCCCTCCTTGCCAACACGGCCGGCGATCGCCTGACCCGCCACCCAGCCCGACGACCAGGCCCACTGGAAGTTGAACCCACCCAGGCGCCCGTCGACGTCCAGGATCTCGCCAACGAGATACAACCCCGGACACGTGCGTGATCCCATCGTGCGGTGATCGATCTCCTCCAGCGGTACGCCGCCCGCCGTCACTTCGGCGTAGTTGTAGCCACGGCTGTCGCGAACGTGCAGCGGGGTGTCCACCAACGCGTCCACGAGCGCCCGCCGCTCGGGACGAGACAGGTGTGCGAGCGTGGTCTCCGCTGCAATGCCAGCCTCGACTGTCCATGCACCGGCCACGTCCGCGGGAAGCCGCGTCGCGAGGACGGTCGCCACCTGCGCGCGCGGTCGTGCACGAGACTGCTCCTGCAGCCAGGTCTCGAGCGACTGCCGGGTGTCGCCGGGGCACACGCTGAGGGCGACCGTCACGGCTGCATCAGCAGCCGCGGCGTCGGCAGTCGCGCTTGCATCAGACGCCGCGACTCCTTTAGCAGTCGCGTGTGCGTCAGTCGTCGCGACTGCCCGCGTCGCCCGATGCCAATGGCGTGACATGTTCAGGGCCACCGGACCGCTGATGCCGAAGTGCGTCCAGAGCAGGGGCCCGGTCAACGACATCGTGGTGCGGCCATGCACGCGCAGGCTGAGCGTGGCCGGGTGCGACCGACCGGCCAGCGCCGCATGACGTCCGCCCTCGAGCACGAGCGGCGCAAGACCGGGGATCGTCGACACAATCGTGTGCCCGAGCGATTGCGCCAGGTCGTAGCCCGTGCCGTCGCTCCCAGTCTTGGGAAGGGATCGTCCGCCGGTCGCCAGGACCACGGCCCGTGATTGCAGGGTGCCCCCGTCGGTGAGCCCCACGGTGAATACATGTCCGGCGCCGGTGACCGATGTCACGCGCGCGGAGGGCCGTACCGACGATCCCCAGGCGACCGGCCTCGCGCAACAAGGCATCCAGCACGGTCCGGGCGCGATTGGTGTCGGGAAAGAGCTTGCCGTCCTCCTCCTCGTGCAGCGCGACGCCCAGCTCCTCGAAGAATGCGAGCGCCCGGGACGCGGGAAACGCACGCAGCACGTGTCGCACGAACCGCGATGAGCCGCCCCAGAAGTCCTGCTCGGACACCGTGCGGTTGGTGACGTTGCACCGGGAGCCGCCGCTGACGAGAATCTTCGCCCCGATGTGAACGGCCCCGTCCAGGCACACGATACGCAACCGCGGCGCGGCACGGGCCGCGAAGATCGCCGTGGCCAGTCCGGCGGCCCCGGCCCCCACGACCACCACGTCCCACGCCGCCGTGCCGGTCACTCGGGCCGGGCGTGCTCGCGTCCGGGCATCAGCACGACGCGGCCGGGCTGGTGATCGTCCCGGCCACACCCGGCGGCGCGTTCCACGATGGTGCCGACCGTGCGGCCCAGGAAGTCTCGTGCGATCGTGACGCGGCAGCCGCAGGTCAACGCGGTGATCCGGGACTCATCGGAGGGCACTGGCGCATTGTAGCGGGCGACGGACGTACACTGGTGGGGACTGATGGAGCCGCTGCGATCGGACCCGACCGTGTTGTGGCGGATGACGCGCGGCCGCAACACGGCGCACGCCACGGTGTTCCCCGGTCCGGACCGCGCCACGGTGACCTGGTTCATCGACGACCAGATGGACCGTGCCGAGAACTACGAGTCGATGGAGCTGGCCCTGGCCCGCGCCGACCACATCCGCAGCATCCTCGTCGAAGATGGTTGGAAAGATGCGTAGCAATGTTCTTCCTGGAGCCTGGAGCCCGGAGCCTGGAGCCTGAATGGCTGTAGCTCGTCTCCATCGCACTGTCGGCGTCCGCGTGGGTCCCGTGCAGGTGGGCGGCGGCGCGCCGGTGGTCGTGCAGTCGATGACCATGACCGACACCGCCGACCCCGCGGCCACGGCGCGTCAGTGCGTCGAGCTTGCGGAGGCGGGCTCGGAGATGGTGCGCGTCACCGTGAACCTGCCCGAGGCGGCCGCGGCCGTGCCCGAGATCAAGCAGCGGATGCTCGATGCGGGCTGTCTGGCGCCGCTCATCGGCGACTTCCACTACAACGGGCACCTGTTGCTCACCCGCCATCCCGACTGCGCGGCGGCGCTCGACAAGTACCGCATCAACCCCGGGAACGTGGGCACGGGCAAGCGGCGCGACGAGCAGTTCTCCACCATCTGCAAGGTCGCGCTGGACCATGGCAAGCCTGTCCGGATCGGCGTCAACGGCGGCTCCCTGAACCAGGAACTGGTCGTCGCGAAGATGCAGGAGAACACCGACTGCAATCTGGGCCGGACCTCCGAGGAGATTCTCAACGAGTGCATGGTGATTTCGGCGCTCGAATCCACCGCGCTTGCCATCGAGTCGGGCCTCCGGAAGGACCAGATCATCATCTCGTGCAAAGTGTCGCGGCCCCGCGACCTGCTGCAGATCTACCGTGACCTGGCGCGCAAGACCGACCAGCCGCTGCACCTCGGGCTCACAGAGGCCGGCATGGGCCAGAAAGGCCTGGTGTGGTCGGCCTCCGCCATGGCGATCCTGCTCAACGAGGGCATCGGCGACACCATCCGTGTCTCGTTGACCCCTCGGCCCGGCGGGGACCGCCGCGAGGAGGTGTATGCGGCCTGGGAGATCCTGCAGTCGCTGGGTCTGCGCTCGTTCTCGCCCAGCGTGACCGCGTGCCCCGGCTGCGGGCGCACCACCAGCAGCACGTTCCAGGAGCTCGCCGAGCGCACGCAGGAGTACATCCGCGAGCGGCTGCCGGAGTGGAAGACGCAGTACGAAGGCGTGGAAACGCTGACGCTGGCGGTCATGGGCTGCGTGGTGAACGGGCCCGGCGAATCGAAAGCCGCCAACATCGGCATCAGCCTGCCGGGCACCGGGGAGGCGCCCAACTGCCCCGTCTACATCGACGGCGAACACGTGACCACGATGCGCGGCACCTACGAGGAGCTGGCGCACAGCTTCCGCGCGCTCATCGACACCTACGTCGCGACGAAGTACACACCAAAGGGTTCTTCCCAGGGACCGACGTCGCTTCCTGACTCCCGGTAGCGCCAGTCGAGCTGGCGCAGACCAGCCTGCGTCATGGGCAACGGCTCAGCTCGCGCGCCGCACGCGACCTGTGAGAGTGTTCGGCTCGCACGCGGCGCACGTTGTTGCGAGTGGGAGATCACCAGATGGCAAAGGCGAAAAGAAAGACGGCCAGAACCGCGCTACGCCGGAATTGCGGCGCGATGGCCGCGCACATGATGCTGCTCGAGAAGTACCCGGGCTTCCGCATGAACCAGATGCGGCTGGAAGGCGCCACCGCCCGCCGCCGCGAGATGAAGTACGACCCGAAGAAAGCCAAGCTCATCACAATCAGGACCGTCGTCCACGTGCTCTACAAGACGGCCGATCACAATATCTCGGACGCGCAGATCAAGAGCCAGATCGACGCGCTCAACAAGGACTACCGCGCCACGAACGCCGATCGCTCCAAGGTGCCGGCGCCGTGGAAGGGGCTGGTGACCGACGCGCGCATCCAGTTCAAGCTGGTCGAGGTCACGCGGACGAAGACGAACGTCGCGGCCTTCTCGCACGACGATGGCATGAAGAAGGCGGCCACGGGCGGCATCGCGCCCGTCACGCCGAAGACGCACATGAACATGTGGGTGTGCGCGCTGAGCGGCGGTCTGCTGGGCTACGCGCAGTTCCCGGGCGGGCCGGCCGAGACTGACGGCGTGGTGATCAACGTCCAGGCCTTCGGCAATCAGGGTACGGCGCAGGCGCCGTTCAACAAGGGCCGCACGGCCACGCACGAAGTGGGACACTACCTGAACCTGCGTCACATCTGGGGCGACACGCCGGACTGCAGCGGCTCGGACATGGTGGCGGACACGCCGAACTGCGCCGGTCCCAACTTCGGCGAGCCGACCTTCCCCGTGATCACCTGCGGCAACGGCCCCCACGGCGACATGTTCGTGAACTACATGGACTACACCGACGACGCGGGGATGTTCATGCTGACGACGCAGCAGGTCGTGCGCATGCGGGCGGCTCTCGACACCGAGCGCAAGGGGCTGGGCTAGTTCGTGGTTCGTGTTCGTAGTTGGTAGTTGAGCCGTGGTGGACCCATCGGCGATTGCCGGCATCCGGTGGGTCCACGTCTTCGAGGAGGACACGGCCGGACGGTCACGTCTACAAGCCCGACTCGGGCCCGTTCCGCTGCTCTCGGCGGCCGCGGGAAGCGTTGACGCTGCACCCGGACGGCTCGGCCACGGTCGAGGTGGGAGGCGCCGGACGACCGGCCCGTGCCGCGCAGCGGGCCCGATGGCGTTCGACACCGGGCGGGCTGGTCGTCGAGGCGCCGGGGGCCGCCGGGAAGGGTCTACAGAACTGCACATCACTCACCTGTCGTCCGATAGGCTGGTGGTCGCGCCCTCGCGCGGCTGACTTGCTGGCATGGCCAAGACTCGCCGGTCCACTACTCCTCGCCCAAAAGGCCGCCGCGCACGCACACCCACTCCGGTGGCGCCCGTGCCCGTGCCCTACGAGATCAGTGCGCGCGTCGAGCGCCAGGCGCTGACGCGGCCGTTCAAGCGCGAGCCGGGCGCCCCGCTGTCGCGGCCGCTGCGCATCTACACGCTGGACCCGTCGGTCTCCCATCGGATCGGCGGGGTCGCCACGGTGAGCGTGCCCTACGAGAAGGTCGAGAAAGGCCCGATCGGCTCCCTGTTCGAGATCGACACCACCGGCGCCCCGGTATCACTGCGCGGGCTGCCGTTGGATCTGGACGACCCATATCTCCTGATGGCCGGTGGCCACGCGCCGTCTCCCGGCAACGGGCAGTTCGCGGCGCAGATGACCTACGCGGTGTGCAGCCTGACGTACGCGGCGTTCCGTCGCGCCCTCGGCCGCGACATCTCGTGGGCCTGCGATGCGCCCGAAGGCGGCGGACGCACGCGCCTCATCGTGCGGCCGTTCGGGATGCGGCAGCGCAACGCCGGCTACTCGCGCGAAGGCGGCGACCTGTGCTTCGGCTACTTCCGGGCCGGGAAGAAGCCGGCCGGCTTCACCGTGTCGAAAGGCCTGATCTTCACGGCGCTCTCGCACGACGTGATCGCGCACGAGACCACCCACGCGCTCCTCGATGGCCTGCGGTCGTCGTTCGCCATCCCCACCAATCCGGACGTGCTGGCGTTCCACGAGGGCTTCGCCGACCTGGTGGCGCTGTTCCTGCACTTCAGCTACCCCGGAGTGGTGGAGCAGGCGATCCGCGACTCGCGCGGCGGCATCGCCCGCGGATCGCTGCTGAGCGACGTGGCCCGCGAGTTCGGCTACGCGCGGGCGCGGAACGGAAACGGCGCGGCGCTGCGATCGGCCATCGACGTCGAGGGCGTGGCCGGCTACGACTCCGATGTACCGCCCGGCCAGGACGCGGGTCCCGTGAAGTACGATGCGACGCTCGAGCCGCATCAGCTGGGGACGGTGCTGGTCTCGGCGGTGTTCGAGGCCTTCGTCACCGTTGTGCGGCGCAAGGGTGACCGCTTGATTCGCATCGCCGGCCTGGACGCGCGGCAGGTGGGCCAGGCGCAGCTGAACGACGAGCTGGTACGGGCCCTGGCGCAGGAAGCCAGTGACGTCGCGACGCGCTTCCTGGACATCTGCATTCGCGCCATCGACTACTGCCCGCCGGTGGACCTGGAGATGGGCGAATACCTGCGCGCCCTGGTCACCGCCGACGCCGAACTGGTGCACGACGACAAATGGGGCTACCGCGAGGCGCTGATGCGGTCGTTCCGCCGCCGGCTGATCTTCCCCGACCACGTGGAGTTCATGACCGAGGACGCGGTCCGGTGGCAGCATCCGCCTACGGCGCTGCGGATTCCGGAGCTCGCCTTCGGCAAGCTCCGGTTTTCGACGGACCCCGGACACCCGGCCAGCGCCGGCGAGCTGAGGCGACAGGCGACTGCCCTCGGCAGGTTTGTCACGCGACCCGAGAACTCGCCGCATTTCCACCTGCTCGTGCCGGGGCGGCCGCGGCCGAAGGGCGTCACCTACGCGTCGCCGCCGGCAGTCGAGAGCGTGCGCTGCGCCAAGCGCGTGTCACCCGACGGGCACGTGGCGTTCGACGTCGTGGCCGAGGTCACCCAGTCGTGCACCGCCATGGTGGACGGCCAGCTGGTCGAGTATCTGAGCGGCTGCACGATCGTGATCGACCCGCAGGGAGACGTGCGGTACGCGATCTTCAAGCGCGCCGACAGCGCCAACCGCAAGGCACGCCAGCTGGCGTCGATGCGCGGCACGCTCCGGCGGTTCTGGGTGAAGAAGGGCAAGCGCTACGTGCTGCGCCGCGACGCCCTCCGGCTGCTACATGATGATTAAGGCTTGGCCGGCGTTATGGTCGGGTACGTGATGCCGAGCTGCTCGAGGTACGTCTTGTACCGCGTGGGATCGTAGTAGAACTTCCGCAGCTCGGGGCGGAACCGCTCCAGCGTCTCCTTGTTCAACCAGGTCGGGGGCGGCGTCGTGGGATCGAGGAACGGCGTGTACTTCACGTCCTTGGTCTGCTCGTCCTTGAAATAGGTCCACGCGTCGGTGACGAGCGCCGGACGTGTCAGCAGATCCAGGATCGTCATCGCCTGGACCTTGGCCCCCGCGACCACGCCCTTGTGCGCGATGGGCGTGGCGCTGGCCACCGCACTCGACCAGTTGTGGCCCGGGAGGCCCGGGATGTTCGCCGGATAGCGCAACGTCACCGTGGGCACGTTCCACGACACGTCGCCGATGTCGTCGGACCCGGCGCCGCGCTTGTCCTCGTCGCGCACCGGTCCCTGCAGCGGGCGAAGCATCATGTCCAGGCCGTTCGTGTTCGTGGACCCGGCTTCCCGTTGCACGGCCTTGGCCAGCCGCTGATCGTCGTCGCTCCACTGCGGCAGGCCGACCTTCTGGGCGTTGGCGTACATCGCCTCGGCCACCGGTTTGTTGAAATGCTGCGGCCAGGCCGTGCCGACGAGGCGCGACGTCCACGTGGTGCCGGTCATCAGGCCGGCGCCCTGGGCCATCTTGTTGCCGAAATCCCACATCTCCTTGATGTGCGGGTAATCGGTTTCCCGGAAGTAGTACCAGACGGTCGCCCGCGCCGGCACCACGTTCGGCTGGTCGCCGCCGTCGGTGATCACGTAGTGCGAGCGCTGCTGGATGCGCAGGTGCTCGCGCTTGAAGTTCCACGCCGCGTTCATCAGCTCCACGGCGTCGAGAGCGCTGCGGCCCCGATCCGGCGCGCCGGCGCTGTGCGCCGTTTCGCCGCTGAACGTGTACTGCACCGATACGAGCCCGGTCGCGTTGGTGCCGCCCCAGGCCACTTCGAGGTTGGAGCCCACGTGCGCGAACAGACACACGTCCACGTCCTTGAACACACCCTCGCGAACGAACCACGCCTTCGACGCCAGCAGTTCCTCGGCCACGCCAGGCCACAGCACCAGCGTTCCCGGCAGCTTGTCGCGCTCCATGATGCGCTTCACCGCCAGCGCCGCGATGATGTTGAGGGGCACGCCGGTGTTGTGGCCCTCGCCGTGGCCGGGGGCGCCCTCGATGATCGGTGAATGACCGGAGACGCCGGGCTTCTGCGAGGCCTGTGGGATGCCGTCGATATCGGAGCCCAGCGCGATCACGGGCCTGCCGCTGCCGAAGGTCGCGACCCATGCGGTGGGCATGCCAGCCACGCCGCGTCGAACGGCAAACCCGTTCTTCTCCAGCATGCCGGTCAGATACCTGGAAGTTTCGACCTCCTGGAAGCCCAGCTCGGCGAAGCTGAAGACGGAGTCCACCATCTCCTGTGCCAGCTTGGCCATCTCGTCCACGCGGCCAGCGGTCTCCTGCTTGTAGCCGTCGATGCGCGTCGCCGGCGCCTGGGCATGCACGAGCGAAGCGGTGAGCGTGACACCCGCCAGGCACGCCCACGTGCGCGCCCACAGCCCCTTCGACAACCGCTTCCCTCTCGACCACTTCATTCGGCGCGCTCCTCGTATCAACCGAAGGCCCATCATACCTGCCACCTCGCCCCCGCCCGCACGAAGTGCGGGCAATCAAACACTGTCACGAACGAGGCGAAGCCTCGTTCGTAATGAGGCGGGCACTGCGCTGGTAGGTCAGATAGGCGGCGGCCCACCCGATCAGCACCACCAACCGGTTGCGGAACCCAATCAGCTTCAGCAGGTGCAGAAAGAGCCACGCGAGCCACCCCGTGAACCCGGTGAGGTGCAGCCACCCCAGGTCGGCCACCGCCGAGCCGCGGCCGACAATGGCCATGTTCCCCAGATCGCGGTACACGAACGGGACGGACGGCTGGCCGGCCACGCGGCGCAGGATCGCGCGGGCCGCATGCACCGCACCCTGCACGGCCGGCTGCACGACTCCAGGCAGCAGCGACCCGTCGGGCCGCTGCACGTGCGCGCCGTCCCCGACCACCCACACGTCGGGGTGGCCCGGCACCGACAGGTCCGGCCGCACGATCACACGGCCCGCCGCGTCGAGCGGCACGCCCAGCGTCTGCAGGAGCGGTGACGCGCGGACGCCGGCGGCCCATACGACGGTGGCCGCCACGACCCGCTCGACGGCACCACCTCCCGGCTGTACGTCCACGCCGTGCGCGTCGATGCCCACGACCCGCGTGCCTTCGCGTACCTCGATGCCCAGACGTCACGATCGATCGGCGCGCGGCATCCCGAAGCACCTCAGGGAACGTGGCGAGCATCGACGGGCCCGCCTCGACTATCACGATGCGCGCGCGGGACGTGTCGATGGCGCGGAACTCGTGCCGCAGCGTGTGGCCCGCGATCTCGGCCAGCGTGCCCGCCAGCTCTACGCCCGTGGGTCCGCCTCCCACGATGACAAACGTCAGCAGCTCGTCGCGCCGCGCCGGGTCCGTCTCGCGTTCGGCCCGTTCGAACGCCAGCAGGACGCGCCGGCGGATCGCAATCGCGTCCTCCAGCGTCTTCAAGCCTGGCGCGTGCTGTTCCCACTCCGGATGGCCGAAGTAGGCGTGTCGCGCGCCTGGCGCCAGAATCAGGTAGTCGTAGACGATCGGCGGACCCTCGACGAACGTCACCCGCCGTACGGCCAGGTCAACGCCGGTCACGTCGCCCAGCAGCACGCGGACGTTGCGGGCCCGCCGCAGGATCCACCGGATCGGCGCGCCAATCTCAGCCGGCGAGAGTCCCGCCGTGGCCACCTGGTAGAGCAGGGGCTGGAAGACGTGGTGGTTGCGGCGATCGATCAGCGTGACGCGAACCGGTTTACCGCGCAGCGTTTGGGCTGCTTTCAACCCGCCAAACCCGCCGCCTACGATCACCACGTGTGGGGTTGTCATTGATAGGCCCCGGGCTCCAGGCTCCGGGCTCCAGGAAGAACATAATCGTAATGGGGACGGGAGTCATTTAAAGTGGACAGCAGCTCATGAAGCAGAGTCCTTTCGGAACGTCGTCCCACGTTGTCTCCACGGTCTGTCCGCTCGACTGCCCCGACTGCTGCAGCCTCGACGTCACCGTCCAGGACGGCAAGGTCACCTCGATCGACGGCTCGCACGCCAACCCGGTGACGGGCGGCTACATCTGCGCGAAGGTGCGCCGCTTCCCCGAACGCGTGTACGGCGACGATCGCCTGCTGTATCCGGCCGTCCGCAATGGATCCAAAGGCCACGCACGCTTCGAGCGCGTCTCGTGGGACCAGGCGCTCGACCTCATCGCCACGCGCATGCGCGAGACACGCGATCGGTGGGGCGGTGAAGCCATCCTGCCCTACTCGTACGGAGGATCGAATGGCCTGCTGACGCAGGACACGAGCGACGCCACCCTCTTTCGCCGCCTGGGCGCCTCGCGCCTTGCGCGCACGGTGTGCGCCGCCGCCACCGGCGCGGCGAACCTGGCGCTCTACGGGAAGATGCCGTCGATCACCTACGAGGACTTCCCGGAAGCCCGGTTCATCCTGCTGTGGGGCGTGAACCCGTCCTCGTCCGGCATCCACATCATCCCCTACATCCGCGAGGCGCAGAAGCGCGGCGCGGTGCTGGTCGTGGTGGATCCCGTGTTGACGCCGTTGGCCAAGCGCGCGGACGTGCACCTGGCCGTCCGCCCCGGCACCGACCTGCCGGTGGCGCTGGCGATCCATCGGTATCTCTTCGAAGGCGGCTTCGCGGACCAGGCGTTTCTCGACGCGCACACCCACGGCGCCGCACGCCTGCGGGAAAAGGCGCAGGCGTGGACCATCGAGCGCGCCGCGGATGAAGCGGGCATCTCTCGCGAGGCTCTGGCGCGGGTGGCCCACCTGTACGCCACGACGTCGCCGGCGCTCGTCAAATGTGGCTGGGGCCAGGAACGCAACCGCAACGGCGGCAGCTCGTCGATGGCCATCATGGCCCTGCCGGCCGTGGCCGGCAAGTTCGGCGTGCGCGGCGGCGGCTTCACCATGAGCAACTCGAACGCGTGGGGCCTGGAGCGCACCTGGATACGCGCCCAGGAGCCCACCACGCGGCTCGTGAACATGAACCATCTGGGCCGGGCGCTGACGGAATACCACGACCCGCCCGTGCAGATGATGTTCGTCTACAACTCGAATGCCGCGGTCACATCGCCCAATCAGACACAGATCCTGAAGGGCCTGGCGCGCGAGGATCTCTTCACGGTGGTCTTCGACCAGACGATGACCGACACGGCGCAGTACGCGGACGTGCTGCTGCCGGCCACGACGTTTCTCGAGAGCTACGACCTGCCCCGCGGGTACGGCCCGATCAGCCTCCGGCTCGGTCCACCCGTCATCGAACCGGTTGGTGAATCGCGCTGCAACGCCGACGTGTTCGGCGAGCTGCTGCGGCGGCTGGATCTCAGCGAGGACGGTGACCCGCAGGGCGAGCTCGAGGAACTGCTGGACATCCTGGCCCGTGTGCCGGAGCCGGCGGGCGCCGAGCTGCGCGCACACGGCGTGGCCACCCCGCCCCATGGCGGGCGGCCAATCCAGTTCGTGGACGTGTTCCCGTGGACACCCGACGGAAAGGTGCATTTGTTCTCGGAGCACCTCGACGCGGAAACGCCGGCGGGACTCTATACCTACCAGCCGGATCCCGCCACCGACGCGTATCCCCTCGCCCTGATTTCTCCGTCCAGCGACCGCACGATCACGTCCACGCTGTCGGAGCTGCCGCGTCCGGAAGTGCGGCTGCTCATGCATCCCGACGACGCGGCCGCGCGGGACATCGAGGACGGAGCCGATGTCCGCATCTTCAACCAGCTCGGGGAGGTTCGGTGCCGTGCACAAGTCGGTGGCTGGATTCGGCCAGGCACCGTGCTGCTGCCGAAGGGGCTCTGGCGCAAGCACACTGCGAACGGCTTCACCGCCACCGCGCTCGCGCCCGATACGCTGACGGACCTGGGTGGCAGCGCGTGCTTCAATGACGCGCGCGTACAGGTCGAGGTAGTCCACACGCTACACTAGAGGCCGATGTCCGAACATTGGGGGCTCCGGCCGGCCGGAGCGCGCGCGCTGATTGCGGCTGTCGTCCTGGTTCTGGTGACCGCATGCGCGCAGTCGGGCGCTCCCGGCACCGACATTCCCCGCACTGCCAGCGGCCGGCCCAACCTGCAGGGGATCTGGCAGGTGCGCAACTCGGCGGCCGCCGACCTGCTGGATCACGCCGCGCGGCACGAGATGCGGGCGGGCCGCAGCGTCGTGGACGGCAACGAGATCCCGTACCAGCCCTGGGCCGCCGCGAAGAAACTGGAACACGCGGCCAACCGCGCCACGGCCGATCCGCTGTCGAAGTGCTTCATGCCCGGCGTGCCGCGGATCATGTACATGCCGTACCCGTTCCACCTGTTTCAGACCGACGACCACGTGGCGATCACGTTCGAGTGGTCACAGGTGTTTCGTCTGATTTACACGAACGGGTCGAAGCCGCACGACGGGATCGAGTTCTGGATGGGCGACTCGCGCGGGCGCTGGGAAGGCGACACGCTGGTCGTGGAGGTCACCAACCACAACGACAAGACGTGGTTCGACCTGGCCGGCAACTTCCACAGCGAGGCGTTGCGCGTGGTGGAGCGCTACACCATGACCGACGCCAACACCATTCAGTACGAGGTCACCGTCGAAGACCCGAAGGTCTTCACTCGCCCGTGGAAGATGTCGATGCCGCTGCACCGGCACACCGGCGTGGACCGGGTGCTCGAGTATCAGTGCCAGGCGGAAGCGGAAGAGGCCCGGGGCGACTTCGAGCGCGACCCGCGGACCTGGTACCCCGGCGCCTCGACCGCGGCCGCCCCGGAACCGGCGTCCAACGGAGAAGGTGCTGCGCCCGCCCCGGCTCGTCCGGCACCCCAGTCAAAGGGGGCGATCCGGCGCCTCGCGGACGGCAAGCCCGACCTCTCCGGGCACTTTCTGCCCGATGCCGGCGGGGCGAATTACGGCCTGGAGAAACATCCGCAGGACTTCCTGACACCCGCCGGGCGCGGCGTCATCGTGGACCCGCCCGACGGCCAGCTGCCGATGCTGCCGTGGGCCGAGGCCGAGCAGAAGAACCGGATGTTGCCGGAACGGGGCTATGACGACCCGACGGCCCATTGCTTCGTCGCCGGCGTGCCGCGATCGATGTATGCCCCGGCCCCGCTCCACATCGTCCAGCCGCCCGGCTACGTGGTGCTGCTGTTCGAGCGGATGTCGTGGCGAGTGATCCCGCTCGACGGGCGTCCCCACATCCCCGACACGATCCGGCTGTGGCAGGGGGATTCGCTCGGCCGCTGGGAAGGCGACACGCTCGTCATCGAGACGAAGAACCTCAATGGCAAAACGTGGCTCAACGAGGTCGGCGAGATCGTCAGCCATGCCGAAACCGTGGTGGAGCGCCTGACGCCGCTCGACGCCGACACCATCCACTACGAGGCGACGGTGACCGATCCGCTGGTCTATTCGCGGCCGTGGACGATCGCGCTTCCGATGAATCGGCAGAAGGACGACCTGCTGGAGGTGGCGTGCCACGAGGACAACGAGGACCTGGAGCACCTGAAGGACGTGCGCGACGAGGCCCGCCGGAGGGCGAAACGATGAGAGCACAAAGGTTCGTTGCCGCGGTGGCGGCTCTGGTCGCAGTGACCGCGGCGTCCGTGGTCGCGCATCACTCGTTCTCGGCCGAGTACGACGAGAAGAAACCGGTCAAGCTGACTGGTACCGTGACCACGATGAAGTGGTCCAACCCGCACGCGTGGATTTACGTGGACGTGAAGGACAAGAGCGGCAAGGTGGTGAATTGGGCGCTGGAAACCGGCCCCGCCAACGCGCTCTATCGGCGCGGGTGGCGAAAACAGGATCTGGTGCCCGGCACGGTGCTGACCATCGACGCCTACCAGGCGCGCAACGGCACGCCAACGGCAAACGCCCAGAGCATCGTGATGCCGGATGGGAAACGGCTCTTCGCCGGCTCCTCCTCACCGACGGGAGGCACCGGAGCAAAGTAGGTCAGGAGAGCCCTGACAGACCGTTATGCGGTGGCTCGCAGCACGAACCGTGCTCCGTTGCCGGTCCGCATAACGATCCGGGCGCGCGCAGCGCGCCGAACTCGAGAACACACCAAGGGCGAAGCCCCTGGCTAGTTCATTCCCGACTCGAAGCCCGTGCTGGGCTGCGGTGTGGAGGGGATGTGCACCAGACGGCCTCTGCCGCCCCGGCTCACCTGCCCGCCCTTACGACCGGCGGCCCTGGCCTCTTCCGAGGTCCACTGGTGCGCGGTTCCCTTGAGGTGTGCGGCACGACCGCCCTTGCTGGCGATCTCGCGCTGCTTGTCCGACGTCATCGAGGCGAACCCTCGAGTGCTTTTGCGAAAATCGCTCACGGTACTTCCTCCCTGTTTTGCGCTTCGGTATTTGCTACCGTCGCCGAGTGTCAGCCAATGGGGTGTGCCATCCGGTTCTTCAAGTGGTGTGCCACAACGGCTCAGGCAAGCTCGGCTGTCAAAAGTTCACCGCCGAGCCCCTCGAAACGCCTCAGCCAGTAGAAACAACACGCCTGGCTGATGCGGAACCCGACACGCTCGCACGCTAGCTCATCCGTTAAATCGGCCCAATGTTGGAGGTAACATGGACTTTATGAGCAACTGCGAGCCCTCTCCCGAGCCGGTGACCGGCAATGCCAGCGGACGCACGGTGCGGTGCGTGAAGTTCCAGAAGGACCTGCCTGGCCTCGATGCGGCGCCGTGGCCCGGGCCCCTGGGGCAGCGGGTGTTCGAGAGCGTCTCCGTCCAGGCCTGGAAGCTATGGGAGGAGCGGCAGAAAATGATCCTGAACGAGTACCGTCTGATGCCCTGGCAGAAAGAGGCGCAGGACATCATCGCCACGCAGATGGAGGACTTCTTCTTCGGCCAGGGCGCGGCGTTACCGCCAGGTTACGTGCCGCAGCAGGCGAAGTAGAAACCCGGAGCTCCAGGCTCCGGGCTCCGGGCTCCAGGCTTCAAGAGAGCGCTAGACCAGGGGAACTTCCTTCTCGATTCGGAACTGTAGATGGGCGTGGGCGGCACGAAGCGCCGCGACCACCTCAGAGGGTTCGCCGGCCCGGGCGAAAATGAATCCGAGGTAGCTGCGGCCTTCGGGCAGCGGCACGAGCGGCGTATCGGTCTTGGCGGTGATGCGCACGTCCTCGATTCCGGGGACGCCTTGTGCCTGCTCGACCCCGCTCACACCTCGAAACACGCCCCGGCGTGGGATGGGAATCATCATCACGCCGGCGGCCCGTGCCTCGCGCGCCACTCCTCTGACGTCCTCACCCAGCGCCTGTCGCAGCAGCACTTCCTCGAGTGATGCCTTCGGGTCCGGCCCCACGCATGAACCGCAGGGCCCGCGCGCAGAGGCCGCCGATCGGCCGTGGCGCCACCTCCAGCACGAACACCCCCTCCTCGTTCACGCGGCATTCGGCGTGGATGGCCCCATGCTGCAGGCCCAGCGCGCGGGCGGCCGTGGCAACCGCCCTCGTGATGGCCTGCACGACCTCTGGCGACTCGCCGGAGGGCGTCACGTAGATGGTTTCCTCGAAGAACGGACCGTCGAGCGGATCCGGCTTGTCGAAGATGGCCAGCGTCTGCAGCTCGCCGTTGGAGAGGACGCCTTCGATTGCTTTCTCCCGCCCGGGCACGAACGATTCGATCAGGATGTAGCCGTGCACCGCGTCGCGCTCTTCGCCAACGTCCGGCGACAACAGCAGCCGGCGCACGCCGATCCACGGCCGCGACGCAGCCGTCGGTATCGTCCACGCGGATCACCCCGCGGCTGCCCGACAGCGCCAGCGGCTTCACGACCGCGGGATAGGAGACGTTGGCAACGTAATGAACCGCGCTGGCGCCAGGAGGCACCAGGCTGAAGCGCGGCACGGGCAGGCGCGCCTGCTGAAACGCGTGCCGGGTCAACAGCTTGTTCCGGCTGCGCTCCGCCGACTCGGGGGTGTTGCCCGCCAGGCCCATCGACCCCGCCACGGCAGCCGCGAGTACCGCCGGCCGGTCGCCGACGGCCAGCACGCCGCGCACGGGTCGATCGGCCAGCGCCGCCCGCACCATGACCACCGACGCCTCGCGCTCGTGGAATTTGACCGCGATGGCGCCGTCGCGCCACGGGTCGTCCAGGTGATCGCACCGGTCGCTGGCAAGCACCAGCTCCACGCCCAGGCGAGCTGCGGCGTCACCGAACGATCGAATCTGATACCCGGTGGTCGTGGCCACCAGCAGGACGCGGTTCACGCCCGCCTTCACACGGTGTCGAGAAGCTCGGGACCGGGTTCGGCGCAGCAGTACCATCCCTCGGTCAAATACGGCGGCGTGTCCCGCGCCACCGGACGCGTCGTCGCGCTCGTCGTCCCGGCGAGCCGTTCGATGCCTTCGAACACCGCGGCGCGCGGCTCTCCGGCCGTCGACGACACGTGCGCCGTCACGTCGTGCTGCAGCCGATCGACTCGCGGATCCGCGTGGCGCCACGGCCACGTCAGAGACGTGGGATCGAACGGCGCGAGCGACTCTTTGAGGTCCGCCAGCTCGAGGAGCGCCGACTCCGCCGTCACCAGCAATCGGATGGCCAGCTGGATCGGCGCGACCGCCTCCACCAGCTCCAGCCGGCGTAGCGTCGCGAGCAGGTCGGCATAGCCGTCCAGGGTCGTCCACGGCGTGAACGGCACGAACGTGGGCGCCAGCGCGAGACCCGCCTCGCGGCACAGCGACACCGCGCGTTCGAACCCGGCGCGGGTGTGGCCCTTGCGCAGGCGCTCCAGCACGGCGTCGTCCACTGATTCGACGGCGCTGGTGATGAAGAGACAGCCCGTCGCGGTGAGCACCGGCAACAGGTCCGCGTGCGCCAGGATGTGCTCGATTTTGATCGTGGCGTCGTAGGTCACGCCCGGGTGCGACGCGGCCAGCCGTTCGACCAGCCGCCGCGCGTGCGTGGGCCCGTTGAAGAAGTCGGGGTCGCCGAACGTGATGTGCTGCGCTCCGGCGTCCACCTGCGCCCGGATGTCGTCGAGCACGACGTCGAGGGGAATGGCTTCGAAGCGCCCGCGGTACACCGGCACCACGGGACAGTGCCGGCACAGATGCTTGCACCCGTGGGTGGAGTCGGTGTTGCCGACCACGCGCCTGGTGCCGTCGGGCATCTGCAGGCCGGCGTAGCGCGCCAGCGGCAGCAGCCCTGACCGGTCGGCGGCAACCGCGCGCCGCCGCGGCGCTGTGTGGCCTGGCGAGTGATCCGGGACCACGTCCCCCGCTGCCAACGCGGCCAGCTCGCTCGCGGCTTCAGGGCCGAGCACGTGGTGAACGCCCTGCTGGCGCAGCCAGTCGCGGTTCAACGGCGCGTACAAGCCGTAGGCCGCCAGCATGGCGTCGGGCCGCGCGCGGCGGACGCGATCGATGAGCGGGCCGGCCAGACGCGTCGCCGTGTGCATCGGGAGGTAGAACCCCACCAGGTCCACACCCTCGAGCCAGGAGTCCTCGAACGGCTCCCGCGATGTGTCCGCGCATCGGACTTCGACGCCCGCGCCACGCAGGGCCGACGCCGGAACCGCCAGCCCACGAGGTTGGCGGCCCAGGTCATAGGTGGAGACCAGAAGGGCGCGCACGGACCCATTGTTCCACGTTATCCTTCGGACGACCCGCGCCTGATGGAGACCGCCGCGTGAACCCACCGCTCACCAGCGCCACCGGCGTCGTACCGGCCACCGCCAGCGACACCAGCTTCTTCGGGCACCCGCGCGGCCTCGCCACGCTCTTCTTCACCGAGATGTGGGAGCGCTTCAGCTACTACGGGATGCGCGCGTTCCTCCTCTTCTACATGGTGACGCCCACGGCCCAGGGGGGACTCGGTTTCTCGGACGCCGACGGCACGTCTCTGTACGGGACCTACACGGGGGCGGCGTGGGGCGCCGCAATCGCCGGCGGTCTCATCGCGGACCGCCTGCTCGGCCAGTACCGCAGCGTCCTGTGGGGCGGCGTCCTGATCATGCTGGGCCATCTCACGCTCGTGGCGCCGGCCCTGCCCTTCTTCTACTCGGGCCTCGCCCTGATCGTGATCGGGACCGGACTCCTGAAGCCAAGCGTGAGCACGCTGGTCGGCTCGCTCTACGAGCCGGGCGACCCCCGTCGCGATGCCGGCTTCTCGATCTTCTACATGGGCATCAACTCCGGCGCCATGCTGGGCCCGATCATCGCCGGCTACATCGCGCAGCGCATCGACTGGCACCTGGGCTTCGGATGCGCCGCCGTGGGCATGGCGCTCGGGCTGGTCCAGTACGTCGCCGACAAACGCCACCTGCGGCCGGCCCTCGACAGGATCGCCGCCGAAGCACGCGGGCGCGCCGTTGCGCCGGTGCCGCAAATGACCGCGGCCCCTGTGCAGGCCGGCGGGGTTCTAGGGTTCACCGGCCCCGAATGGGGGCGGATCGGGGCCATCTTCGTGCTGTTCTTGTTCGCCATCCTGTTCTGGGCCGGGTACGAGGCGGCGGGATCGTCGCTGGCGCTCTTTGCCGACCGCAACACCGACCTGCACCTGTTCGGCTTCGAGTTCCCCTCCTCCTGGTTACAGGTGGTGCAGCCCTTCTTCGTCATCGTGCTGGCGCCGATCTTCGCCTGGCTCTGGATCCGGCTCGGAAGCCGGGAGCCGTCGGTGCCCACCAAGTTCGGGCTCGGCCTCCTGTTCATGGGGCTGGCATTCCTGCTGATGCTGCCCGCGGGCTCGGCCGTCGCCGACAACCCGGCTCTGCGGGTCAGCGTCTTGTGGCTGATCGCGTGGAACTTCTTCTCGGAACTCGGCGAGCTGTCGATCAGCCCGGTCGGCCTCAGCGCCATCACCAAGCTGTCTCCGGCACGCATCGTCGGTCTGATGATGGGCGTGTGGTTCCTGTCGCTGGCCTTCGGAAACAAACTCGCCGGATGGACGGCTGGCCTCATCGCAACCATGCCGCTCGACACGCTGCTGCTGTGGATGGGAGGCACGCTGGTCGTCGCGGCCGCGGTCATGTTCGTACTCGTGAAACCGATGCGGCGCCTGATGGGCGACGTGAAGTAGCGGGACGTGGCCCTCGAGAAGTACAAACAGAAGCGCGACTTCAGCAAGTCGCCGGAACCGGCGGGCGACCCCGCGCTGGTCGCCAAGCGGAAGAGCGCGGCCAAGGGCCGCAAGCCGCGCTTCTTCTGCGTGCAGAAACACCTCGCCAGCCACCTGCACTACGACTTGCGCCTGGAGCACGACGGGGTGCTGCTGTCGTGGGCCGTGCCCAAGGGCCCCGCCATCGATCCCACCGTCAAGCGGCTGGCGATGCACGTCGAGGATCACCCCGTGGAGTACGGCGAGTTCGAGGGCGTGATTCCGTCGGGATACGGCGCCGGCATCGTGATGCTGTGGGACCGCGGCACGTGGACGCCGGAGGTCGACGACGTGGACGCAGCCCTGGCCAAGGGCGACCTGAAGATGACCCTCGACGGCTACAAGTTGAAAGGGTCCTGGGTGCTGGTTCGCACCCGGGGCTGGGGTAGCAAGGAGGGCAAGGCGGACGACGGCCGCTCCTGGCTGCTCATCAAGCACAAGGACGAATGGGCGGGTCCAATCGACATCGCCGAGTTCGCGCCGCTGAGCGTGAAGAGCGGCGGCGACTTCGCGGAGATTCTGTCGGCGGACGACCCGGACATCTGGCGCTCGAACCGGCCCGCCGAGGGCGGCGAGACGGGGAAGATGTTCGACTCGATCATCAAACGCGCCTTGGCAATGCGCGCCGGGAAAGCGGAGAGCGCGCCAAGCCAAGGCGAAGGCCAAAGGCGAAAGGCTAAAGGCGAAAGGCCGAGCCAAGGGCGCCCAGAGCCGAAAGCCTAGAGCCCAGAGCCGCAAACCCCGCGCCTAAGCCCCGAGAACGGGCTCGGGGTCCTGCTGCAACAGCCGCTGACTCAACACCGACCACACGGCGAACGCCAGGCGGCGACGGTCGTGCCGCGCGATTGCCGACGCCCAGAACGGGCCCGTCACCACGTCGATGTCGCCGTCGAGCGCACCAACTTCGAGCGGCACCTTCTGCTCTGCGGCGTAGCGCAGCAGGCTCTCGCGCGACGGGCGTCCCGTGTTGGCGATCACCACGTCGATGGGGCGCTCGATGGCGCGGCTGACCCAGCGGGCCGCGTCGGCCGCGGTGAACCCGGCCATCCCGCTGCCTTCGGTCAGCAGGTTCGCGATCAGGATCACGGGCCCCTTCACGTCGGCCAGCGCCTCCTTGACGCCGCGCACGAGCAGCGGCGGCATGAGGCTGGTAAAGAAGCTGCCGGGACCGATGATTACGGCATCGAAACCCCGAATGGCGCTTGCGACGTCGGGATGGATGCCCACGGCCGGCTCCAGCCAGAGGCGCCGGATCTGCTGACCCCTGGTCTGGCCGAGATCGACTTCGAATTCCCCGCGTGTGTGCGACCCGTCGCCGTACTCGACGCAGAGCGACGCAGGCTCGACGCTCACCGGCCACACGCGGCCCTTGCAACCCAGCAGGCCTCGCAGGCCGTCCACCGCCGACAGGAAGTTGCCGCTGTACTGCTCCATCATCGAGAGCAGCAGGTTGCCTCCGGTATGCCCTGCCAGCTTCGCATTGGTCTCGAGCGTCGGCAGGCGCGACAGGAGAACGCGTCTCGCTTCGCCCTCGTTGCGGGCGAGTGCCAGCGCGCACTTCAGCACGTCCCCCGGCGGCAGGACGCCCAGTTCGTCGCGCAGCTGACCCGAGCTGCCGCCGCTGTCGAACATCGTGACGACGGCGTTCAGGTGCAGCCAGGGATTGGACTTCAAGCCGCCGAGCAGGCTCGGCAGCCCCGTGCCGCCCCCGAAACACCCGACGTTCAGCTCCCGCAACTGCATCTGGCCATTGTATCGGCACGTCGAGCTTCCCTTCTGCAACCCCTCAGGTATATCCCGGCGCGCGAAGCTGCGCCAAGAAGATAGGACTAACCAGTCAGGGCTCCGACAGCTGAGGAGCGGAGTCCCTGGCTGGTTAGAATGTTGTACATGTCTACAGCGTCGCGGGGCGCGGCGGCCGAGTTGGCCGACGACCTCAAACCGGTGTTTGGATCGCGGTTGTCGTCGATCGTCGTCTACGGGCCGCACGCGGAGGGGCCGGCGGAGGGTCCGGTCACCGCGCTCGTTCTCGTGTCGTCGCTGACCATCGAGGACCTGAATGCCTGCGCGGCACTGGCAAGCCGGTGGGAGCGGGCGGGGGTGGCCACGCCGCTCATCTTGCCGGCCGACGAGTTCCACCGGTCGCTCGACGTGTTCCCGCTCGAGTACGGGGAAATCGTACGGGCACACGCCCACGTCTACGGCCCTGATCCCTTCGACGGCGTGGTGATCCACGAGGCCGACCTGCGCCGTGCCTGCGAGATGCAGATCAAGAGCCATCTCCTGCACCTGCGCGAGGGGTACATCGAAGCTGGCGGTCACACCCGCGCCGTGGCAGAGCTGGTACGCTCGGCCGCGCCCGCCTTCGCGGCGCTGCTGCGGAACGTCGCGAGGCTGCACGGCGTCTCATCCACTGAGAGGATGGACCTGACACGGCGCGGCGCCCAAGCCGCCGGCGTCCACGAGACGGTAGTGGAAGCCGTACTGGCGCTCGAGCACCGGCCGACCGCTGGTGTCGTGGACGCGGCCCGGCTCTTCCCAAGCTACCTCGCCGCCCTCGAACAACTGGCAGGATCGATTGATCGGTGGCGCGCCTGACCCGCCTTCGCCCGCGGTCTCTCGCCCGGGCTTCGGCGAGGCAGGCGCTTCTCCGGGCGGTCGCGGTCATCGCGCTGACCGCGCTGCCGGCAGTGGCCCAGCAGCTGCCGCCCGAGCTGACGCGCCCGGTCAACGACTTCGCCAACGTCATCGACGCCGCCAGCGAGCGCACGTTGGAAGAGATGATCCTGAGCCTCGAGCGCGCCAGCGGCGATGCTGTCGTCGTCGCCACGGTGGACACCGTCAAGCCGGACTACGCCGACCTGGAGGAGTACGCCGTCAGGATGTTCGAAAACCACGGGCGCGGGATCGGGCAGAAGGGAAAGGACAACGGGCTGCTGGTGGTCGTGGCCGTGAAAGATCGGGAAGTGCGGATCGAGGTGGGCTACGAGCTGGAACAGTTCGTGACCGACGGGTTCGCCGGCCAGGTCAGCCGTCTCGACATGGTGCCCTCTTTCCGGAGGGGCGACTACGGTGAGGGTCTGGTTGCAGGCGTCTCGCGCGTGGTCGATCGAATCGCGGAAGGCCGCGGCGTCCAGCTGTCGGATCGGCCCGCGCCGCGGATCAACGTGCGCAACACGGGAGGTGGCGGGGGCCTGCTGTTGGCGCTGTTCGTGCTTTTCATCGTGCTGAACGCACTCGGACGGCGCGGCAAGCGCCGGTCGAGGTACTGGGGCGGCACACCGTGGAGCACGTGGCACAGCGGCGTGGGCCCATTCGGCGGACGCGGCGGCGGCTTCGGCGGGTTTGGCGGCGGGGGGTTCGGTGGCGGATTCGGTGGCGGGTTCGGCGGTTTCGGCGGCGGCCGCAGCGGCGGTGGTGGCGGCGGAGCCGGCTGGTAGGTGATATGGTGAAAAGGGGGATGGCGATGAGTAGGATGCGTGCGTTCTTCACGACGATCGTGGTGGCCGTCATTGCCGTGAGCGCCTCGGGGTGCTCCTACAACACGTTCATCGGCCAGGACGAAGGCATCAAGACACAGTGGGCGCAGGTGGAGAACCAGCTGCAGCGCCGCAACGATCTCATTCCCAACCTGGTGGAGACGACAAAGGGGATCGCGCAGCAGGAGCAGGATGTCTTCGGCCGCATCGCCGACTCGCGGGCGAAGATGGCCGGCGCCACGACTCCTGAACAGCGCATCGCCGCGGCCAACGAGCAGTCGAGCGCGCTGGCGCGGCTGCTGGTGGTGGTCGAGAACTATCCGCAGCTCAGGTCCAACGAGTCGTTCAACCGCCTGATGGACGAACTGTCCGGCACGGAGAACCGCATCGCGGTGGAACGGATGCGGTACAACGAGCGCGTGCAGGAGTACAACACGCTGCGGCGGCGCTTCCCGTCCAACGTGACCGCCAGCATCTTCGGCTTCAAGGAGCATCCGCTCTTCAACGCGCCGACCGCGGCCGAACAAGTCCCGAGGGTGAACTTCGGCAAACCGCCCGCGTGAAGTAGGCTTTAGGCTCTCGGCTTTAGGCTTTGGGCCAGGCCAAGAGCCTAGAGCCCAGAGCCAAAAGCCAGAGCCGAATCATCCATCCCCACGAGGCACCGATGGCTCTGGTAGATATGCTCCTCCCCGAGTTCGATCACGAAATGGCCACCACGCGCAAGCTGCTCGAGCGCGTGCCCGACGATCGGCTGGCCTGGGCCCCGCACGCCAAGTCGTTCACGCTGGGCCAGCTGGCCCAGCACGTCGCCACGATCCCGATGTGGGGCACGATGACGCTGACGCTGTCGGAGCTGGATCTTGCCGGCAGGCTTCCAGCAGTCCGCCGGCCGAGCAGTCGCGCCGAGCTGGTCAAGATGTTCGAAGAGAACGCCGCCAAGGCACGGAAGGAACTGACTGGAAAGACGGACGCGGAGCTGATGGCGCCCGTGGGCGCTGAAGCGGGGCGCCGACACCATCTTCTCGATGCCCAAGGTCAGCGTGTGGCGCAGCTTCGTGATGAGCCACCTGATCCATCACCGCGCGCAGCTGAGCGTGTACCTGCGCATGCAGGACGTGCCGCTGCCCGCCATGTACGGACCAACCGCGGACGAGCAGGCGTTCTGACCCGAACGCTCCTCCAGCAGGCAGGCCTCGCCGCCGCCTTCGTGGTGGTGGCGACGGCCAACGGCGCCGGCTACCGCTATGGCGTCTCCGATCAGGCGTTCTACATTCCAGTCGTCGTGCGCGCGCTCGACCCGGGCGCCTATCCGCGCGACGCCGCCCTCATCGATGCCCAGGGCGCGCTGATGCTCTCGGACGAGGCCCTGGCCGGCGTGGTCCGCGCGACGGGCTGGAGCCTCGATTGGGTGTTCCTCGGTGCGTACCTGCTGGCCACGCTCCTCGTCTGGAGTGGGCTCACGCTCATCGGCGCGCGCGTGTACCGGCACGCCTGGACCACGACGGCGCTCGTGGCGGCCTTCGCGCTGCGCCACCGGATCACGCGAACCAGCGCCAATTCCCTCGAGCCGTACTTCCATCCGCGCATGCTGGCCTTCGGCCTGGGGCTGCTGGCGCTGGCAGCGCTGCTGCGGCGCAGGACCATGCTCTCCGTCGGGCTCGTGGCGGGCGCCACGGCCGTGCACGTGACCACGGGACTCTGGTTCGCCCTGCTGATTGGCGTGGCCATCGTGATCCTGGATCGCCGGTGGCGGACCGCCCTCTTGCCACTCACGGCCCTCGGGCTGGCCCTGGCGGGGTGGGCGCTGGCCACCGGACTTCTGCGCGGCCGGCTCGGCACCATGGACGCCGTGTGGCTGCAGGCCGTCGCGAGCAAGGACTCGCTCTTCGCGTCGCAGTGGCCGGCGTCGGCCTGGGCGGCCAATCTCGGACTCGTTGCGGTCCTGTGGCTGGCGCACGCCTACCGCCGCCGCGCGGGACGTGCGACGCCCGAGGACGCGGCGGTCGTCTGGGGCACCACGGCACTGGCCGCCCTGTTCCTCGTCACGCTGCCCGCTGTCACCGCCGGTGTGGCGCTCTTCGTCCAGCTGCAGATTCCGCGCGTCTTCTGGCTGGTGGACGTCGTCGCGACAATCTACGCCCTCGGCGCAGTGGCCGAGACGGCCCGGGCCACGCCCAAGCGAGCCGCGGTGTTCGCGATGGTGCTGAGCGCAGTGGCGATCGGACGCGGTGCGTTCATCATGCTGGTCGAGCGCCCCGAGCGCGCCCTGTTCGCCGTGCACCTCCCCGACGACGCCTGGCACGACGCCTCCACGTGGCTGTCGCGGCAGGGCCGCGACACGCATGTGCTCGCCGATCCAGGCCACGGCTGGAAGTTCGGGACCAGCATGCGCGTGGCTGGTGAGCTGGACGTATTCCTCGAAGAGGTCAAGGACTCGGCGCTGGCGATCTATTCGCGCGACGTGGCCGCACGCGTCGTGGAGCGGACGTCCGCCGTCGGCGACTTCGCCGCGTTGACCGCCGAGCGCGCCCGCGAGCTGGCGGTGCGCTACGATCTGGATTACCTGGTGACCGTGGGCGTGATGCCGCTGCCCGAGGTCTATCGCAACGAGCAGTTCCGGGTGTATTCGCTGTCGGGCGCGCCTTGAGTTACGTTCCGTCACCCTTTTCACCACGCTTTACCGGCGGGCACTGGCAGACGCTTTATGCGTGGGCGAAACCGCGCGCGTTTCCACGCCTGCCCGTCCCCGAGGAGCGGTTCTTCGATCCCACGCCCGACGCACGCGTGCTGGCGCACTGCCACTGGCACGACGATCGGCGCGCCCACCCCACACTGCTCCTGCTGCACGGCCTCGAGGGGTCCAGTACCGTGCACTACATGCGTGGGATGGCCGACAAGGCGTGGACAGCCGGATGGAACGTGGTTCGGCTCAACCAGCGCAATTGTGGAGGCACCGAACATCTCTCCAAGGGGCTCTACCATTCAGGGCTGACGCACGACCCGCTGTTCGTGCTGCGCGAGCTCATGGACGCGGACGCATTGCCCTCGGTAGCCGTGGCCGGCTACTCGCTCGGCGGCAACCTCGCGCTTCGCCTCGCCGGTGAACTGGGTCAGGAAGCGCCGCGCCAGCTGCGAGCGATCTGCGCCGTCTCCCCCACCATGGATCTGTCGGTCTGCGTCACGGCCCTGGAGCGGCGGTCGAACTATCCCTACCAGTGGAACTTCGTGCGCAATCTGAAGGGGCGGATGCGTCGCAAAGCCGCGGCCTTTCCTTCGGATTTCTCCGTGGAGCCGCTGCGGCGCGTCTGGACGATCCGGCAGTTCGACGAGGCATACACCGCGCCCCACCACGGCTTTCGTGACGCCACGGACTACTACCATCGCGCCAGCGCGGTGAGGGTCCTGGATCGGATCGCGGTGCCCACGCTGATCCTGACCGCCGCGAACGACCCCTTCGTGCCGCCCGGCCCGTTCACGGAGGGCGTCGTCCGCGAGAACCCGCACATCACGACGATTGTGACGCCCGAGGGCGGACACTGCGCGTTTCTGGAGCACGCGTCCGGATCGGACGCGGACCGCTACGACGGGTATTGGGCCGAGCGCGAAGTGATCAGGTTTGTGGACGCACACCGAGGTGCGTCATGAGCGCCTGGCCGAACTCGGGGCCCTTCCCCGACTCCTCGTGCTTGAAGTACACGAAGACATCGTCCCGTCCCTCCCCGCACCTGGACACGACACCGGCCCACCGCTCGATGTCGGGCGGCGTGTAGCCTTCGTCTCGAAGCCGGAAATACGCGTAGGACGCCGTCATCTCGACCGGCGTCGAGAGCTTCTCGCTGTCGGCGATGCACAGCGCCAGGTCGCGCGCGCGCAGGCGATCGAACACGTCGGCGCTGAACCAGGACGCGTGGCGAAACTCGAAGGCAGCGCGCACGCGCGGCGGAAACGTGTCGAGAAACGCGTCGAACAAGGCGAGATCGACCTTCAGGTTCGGTGGCAGCTGGAACAGCAGCACGCCGAGCTTGGGCCCGAGCACCGCGGCCGTTTCCAGGAACTGCCGCACCTTGTCACCACAGTCGCGCAGCCGCGCGTCGTGGGTGATCCGCTTCGGCGCCTTGAGCGTCAGCTTGAACGGATCGGGCGTGGCCCGGCTCCACCCGTCCAGAATCTTTTCAGTGGGCGCCCGGTAGAACGTGTAATTGATCTCGACGGTCGGAAAGCGCGCGGCGTAATACGGCAGCATCTTTGCCGCGGGCAGATCGGCGGGATAGAACGTACCCTTCCATTCGGGGTAGTTGTAGCCCGACGTGCCGACCCAAATCATCTGCTAGAGTTAAACATAATGAGGCGCGTGGGGGCGATCCTGCTCGTGCTGGGCGCGATCGGGGCATGCCGGCAGGCGCCGCCGGTCCGGCAGTTCGCGCTCGTCGGCCAGGTGGTGGCCGTCACGCCCGAGCGGAACGAGATCACCATCAAGCACGAAGACATCCCGAACTTCATGCCGGGCATGACGATGCCCTTCAAGGTTCGGGACGCGGCGGTCATCCGCGATCGCGTGCCGGGTGACCTCGTCACCGCCACGCTGGTCGTGGGAGAAGTCGAAGCCTACCTGTCGACGCTCAACAAGACCGGCTTCGCCGAAGTGACCGAACCGCCGCCCGCGCCGGTAGCGGAGGGCGTGAAGCCGGGGGACACGGTGGCCGACGCGGCGTTCCTGGATCAGGACGGCACCGCGCGGCGTCTGGCGGACTGGCGTGGCCACCGGGTGGCGTTGACCTTTAGCTACACGCGCTGTCCCCTGCCCGAGTTCTGTCCGCTGATGGATCGCCACTTCGTCGCGGTGCAGCGCGCGATGGCCCAGGCGGCGTCGTTCGCCGACGTCCGGCTGCTGACGATCACCATGGACCCTGCTTTCGACACACCGGCCGTGCTGAAGGCCCACGCCTCCCGGCTCAAGGCCGATCCGGCCGTCTGGTCGTTCCTGACGCCGCGCGAGGACGGCGCGGCCGCGTTCTTCGAGCAGTTCGGCCTCCTGGTCGAACGCGACGGCAGCGGCGGCGCCGACATCACGCACAACCTCCGGACCGTGGTCCTCGATGCCAACGGCCGCGTGGCCGCCATCCGCACGGGCAACGACTGGACGCCCGCACAGCTCATTGCCGACATCCGCGCGACGCCCGCTCCCGAAAGCTGATCGCATCACGCCGCCCGAGCTGGCACTCACCCGCGCCGAGCGTGCCGTGGTGGACCGGCTGCGAACGCCGGCCGCGGTGCAGCAGTGGCTGAACAACCTGCCCTATAACGCGGAAAAGGGCGGCGAGACACTGCGCGGCTTTCGGGGCGTCGTGCGCACCGGAACGGCCCATTGTCTCGAAGCCGCCATCTCGGCGGCGGTGATCATGGAGCAGCACGGCTATCCGCCGCTGGTCCTCAGCTTCGAGTCGGCAGACCTGCTCGACCACGTGATCTTCGTGTATCGCGCGGCCACCGGCTGGGGCTCAGTGGCGCGATCCCGCGATCCGGGCCTGCACGGGCGCAAGCCCCTCTTTGCCACGCCCCGCGCGCTGGCTCTCAGCTACGCCGAAGGCTACGTGGACTACACCGGCCGCGTGAAGGCCTACGCCGTGGTGGACCTGCGGGTGCTGGGCAACTACGAGTGGCGGCTTGCGCCGGGAAACGTCTGGAAAGTGGAGCGCCTGCTCCTCGACTGGCCGCACCGGCGCATCGCCTCGTCCAACCAGCGAACGGCCGCGATGCGGCGCCGCTACGTCGCCTTTCGCACAGCACACGGCTACAAGCCGTGGCGCTACTACAAGGGCCGCGAGCGCTGGGCGCCGCTGCCGCCCGAGTTTCGCTACAAGGGCTAATCCACGAACCCCGGCGGAGCCGCTGTCGTAACCTACGGTATGGATTTCTGGGACGTCCACGGGCTGCTGTTCCTGATCGCCGCGACGTTCATCCCGAGGCTGACGATGCTGTTCGCCGTGGGGGTGCCGTTCGGCCTGCTCCACTGGCTCGGATGGCTGTTCGCGCCGCACCTGACCGTCGCGGTGTTGGCCACGATGTATTACTGGGATACCAATCCGATCCTGTGCATCGTCGCGTGGTTCGTGGCCTTTGGCGGCACCGCCGGCGAGGGCAAGTGCGTGACCACCGTGTCCCGGAAGCGGCGGCGGCGGGTGGCTTGACACACCTCGGATAATCGCGCCATGCGCGCGGCCGCCATCTACGACATCCACGGCAACCTGCCGGCCCTCGAGGCGGTGCTTGAGCAGATCGCCCGAGAACACGTGGACCGCATCGTCGTCGGGGGCGACGTGGTCTGCGGGCCGATGACCGCCGAGGTCATGGAGCGGCTGCTCCAGATGAAGACGCCAATCGACTTCATCAAAGGGAACGCGGAGGACTCGGTGCTCACGGAGATGGCGGGCGCGGATCATCCGGTGCCGTTTCCGGAACCGATTCGCGCAGTCATCCGCTGGGAGGCGAGTCAGCTTGCGCGATTCAGGAGCCTGATGGCCGGTTGGCCGATGACGCTCCGCCACGCCATCGACGGCCTCGGCGACGTGCTGTTCTGTCATGCCACGCCGCGCGACTTGAACGAGATCGTCCTGCCATCCACGCCCGAGTCGGCGCTGGTGCCGATTTTCGAGGCGGCCCACGCCGACGTGGTCGTGTGCGGTCACACGCACATGCCGTTCGACCGCATGATCGGCCGCGTGCGGGTGGTCAACGCCGGCAGCGTCGGCATGCCGTTCGCCGCGCCCGGCGCGTACTACGTGCTGCTGGGCCCGGGGGTCGAACCGCGCCACCTGCTATACGATCTTCCTGGCGCCGCCGCGCGCGTGAGCGCCACGGCGTATCCCCAGGCGCAGGAATTCGCCGACAAGTACATCCTCGACCCGCCCTCCACGGCATCCATGACCGCCGTGTTCGAGAAATTCGCGATCGGCGCCTGAGGGCTTCTGGCTTCCGGCTTCCGGGTTCGGGCCGATAGCCCGTGCGTAACCCGGAAGCTCAGGCGAACGTCGCTCAACATGGAGCTCTTACGACTAACGACCAACGACCAACGACTAACGAGCTAGTCCAGGTCGAAGTCTCGTGTCGGCTTGGTGACCGGCTCCTGGCCCGCCTGCTTCAGCGCTTCCTCGAAGCGCTTGGACAGGGCGTCGGGGCGCGTGCGCTCGTTCTGAAACGATTCCTCGAAGAGCGCCTCCCTTCGCGCCGCCTGGGCTGCCAGGATGCGCTGCGCGTCCGACAGTTCGGGCTTGTCGCCACGCTCCGGCTCCTTGTGCGACACGATGCGGCGGAGGTTCAAATCGACCACCATCGTCGTGCCGCAGCACGGGCAGGTGAGGTCGAGCTCGCTCTTCAGGTTCGCCATGCCGCAGTATAGTGCTGTCTTGGCCGACCCGTCCTCGCACACGCTGCGCGTCGCCACCTACAACATCCACCGGTGCCGCGGACTGGACGGCCGCACGAGTCCCGAACGGATTGCGGACGTCATCGCCTCGGTGGAGCCCGACATCGTGGCGCTGCAGGAGGTGATCGGCGCCGGTCCGACTTCATCCGGCCACGCCGAGGAACTCGGCGCGCAGCTCGGCATGGGCTGGGTGATGGCGCCCACGCGGCATCTGCGGGGACGCCTGTTCGGCAACGCCGTCCTCAGCCGCTTGCCCATCCGGCAGCACGTGCAGTACGACCTCTCGTGGAAGACGTGCGAGCCGCGGTGCGTCCAGCGCGTGGACATCGAGGTGGGCGACGACACCCTGCACCTGTACAACGTGCATCTGGGTACCGCGTTCCTGGAGCGCCGCCATCAAGCCGAGCGGCTGGGAGCGATCGTCCACGACAAGCGCGTGGGCAATCCCAAAATCGTCCTGGGCGACTTCAACGAGTGGATGCGCGGCCTGACCAGCCAGATTCTCAGCGCGCGGCTGCAGAGCGTGGACCTGCGGCAGCATCTCCGGCGAAGACGCACCTACCCGGGCGTCTTCCCGTTTCTGCACCTGGACCACATCTATTACGAGGGAACCGTCGAGGTAAGGAAGGTGGAGTTGCCACGGACGCGACGCTCGCTGATTGCGTCCGACCACCTGCCGCTCGTGGCCGAGCTACAGGTGACGTTTTAGCCGGCTTCTTGAAGCCTAGCCTTCTTCTTCGCCGAAGCCTTCTTCGCCGAACGGCAGGAAACGCGTCGGGGGACGAAGCGCCTCCCGGTAGTCGTACAGCGGCAGACCACTGACGTGAAGTGAAATCACGCAACCGGGCGCCTTGTTGTCCAGCACGACCGTAACAGGGCTGCCTTCGACGCCCTCGCGAAACGCGATACGGCATCCGCACGCCAGGCGCCCGTGCGTGAATCCTTTCAACATGTCCGCATCATACTATATCGGCGCGGCGCCGGCTCACAGGAGTGACTTGATTTCGCGCTCGAACTGGGACTTGCTGGCGATGCCGGAGTGCTTTTTCGCGATGCGGCCTTCGCGGTCGATGATGACCGACACGGGGATGCCGTACAGCGGGCCGAACGCCTCCTGCACGTCCTCGCGCCCGTTGCCGACGAGCAGCGGGTAGTTGATCTTGTACTCCTCGGCGTAGGGGCGCATCTTCTCCACGGGGTCGTCCACCGAGAAGCCGAGCACCACCAAATCGTCGCCGTACTGCTCCTGCAACTCCACGAGCGACGGGATCTCAGCCTTGCACGGACCGCACCACGTGGCCCAGAAATTCAGGAGGATGACCTTTCCCTTGAAGGAGGCCAGCTTCACGTCCACGCCGTTCATGTCCTTCAACGTGAAGTGCAGCGGGGCGGCCTTGCCGGTGGCGGTGGCGTCGTCGGGATCGCCGGGATACTCCGCGCTGTCGCCTTCATCGACGTGGGTGTCCCCCAGGCCGGGGGCCATCCAGATCAGCGCGAGGGCCAGCGCCACGGCGCCCATCGCGAGCCAGGCGGCGCGCCGCGACAGACGCGGCTCTACAACGTCGTCCCGCGCGTCGCCCTGCCCCGCTTCGCCGCTCAGATCGTTCGTCGGGGGGACGCGCGGACGCTCGTCGTAGCCGGGGCCGTCCTGTTCCATGACTCCAGTATAGGCTAGCGAAGCTTCGCCGCCGGCGATCGAGGCTCCGCTTCGCTAGCGCAGTGTCTTTTTGGCTCAGCACTTCGTGCGGGCGGAGAAAGGGACCGTCGCGCGGAGAGGACACTGGCCCCCCGCCGACTCTCAAAAGCCCCGACGACCCCCGCAGAATGGGCGCGACCTCGCGGTACGTCCTTTGCTCGACAGTGCCGTGGTGCGCGCGTTGCGGGTGTCGCGCGTCGGCAGTAAGATCGCCAGCCAGGGCGTCATGCGTGTGGACGCCATGTAAGGCATCAGGCAGGGCGGCCCTGCCATGTAAGGCATCAGGCAGGGCGGCCCTGCCATGTAAGGCAATTAGGCAGGGCAGCCCCTGCAAGGAGACGTCCCATGAGGAACCGCACCTGGTGCGGGGCCCTGCTCTCGGCCGCGGCCCTGGCGGCCGTCGTCTCGGCAACCCCGGTCGCGGCGCAAACGCCCTATATCCCGTACTTCGGGAAGAACCAGGTCCGCTACGACAACTTCCAGTGGATGACGTACGAGACGGAGCACTTCGTCATCTACTTCTACCCCGAGATTCGGCCCCATCTCGAACGGATGGCCGGCTACGCTGAAAGCGCTTATCAGGCCATCAGCTCCGACCTGAAGCACGACCTCGCCGAGAAGGTTCCGCTCATCCTGTTTCAGACCTCGAGCGAGTTCCAGCAGCAGAACGTGATTCCTGGCGCAGCGCAGGAAGGCGTCGGCGCGTTCGCCGAGCCGATCCGCAAACGCATCGTGATGCCGATGGACGAGCCGCCGGACCTGCTCTACCGGCTGATGGTCCACGAGCTGACGCACCAGTTCGAGTTCGACATCATCCCCACCTCGCTGATGCGGCGCAACGTGCCGCTGTGGGTCAACGAAGGCCTGTCGGACTACATGACCGGCATCTGGCGTCCGACCGACCTGATGATGGTGCGCGACGCCGCCATCGCCGACAACGTGCCGAAGATGTCGGAGATGGACGACTACGGCAACTTCGGCAGCCCGCGCATGGTCTACAACCTGGGCCACGCGGTGTTCGAGTTCATCGAGTCGCGGTGGGGCAAGGAAGGCTTGCGGCAGTACCTGTTCGCGCTGCGCAAGTCGGTCATCGGCGGCGGTGAGAACGCGTACCAGGAAGCGTTCAAGATCGAGCCGGAGGAGTTCGACCAGCAGTTCGACAAGTACCTGAAGGATCGGTTCAAGCCGTTCCGCGACAAGGAACGCCCCGCCGATTACGGCCGCAATCTGGCGCCGAACCCCGAGAAGACGTCGTTCAGCAACGCGCTGACAGCCGAACCGGCGCCGTCGGGTGATCTGCTCGCCATCGTGACGGGCAACCGCAACGACGGCGAAGCCGACATCGTGCTGGTGTCGGCCAAGGACGGCAGCATCATCCGCAACCTGACCAAGGGCTTCGACCAGAAGTACGGCTTCGAGTTCATCGTCACTCCCGGCGGCCGCTGGAACACGGTGCCGTGGCTGTCGTGGGCCCAGGGCGACCAGCTGGCCTATTTCGTCCGCACCGAGAAGTCGCGCACGCTCATCCTGCAGAACGTGCTCACCCGCGACATCGAGGAGCGCTACGAGATGCGCACGCTCGATGAGCCCGAATCGCCCGACGTGTCGCCGGACGGCAAGAAGGTGGTGTTTTCGGCGCTGGAAGGCGGCACGGGCGACATTTTCGTGATCGACCTCACCACGCGCGAGATCACCAACCTCACCAAGGACGCGTTCTCCGACGCCGGGCCGACGTGGTCGCCCGACGGGCGGTTCATCGTCTACATGGCGCGGATCAGCGGCAACGAGAAGCTGTTCCGGCTGGACATCGACTCGGGCCGCAAGACGCAGCTGACCTTCGGCACGCACGACGACGCGGCGGCGCAGTTCCTCGACGCCGACACGCTGGTCTTTCCGTCCACGGCCACCAATCCCAGCCAGCCGGTCGACCCCGACGTGGCGCGCAACGGCAACATTTACAACATCTGGACGCTGAGCCTGAAGACCGGCGAGCTGCGCCAGTTCACCGACACGATCGGCGGCAACACGTCCGCGGTCGTGATGCCCCGCGGACCGCAGGGCTCGCAGCTGGCCTTCATCGGCTACTACAAGGGGAATTACGAGCTGCATGCGCTCGAGCGCCGCGACCCGATCATCACCGCCGCGTCGTCTGACTTCGGCTCGCCCGGAGGCATCATCGACTTCCAGGCGCCGCTGGCCCACACGCTGATGGCCGACAAGATCAAGCGCAAGGGCAAGTTCGAGAAGATGTTCGTGGACGGCCGGCCGCCCGTGGCCGTCGGCGTGACGAGCGGCGGCGACCTGTTCGGCGGCACGGCGGTGACCTTCAGCGACGTGCTGGGCGACCAGCAGTTCAACATGTTCGCGGCGTCGGTGTCACAGTACCGGACGTTCTCGCTGTCGTATCTGAACCTCGAGCGCCGCTTCAACTACGCGCTCCAGGGCTACTCCCAGACCCAGTTCTTCTACGGGCAGCTGGAAGGCGTGTTCTACGATCCGTCGTTCTCGGGCATCATCGACCGGGATTTCGCCGTCGCCACGCGCACCATGCGCGGCGGGACCGCGTTCGGCATCTGGCCCATCAGCCGCTACCGGCGCGTGGAAGTGTTCGGCGGCCTGATGCAGTACAACGAGAGCTTCAACGACCCCGGCCTCGAGGCCGAGTCCGAGCGCTTTCAGGACGAGAACTTCGGCCAGTCGATCTTCCGCAACGGCACCTTCGTGCCCTTCGGCGTCACCTTCGTGCAGGAGACGACGGTCTTCCGCGAGTTCGGACCACTGTCCGGCAATACGGTGCGGGTGTCGTACGAGAACGCCCCGAAGATCGGCAACACCCTGCAGCGCCAGACGATCGACACCGATGCACGGTTCTACCAGCGCATCGGCGGGTCGGGCCTGCTGGCGCTGCGAGCGAAGGTCTTCAAGAGCTGGGGCGAGGCCCCCGACTTCCTGTATTTCGGCGGCAACTCGGAGATGCGGGGTTACGACTACCTGTCGTTCCTGGGCAGCGAGTCGGCCTTCTTCAACGCGGAACTGCGCTTCCCGCTGATCCACGCCATGCTGACGCCCCTGGGTGTCATGGGCGGCATCCGCGGCGTGTTCTTCGCCAACATGGGCGGGGGCAGCTTCGAGGGTCAGCCGTTCCAGTGGTGGACCAACAAGACCGAGCTCTACACGCCAATCATCGGCTTCCGGCAGACGAGCCTGATCACGCAGGAACCGATCTACGGGCCGCCGACGCCAGTCAGCGGTCTAAGGCTGGTGGACGCGCGCGCCTCCTACGGCGTCGGTCTCGAGACCTTTGCGCTGGGCTTCCCCATCCACATCGACTGGTCGTGGAAAACCCTGTTCAGCAGGGACTGGGAAGACCTGAAGTTCGCAGCCGTGGGTGGCAGCCATGAGTTCCGCAGGGCGCAGCTCACGTTCTGGATGGGATACGATTTCTAACGGCTCCAGGCTTCGGGCTTCAGGCTTCAGGCATGAACGGGCCGGATTCACATCCGGCCCGTTGTGTGTACAGCCCCGGACCCCGGGTTGAAACCGCTCAGGGCGAGGTGCCGGCGGCGCTGAGGCGCAGCTCGCTGCGCGCCAGGTCGAACGACACGCGCCGGTCGGCCAGGAACATATGGCCGACGATGCCTCCGATCTGGAACCCGAGCAGCACGCTGGGCGAGCGGAGATCCAGGACTGCCACGCCGATCCGCCGGTAGGCGATCGAGGCCACGTCCAGGTCCACGCCAGGCAAGAGGAACGCCGACTCGTCCAGGCCCTCGAGGCCCTGGACACGCAACGGGATCCGGCGGGCCGGGCGTAGATCCAGCATGGCCGCCACGTCCGCGTTGAGCGAGATCACTTCGCCGCCGGTGTCCACGATGAAGGCCGCTGGACGCGCGCCGTTCAACGTGCCGCGCACGAGCGGAAGCCGGTGCACACGCATCGGCAGGACCAGATCGGCCGCATCCGCCGGGATCGCGTGGCCGAGCAGCACCCGCTTCACCCGGTAGTCCACGACCACCGAGAGTCCGAGCGCCAGCGGCGAGAGCGTCTGGCTTTGCCAGCGCGGGGCGCCGCCCGGGGCCGGTGCCCGCACCGACACTGGTACGTTGCGAAACCGGACGCCACCGACGTCGAGCGTGTCCAGGCGCGCCAGCCCTACGCGCCGCCACGCGGCGCTCCCCACCCCCGCCGCCAGCGTGGATCCAAGCAGCCTGACACCGGTGCGAGCCGCGAGTTCCGGGGTAATGGCCGTGCGTTCCGCGCCGGTATCGAGAACGAAGTCCACGGGCGTCCCGTTCACGTGCCCCTGCACCACCACCTTCTTGCTGACCAGTTTGAACGGCATCGTCACGAGCCTCGCCGATGCCGCTCACCTCCGCGGGGCGGCGTCCCTCGAATGCCCTGAGGAACTGCGCTCGCGCCCGCGCCGTCCCGATGCCCAGGTGCTCGGCTGCCGGGAGCCGGCTCGCGTACACCTCGTAGGCCACGGCCGCTTCGCCATAGCGTCCCAGCCGCTCGAGGATGGAGCCGGCGACGGCCTGCAGTTCCGCGTCGTCGGGAGCGGCCTCGAGTCCCAGCCGTGCCTGACTGAGGGCGTCGTCGATTCGCCCGCGCGACGCCAGCGCTCGCGCCAGGCCGCGACGGGCATCAGCGACCATGCCACCGCCGGCGTCCAGTGCGGCCTGGTAGGAGGACTCGGCTTCGTCGAAAAGGCCACTGGCCCACAGCGCGTCGCCGTGCAGGGCCAGCGCCTCGGCGTCGCGTGGGGCCTCGGCCACCATGGGCTCGGCGTCGCGGCGCGCCGTGGCGAACTCCGCGGTGCGCAGCGCCGTCCGGACACGCCATCGCCTGGCGGCTGTCGCGACGATGGCATCGCTGCCGCTGGCCGCTCGCTCGAACGCGACGAGGGCCTCGCTGTACTTGGCTTGTGCGAAGAGGTCGCGCCCCCGCGACAGCGCGGCCGCCTGGACCGGCGGCGGATCGGACGGCGACTGCGCGCCAGCCGACAGGGCCCACGCCGCTCCCAGGGCGCCGATGAGGAGTCGACCGAGCAACGTGCCCATGGACGGGCCGAAGGATGGCTGTCTAGAATTTCTCGAGCCGGAGCTCGCTGCGGTTCAGGTCCATCGCGACGCGGTATCCCGACAGGAACTTGTGGCCGACGATGCCGCCGACCTGGAATCCCAGCAGCACGCTCGGCGCCCGCAGGTTCAGGACCACCAGCGGAAAGTTCCGGTACTCGATGCGGTCGAAGTCCAGATCGTTGCCCGGCAGCAGGAAGGCTTCCCGATCCCAGCCCGACGTGCCCCAGACGCGAAGCGGAATCTTCCGGTAGGCGGACGCCGCCAGGGCGCTGGCGGTGTCGGCGCTGATGGAAATCACCTCGCCGCCGGTGTCCACCACGAAGTAGGTCGGATAGTTCGAGTTCACCACGCCGCGAACCATCGCCAGCCGGTGCACACGCATCGGCAGCGTGGTCGTGGGCGTGGCGGGCGGCAGCTCCCGGCCGATCGTCAGCAGGCGCTTCTGGTAGTCGATCACCATCGACATGCCCAGCGACAGGGGCGAGAAGCTCTCCCCTTCGCGCTTCGGGATGCCGCGCAGCGCCGGGTTCTTGATCAGCACCGGGAGGTTCCGGACCTGCAGCGTGCCGAAGTCGAGCGACTTCAGCTGCGCCAGCTGCAGCCCCCGCAGCCCCACTTCGCCGACGCCCGCGCTGAGCGTATAGGCCACGGCCCGAATGCGTTCGCGCTGCGCCGTCTCGCGCGAGATGACCGTCTCCTCGGAGCCGGTGTCCAGCGTGAAGTCCTGCGAGCGGCCGCCGTTCACGCGGGCCTGGACGATGATCTTGTCCTTCACGAGGCGGAACGGGATCGTGTGCAGCGTCCGGAGGTCCTCTTCATCCACGTCCACCGGCTTCATGCCCTCGAAGGACTCGAGGAACTGGACCTGGGCGCGCGCCCAGGCGGCCTTTTCGCTGCGGTCCTTGTTCGGCAGCAGGTTGATGTAGTTGGTGTACGCGTTGGCGGCTTCGTCGAAGCGGTTCAGCCGCTCGAAGATGTCGCCGATGGCGGCGTGGATGTCGCCGTCCCGCGGCGAGGCGGCCGAGGCGGCCTGGGCCTCGTCCAGCGCCTCGGACAGCTTGCTCTGCGTCGCGAGCGAACGGGCCAGGCCGAAACGCGCCCGCGGGTAGCCGGCCGAGAGCGCAAGGGCCGTCCTGTAGCTTCGATCCGCCTCGTCGAAGAGTCCGGCGGACCACAGCGTGTCGGCCAAGAGCGTCTGCGCTTCGGCGTCGGACGGGGCCTGCCCCACCAGCTTCTGGGCTTCCTGCCGCGCCAGACCGAACTCGGCGACCTTCAGCGCCGAGCGTACGCGGCCCTTGCGCGCCCTGATGCCCAGCGACGCGTCGGTCGTCTGCGCGGCCCGGTCGAAGGCCTGCAGCGCCTCGATGTATCTCGTCTCCTCATAGAGGAGCGAGGCCAGCTGGTACTGCAGTTCCGCGTCGTTCGCGTCGCGCTCGTCGGCCAGCAGGACCAGGGAGCACGCGATGACGGCGGCAGCCACAACCCAGGGAACGCGTGCAGACGTGGGCATTACCCGACCCCTTCACCCCGCGGTGAGCAAGACGCTAACGGCTACTTCTGGAAGTACTTCGCGTTGACGGGTATGAAGCTCTTCCACTTTTCCGGCGTCTCGTCGAGCGCGAAGATGGCTTCGACGGGGCAAGCCGGAACGCACGCGCCGCAATCGATGCATTCGTCCGGATGGATATACAACATCTCGGCCGACTGGAACTCGGGTTCATCCTTCCGCGGGTGAATGCAATCGACCGGGCAGACATCGACACACGCCGAATCCTTGGTGCCGATGCACGGTTCACAGATGATATAGGCCACGTAGCGTTCTTCTCCTCCGACCTTGCTGTGCAGCCCGGAAGTATACCCCGCCCAGGGGTTTGGGCCCATTTTTGGGGATAATCTGAGCACCGTGGTCCGGCTGTTCGCGTCGCTCACGAACCGTATCTTCCTGGCCAGCACCGTCCTGGCCACGCTGTCGCTCGGTTTCGCGTTCGCTTTCGTGAACGCGCGCGTGGCGGCGGAGGTCGAAGTCGAGTTGCGCCGCGACCTGGCCAAGGCGGGCACGCTCGTCGATCAGCGCCGTGCCGCGATCTCGGACACCTTCTCGACGATGGCGCGTCTCATCGCCGACCTCCCCAAGTTGAAAGCCGCCGTCGAAACCGGCGATCCCCCCACGGTGCAGCCGCTGGCCGACGAGTACCAGAAGGAGATCGACGCCGATCTGCTGATACTGACGGCGCCGGACGGAACCGTCCTGGCATCGTCGGGCTACGACGCCACCAACCCGCCCGCCGTCCAGAGTGCCGATGCCCTTGCGACCGTGGAAACGCTGCTCCCCCATCCGCGAGGCCTGCTGCAAGTCGTCAGCGTGCCGATCGTGCTCGCAGGCGAACCCGCCGCACTGCTGGGCCGGCTGACCGTCGGGTTCTTCCTGGACGACCGCCGGGCGGCGCAGCTGAAAGCCGTCACAGGGAGTGAAATCGCCTTCGCCGCCAACGGCCGGGTGCTGTCGGCGTCGCTGCCGCCGGAGGCGCGGGCGCCCCTGGCGCGGCTGATCGACGCCAGGGACGCCACTGAAGTCGTGCTGGGCGGCGAACGCTACATGATGGTGGCGCGCCCGCTGCAGGGCTCCCGGGGCGGGGCGCACGCGGAGGAAGGCTCCCCCACGACGTTGATTCTTCACGCGCGTTCCGATCGCGCGCGCTTCCTGGATACGGTTCGCACGGGTCTCGCCGGCGCCCTGGTGGCCGCGCTCCTGCTCGCCACCGTGCTCAGCTACCTCGTGGCGCGCACGGTGACGCGTCCGTTGTCGGCCGTGACCTCGGCCATGCGCGAGGTGGCGGCCACCGGCGACCTGACGCACCGCGTCGCGGTGCCGGAGCGCGTGTGGGCGGATGAGGACGCACGGCTGCTGGGGAGCGCTTTCAACACCCTGACTGAATCGATTGGCTCCTTCCAGCGCCAGGAGGCTCAGCGCGAGCGGCTGTCGTCGCTGGGACGGCTGTCCACCGTGGTGGCGCACGAGATCCGCAATCCGCTGATGATCATCCGCGCCTCGCTGGGCGCGCTTCGCGCCTCGGCGTCGAGCGACGAGGCGCGCGAAGCCGTGTCGGACATCGACGAGGAAACACATCGGCTGAACCGGCTGGTCACCGAGGTCCTGGACTTCGCCAAGCCGGTGCGGTTCGACATGGCCGAGGCCAGCCTGAACGAGGTGTGCCACGACTCGGCGGCCGCGGCGTGGGCCGGGGCCGCGCCTCACGGAGTCGCCCTCGACCTCGATCCGGCGCTGCCCCCGATCGATGACCGACGCCGAACGGCTGCGAACCGCGCTCATCAACATCCTGGGGAACGCCCGTCATGCGGTCGAGGCGTCCGCGAGTGGCAGCGACACGCCGCCCGACGGCGGCCCGCATGTGGTTGTGAAAACGGTCCGCTCGGGCGAACGCGCCCTGATCACGATCTCCGACGACGGCGTGGGCATCGGTGAAGACGAGCTCCAGCACATCTTCGACCCGTACTTCACGACGCGCCGGGCCGGCACGGGTCTCGGTCTCCCCATTGCCAAGAACATCATCGAGGGCCTTGGCGGCAGCATCGTAGTGCGCAGCCAGCGCCACGTCGGCACGAACGTGCGCATCGACCTGCCCCTGCGGGCGGCGGGAAGCGCCGCATGACAGTGGTTCGCGGGTCGATCCTGCTCGTCGACGACGAAGAGAAGATCCTCAAGCGGCTGGGCCGTGCCCTCAAGGAGGACGGCCACGACGTGGTGCTCGCCGCGAACGCGCGCGAAGGGATGCGCGGGATGGCGGAGCGCCATTTCGACCTGGTGGTCGTGGACAACCTGATGCCGGGCATGTCGGGGCTCGACATGGTCCGCGAGGTGATGGCGTCGTCGACGGAAGCCGAGCGGCCGCAGCTGGTGCTGATGACGGCGCACGGCTCCACCCAGATCGTGCGCGACGCCTTCAAGCTGGGCGTGGAGGACTTCCTCGAGAAGCCGTTCGAGGTGGACGAGCTGCTGGCGCTGGCGCGCCGCTCGGTGCGCAGCCACCGGCTTCGCACGGAAAAACAGTACCTGATCAGCGAACGCGACGCGGACTTCAACCACTACGGGATCGTGGGCCGGAGCCGCGTGATGCAGGAGGTGCTGCAGCGCGTGGCCCTGGTGGCCCAGACCAAGAGCACGGTGCTCATCACCGGAGAAACCGGCACCGGCAAGGAAATGGTGGCGCGGCTGATCCATCACCAGAGCGCCCAGCGCGAGATGCCGCTCATCAAGGTCAACTGCGCGGCGATCCCCGACACGCTGCTCGAATCCGAGCTCTTCGGCCACATGCGCGGCGCCTTCACCGGCGCCACGGCCACCAAACGCGGGAAATTCGCCCTCGCCGACGGCGGCTCGATCTTCCTGGACGAGATCGGCACGCTCAGCCCGGCGGTGCAGTCGAAGATTCTTCGCGTGCTGCAGGAGCGTGAGTTCGAACCGCTGGGCGCCGAACGCACGCAGACAGTGGACGTGCGGGTCATCGCCGCGACCAACCGCGACCTGAAGCAGCTGGTCAGCGAGGCCAAGTTCCAGGAAGATCTCTACTACCGGCTGAACGTCATCCCCATCGTGCTCCCGCCGCTGCGCGAGCGGCCGGAGGACGTGCGCGTGCTGATCGATCACTTCGTGGACAAGCACTGCCAGCGCACCGGCAAGCGCATCGAGCGCGTGGAGGACGACGTCGTCGAAGCGCTCCAGCGGTACGGCTGGCCGGGCAACGTACGCGAGCTGGAAAACGCGATCGAGCGCGCGGTCGTGCTCGCGACCGGGCCCTCCATCACCGCGGACACGGTGTCGCTGCTCGGCGCCGACGTCGAGCCCACACATGGGCTTGCCGTCGCCGCGCCTCCACCAGAACATCGAGTGGGTCGAGCGCGAGACGATCCGAAGGGCGCTGGAGCAGTCGGGCGGCGTCAAGAAGGACGCAGCCGAGGCGATGGGCATCAGCCAGCGTGCGCTCAGTTATTACCTGGCCAAGTACCGAATCGAGTAGCCGCCACACTTACCCGGCGCGTCAGCAGCGCTTACCGCGTGTCGTAAGGCACTGCGATGCCTGCACGCGCGCGGACGTGCCGATGGCGCGGGTTTGTGCCGCGAACGTTACGGGCACCAACTTTGCTACCAGCCTCGTATCCCCATGCGAAGTGTCCCGAAAAGGAGATTCGATGCGCGTGCGACTCTTGGGCCTTGGCCTCGCTGCCGTGGTCTTCGCGACTACCGCGGCATGTGACGAGGACCTCTCGACGCTGGCGGGGCCAACGCCGAACCTGACACCGACCTTCAGCAGCATCCAGACCGAGATCTTCAACACCACTGATTCGTCCGGGCGGCTGGCCTGCATCAACTGCCACAATCCGGCGGGCCGCGCGTTCACGGCTGGGCTCGATCTCACGTCGCCGGGCTCCTACGCGCAGCCTGGTCGGCGTGGCCAGCGTGCGAGCGTCCGTCGCTCCGGCGCGTGGCCGCCGGCGATCCGGAGAACAGCTACATGATTCACAAGCTGGAAGGCCGGCCGGGAATCATCGGCACACGCATGCCGCGCGGCACCGGACCGTTCCTGACCGATGGCCAGATGCAGATCATCCGCCGCTGGATCGAGCTCGGCGCGAACAACGATTAGGAGCTGACATGTTGCTGAGAGTGTTGTTGCTACTGATCGTCTTCGCGGCGGCATTCGCTCCGGGCGCGGTGCAGGCGCAGGACGCCGCGGCCCCCGCGGCCGACGCCGCCGCGCAAGCCGACGAAGCGGACGCCGATGCGGACCTCAACCTGTCGCAGCCCGACTTCGCCGTGATCACGCTGCCCACCACGCTGCGCGTGCCGCGCTTCAAGAGCGCGTTCCGCGTGACGCACCGCTTCACCCGGCCGCTGGGACAGGGGGACTTCGGGAACCTGGCCGAGGATCTCTTCGGACTCGACTCGGGCGCGCTCATCGGGCTCGAATACCGCTTCGGTCTGGCCCGCGGCTGGCAGGCGGGCATCTACCGCACGAGCGATCGCACCATCGAGTTCTTCACGCAGTACAACGTGTGGCAGCAGGCCGACCACCCGGTGGGCGTGAGCGTCATCGCGTCGATCGACGGGACCAACAACTTCAAGGACAGCTACACGCCTGCGCTTGGCGCCGTGATCTCGCGCGAGTTGGGGACCTTCGGCGCGATCTACGTCGAGCCGATCTGGGCGAACAACTCGAACCCGGATCCCCTCCGAGGTCGTGGACGACAACGACACGTTCATGGTCGGGATTGGCGCCCGCATCCGCGTGCGTCCCACGCTCTATCTGGTCGGCGAGGTCATTCCAAGGACTGGCTACACGCCAGGTGTGTCCCACGGCAGCTTCGGCATCGAGAAGCGCCTGGGCGGGCATACCTTCCAGGCCAATTTTTCCAACGGCGTCGGCACGACAATGGGTCAAATCGCCCGCGGGGGCACTGGAGACGACAATTGGTACCTAGGTTTCAGCATCTCGCGCAAGTTCTTCTGATCGCAGTGATGGCCTCGGCGTGTCGGTGGCAGCGACGGCGGAGGCTCGTCGACGCCGGCCCCGACGCCAACGCCATCCCCCGGACCGTCCACCACTACGAACACGATCACCATCACGTCATCGGGCGCCTCGCCCCGGGACATCACGGTGACGAGAGGATCGCAAGTGACCTTCGTGAACAACGACTCTGGCATACACGACATGGCATCCGATCCGCATCCGGAGCACACAGGCTGCCCGGAAATCACGGTCGGCTTCATGAGCGCCAATCAGAGCCGGACCACCAACAACCTGAACACGGCCCGCACCTGCACGTACCACGATCACAATCAGCCCTCGACCACGAACCTGCAGGGGACGATCAGGATTCAGTAGGGAGCCGTCACGCGGCGGTCTCGCCAGGCGCCAATCTCAACACCTGCACGCCGCTCGAGGCCAGCGCGGCCTCGAGCGCGTCGGGTGTGCCGGTCAGCACGGGGAACGTGCCCCAGTGCATCGGCACCACCTGCCGGACGCCGAGCCACCGGCACGCCGTGGCGGCCGCATCGGGCCCCATCGTGAACCGGTCGCCGATCGGCAGGAACGCGATCGCCGGGCGGTGGATTTCGCCGATGAGGCGCATGTCGCCAAAAAGCGCGGTGTCGCCCGCGTAGTACAGCGTCATCCCGTCCTCGAGCCGCAGAACGAACCCCGCCGGCTCGCCGAGGTACAGCGTCCGCCCGTCCTCCACGATGCTGCTGCTGTGACGCGCCTCGGTCATCGTGATGCGCAGCCCGCGCAGCTCGATCGTGCCGCCGATGTTCATCGGCTCCAGGCGCTGCAGGCCCTTCCGCCCCAGCCAGTCGCACAACTCGAAGCCGGCCACGACCGCGGCGCCCGAGTCGCGTGCGCGCGGCAACCGCATCAGCCACATGGTCGGCGTGCCCGTGCGAGACGAGGATCAGGTCGGCGGGCGGCGGCTTCTTCAGTGCGGCAGGACAAGCCGGGTTGCCGGCGAACCACGGGTCGAACAGCACGCGCACCCCGCCCGGCGTGCGGATCAGGAACGTCGAGTGGCCATACCACGTGATGGCGAGAGGGGACACGTGCGGAATTGTATCGGTCTCCAGTCTCCAGTCTCCGGTCTACAGTTCTGCCCCGGGAGCCGGGAGCCGGTAAACTATTACGAGTGCCTGTCGAATCCCCCGTCCAGTTCCTGCGTCCGCGCGAGCCCAAGCCCGAATGGCTGAAGGTGCGCGCGCCCGGCTCGGCCAACTTCGTCCGGCTGAAGGGCATCATGCAGGACCTGAAGCTGAACACCGTGTGCGAAGACGCCCGCTGCCCCAACATCGGCGAATGCTGGCACCACGGCACCGCGACGTTCATGATCCTCGGCGACGTGTGCACGCGCGCCTGCGCCTACTGCGCGGTGGCGCACGGCCGGCCCACCGAGCTGGACACGGCCGAACCGGCGCGGGTAGCCGAGGCCGTGGCGCGGATGGGCCTCCAGTTCGCGGTGATCACGTCCGTCGATCGCGACGACCTGGCCGACGGCGGCGCGTGGATCTTCGCCGAGACGATCCGGCTGACGCGCGAGCGTGTGCCCTCGTGCCGCATCGAGGTGCTGATCCCGGACTTCCAGGGCATCGAGTCGTCGCTCCGCACGGTGCTCGACGCGACCCCGGACGTCCTCAACCACAACGTCGAAACCGTGCCGCGGCTCTACCGCATGGCGCGGTCGGGCGGCCGCTACACGCGCACGCTCGAGCTGCTGGACCGGTCGCGCACCTATCGGCCCGGCATCGCCACCAAGACGGGGTTGATGGTGGGCCTCGGTGAAGAGCGCGACGAGCTGCTGACCGTGTTCGACGACCTGCGCCGCGTGGGGGTGTCCATCCTCACGATCGGCCAGTACCTGCGGCCCTCGCCCGGCCACGCGCCGATGACGCGCTACTACCACCCCGACGAGTTCGCGGACCTCAAGGTGGAAGCGCTGGCCCGCGGCTTCGTGCACGTCGAGTCGGGCCCGCTCGTGCGGTCGTCCTATCACGCGCACGAACAGGCCGACGCCTTCGTCCAGGCCTCGCGGGCCTAGCCAGCTCTCAACCCGTTCGTTTGACTCCCGCCTCGGCCACGGCGTGCGCGATCGCGCTGATTGAGATGCCTTCGTTCGCCTCGTAGGTGCCCGGCTCGCCGCTCAGCTTCGCCATGGCCTCGCCGCCGGCGTGGTGCAGCCCCACGAGCTTCCAGTCGGCGTTGAATACCGGGCTGCCGGAGCTGCCACCCTCCGTGGCGGCACGGTAGTGCAGGCGTGGCGCCATGTGCCCCAGGAACTCCCCCGAGGAAAACGACAGGCCTCGACCCGACGGATGCCCGACGACGCGCACCTGCGTGCGCGAGCCGGTCTCGGGGATCACCTTCGCCACCGGAATCGCCTCCAACGGCGCCACCGGCACGGTCAGTGTGGCCACAACGACGTCGAGCGCCTCGGGCGGCGACTCGAAGAGGACCGACGCAATGCCGAACTCCACCGACGGGTCCGCGGCCCGTAGGGCGGCGAACGTGATCACCGCCTCGTCAGGATGCACGGCGCCAGCCGCCAGGGCGGCGGGACGCTGGCTGACCACGTGGGCGTTGGTCACCAGCACGTACCCCTGGCCCAGCCTGCTGTCGAGAGCCGTCGCGGGCATCAGGAAACCGGTGCCGACGCCGGCGTCCACGCTGCGCCCGATACGCGCCACGCTGGCTGATCGCTCCAGGCCGCGCCGGTAGTTCTCGATCGAATCGAACCGGTCCATGCCGAACACGGCTTCGTGGCGTCCGCCGGCCATCGCCGCGCGGGCGCGGCGGATGTCACCCGGGGACATCTTGACCGCGCCCTCCAGGCGCTCCATCGCGGCGGCGCGCAGGACATTGATGATCTGCGGGCCCGGCTCCGTCCCGCGATCGAGACACCAGATCTCCATGAACTGCCGCAAGGTGGCACCCAGCGCGAAGCCGCTGACCTTCGGGTGCTGGACGTATTGGACCAGCGACTGCGCGGCGGCCCCGGGGTCGCCCAGGGCCAGCTGCGCTTCGGCGATAGTGGCAGGGCTGTAGAAGTCTTCAAACGCCGCATCCCGATGCAGAACCTGAGCGCGGATCTCCGCGGCCAGCCTGCGGGACTCGTCGCTCGCATCGGGCCTGACGGCACGGGCTTCCTCGCGAGCCAGCAGGGCCACGGCGTTGATGCCCAACCAGTAGCGCGACCGGTCCTCGTCGTAGCCCCTGCCATAGGCCTCGATCGCCCGCGACAGGTGTTGTTCGGCCGCCGGATCGGTCGCGCGAACGGCGGCCACGAAGCGGTCCTTGTGGATGCGGCCCAGGTGCCCGAGCACCTGCGCGCGGTCGTACTCGCTCAACGCCTCGGTCTTCCGCAGGTCTTCCAGCCTGGCCAGCGCCTCGTCGTCGAACCCGCGCTCGAGAAGCATCTGGGCATGCAGCCGTTTGAGCGCCAGGGGCGCACCCAGCCGCGAGGCCATGGCGCAGGCCAGCACCTCGGCAATCTCGAACCATCGATGCTGGATGGCGGCCTGCCACAGGAGCCTCCGGGCCTCGTCGGGCTCGACCGGGTGCCGCACGTCCGACAGCCATGGCAACAGGTCGATCGCGGCCTGCCAGGCCGCGCGCTTGTCGCAGCTCTCGCCGGCGTCGCGCAGCGCGGCCGTCGCCTCGGGCCATCCGATCATGGCCAGTCCAGGGTGAGCATCTTCGAGACGTGCCCGCGCAGCGACTGGCCCTGCAGATACTTGCTGATGCTGTGGCGCCACGAGCCCCAGTTGTCCTGGCGCACGTCCTCGATGACCGCCTTTCCCTTGCGGCGGAAGTCGTTGGCCAGCAGCGGGTCGAAGCCGGCCACCACGTCCAGCGGATCGTAGACGTTGATCCAGGGTCCCTCCAGGCGCTCTGACGGGAAGCCGTCGTCCCGCGTCCAGGCCGGGTAGAAATCCTGCACCTCGTCTAGGCCGAGGGGACTGCCCACGGTGATCAGTCCGTCGATCGCCGGGCAGTCCGCCACGTGCTTCAGGCAGTCGTAGGCGATCATCGTGCCCATGCTGTGCGTGACGGCGATGAGGGGACGCTTCTCGGCGCCGGCACGCAGCGCCTCGACGAACCGGCGGCGGATCTCGTCGCGCGCTTTATAGCGCGCGTCGGCACGGGGCGCCGACTCGAGGTTGAAGAAGTAGTGGTGCGCGTCGCGCACCAGGCGCGCCATGACGCGATTACGCAGCCAGGCTGGAACCGGCACGCGCTCCTGCTGCACGGCGGCCAGTTCCTCCAGCGTGGGGCACGCGGTGTCTGGCGCCAGCAGGTCCACGCCGCACCGCTCGGCCAGACGCCGAATCCGCGCCAGATCTTCCTCGGTACAACTGCCCTGCCCCCACGGGCCTACCTGCTCGCCGCACAGCTCGAGGTCGGCGGCCACGCGCTCGTAAGCGGCCAGGTTCGTATCGGGGGACTCGTAGAAGACGTCGGCCCAATAGACCATCGACCCCGCGACGCCGTTGGCGTCGAGGTCGAGGCCGTTGTCGTGCCCCAGCTTCCGCTTCCAGAGCTGGTGCAGGTAGGCGGACTCCGGTTTGTTGTCGAGCCCGTGAACGAAGACGACGTGTGCCATGGGGATCTGCTCCAAGGCCCCAGGCTCCAGGCCCCGGGCCCCAGGCCAGCCAATAGCTTACGTCACGGGATCCATCGCATCGATGGGCTGAGGTCCGAGGTGGAGGGAGCGGGGGGCTTTCGTCGAGCGCGAGGCCTGAGCGGGCGTACATAGCGCGGGCGGGCCCACCCGGACCCGCCCGCCAAATCCCCGGTTGCGATCAGGCCCGTCGACGGCGCGCCGCGACGGCAGCCAGACCAGCGCCGATGAGCAACAGCGACGCCGGCTCTGGAACCGCGGCCGCATTGAATTGCACGTTGTCGTAGGCGATTCCGGCCGGATCGGTGTTGGTGATCGACACAGCCGCGATCACTGAACCGGCGGTTGCACGGAAGCCGTAGTAGGCATCGACAGGCGTTCCCTGAATGATCGAGGCGAGCAACGCGCCGGTGGCATCGAAGAACTGCACCGTGATCGTGCCCTGGTTGACGCCGACGACGTTGAAACCGAGGCCATCGATGCCTGAGTCGAACAGGATCGACACCGCCCCTTCACCAACCGCGGAATTAAGATCGCCGTACAGCGTATTGCTGCTGCCGAAAAACAGGATGCCGATGTTGTCTTCGGCCACAGCGTTGGACTGCAGCGTCAAACTGGCGTTGGGCGTGCCGGTGAGCGTATCGAAGACAGGGCCCTGAGTCAGCGTCTGCCCCGCGAACGATTCGCCGTACGTGGCGCCGGTCTGGACGATGAACCCGAGAACCGAGCCTGCCGCCATCGGATCGAAGGTGTTGACGGTCGATCCCACGAAGGTGTTGTCGATGATCACACCGGCGTGAGCCGTCGTGGCCAATACACTGAATCCCAGGACAGCTAGTGCGCGTTTCACGTTCATGGAACCTCCGGACACATCTAAGTCTTTGTTTCGAGCCAAGCCGTACAACGTCCTGTAAAGCTCTGCAATTCTGTGACCATCGAGATCTTGGCCAGTTTCAATGCTCTTGGTCCGTGGTGGTCTTTTTTGTCAACTGTGGAGGCGACTATTGTCATCAGAGGAGCGAGCCTGTCGACCTTCAACTGGGAGCGCCTCTGAACCACACCGCCAGCGTTTCGGGGTCGTCGGTTTCGGGGAGACTTCTCGATGAGTGCGGCGTCGCCCGGATCTGTTACGGCGGTACGGCGCAGTCCCCGCGGCCGCGCCGCGCGACACACGCCCTGCGGCAAGGGCAGACGCACACGTGGTCGCGGCGTTGCGCCTGGAGGCGCTCCGGCCCGGGTTGTTCGACGCCCGACGACACCGACACGCGGCGCGTATGTCGACCAGATCCCGTCCCGACGCGCGGCCCGGCGACGTCGTCGTGCTCGACAACCCGCCGTCCACAAGCAACCGGCCACGCGCCGCGATCGAAGCCGCCGGCGCCTCGCCCGCCCCCCGCCCACAGCCAGACAACCGAGAACAGGCCCGCCAAACGAAGGCGCCGCGCGCCGCCCGCCCGCGCAGCCGAGGACGTCTGCGCGCTAGTCGGTGCCGCGCGACGCCACCCAACCGAAGCCGCAACCGCCGGCACTGGGCTACCGCTCGCAAAGGCTGAAAAAGCTAGCCTCCGGTCACCATTCGCAAGAGCCGGCTCACGGGATCGTAGAAGCGGTCGACCACGCGCTCTTTGAGCGGGATGATGGCGTTGTCGGTGATCTGGATGTGCTCGGGGCACACCTTGGTGCAGCACTTGGTGATGTTGCAGTAGCCGATGTTGTGCTGGTCCTTCAACTCGGGGATGCGGTCCTCGGTGTCGAGCGGATTCATCTCGAGGTTCGCCGCGTAGACGAAGTACCGCGGGCCGATGAACTCCTCGTGCTTGCCGTGATCGCGCAGCACGTGGCAGACGTCCTGGCACAGAAAGCACTCGATGCACTTGCGGAACTCCTGCACGCGGTCCACGTCGCGCTGGGCCATCCGCCACGTGCCGTCGGCTTCCTTGGGCTTCGGCTTGAACTTCGTGATGGTCTTCTTCACACGGAAGTTCCAGGAGACGTCGGTGACGAGGTCCTTGATCGGCGGGAACGCCCGCATGGGTTCGACGGTCACCGGCTCGTGCAGGTTCACCTGGCTGAGCCGCGTCATGCACATCAGCCGCGGCTGGCCGTTGATCTCGGCGGAGCACGAGCCGCACTTGCCCGCCTTGCAGTTCCACCGCACGGCGAGGTCGGGGGCCTGTTCGGCCTGGATCTTGTGGACGACGTCCAGCACCACCATGCCGTCCGTGACTTCCGTGTGGAAGGACTGGAAGGTGCCGTCGCCCTCGGGGCGGGTCCGCCAGATCTTGAAGGTTGCGTGCGCCATTACGACTTCTGCTCCTCGATGACCTGCTTCAAGTGATCCGGCAAGGGTGGAAGAGGGATGCGAGACAGCTCCAATCCGCCGCCCGCGCCCTGCTTGACCATCATGTTGACGGTGGAAAACTCGGCCATCTTGTCGGGGTAGTCCTCGCGGAAGTGGCCGCCGCGGCTCTCCTTGCGCTCGATGGCCGAGCGCGCGACGGCCTCGGACACCGTGAGCAGGTTGTGGAGATCGAGCGCCGTGTGCCACCCCGCGTGGTAGTCGCGGGACCCCGACACGCCCACGCGCGCAGCGCGCTCCTTGAAGCCCTGGATTCGGGTCAGGGCTTCCTTCATCTCGTCTTCCAGGCGCACGATGCCGACAAGGGCCTGCATGGTCTCCTGCAGGTCCGCCTGCACCTTGTAGGGGTTCTCCCCGCCATCGCCGCGCGTGAAGGGCTCGAGCGACGCCTGCATCGCCCTTTGTACCGCACCGTCGTCGATGCGCGTGGCGCTGTTGCCGCGGATGAACTCGGCCGCGTACTCCCCTGCGCGCTTGCCGAAGACGATGAGATCCGACAGCGAGTTGCCGCCGAGACGGTTGGCGCCGTTGATGCCCGACGCGCACTCGCCCGCGGCGAAGAGCCCAGGGATGGTGGACATCTGCGAGTCGGCGTCCACACGGATGCCGCCCATCACGTAGTGGGTGGTCGGCCCCACTTCCATCGGCTCTTTGGTGATGTCGAGGTCCGCCAGTTCCTTGAACTGGTGGTACATGCTCGGCAGCTTGCGCTTGATGTGGGTTTCGGAGTCCTTGATCTTCTCCTTGATCCACGCGATGTCCAGGAACACGCCGCCGTGCGGGGATCCGCGCCCCGCCTTCACCTCGCGGTTGATGCAGCGCGCCACGTGGTCGCGGGTCAAGAGCTCCGGCGGCCGCCGGGCGCTCTTGTCGCCCTGGGTGTACCGCCATCCTTCTTCGGGGTCCGACGCCGTCTGCGGCTTGTAGTTGTCGGGGATGTCGTCGAACATGAACCGGCGGCCCTCGCTGTTCTTGAGGACCCCGCCTTCTCCTCGCACACCTTCGGTGACCAGGATGCCCTTGACGCTGGGCGGCCACACCATGCCGGTGGGGTGGAACTGGATGAACTCCATGTCGATCAGTTCCGCGCCGGCCCGGTAGGCCAGCGCGTGGCCGTCGCCCGTGCCCTCCCAGCTGTTGCTCGTGACCCGGTAGGCGCGGCCGATGCCGCCGGTGGCGAGCACGATGGCCTTGGCGGCAAAGACCTGAAACGTGCCGCGCTCCCGGTCGTAGGCCAGGACGCCGGCGGCGCGCCCGCCGTCGAGCAGCAACTCGATGACGGTGTACTCCATGTGCACCGTCATGCCGGTTTGCACAGCGTGATCCTGCAGCGTGCGAATCAACTCCAGGCCGGTGCGATCGCCCACGTGGGCCAGGCGCGGGTAGCGGTGTCCGCCGAAGTTGCGCTGGTTGATGCGTCCGTCGGGCGTGCGGTCGAACACGGCCCCCCAGCCTTCCAGCTCGCGCACCCGATCCGGCGCTTCCTTGGCGTGGATCTCGGCCATGCGCCAGTTGTTGACGTACTGGCCGCCGCGCATCGTATCGGCGAAGTGGACCTTCCAGCTGTCGCGGTCGTCGTTGTGGGCCATGGCGGCGGCCATGCCGCCTTCTGCCATCACCGTGTGGGCCTTGCCGAGGAGCGACTTGCAGATGAGGCCCACCGACACGCCGCTGTTGGCCGCTTCGATGGCCGCGCGCAGGCCGGCGCCGCCGGCGCCGACGATCAGCACGTCGTAGGTGAATGTGGCGTGCACCGCCATTACAGGAACCTCACGTCCGACCAGATGCCCATCGAGCACAGCCGCACGAACACGTCGGCAAACGCCACCGAGAACAGGCTCATATAGGCAAAGAGCATGTGCCGGTAGTTGAGTGCGCTCGAGCAGCTGTAGCAGGCATCCTTGATTGCTGACTTGGACACCTCGTCCTTGTGGCCCCCGACGATGTGCCGGACCGAGTGGCAGCCCAGCGTGTAGCACGTCAGCAGCACCACGTTCACCGCGAGGATCACCGTGCCGAGGCCGATGCCGAACTCCCGCTGCCCGGTCGCCGCGTCGGTGAACCGGGTGGCCAGCACGACGTCATACGACAGCATGAACAGGAACAGCACGGCTATGTATGCGAAGTAGCGGTGCACGTTCTGCCACACCAGCGGAAACCAGCGTTCGCCGCGATACCGCGTACCCCGTGGCTCGCCGACCGAGCAGGAGATCGGGTCGGACCAGAACGCCTTGTAGTAGGCGCCGCGGTAGTAGTAGCAGGTGAACCGGAAGAGGCCCGGGAACGGCAGGATCAGCAGCGCCGGTGAAAACGGCACCAGCCCAGGCCACCAGGCGGGCTTGGGCCCGAACCAGGCATGCGGCGAGTCGCCCCAGAGTTCAGGCGAGTAGAACGGGGAGAGATACGGCCCGTAGGTGTAGTGCGCGTTCTGGAACGCCGCCCAGGTGGCGTAGACCACGAATCCGCCGAGCACCAGGAACACCACCAGCGGCTCGACCCACCAGGCGTCGCGCCGATACGTCTCGCCGTATCCTCGCGCCACGAACTTGACCGGTACTGCCTCCATGCGATCCAACGCCTCCACTCGGGGGCTAGCGAGCCTTCGCCCCGGCCATCCAGGCTCCGGCTCGCTAGCAACAGTATCTTTTGGCCCCGCTTCGCGGGGCAGGCAAACGCTCTATCTTACGGCAGCCCCGCGACCGCGGCCTGCGCGCACTCACCGACCGTCGTCAAGTAGCGCGCCACGACATCCGGCCCGACCACGTATGGATGCCGCTCGCCCGGCTTGCGGGCCTGCACGGCGGGCAGCTTGGTCTTGCTGCCGTCGTAGACCGTGTGGTTCGACAGGATCACGTCGGCGCCGGCCTTTGCCGCGATGCCCTTGAAGCGCTCGGCCGACGCCGCATACGCCTGCAGACGCGGCTTGATCGGGCCGAAGTTGAAGAGCGTGCCGCCCCACGCGGCCGCCACGTGCGAGCGCCCGCCGTCCTTCAGGGGGATGATCGTCGAGATGGTGCCCTCGGTGTGACCGGGCGTGACGTGGAGCGTCAGCGTGGTGTCGCCGAGCGTCAGCCGGTAGCCGTCGGTAGCCACCAGGTCCCGTTTGGGCTTCCACGGCGGGTTCTGCTGATCCAGCAGGTCGTAGTCGGCCGCCGTCATGATCAGCCGGCTGCCGAACCGCTCCTGCAGGAACTTCGCGCCGCCGGCGTGATCCAGGTGGCCGTGGCTGACGATTACGTACTTGATCTGGGCGGGATCGAGCCCCAGCTTCTTCAATCCGCCCACCACCTCGTCCTCGACCGAGTAGTCGAAGATGGCGTCGAGCAGGATGATGCCGTCGGAGGTCGTGATGGCCCAGGCCGAAAACTCGGTCTGGCCCACGAAGTACATGTTGTCGAACACCTTCACGGGCTCGGCATGCCAGGTCTCGCGGGCCGGCGGGGCGGGCGGGCCACCGGCCCTCGCGCCGCGCCCGGGGCCGCCCGCGCGCGGCGGAGCAGAGGCTTGTGCAATCACGTTCCGGGCGGTGGTGCACACCGCGTCGAACAGGCCAGCGTGCTCCGTGCCGGCCGCGGCCTTCGCCGCCGCGATGTGCTTCTCGACCTCGGGCGAAAGCGGCGCAGGCGCGGGGGCCTGCGCGCCCACGATGGTCGCGGCGACGCAGGCGGCCCCCAGGCCGGAAACCAGTCGAATCAGCATGTCTCCCTCACAACCCCGGTGCCGAACATGAAAAAGGCCGCCCCGTGGCGGCCTCTGGTCCTCTACTTCTTCGCCGGCCTGTACACGTGTGTGGCCTGACCGAAGAACACCTCGGCGCTTTCCATCACCGTTTCGGACAGCGTGGGGTGCGGGTGGATGACCAGCTTCAAGTCCTCCGCCGTCGCGCCCATCTCTATCGCGAGGGCCCCTTCGGAAATCAGCTCGCCCGCACCCGACCCGGCGAGGCCGACGCCCAGGATCCGCCCGGTCTTCTTCTCGACGATCAGCTTGGTCAGGCCATCCGGCCTGTCGATGCTGATGGCCCGGCCGCTCGCCCCCCACGGGAACTTCGCGATTTCCACGTCGAGATTCTGTTCCCGGGCCTGGGCCTCGGTGAGCCCACACCACGCGATCTCGGGGTCCGTGAACACCACGGCGGGAATCGCCTGCGGCTCGAACACCGCCTTGTGCCCCGCAATCGCCTCCACGGCCACGCGCCCCTCGTGGGACGCCTTGTGCGCCAGCATGGGCTCCCCCGCCACGTCGCCGATCACGAAGATCGACGGCTCCGCGGTGCGCCGCTGCGGGTCGCTTTCGATGAAGCCTTTCGCGTCGACCTTGACCTTTGTGGTCTCCAGTCCGGGGATCTTCGAGTTGGGCCGGCGTCCGATCGATACCAGCACCCGGTCGAACACCTGCTCCTTCTCTGCGAGGTCGCCCTCGAAGGTCACGCGGATGCCGTTCTTTGCAGCGTCTCCTTTTTCTTCCGCGACCTTGACCACCTTGGTGTTGACCATGATGGCCGCGAACATCCCCTTCAACTTCTTCTCCAGCACCGCCACCAGGTCCCGATCGGCCCCGGGCAGCAGTCCCGGCGTCATCTCCACCACCGACACCTTGCTGCCCAGCGTCGCGTACACGCTCCCCAGCTCCAGCCCGATGTAGCCGCCGCCGATGACCAGGAGCGACTTCGGCACGTCGGGCAGATCGAGGGCGGAGGTGGAGTCCAGCATCCGTGGCGAGTCGAGCGACAGCGTCGGAATCTTCGTCGGATGCGAGCCGGTGGCGAGAATCAGGTAGTCGAACGCCACGTCGGTGTTTCCCGAGGCGCCGGCCACCGTGAGTGACTTGGGACCCTTCAGCGTCGCGCGACCCTGCACGTAGGTCACCTTCCGCATCTTCGCGATGGTGCCCGTCCCGCCGGTCAGTTTCTCGACAACCGAGTTCTTGTACGCCCTGAGCTTGTCCACGTCGATGGCTGGCTCGCCGAAAGCCACACCCCATTTGCTGGCGTGCCGGGCCTCGTCCACGACTTTGGCGACGTGCAGCAGCGCCTTCGAGGGGATGCACCCGCGATACAGGCACACGCCGCCCGGGTTCTTTTCTTCGTCGACGAGCGTGACCTGCATGCCGAGGTCGGCAGCATAGAAAGCAGCCGCGTAGCCGCCGGGACCCGCGCCGAGCACCGTCAATTTGATGGGTTGCGCCATTTATCCGATGAGTGACAGGAGGAAGGGCTGCTCGATGGCGTCCACGACCCAGCGCAGGAACCGCATGGCGTCCGCACCGTCAATCACGCGATGGTCGTAGGACAAGGACAAGGGGAGCAGCTGGCGCGGCACGAATTGATCCTTCTGCCACACCGGTTCGATGACGCCGCGAGACACGCCGAGGATCGCGACCTCGGGCCAGTTCACGATGGGGGTGAAAGCCGTACCGCCGATGCCACCGAGATTCGAGATGCTGATGCCGCCGCCGCTCATGTCGTCCACGGTCAGCTTCTTGTCGCGAGCCTTCTGGGCGAGCTCCTGCAAGGCGACAGCAATCTCGGTGATGTTCTTCTTGTTGGCGTCGCGGATCACGGGCACGAAGAGACCCCGGTCGGTGTCCACCGCCACGCCGATGTTGACGTATTTCTTGTAGACGATCTCGCCGCGCTCGGGATCCAGCGAGGCGTTGAACTGTGGAAACTTCTGGATCGCGGTCGCCAGCACCCGGACCAGCATGGCCGTGACGGTCAGGTTGCCCCCGGCCTTGGCCACCTGCTCCTTGAACTTCTTGCGCAGCTCCTCGAGCGCCGTCACGTCCGCCTTGTCGAACTGCGTGACGTGCGGAATCGTGCTCCAGGCGTGGCTCAGGTGCTCGGCGGTGACGCGCCGGACGTTCGTCCACGGCTCACGTGCCACCTCGCCCCACTTGGCAAAGTCCGGCAGCGGCCGGCCCGATTTGGCCGGGCCCGCCAATGCGGCGGCCGCCGACGAGCCCACGCTGCTCAAGATGCGGCGCGCATGCTCCTTGACGTCTTCCTGCGAAATACGGCCGGCGGGGCCGGAGCCCATCACGGTGTTGATGTCCACGCCGATTTCGCGCGCGAGCCGCCGCACTCCCGGCGACGCAGGCGCAGGCGCCATACTCGGCGGGGCCCCCGTTGCCGCTGGCGCCGCCTGCGCGGGCGCGGGCGGATCCGGCGCGGGCCGCTGCGGCATCGGCACGACTTTCTGATCCGCGCGCGATTCCGGCCTCGCCGGCTCGGATGTGGCTGCGCGAGCCGGCGACGCCGGCTCGGATGTGGCTGCGCGAGCCGGCGACGCCGGCTCGGATGTGGCTGCGGGAGCCGGCGACGCCTGCGCGGGTGCCTGCGCTGCGGCGTAGCGGCGGCGGTGCAGCGCCGCGCTGCGCTGCGGGCTGGGCACAGCAGCGCCCGCAGCGCCGTTGTCAGAGACCGTGAAGATCACGGCACCGACCTTCACCTTGTCGCCCTTCTTGACCCGAATGTCTGTGATGACGCCCTCGACCGACGACGGCACCTCGACGGTGGCCTTGTCGGTTTCGAGCTCAATGACGGGCTGCTCGCGGCGAACGGTGTCGCCGACCTTGACGAGCACCTTGGCCACGTCGCCGCCGGCGACGTTTTCTCCTAGTTCGGGAACCGTGAAGTCGCTCAACCGCGATCCTTGTGGGTGGCCATCCGCGCCTGCAAGTCCTCAGCTGATTGCAGGGTTGGGTTTCTCGGGGTTGATGCCCAGATCGGTGATCGCCTTCTGCGCCACGGATGCGTCCAGCGTGCCATCCTGGACCAGCTCCACCAGCGTCGCGAGCACGATCGACTTGGCGTCAACCTCGAAGAAATCGCGCAGCGCGGTGCGCCCTTCGCTGCGGCCGAAGCCGTCCGTGCCGAGCGGCGTGATCCGGCGCGGCATCCACCGGTCGATCGAATCGGGCATCGCCTTCACGTAGTCGGAGGCGGCCACGATCACGCCCTCCGCGCCGCCCAGGCACTGCGTCACATAGGGCACGCGCGCGGGCTGGCCGGGGTGCAGGCGATTCCACCGCTCCGCGGCATGGCCATCGCGGTAGAGCTCCTGGTAACTGGTCATGCTCCACACGTCGGCGGCCACGTCGTACTGCTGGTCGAGAATCACCTGGGCCTTCAGGACCTCGTTCAGGATCGCGCCGCTGCCGAGGAGCTGCGCCCGGCCCTTTGGCTTCTTCTTCCGCGCCGACGCGCGCAGGCGATACATCCCCTTCAGGATGCCCTCCCGGGCGCCCTCGGGCATCCCCAGCATCTCGTAGGTCTCGTTCATCACCGTGATGTAGTAGAAGATGCTCTCGCCGTCGCGGTACATCCGGCGGATGCCCTCTTCGATGATCACGGCGATCTCGAAAGCGAAGGTCGGATCGTAGGAAATCAGGTTGGGCACCGCAAGCGCCAGCAGGTGCGAGTGCCCGTCCTGGTGCTGAAGCCCCTCCCCCGCCAGCGTCGTCCGGCCGGCGGTACCGCCCAGCAGGAACCCGCGGGTCCGTGTGTCGGCCGCCGCCCACACCAGATCGCCTACCCGCTGCATCCCGAACATCGAGTAGTAGATGAAGAACGGGATGGTGCTGATGCCGTGGGTGGCGTAGGCGCTGCCGGCGGCGATGAACGAGGCCATCGAGCCCGCCTCGTTGATCCCTTCCTCGAGGATCTGCCCTTCCTTGGCTTCCTTGTAGTACAGCAGCACGTCGCGATCCACCGGCTCGTACAGCTGGCCCACGTGCGAGTAGATCCCCACCTGCCGGAAGAGCGCCTCCATGCCGAAGGTGCGCGCCTCGTCGGGCACGATCGGCACCACCAGGTGGCCAATCTCGGGGTCCTTGAGCAGCTTGGCCAGCATGCGGACGAACACCATCGTGGTGGAGGCGGCGCGGCCTTCGCTGCCAGCGTGGAATTCCTTGAAGAGGTCGGGGAGGGAATCGCCCTTGATGGGCTCGACGTGCACGGTGCGGGAGGGAACGAAGCCGCCGAGTTGCTTTCGCCGTTCCGTGAGGTAACTGACCTCGGGGCTGGCGTCCGGCGGACGGTAGAACGGGGCCTTGGAGACCTCGTCGTCGCCGATCGGGATGCCGAACCGGGTCCGGAAGGCCTTCAGCTCGTCCTCGTTCAGCTTCTTCTGCTGATGCGTGATGTTCTTGCCCTCACCCGCCTCGCCGATCCCGTAGCCCTTGATCGTCCGGGCCAGGATCACGGTGGGCTGCCCCTTGTGCTCGACTGCCGCTTTGTAGGCCGCAAACACCTTGACGGGATCGTGGCCTCCCAGCGTCAGCTTCTTCAGTTGCTCGTCGGACAGGTGCGCCACCATCTGCAGGAGCCTCGGGTCCGCGCCCCAGAAGTGGTTGCGGACGTAGGCGCCAGATTCGACGGCGTACTTCTGATACTCACCGTCCACCACCTCGCCCATGCGCTTGACCAGGAGGCCGTCGGTGTCCTTGTCGAGCAGCGCGTCCCACTCGGTGCCCCAGATCACCTTCAGCACGTTCCAGCCGGCGCCGCGGAAGATGGCCTCGAGCTCCTGGATGATCTGGCCGTTGCCCCGGACGGGACCGTCGAGCCGCTGCAGGTTGCAGTTGATCACGAAGATCAGGTTGTCCAGCTTCTCGCGCGACGCCAGCGTGATGGCGCCGAGCGACTCGGGCTCGTCGGTCTCGCCGTCGCCGATGAACGCCCACACCTTTGCGTCCGAGGCTTTCTTCAACCCGCGATCTTCCAGGTAGCGCATGAAGCGCGCCTGGTAGATGGCGCAGATCGGACCGAGCCCCATCGAGACCGTGGGGAACTCCCAGAAGTCGGGCATCAGCCACGGATGCGGATAGGACGACAGGCCGCCGCCCTCTTTCAGCTCGCGGCGGAAGTTCTCGAGCTTCTGAGCCGAGAGCCGGCCCTCGAGAAACGCACGGGCATAGATGCCCGGGGCGGCGTGACCCTGGAAGTAGATGATGTCGCCGTCGAGCGCATCGCCCTTGCCCTTGAAGAAGTGGTTGAAGCCGACCTCATAGAGCGTGGCGGCCGACGCAAAGGTGGAAATGTGTCCGCCGATGCCGTCTTCGGCCTTGTTGGCCTTGACCACCATCGCCAGCGCGTTCCATCGCACCAGGCTCTTGATCCGCCGCTCGATTTCGCGGCTGCCTGGGAACGGCGGCTGTTCAGCTGGTGGGATGGTGTTGACGTAGGGCGTGTTGGCCGTGAACGGCAGCTTCACGCCGCGCTGCCGCGCGTGGTCGCCCAACTGCCGCAAGAGGCGGCTCACGCGGATGGGACCACCCGACTTCAACACGTAGTCGAGCGACTCGAGCCATTCGCGGGTTTCCAGGGCTTCAATCTCGGCGCCGTCGACCGGGGCTGTGTTCCGCATGCGTCCCACTTATTCTATTATTCGTCCCCCCGGGATGGAACCTGTTTCACCCCAGCCGCTGAGGCTTTTGGCTGATGTTCACCATGCGATCACCTCATGCATGCGGTGCGATCGGCTGCGCGACTACTGCGCGCGCGTGGCGCGTGAAAAGAAGCGCGCCCACCGGGACGAGACGTACTGGGGCCGGCCGGTACCGGGCTTCGGCGACCCGGACGCGCGCGTCCTGATCGTCGGTCTTGCGCCCGCGGCGCATGGCGCGAACCGCACGGGGCGAGTCTTCACTGGCGACGGGGTTGGCGGATCGGGCGACTTCCTGATGGCGGCCCTGACCGACACGGGCTTCGCCAACCAGCCCACGTCGCGTCACCGCGACGACGGCTTGCGGCTGAGCGACGCGTACATCGCCGCCGCGGTGCGCTGCGCGCCTCCGGATAACAAGCCGACGCCGGAGGAGATCGCACGCTGCCTCGATCATCTGGAAGCCGAGGTCGCGTGCCTGCCGCGGGTGCGCGTCGTGGTGGCGCTGGGCAAGATCGCGTTCGACGCGTGGCTGCACCTGTTGAAGCGCCGGGGCGTGGCGCGGCGTCACGCCGCGCCCGCAGTTCGGCCACGAGGTCATCGTGCGATTCGAGGAGGGAGTGCCCGCGCTGGTCGGATCCTTTCATCCGAGCCGGCAGAACACGAACACGGGCCGCCTGACGCCGGCGATGCTGAGGGACGTCTTTCGCACCGCTCGCCGGATGGCGGCGGCTGCCCGATAGTCCGCCCGGCGGACCTTATTTCACCGGCCCGCCGATGTTGCCGGCCGACCCGCCCAGGAACAGCCGCTTGCCGTCGGGCAGCACGAAGTCGCGGCCCACGGCCTTGGCGGTCCCGTCCTTGGCCAGATAGCCGTCCACGAGCAGCTCCGTGCCGATGGGCACCGTGTTCTTGGTGACGCCCATGCGAATGAGCTGATTCGGGCTCCCACCCTCGATCAGCCAGGTCGTCACTTTGCCGTCTGGATCCTTCACGCCGACGTGGAACCAGGAGTGGGGGTTGACCATCTCCCACTTGATCAGCGTCCCCTTGAGCTTGACCGGCTTCGCCGCATCGAACTCGGCCGCGAACGCATGATGCGAGTGGACGGGCGCGGCGGACGCCAGCAGCCCGACGACGGCGGCGGCGAAAAGCGCAAGCGCGGTGCGCATGTCAGTTCGATCCTTTCTTGGCGGCGGCTTCGGCGGCCCGCTTCTCGTCGGCGCGGGCCCCGGCCAGGATGTTCGCGATGCCGTAGTTCGATTCGTGACACGCGAATTCGAAAATCGGCCCGTCGGTCTTCGCCATCGGCATCTCCGCCGTCCAGGGCCTGGCCCAGGTCGCGCTGTCCTCCACGGTGAACTTGTAGAGGATCTGGTCGGCGGCGACGCGCGTGAAGCGCTCGGTGACCTTCATCCCCTCGCTGGCGCCGCGGAACGGATTCTTGCCGTTGAAGTTCGTGGTCTCGACCACCAGCGTCGTACCCTCCCAGCGCCCGCGGGAAACGCCCGTCCACTGGCGGACGCCCTGGGGCGGCGCGGGGCGGCCGTCGAGCGGGATGATGCGGACGTCGTGGATCATCTCGGTGAGGATCATCACGACGCCAGGGCCCTGCACGATCTGGTAGTTGGCGTTGTAGCCCGCGTTCATCATCGGCGGCCCGGCGCCCGCCATGACGATGCACCGCGAGCCGATCGGCATGTTCTCCACCGCGTCGTACTGGCCACCCATGGCCTTTCGCGCGGCCGCACGTTCCGCCGCCCGCTTCTGCCCTTCGGCGGTGAGCGCCGGAATCTTGCCGTCGGGCGGATCGACGATGAGCGAGGTGCGGAGGCTGCGGGCGAAGGTCGACTGACTACGATCGAGGCCGAACTGGCTGAAGTCGTAGTGCACGTCGGCCACGGTACCGGGTTCGGTCTGTTCGGCTTCCCGCTCGGCGGCGCGCTTTTCGACGGCCAGCGCCTCCTCGAGGGTATAGAACTCCTTGGTCACGTTGGCCGGCCGTTCCAGGGGGACGTAGGTGGAGTTGGTCCAGAACCCCTGAAGGTCGGGCTGGCCGTCGGCGGTCTTGGGCGGCACGTACGGTTTGGACGCTGCACTGGTGGCGCCGGCAGCGGCGGACCGTGCGGGCGCTGCGCTCTGCCCCAGGATCACGGCAGGAACCGCGCAGGCAAGGGCGACCAGACCGGCGACGACGATTCGAAGGTGTCTCATGGCGCGCCTCTCATTGGCTCTGGGCTCTTGGCTCTAGGCTCTTGCTAAAGCCTAAAGCCGAAAGCCGAAAGCCGGCTACTTCTTCCTCAAATGTCCGTACATCAGGTCCTCGACGAACTCGACGCAGCGGAACTCGAAGAGCTGCGCATTGGCTTCGACGCGACGGTACAGCGGCATGCTCATCTTCCACGGCCGCGTGAAGACCTTAGGATCCTCGATGGTGGCCTCGTAGAGCAACGTTTCCGCGCTGCGAGGCGTGAAGCGCTCGACCACGTGAAGCGCATCGCTGTGGTGGTTTCCCGCGCGATCGAACCAGCTGAGATCGTTGAATCCGCGCGTGTCCACGACGAGCGTCTCGCCCTCCCAGCGCCCGTTCGACCAGCCCATCCAGCTGTCGGCCGGGGCCTCGATGTGGTCCTTCATGTAGACCGTACGCACGGCCCCGGCGAACTCGTGCACCAGCATCACGTGATCGGCGCCCTGGATGATCTGGAACGGCATCGGCATGTAGGTCGCGCGCGGCACGCCGGGCAGGTAGCACCTGATCTCCGGATCGAGCTTCAGCCGGTTCGCGAAGTTCTCCCGCTTCTTCGCCAGCGCCTCGGGCCTGTAGGGCAGGTCACCGCCCTCGACCACACCTGACCCGGCCGGGACGGCGCCTGCCGCACCCAGATCGCGCACGGGGCTCGGACCCGCCGAATGCGCCTCGATGTCCCAGTGGGCCGTGTTCATGGCCTGCCAGATGCCGTTCAGGTTGGGACGGCCGTCGGGCGCGCGCGGCGCCCGGTACGCGCGAGAAGCCGGCTGCTGTGTGCTCACCGCCGGCACGGCCACCAGCATGCCGCCCGCGGCGAGCGCCGTCATCAATGTCCAGGTTCTGTTCATCCGTCTATTTCCGCGCGCCGGCCGCTTCGGCGGCGCGTTTCTCCTCGAGCCGGGCCCCGACGAGCGTGTTGTACAGGCCGAAGTTGCCTTCATGGCACGCGTGTTCGAACAGCGGGCCCGTCGTACGTTGCATCGGCATTTCCCCCGTCCACGGCCGCGTCCATGTCGCGGGATCGTCGATGGTGAACCCGTACAGGATCACCTGGTCGGAGACGCGCCTGAAGCGCTCGATCACCTTCATTCTGGCGCTGGAGTTCCGGAATGGATTCTTGCCGTTGAAGTTGGTCGTCTCGACCACCAACGTGTCGCCTTCCCAGCGCCCGCGCGACGTGCCCATCCACTGGCGGACCCGCTCCGGCGGCGCCGGCCGGCCGTCGAGTGGAATGACGCGCACGTCGTGGATCATCTCGGTGAGGATCATCACGTGGCCCGGCGCCTGCACGATGTGGTAGTTGCTGTTGTACGCGGCGTCCATCATCGGCGGCCCTGCGCCCGCCATGATGAGGCACCGGTCGTCGAGCTGATTGCTTTCGGCCGAATCCCAGCGTCCGATGCCCTTGGCGGCCGCTTCGAGCGCCGCCACGCGCGTGCGGCCCTCCTCCGTCATCGGAGGGATCCTGCCGTCTGGCGGATCGACGATGAGAGACGTGCGCAAGTTGGGCGCCTGTGCCGCCTGGCTGCGATCGAGCCCGAACTGGCTGAAGTCGTAGTGAACGTCTTCAACGGTGCCCGGCTTGGTCTGTGCCTGTTCGCGCGCCGCAGCGTTCTTGCGGATGGCGGCGGCCTCCTCAGGCGTGTAGAACTCCTTCGAGACGCCGTTGGGGCGTTCGAGCGGCACGTAGGTGGAGTTGGACCAGAAACCCTGCAGATCCGGTTGGCCGTCGGGCGTGCGCGGCTGCACCCACCGGGCCTGACCCGCAAGCGTCGCGAGCACGGAGACCACGATCGCGGCGCTGACGAGCCCGAGCCGACCATTCATGCTGCCCCTCCCGGCCGGGTGCATTCTACGGCATTCCCCGCCCCGCGGGGCCCGACTATTGCGGATGGCGCAAGAAAGACAAAGGGCCGCAAGCGCGGCCCTTTTTGCCTTTAGCCTTTTGCCTTTTGCCTTAATGGATCGGCTGCAGCATCGAGCAGCCGACGAGCCTCTAGATCGTCCCGGCCTTCAGCTGGTACTGCATGTTGGCGTCCTGCTCCCGGAACGTCTTGTGGCAGGCCCCGCAGGCGCCGCCGGCCGTCTTCTGCGCCGCCAGCGCGGCCATCTGATCGGGCATGGCTGCGGACACGGCCGTCTCGACCGCCGTGACCTTGGCAATCGCGTCCTTGCTGAATGCGATGGCTTCGTCCTTCTTGTGCATCACCCAGAAGTTTTCGGCGTCCATCAGGGCCGCCTTCACCGTGGCCACTGAGGCCTTGGCGGCCGCGAAGTCGCCTGCCTGAATGGCCTTGGCGGTCGCACCCTGCGCCGCCGCAATCTTCTTCATCGTGGCGTCGAGTTCGACTGGAGTGGTCACTTTCTGGGCCACGGCCACGGTGCCCGCGAGGGCGACGAAGATGGCGGTGACGATGGTGAGCGTTCGGCGCATGCGGAGAACCTCCTGGATGAGAGGGAGTGTGTGTCTGGATGAGAAAGGCGTCTGGTCGAGAGGGCATCATGATGCCCCAAGAACTGCTCAGCCTGCAACGAGTCCGGCAGTTGCCAAGGCGGCGCCGCGCTGCTGGAGATAGCTGTTCCGGACGGCGACGGCCAGGTCGGGCCGGTTGCTGATCAGGCCGTCAACGCCCCATCCGAGCAACCGCTCCATGTCGGCGCGGTCGTCGACCGTCCACACCTCGACCGCCAACCCCGCCTGGTGGGCGTGCCGGACGAAGCGCGGCGACACCACGCGCAGCCACCCCGACCGTTCGGGCACCTGGTAGCCGTGGTACGCATGGCCTCGCGCAGGCCAGCCCACCCAGGAACAATGCAGGGCCCAGCGTACCTCGGCGTGACAGGCGCTGGCTCCGGACGCCGGCAGCACCGCGCGAGCCCCGTTGGCGCTGCGCGATCCGTACCCGGCCACGCAGACGCGATCGGCCGCGCCGGCGTCGTGGACGGCCTGCGCCACGCGGATCCCGCAGTCCTCGGTGTCCACTTTCAGCTCGATGATCGTCGGCACGCCCGGATAGCGCCGCAGCACGTCGACGAGCGCGGGCACGCCGATGCCCCGCCCGCGGAACGGGAAGGAGCCCGCATCGCCCGTGAACCGCCAGCCGGCGTCCACACGAGCCAGCTCCGCGGCCGTGCACGCGCCGACCGGCCCACTGGCGTCTGTGGTCCGATTCAGTGTCGCATCGTGCACCACGACTGGAATGCCGTCGGCTGACAGGTGCACGTCGAGCTCGAGCCCGTCGGCGCCCGCTGCGAGTCCGAGATCGAAGGCGGCGATGGTGTTTTCGGGACCGAGCGCGCTGCCGCCACGGTGCGCATAGACGCGCGGCCGGCGGCGGTCGAAGAATGGCACGGCGGTCAATGCTATAGGATCGCGATATGTCAGACACCTCTCTCGCCACGCTGGGAGCCTTGCGGACAGCCGTCGAGGCGGGCCGCGTCCCACATCGGAGCGTGCAGCAGGAGGTACGGGACAACCTCATCGCGCACCTGACCCGCGGCACGGCCCTGTTTCCGGGCATTCACGGCTACGGCGACACGGTGATTCCGCAAATCGTCAACGCGCTGCTGTCGCAGCACCATTTCATCCTGCTGGGCTTGCGCGGCCAGGCCAAGACGCGGCTGCTGCGCGCCCTGGTGGACCTTTTGGATGAGCACATCCCGGTGATGCCGGGATGCGAGATCAACGACGATCCGATGGCGCCAATCTGCGGTTCGTGCAAGGCCCGCGTGGCGCAGGACGGCGACAGCACGGCGATCGCCTGGCTGGGACGGGAGGGCCGCTATGTCGAGAAGCTGGCGACGCCCGACGTCACGATCGCGGACATGATCGGCGACATCGATCCGATCAAGGCGGCGCGAGCGGGGCTGCACCTGTCGAACGACCTGACGATGCACTTCGGGCTGCTGCCCCGCGCCAACCGCTGCATCTTCGCGATCAACGAGCTGCCGGACCTGGCGGGCAAGATCCAGGTGGGACTCTTCAACATCCTTCAGGAAGGCGACGTACAGATCAAGGGCTACCCGATCCGCCTGCCGCTGGACGTGTTGATGGCTTTCACGGCCAACCCCGAGGACTACACCGCGCGCGGGAAGATCATCACGCCGCTCAAGGATCGCATCGGGTCCGAGATTCGCACCCACTACCCGTTGTCGCGCGGCGAGGCGCTGGCGATCACGGCCCAGGAGGCGTGGCTCGATCGCCAGGGTTCGTCGCGCCCCGGCGCAACCGCGACGCCCCGCGCGGAGATTCCCACCTACGTGTCGGAGATCGTCGAAGAGGTGGCGTTCCAGGCGCGTCAGGATCGGCGCGTGGACAAGCGGTCCGGCGTCAGCCAGCGTCTGCCCATCTCGGTGATGGAAAACGTGCTGTCGAACGCCGAGCGGCGGGCGGTGGTCGAAGGCGAGGCCGCTGGCCGTGCCGCGGGTGACCGATCTCTATGCGGCGCTGCCGTCGATGACTGGCAAGTTCGAGCTGGAATACGAAGGTGAACTGAAAGGCGCCGACGTCGTGGCGCGTGAGCTGGTGCGCGGCGCGGTGGCATCGGTGGCCGAGGGATATCTCACCCATCTCGACCCGCGGCAGGTGATCGAGTGGTTCGACCTGGGCGGCAGCCTGCAGCTGGGCGACACCGTCAGCGCGGCGGATCTGGTGGCGCGCGCCAGCGAGGTCCAGGGGCTCGTGGCACTGGCGCAGGAGGCCTGCGTGGCCAAGGACGCGCCGGCGCCGGTGCTGGCCGCCGGCATCGATTTCGTCCTGGAGGGCCTGTACGCCACGCGGCGCATCAGCCGCAGCGACGAGCGCGGCTACCACGCGGCCGAGGCCCCGGTGCGAAGACCCGCTCGCGAGGCGATCCGGCGCGAAGAGGAGCCGGCGATGCCGCGAGAGAGCGGCAGCGGGAAGAAGAAGTACTACAACTGATGGTGGCAGTTCGTGGTTCGTGGTTCGTAGTTCGTAGTTGGCCCGTGGCCCGGAGCCTGGAGCCTGGAGCCCTGTGAAATTCCGCTACACGAAATACACCGGCGACCTGCTCGACGAGATCGATCTCGAGGATCTCGTGTCGAAGCTCTCCGATCTGCTGCTCTCGAGCGGGTTCAGCAACCCGTGGGAGCGCGGGTCGAGTGAAGAGGACCGGACGCTGGAAGCGCTGCACGACGCCATCCTCGAGGCGCTCTTCAGCGGCGGCGTGCTATCGGAGGAGGCGCTGGACCGCCTGATGGGCGAGCCGGCCGACGGCGACCAGGACGGCGCCCGTCAGCAACTCGAGGACCTGATCGAGCAGATCATCCAGCGCATGATGGAGCGAGGCTTCATCACCGACGCGCCCGACCTGGACAGCGAGCGTATGGAGCGACGAGGTGGCGGCGGCAACGACGAGGAAGGGCGCGTCTCGTTCGAGGTCACCGACAAGGCGCTCGATTTCCTGGGCTACCGCGCCTTGCGCGACCTGCTCGGCTCGGTGGGCCGCAGCAGCTCGGGCATGCACGACACGCGGCATCTGAGCACGGGGGTCGAGGTGACGGCCGCGCCGAAGCCCTACGAGTTCGGCGACACGATCAACATCGACCCCAGCAGCACGATTCTCAACGCCGTGTCGAGGATGCACGGCGAGCGCGAGCTGACAACGAGCGGCTCGATTAGGCCCGACCCCAACGCGGGTGTGATTACGAAAATCGACATCGACTACGGGGATCTGATGGTCGCGCAAAGCGACTACCAGAGCTCGTGCGCCACGGTGATCATGCTGGACTGCAGCCACAGCATGATCCTGTACGGGGAGGATCGGTTCACCCCCGCCAAGCGGGTGGCGATGGCGCTGTCGCACCTCATTCGCACGCAGTATCCCGGCGACTCGCTGCGCGCGGTGCTGTTTCACGACTCCGCCGAGGAAGTGCCCATCAAGCAGCTCGGCCGCGTGCGCGTGGGCCCGTACTACACCAACACCCGCGAGGGACTGCGGCTGGCCCGCCGCATCCTGGAGCGCGAACGCAAGGACATGCGGCAGATCGTGATGATCACCGACGGCAAGCCGTCGGCCCTGACCCGTCCCGACGGCCAGATCTACAAGAACGCCTTCGGCCTCGACCCGTTCATCGTGTCCGAGACGTTCGCCGAGGTGAATGCCTGCGCGAAGGCTGGCATCATGATCAACACGTTCATGCTGGCCCGCGATCCGGATCTGGTGGCCTTCGTGCGCCGCGTGGCCGCGGTGTGCCGCGGCAAGGCCTACTTCACGACGCCGGCCACGCTGGGCCAGTACGTGCTCCTCGATTACATGAACCGCAAGACGAAGACCATCCACTAGCTGGGTCGCGCGCCATACCGATGCTGCCACCGAGCATTCCGCTGTTCCCGCTGCCGAACGTGGTGCTGTTCCCCAACGTCTTCCTGCCGCTCCACATCTTCGAGCCACGCTACCGCGCGATGCTGGCCGATTCGCTGGCGGGTGACCGGATCATCGGCATGGCGCTGCTGCAGCCGGGCTTCGAAGCGGACTACCAGGGCGCGCCGCCGGTGTATCCGGTGGGCTGCGCCGGGGTCATCACCCACGCCGAGCGGCTGCCGGACGGCCGGTCGAACGTCGTGCTGCGCGGCCTGGAGAAGTTCCGGATCATCAGCGAAGACCGCTCGAAGGAGTACCGCGTCGCGACGATCGACGCCCTCCCGGAAACCACCACGGAAGCCGACAAGACCGTGCTGCGCCAGCAGCGGCAACGGCTCGAAACGCTGCTCATCGCCGCTATCGAGCGCGCCGGGTCCGACCCGAAGTTCCCGCCGGCCATCGCCGACGACGATCTGGTGAACGCCCTGGCGCAGTATTTGAGCCTGGATCCGGTGGAGCGCCAGGCGCTGCTCGAGCGCGACGGCATCATCGCGCGCTGCCGCGGGCTCATCGAGCTGCTCGAGATGAAGACGTTCTCGTCCGGCTGGCCCAAGTCGGTCCATTAGCTGGTTCGTGGTTCGTGGTTCGTAGTTCGTGGTTGGCCTTGGCCTGTACGGATGGCTAGGCCGTACCGATAGGGAGTTCACCCTCCGTCAACATCCGGCTCAGGTTTTGTTCAGATGATTGCAGTCAGCGGCGTGTCCATGCGTTTCGGGTCGAAGGTGCTCTTCGACGACGTCTCCACCACCTTCTCGGCGGGCCGGCGCTACGGCCTCACCGGCCCCAACGGCGCCGGCAAGTCCACCTTCATGAAGCTCCTGACCGGAGCGATCGATCCGCAGAAGGGCTCGGTCGTGAGGCCGCGCAAGCTGGGCGTGCTCCGGCAGGACCAGTACGCGTTCGACGCCTACCGCGTGCTGGACACGGTGATCATGGGCAACCAGCGCTTGTGGAGCGCGCTCGCCGAGCGCGACCGCCTTTACGCCAAGGCCGACATGACCGACGAGGACGGCATGCGGCTGGGCGAGCTCGAAGGCATCGTCGGCGAGGAGGACGGCTACTCCGCCGAGAGCGATGCCGCCGTGCTGCTGCAGGGCCTCGACATCCCCGACGCGCTGCACGAACGGACGATGGCCGAGCTGCAGGGTGGACAGAAGGTGCGGGTGCTGCTGGCGCAGGCGCTCTTCGGCCAGCCGGCGGCCCTGCTCCTCGACGAACCGACCAACCACCTGGACCTCGACTCGATTCACTGGCTGCAGCGGTTCCTCGCACGCTACGAGGGCACGCTGATCGTCATCTCGCACGATCGGCATTTCCTGAACGGCGTGTGCACGCACATCGCCGACATCGACTACGAGACCATCATCACCTACACCGGCGGCTACGACGACATGGTGATGGCGAAGACGCAGATCCGCTCGCGCATCGAATCCGACAATGCCCAGCGCGAAAAGAAGATCGCGCAGCTCAACGACTTCATCGCGCGCTTCGGCGCCGGCACCCGCGCGGCGCAGACCACCTCGCGCCGCAAGGAAGTGGAGCGGCTGCAAACCACAGAGCTGGCGCGTTCGAACATCCAGCGCCCGTACATCCGGTTCGCGCTGAACCGTCCATCGGGCCGGCTGGTCGCCGAGTTCAGCGACCTGTCCAAGGCCTATGGCGACGCCTCCGTCATCGGCAGCTTCACGGCCGTCGTCAACCGCGGCGAAAAGATCGTGCTCGTGGGCCGCAACGGCGCCGGCAAGACCACGCTGCTGAAGGCCCTGCTCGCCGACTCGCCGAACCTGGACCCGGCGCCGGCCGATCGGGACGCCGGCTCCCTGCGGTGGGGGCACGAGGTGCAGATCGGCTACTTCCCGCAGGATTCTACCGGGCTCATCGAACCCGGCCTGACCGCCGTGGAATGGCTGCACCGGTTCGATCCCGATGCCTCGCGCCAGGACATCCACGGCCTTCTGGGCCAGATGCTCTTCAGCGGCGAGGAAGGCCTGAAGCCAACCGAGGCGTTGTCGGGGGGTGAAACGGCCCGGCTGCTCTTCTGCCGCATCATGCTGCAGAAGCCGAACGTGCTGGTGTTCGACGAGCCCACCAGCCACCTGGATCTCGAGTCGATCAACGCGCTCAACATCGCCCTGCAGAAGTTCGAGGGTACGGTGCTGCTCGTGACCCACGACCAGGACCTGCTCGAGGAAGTGGGCACCCGGGTGTGGCACGTCGAGGGCGGCCGTGTGGCAGACTTCAAGGGCACCTACGAGGAATTCGAAGGGTCGCTCGTGGAGGGATGACATCAACCTCCATGCATGACGTCGTCATCGTCGGCGCGGGTCCGGTGGGCCTGGCCTGCGCCATCGAAGCGCGCCGCGAGGGGCTGTCGGCGCTGGTCATCGACAAGGGTGCGCTCGTCAACTCGATCGTCGGCTACCCGGCGCGGATGGAGTTCTTCTCGACGCCCGATCTCATCGAGATCGGCGGCCATCCGTTCGCCGTTCAGGGCTACAAGCCGACGCGCGAGGAAGGGCTCGAGTACCTACCGCGGCGTCGCGGCTCGCGAGGAGATTGCGCTGCGCTTGTTCGAGCGCGTGCTGGACGTGCGCGGCGACAAGGGCAGCTTCACCGTCGCGACGGACAAGACCGAGTACCCGGCGCGCCACGTGGTGGTCGCGACCGGCTTCTTCGACCTTCCCAACAGGCTGCAGGTGCCGGGCGAGGAGCTGCCGAAGGTCACGCACTACTACCGCGAGCCCTACAACTTCGTGCAGCAGAAGGTGGCCATCATCGGCGCGAAGAACTCGGCCGCCAAGGCCGCCCTGGACTGCTATCGCCACGGCGCCGAGGTGACGCTGGTCGTCCGCGGCCCGGAGATCCACGGCAACGTGAAGTACTGGATCAAGCCGGATCTCGAGAACCGCATCAAGGAAGGCAGCATCCGCGCGCTCTTCAACACGACGGTGGAGCGCATCACGGAGCGGACGCTCGTGGTGAAGACGCCGGACGGCGTGCAGGAACTGCCCAACGACTGGGTGCTGGCGATGACGGGGTACCACCCCGACTACGCCTTCCTGGAGTCGCTTGGGATCCGGATCGGCGACGACGTCCACCGGACGCCGGTCGTGGACGAGACCACATTCGAAAGCACCCGTCCGGGGCTGTACCTGGCCGGCACGGTGTGCGGCGGCTATCTCACCAACCGCTGGTTCATCGAGAACGGCCGGTTCCACGCCCGCCTGATCGCGAAGCACATCGCGCACAAACCCAGCGAAGCTGTGCGATTCGACGAGGTCCACTGGAAAACAGCTGAGTGACGCGCGAAATAGGGACGAGCTTCGACCGATATGCAATAGCCTGCAGGACCATGTGAGCGCACAATGGTTCATGGGCTCCGCCACGACGAGCCGCACGGCGATCTGCGGGACGGTGCTGATCGCTGCCGTCCTCACGATACCGGCTCGAGCTGACTCCCCCGGGTCGCTCGAAGCCGCGCAGCGGCTCTTCTACACCTCGAAGTTCGCGGCGGCCGCCGAGCAGGCGTTGCAGCTGGTCACCCAGTCCCCGGGAGACCTGGCCGCGTGGGAGCTGCGGACCTCGGCGCTGCACTTCCAGATTCGCCGTGCGTCCGGCACGGGCAAGGATCGGAAGGCCGCGTTGGAGGCCTGCAAGGTCTGCCCGCCTCTGCTCGAAGTGTTCTTCGCCGAGATCAAGCGGGGCCAGGCAGCCGCCCGGCAACGGCTGGCCGACGCGCCGAACGACGAGGAGGCGATGTACTACCTGGCCAAGATAGACACCAGTTACCTCTTCCTGCAGCTCGGCACCATGGGCAGGCGCACGGGGTGGGACGAGTACCTGGGAGGCCAAGAAGCTGCTCGAAAAGGTGCTCGAGAAGAACCCGGACCACCTGCGAGCGCAGGTGGCTCGCGCGTGGATGGATTACATCATCGGCACGCGAGTGCCGTGGGGCACGCGGTGGGTCATGGGCGGCGGCAGCCGCGATCGCGGGCTGCGCGGCATGCGCGACGCGGCCAACGAGACGGGCGACTTCTACAGTGAAGTGGAGGCCGACTTCGCGTTGTGGGAAATGCTGATGCGCGACGGCAAACGCGACCAGGCCGTTCCCGTCGCACGCGAGTTGCTGGCTCGCTTCCCCGAGAACGAAGAACTGGCCAAGTTCGTCTCCGGTTCTTAACCCGGCCTGGAGCCCGGAGCCTGGAGCCCGGAGCCTGCTCTTATTTCAGCCCCTCCGTCCAATTCAGCACCACGATCGCCGGAGGCACCGCGACGTCGTCGGCGCGCGACAGGACCAGGAACCGCTGCCCATCGGCCGCAGGGCGGAATCTCGCCGCGCGATCACCGATGCAAAGCGCGCGCGGAAAAGCGCCTGCGGCATGCCGGTCTGGAACGTCGAGCCGCTGGCCTGCACCGGAACCGCCATCACGTCTGAGATCGGGCGCCCGGAAGTACAGCTCGCGGCCGTCGCGCCGCCAGAACGGATCGACGCCCCCTTCGCTCGACACCTGCCACTTGCTCTGCGCCGTGGGGAACTCCTGCACGTAGACCTGGATTGCGTCCCGATTCGTTCGACTGGTAGGCCAGGAACCGGCCGTCGGGCGACACGGCTGCCGCCCATGTCGGAGAAGCGCGTCTTGACCAGAGGAATCGGGTTCGCCGCCACCGCCCGTCATGGGACAGGGCGTACAGGTCCCAGCCGGTGTCGGTGGCGCTGCTGTTGAAGATCAGGTGCCGGCCGTCACTCGACCAGTCGGTGGGGAATTTCTGGACCGGGCTCGCGATCAGCGGCTTCGCCTCCCCGGTTCCGGCAGCGTCCTTGACGTAGAGATCCCAGCCTGCGGCCGTCTCCTTCGAGAAGGCGATGGCTTGCCATCGGGAGACCAGATCGGTGCGAACTCGCGCTACCTCGTCGAAGGTGAAACGGGTGGTCACGCCTCTTGCCAGATCCCGAATCCACAGATCGCCGCCCGCGGCGCCATCTTCGACGTCGTACACCACGCGGTTGCCGTCCGGCGACAGCCACGCGTCGGCGAAACCGCGCGCGCCGTCCACGGCGGGCGACTCCTTTCCGGCACGGTCCATCCACACCAGTCGCCGGCCGACTTCTTCGCCGGCGCGATAGGCGAGCACACCGGCGTCGGACAGCGAGAACGACGCGGTGCCGACATTGCTGACACCGAGCCCTTCTCCGACCGGCACCGGGTCTCCCGTGACCGCAAGGCTGGCCGCGTCGAACCGCTGGGCCACCAGCGTCTGATCGCGCACGTATAACACGTACCCGAGCGGCGAGTAGGCGACGCGTGAGTTGGTCTTGAACAGAGGCTTGCCTTCGGTGTCGCCCAGCGCCCTCACCATCACGGTGCGCTCGCTGGACAAGATGCCCGACAGATACAGGTAGTGCCGGCCATCCGGCAGGAACTGTGGCCAGCCGACGAAGGCCGCGTTCTTCTCGGGCTCGTTCAAGACCTCCGGCTTGGCGACGCCTCCGGCAGCATCGACGCGCCAGATCGGATCGTTGGCGTGGCCGTCGAAGAGGATGACGCCGTCGCGGCTCCAGGTCCCATCGGCGCCGGTGGGAGCGTCGGCAATCGTCTGCACCGGTCCGCCCACCGCCGGAATCTTCTTCAGCTTTCCCGCCGGAGATGAACGCCAGATACTGGCTGTCGGGCGACCAGAACGGGCGATTGACACCTTCGGTGCCGTCGAGCGGCCGCGCCTCGAGCCCGTCGATCGTCCGGATCCAGATCTGCCGCTTGCCGCTGGCATCGACGCCGTCGAACGCGACGATGCGCCCATCCGGCGACACGGCGGGCGGGCCCGCCGCCGTCAGCGCCGGCGGGCGTCGGGATGGTGAATCGAACGAGCTTGCGCCGGCTCGGGCGCGCGACGCACCCAGGCCACGGCAAACCCGGCTGCCGCAAGGCCCAGCGCAGCCGCTGCCGCCCAGGCCAGTTTCTCCCGGCTGCGCCGCCGCGACGAGACGACCGCCGGCACGCCCACCTGCGAGCCGCCCTCCGCGATCCACAGCAGCTGCGCCCGCACGTCGCGCGCGCTCTGCCAGCGGTCGTCGGGATCCTTTTCGAGGCACCGCCGGATGACGTGGTCGAGCGCCGGCGGGCTGGCCGCCTGGACGCTGGTGATCGGCGGCGGCTGCGTCGCCACGATCGCGGCGATGAGGCTCGTGCGGTTCTTGCCCTCGAACGCCTTCCGGCCGGTGGCCATCTCGTAGAGCAGCGCGCCCAGCGCGAAGATGTCCGACCGCGAGTCGGCCGGCGTGCCCTCGAGCTGTTCCGGCGACATGTACCTGGAACGTGCCCAGGATGGTGCCGTGCTCGGTGAGCGGCTGGTTCGGCGTTTCCATCGTCTGGAGCTGCGTCACACCGCTCACCACGCCCCGATCGCCGCCCTTGGCCAGGCCGAAGTCCACCAGCTTGGTCCCAGCCCTGGTCACCATGACGTTGCCCGGCTTCAGATCCCGGTGCACGATGCCGCGGCTGTGCGCGGCGTCGAGCGCCGACGCCACTTCGGCGCCCCACCGCAGCACCTCGTCGAGCGCGAGCGGGCCGCGGGCCAGGCGCTGCGCCAGCGACTCGCCCTCGATCATCTCGAGCACGAGGTAGTGCAGGGTCTCGGCACCGATCGCCGCTTCGCCGACGTCGTACAACCCGCAGATGTGGGGATGGTTCAGCGCCGAGATGCTCTTGGCCTCGCGCTGGAACCGGGAGAGGAACTGCGGGTCCCCGGCAAGCAGCGGCGGCAGCACCTTGATCGCAACGTCGCGATCCAGGCGGGTGTCGCGACCGCGGTACACCTCGCCCATGCCACCCTGACCGATGGGGCCCACGATCTCATAGGGGCCCAAGCGGTGTCCGGGAGTCAGGGGCATGAGCGGGGCAGTTTAGCATCGGCCCCAGCCGAGGCTAGAGCTTCTGGTCGTCTCGAATGGCCAGATACACCGCCACGGGCGCCAGCGCCAGGCACACGCCGGCGGCCACGACGAGCGGCAGTCCGCCTTGCAGCACGGCCAGCACCCACCCGCCGAGGTCCGTGGGCACGCCGGTCGGTGCGGGGGATGTCCACTCCATCCTCCGCACTTCGGTCATCAGTGCAGACCACCACCGCCCCGCCACCGCGAGCGCAATCCCCACGACCGCGGCCCCGGCCACACCGTAGGCCCACACGAGCGGACGCGACGCCGACTGCACGGCGTCGGCGCGCGCGCGCAGCGTGGCGCGATGCCACACCTGCCCGGCCGAGGGCAATCGCTTGTCAACCGGCCCGAGCGTACTTTGCAACGCCTCGCACACGGCCAGTACCTCGGCGCACGCCGTGCATTCCTGGGTGTGACGGCGGACCTCTTCGTCCTCCACGCGCCAGGCGCGATCCCGAACGGCCGCCGTCACTTCGGCTTCCCGCGGGCACGCGTGCGGCGTCACGACTGCCCTCCCGGCTCCAACATCGCGGCCAGCCTGCGGCGGGCGCGGAAGAGCATCGATTTCAGACTGGACGGCCTGACGCCAACGACCTCGGCGATCTCGGCGTAGCTGCAGCCCTGCACGTAGGCCAGCCAGAGCAGGCTGCGCTCGCGCGGCTTCAGCTGGTGCATGGCGCGCGTCACGTCAAGGCGCTGCGCGGCGCGCACCTCGGCGCCGCCGGCCCCTTCGGCGGCCGGGGTCTGCTCGATGTCGTCACTGCTGGCCGCGTCGGGCCGAGGCCGTCGCCGGCTGTCCCGCACCAGGTTCGTGGCGATGCGATACAGGTAGTTGCGCCGGTGATCGTCGCTCTCGAAGACCGCGTTCGATCGCAGCAGACGGTAATAGGCTTCCTGCAGCAGGTCGTCGGCGAGGCGGCTGTCGCCGGACGTACGCGACAGATACGACCACAGCCCTCGCGCGGTCAGTTCGTAGAACGCCCTGAACGCCTCCTCGCCCATCATGAGCGCGTGATCGGCCGTGTCGACCGCCAGCGGCTCGGCGTTCGCCATCAACGTTCTCATGATGGTCATGACTCTTTCGCGGGGAGGAGACCGACTCGCGACGACACCTTATAGGCCACCGCCGCGGAGGCCACGAAACCCACGCCGAGCGAGATCGTCACGGTGGCGATAAGTTTGAATCCCGCACGTACCTCTTCGACGAGAGAGGTCTGGGCGAGAAACAGCCCGACACCAAGCGCGATCAGCACGATGCCAGCCTGCACGGACCAGATGATACGCCCGAACGGCGTCGCCGGCGCGGAGGCAGTGCCCAGATCGATCGGCGCGGATTCCAGAAAGCGGCTCCCGGCCGGCGTCTTCGCGTAGGCGAGCAGGTCCTCGTTGCTGGTCATGCGGTCCAGGATCTTCGAGTGGACCTCGACCTGCACCCGCGACTGCCGCAGCCAGCGGCGATGGTCCACGAGAGTGCGAATCACCCAGACCAGCCCGCTCAGGAACACCGCGAGGCCCAGCACGACGGCGATGCCGGCCATCATCTCGTCGAAGGATTCGATCGCACGCTCCTCGGGAGAGAGCACGCGGAACGACCGGAACGACACGTCCCCAAAGTAATAGGACGGGCTGCGGCGGATCTCGGGGTGCCGTTCGAGAAACGTGACGAGCAGCGGATACGGCGCCAGGTAGTCGGCGCGATCCAGGAGCGTCGGGTCGCGTTGGATGACCTCGCCGAGCGCCGGGGAGTACTGCCGCAGGATTTGCCACAAATCATCCCGCGTGGCTGGTGCGCCGCCAGCCTCCAGCGCCGCGCGCTCGGCTGCGCGCTCCGCGTCGCTCGAGACCCGGACCGGCGCCGACGGGGCCGACGGCGGAGTCGTGGGCGCTGGCGGCGAAGCGGGAGCCTGGGCCCAGGTCAGGGCGGGGGCCAGGAGCAACCAGGCGACGACAGCGGCGGTCAGGGCGGGATGTGTCATACCCCCTATTACGCGCGGGTGGGCGGGGGGTTAGCAGGGGTGGTAATCTCCGTCCGTGCGCCTCACCCTGTCGCTGCTGGGCGCGATGATTTGCGCCGCGGTTCTGAACGCCCAGGTGAACCCGGTGCCGCGGCTGCCCGCCAAACCGCATCCGCCGGCGCCCCGGCTGGCCGACGGCACACCGAACCTCGGGCCCACCGAGCCGAACAAGGGCTATTGGCACCTGACGCAGTTCCAGGACTACAAGACGCTGCTCCTGTCGCACAAGGAGATCCCATACCAGCCGTGGGCGCGGCAGATCGCGATGGAGCGCCGCCGGGCGCTGTCGAAGTACGACCCGCAGGGCTACTGCATGCCGCCGTCGGGACCGCGCCTGATGACGACGCCCTTTCCCATGGAGATCCTCCAGCTGCCCCAGCAGAAGCGCATCGTGATGATCTACGAGGGCGGCACACACATCTGGCGCGTGATCTACATGGACGGCCGTCCGCATCCCGACGCGGATCAGCTCCAACCGACGTGGCTGGGACACTCCGTGGGGCGATGGGAAGGCGACACGCTGGTGGTGGACGTCGTGGGGTTCAACGAGGGCAGCTGGATCGACATGCTGGGCGATCCCCACACCGATCGGCTGCACCTGGTCGAGCGCTTCACGCGCAAGGATCTCTATACGCTGCGTTACGAAGCGACCATCGACGATCCGGGCGCCTACACCGAGCCGTGGACCATCGGCTTCGACATCGTGTGGGACGAGAAGGGCGAAATCCAGGAGTACATCTGCCAGGAGAACAGCCCCTGGATGCGGAAGTTCTTCGCCGAGACCGCACAACGCCCTGCGCGCTAGCGGTCTCGCGACCGCGCAACGTCCTTCGCGCTAAGCGTCGCGACAGCACAACGTCCTTCGCGCTGAGCGCTCAGCGGTCGCTGCACCCCTTACGAACGTGGGTGAACGACTCGATCCGCAGACGAACCGGGCGCTGCGGCTCGCCGGGGTTGGTACCGGTCCGCTCCGCTCCCACAGTCAGCCGCCCGCCGGCAACCTCGCGCGTCGTCACCGGTGCCTCGTTGCGGCCCGGGGCCGGCGGCACGATGACGATGCCGGCAACCTCAACGAAGTGGCCGTCGTGCTCCCGCTTGATCTGCTGCACGAGCTCTTTCGGCCCCTCGAGCACGAACTCGCGGACGCGCAGCGCCCTGAACGGCAGCTCGATGATCGCTTGAGAAGGCATCCGCAACCGCGTGCCCCGGACACAGCCGGAGACGGTCATCGCCAGCTCCGTCGATTCGAGCGGCCCCCGGACGGGCGGCTGGTCCTTCGGCGGCGGCTGACCGGGCACCTGCGCCCCAAGCGACGCAGCCGCGAGTAGCAGGGCAACGACCGCGTGGACAGGTACGCATCGACCACCTCGAGCAAAACGGGCGAGCGCGGCATCACCAGCATACCGCGCGCCTGGGCTATCCTTCGAGAGATGTCGAAGGTCGCGGTCGTACGGACGTCGGTAGGGACGGTGTTCTCGGACATCCAGCGTGCGCTGGATCTGGCCGGCGTGCGCCAGGCGCTGGATCCTCGCGCCACGACGATCCTCAAGGACAACATCTCCTGGCACTTCCCCTTCCCGGCGGCCAACACCACGCCCTGGCAGCTCGAAGGCACGATTCGCGCCCTGAGGGACGCAGGGTTCGAGGATCAGGTGTGCGTCCAGAACAAGACGGTTGTCACCGACACGTTCAAGGGCGAGGACCTGAACCACTACCTGCCGATATTCCGGCACTACAGCGTGCCCGTCCGCTACAACTTCAAGGACGAGGACATGGCCTGGGTGCGCCACGTACCCAAGGCGAAGATGCGGGTGCTCGACCAGATTTTTCCGGAAGGCATTCACGTCCCCGACTTCTTCTTCGGCAAGAACGTCGTCCATCTGCCGACCGTGAAGTGCCACATCTACACGACGACGACCGGCGCGATGAAGAACGCGTTCGGCGGGCTGCTCAACACCAAGCGCCACTACACCCATTCGTGGATCCACGAGACGCTCGTCGATCTGCTGGCCATCCAGAAGGAGATCCACACCGGGCTCTTCGCGGTGATGGACGGCACGACCGCCGGCAACGGACCCGGACCGCGCACGATGTATCCGGTGGTCAAGAACGTGATGCTCGCGTCGGCCGACCAGGTGGCCATCGACGCCGTGGCCGCGCGGCTCATGGGCTTCGATCCGTTGTCGATCCCCTACATCGCGCTCGCCCACCAGGACGGTCTGGGCGTGGGCGACCCGCGGGAGATCGAGATCGTGGGCGATCTCGATGCCGCCGCGGAGAACTGGCGGTTCACGGTTGGAAAGAATCTTGTACGTCTCGGCGGAGGCGACCTGATCTGGTTCGGACCGTTGAAGCGGTTCCAGCGCCTGTTCTTCCATACGCCGCTCGTCAACGGCTTCATCCTGGCGAGTGAGGTGTACCACGACATGTACCGCTGGCCGTTCGTGGATCGGCGCGTCTTCCACCGGTGGTGCGAGACGACGCCCTGGGGCCAGCTGTTCCTGCGCTACGCCGCACAGGGCCCGTACGGCGACGCGACACCGGAAGTCGCGGGACACCTCCCGGAAGCAGGCGCCGCCGCTCGGGCCGTTTCATAACGACGGCGCGAGCGGGACTAGTTCACGAACCGCCCGTCCAGAACGATCCGCCAGAACGCGAGGTGGGCGGACACCAGCACGACTGCCGCCACTGTCGTGCGCCGCGGATCGGCGGCGCACACCCACGCCAGGGCGTAGAACGCCGGGAACGCCGCCACGAGCAGATCCATTTCGACGCCCAGCCCCTGGATCGGCCAGAACGCAATCGAGAACGCGAACGACGGCGCCGCGTACCACATCGCCAGCCGCACGTCATCGCGATGCGTGCGCCAGAGCGACCCTGCGATGGCCACGAGCGGCGCGCCGACGACCCAGGCCGTGAATAAAAGGTCGCGCCCACCCACCGTTGACAGGATCGCGGCGTTGACGCGGTCACCCACCGTCGTATCGGCCAGCCATGGGCGCCACGGAATCACATCTGTGTGACCCTGCGTCACCGGGAGGTTCAGCACCACCACGTAGATCGCGATCCACCCGACGTACGCCGCGGTGCCCCAGGCAACCACGCGCAGCAGCGCACGAACGCGCTCCCGGCCGGGGCCTGCTGCAGCCGGCGCCCACTGTGCCCTGACTACCAGCGCCGCCAGCGACGAGCCCGCCAGCGCCAGCAGGCCGAACCCGTGCAGCGCCGCGCCCAGACCCGAGAGCACGCTCGCGGCTTCGAGACGGGCGGTTCCGTCCCGCAGCCCGCGCACGAGCAACGGATAGGCCGCGAGATTGAGCGAAAGGTGCCCGAGCTCTCGATAGCCGAAATACAAGAGCGCCGCGGGCGCCAGCAGCGTCAACCCGAGGTAGCGCATCACGTGCGGCGACCACCGCTCGATGAAGCCAATGGCGAGCGCCGAGACGACGAACCAGGCGGTGGCGATCCGCATCAGCAGGTTCAGCGCCTCCCTGGGCGCGGTGTCCCCCTGGCCCAGCACGTCGTAGAGCCGCCCCAGAATGGCGTGAGACAAATGCGCCTCGAAGCGGATGGCCCGGACGCCGGCGTAGGACTCGAAGCTGTCGCGATTCGACGTGTACGTGTCGGCATCGCCCATGTGCAGCCCCCGCGGCAACGGGAGCGCGTACGCCGCCAGCGTCACGCCCAGGAGCGCCGCCACGGCCACGCGCCGGCGGAGACGCTCGTCTCCGCGGCGTGCCGCCCATAACAGCCCGCTGCCCGCCAGCAGCAGGCAGAGGCTCTGGATTTGAAACAGCTCCCCGAGGCTCTGGAACTCGTTGTCCGTGCTCAACGGAAACGGCAGGGGCCGGACGCCGACGGTGGTCTCCGGCTCCTCCACCGTCAACTGTGTGCGATCGATGTATCCGGTGTCGGTGACGGCCGGATCGCGCACAAGGGCGCCGATGTTCTCCCGCGATCGATCGCCGAGCTGGTACCGCCATTCCGGACCGCCGTCGCGCCGGCCGTTTTCAAGCGAATAGCGCCGCTCGAACTCCACGCGGCTGGAGTCGTTCACGGAGGCCGCCCAGCGGACGGCGACGCGCGGGCCGGTCACCCTGACGTCGATGAGCGCGGCGACGGCGATCGCCGCCGCGCCCAGCGTGATCCAGACGCGGCGGCCAGGTCTATGGCTGAAAACGCTCATCGAGCACGACGCGCCAGAAGCCGTAGTGAGCGGAGGCCAGAAGTGCTGCCGCGATCGTGGCGCGCTTCTCGTCGTGCGCCGCCAGCCACGCCAGCGCGTAGAGCGCGGGGAATCCCGCGACCACCAGGTCCATCCCGCCGCCGATGCCGTCGAAGGGCCAGCGGAAGATCAGGAACAACGCCGACGGCGGCAGATACCACAGCACGGCACGCGCCTCGCCGGGATGCCGCCGCCAGAGCGACGCGGCGACGGCGAGCACCGGCGCGCCCACGATCCACGCGCTCATCGCCAGATCGCGAGCACCGGTCGCGCTCAGGATTGCCGCAGCGCGCCGCCCGAGACGCATCTCGTCCTCCGACCACGGACGCCATCCGTTGACGGCGCCGGGTCCCGTGTCCTGCTGGATCGACATCTTCAGCACCACGACGTAAATCACCATCCACCCAAGGTACGCCGCGGTGCCCCAGGCCACGGCGCGAAGCGCGAGGCCGGCGCGATCGACCAGGCGGCCTGAAGCGCCGATCGCGGCGAGCCAGCTCCCCGCCAGCGACACCAGCCCCGATCCGTGGAGCGCCGCTCCCACGCCGGCCAGGACACTGCCGGCTTCCAGACGCGCCCCGCCGTCGCGTATCCCTCGCACGAGCAAGGGAAAGGCGGCGACGCTCAGGGAGAGATAGCCCAGCTCGCGCCATCCGAAATACAGGAGGGTCGCCGGCGCCAGCACGACCAGCGCCAGGTAGCGGGTGACCTGCGGCGACCACCGCTCCACGGCAGCGATGGCGAGCGCCGACAGCACGAACCACACGGTGCCGAAACGGGTCACGGCAACGAGGGCTCGTGCTGGCGCCTCCGACGTGGGATCGAGGCGCAGATAGAGCTGCCACATCGCCACCTGGGACAAGTGCTTCTCGAACCGGACCCGGTTGCCGAACCAGTTTTCGAACTCGCCGCGGCTGCGGACGTGGTCGGCCGACCCGCCCATTGTCACGAACGACGGATCGAAGGGAAAGGCCAGCGCGGCCGTCCCCACGAGGAGGAGGACGGCGATCGTCAGGGTGCGCCGGCTCGACGTGCTCGATAGACCCGCCGTCCACAGCAGCATGCCGCCGGCCAGCAGCAACCACAGGCTCCGGAGGAGCTGGAGCAGCTGGATCGGGCGAGCGAGGAGATCGTTGAACGGATACCACGCGGTGACACGGACGCGCCGCCCGTCAACGGCAGCCAGCGCGTTACGATCGATGTAGGCCGTGTCGGCGACGGCGGGGTCACGAAGCAGCGCGCCGATGTTTTCGCGGGAAGCCTCGCCGAGGTCGTAGCGCCACGTGTTCGTGGTCTGGTCAACGGGCCCGCCGCCGCGCAGATCGTAACGGCGCTCGAGCCTCGTGCGTTCAGCGGGATCGACGGCCGCGTTCCAGCGCACGTGCACGCGCGGTCCCGCGACGTCGACGCGTAGGATCGCCGCCGCAACGACCACGAAGGCAAGCGCGATCCAGGCCCACCGCAGCCGGTCGCCACGCATCCCCGTCTGTCGCGGCACGCTGGACCGCTAGTATAGCGTCGGGGATCAGGAGCCGCAGGGCGCGGAGCCCACGTCCCGAAACGAGTGACCGCTCACCGGGATGAACTCCCAGTCGTAGCGGCCGCTTCGAAGCGTGAGCTTCAACACCCCCCACGCCTGGTTGTTCCGTACCTCGCTGTTTGGTTGAACCACTGTCAGACCGTAGAGCGGCGCGCCTCCCGTCCCGACGACGAACTCGCGCATACCGTTGTGAGCGGGCCGCCCGTCGGCGTCCTGTGGTGCGAAACGCTCGTACAGATGATCGTGGCCCGCCATCACCAGCTCCACACCAGCCTCGTCGAGCAACTGCCACATCGCACGCATCTGGGCACTTCCGCCATTGGTGCCCGAGCTGAAGAGAGGGTGATGCCAATAGGCAAGCGTGCAGGCCGCAGGGTGCGCGGCCAGATCCGCGCGGGCCCATTCGTATTGCCGCGAGCCCGGCTGCGCGCTGACGTTGCTGTTGAGCGACAGGACGTGCCACGAACCCAGGTTGAAGCTGTAGTAGCCCGGTCCCACCGCCGGCCCGAAATAGCCGAAGTAGGGCCGGCCCTGGTCGACGTCCCACTCGTGATTGCCAGGCGTGGGGCGGGTTCGCGCCTTCAAGGCGCCCCACGAGGACTCATAGCACGTCGAGAAAGCCTCCGCGGTGCCGCCGGGGTAAACCAGGTCCCCCAGCGCGAAAACCTCGCCCGGTATGGACTGGAGAAGCCGTGCCGTCAGCGCCCCTCCGGGGACACTGCAGTCCGCGATGTCGCCGGCCCCCACGAACGTCGCGTCCGGAGCCGCCGGCCCGGTGACGGTGGCCGACGCCGTGACAGTCAAGGGCACTTCAGGCGACTGCATGACCAGCTGGTCTCCGGCCGTCATGACGCCGTAGGCCCTGATCACCAGGCTCGTTGGCCGGGCGAGGTCAGGAACCCTGACGGGCGACGGCCAGGCGACCGTAGACTCGCCGCCCGCCGCGAGTTCGATGTCCAGCGGGGACTGCTGGCGCCAACGCCGACCCTGCTCATCGGTGATTTCGAGTTCCATCGAGCCGAGCCGCGCGCCCGACGCGGCGGTCGAACGGAACGTCACGGAGCCGGCGAGCTCGTAGGTCGCCAGGTCACCAAGCGCACCGAGACGCCGCGCCCCAAGCGGGATCGAGGAGACGTGCGCGGTGACGGTTCCGGATGACACAAGGGTGGGGCCGGTCGGCGAAGGCCGCGACGGGCCGCACGCCGAGAATGAGAGGGCGATAAGGCTCGCGGCCAGGGGGACCCGAAGGGTTCTGGGCACCAAGTGCGTTGGCACTTAGGCAAGCGACATACCCCCGGAGCATGAGGGCTGTAAGGGTCTGATAACGCAGAGCTTCGCACCTGCGGCTTACGCCGGTCCCGGTCCAGAAAGGCACAGCGGGGCAGCCTTTTGTCGTCTCAAAACACCAGAGTCCACCCCGCCTGGAGAGCCTGCTCCCGCGTGTAGGCCACGCCGTGGACCTTGAGGCCCCGGTCGTCGACGACCGTGATCACACCGCCCTTGTTCGAAAGCGCCAGCGGCCTCGACAGCGGCACGGTTGTCGTCGCGCCGGCGCGGAGTGTGCCTTTCAACGGAAGCCGCGCCTTCTGCGTGTCGAGCAGCGCCCATCCTTCCAGCGACACGTCGTGCGGAGCGGTGTTGATCAGCGTGACCACCTCTTGCTCGGGCGACTTCACTGAGTTCACGAGCGCCGCGACGATGCGCACCAGCCCGTCCGGCTCGTCGGACGTCGGCAGCACCGGCTCGGGCGGCGGCCCAGGGGTCGCAGGGACGGGCGTGGTCAGCGCGTGGCCCGTCTGATCGTCGGTATGCCACGACTGCGATTGGAACTTCAGGAAGATCGCGACCCACTCTCGCTGGTCGGGAAAATGCACCAGGACTCCCCCATCCTGATACACGCCGTCATCGCCCACGAACCGGCCGGAATTCCCCTGGTTCATGTGGATGTCGTGGATGCCGTTCCCTGGGGCGAACCCGAAGTACTTGTCCTTCTTGCCCGGCTCCGGCCCCCAGCGCTCGCCGAAGGCGTAGACCAGGGCGCGTTCGTCTCCCACGGCCCGCTGCATCACGCGATCGATCTTTTCGTTCAGATCGTTGTCGAAACCGGGCACGCTGAATGGCAGCGGGCGCATCGTCGTGCGGTCGAAGAGGTTGCCCCTGATGAAGTCGAGCGCCCCGGTGCCGGGGCCGCTCGGCAGTGGCGTGAAGCCGGGGCGCAGTCCCTCGACGAGCCCCGTGATGGGGTGCTGGTAGCGCTCCAGGACAATGAATTCCAGGTCCGACGGCGACAACTGCGACTTCACGTTGACGGCGATGCGGTAGTCGGTCGTGTCGTCGACGAGGCGCACCTGGTAGTGCGGCGACTGACCCGCGCCCAGCCGGACCTCGATTGCCTTGCCCTTGAGCACACCGTACGAATGCAGCGCCATGGCGTCCCTCCACGAACCGATCCCGGTAGCGGGACCGACTCCTGGAGAAGACAACGTCGCCGGGGCGCGAGACGAACGCGCCTTACGCCCGGATGTTCTTGTTCGCGCGGAACAGGTTCTCCGGATCCCACGCCCGCTTCGCCTCGGCGAGGCGCGCGTAGTTCGACCGGAACGCCGCGCGCGTCCGATCGTCGCCTTCATCCTCGGTCAGGAAGTTGATGTAGGTGCCGCCGGTCGAAAACTGCCGCAGGTCGCCCCACGCCTCGCGTGCCCAGGCGATTTGCGCCGCATCGTGCGTCCGCTCGTTCCCAGGCGGCGGCGATGTTGATGACCGCCGCGGCGTCGCGATTGCCGACGGCGGAGTGGTCGTCCGCCCGCTCGTTGACGGCGCCCTCGAGCGGAAAGATGAGGATCGCCGAGTGCGGCGACGCGATCCGCCGGGCATGCGCGATTGCGCCGGTGAGCAAGCCAGGCTCCAGCCCGCGCAGGTATTCCGATTTCCAGTAGTAGCGCCGCCCCTTGGGCTGCGTTGCGTCGAGCAGCGTCTGCTGCGAGTAGTACGTCCGCCGCTGGAGCACGTCGCCCGACGGGACGGCCGAACGCCTTGAGCGGCGCGATCAGTCGCTCGCCCTTCGTCGATCGGTCCGGAATAGCAGACGAACAACGCGACGATGGGTTTGCCGTGCACCTCCTTGGCCAGCCACGGTGCCGGCGGGGCCAGGCGGAGGGCGGCGACGCACGTCAACTCTCGCGGTGCCTCAGTCGCCAAGGTGCGATACATGTCCAGCACGGCCTCGGCGTCCTCCCCACGCCAGGCGATCGCGCCGCCGACGATGTCCGGGCCGACCGGATGCAGCGCGTAGTCGAAGCCGGTGGCGACGCCGAAGTTGCCGCCGCCGCCGCGCACCGCCCAGAACAGGTCGCTGTGCTCGCGCTCCGAGGCGCGAACCAGCCGGCCGTCGGCGGTGACGAGGTCGACCGCCGTGACGTTGTCGCTGGTCCAGCCGAAACGGCGGGTCAGGTAGCCGAACCCGCCGCCGAGCGTCAGACCAGCGCACCCGGTGTTCGAGATGAACCCGAGGACGGCCGCCAGGCCGTGCACCTGCGTCTCGCGGTCGACATCGCCCAGCAGGCACCCGGCCTGCGCCCGCGCCAGCCGCTGCTGCGCGTCGACCCAGACGCCCCGCATCAGGGACATGTCCAGCAACAGGCCACCGTCCTGCACCGCCAGCCCGGCGATGTTGTGGCCACCGCCCTTGATGCAGATGGGCACGCCGCGCCGCCGGGCGACGTCGACGCACGCCATCACGTCGGCCACACCGAGACAGCGGACGATGAGCGCCGGGCGACGGTCGATCATGGCGTTCCAGATCGACCGCGCCTCGTCGTAGCCGGGTTCTGCCGGCACCAGCAGCGATCCGCGCACGCGGCCGCGAGATCGCTGGCGAGTGCCTCACTATCCATGTTAGCCACCGACTGTCAGCCCCTCGACCACTCGACAGCACAGGCCTGACTTCGGTCTCATGAAATTCGCGAACACGTACTCGGCGACAGCGCGTCCTGCCGTCTGGCCGGCCTCGTTGTCGAAACGGTAGTGGATGCCGCCGTAGATGCGCGAGTCCGCCTGCTGCTGAGCCACGTCCCACAAGGTCGCGAAGTGTTGCACGATGTCGGGCTGTCCGCCCGACTGCCGCCACGTCGCGGCCACCGGCACGTCATTGGTGCCGAGCGCCAGCGCCAGCACACGAGCCGCGCTCGCGCCGATCGTCGCCATGTTGCCGGCGTACGACGGGTAGGGCGGCGTGGGGATCAGCGTCGACCACGTCGGGTCGGGATCGGTGGCGGGGTTGAGGTCCGTATCCGCCTGACGAATCGCCGTCACCGGACGCCACACACCGTAGATGAACTTGCTCGTGAGCGTGGTCTGAAGCGCGTCGTGAATCGAGACGTTCATCAGCACGAACAGGCGCGCCGTCTCCACCAGCGACAGGCCGCGATCGCGGGCGATGTCGCCGGCGATGTTGTTCCAGATCGACGAGTAGTGCGTCGCCGTACCGGCGCCGGACGCGGCGATGCTCGCCCAGATCCGCGCGATGGTCGTCTGCTCGGGCGTGCGCGTGGCGCTGTCGGACTTGCCGATCGCCTTCACTTCGTTCAGATCCGTGGCGTAGCGGGCGCTCGTCAGGATGGGTGGCGGCACCGGCAGGAAGTGCGTGGAGGACACCATCGCCAGCGGCACTGCACGCTGCACGTGCGTGAAGGTCGCCGCGGCATTGGCCGGTGGCGTGGGCTGCCAGCGACCGGGGAGCGGCGGTTCGGAATACGGGGGAAACGGCGACACGATCCAGCCGTCGTTCTGCCGCCACGCCAGCACGGCCGCCGCCACCTTGGCTCCGACGATCGTGCCGAGCCGCTGGAACCCGTTCGGTTTGTCGCCGAGTTGCTGCTGCAGCAGCGCGTCATAGGCGGCCGTCGCGGCGGGATTGAGCGCAACCATGACGTCGTGCGCTGCCTGTGCCGCCGCAGCCTCGGGCGAGCCGTTCCCGGGCTTGAAGTCCACGTGGTACTGTTCGAACTCGCGTTCGATGGCGTTGACTGCATCGAACATCGCGATGTGGGCCAGCGCGAAGAATCGCGGCGCGCCCGCGCCGCCTCCGCCCGGAATGGTGTCCTGGATTTTCTGGTTCCACTCGAAAACGACTGTCGGCGATCGGCCGCGGCCGTGCGCGGCGGGTCGGCTGGGCGGCGCCAGCGCGGACGGCAAAGATGATGGCGAACAATGCAAAACGGTTCATGGGTTGTCTCCTTCGTTGGAGAAGGCGACATCCGGCCCCGAAAGTGCTCATCGCGAGAGAATCGGCCGATTTTGCTAAGCTTGCCGTCTCGCACCGGGGATGACCGCTTCACAAAACGTTACACAGCTCCTGGTCGCCTGGAGTGGCGGCGATGCGGCTGCGCTCGAGGCCTTGACCCCCGTGATCCAGCACGAGCTGCACCGGCTGGCGGCGCGGCAGATGGCCGGCGAGCGTCCGGGCCATATCCTGCAGCCGACGGCGCTCGTCAACGAGGCGTACCTGCGGCTGGTGAACTGGAAGGACGTGCAGTGGCAGAACCGGGCGCATTTCTTCGGGACCGCCGCCCAGATCATGCGCCGCGTCCTCGTCGACATGGCGCGTTCGCGCGGCCGGGCGAAACGGGGCCAGGGACAGGTGCACGTTTCGCTGTCGGAAGCCGAGCGGCAGCCGGCGATGGACCGTGCGGACCTCCTCGCGCTCGACGATGCCCTGAAGGCGCTGGAAGATGTGGACGCGCGTAAGAGCCGAGTGGTCGAGCTTCGGTATTTCGGTGGACTCAGTCTCGAGGAAGCGGCGCTGGTGATGGGCGTCTCCGTGGCTACCGTGCGGCGCGACTGGAGCCTGGCGCGTGCGTGGCTGTTTCGCGAGTTGAGCCAGGGATGACGCGGCCTGATTTCCGGGAGATCGAGCGCCTCTATCACGCGGCGCTCGAGGTCGCCGGCGCGGAGCGCTCGGATTTCCTGAAACGCGCCTGCCGCGACAACCTCACGTTGCTGCGCGAAGTGGAGTCGCTCCTGGCGGCCAACGACAATGCCGGTGAGTTCATCCACACTCCGGCGCTCGCGGACGCCGCCGCCTGGGTCGCCGACGACGACGCGCCGAGCTCGTTGGCGGCCGGATCGGCGCCTACGACGTCGTCAGCCTGCTCGGACGTGGCGGAATGGGCGAGGTCTACCTCGCGCACGACTCGCGGCTGGGACGAAAGGTGGCGGTGAAGCTGTTGCGTCCGACGCTCACCGGGCACGCCGACGCGACCCGCCGGTTCGAGCAGGAAGCCCGCGCCGCCTCGTCGCTCAACCACCCGAACATCGTCACCATCTACGAAATCGGCGAGTTCGACGACCGGCGGTTTCTGGCGATGGAGTTCGTCGAGGGTCAGTCGCTGTCCGCGCTTGACGGGCGGCAGCTCGCCGATCGAGCGGGTCGCACGCATCGGCGCCCAGCTCGCTCAGGCGCTCGCGACGGCGCACGCTGCCGGCATCGTGCACCGCGACATCAAGCCGGAGAACGTCCTGCTGCGCGCGCGACGGCTACGTGAAGGTGCTCGACTTCGGGCTGGCCCGCCTGCTGCCAGCGGCCCGCACGTCTCTCATGGAGACTGCCAGTGATACCGCCGCGAACATGATCCTGGGCACGCCCCGCTACATGTCTCCGGAGCAGGCCCGGGGCGAGATCGCGGGCACCGCGAGCGACGTCTTTTCGCTCGGCGTCGTGCTGTACGAGCTAGCCACCGGCAAACATCCGTTCGAGGCGGCATCGACACTCGGCTTGCTGCACGCCATCGCCTCGCGCGAAACGCCGAACCCCAGGCAGCTCGTGCCGCACCTGCCGGCCCGGTTCGAGCGGCTACTGCTTCGCATGCTGGCGAAGCCGGAAGCCGAGCGTCCCGCAGCGGCAGATGTCGAACGCGAGCTGTTCACCGGCGAGCGGCGCCGACGACGATCGACCGCGCATGTTGCGGTGGCGGCGGCCAGAGAAGGCGCGCGGCACACGCTGCCGACGCAGCGGACGCCGTTGCTGGGGCGCAGCGCGGAGACGGCAGCGGTCACCGCCACGCTGCTCAACCCCGCCGTGCGTCTCATGACACTGACCGGGCCGGGCGGAACCGGCAAGACACGGCTGGCCATCCAGGTCGCCTGGGACCTCGCCTCTGCCTTCGAGGGCGGCGTCGCTTTCGTCAATCTGGCGCCGATTGCCGATCCGAAACTCGTGATCTCGGCGATTTCGTCGGCGCTCGGGCTCCGCGAAACCGGCGAACGCCCGCTGGTGGCGGATCGCCGACCACCTGTCCAGCATGGGGCGCACCCTGCTGCTGATCGACAACTTCGAACAGGTGACGGAGGCCGGGGGACTCGTCCGCGATCTGCTCGACGCGTGTCCGACGCTCACGGTGCTCGTCACCAGCCGCGTGGTCCTGCGCATCTACGGCGAGCGCGAGTTTCCAGTGCCGCCGCTGCCGCTGCCGGCGCTTGGAGCGCCCACGTCGCCATCGGTGCTGCTCGAATCGCCTTCGATTGCGCTGTTCGTCCAGCGCGCCACCGCGGGACGTCCGGATTTCGCGCTCACCACCAGGAATGCCGACGCCATCGTGGACATCTGCCGCCGGCTGGACGGCCTGCCACTGGCCATCGAGCTTGCCGCCG
>CAWEBF010000013.1:0-44187 GCA_963807235.1 uncultured Acidobacteriota bacterium
CGCGAGACCGCGCACATGGGCGCGCGTCGGGGTTCGCCCCGAAGCCGCACGACGCCCAGGTTGGCACGTCGAGATCGAACCCGTGACACCCGGAACAACGGCACTGTACGGCAGCACCAGAGGGGCCCTATCACAGAGAATCTGCCGGAAACACGCGGAAAACCCGATCCACGGTCGCCGAAGCATCGCGTCAAGCGCGCCAACAACCACCCGTGCCCACGACAGCTAGCGATCCGCTCCAAGAGCCTCAGGTTGGTCGCTATGCTGTCGACATGGACCCGGCGCAAGCGACGCCACAGGCGCTAGTGGCCCGAGGCATACGCTTCTCGTTGAGATGGGAGCGGCATCTGGATCGCTCGGTCGGCGACTACAACGCGCGATTGGGCGCGGAGGCCCGCGTGCGCACGCTAGAGGAGGCAGTAACCTTCGTCGAAGAAGCCACCTGCCTAGAAACTCGGCCGAATCCATTAAGGCTGAGGGCGAGCCTTGCGGTCGGTTGGCTCTACCCTGCGCGACTCAGGAGTTATCCGAGAGAATGCCGCTGCGCGTCCGTCTAGGCCGCCCGGACTTGCCCGGTCGCTTGTCGGCTGGAGAATCCGATCTTCCATAGGTCCGCACACGTACCCGCAAGTGTGCGGCGAGCACAACGGCGAAGATCCCGGTGGACCCATTCATCGACCCCGAAGGCTACCGCGCATACATAGATGCCGCGAGGCGGAGCTCCGTGAAGGCAGGGTGCACTAGCAGCAATGCGGCGGCGCCCGCCATGAAGCCGCAGTGCTCAGGCAGTTGCGAATTCGTCCCTGGGACCAGCCGAACGACAGTAGGTATCGAACGCCGAAGTGAGCCCGGTAACTGCGCCCGAACGCGCTCGGCCGACGTAGCTGCCAGACAAACCCGGCGCGGAGCCTGCGTCAAGACCGAAGCCCGTCAGGGTCGAGCGCAGCGAGAGTCTTGACGCGGGCGAGCACCGGGATACCATCACCGCTGTCGGTCGAGCGCCACCCGAATCCGCGACGCCCCTTTGACCTTGTCGAAACAATGTCGAGTCCTTGGCAGACAAGCCCAGTGCCCGAGTGGATGCTGGCACAAATGGCCTCCGACAATCCCATGCAGCATCTGAAGCGCAGCGCGGCGTCGCAGATGTCATCGAGCCTCCGAACGGTCTTTGAAGCCGCCGACGAACTACACGTGTCGGTGCACACCATCCGAGCGTGGATAGCATGTCGAAAATTGGGTTCGGGTACGCCTCGGCCGCGCAATACGTGTGCCAGAGGCGGAAATCACGCGGCTCGTGGCCGATGGCACGATGCCACGGCGCGAGGAGCCATTGTAGAATCGCGTCGCGTGCCATGGGGGTCTTCAAGCGTCCAGGTCGGAGCATCTGGTGGTTCGAGTTCGAATACCGGGGGCGCCGGTATCGAGAGTCCGCCGGCACGCGCTCGAAGACTCTTGCCGTCGAGATCGAACGTAGGCGGCGCCGCGAAATCGAAGAAGCAGCGAACGGTATCCGCCGTCGCAGGAGTGCGGCGATCCTCTTCAGGGTGGCAGCCCCGGACTGGCTCACTTTGAAGCGACCGTCGTGGGCAGATAAGACCCACACGATCGAGAAGGCGAACATCGCGCACCTGGCCCCCCACTTCGGCAAGCTGTTGCTGACCGACATCACCGACCGCGAATTTCGGGCTATCAGGAACAGCGCCGCGCGGAGAAGGCCGCCAACAAGACGATCAACAACGAGATCGCGACGCTGCGTGCCATCCTTCGCCGGTATCGACTGTGGGCGCAGATTCAGCCGGATGTGCGGATGCTGCCCGCGCGTGAGGATGCGGGCCGCGCGCTCAGCGCAGAGGAAGAGGCGAACTTGCTGCGGGCATGCGCGGCCAGCCGGTCGCGGTCCCTCCTGCCTGCCGTTACGCTGGCACTCAGCACAGGCCTTCGCCACGACGAGTTGCGCCTTCTTCGATGGAGCCAGATTGACCTCGTCAACGAGGCGGTGACGGTCGGCAAGTCCAAGACGGCCCATGGCTCGGCCGGGCAGTACCGCTCAATAAGCGGGCTTTGGCCGCGGTGATCGACTGGGCTGGGCAGTTCCCCGAGCGAAAGTGAGCGACTACGTGTTCCCATCCGAACGCGTCGGGTTTCTCGGGCCACGAGGAGATCCCGCAGGTGTTCGGCACCAACGCGAAGAAGCCAATCACGAGTTGGAAGACAGCGTGGGTGAGCGCCAAGCAGGACGCCGGTGTGGAATGCCGGTTCCACGACCTACGGCACACGACGGTCACCCGACTCCTTGAACGCGGCGTGCCCTTCGCCGTGGTCGCAACGATCATGGGATGGAGCGCTGCCACGAGCGTGCGGATGGCGAAGCGGTACGGGCACATCGGTCGGTCGGCTCAGCGCGAGGCGCTGGCCAGACTCGACGACAGCGTCAGCGAACCTGGCCTTCAGCAGACCGACGGCGACACCGGCCAACCCGTCCACTGAATGGACCGGATCGGGAGGGTCCCCACCATTTCCCCCACCATCGAAACGCCGGTAAAAGGCGAATGCTCGTAAGTTGTTGATGGATATTGGCTCCTCGGGCTGGATTCGAACCAGCAACCCTCCGGTTAACAGCCGGATGCTCTGCCGTTGAGCTACCGAGGAACGTACGGTGAGAGGCTGGCGGCGTGGGACGCCGTCAGCCAGTAGAACCTTGAAATCGTAGCAGATTCGCCCGTTACTTGGGCGCGTCGAGCGAGATGGTCTTCAGCGCGTCGGCTTTCGCGGGCAGGTCCGCAGCGCCGGCGGGATACTTGCCGACGCTCAGCAGATAGGCGATGGTGTCGGCGGTCTGCTCAGGAGACAGCGAACCCGGTGCAGTTGCGGGCATCGACGTGGCGGTCTTCTCGAACACATCGGCCACGGGCTTGCCCTGCCAGTTGGCCAGGAAGTCCTTGCCGGCGAGCGGCGGCATGGGGCCGCTGCCCTCGAGATTGTCGCCGTGGCACGCGGCGCACTGCTCCTTGTAGATGGCCTCGCCGCGCTTGGCCTGCGCCTCGGAGTAGACGCCCTCGTTCACGGACTTGGTCGCCTGCGCACTGACGAGCCACGAGCGCCGATGCGTACACAGCGGCCGCCACAACCGCGAAAACAGCACGTTTCGTCATATTGATCTCATCTTACCCGACGTTGTCCCGCGTCGATCCTGAAGCTTTGTTAGGACAACCTTAAGCTTTCTTGGAACGCCGCACGACACGGCCTTTCTCACCGCCGGTCCACCCCAGCTGCACAGTGGTGCCCAGCAAGCCCAGCAAGCCCCACGCAATCGGCACCCACGACTGGCCCGGCGCCGGGTCCAGCGGATACGGCACCCACACGCTGCCGGCGGCACCCGCCGCGACCAGCCCGGCCCGGTTCCCCACCGCGGCCATCGCGCCGACGATGAGCGTCCACGCCCCGCCGAAGCCCGTGCCGACGATCAGGAAATAGCGCTGCAGATAAGTGGACCCCACCGCGCCGAGGATCGAGCAGAACACCACGGCCAGCACATGCGGTTCGCGGCCGGTCATCTGGAACACCAGGCTGGCCACCACCGCGCCCAGCGCCGCGCCGACCAACGCCACGCCGACGAAGTAGGCGGCGAACATCACGCCCGCGCCGATCAGGCCCCCCACCGCCGCCGCGGCCAGCATCGGCCACGTGTCGCTGACGCCCCACACCGAGCTGGCGGCCAGCGCGCCCAGGATGAACCCGAACACCGCCAGCACCGTGCGAAACAGCCGGTAACCGAAGAAGCACGACACGATCCCGCACGTCAGCAGCAGGATCGCCGCGGGGACCTGATACGTCGCCGGCAGCATCAGAACTCGCGCCTCCCCTCCATGGCACGCGTCATCGTCACCTCGTCAGCGTATTCCAGATCGGATCCCATGGGAATGCCCATGGCGATGCGCGTCACGCGCACGCCGAGCGGCTTCAAGAGCCGCGCGAGATAGAGCGCCGTCGCTTCGCCTTCCACCGTCGGATTCGTCGCGAGGATCACTTCGTCCACGCCGCCCACGCCCACGCGATCGAGCAGGCCCTTGATCTTGATATCGTCCGGACCCACGCCCTGGAGCGGCGACAGCGCGCCCATCAGCACGTGGTACATGCCGCGGAACTCGCGCGTCTTCTCCACCACGCTCACGTTCTGCGGCTCCTCCACGACGCAGATCACGCGCGGGTCACGCGAACCGGTGCAATAGATGCACGGGTCGGAGTCGGTGATGTTGTTGCAGACCGAGCAGTAGGTCACCTGCTCCTTGACGTCGCGAATGGCGTCGCACAGCCGATCGGCGTCTTCCCGCGGGTGGCGGAGGATGTGAAACGCCAGCCGCTGGGCGCTCTTGGCGCCGATGCCGGGCAGCCGCTGCAGGTGCTCGACGAGTCGGCTCAGAGGCTCAGGCAGCATCGAAGATGTGATGACGCGGCGCGGGCGTCAGCCAAGACCCGGAATCTTCAAGCCGCCCATCATGCCGGAGATCGACCGGCCCAGCTGCTCGTCCACCTTGCGATGCGCGTCGTTCACGGCCGCCACGATCATATCCTGCAGCATCTCCACGTCGTCCTTGGAAACGACCGACGGGTCGATCGCAATCGACTCGATCTGCTTGGCGCCGTTCACGACCACGGTCACCATGCCGCCGCCCGCCGTGGCCTGGACGCGCGTGTTGGCCATCTGCTGCTGCATCCGGTCTTGCAGGTCTTTGGCCTGCCGCATCAGATCCAGAGGGTTCACTACAGTTCCTCCACGTCCTTGATTTCCGCCGGAAACACCTCGAGCACCGCCTGCACGGCTGGCGCGGCCATCGCCTCGGCCTTCAGGTCCTTCTTGCCGTTGGGCGACGAACCAGGCGCCGTCGGGGTTGGCGGCGCGGACGCCGGCGCGGCGGGGGCAACAGCCCCGGGCTCAGCTTGCTGGGACACGACCGACACCTTCCGGCCGGCGATGCGCCCGGCAGCGGCTTCGATCCACGGTCGCGTCTGCTCGAACTGCTCGCGCAGCGTGCGGTGCGTGGGCAGGAAGGTGAAGGCCACCCTGTCGCCCGAGATCTCGATCGACTGCGCCTGCGCCACCACGGTGTTGTAGAAGAAGCCTTTTGCCGTGCGAATCTCGGCCAGCAGCGCGTCCTTGAGACTACCCGGCGATGCGCCCGCCGAAGGACCTGCCGGCGCTGGCGCGGGATTCGGCGCCTGGGCGCGCGGCGCCGCGGGTGCTCGCTCCGCACTGGCCTGGGGACGTGCCGCCGCTGCGGGACGCGATGCCGGTGCGGCAGCGCGCGGCGCGGGTGCGACTGCGGGTGCGGCGGTGCGACCACCAGCAACTCCACTTCCTGCGCCGAACTGCTCGAGCACATCGGCCAGCGGCACCAGCTTGCGCATGTGCATCCACCGCAGGAGCGCGATCTCGAAGTGATAGCGCGGGTGCGCGGCCACGCGCAAATCCTGCTCGGCCTTTGCCAGCACGTCGAAGGCCCTCAGCAGATCCTCGCGCGAGAACCGGCCCGACAGCTGCTTCAGCCGCTCCAGCTCGCCTTCGGCCAGCTCCCCGTCGCCGGCACGCGCCGGGTCTATCGACAGGATCATCACGTCGCGGACCACGCGTGCCAGGTCCCGGATCACCAGCTTCAGGTCGTGGCCCGATTCCACGGCGCGATCGGCCAGCGCGAACGCACGCGGACCGTTCTCGTCGGCCACCGCTTCGATCAGGTCGAACAGCAGGTCGCGTCCGACGAGCCCGAGCACCGTGGACACGTCCTCTTCGGTGATCGTGTTGCCGGCAAACGCCATCACCTGGTCCAGCGCGCTCTGCGCGTCGCGCATGCTGCCTTCGGCCGCGCGCGCCACGAGCGCCAGCGCGGCGTCCGGCACCTGCAGGCCCTCGGCGTCGGCGATGCGCCGCAGCTGCGCCAGGATCGCCTTGGCGGAAATCGAGCGGAACTCGAACACCTGCGACCGCGACAGGATCGTGTCGGGAATCTTGTGCAGCTCGGTCGTGGCCATCATGAACACGACGTGCGGCGGCGGCTCCTCGATCGACTTCAACAGCGCGTTGAAGGACGGCGTGGACAGCTGGTGCACTTCGTCGATGATGAACACCTTGTAGCGGTCGCGCACCGGGGCAATGGACAGCCCCGCGATGACCACCTCACGGATGTTGTCGATGCCGGTGTGGCTGGCGGCGTCGATTTCCATCACGTCCATGTCGCGCCCCTGCGCGATCTCGATGCACGCGTCGCACTGGCCGCAGGGGTCGGGCGTGGGGCCCTTCTCGCAGTTGAGGGCGCGCGCCAGGATCCGCGCGGTGGTGGTCTTGCCGCAGCCGCGCGAGCCCGCGAAGACGAACGCCTGGGCAATCCGGCCGCTGCTGAGGGCGTTGCGCAGCGTGCGCGTAACCGCCTGCTGCCCGACAACGTCGTCGAACCGCTGGGGACGCCACTTGCGGGCCAGCACCTGATAGGACATGAAAATAGTTGGACCGCTAGCGCCTGTTACGGGAATAGCGGATGCGCCCCACCGCGACCCGGCGCTCCTTGCCACACCCCAGGGTCTACTTAGCGCTGCTGCCTTCCGGCCCTGACGCGGTTCGCAGGCTGAAGTTGACCAGGGACCGGGCCGCGGTGCGGCGCACCCTGCCGCCGGCCCCGACGGACCGGCAAATTCGAAGTGTACTTCGCCGGTCGCCCGAAACCAAGCTCACCGGCGACCTTGTCTGACCAAACTGTCGTCAATGGGTCTTACGACGTTGATGGCGACGCGACGTGTCGCGAACCACCGAATCTCGACGCATGTCCGCCAGGTTCCCTACCCATAACCCCGAGCCCGCGAGCCGATCGATCCCGCGGGCTTCGGCGCGCTGAACCATCTCCTGAAGGGCTCGTTCGATCGTTCGCGAGAGCGTTGGCTCTCCGCTCAGCGGTGGGCCTCTGCCAGCAGAGCCTCATCCAGTACAACCTGTGTGCGTTTCATAGACACACCTGCTCCCAACCTCACAGAGCAGGCCATCACTGCGTCGAGGTCGCCCTGGGCGCGGTCAGGCTCTTGAACACGGCCTCGATGAACATGTCGGTCGTCCAAGCTCCGCTGGTGGCGCCGAAACGCGGGTCGTAGTCGAGCGAGGGCCGCGCGGCCTTCACCTGCTCGAGATTCATGCCCTTCTTGATGAGCGCCTGCACGCGGTCCCGGATGATGGTGACCATGTCGCGGTACTCGACCAGGTCGAACTCGTCGGCGATGCGCCCATGGCCGGGCACGATCATCGTCCCGCCCTCTTCGTGGTGCTCGGGGATCGCGATGTCGAGCACCTGGTTCAGGCCGTTCAGCACGCCCTGCACGTTGCCGCCGCGCGCCAGGTCGATCACCGGGTAGCTGTCGGTGCGGAAGATGTCGCCGGTGGCCACCACGTCCGACTTGCGGAAGATCACGATGCTGTCGCCGTCGGTGTGGGCGGCTGGCACGTGCCGCATCGACACGGGCTCGCCGTTGAAGAAGAACTCGCGGTCCGCCTCGATATAGGTCTCCGTGGGCCACGCCGTGTTCTTCAGGTGGTTGATCCGCGGCAGCACGTTGTCGTGCGACACGATCTTCACCGCGGCATTCGATCCGCCCGGCGTGTTGATGATGGTCCACGCGGCGGACGACCCCAGCGTCTCGGCGATCTTCTGGTTGCCGCCCACGTGATCCGGGTCGGCGCTGGTGTTCATGATGATCCGCAGCGTCTTCCCGGCCGGCACCAGCTTGCGGACTTCGGCCAGCACCTGCTCACTCAGCGGACCCGATTTGGTGTCCACGAGGATGGCGCCCGACTCGCCCACCTGCAGCACGGAGTTGCCGCCGGCGCCGGCCAGCAGATACACGTTGCCCTGCACCGGCAACAGCTCGATCGTGCCCCGGTCCGGATTCCGCGCCTGGCTGGTGCGCGCCGCCGGCGTGGTGCTGGCGCCAAGGCCCGGCTGCTTCAGCTTCACCTGGTATTCCGGGTAGATCGTCTCCGCGCCGCCGTGCATGCCGGCCAGCGGCGTGCCGGTCTTCTTCGCGTAGTCCTCGAGGAACGGGTTCGCCCCCGGCAGATAGTGCGGCACGTCGCCCTTGGCGCGGCCGGAGATTTCCTCGACGTATTCACAGGGCCACGTCCAGTTGGCCACGTCCCGCTCCGACAGCTGGAAATCGGTGGTCCGGATCATGGGCTCGGCCAGATACACCGGGTCGGTGATGATCACGGTGTGCGTCAGGTAGCTGCCGTGGCGCGCGAACCGCTCGAAGAGCGTCGTCTGGTCGCTTTCCGGAACGCCGTTGCGGCGCAGCCAACCCTGCTTCAGGTGCGTGGTCTCAACCGTCAGCACCCCGCCTTCCCACTTGCCGGTGGAAAAGCCCATGAAGGTATGCGGCGCGTACGGCGACGGATGTGGCCGGCCGTCGAGCCAGATCGTGCGCGTCTGCTCGTAGGTGCTGACGTAGTTCTTGATGGCCACCACCCGCTGCGTCTTGGGATCCTTTTCCTCCCAGATCCGCAGGTTCAGCGGCCCGTGGTAGATGTAGGGCGCCACGTGCACGCGGCACTGGTGCTCCTGCAGCGTCAACCGCGACGCGTCCCAGCTTTCGGCAAACAGGCGCGCGGCGTCGTTGATCGGCAAGCCGGTGTAGTCGCCCAGGTCCGGACCGGGGCCGCGGTCCATGTCATCTTCGTGCTGCCGCATCGGCAGCCAGTTGCCGCTCAGCGGCGACTGGGCCAACGCGGCCACGTCCGCCAGCATCACAGCGGCAAAACCCCCGGCGACGATCAGATTACGAACGCTCATTGACACCTGCCTCGTGGGCTGCTGCAAGACTCTTCCAGCCCTTGAAATTCACAAGTCACAATTGACAAGTCACAAACTACAAGCTCTCAGCGGTTTGTGCATTGTGAATTGTGCATTGTGAATTGCCAAAGTGCTACCCTGTGCGGGTTTTCGTGCGGTTTCACGCCAACCTTTGAACAGAGGAGAACTCATGACCATCAAACGCGTCGGACCCCTCTCGTGCGCGAAGATCGCCGCGGCGCTCTACGCCGTGATGGGTCTGGTCGGAGGCATCTTTCTCTCGCTGGCGGCCATGGCCGGCGCCTTTGCCGGCGACGACGGACCGGGCGGCATTATGGGCGCCATGTTCGGTGTCGGTGCCATTGTGATCCTGCCGATCTTCTATGCCTGTCTCGGCTTCGTGGCCACGCTCATCCTCGCAAGCATCTACAACGCGCTGGCCGCGGCCGTCGGCGGCATCGAAGTGGACATCCAGTAGGGGTCACGCCCAGTACAAGCGCGTTGGATTGTCCACCAGCAGCCGGCGCTGTAGATCCGGCGAGACGGCGATGTGCGGGATGTAGTTCACCAGCAGCCCGTCGTCGGGCATGTGGTTCTTCAGGTTGGGGTGCGGCCAGTCCGTGCCCCACAGCACGCGGTCAGGGAAGATCTCCACGAGGCGCCGCGCAAACGGGACGACATCTCGATACGGGTGCCGCTCGCCGTCGAGCGCCGCCGGACCCGTGATCGACAGACGCTCCGGGCAGCTGACCTTGGACCAGATGTTTTCGTGCTCGCTCATCAGTTGCACGAACAGCTCGAACTCGGGACCGTCGATCGGCTTGCTGACGTCGGGTCGGCCCATGTGATCGACCACCACAGTGGTCGGAAGCGACGTGAAGAAGTCCCACAGCTCGGGCAGATCCGCCGCCTCGAAATACACGACCACGTGCCAACCGAGCGGCGCGATCCGATCCGCAATCTCGGCCAGCACCTGGCGCGGCGTGAAGTCCACGAGACGCTTGACGAAATTGAACCGCGTGCCGCGGACGCCGGCCTGATGCATCGCCTGCAGTTCGGCATCGGTCACGCGGCTGTCCACGGTGGCCACACCCCGCGCGCGGCCGTTGGAGGCAATCAGCGCGTCCAGCATCGCCCGGTTGTCGGTGCCATGGCAGGTGGCCTGCACGATGACGTTCTTGTCGAAGCCCAATCGGTCGCGCAGCGCGAACAGCAGGTCCTTGCCCGCGTCGCACGGGGTGTACTTGCGTTCGGGGGCGTAGGGAAACTGCGCGCCCGGGCCGAACACGTGGCAGTGCGCGTCCACGGCGCCCGGAGGCACCATGAACGTCGGAACGGACGGGTTGGGATGAAAAGGCAGCCAGCCCGGGGTGACCTGAAACTCCATGTGGCTCTATCGTACCCGACGGAGAAACTGCGATCCCGTCGGGGCTTCTCCGGACTCGCGGCGTGTTGGTGCGTTGTTTGTGCGGGACACGCTGTCGGCAGGCATTTGGCAACGAGGCGTAAAATGAGCCTCGTGCCTCCCGGCGTGAAGCTCACCTACGACGACTTCGTGCACTTCCCGGATGACGGGAAACGTCACGAGTTGATCGACGGAGAGCATTACGTGACGCCGTCACCGAACCAAAAGCATCAGCAGATCGTGACGACGTTGGTCGGCCTTCTATGGGGACACCTCGAACTCACTCGATTCGGCAAGGTCTTCGTCGCGCCCTTCGACGTGCTGTTCTCGGACTTCGACGTGCTCGAGCCCGATCTCCTGTACATCAGTGAGTCTCGACTGGATCAGGTGCTGACCGACAAGAATGTGCGAGGAGCCCCCGATCTGGTCGTAGAGGTCGGCTCACCCAGCACGCGGCGACGGGACGAGAAGCTGAAATATCAAGTCTACGAGCGCTTCGGCGTCGCCGAGTACCGGGTGGTGGACCCGGATCTCGATGTGGTCAAGGTGCACTCCCTGGTTGACGGCCGCTACGTGAAGGCACGGGAGCTGTCGCTCGACAACGGAGACGTGCTCACCACGCCTCTTCTCCCCGGCCTCGAGATTCCACTCAGGCGCCTGTTCTCCGACTAGCGGGGTCCCCAACGCGTGTTTCTCAACGCGTTGGGGTGCTATTAGCTGGCCGGAACCGGGGCCGACGCCTCCTTCACGAACTGCGCGTAGGGCGCCATCATCCCGTGCAGCGGCACCACGCGGTCGATGGCCAGCTTGTGCTTCTTCAGCTCCTCGAGGAGCCCGCCCGCATACATCTGGACGGCGCCGCCCGGGGTATAGAGGTCCACTTCCACGAGCAGCTTTTCCTTCGGGAAGTGCGCCACGAGCATCGACTGCGAGTGCGCGCCCGACACGCCGATCAGGTTGACCGTCATCGTCGGATCCGTCAGCGACAGCATGCCATCGACGCCCTGCACCGTCGCAGGCTTGGCGGCCTTCGACAACGCGTCGGGCTGAAGCGTGTGGGCGCGCTTGGCCATCTCCTGGAAGAACGCCACGTTGCCCTGATGCGTGATGACGGTCAGCCCCTCGGAGATCGCCGCGCGTACGCCGCCTGAGTGATCGAAGTGATGGTGGCTGTTCACCACCTGCGTGAGCGGCTTGCCCGGCACCAGCTCGCGTGCCTTGGCAATCACCGCGAGTGCGCGCGCCTCGTTGAGCGGCGCCTCGATGAGCGTCAGATGATCGGCGAACTCCACCAGCACGCTGTGGTGGGAGCCGCCCGCCAGCCACCAGATGCCTTTGGCCAACGGCTCGGCCGTCACCATCGGCGCGGGCGGCGGGCCCGTGGGCGCGGTGGCGGCCGCTTCCGGGGCGGCCAGATCGGAGGCCTCGGTATCGACCTCCTGCTTCGTGAGCGTGATCTCCTGGGTCGTGAAATCGTCGGTGGCGGTCGTCAGCTTCGCGGGCAGCTGCAGCCCGCCCACCTCCTGGTAATCGTCGAAGGCCGTGCCGATGGTCACGTCGCCCAGGTTCACGTTGTAGGTGCGCGTGGTCACCTTGCTCGGCCGCTTCGTCGCGATGTCGATCGCCAGCGTGAACAACTGGCCGCCGGGGGTCGCCACGTCCACCGTGGACTGCCCGCCTTCGGTCCGCGGGTTCGACAGCTTCGCCATCGGGTCGAGCGCCGCACGCACGGCCGTCACCGGATGGTGCAGCAGCTCCGCGCGGCGATCGGCGGCCGCGGGCTCGGGCGCGCGCGTGGCGGTGCCGTTGGGCGCCACGTTGTAGCCCACCGCGCCGTCGATGCCCGCGACCTGCTTCTGGGGCGCGGGGCCCTGGAAGTAGGTGAAGTTCGGGCTGCGCGTCAGCTCCGTGCGGGCGCGGCCCCCGGCAACGTCCACGGTGCGTTTGAACGCGCTGACCGTGAATGTCTGACCCGACGCACCGGGCACGAGATCCTGCCCCAGGTTGTACTGCGTGCCGGTGCCTTCGAGCACCAGCGTCTTGACGGCCGACACACGCTCGGCCCCGCCCAGGGCGGCCGCGGCATCGTTCACGATCTGCTGTTCGGGTGTTGCGCGCGTGCAGGCGACCGTCAGGGCCACTGCGACAAGAGACGAACACACCTTACGAGTCATGGATGGCTCCTTGTTGGGCGTGGATGCGCCGAGTATACCTTCGGGTCACTCCTCCAAGGCCAACAGGCGCGTGACCAGCGCTTCGTAGATGTCCACGGCGTGGCGCAGCTCGTCGATTGACACGTGCTCGTGATCGGTGTGGGCCACGTGGATGGAGCCTGGTCCGATGAGGAGCGGGCGGCCCCAGTTCGTGAGCAGCGGCACGTCGGTCGTGTAGGGGAAGACGGCGGTCTCGAACCCCGGCACGCGGTGCATCCGAATGGCGGGGATGTCGAGCACGTGCTCGATGGCCACGAGCCCCTCGACCACGTTGAGCGCCTGGCGCACGGGCGCCGCGTCGCCCACGATGCGGAACATCAGCTCGGCCGTGGCGTGGGGCGACACGACGTTCGGCGCCACGCCGCCGTCGATGAGGCCCACGGTGTAGTGCGTGCGCCCGAGCTCGACGTCTTCCGGCAACTCCACGCCGCGCACCACCATCAGCGCGTCCAGCAGCTTGTCGATCGCCGATACACCGAGCTCGGGAAAGGACGAATGCGCCGCGCGCCCCGACGCCACGAGTCGAAGACGCAGGATCCCGCGCGTCGCGATGCCGAGCCTGTTGTCGGTCGGCTCGCCGTTGATCAGGTAGCGGACTCCGGCGGGGGCGCGCTCGTTCGCCACGCGGGCGCCGTCGCTGCCCCGCTCCTCCCCGACGACGAACAACAGGCCGACACGCGTTTCGCCCCGCTGCCGCAGCCGCTCCGCCGCGGCCACCTGCGCGGCCAGGATGCCCTTGGCGTCGCACACGCCGCGGCCGATGAGCACGCCGGCTTCGACACGGCTCTCGTAGAACGGCGGCACGCAGTCGTAGTGCGTAGAGAGCACGACCCGCGGTTCGTCGCCCATGGTGGCGAACACGTTGAACCGGTCGGTGCTGACCTTCTGGAGCGACACGCGGTAGCCGCGCGCCTGGAGCAGCCGGCTCAGGAGTCGGCCCGCCGCAGCTTCTTGTCCGGTGGTGGAGTCGAGATCGACCAGGGCGCGCGTCAGCGCAACGACATCGACCAGGTCGATCTCGGGCCGGCTCGGCGTCCGCTGCTACCGGATCCATCGCTCGAGCTCGGTGCGGGCGTCGGTCTTCTCGTCGCGATACTTGACGATGACCGGCGTGGCGAGCGAGAGTCCCCATTCCTTGCCGGCGCCGACGGTCACGGCACGCGCACCGGGCACCACGACCGCGCCTTCGGGCACGACCAGCGGCTGCCCGGGTTCCGGCTTGATGATGCGCTCGTTCGGCAGATCGTAGACGGGCGTGGAGCCCGTGATGATCGTCCCGGACGCCAGCACGGCGCGCCTCTTGATGATCGCGCCTTCGTAGACGCCGCAGTTGCCGCCCACCAGCACGTCGTCTTCGACGATCACCGGCATGGCGCCCACCGGCTCGATCACGCCGCCGATCTGCGCGGCAGCGCTCAGGTGCACGCGCTGGCCGATCTGCGCGCACGAGCCGACGAGCGCGTGGGAGTCCACCAGCGTGCCGTCGCCCACGTAGGCGCCGATGTTGATGTACATCGGCGCCATGCAGATGACGCCCTTGCCGATGTACGCGCCGTCCCGGATCGACGAGCCCGCCGGGCACGACACGCACGCCGTTGGCGACCGACAGATCGCTTCAGCGGCAGCGTGTCCTTGTCGAAGAAGGGCCAGCGGCCCTTGCCGATGCCCATGTCCACCACGTCGCCGCACCGGAACCCGACGCAGGATGCCCTGCTTCACCCACACGTTGACGCGCCAGCCCGGTGGGCGACGCGGGTCGGGCTCGGCGGCACGGACGCGCCCGGCCGCCAGCTCCGCGCGGAGACGCGCGAACGTCTCGCGGGCCTGGTCTTTCGGTGCGGCGGTGCCCTGTTCGGCGAGCGCGGTGATCTGCTGCTGCGAGATCGGTCATGACGCGCGCGCGGCCGCACCCAGAAGGCGCAGCTGCTGCAGCACGGCCATCACCTTTTCGCGCGCCGCGGGACTCGGGGAGACCAGCGGGAGCCGGTACACCTCGTCGATGAGCCCCATCGCCGCCATCGCCGCCTTGCACGGGATCGGATTCGACTCGACGAAGTTGACCTGGATGAGCGGCAGCAGCCAGTGGTGCAGCTTGCGCGCGCCGGCGTAGTCGCCCTTTTCGCACATCTCGACGATCTGCGCCATCTCGGCGGGCGCTTCGTTCGAGGCCACCGAGACGACGCCGGCCCCGCCCACCGCCATGGCCGCCACGGCCACCGGATCGTCCCCGCTCAGCACGAGGAAGCCCTCGCGGGTCGCGGAGATCAGCTCGGACATCTGGACGAGGTCGCCCGGCGCCTTGATGCCGACGATGTTGGGGATCTCGGAGAGCCGCACCGTGGTGGGGACGTCCATGTTGATCGACGTCCGCGACGGCACGTTGTAGAGCACGATCGGCAACGAGGCGCCCTGCGCGATGGCCTTGAAGTGCTGATACAGCCCTTCAGGGGTCGGCTTGTTGTAGTAGGGCGTCACCGACAACAGGCCGTCGGCCCCGGCCTTGGCCATGTCGCGCGCGAGCTCTACCGTGGCGCGGGTGTCGTAGCCGCCCGCACCGGCCAGCACGGGCACCTGCCGGTTCGTCTCCTCGACCACCAGCTCCACGATGCGGACCTTTTCCTTGTGGCTCAGCGTGGGAGCCTCGCCCGTCGTCCCGCAGGGAGACAGGAAGTGGACACCCGCGTCGATCTGCCGCCGTGCCAGGCGCTTGACCGCGGCCTCGTCAACGGACCCGTCCTTCTTGAAGGGGGTGATGAGAGCCGTGCCGACGCCGGAAAACGGAGTGCGCATGGTCGAAACTCCTGTACGCGAGCGAACGTTACGACGACTGCAGGACGTCGGTCATGGTGAACCAGCCATGGCGTCCTTGAATCCACCGCGCCGCCACCAGCGCGCCGCTGGCAAATCCCCTGCGGTCGCGCGCGGCGTGCGTCAGCTCAATCGTATCCGACGGACCGTCGAATCCCACGGTGTGCGTCCCGGGAATCGCACCGGCTCGCGTGGACGACATGTCGATGCCTCGGCCGTAGCCCGACAACATCATCGAGTCCCGCAGCAGAATGGCGGTGCCAGACGGGGCGTCCTTTTTCGTGATGTGGTGGCGTTCGTTGATCCAGGCGCCGTACTCGGGCTGCTCTTTCATCAGGCGCGCGGCTTCGTTCACGACAAGCTGGAAGATGTTCACGCCGATCGAGAAGTTGGCCGAGGCCACCACGCCCAGCCCGGCCCGCTCGGCGTCCTGGCGGAACCGGGGTGCCTGCGCCGACCACCCGGTTGTCCCGATGACGACGGGAAGGCGCTGATCCAGATACCTGGGAAAGTTGTGCGTGAGGGCGTCGGCCGTGGTGAAGTCGATGGCCACGTCCGCGGGGGCCCATTCGTCGCGCCCTTCGTCCACGCGGCCCACGACCTCGATCCCCTGATCCTGGGCCAGCTGGTCCACCAGCCGGCCCATCTTGCCGTAGCCGACGATGAGAAGTCTCATCCGAAGAACTCCCCGTGCAGGCGCTGCATGGCATGGGCGAGATCGGCCTGCCGCATGATCACGGTGATGTTCCGCCGCGCGGCGGCCTGCGAGATCATCCGCAGCGGCACCTCCTCGAGCACGGTCACCACCCGTGCCGCAATCTCGGGCTCGGCGCGGAGCCGGTCGCCCACGGCACACACGAGCGCCATCTCGGACTCGACCGACACCGTGCCGAATGCCTGGAGCGCCGCCACGATGGCGTCGAGGTGCCGGCGGTCGTCCACGGTGACCGAGACGCTCACTTCGCTCGTCGTCACCACGTCCACCGCTGTTCGATAACGCTCGAAGACCTCGAACACCTGACGCAGGAAGCCGTAGGCCATCAGCATCCGGCTGGACGTGATGTCGATCACGGTCACGTCCCGTTTGCAGGCGAATGCGGTAACGGGGGTGCCGTCTGGCGCCGGCGTGCCGGTGATGACGCTGCCCGTCCCCTCGGGCCGTCGGGAGTTGAGGATCCGCACCGGGATATCGTGCTCCACGGCCGGCAGGATCGTGGACGGATGCAGGACCTTCGCGCCGAAATACGCCAGCTCGGCCGCCTCGGCGAAAGACAGGCGCGGCACGAGCCGCGGGTTGGCGACGACGCGCGGGTCGGCCGACAGCATGCCGTCCACGTCGGTCCATATCTGGATCTCGCGCGCGCCGATGCCGGCGCCCACAAGCGCGGCGGAATAGTCGGAGCCGCCGCGGCCCAACGTGGTCGTGTGCCCATCGGCCGTGGCGCCCACAAAGCCCCCAAGCACCGGCACGCGTCCGACTTCAATCGCGGAGCCCACCGTGGCCCGCAGCGCGGCGTTGGTTTCCCTGGTCAACGGCGTCGCCCGCATGTGTTCGTCGTTGGTGACGACGGCACGTCTGGCGTCCACCCACTTCCCCTGCACTCCGGCGTGGGTCAACGCCGCGGCCACCAGCCGCGAGCTGAGCAGCTCGCCCGTGGCCGTCACGACATCGGACATCCGCGGCGAGCTGTCGCGCAGCGTCGCGAGAGTGGTGACGACGGCATCCAGCTGCTGGCAGATCTCGGTGAGGTGCGTCACGAGATCGGGGTTGTCGGGCACCAGGTCCGCGGCCGCGGCCAGATGGCGCTCGCGAATCTTCACCACGCCCGCGTGGGCATCGGCCGCACGGCCTGCCGCAGCGTCTGCCGCCACGCGCAGCAAGCCGTCGGTCACGCCGCTCATCGCCGACACGACGACCGCCGGCCCGGCCCCGTCGCGGGCGCGCGCGGTACGCACGATCTCGATCAGGCGTCGGATGGCTTCCGGGTCGGCGACCGACGTCCCGCCGAATTTCTGCACAACCATGCAATGTCTCTGCGTGAGAACCTCTTTTTATAGCACGCAGAGGAGCACCACGACCAACCACGAACTACGAACCACGAACCACGAACCAGTTCTCATCCCATGGGCTTCGACGGCTCGCGCCCGTTGGCGGAGAGCCACGGGTAGCGTGCCGTGTCCAGGCCCGCATAGTCCGGGTCGAGGTAGATGAAGCAGCGCTGGATCAGGAAGTCGCGCACCTCGAACACGTCGCACCAGCGGCCGGCATGTGTGACGCCCGCGCGCCACGACCCGTCCTGGTGCGTGCCCCAGCTGGTGCCTTCGCACGCGAAGGTGTCGGTGCCGGTCATGATGAAGTTGAACGTCGCGTAGTCGTGGAGGATGTGGCGGAGCAGTCCGCCGAAGTCCGTGAACAGCTGGCCGATCTGCTTCTTGCCGGTGGCGAGCCCCCACTTGGGGAAGAACACCTGCGCATCGTCGGCGAAGAGATCCAGGATGCTGCCGCCGCTCGACGTCACGCCCGCGTTGTCGAACGCCTTCAAGTACTCCAGCACCACGGACTTGCGCTGCTCGTCGGTCATCGTCATTCGGCTGACGGCCATGGGAACTCCTCCAATTCTGTAATCAAGAATCGCCGCTAAGGCGATTCGGCAGACATCAAGAATCGCCGTTAAGGCGATTCGGCAGACACAGGGTCGGCCCTCATTTTCCGCCGAACCCGTTCGGGCGCGCCGCGTGCCAACGCCAGGCGTCTGCGACGATGGTGTCGAGCTCGGGGCGCGCCGCGGTCCATCCCAGCTCGCGCCTGATGCGCGCGGCTGAGGCAAACAGCACGGCAGGGTCGCCGGGACGGCGCGGCGCCAGACGGTGCGGCACGGCGCGGCCGGCGACGCGTTCCACGGCCGCCATCACCTCCAGCACCGACGTCGGCGTCTCCGTGCCGACGTTGTAGGTGGCCGAGGCGCCGCCGCCCGCCAGATGCGCCAGGGCCCGCACGTGCGCCGAGGCGAGATCGGACACGTGGATGTAATCGCGCAGGCACGTACCGTCCGGCGTGGCGTAGTCCTGGCCGAACACCTCGAGCGGCGCTCCGCCCGTAATCGCCTCGAACGCGCGCGGGATCAGGTGGATTTCGGGGTCGTGCGCCTCGCCCAGTTGACCGTCCGGATCGGCGCCGGCCGCATTGAAGTAGCGCAGGGACACGGCCCGCATCCCGTACGCGCGCTCGAAATGTTGTAGGGCGTGCTCCACTGCCAGCTTCGTCTGCCCGTAGGCGTTGACCGGCCGCGTGGGATGGTCCTCCGTGATGGGCGTCGAGTCGGGCTCGCCGTACACGGCGCATGACGACGAGAAGACGAACAGGCGACAGCCTTCCGCCGCCATCGCCTCTAGAGTGCCGATCGTGCCGACCACGTTGTTGCGGTAGTACCCGGCCGGGTCGCGCACCGAGTCGCTCACGTTCAGCGACGCGGCAAAGTGCATAACGGCTGTGGCGCTCGACTCGCGAATCGCCCGGCGCACGGCATCACTGTCAGCGGTCTCGCCCACGATCAGCGGCGCCCCGAGCGCGGCAGCGCGATGGCCCGCCGACAGGTTGTCGTAGATCACCACCTCGTGGCCCGCCTGGCGCAGCGCCTTGGCCGTATGGCTCCCGATATAGCCGGCCCCTCCCGTGACGAGCACGGTCATCGGTTGCGTCCCAGTCGCTGCACGCGCGCCATCATGCTCCTTCCCGCCCGCGCGAAGCGCGGGCAATCAAACACTGCGCACAGCGAGCGGCGGTTACGTGAGTGCTCACCGCGGCGCCGGCTCGCTGTGCCGTCATGGTACTGCGACCGTTTGCCCAGTGGCTCCTCAAGTCCTCGACGAGTTCGTCAGACCCCTTCCCAAACATGTCACGGGTGTTCGCACGGTGGGGTCGAATACCTCGATTTCCACGAGGGAACGAAACTTGCCCCAGGAAGACCGGGACTCCAACCCAGTCCCGGTCAATCCGAATCCTTCGTCCCGGCCATAATCGGCTGCGGACGAAGGATGAGGATCGTGCGTCTCGGCGCCATCTCGTGGATTCTGGCCGCGCAGTTCTTCGTGGCGCAGGTTGTGGTCGCCGGCGCGTGGCCAGGGGCGTTCGACCTGACCGAGCGCTACATCAGCGATCTCGGCAACACCGTGTGCGGTCCCTACCCCGCTGACTCGGACACGATCGTCTGCTCGCCGTGGTATGCGTGGATGAACGCGTCGTTCATCCTGCTGGGCATCACCATGGGCGCCGGCGCGCAGCTGACCAGACGCGCGTTCCGCCACACGGGGATGGCGGTCGCCGCGCGCGTGTTCTTCGTGCTCGCCGGCGCGGGCGTGGCGCTGGTCGGCCTGTTTCCTGAAAACGTGGACATGACGTTCCATGCGGCCGGTGCCGGCCTCAACTTCGTGCTCGGCAACGTCGCGCTGGTGCTCTTTGGGCTGACGCTCAACCCTCACGTGGGCCGGGGGTGGCGCTGGCTGGGAATCGCCGCCGGCTGCGTCGGCCTTGCCGGCACGGCGCTCTTCGTATCGGGCGCGTATCTTGGGCTCGGCCCGGGTGGAATGGAGCGCGTGGCCGCGTATCCGATGCCGCTCTGGCAGATCGTGATGGGGTCGATGCTGCTCCGGCGACCTTAGGGCGAGGCTTGCAGCAGCAGCCGCTGGGCCCGGCGGTTGGTCACGATCTCGGCGGCGTACAGGTTGCCCTTCGAGTCGGCCGCCATGTGGTGCACGATGTCGAACTCGCCCGGCCTCGGCCCGCGGCTGCCCACCGACCCCACCTGCGTCATCGTGGCCCGATCGAAGATCACGATGCGCATCGGGCCTGAGTCCACGACGTACAGATACCGTTGCCGCGCGTCCGGCGAGAACGCAAAGCCGGCCGGCACGGGCGTCGCGGCTCCCTCGGGCGTGATCCGGACCTGGCGAATGAACTTGCCTTGCGTGGTGAAGGTCTGGATGCGGTTGTGCGTGCGGTCGGCCACATACACCACACCGTCCTGGGACACTTTCACCGCGTGCACGAGCCCGAACTGCTCCTTGTTCTCCGCGGCCACCTGATCCTGCGCGGGCGTGGCCGGATTGCCGGCGACTTCCACCGGCGGCGTCTTGCCATAGGCGCCCCACGACCGCTTGAACGCGCCGCTGCCGGCGTCGAAGACGGCCACGCGCTGGTTGCCGTAGCCGTCGGCGACGTACAGCTCGTTGGTGGGCGCGTGCACGAACACGTCGGCCGGCTGCCGGACGTTCATCGTGTCGGTGTTGCCTTTGCTCTGCCCACGTTTGCCGATCTGCATCACCAGCTTCCCAGCCGGCGTGTATTTGAGGATCATGTCGTCGCCGCTGCCGGGGCCCGTCGGCTTCGGCCACCCGCCGTTGCCGCTGATCCACACGAAGCCGCGCGTGTCCACGAAGATGCCGTGCTCGCGCTCGGGCCAGTCGTGGCCCTCTCCGGGTCCGCCCCAGCTGCTCAACAGGGTTCCCGCCGCGTCGAATTCCAACACGGGCGGAGCCGCCGACGCCCGCTGCTGCGGGGGAATCGAACGCGGCCGGTGCAGCACCCAGATGTGATCGCGCGAATCCACGGCGATCGAGCTGACCTCCCCCAGCACCCAGTTGCTCGGCAGGGACGGCCAGGACGTGTCGGCCTTGAACGACGGCACGCCTCCGGCGCGGGCGCCGGAGACCGCCGGCGTCTGCTGCGCCGATGGCATGCCCGCCACGGCGCCGTACAGCGCCACGCCCGCGCACAAGCCAGTCAGTTGGATGCGGCGCGTCGTCGTCATGGGATCTTGTCGAGACCTTCGGTCAGCTCGATGTAGGTGCCCCACGGATCGGTGATGAACGCGATCGAGATGCCGAGCGCCGGCACCTGGCGGTAAGGCGAGGCCAGCTTGATGCCCTGCGCCTCGAGCTTCTTGGTGAACGCCTCGAGCCCCTTCACCTCGAAGCCGATGTGATCCATGGCGCGGCCCTGCGTGCCGACCACGGGCGTCGTCGCCGGCGAGAAGTTCATCCCCAGGCCGGGCAGGCCGGCGCTCACGAAGGCCGCCGGGTTGCCGGACTGCGTGGCCATGGCGCCGAACGTCTGGATGTACCAGGCCTGCATCTCCTTGTTCGGTCCGAAGAAATGCAGATGGTGAGACGCGACCGGCACCGTCTGCGCCTTCAGCTCGAGGATTTCTACCTTCACGTCGTCGGGACCCATCGCGTAGGAGATGCCCGACACGGGTCCACCGTCCACGATGCCGATGTCGTCGACCACTTTGATGTTCGGCGGCGCTTCAGTGGAAGTCACCATGCGATAACCGTTCGCCTTGATGCGGTCCACCACCTGTCGCAGGTTCGGCACCGACAGCCCCACGTGATCGAAGGTCGAGCCCTTGGTGCCACCGGTCGGCTTCTGCGCCCGCATGAACAGCAGCGCGTTGTGGAACTTGACGATCTCCCTGTTGTCGGTGCCAATGCGGACCAGCGTGCCGCCGAGCGCGGTGACCCAGAACTTCTTGTGCTCGTCCACGCTGGTGGCGTTCACATGGTGATGGCCATAGACGATGGGCCCGTCCTTGGCGGCAACCAGTTGCGCCGACGCGGGCGCAGCCAGAGCTAGAGTCGCAAGGGTCAGGCCGGCAAGAGCGGTTCTCATGGGGTGATTATGGCCTGTTGCACAAGGTCCTTGAACCGCTGCCGGATCTGGCCGGGGTTCGACGGCTGGCTCGCCGTCATCAGGACTATGGCAGTCTCCTTGACGGGATCGACCCAGAAGATCGTGCCGGCCGTGCCGTCCCATCCGTACTCGCCGGCACTTGCGACCTCGACATTTGCCAGACCCCAGCCCATCGCTCCGCCCTTGGTCTGCTGCACGGCTTCGGACAGGCCGTTCTTCGTCATCGTCTCCACCGTTGCCGCGCGCAGCAATCGAACGCCATCCAGTTCGCCCTTGTTGAGCAGCATCTGGCTGAAGCGCAGATAGTCGGGCACGGTAGACAGGAGCCCGACGGCCCCCTCGATGAGCGCCGGACGCTCTGTGAACGGCAATGTCTCCGTTTCAACCGGCGCCAGGCCGCCTTCAGGCGATGCGCGGTACACCGTGGTCAGCCGGGCGCGCTGCTCGGGCGTAGCGGCCCAAAACATGGTGTCGGTCATGCGCAGCGGACGAAAGATGCGTTCCTCGAGGAACACCTCGAAGGGCTTCCCCGACCACACCTCGACGAGACGGCCGAGCACTGAGGTGCCTTCGCTATAGCGGTACCGCGTGCCCGGGTCCTCCATCAGCGGCACACGCACCAGGTTCGCGATGAACTGCGCCATGGTGATCGTTCGTGACCGTACCTGCTCGCGCTGGTAGATCTCCGACGTCCGGGGCTGAAGACCGGACGTGTGCAGCAGCAGGTCCCGGACAGTGATCGCCCGTGCCGGTGCGCGAGGCGGTGCGCCGCCCCCGCCAAAGACCGCGGCCTTCCCGAACTCCGGAATGAACTTCGCGACCGGGTCGTCCAGATCGAAGCGGCCCTCTTCGTGCAGCATCATCACCGCGACCGAGGTGACCGGCCGGGTCATCGAGTAGATGCGAAAGAGCGACCGCGCGGTCATCGGCGCGCGCGTGTTCACATCCTGCACCCCGACCGCTTCGAGATAGCCGACCGTCCCGCGCCGCGCGACGGCGGCCACAGCCCCCGCAATCCGGCGTTCCGCGACGTAGCGGTTCAGCAGGCCAGTGGCCTCGCCAAGACGCACGCGAGAGAGGCCGGCCCTCTCCGGGTCCACGGGGACCGCCTGCTGGGCGGCCATCGAGACGGCCAGAATCGCGGCGACACAACCGACAAACACGATCGGCCGCGGACCCCGGGCGCCAGGCATCGCCGACATGATACGCAGCGCGACCGGAATTCGATGTCGTTTTTCCGGTCGCGCGCGATCTTGCGCGGGAGTCATGATCCGCTCATGATGCTTTCAACAGCCATGTCACCTGCGGCTTCAGCCGACCTGCCGCTCTGGCCCATGCCGGCGCGCGAGGAGATGGAACGAGCCTATCAGCGCTCCGACGCCTCCTACGACGGCGTGTTCTACCTGGGCGTGCGTACGACCGGCATCTTCTGCCGGCCGTCGTGCTCGGCCCGCAAGCCCAAGCCCGAGAACGTGGAGTTTTTCGGGATCGCCAAGGACGCGGTGTTTGCCGGCTACCGGCCGTGCCTGCGGTGCCGTCCGCTCGAGGACAGCCAGGCGCCGCCGTGGGTGGCCCCGCTGATGGACCGGATCGAGCGCCAGCCCGACGAACGCATCCGGGAGCGCGACTTGCGCCAGCTGGGGGTGGAGCCGGCGCGCGTCCGCCGGTACTTCGAGTCGCGGTACGGGCTCACGTTCCAGGCGTATTGCCGGGCGCGGCGGCTGTCGCGGGCATTCGAGCGGATCCGCGACGGCGAGGCCATCGACGACGCGGTGTTCGAGACCGGCTACGACTCCCACAGCGGCTTCCGCGAGGCGTTCCGCAAGGTGTTCGGCATCACGCCGGGCCGGGCCGCTGAAGGACGCCAGGTCTGCCTGGCCTGGATCGAGACCCCGCTCGGTCCGATGATCGCCGGGGCCAGCGATGCGGGCCTGTGCCTGCTCGAGTTCACCGACCGCCGCATGATCGAGGCGCAGCTGACCACGCTGCGCAAGCGGCTGAAAGCCGCCCTCGTGCCGGCGGATCATCCGCACCTGCAGACGCTCCGGGACGAATTGACCCAGTACTTCGCCGGCACGCTGCAGACGTTCAGCGTGCCGCTGGAAGCACCGGGGACGCCGTTCGAGATGCGCTGTTGGCAGGCGTTGTGCGACATCCCGTACGGTGAAACCCGCTCCTACGCCGACGTGGCGCGGATTGTGGGCAGCCCGGCAGCCGTCCGCGCCGTAGGCCGCGCGAACGGCATGAACCGCATTGCGATCGTGATCCCCTGCCACCGCGTGGTGAACAAGAGCGGTGAGCTGGGAGGCTACGGCGGCGGCCTCTGGCGGAAGCGGCGGCTCCTGCACCTGGAGCGCGGGGCCGCAGCTAGCGAGGCTCCGCCTCGGACCGACAAGGTTTCTAGGCGGCCGGCGCGCGCGCGAACGTGATGTCTCCGCCGCCGCCCCGCGTGGTGTCGCCGACAGGGGCGAAGCCCACGGAGTTCAGCATCTCCACGATGCGGCGGCCGCCCTTGCTCTCGAGACCGCACTCGATGTGCAGCTCGCGCACGGCGGGATTGCGGAGCAGCTGCATGCCCCCGGCCACGATCTCGTCGGTCAGGCCAGGCACGTCGATCTTGATGTAGTTGGGACACGCCAACCCGAGCTCGTCCACCATCTGGTCCATCGACATGATCAGCGCAGCCTGGTGCCCCGAGGACGGGCGGCCCCGCTTCCCCCTGAAGCTGAAGGACAGGCCCGCATCGAACTGCGACACGTCGAGTTGCGCGATGCTCTTGCCCTGGCCGAGCCCCATGAGCAGGCAGGTCACCCGGTCGTCGAAGGCGTTGATCTCGCAGTTGGCCGACAGCACGAAGTAGTTCACGGCCGCGGGCTCGAAGGAGACCACCCGCGTGTCGCCGCGCCGCGCCGCGTACAACGTGTAGACACCGACGTTCGCCCCGACGTCCCAGAAGACGCTCCCGGGACGAAAGCTGTCGATCCAGGCGATCGTGTCGGGCTGTTTAGTGAAGAGCGACCCCGCTCGTCCCGCCGGGCCTTTGCCAAGAGCCACGAACGACAGCGGCCCGTAGGGCGTCTCGACGGTCCACGGCTCCTGTGCCAGCGTGAGCGCGAACCGCCCACGCAAGCGCGCGCCCACCGCACCTTGAATGTGGCGCAAACGATAGAGCAGCAGGTTGAACTGCTTCTTGACGTACTCGACTTCCGGGTCCTTGTCCTCGAGCAACTCGAGGCCAGCGGCTTCGGCAGGCACCGGAAGCTGGGGGAGTTCCAGCTTAGCCATGCGCGGGTTTTATCACGGATTCACCTTGACTGGGCGGGTGGCGCTTGTTAAGAAGGGCACGGAAACGGAGGCCCTATGACCTGGCGCACGTCCCTGTTGTCGTGTCTGCTCCTTCTCGCTGCCGTAAACGCCTCGGCGCAGTTCGATTCCGCTCAAGTGTCCGGCGTCGTGCAGGATTCGTCGGGGGGCGTTCTCCCTGGGGTGGACGTGGTGCTCGCCAACGCCGGCACCAACAGCGAACGCCGCGCGGTCACGAACGATGCGGGCCTCTACACCTTCCCGAACGTCCCGGTGGGCGAGTACCGCCTCACGGCGTCGCTCTCCGGTTTCAAGTCCATCACCAAGTCGGGCGTGTCGGTGAACGCGGGCGTGAACATCCGCGTAGACGTCGCACTGGAGGTCGGGGCCTTGAGCGAGGTCGTGCAGGTAGAGGCGGCCACGACACTCGTCGACACCGCCGTAATCGGCCGGACCGTCCGCGCCGAGCAGATCGCCGAAACGCCGCTCAGCGGCCGCCGCGCCTCGCAGGTGGCGCAGCTCGCGCCGGGCGTCATCGGCAACAACATGGGCGGCGCGGTGCCGACGCAGACCGGCACGTTTGCGACGGGCGTCACCTCGATCAACGGCGGCCGCGCCGACGAGTTCATGACCACCATCGACGGCGCACCATCGATTCGCGTGCGGGCCGCCGGCGGCTTCATGATGGGCGCGCAGAACTTCGACACCGTGGCCGAGGTGCAGGTGCTGACCACGAACTACCAGGCGGAGCACGGCCGATCCTCGGCGGGCCAGCTGCGCCTGGTGACCAAGAGCGGCACCCAGAGCTTCCGCGGCAACATGTTCTGGTCGCATCAGAACGACGCGCTCGACTCGAACACCTGGACGCGCGAACGCGCCGGGCTGGAGAAGTCGCCGCACAAGTACAACGCCTACGGCTTCACGCTCGGCGGGCCTATCTACATTCCGGGTGTCTTCAACGAGAACAAGCAGTCGCTGTTCTTCTTCTGGGGCCAGGAGTGGCAGCGCGACCGCACGGTGGAGGAACAGACCGGCATCGTGCCCACGCAGGCAATGCGCAACGGCGACTTCAGCGCGCTGCTGCCCGGTCGCGTGATCCGCGATCCGCTGACGGGCCTGCCGTTCCCCAACAACACGATCCCGCAGAACCGCATCAGCCCGCAGGGCCGAGCGCTCATGAACGCCTTCCCGCTGCCGGTGCCAGGCTTCCAGCAGGGCGCCAACAACTGGATCGGCAACCCGTCGGTGTTCAACAACCAGCGTAAGGACAGCATCAAGATCGACTGGGTACCTTCGACGAACCATCGGCTCGCCGTGCGCCACACGTGGGCGCCGAACGTGTGGAACGATCCCGAGCCGCTGACGGTGTACTCGACGATCTGGGATTATCCCGGCCGCACGATGGCGACCTCACTCACCAGCACGCTGTCGAACTCGCTCATCAACGAGTTCTCGTTCTCGTGGGGCTCGACCAGCCCATCGAAATACTTCGGGCAGCGGAACTGCGACTACTGCCCCGGCGGCACCGACGCGCTGCAATATCCCACGAACAGCTCGGTCGGCATCAACTACCCGTACCTCTTCCCCGGCACCAAGCTCGACCCGGAGAAGATTCCGAACATCTCGCTGCAGGGCTTCACCGCCATCAACAACGCGGCGTATCCGGGCTCGTGGAACGACTTCGTGTTCCTGTGGGCCGACAACGTCACGAAGATCACGGGCAACCACACGTTCAAGGCCGGCCTCAGCGTCGAGCGGTCGGGCATGAACGACCGCATTCAGCTCAGCTTCGCGCAGGCGCCCGCCACGACCAACCAGAACGGCTCGTTCCGTTTCTTCGACACGCGCGCCAATGCCACCGGTTACTCGCCGGCCAACGCGATGCTGGGCCTGTTCGACGACTACACCGAGTTCGGCGCCAAGCCCAACACGAAGTGGCTGGCGATGGCCTACGACGTCTACGCGCAGGACAGCTGGCGGCCGGCCCGCGATCTGACCATCGAGCTCGGGCTGCGCTACTCGCTGTGGCAGCCGTGGGGCACCACCAACCAGGCCATGGCGTCATTCGACCCGGCGTTCTACAACGCCAGCCAGGCCGCTGTCATCGACCGCGCGGCGGGGTTCGTGGTCAGCGGCGATCGCTTCAACGGCATCACGCTGCCGGGTGACGCGCCCACCGAAGAGGCCATCGCGGACTTCCCCCAGCTGGCCAGCATGCAGCGCCTGTATCACGGCGTGCCCAACGGCTTCTCCGAGACGCCGAAGGACGGCTTCCAGCCGCGGCTCGGGATGGCCTACGCCATCGACGACAAGACCACGTTCCGGGCGGGCATCGGCCGGTTCCTCAACCGTGTGCAGATCAACACCACCGCGGCCTACGGCTTCAACCCGCCGTTGTCGGAGATGCAGACGGTGATCAACGGCATCGTGGACCAGCCGGGCGGCGCCGTCACGCGCAACTTCCCGCTGGTGATGGCGATGCAGTCGCCCGACTTCACCAACCCGATGTCGTGGGCGTGGAACGCGACCGTGGACCGCGAGCTGCCGTGGCAGATGCGCGGCACGCTGTCCTATGTCGGCCGGTCGGCCTCGAACCTCGAGCGCGCGCGCAATGTGAACCAGTTGCAGACCGGCACCATTCAGGCCAATCCGGGCGTCAACGCCAATGCGCTGCGCCCGTACCTGGGCTTCGGCAGCATCACGGCGTATGAGACCACCGGCAAGTCGCGCTACAACAGCCTGCAGACGCAGGTCGAGCACCGCTCGGTCCGTGGCTTTGGCTTCAGCGTGGCGTATACGTTCTCGAAGAACAAGGACGACTCCAGCGGCCGCGGCGACATCCTGCCCGACACCTACAACGACAGCAACTTCTACGGCACCTCCGATCTGGACCGGCCGCACGTGCTGGTGTCGCAGATGCGGTATCGGTTCCCGACGCTCGACGAGACGGTGGCGCCGGTGCGGTGGGCGCTCGGCAACTGGGACGTCTCCGGGATCTTCCAGGCGCAGTCGGGCGCGCCGTTCACGGTTCGCGCGGCCAACGACTACGCCGGCGTCGGCCCCGGCAGCGGACAGCAGTTCTGGGAGCAGATCGGCGACCCGTCGGCGGTGCGGACCGAGTGGAATGACGCGACGTCGCGCCTCATCTGGTTCGATCGCACGGCCTTCCGGCAGCCGACCGCCGGCACGTTCGCGACCTCGCAGGAGCGCAACTCGCTGCGGCAGCCCGGCTTCTGGGACATCAACCTGTCGCTGCGCAAGGCGTTCAACATCGCCGGCACGAACGATCGGCTGGATTTCCGTCTCGAGGCGTTCAACCTCCTGAACCGCACGCGCCTCGACAACGCCGTGATCAATCCGACGCTACCCGACTTCGGCTCAATCGTGGCGCGCACCGGCAACCGCGTCATGCAGGTGGGGATGCAGTATCAATTCTAGGGGTTCGTAGTTCGTAGTTCGTGGTTCGTGGTTGGCAGGTCAGGAGCGTCCATGAGTCGTGCGATTCCCACCGTCTGGCTTGCCTTGATCGTTGCGCTGTCGGTGAATCCGCTGTCACCGGCGCCAGCGGCGCAGTCGGCCTCGCCAACGCCGGTTTTGACGGGCACGCTCGAGCGCATCAAGGTCCACGGCAAGTCGCTGGAAGGGAACTTGATGAAGGAGTCGCCGGCGCCGGAGGTCTCGATCTACCTGCCGCCGAGCTATGCGAAGGAACCCAACCGGCGGTATCCGGTGGTGTATCTGCTGCACGGCTACACCAACTCGGATCTCGGCTACTTCGGGCCCACCGGGCGGCAGCTGCACGTGATCGCGGAACGCGTGTTCGGCGCGGCATCGGCGAAGGAGATGATCCTCGTGATGCCGAACTGCATGAACGCGTATGGCGGGTGCATGTACTCCAACTCGATCACCGCCGGCGACTGGGAGGGCTACATCGCCGACGACCTGGTGGGCTACATGGACAGCCACTACCGCACGCTCGCCACGCGCGCGAGCCGGGGTTTGGCCGGCCATTCGATGGGCGGGTACGGCACGCTGCGGATCGCGATGAAGCGGCCCGACGTCTTCAGTGCCATCTACGCGCTGAGCTCCTGCTGCCTCAACGAAGGAACCGTACGGCCCCCGCGCGACGGTGCGCCATCCCCCGCTGAATCGATCAAGAGCGTGGAGGAGGCCAAGGGCAACCGCGCAGCCCAGGGGACGCTGGCGCGCGCGGCGGCGTGGGCGCCGAACCCGGCGAACCCGCCGCTCTATCTCGACCTGCCGACCAGGAACGGCGAGGTGCAGCCGGCCGTGGCCGTGAAGTGGGCGGCCAATTCGCCGGTGGCCATGCTGGACCAGCACGTCGCCAACCTCAGGAAGTACACCGCGATCGCACTCGACATCGGCTTGGCCGACACCCTGATCACGAGCAATAAGGTGTTCGTCGAGGGTCTGACCCGGCACGGGCTCGCGCATACGTTCGAGACCTACGACGGCGACCACGGCAACAGGATTCCGCAGCGGCTCGAGGAGAAGGTGCTGCCCTTCTTCTCACGGCACCTGTCCTTCGGGGCGCAGTCATCGAGCGCTTCATGGCGTCCGAAGACGGCCGCGGCGGCCAGCAGCGTGCCGCCCGGCGTGCCAGCGCCAGACGCCTCTGGCCAGGCGGCGATCGCGGAGGTGCTGGCCCTCGAGAAGGCGATGGAGGCCGCGGTGGTGCGGCAGGACACGGCGTTCCTCGAGCGCGTGCTCGCACCCACCTTCATCTTCACCCACGGTGACGGGTGGACGAGCGGAGGCGCGCCGCTCAAGGTGGACACCAAGACCACGTGGATCGAGTGGGTGAAGCGGCAGCCGGCGCCCTATTGGTACCGCGAGCTCGACTCGGTGCAGGTGGAGCTGCACGGCGACGTGGCCATGACCGTCGGCCGCTACTTCTACCTGGCGCGCACCGCGGGTCAGGCGCCGTCTACCACGGGCGTCAACCACAGCCACGTGTGGTTCGAGCGCGTGTACGCCAAGCGCAACGGCCAGTGGCAGCACCTGTCGCACCGCACGGTCAGGGGTCCACTGCCGACGGCTGAGGTCTCCGCCACGCACTGAGCCCGCCGCCCTGGAGGGGCGGTTCGATTCCTCCCGGCGCGACGTTTATGCAAGTGGAACGGTGCGCGCACGCGCCCTCCGGGTTGGTGAAGGAGTCGGCGATGACTCACCGGCGCGTTGGACTTCTCAGACTCGCGCTCATCTCCGGACTGCTGGTGGCGGGCTGGCATCCGGATACGGCCGCGCAGGCGCCAGCCGGGACCATCACCGGGCAGGTGAGCGACTCGGAAGGCGCCGCCATTTCGGGCGTCAGCGTGTCCCTTCGCCGGGACGATGTGCCGGACCAGCCCCGGCAGTTCGCGACGACCCGTGCCGACGGGACATACGCGTTCACGGCGCTCCCGTCCGGGAGGTACAGCCTGGAAATCAGGACGCCACGGTTCGCGCGCTTCCTGCGCGAGGGTGTCGCGGTCAGGCCTGGCGAACGGGTTCGCGTCGACGCGCGCCTGAGGGAACCGGGAGCGACGGCATCGCCGGCTCCGGCTCCGCAACCTCCACCGCCACCTCCGCCTCCGCCCGCGCCTGCGCAGGTCGGCCTCCCGGGCCCGGAGCCCACACCACCGCCTGCACGGGGCGGGGCCGCAAGACCGAGTCCACCACCGTCATCGGCCGGGGAAGCCGTCATTCCCGTGTTCTACGCCACCGACCGCAACCGGGAGCCTGGGCCGGCCCTCGACTATGGATCGGGCCGCAGCCCGGCCGGCAGGTTGGCGCTCGGACGCTTCGACGTCAGCATCCCCCGTGACCACCAGTTGGGCAACATCGAGCGGCCGACGATCTGGACCCTGTTTCGCGAGGATCCAGCCCTGCACTTCGTGATCACCAGACGGACGATGCTCGACTACCAGGGGTTCTACGACGAAATCCGGAGCGTCGTGTCGAGGTCGGGGCGGAAGGACGCGTTCGTATTCGTCCATGGCTTCAACGTGGCCTTCCTGGACGCCGTGATGCGCACCGCGCAAATTGCCTATGACCTGGGCTTCGACGGCGCCCCAATCCTCTACAGCTGGCCGTCCGACACGGGAGCGAGTCCGCTCGGCTATACCGCCGCCCTGAACAACAACGATTGGACCGCCGTGCATCTCGACTGGTTCCTTCGGGACGTGGCCGCGCAAACGGGCGCGCAACGGATTCATTTGATCGCCCACAGCATGGGCAACCGGGCCCTGGTGCAGGCACTCAACCGGCAGCCGTCTGGGTCGTCACGGCTCTACAACCAGGTGGTGCTGACGGCGCCGGACATCGATGCGGAGACGTTCGTCCAGTTGGCGGCCGGGGTCACGCGACATGCCGTGCGAACCACCTTGTACGCCTCCGCCTCGGACGTCGCGCTGACACTCTCCAAGCAGTTGCAGGAGTATCGACGAGCCGGAGATACACGCCCGTCGGTCCTCGTGATACCCGGTATCGACTCGATCGACGTCACGGCCGTGGACAGCAACCTGATCGGACACTTCTACTACGGCGACAACCGGTCGGTGATCTCGGACCTGTTTCTGCTGCTGACGCAGGGCCTGGGTCCATCCAGCCGGCCCGCCCTCAGGGCGGTGGGGTCACCGCCGCGGTCCTGGCGTTTCGTGCGCTGAGGCCAGCGCCGCGGCACGCACTCGTCTCCGACATCGTTCGAGGGCGTTCGCATTTCGGCACACATTCTTTTCAGGTGGCCCACTTCGCTCTTGACACGATCTGAGACGGTCTTTGACGGCGCGCTTGAATCGCGTTTAGACGCCGTCTCGCACGAGTGCATTTGCGACGTGGCGAGCGATCGGTGGCCACTGAACCATCGATGATCATCCCCTCCGCGATCGTTGCCGTGCGAGCCAATTGAGCGGCCGAAAATCGTGGCGTTACGATGCGGCATGACGCCACTCACTCCTCTCGACGCCACCAGCGATAAAACGATGCCCCTCGACGCGCTCGGCGAGGCCATCGCCGAACTGGCTGGCCGCATCCACGCGGCTACCTACGAACTGCTCGTCATGCTCAGAGAGTTCGATGCGGAAGCCGGGTGGAATAACGGCTTCCTGTCGTGTGCCCACTGGCTCAGTTGGCGCACGGGCATCGATATCGGAGCGTCACGCGAGAAGGTACGGGTCGCGCGTGCTCTGCCTGCCCTTCCGCTCATTGCCGGGGCGATGCAACGCGGCGCGCTGTCGTACGCCAAGGTGCGCGCCATTACCCGGGTCGCGACGCCGGAGACAGAGCAGAAGCTCCTCGACGTGGCGATGGCTGGCACCGCCTCGCACGTGGAGCGCATCGTCCGTGCCTGGCGCCGCGTGGACCGCGTGATCGCGGCCCAGCAGGCCGATGCCAGGCATCTGTCACGCCATCTGACCACTTGGATCGACGACGACGGGATGGTGGTGCTGCGCGGACGGCTGACGCCGGAGATTGGCGCCGTGGTGATCCGGGCGCTGAACGCGGCGGAAGACAAACTGTTTCGCGAGGCCAAGGCCGCGCCCAAGGTTGGCCGCCTGGTAGACGACGTCGATGGACGGCAGCGACGGGCCGATGCCTTGGGGCGGTTGGCCGAAGCGGCCCTCACCGCCGACCTGGATGCGGGCACGGCCGGAGACCGCTATCAGGTCGTGCTGCACGTCGACGCCACGGCCGGCGAGGAGGTGGTATTCGACGGCGCCCTCGAGGTGGACGATGCGGCCGTCCACGTTTCCGCGGAAACGTCCAAACGCCTCGCCTGCGACGCGGGCGTCGTCCGGATGCAGCACGACGCCGACGGCCACGTGCTCGACGCCGGCCGCAAAACGCGGACGATTCCGTCGGCCATCCGGCGAGCGCTGAGCGCTCGCGACACGCGCTGCCAGTTTCCGGCCTGCTCCGCCCGTCGCTGTGACGCCCACCACATCGAGCACTGGGGGGACGGCGGTTCGACCAGCCTCGACAACCTGGTGTTGTTGTGCCGGCGCCACCATCGACTCGTGCACGAGGGCGGTTTCAGGCTGAGACGCCAGTCCGATGCCACTGTCGCCTTCTTCCACCCGGATGGCCTGCCGCTACACATCGCGCCGCCCCAGCCGCGCTTCGACCTCGCGAACCCGCTCGCTCCCACGATCGATCGTCTGGCGGCGCAGAACATCACAATCACGCCGCGGACGCTGCCCACCTGGGACGGCACGCCGTTCGATCCTGGCTATGCCATCGAGGCGTTGTACGTGCCGCGTTCTTCGACCTCGAATCCGGGCTGAGCGAACGCGGCTATCGTGGGTTCTCGTGGAACTGCGACGGGTCCACCATGTTCGCGAGGTCCCGCTCCTCGCAGCGCGGAGGCTCTTCGAGCCGCTCGCTCGACCGTCGAAGCACGCGTGCCGGAAGCGCCCAGGGCTCGGCCAGCACCGCCGGATCGTATGCCGTGGACCTGTACTCGATGGTGTCGCCGACGCGTCGCAGGCGCTCGATCACCCGAAGCCCGGTGGTGTGGAATGCACCGTTGTCGGTCAGCCACGTCTCGTCGGTGAAGTTCACGGTCTCGACCACCAGCGTATCGCCCTCGAACCGGCCCACAGCATCGCCGAGGTACTTGGCCGTGGTCCCGGCCGGTGGCGGCTGGCCATCGAGCGGCACGAGCCGGAAGAAGCTGCCGTTCGGATCGTCGTACAGGAACACCACCTCGCGATCGGTCTGCACGATCTTCGCTGGTGGTCCGATCCGCGGCACACCGGGCGGGAAGCAGCGCAGCACTGTATCGAGTTCCACCTGACGCTGATGTAGGTCCGCAACCTTCATCGCGAACTCGGGTTTGTACGCCGGGAAGGCGGCGTCCCCCGGCCCTGATGCGGCCGCGTCGGAGGGCTCGGGGCATGGCACGTTCCGGCGCGAGCCTGCCGGCAGCAAATCGACGCACACCGACTCGAGACCGAATACGCGCTGATGCCCCCACGTGCCGTTCAGGTCGGGGCGATTCCCGCTCTCCTGCCGCGGCGTCGAGCACGCAGCCACGGCAACGATCAGCGCGGCCGCGACGCTAGAGCTCGAACAACGAGAAGAAATGGCCATCCGCGTAGGTCAGGCGCAGCATCCAGCCGATGCGTTTGCCGTTAAGGGCCGGGTGAACCACCACCGTGACGATCTCCCCGGGCTTGCCGGCCAGCAGTTCACTGGTGATGCCCGCCTTTCGCATCATCGCCACGGGAATCGTCGTGAGCGCCCAGCGCGCCGCTGGACCCTTCGGACCATTCACATCCAGATGCACGTACGGGTGAGGGTTGATCCAATCCACCTTGGCCACGGTGCCGGTCAAGGTGATCGTCTTCGACACGTCGAACTGCCCCACGATCGAGTGATGCGCCCGCACGGCTGGCGCCAGCGCCAACACGGCAGCGAGGATCACGATGCCCATGCGGCGCGACATCGTCCGAATGCTAGCAGATGGTGCCGAACTCCAGCCCCTTCGCGCGCAGCTCGGGCACCAGGCGATCGACCACGTCCACGGCGTAGCGACGGTCGGCCTGCGGATCCTCGTGATGGCCGTCGTGAATCACGAGGATGTCGCCGGGTGACGCATGGTCCACGAGCCGCGGCGCGATCTGGCCGGCGTTGCGCTCGCGGAACCAGTTGAAGTCCCACAGCATCCAGCCCCAGCCGATCACCCGGTAGCCGGCCTTGGCCGCGCCCATCAGCATCGGGATGCTGCGGTGACCGGCGTGGGGCCGGAACGCACGGCACGGCACGACGCCTGTCAGCAGCTCCATCCGGGCAGCGGCTTCCTGGAGCATCGCCGCCACGTAGGTCGGGCTCTTGAACATCGGCTCGCGCGAATGCCAGTGCAGGGCCACGGCATGTCCCTCAGAGGCTGCGCGGGGCACGATCGGAGCCGTGTCGCGCGTCAGGTGACGGTCGATCACGAAGAACGTCGCCCGCACGCCCTGCCGCGCCAGCGCATCCAGGATCATCGGCGTGGCTGTCGGGTTCGGCCCGTCGTCGAACGTCAGGTAGACGGTGGGCACGCCGCCGCGCGGCATCCGCCAGACCGTGTGTTTCGTGGTGTCGAGGAGAAACGGAAACGGCGCAAGGTGCGACAACACGGCCACGCCAATGGCCGCGATGATGGCCAGCATCGCGAACTCAGTTGGGAGTCGGCGGTTCCAGCGTGTCGATGACCAGGACCTCCACCGTGTCCCGGCTCGCACTCAGCTTCAGGCCCAGCTGCTCCTGGATGGCGGTGAAGATCGACAGGGCGTTCGGATCACCGGCCGGCGGCTCGGGTCCAGCCCCGGGAGGCAGCGCCTGGGGGTCGGGCGTCCATTTCAAATCGATGTCGTAGCGCGCATCCAGACCGGTCCGATCGATCACGACGCGGTTTACATACGGCGACAGGTACGGCGTGAACTGGTTGAACGGCATGCCCTTCAAGGACAGCGAACCGAACCCGGTCGAGATGTTCGCGCAGCGCGTCACCCGTTTGAGGTCCTCCTCGAGGTCCGGGCAGGCCGTCGGCCGCAAACCGGGGCCGAGCGGGCCGTCGGTCCGGGCGCGCTCGAGTGCGAACACCTGCAGCTCCCGCTTCTCGCGATGCGTGGTCAGCTTGAACCGATCGGCGAGAAGCGACTGCAGCATCGCGAGCAGCTGCGGGTGGATCGCAGCGCCCGTGTCCTCGGCCCTCGCTTCGATGTCGAAGCGATCGGTCGCCAACCACCTCGGCCCGCCGACAATCTGATCGTCCTGCAGCTGATAGGCGGTGCGGATCAGCATCCGCAACGGGATGTTCATGGCCACGAACCGGCCGCCCGGCTGCGCCACCATCATCATGCGCTGATCGGCGGACGTGTGCAGCTTGACGGACGCGACCTCGAACTGCGCCTGCTGCGCAGTTAGCAGTGGGACTGCGACTGCAACGGCCGCTAGCGCGATGACGGTGGAGCCACGCATCGGAAGTTTGCCGCGTCGTCGATGCTGCCCGTCCCCGTATGGCGCGCCACCTGCGGGTAGACGCACAGCGGTCGCGTCCGGACCACCTGGCCGCCCGTGACCTTGCTGGCCAGGATCGTGTCGGGCGCCTTGCCGCGCTCCACCCAGTCGATGATGGTCGTCATCGGGTCGTGGCGGTCTGGCCCGACGCCGCCGCCGCAATGCGCCATGCCGGGCAGCATGAACAGGCGGAAAAAGTCGGTGGTGTTGGCGCCGTTCACGGCCAGCGCCTTCTCGTAATACTCCACGCCCATCATCGGTTGCAGGATGGAATCGGCCCAGCCGTAGGTCATCAGCAGCTTGCCGCCACGCTTGCGAAAGCCGCTCAGGTCGGGGTTGTTCGCATTGGCCAGCGCGCCCCAGCGGTCCAACAGGCTCGCGTCCTTGTCGAAGTCGAACGTCCGGTAGTCGTAGTCGGGACGCGGGGGATGGAAGACCAGGTACCGCATGGTGTTCTCGCCGAGGTTGAAGTCCGCCGGCTTGGCGTCGGCCTGCCGGGGCACGATCAGGTTCAGCCACCCGCTGGCGGCCGCGCCGCCTGGCCCCGCCACCACCGCCTCGCTCCCGGGCATGAAACCGGCAAAGAACGGCGCGCCGTTGCTCGTCGGGCCGCCATACACCTTCTTGATCGCGCTCGCTTGCGCCGCGGTCAGGCAGTCGGCGCCGTCGGTGCCAGCGGTGCAGGCCGGAACGTCGCGCGCCGGATCGAACTTGCACGCGCGCGGGTCGTCGATGAGGCCGTCGGTCAGTCCGTCCACGGCGTCGCAGGTGGCCATCACGCGGCTGGCCACGAGCGTCATCTTCTCGGGCGACACGGGAGCCTCGGTCAGCGCGCGCTGGTTCCACATCGCGCCAATCGTGAACCTGGTCTGCTCCACCCACGGCGCATTGGCCACGATGCCGTCGAAGTCATCGGGGAACCGCTGGGCCTCGATGAGACCCTGACGCCCGCCGTTCGAGCAGGAGTTCCAGTACGACCGGTCCACCGGACGCGCGTAGTAGGCCTTCGCGATGTCCTTGGAGGCCACCGCCGTCACATGCACCGCGCGGTAGGCGTAGTCGATGGCCTTCTGTGGGTTGCTCAACACGAAGCTCGCGCCGGGTTCCTTGCGCGCATCGTGGCCCGTATTCGTCATGGCGAAGGCGAACCCGTGCTGCAGGGCCACGGCGCGCTGGCCGGTGCGGCCCGCGTCCTCGAATCCCTCCCCGGCATGCCCGCCGTTGCCGATCATGTAGAAGCGTCCGTTCCACCGCGCGGGCAGGTCGACCTCGAACGCCACCTCCGGCGCAATGACGCCGCTGACCCGGCAGTGGGTGGGCGCGCCGTCGGCGGCCGCGACCTCGCGCGCCTGCAGCGACACCAGGTCGGCGATCTTGACCGACGAGGCCAACGCGTCACAGGCCCCGCGCGGCATGAACTCGGACAGCCTGTAGTTCACGAGCCCCCTCGAGGCTTCGGAGAACGCCTGGGCTTGCGCTTCGGCGGACGGGATGACCAGGCCCAGCACGGCCATGGTGGCGACGGCAAACCGGTTCAGGCACTTCATTGGACTCTCCCTCAACGAGCCAGATTGAATCCTGCCGCGGCGACGGTGTCAATCGCCGCCGTATAATGCCGCGGCACATGGCCGACCACAGCGTCTACGACGCACCCGTGCTCATCGCCGGCGGAGGCCTGGTGGGTCTGTCGGCGGCGATGTTCCTCGGCCAGCACGGCGTGCCGTCGCTGCTGGTCGAGCGGCTGCCGGCGGTCTCCCACTTCCCCCGGGCGGCGTTCTTCCACATGCGCACGCTGGAGCTCTTTCGCTCCGCGGGGATCGAAACGCAGGTCGTCGAGGGATCGCGCAAGGACTTCGTCCCCGACGGCGGCATCGTGCTGATGGACACCGTGTCCGGACGCAAGCTGGCCGACATCATCGGCGACCTGAATGCCGGCGTGGACGCGGTCAGCCCCTGCCGGCGGCTGTCTTGAACCAACCAAACCTGGAGCCGATCCTCTTCGAACGCGCGCGCGAGGGCGGGGCCGAGCTGTTGCGGCAGCACGACGTGGTGGGCGTCACGCAGGATCCGGACGGCGTATCGATGACGATTCGCCACGTGGATACCGGCTCCGAACGCGTGGTGCGCGGGCGGTATCTCATCGGGGCCGACGGTGCGCACTCGCGCGTGCGGGAGGTGCTGGGCATCGGGCGCTCCGGCAGGCCCGTGTTCTCGAACTCCGTCACGATCTATTTCACGGCCGATTTGTCGCGCTGGCTCGCCGAGGAAACCCATCAGCGTCCTGTATGTGAAGAACCCGGCAATCAGCGGCTTCTTCCGGATGAATCGCGCCCAGACCTCGGGGTTCCTGGTCATCAACACCGTGGGCGATCCCACTGTGGATCCGGTGGCCGCGGCCAATGCCGCCGCCGACATCACGGAGCCCACGCTGATTCGGCACGTGCGCGCGGGGGCCAGCGTGGCCGACCTGGACGTGCGCATCGACGGCATCTCACGCTGGCGTGCCACCGCGGAAGTGGCCGAGACCTTCCGCGGACGGCCGCGTGTTCCTGGCCGGCGACGCGGCGCACGTGATGCCGCCCAACGGCGGCTTCGGCGGCAATACCGGCATCCACGACGCGCACAACCTGGCGTGGAAGCTGGCGCTCGCGCTGCACGGCCAGGCGGGCGACGGCCTGCTGGCGTCCTACGATGCCGAGCGGCGCCCGGCCTCGGCCTTCACCGCCGAGCAGGCGTTCACGCGATACGTGACGCGCAGCGCGCCATGGCTGCAGGTGGATCCCCCAATCGCACCGCTGGCCGCCGACTTCGACATCGAAATTGGCTACGTCTATGAGTCGAGTGCGGTGATGCCGGAGCCGGGGGGCCCGAGCGGGCACATCGACCCACGCACCTCGCGGGGGGCGCCCGGCACGCGGCTGCCGCATGCCTGGGTGCAGCGGCACGGTGAGCGCATGTCGACGCTGGACCTCACGGGTTCGTTTCTGCTGCTTGCCGGCCCGCAGGGCGCGGCGTGGTGCGACGCGGCCCGTGCGATCGAGTCACCCGCGATCACGGCGCACCGAATCGGCGAAGACCTCGTGAGCGCCGACGGCAACCTCACCGAAGCGCTGGGGATCTCAGATCACGGGGCTGTGCTGGTGCGGCCCGACGGGTTCGTGGCGTGGCGGGCGGCCGATCCCACCGCCAACGCCAGCGTGCAGCTTCGTAGCGTGCTGACGCGCCTGCTGAGATAGGTCACACGCGGCGCGTCAACGGTCGTCGCGAAAGACCTCCGACAAGGGCAGTTCGAAGCCCGGTAGAAGAGACGTCGACAAGGCGTCGCCACGCTCGTGGGCGCGCTCAACCGGACGACCGAACCCTTCACCCTCTCGGAGATAGATTCGCACCGTGTGGAGCTCGGGGTCGATGACCCAGTACCTCCAAGACTCCCCGCTGCTCGAACAGCCGTCGCTTCAGCGTCTCATCTCGAGTGCGTGTGCTGGGGGACGCCACCTCGATGACAAGCTCGGGCGCACCGGTCACGTGCTTCGGTGTCAGAATGACTCGCTTCCGCTCGTTCGAGATGTAGAGCAGGTCCGGCTCTACGACATCGATGTTCGACAGCAGCACGTCGAAGGGCGCAACGAACACTTCGCCGATGGGGTTCGAGCGCAGCCAGACGTGGATCGCCGCGTGCAGTGCTCCGACTACGCGCTGATGTCCCAGGTTGGGTGAAGGCGTCACGAAATGCTCTCCGTCGATCAGCTCGTGACGTTTCCCGTCGTCGGGAAACAGCACGAAGTCGTCGTAGGTGAGCTTCACCCGAGGGCTTGCGGGGTTCACGTCGTGGCTCCCAGGCACTGGCTCATTGTACGCCTGTCGATCGCACACGCGGTGCCAGTGTCTGGGCCGTGCATTGGGCAGGGCGCAATCGAATCCTAGCAACCGGAGTGGCAGGAATCTCGACCTCGCGGATCGCCAGAGTGGTCGATAACTACGACCGCGATGACGACGCGAGTGCCAGCCCGGCCACTGCAGTGGCGGCGGCCGTCAGCCCCCACGCCGTCAGCAGGCCCTGCTGGATCAGGAACCCGGCCAGCACTGGCCCGACGATCGACGCGCACGAGTTGAGCGATTGCATCAGCCCCAGCACGGCGCCCTGCTCGTCTCGCGGCGCGGCGTGCGTGATGAGGCTCGTGAGCGCGGGCCGCACCAGCGAGCCCATCGACAGCACGGCCGTGGCCACGATGAGCATGGGGATCGACGCCACGAACGCCATCAGCGCATAGCCGCCCACATAGCCGACAAAGCCGGCGAGGTTGAGCCGCGATTCGCCGAAGCGCTTCACGAGGCGCCCCAGCGCGGGGCCTTGCCAGATCACGCCGAAGATGCCGGCCAGGGCCCAGGCATACCCCACTTGCTCCGGCCCGAAGGCCTGGCCCTCCCAGGTGAGCCGGCGCTCGAGCACCAGGGGCATCCCCGACACGAACATCGCGAAGCCGAGCGCGAAGAGCGCGAACTGCCAAAGCCGGGACGACAGCGCCGGCTGCGAGAAGTACGCGGCGTAGGCGCGCCAGTCGAAGAGCGACAGCCGCCGCCCGGACGCGGGCCCACCCGCGCCTCCCGGCGTCACCGACGGCAGCAGCAGCCACGTGGTGACGACGCTCGTCGCCGACAGCGCCGCGGCCACGAAGATGGGCAGCCGGTAGTCGTACCCGGCCAGCAGGCCTGACACCGCGGGCCCCACCAGGAACCCGAGGCCGAAGGCGATGCCGATGATGCCGAACGACTTCGCCCGTTCTTCAGGGCGCGTGACGTCGGCGATATAGGCCTGGGCCAGCGACAGGTTGCCGGCCGTGGCGCCGTCGATCGCGCGAGCCAGGAAGAGCACCCAGAGATTTGGCGCGAACGCCGTGATGATGAAGCCGATGCACGTGCCGATCTGACTGGCAATGAGGAGCGGCTTGCGGCCCATCGTGTCGGACCATCGCCCGAGGATGGGCCCAGACACCAGCTGGCACGCCGCGTAGATGCCGATCAGCCAGCCCACTTGAAACGGGCTGGCGCCCATGCGTTCCGCGTAGAACGGCAGCAGCGGAATCATGATGGTGAGACCCAGCACGTCCACCGCCACGATCAGAAAAACAGAGAGCAGCGGCCCGGAAAACACGAACGCTCATCATGTCATAGGGCCAGCGAGGCTTCGCGCGGCGGCAGCCCGCCCGGTATGATCTCCCTGGTGCCTCTCCCCTGGTCGTGGCGAAGTCTCGCCGGCGTGTGTCTTCGTGCTTGCGGCGGGTACCGAGTCCTGGGCGCAGGACGCATCCGAGCTGGACGCGCCGTTCTCCTTCAGCGGGCCCCCTGCCCCGCCGCCGCCCGGCGTCATCACGCGCGATGACGAAGGCCGGGCCACCGTTCGCGCCGTTCGCCTGACGGCGCCGCTGCGCGTGGACGGCCGGCTGGACGAAGCCATCTACGGCGCGCTGCCTCCGATAGGCGACTTCATCCAGCAGGAGCCGCTGGAGGGACCACCCGCCACGGAAAAGACCGAGGTGTGGCTGCTGTTCGACGACGAGGCGTTGTACGTCAGCTTCCGGTTGTGGGAGAGCCGTCCCGACAACCTGGTGGCCAACGAGATGCGGCGCGACAGCAACAACATCTTCCAGAACGACCACGTGGCGTTCCTCATCGATCCCTTCTACGACCGCCGCAACGGGATCGAGTTCGCGATCAATCCGCTGGGCGGCCGATGGGACGGCCAGATCTCGAACGAAAGCGCCTTCAGTGCGGACTGGAATCCGATCTGGGACGTCAAAGTGGGACGCTTCGACGGCGGCTGGACAGTGGAAACCGCCATCCCATTCAAGTCGCTGCGCTACAGGCCGGGCCGAGCCCGAATCTGGGGCTTCAACGCGCGGCGCACGAACAGGACGAAGAACGAAACGTCGTTCCTGACTCGCATCCCCCGGGCCATGGGACAAACGGGCCTCTTCCGCGCGTCGCTGGCCGCGACGATGGTCGGCCTCGAGGCTCCGCAGGGGTCCCGGAACATCGAGGTCAAGCCCTACGCGGTGTCGAGCGTGCAGACGGATCAGACAACGGTCCCACGCGTGCGCAACGACCCCTCGGCGGACATCGGCGTGGACATGCGCTATGGCCTCACGCAGAATCTCTCGGCCGACTTCACCTACAACACCGATTTCGCGCAGGTGGAGGCCGACGAACAGCAGGTCAACCTCACGCGCTTCAGCCTGTTCTTCCCGGAAAAGCGTGAGTTCTTCCTGGAAAACCAGGGCGTGTTCGGCTTCGGCGGGCAGGGCGCCGATGCGTCCGGCGACACGCCGGTCATGTTCTACAGCCGGAGAATCGGCTTCGATCAAGGACTGGCGATCCCAATCGAGGCCGGTGGGCGGATGACCGGTCGTGCGGGCCGCTACAGCATGGGCATGCTGAACATCACCTCCAACGACGACCGGCAGGTGGGCCTGGGGCGCACCAACTTCTCAGTGGCGCGGCTCCGCCGCGACATCCTGCGCCGGAGCAGCATTGGCGTCCTTGCGACCAGCCGGTCTCAGGTTACTGGCGCGCCCGGCAGCAACCAGATGTCCGGCGCCGACGGCACGTTTGCCTTCTTCAACAACCTGACCCTCAACACGTATTGGGCGCGCACGCAGACTCCCGGCGTCTCGACGGAGGACACGAGCTACCGCGCCGTCATGGACTACGCCGGCGACCGCTACGGCGTCGCGGTGGAGCACCTGGCTGTCGGCGACAACTTCCTGCCCGAAATCGGGTTCGTGCGGCGAGACGATATCCGAAAGTCGCTGGCGCGCTTTCGCTTCAGCCCTCGACCGGGGAGCGGCGGGCGCGTGCGACGCTACAACTGGAACTCATCGGGTACCTACATCGAGAACTGGGCCGGGCGCGTGGACACGCGATCGCTGCAATCCGAGTTCTCGATCGAATTCCAGAGCAGCGATGCGATCCACATCGGCGGCATGAGCACCTACGAGTACCTGCCGGAGCCGCTGCGCATCGTCGGGCTGACCGTGCCGGCCGGCGGCTATGACTACGGCAGCGGATGGCTGGGCGCGACCTTCGGCCGCCAGCGACGGATATCCGGAAGCGTGTTCCTGGAGCACGGGACGTTCTCCGGACGGGCACAAAACCACGCTCAACGTGAACCAGGGTCGCATCAACCCGACTCCCCAGCTGGCGCTCGAGCCCAGCTACCAGGGCAACTGGGTGGACCTGCTCGTGGGGTCCTCCACCACGCACCTGGTGGGCACGCGCGCCACCTACACGGTGACGCCGGCGATGTTCACGAGCGCCCTCGTGCAATACAACACGGGTGCGCGGTCGGTGGGCAAGTGCGGTTCCAGTAGGAGGATCCGGCCAGGCAGCGAGCTGTTCGTGGTCTACAACGAGCAGCGCGACACCGCGACGGTGCGTTTCCCTGAGCTGCAGGCACGCGCGTTCATCGTGAAGGTGAACAGATTGGTGCGTTTCTAAATCGGGAGAAGCTCATGGAGAGGTCTGTCGAAATCCTTGCGGTCATTCTGTTCGCCGTGATCGGTCTCTCGCACCTTGTTCAACCCAAGGCCTGGGTCAAGGTACTTCATCCTTCTGCGAGGCAAAGGCGAAGCCGGTGCCTTCGTGGACGGGTTCATACATCTGCCGCTCGCCGGATTGATCGTCGCGTTCCACAACGTATGGTCGGGGATACCGGCCGTGCTGACGGTCCTGGGCTGGTGCTTCCTCATCAAGAGCGTGCTGCGCTTCTGCCTGCCGAAGCTGGGCGTGCGGATGATGGGGCGGGTCTCCATGGAGCGGTCATGGGAGTTCCAGGCGGCTGGCGCCGTCCTTGTAGGTCTTGCCGGCCTCATTGGTTACGGGGCCTACCGTGGCTAGTCTTCCGCTGGCAGGCCCGTAGCCTCGTGGGTCTCTACGACGTCGGGCGTC